>CAWFKS010000001.1:0-295000 GCA_963816435.1 uncultured Alphaproteobacteria bacterium
GCAAGTGGCTGATCTCGTCGAGTTCAATCCGGAAACGATCTACCGCGAGGCCGCGCGGGCGCATCTCCGCCGCCATGAAATCTTGCGCCGTGTGCTCGTTGCCGCGCGTAGAGGGATAGCGCACCAGTTCCCTGGTGAGCTCCAGCTGGGCCTCGAAGCCCTCGTCTACCGCTACGAGCAGTCGTCTTGCCGTCGCATCGTCCACCATACATTCGTGTCCTAGTTCGTGTGCCTGCGAATGAACCCGATGATCGTCTCTCGCACCTCGGGATCGCTGGAAAGCCAGTGCTTGCCTGCCAGGTAGTTCGGGCTGTGGTAGACGATCGAGTGCTGTGCGGCGCCGTGCATGAAGGCACCGCAGTCCCCCTTCAGCACCGGCGCTCGAAACCAGGGATCATCGGCGCCGACAAGCGCCAGCACGGGTTCGTCCGGCGGTGCGGCGAGACCTCGGTATTCCGGCCAGCCGGCATGGCAGGTCCAGCCTTCGACGATGCGCGCGGCTGACGGCAGATCCGCGATGGTCGCGACGGCGATAGCGCCCTCGGAATGTCCCATGAGTATCAGCGGAAGGCCTGCGAGTGACTTGATCTGTTCCAGTTTTGCGGCGGCGAACCGCATTTCGTCGTGACGCCAGCCGAGCACCGCGCGATGCAACCCGCCTAGATGCCGGGCAGGTTTGCAGCTCACCGGCTTGTCGCGGCGCGCGAAGCTGTCCGGCTCGACCACCAAGTAGCCGCTCTGGGCGAGGAAGCGGCCGCTTGCAGCAGAAATCTCCGACAGTCCGTCGCAACCGTGAGCGTGCAGGACAATTGCCGCGGGCGGTGCCACACCCGGCTCGAAACGCTGTCGAAGGTCCGAGCCACGCAGCCTGGCGTATCCTGCTGGGCTCGCGTCCGGCGCAAACACCCACGCGGCGTCCCACGTGCGCTGCAACTCGCTCGCCTCGTTGGATCCCCACGCCGCGCCGCAGATGGCGGCTAGCATCATTGCAAGGATGGTGAGGCGTCCGATGCCCGTCTTGGAAGTCCGCACTGTCGGCCTCATGTGATCGCTGCCAGCAGGCCGCGGCTGTAGGGGTGCTCGGGTTCGCCGTAGAATCGCTCCGCAGGTGCGACCTCCACGAGTTCGCCCCGGTACATCACCGCTATGCGATGACACAGGTAGCGCGTCGCGGCCAGATCGTGAGAGATGAAGAGGGCGCCGAAGCCGTGCTGCATCTGCAGATCGCGCACGAGATTAAGAACCTGGGCCTGCACCGACACGTCAAGCGCGCTGACCGCCTCGTCGAAGACGATAAATCGCGGTTCGGTAATGAGAGCCCGCGCAATCGCCACGCGCTGTCGCTGGCCACCGGAGAGCTGGCCCGGATAGCGGTCTGCGAAGCTCGTCTCCAGTCCGACATTGTCGAGCATCGCCTCCACACGCTCGCGCCGCCGCGCTTTCGGAGTCCCGAGAACGACGAGAGGTTCTTCGACGGAGCGGCCGCATCGCAGCCGCGGATTGAGCGCCCATTCGGGATGCTGGAGAACGATGGAGAGCTCGCCGCGGCGGCGGCGCAGCGAACCGAACGGTTCTCCGCCGAACCGCATCTCGCCGCACGTCGGCGGCTGGAGGCCGAGACAGACGCGCCCGAGTGTCGTCTTGCCGGAACCGGACTCGCCCACCAGCCCGACGGTCTCGCCCGGCGCGATTTCCAGCTGAACCTGCCTGACGGCGTCGAACCCGGTGCCGCCGAACAGGCCACCGCCATAGGTCACGCCAATGTCGCGAAGCTGTACTACCGGCGTCGTCATCGCGCGTCCGATCCCTGATTGTCGTCCTGGCGAAGCCCGGCGATCTCCTCGACCAAATGGCACAGCACCTGGCGGCCGTCGAAGTCCCGTGGCGCCGGCCGCACGTCGCGGCAGACCGGTCGGCGGAACGGGCAACGCGGCTCGAATGCGCAAGCCTCGCAACGGCCTGTCAGAAGGGGCGGTGTGCCGGCGATGGGCTCGAGCCGCTCGCCGAGCTTCTCGTGCCCCGCAGCCGCATGCATGAGCGCCTGGGTGTAGGGATGCGCGGGCGAACCCAAGACCTTGGTCGCGTCGCCGATTTCGACAATGCGCCCGCCATACATCACGGCCACCCGGTCGGCGTGGCGCGCGACCATGTGGACGTCATGCGACAAGACCATGAGGCTGGAGCCCGTCTCGTCGCGCAGGCGGCGCAGGGTCGCCATCACCCGGTCGCGCACGGAGGCGTCGAGCGAAGCCGTGGGCTCGTCGGCGACAAGCAGGCGCGGATCGCGCGCGATCGCCATGGCGATGACCACGCGCTGCGCCATTCCACCCGAAAGCTGATGCGGGAAGCTTTTCATGACACGGTCGGGATCAGATAGCTCGGCGCGGGCCAGAAGCGCGCGCACCTCATCGCGTCCGGCACGACCGCCGCATGCGCGTGCGACCTGACGACCGACACGCATCGTCGGATCGAGGGCGGCCATAGGATTCTGGAAGACGAAGCCGAGCCGTTCGCGTCGCAGGGCGCGCAGCTGCGGCCGCGACATGTCGAAGACCTCATCACCTGCGACGAGCAGACTGCCGGCCTCGCGCATGGCCTCGCGCGGCAGCAGCCTGCCGATCGCCATGCCCAGCGTCGACTTGCCGGAACCGCTTTCGCCGACGACGGCCAGCGTCTCGCCTGCCGCCACCTCGAGGTCGACCCCGTCCAGCGCACGCACGCGGCCGTACGAGGCGTCGTAGCCGACCACGAGATCCCGGCAGGATACCAGACCGCTCATGTCAGCGAACGTCCCTTCAGCGGCTCAAGGGCATCGCGCACAGCGTCACCTGCAAGGTTGACCGACATGATCGCCGCGGAAAGCACTGCGCCCGAGGAGAGCACGAGCCAGGGAGCGATCGTCAGATAGGCGCTGCCCTGCCTGAGCAGCGAACCCAACGAGGCGTAGGGTGGCTGCACGCCGAGGCCGAGGAAGCTGAGTGCGCTCTCGATGATCATGCCGATGGACAGCGCGTAGGTGAGTTGCACGACCACCGCGCCGACGATGTTCGGCAGGACGTGGATCGCGATGATGCGCCACGGCGAGGCGCCTGCGACCTGCGCGGCGACGACGAAACCGCGGGACGACAGGCCGAGCGTCACCGATCGCACGACCCGGATGAAGAGCGGCAGGGTCGCGATCGAAATGACGGCGACGGCCGATATCTGTCCTGGCCCCATGACCGCGGAAATTAGCAGGCCGATCAGGATAGGCGGAAAGGCGAACAGGATGTCGGCACCGCGTGCCACCAGCTGATCGGCGGTGCCGCGAAAATATCCGGACATCATGCCGAGGATCGTACCCAGAACGGCCGTGATGAACACGGCGAGTGCCGACAGAAGGAACGTGGCTCGAACCCCAAGCACCACACGCGGCAGGAAGGAACGGCCGAGTTCGTCCGTTCCGAAGGGGAACTGCCAGTTCGGTGGGGTAAGTCGCGGTCCCGCGGCGATCTTCATGGGATCGCCCAGCGGCAGGTAGGGCCCGACGAGGCCGACGAGAACGATCAACGCAAGCAGTGCGATGCCGAACAGCGAAAGCCGATCCCGGCGCAAGAGCGCGGAGACTTGCCTGGAAACTACACCCGGCACGGCCATCAGGTGCGCCCGCTGCCAAGGCGCGGATCGATCAGCGCATATGCCAGGTCGGCAAGCATGTTGACCCCGATGAAGACCGCGGCCGCGATAAGCACCCCTGCCTGAACGATCGCATAGTCGCGGTTCTCAAGGCCGCTGAAGGTGTAAAAGCCGATCCCGGGTATGGAGAACAGGACTTCGATCACGACAGCACCGCCTAGGAGAAACCCGAAATAGGTGGTCACCACGGTAACGATCGGGATTGCCGCGTTGCGCATCACGTGCAGCCTCACGATTTCGAACGGTCTCTCGCCGCGTGCCACGGCCGCGGTGATATAGCCTTCCGTCATGACACGCAGGACGGCGTCGCGTGTGGTACGCAGGACGAGCGCCATACCGAACAGCGACAAGGTCGCGGACGGCAGAAGCATCGTGCGCATGTTGGCCACCGGCTCCTCCAGGAACGGCACATAGCCTCCTACGCGCAACCAAAGCGACCAGACCGAAAAGATGAAGATCAACAGGCTGCCGAGGACGAAATCGGGAACGCTGGCGCCGAAGGCGCCGATCAGTCGGCCCAAGGCACCCATCGAGCCGTCCGCGCCGACCGTCCCCGACAGTACGCCGAGCGGAATACCGACAGCGAGCGCAAACAGGAGGGCAAGGAAGGCGAGTTCGAGCGTGACAGGTGCGCGGCGCAAGAACTCGTCGGCGACCGGCGCGCGGGTCACCATCGAGACGCCGAGGTCGCCGTGGACGACCGCTGCGAGCCAGTGCAAGTACTGGATGAACAACGGCTGGTCGAGGCCGTAGCGCACGGAGATCGCCTCGCGCGCCGCCGGGGTCGCGAAGGGCCCCAGAAGAATGTCGGCATATCCGCCCGGTATAAATCGCAGCGCCAGAAAGACCAGCGCCGACACTCCCAGCATGGTGACCAGCGCCACCGCCAACCTGGGAACGAAGTAGACCAGTACTCGCATGCGATGTGGATCCCCAAGGCGGTGTTCGCGGACAAACGGCGCTGCCGAATGTCCGCGAACCGCATTGCCACCCTAGTCGAGCGACTTGTACTCGTAGACGTACTGGAACGTATTTGACGATCCCGAACGCGGCGCCACCTTGATGGCGATCTTGTCGGAACGATAGGCGATGTAGTCGGTCTTGCTGACAAGGGCGATCAGGTTGGCCCCGTCGTCGATCATGTCGCAGATCTCTGAGAGTTTGCGGTCGCGATCTGCGCCGTCCGGCATCGTCTTGACGTCATCGAGCGCCTGATCGAGCGCCGGCACGTCCTCCTGGAAAGACTGGTTCCAGACGGCGAACTTCGGATTCCACCACGCGATGATCATGGTCGGGTCGGTGTAGCCGGCCAGCCAGGACATCGCGAAATCGAAGTCGCCCTTGGTGAAGACCTTGTCCAGGTATTCAGCCATCGGCGGCTGCACGATGTCGACCTTGAAGCCGGCATCCGACAGGCTCGACTGAATGACTTGCGCGATACGGCCGAAGACCGGATCGGCCGACGTCGCCATCAGTGTCACCTCGGGATGCTCGTTGCCGGCATCCTTGAGGAGCGCCTTCGCCTTTTCCAGCCTTTCGTCACGCGGCAGCGCATAGGTCGGGACGTCGTGGCAGGCATCCTTTCCAAAAGCCGCGGGAACGGGATAGTCCACGGTGGTGGTGCCGGCGAAGACGAGGGCGTTGATGGCGTCGCGGTCAAGCGCGAGGTTCATCGCCTGGCGAACGCGCTTGTCGTGGAAGGGCGATTTGTCGCTCAGCGCGTTGACGTCGATGCGATAATAGTTCGTCGTCTGCTGGGGAACGACCTCGATATTGTCGTCGCTGGCCAGCATCTGTGCGGAGTCGGGATTGTTGAAGGTCGTGAAGTCGATGCGGCCGTCGCGCAACGCGGCCATGCGCGCCAATTCATCGGGAATGATCGGCGCTTCGAGCTTGTCGGCCAGCGGGTAGCCGTCACGCCAGTAATAGGGGTTCCTTGTCAGCGTCCAGCTCTCGTCCTGCTTGTGTTCGGCGACCATGAACGGGCCCGAACCGAGAAACTGGCTGGTGGGATCGAAGCTCCCGTCCTTCAGCTCCTTCATCGGCAGGATTGCCGCGGTAATGTGCGCCAGCGCTGCGAGCAGGGCCGGATGCGGAGATTCAAGCTCGATTTCGACGGTGTGATCGTCGGGGGCCTGCATCTTGGCGATCGTGCCCAGCTGTGCCGACCAATAGGACGCCGTCTCGGGATTCTTGATACGCTCGAGGCTGCCTACCACGTCCGAAGCTACGAGCGGCCTGCCGTTGGAGAACTTCGCGTTCTGTCGCAGATTGAAGACGTAGCTCGTCGGCGAGGTCTGTTTCCAGCTTTCCGCGAGACCCGGCTGCAGCTTCATGTTCTCGTCGGTCGTCAGCAGGGTGTCGTAGATCATCTGGTACATCTGCCAGGATGTCACCGTGCCCGCCACGTGCGCGTCAAAACCGGTGATCTCGCCCGGTTTTCCCCACACGATCGTCTTGTCTGCGGCCATCGCGTTGTCGGCGGTCGCCGACAACGCTGCCAGGCAGGCGGCGAACGCGGCGCCTAGCACACTCAGTCTTGACCCGAACTTCATAATCGTCTCCTGAATTTGTTCCGCCTCTGGGAATCCGGCAGAGCCGGGATTTTTCCTTCTTTGACCGAAGGTTCTTGACGATGCTGTTACGAATATCCCATTAAGTCAAGGAGTGTTATCTTGCGAACGTAAGTCGGCAACAAGGGATGCGATGAGCGACTTTCCAGAGTATCGCGCCTACGATGGGCTGGGTCTTGCCAAGCTGGTGCGGGACCGCGAGATCTCTCCCGCCGAACTGCTCGAGGCGGCTATTTCGGCTGCGGAACACGTCGATCCGCAGGTCGGTGCTCTTTCGCAGAAGCTTTACGAGCATGGGCGGGAGACGTTGGGACACCGCTTGCCAGAGGGGTCTTTTTCGGGTGTCCCTTTCCTCCTAAAGGACGTCGGCCTCATGCTCCAAGGCACCGTCACCACACAAGGGTCGCGCTTCTTTTCCGATTTCCGTGCTCCGAGCAATTCGACACTGGTGGAGCGTTACAAGCGGGCGGGCGTAGTTATTTTCGGCAAGACAGCGACGCCGGAAATGGCATTGGCGCCGTCTACCGAAGGCAGCTTCCACACCGCGGCGCGTAATCCGTGGGATATGAGCCGAAGCGCAGGGGGGTCTTCCGGTGGAGCGGCGGCAGCGGTGGCGGCCGGAATCGTGCCTGTCGCGCACGGCAGCGACGGCGGCGGTTCAATCCGTATTCCGTCATCATGCTGCGGGCTGTTCGGCTTGAAACCGACCCGCGCGCGAACGCCGAATGGTCCGTTTGCAGGTGAAGGGTGGGGGAGCCTGTCGGTTCATCACGTCCTCTCACGAAGCGTGCGCGACAGCGCAGCCATGCTCGACTCCACCCACGGCTATGCGCCTGGAGACCCATATTGCGCTCCCGAACCCGCGCGTCCGTTTCTGTCTGAGCTAGAGAGGCCAGCGGAGCGCTTGCGGATCGCCCTCCAACGGAATCCGCTGTCTGGCGTCAGCGTCGACGTTGAATGTCTGGCTGCCGTGGATGAGGCCGCGAAACTTCTCGATACGCTCGGACACGATGTCGAGGTAGCGCAGGTGCCGGGAGACTGGGACGAACTTGCCAATGCATTGTGGGTCTTGGTGGCAAGCAACGTCGCCCTGTCGCTTCACAATCGCGCTGCGCAACTGGGGCGCGATCTTCGCGAGGGAGACGTGGATCCGGTTACCTGGAATGCGGTCGCGTTCTCCGAAACCCTCGGTGTCGAGGCCTATCCGGACGCCCTGGCGACAATTCATAGGCAAGGTCGCCGAATGGCGACATTCCACGAATCCTACGACGTGGTCATGAGCCCCACGCTTGGCCGGGTTCCGCCACCGGTTGGGATTTTGCGCACCGATACCACTGACCTCGCATCCTATGGCCGGGCTCTTGCCGAGTTCATTCCCTTCACGCAACTGTTCAACATGACTGGCCAGCCGAGCATGAGTGTGCCGCTGCACTGGACCCCGTCGAATCTTCCAATCGGCGTGATGTTCAGTGCCCGTTTCGGAGAGGAAGCGCTTCTGTTTCGCCTTGCCGCTCAACTCGAGCAGGCCTCCCCGTGGTTCGACAAGGTAGCGATGGTGAACACATGAGCCTCCGCGTCGCGCAGAGACTACGCGACGAGCTGCCTTCCCTCACGAAGTCTGAGCGGATGGTGGCAAATTACGTGCTGTCGAACATGAACCGGCTTCCATTCGAGACGGCTGCGACCATTGCTGAGAGCGTGGGCGTCAGCCCAATGACGGTAAGCCGCTTTCTGCGCACACTCGGCTTCAAGGGTCTGAGTGACCTTAAGGAACAGCTGCGCTCCGAAGCTGATTCCGCGCCATTGCTGATCTCCGATCGCGTTGACCGCATACGCACAGAGGCCGCGGCGGACACGCGCCTCGGCAGCAATCTCGAACTCGAAATCCGGGCCATCGTGAGCGTCTATGAACTGCGCTCTGCGGCTGCTTGGCAGCAGGTCGTGGACTTGCTGTGCACAAGCACCGAGGTCTTCGTCGCCGGCTTTCAGACTGTCAGCGGAATCGCATCGGATTTCGCCGCCCGCCTGGACTATGCGCGCCCCAATTCCAACCTCCTGCGCGGCAAGAGCGGAACGTTTGGCAAGCTGCTCGCCGGAACCGGCGAAAGCAAAGTCCTGATCCTTTTCGAAATGCGCCGCTACACCAAGCTGAGTCAGCAGCTTGCAAGTGCGGCTAACGAGGCGGGCATCCCATTGGTGATCATCTGCGACAACTATTGCTATTGGGCGCATGACTTCACCAGCAATGTTCTCGCAGTGAGCACCCAATCGGAACTGTTCTGGGATTCACAGACGCCTTTCCTGACACTGACAAATCTGCTGCTGGACGACGTGATCGCTCAGCAGCGGGATGAGGTAGCAGCACGTGTCCAGGCATTGCGCCGCCTGCAGGATCGGTTCGAAGCATTCCTCGACTAGAACGCGACCCGGGCTGGATATGCCACCGATCTATCTGCCTCGCGGGGCACATCTCGATCCAGAACGGCGACTGCCCGAGAACGCGGCTGACTTCTTCAACAGCCGGCTACGGTCGGGAATCGTGAAGAGTTTCGGGCGCCGGCAGGGTACGAAAGTCCCCGAGGAAGGAACCCGCGGGGCACGGTCGACGGCTATGGGGATTTCGATTTGCGGCCGATGTCGGCGATGGCGCGACCGCCGCTGGGAAGCGTGGGGAGGGATGCGGAGAGGCGGCTTCGTTGTGCCTCCGCGCAGTCCAGCCAATCCCGAGGATCGGATCAGCGGGCCGATCCGTTGGTCCCGATCTCGGCCGTTATTCGCAACTGCGGACCCACATGTTCGTGCCCACGATGTCCGGTTCCGGGTGGAGTGCGCCCCTGGAGGTCGACACTGATCAGGCTGCTGTTTTGCCAGTCTGCCGGATGTGGTGATCCTCGAACTGCTGCGGGTTCAGATAGCCGAGCGCTGAATGGAGCCTGCGTTTGTTGTAAACCTCCTCGATGAAGCGGGGCAGGTGTTCGGCGACGTCCTCGAAGGACTCGCAGGCCATCGGATAGACCGCTTCGACCTTCAGCGTCTTCATGAAGCTCTCCGCCTTGGCGTTGTCATAAGGATTGCCTCTGCGCCCCATTGAGCCGATCAGACCGTGGTCAGCCAAGCGACGCCGGTAGAGCTCGGCGGCATATTGCGCGCCGCGATCGGAATGGTGGATGCAGCCTGGCGGAGGCCGTCTTCGATCTATGGCGGTCTTCAAGGCGGCAACGGTGAGGCGCGCATCAATGGAGCGGCCGATGGCGTAGCCGACGATCATGCGCGACCAGGCGTCGAGGATGATGGTGACATAGATGAAGCGGGTGGGAAGCGCGACATAGGTGATGTCGCTGACCCAGAGCTGGCTCGGACCCCTTGGAACCATATGCGGGTCAAGCTTTCGAGGTGCGCTTAGCCCATGAGGTGGCATCCTCAACCCGGTCATCACCCCAGAACACTTCTTCTCCGACAACAAATGTCGGGCTGCCAAAAATGCCAAGCGACTTCGCCTCCGCAGTGGCGTGCGCAAGCACTTCGGCGATACGGTCGGTACGAGCTGTTTCGATGATGCGGACTGGGTCCTGTCCGATCTCTTTGATAGCCCCTGAAAGGTTCGGGTCTTCACCAGCGGGCTGACCCATCTCAAACCAGCGCCGATAAGTGGCGCGCGTATAGTTTTCTGCCCAACCTTCTTCAACCCCAACCATCGCGACCTGGTTTGCAAAGACAAGCTCCGGCAGTGGATAGGGTGCCGGCAGAGCCGGATGTAGCCCATAGTGCTCCGCCCGCCGCTCAATGTCGCGCCACATATATGCCGACTTCACCGGCTTGTCCTTGAAGGGGATATTGTTCTGCTCAATCATGATTTCGCGGACGTTGAAGGGACGCCATCGAAAGTCCACGCCCACCGCTTTCGCCCATTCCGGTAAACGCATGACGGTAAGGTAGGTATAGGTGCTTCCGATGGAAAACCAGAAATCGATTGTCGCCATATCACTCCCTTTCTTCCAACATCGAACCCGTCGTAATGCTTCAAACAGCCTAACACTTCCTACTGTGATGTATTCTTAGGGTCAAAAGCGGTCGTTTCGCGTTCGGAAGCGTAAAGTCCGCTTTGGGGGCGCGAAGCGGTCGTTCAGCGACCGCTGCAAGAAAGTCCTCGCCCAAGAAAGGCAAAGTTTGCCTGAACCTTTAATCAGCCCCGCTATGCACTCGGTCCGGCGAAGCTTACGGACTGCGCCGATCTCAACTCTGCATCACGCGCCTGCCACGCGTCCGCTTTCCTTGAGCGAGCCTGTCGAAATCCAGGCCGCGGAAGATTGAATAATCCACCCGTGCATCGAGCGCGGCATGCGCGATCTCGAACGCCCGGTCCTCCGTGATGGCCCTGAAGCCGTAGAGGTCATGCTCGTTCTCGATCTTGTGCCCGGCCTGGAGCCGCCTGTCGCGCGAATCCACCTTGGCCTCGCGCAGGAAATCGATGTGGCCGCCGCGCAGGGAATGGAATACCTCGCGGCCGTTTCCCTGGACGCCGGCCTTCTTGAAGAGGCGCTGCATGTATGAACTCGCGCTCTTGCTCGGATCCGCCAGACGGGTCAGTTCCGGAAAGAGGGAGGTCTGGCCTTTGGCGCGCGCCCAGTCCACGAAGCCGATCTCCCGCAGGAAGTCGTGCAGGACGAAAAACGTGGTGCTCTGGTCGGTCTTGATCGGCACGCGACGCCATATCCCCTCGGCCGTGAGGACGATGCCGCTGGTCCGAGCCACGAACACGCCTGGATACTTTTCGCGGATGTCGCTTCCCTGAAGGTGCACGAGCAGCCCAAGCCGGCGTCCGGTCAGATCGCCCAGGAGCGGCAGGATCGCCTCGTCGAGCAAACCGCCTGCCACGCCGGTCCGGAAGATCCTGCTCTTCTGGTCGGAGCTCAAGGGCTCGGTCGACTGCTTCGGCGCAGCGGTCTCCGGATACCGCAGCTTCGCGTTCGCGAACGGATCGGCAAACTCGTAGTCCGTCATCTTGTAGCGGATGATCGATCGTGCGGTCGTGACATAGCCATCTTCGAGCGCGGATCGCTTGAGGGGCTTGAAGCGGAGATCGGCATTCGCCGCCAGGATCTCGCGTGGTGACTTGTCCGACGGCCTGTGCCGTGCCTGTGCAGGCCAGTGCGCCATCAGAGCGATGAAGGCCTGAAGGTCGGCTGGCGTGTAAGTATCCACCGGATGATCGCCGATGAGGTCGATGAAGACTGCAAGCCGCATCCGGGCGGTCTTGACGTCCTTGTGGCCGGCGCCAAGCTTGACCTCGCGCGCAGCGAAATACTCTTCAGCTACCTCGCTCAAGCATGGCAGCTCCGAAGGCTTGCGCTCCACGGTTCGCCGATCGAGCCGGAAAGCCGGAACGATCTTGCCGTTCTCGTCGCGATGGACGCGTGCCGCGGGAGCCTGCTCGTGCGCGGCTGCTGCGGCCGGTGCGAGGGGAGCGCTGACGCCGTTCGCTACCAATTCAGGCGCGGCGGCCCTGACCGCATCGCCGCTCGGGCTCGGATCGGCCGCAGGCGCAGGCGGAATGTCCCGGCGCGGCTGCGGAGACATCTTCTTGGTGCCGTCGGCAATTTCGACCGTCGCCATGATGCGGGAGACGGACTGAGCCTTCAGAATTTCGGCATTGTCCACGATGAGCGGATTGCCCTCGGCGCCCTTCGCGAGTTCGCGGTTGAGCGAAACCAGACCGCGGATGCCGGCAAAGCCGGACTCCTGGTGCGGGGGCGTTGGCGGAGCGGCCTGCGACAAGACCTGCCGCATCGCCATCAGGTAGCCCTTGACCTCGGCGGCTGCGATCTCCGGAGGGAGGCCGCCCTCGTCACCGTCAGCTTGGTTTTCCTGCATGCGCGCCGTCCTGATCTGTTCGAAGCGGGTGCGGGCGAGCGCCGCCAGCAGCTCTGCCTCGGCACGTGCCTGCCTTGCCGTCAGCGGACCGAGCCCGACGCGCAGGTTGCGCGCGGGCGTTCCGCCGATGTCCTCGGGCATCCTGATCTGGAAAAGATAAACGGACCCTGACCGGACGAGGTACCTGCCGGGCGAATTGCTTCCCGCGTTTGCCCGAGCAGGAGAACGGGACCGCCGCGAGTCCGTGCCAGACGATATGTCCAGCGATATGTCCGACGATACTTCGGGCGATACTTTGTGCGATCCGTCCACCTTCCATCTCCCCCGGTCGGGAGCTGCGGGAAAAGATTTCCCAAGCGGAACAGGCGGTTAGCGCAAATTGGGTTAGAGTCCCCCGGGACTGGCGGAGAGGGGGGGATTCGAACCCCCGATACCCTTGCGAGTATGCCGCATTTCGAGTGCGGTGCATTCAACCACTCTGCCACCTCTCCGCGGTGTGCGTGGCCGGCCCTTGCGGACGCGGCGCACACATAACCATTGAAGCGCGGCGAAACAAGCGGCATTTGCCGGTTCCAGCTGTGGCATTCCTGCAGAAGGTCGGCCAGCACACCTCGTCGATCTCGGCGGCGCTCATGCCGGCAACACTGTGTGCGACCTTGCGCGGCAGAGGCCACATGCCCGGCCGTCGCGCCGCCGAAGACCGCCGCTTCGCCTTGACTTCGCCGGTGACGTGAAGTAACGGGTGCCGGCTTGCGGCGTGGAAGCAATTCCCGCCGCATCTTCGTTGCGCGATTCCGCTCGCGGGCGCGCGAGGAAGAAAACCCCGAACCGGAACGACTGACAAGAAGACCGCCGGGTTGCCTATGCGATCCAGGCCGGGACGAACAGCGAAAGGCAAAAAATGTTCGCAGTCATCAAAACCGGTGGCAAGCAGTATCGCGTTGCCGCCGACGATGTATTGAAGATCGAGAAGGTCGCCGGCGACGTCGGCGAGATCGTGCAGATCGGCAACGTGCTCGCCTATGGCGACGGCGACGACGTGACCATCGGCACCCCGTTCGTCGACGGCGCCTCCGTGGCCGCCGAGGTCGTCGAGCAGGGCCGCGGCCCGAAGGTCATTGCCTTCAAGAAGCGCCGTCGCCAGAATTCGCGCCGCAAGCGCGGCCATCGCCAGCTGCTGACCACCGTGCGGATCTCGGAGATCCTGACCGGCGGCGCCAAGCCGAAGGCCGCGGCCAAGAAGACGCCGGCCAAGGCCGAAGCCAAGGACGAGGCGCCGAAGGCGGAAGCCAAGGCCGAGGCGAAGTCGGACGCGGCTGCGCCGCTGTTCACCGCGCCGAAGGGCGAGGGCGACGACCTGACCAAGATCAAGGGCATCGGCCCGGTCGCGGCCGGCCAGCTCAACGAGCAGGGCATCACCACCTTCGCCCAGATCGCCAAGCTGACCGACAAGGAGATCGCCAGGATCGACGAGGCGATGCCGTTCAGCGCCGACCAGATCAGCGACTGGCGCGATCAGGCGAAAGAGCTGGCGAAGTAGGCTGCGAACACCATATCGGGCGACAGCGCCCTTGAAGACACGAATTCGGCGCCCGGCGGGCGCAAAGGAGTAAGAAGATGGCACACAAGAAAGCCGGCGGTTCCTCGCGCAACGGTCGCGATTCCGAATCCAAGCGCCTCGGCGTGAAGAAGTTCGGCGGCGAGAAGGTCGTGGCCGGCAACATCATCATTCGCCAGCGCGGCACCAAGTGGCACCCCGGCAGCAATGTCGGGCTTGGCAAGGACTACACGATTTTCGCCCTCACCGAAGGCGCCGTGTCGTTTGCCAAGAAAGCCAACGGCCGAACCTACGTCTCGGTAAACCCGATGACGGAAGCCGCGGAGTAGCCGGATCCGCAGATCAAACACCGGCGCCCATCTCGGGAACCGGTGTCCGGAAAAGTCCGGAAAAGGATCAGGGGAGATGGGCGACCATCTCCCCTTTTTCTTTGCCGGAGGACAAACCATGGTTGCCGAACAGGAAGACGCCGAAGAGACAAGTCTGGAAATCGACTGTCCGGTGCTGGTCACTGAAAGGCTGGTGCTGCGCCAGCCGCACGAGGACGATGTGGCCGAACTGGCCGAGCTCGCGGGAAACCGCCGCGTTGCCGAAATGCTGGCGCGCATGCCGCATCCCTACGGCGCCGCCGAGGCGCGCGACTTCATCGCGCGGTCGAAGACGAAGCGAACGGCCGGTTGCACCTACGCGGTGACGCTCGCCGACAGCGGTGCGCTGGTCGGCGGCGCGGGGCTGGACGCCAAGGATCGCGGGCTGGAGCTCGGCTACTGGATCGGCGAGCCCTATTGGGGCAATGGCTATGCGACGGAGGCTGCGCACGCGCTGGTCGACCTCGCCTTCCGCGCCACCGAAATCGACCGTCTCCACGTGTCGTGCCGGGTCATCAACTCGGCTTCGCGCCGGGTCATCCACAAATGCGGCTTCCAGTACGCCGGCCAGGGCATGATCGACTCGCTTGCCGCCGGCCGGGTGGCGGTGGAGCGCTATGCGCTCGACCGCAAGACCTGGGTGAGCCTCAGGACATGGTCGCAGGAGTGAGGCGTGAGGCGGTGCTCAGCCCAGTTCCAGCCAGATCGGGCGGTGGTCGGAGCCGACCGCCGCAGTGTCGACGCGGTAGGATTTGACCGCCCCGGTGAGCCCGGCGCTGACGAAGCAAAAGTCGATGCGCTTTTGGCGGCTTTCGTCGTCGGGCCGCTTCGGGTCGATCCAGGTCGCCGCGCCGCCGTCGTCGGTTGCCAGCAGCGCGGCATCGACGGCGCGCGTCGCGATCACCGGCGTGCCGGTCTCCGGGTCGTGATCGGGCCGGGCGGCGATCTCGTAATATTCGTGGCTGGCTTGCAGCATGTTGAAGTCGCCGAGAAGCACGAAGGCCTCCGGCAAGGGCGGCTCGGGAAAGCCCATTTCCGACAGGCCGGTCAGACCGCCGCCTTCGAGCGGATAGTTCAGCACGCGCTCGCGCAGGAAAGACAACTGGGCGGCGCGCTCGTCGGGGCTGCGATGGTCGAGATGAACCGAGTAGAAGCGGACCGGGCCCAGCGGCGTCGCAACCAGTGCCTCCAGCGCACCACGCTGCAGGTTGAGCTTGCCGAAGCTGCGAAAGCGCGGCAGCAGGAGGTTGCGCGACAGCATGATCGGTGCCTTCGACAGCACCATGTTGCCGAACTGCAGGGTCTTCATGATCGCGCGGCCATCGTCGATCCGCGAACCGATGTCGGCCTCGAAATTCGGGCCGTAGACGTGGAAGTATCCGGGCAGGGCGGCGGTGATCTCGGCCACCATGTCGCGGCTGCCATTGTTGGGGTTGTTGCGGGTCACCTCCTGCAGCGCGATCAGGTCGGCGCCGTCGACGGCTGCGCAGATGCGGCCGATATCGTATTGCCCGTCCAGGCCGATGCCGTACTGGATGTTGTAGCTGACGCATTTCATCGGCCGCGCACTCCCTGTCGTGTCCCGCCGTCGTTGCGGCGACGCACGGGTTCCTGTATCGCTCCGCGCCACCGGCGCGCTCTCAAGACCAGATACGCAAGCAAGCTGTCAATCCGATGAAATTTCTCGACCAGGCAAAGGTATATGTGCGCTCCGGCGACGGCGGGGCGGGCTCGGTGTCGTTCCGGCGCGAGAAGTATATCGAGTTCGGAGGACCGGACGGCGGCGACGGCGGCCGCGGCGGCGACGTCTGGGTGGAAGCGGTAGAGGGGCTCAACACGCTGATCGACTACCGCTACCAGCAGCACTTCCGCGCCAAGACGGGCACGCACGGCATGGGCCGCAACCGCACCGGCGCCGGCGGCGAGGACGTGGTGCTGAAGGTTCCGGTCGGCACCCAGATATTCGAGGAAGACAACGAGACGCTGATCGCCGACATGACGGAAGCCGGCCAACGCTTCCGGCTGGCCGAAGGCGGCAATGGCGGCTTCGGCAACCAGCATTTCAAGAGCTCGACCAACCAGGCGCCGCGGCGCGCCAATCCCGGCCTGCCGGGCAAGGAACTGACGGTCTGGCTGAGACTGAAGCTGATCGCGGACGCCGGCCTGGTGGGGCTGCCGAATGCCGGCAAGTCGACCTTCCTGGCGACCGTGACGGCGGCCAAGCCGAAGATCGCCGACTATCCGTTCACCACCCTGCATCCGGGCCTCGGCGTGGCCCGCATCGATGCGCGCGAATTCGTCATCGCCGACATTCCCGGGCTGATCGAGGGCGCGCACGAGGGCATCGGCATCGGCGACCGCTTTCTCGGCCATGTCGAGCGCACGCGGGTGCTGCTGCATCTGGTGTCCGCGCGCGAGGAGGATGTCGCTGCCGCCTACCGGACGGTTCGCGAGGAGCTCGACGCCTACGGGCACGGGCTCGGCGAGAAGCCGGAAGTGGTGGCGCTCAGCCAGGTCGACACGATCGGCGAGGACGAACGCAAGGAACAGCTCGAGGCCCTTCGCAAGGCCGGCGCGAGGCAGCCGCTGCTGCTTTCGGCGGCAACCGGCGAGGGCGTCGAGCAGGTGCTGCGCGCGCTGATGGCGATCATCGAGGAACTGCGCGTCGAGGACAAACCGGTCGAGGACGATCCGCGCTGGCAGAAGGGCGAGGGGTGAGATGACCACGCTCGCCCTTTCCGCCTACCGGCGGATCGCCGTGAAGATCGGCTCGGCGCTTCTCGTCGACCGCAAGGCCGGGCTGAAGCGAGAATGGCTGGCGGCGCTCTGCGACGATCTCGCCGCGCTGGCCAAGGGCGGGGCCGACATCCTGGTCGTTTCGTCGGGCGCCATCGCGCTCGGCCGCAACATACTGGGGCTGGGCTCGCGCGCGCTGAAGCTGGAGGAAAGCCAGGCGGCAGCCGCCGCCGGGCAGATCGCGCTCGCGGGCGCCTGGGCCGAGATGCTTGCGGAGCGCGGGCTGAAGTCCGGGCAGGTGCTGGTGACGCTTTCCGACACCGAAGAGCGACGCCGCTATCTCAACGCACGCGCCACCGTCTCCACGCTTCTGAAGCTCGGCGCCGTGCCGATCATCAACGAGAACGACACGGTTGCGACCTCCGAGATCCGCTACGGCGACAACGACCGGCTGGCGGCGCGTGTCGCCACGATGATGGGCGCCGACCTGCTGGTGCTGCTGTCGGACATCGACGGGCTGTATTCGGCGCCGCCGGCACGCGATCCGGAGGCCCGTTTCATCGCGGATGTCGAGGCGATTACGCCCGAGATCGAGGCAATGGCCGGCGCGGCGGCCTCGGAACTGTCGCGCGGCGGCATGCGTACCAAGCTCGATGCCGGCAAGATCGCGACGGCGGCGGGTACGGCGATGATCATCGCCGCCGGCACCAGGCTCAATCCCTTGGCCGCGATCGACGCGGGTGAGCGCTTCACCTTCTTCCGGCCCAGTGACCGGCCGGTCACCGGCTACAAGGGCTGGATCGCGGGACAGCTCGAGCCGGCGGGGCGGCTGACCATCGACGCCGGCGCTGAAGCCGCACTGATGTCGGGCAAGTCGCTGCTGCCGGCCGGAGTCCGGGAGGTTTCGGGCAATTTCTCGCGCGGCGATACCGTCGCGGTGTTCGGGCCCGACGGCGGCGAGATCGCCCGCGGTCTTGTTGCCTACGATGCGGCCGATGCCGTAAAGATCGCCGGACTGAAATCCTCGGCGATCGCCGACGTGCTCGGCTACGAGGGCCGCTCTGCGATGGTGCACCGCGACGACCTGGTCGTGTCGCGCGTGCGGGACAGGGCGGCGCGAAAGACGGCCGCGAAAGGATGAGCCATGCTCGACAGGGCTGACAAGACGCAGGACATCGCCGGCCTGATGGCCGATATCGGGCGCCGTGCGCGCGCAGCGTCGCGCCCGCTCGCCATCGCCACCGCCGAGCGCAAGCATGAGGCGCTTCTCGGCATGGCGGATGCCATCGAGGCGCGGGCCGACGACATTCTCGCCGCCAATGCGCTCGACATGGAAAACGGTGCGGAGGCCGGCATGTCGCAGGCTCTGCTCGATCGGCTGAAGCTGACCAAGGACCGCGTGAGCGCCATGGCCGACGGCATCCGGGCGATCGCCGGGCTGCGCGATCCCGTTGGCGAGGTCATCGCCGAATGGGACCGGCCGAACGGGCTGCACATCGAGCGCGTGCGGACGCCGCTCGGCGTCATCGGGGTCATCTATGAAAGCCGCCCGAACGTCACCGCGGATGCCGGCGCGCTGTGCCTGAAGGCCGGCAACGCCGTCGTTCTTCGCGGCGGCTCGGACTCGGTGAACTCCTCCACCGCCATCCACGCCTGCCTTGTCGAGGGGCTGAAGAGCGCCGGCCTGCCTGAAGACGCCATTCAATACGTGCCGACCACCGACCGCGCCGCCGTCGGCGAAATGCTCAAAGGGCTTTCGGGCAATCTCGACGTCATCATCCCGCGCGGCGGCCGGAGTCTGGTCGAGCGCGTCCAGACGGAGGCTCGCGTCCCGGTCTTTGCCCACCTGGAAGGGTTGGTGCACGTCTACATCGACAAGTCGGCGGACCTGGAGATGGCGAAGCAGGTGGCCGTCAACTCGAAGATGCGACGCACTTCGATCTGCGGCGCCGCCGAGACGCTGCTGGTCGACCGCGCGGCCAGGGACACCCATCTGGTGCCGGTGCTTCAGGCGCTCGCCGATGCCGGCTGCGCAATTCGCGCGACGGACGAAATCCGCGCGGTCTTTCCTTCCGCGGAGACGGCGACAGAGCAGGACTGGACGACGGAATATCTCGACGCGATCATTGCCGCGACGCTGGTCGACGGCGTTTCCGGGGCGATCGAGCACATCGAGAAATACTCTTCCCACCACACCGACACGATCGTGGCCGAGGACGCCAACGCGGTCGAGCGCTTCTTCAACGAGGTGGATTCCGCGATCCTGCTGCACAATGCCTCCACACAATTCGCCGACGGCGGCGAGTTCGGCATGGGCGCGGAGATCGGCATCGCGACCGGCCGCATGCACGCGCGCGGCCCGGTGGGTGTCGAGCAGCTCACCTCGTTCAAATACCGCGTGCGCGGTTCGGGGCAGGTGCGGCCCTAGCGGCCCGAGACCGGCTTCTTGAACGACGTTCCCGCCCGCTACCTGAAGATGCCGCATGTCGAACGCGGCATGGCCGTCGGGCTGTTCGGCGGGTCGTTCAATCCGCCGCATGCCGGCCACGCGCTGGTCGCCGAGATCGCGCTGAGGCGGCTTGGCATCGGCCAGCTCTGGTGGATGATCACGCCGGGCAATCCGCTCAAGAAGGGCCGGGCGCTGGCGCCGCTCTCGGAGCGCATTGCCTTGTCCGAACGCGATCGCGCGCGACCCGCGCATCCGCGTCACCGCTTTCGAGGCGGCTTACGACGTGCGCTTCACCGCCGACACGCTGGCGCTGGTGAAGCGCCGAAATCCCGGCGTCGACTTCGTCTGGATCATGGGCGCCGACAGCCTTCGCGACTTCCACCGCTGGCAGCGCTGGCGACAGATCGCGCTGACCTTCCCGATTGCGGTCGTGGACCGGCCGGGCGCTACCCTGTCTTTCCTTTCCTCGGTGATGGCGAAGACCTTCGACCATGCCCGCGTCGACGAGGAAGATGCCGGCAAGCTGGTGCGGATGAAGGCGCCTGCGTGGACCTTCATCCACGGCCCGCGCTCATCGCTGTCGTCCACTGCCCTGCGAGCCGCCCAAAGCTGAGCGGGAGCGGCAGGGGCGACCACCGCCCGCGCGAAAAAAACACGCCAAGCCCATGTCGCTTTTGCGGGGGCGCGGATCGTCGCAACGGCCGCATCTTCCCGCCATGAACGAACAGAGTTTTGCACCGCTGCCGGAGAACGCCGTCTATGGCGAGGATCCGTTGCCGGCGCCGGCCATCGCCATCGCCAGCGTCATCCTGGCGATGGGGCTGGTGGCGATCGGCAACGGCATGATGTTCGCCTACATCCCGGTGCGGCTGCAGGCTTCCGGCTTCGCACCCACATGGGCTGGCACGATCCTCACGCTGCTTTCGGCCGGCGGACTGGCCGGCTGCCTGCTGACCGGCCGCATCGTGCGCCGGGTCGGGCATGCGCGCGCCTTCATGATGTTTTCCGCACTCATCGTGCTGTCCAACGCCAGCATCGCGGCGGCCGTGAACCCGGTGCCGTGGATGGCCGCTCGCGCCCTCTACGGTTTCGCCATCAACGGCATGTTCATCGTCGGCCAGAGCTGGCTCAACGACGTCGTCGCCAACCACGTGCGCGGTCGCGTCATGGCGATCTTCTACGTCGCCTACGTGGTCGGACTGGGCACCGGCTCCTTCCTGCTGCGCTTCATCGACCTGATGACGCCGACCGGGCCGCTGATCGGCATTGTCTTCACCGCACTTTCCATCCTGCCGGTGGGGATGACGCGGCTGCGCACGCCGCCGCCGCCGGAAGCCGCGTCGGTTGCGCTGCGCCGGTCGTGGGCGATCTCGCCGGTGGGCATGGCCGGCATGCTGGCGTCCGGCGGCATGTCGATGATGATCGCCGGCTTCACGCCGATCCACGCCGCAGCCAGCGGCTATACACAGAGCCAGGTCGCGACCCTGCTGTTCGCCATGCCGCTCGGCACGCTGATCTTCCAGATTCCCTTCGGCTGGGTGTCGGACCGGACCGACCGGCGCAACGTGCTCGCCTTCGCCGCGGTGCTGGTTGTCGTCGCAGGTGTCTTTGCCAGCATGTTCGACGGCGGGGCGATGTGGATCCTGGTGCTCGTCTACGTGGTGTGGAGCGGCGCCAGCGATTCCATCTACTCGCTGGCAAGCGCTCACGCCAACGATCGCGCCTCAAAGGACGACCTCGTCGCGCTCGCCAGCACTATGCTGTTCGCCTGGTCGCTGTCGGGTTTCATCGTGCCGGGCATCGGCACCGTGCTCACCGCGATTTTCGGCACCAAGGCCTTCATGTTCGTCGCCATCGCGATCGCGGCCATGTTCTTCGTGTTCGTGATCTGGCGCGTCTTGCGCGCCACCGCCGTTCCGGCGGAGGAGACCGGGAACTTCGCGCCCATGAGCGCGCAGGCGCCGCCGCCCGTCGATCTCGCCTTCGGCATCGAGGAAGGCCAGGTACAGGGTGTGAACGCCGACGAAGACGATCGACAGCCCTCGTCTTGAAACTGTAACGGGACTCTGCCTACATACTGGGTGTCGCCTGCCGAGAATTGCGGGCGCGACGAAAGTTGTTCTTGATCGAAAGGAAAGACGCTGAGAACAGCATTGCGGAAGAAGGCTGACCCCATGCCTTCCCCGGCCGGCTTTAGCGACGTGCACGACGCCTCTCCGGCCCTTAACGCAGTCCTTGCCAGTCTCGACGACTCCAAGGCCGAAAACATTGTCTCCATCGACATCCAGGGCAAATCGAGCCTCGGCGACTACATGGTGGTCGCGTCGGGCCGGTCGCACCGTCATGTCGCCGCCGTCGCGGACAACCTCATCAAGGCGCTCAAGGAGGCCGGCCTCGGCACCGCGCGCGTCGAGGGGCTGTCGGGCGCCGACTGGGTGCTGATCGACGCCGGAGACATCATCATTCATGTTTTCCGGCCCGAAGTGCGGGAGTTCTACAACATCGAGAAGATGTGGCAGGCTCCCGAACTGGAAGAGGGCACGGTTCACTGATCTGAACCGCGCCCGACGAGAGCGGTCGGGCAGGCAGGAATGCGTATTTCCGTCCACGCCGTGGGCCGGATGAAGTCCGGCCCCGAGAGGGAACTTGCGGACCGTTATTTCGACCGTCTGGCCAAGGCCGGCCCGGCCGTGGGCATCGAATTCGGCGGCGTCATCGAGATCCCGGAAAGCCGCGCCCGCAATGCCGAGGCGCGCAAGCGCGAGGAAGCGGCTGCGCTCGAGGCCCACCTCGCAGACGGCGCAATCTTCTACATCCTCGACGAACGCGGGAAGTCCCTGTCCTCGGAGGAATTCGCGAACGATCTCGGCCGCCTGCGCGACGCCGGCGAGCGTTCTCTGGTCGTCGCCATCGGCGGCGCCGACGGGCACGATGCGGAATTGAGGTCCCGGGCGCGTCGGGTGATCTCGCTCGGTGCCATGACCTGGCCGCACCAGATCGTGCGCATCCTGATCGCAGAACAGCTCTACCGGGCCGTGACCATCCTTTCGGGCCACCCCTACCACCGGGGCTGACGCCTCCTTCCCGCCAATCGCTTCCCCGCCGCTCGAACGTCACTTCGCCGTGGAAGCGGCCGCATGGTTGATCCTTCGTTAACGGTCCGCTCCCTATGCTGGCGGGAAAGGGCTATTCTCGGATCATGACACGCTCGGCTCGGGCAATTTGCAGCATCTTCGTCGTGGCGGCGCTGTGTGCCTTCGCAGCGCCGATCGCGAGTGCGCAGGGCGTCGAGGAACTCGCCGCCAGACAGGCTGCGAGACAGGCGGACTATCTCGAGCTCGTGCAGCAAATCTCGCTGACGCACGAGCGCGTCGCCTCGATCGAGGACGAGGTGGCGGCGCTCAAGAAGGACAACCAGACGCTGACAGCGGCGCTGGTGCAGGCGGCCAAGACCGAGCGCAAGCTCAGCCAGGAAGCGGCCGACATCACCGCTGCGGCTCGACGATCTCGGCAAGCGGGAAGCCGACGTTCACGCATCTTTGATGTCGCGGCGCGGAGCGCTGGCCGAGGTGCTCGGCGCCCTCCAGCGCATGGGGCTCAATCCGCCGCCGGCTATCCTCGTGCGGCCGGACGACGCGCTTGCTTCGGTGCGCAGCGCCATCCTGCTCGGCGCCGTGGTGCCGGAACTGCAGGGAGCGCACGGAAATCCTGGCCGCCGATCTCGACGAATTGTCGCGGCTCAGGGCGTCGATCGAGGCCGAGCGCGGCCGGCTGATGGCGACGGTGCAGGACCAGCAGGCGGAAAAGGAGCGGCTGACGCTCCTGTCCGAGGAAAAGGCCAAGCTGCAGCAGAAGTCCGAGGAAAAGCTGGAGGCCGAGCGCCAGCATGCGGCCGAACTCGCCGACAAGGCCAGCAGCCTGAAGGAACTCATCTCTTCGCTGGAAGGCGAGATCGAGGCCGCCAAGGAGGCGAGGCAAGACGCACTGGCGCGAGCGGACGAGCCGGTGCCGGAGGCAAATCGCCTGCGTTCGGCCATTCCGTTCGCCGCCGCCCGCGGCCAGGTCGCCATGCCGGTGGAAGGCGGCTTCGACAAGCGGTTCGGCGAGGACGACGGGGCCGGCGGCACCCTGCAGGGCGACATGGTTAAAACACAATCGGGGGCGATTGTGACCTCGCCGGCGGACGGGGTGGTGCTTTACGCGGGACCGTTCCGCTCCTATGGCCAACTCTTGATACTGAATGCCGGCGATGGCTATCATGTCGTGCTGGCAGGGATGGACCGGATCAGCGTCACCCTCGGCCAATCCGTGATATCCGGCGAGCCGGTCGGCGCCATGGGAGAGACGAGATTGGCAAGCGCTGCCGCATTCGATGATGCAGGCGGCAGTCCGGAACTCTATATTGAGTTCCGAAAAGACGGGAAACCGGTCGACCCGGCGCCCTGGTGGGCGAGAACCAATTCTGGAAGGACAGGAAATGATTCGTAAATTGTCGCTTCTGCTCGCGGGCGCGCTGATGGGAGCCTCCGCCATGGGGGTGGTCTACGGCGCGGGCGGCTCCACGGCGATCGCGGCAGGATCCGAGACCTATCGCCAGCTGGCGATCTTCGGTGACGTGTTCGAGCGGGTGCGCGCCCAGTACGTGACGCCCCCGGACGAAAAGAAGCTGGTCGAAAGCGCGATCAACGGCATGCTGTCGTCGCTCGACCCGCACTCGTCCTACCTGAACCCCGAAGCCGCGCAGGACATGCGCGTCCAGACCAAGGGCGAATTCGGCGGCCTCGGCATCGAAGTCACGATGGAGAACGACCTCGTCAAGGTCATTTCGCCGATCGAGGACACGCCTGCGGCGCGGGCGGGCGTTCTGGCGGGCGACTACATTTCCGAAATCGACGGCGAGGAGGTTCGCGGCCTCACGCTCTCCGACGCGGTCGAGAAGATGCGCGGCGCCGTCAATACGCCGATCAAGCTGACGATCCTGCGCGAAGGCGCTGACAAGCCGATCAAGCTGACGATCGTGCGCGACGTCATCAAGGTGAAGGCGGTGCGCTACCGGGTCGACAACGACGTCGGCTACATGAAGATCAACTCCTTCACCGAGAAGACCTACGACGACCTGGAAGACGCCATCAAGTCGATCAAGAAGCAGGTGCCCGAGGACAAGCTCAAGGGCTACGTGCTCGACCTGCGGCTCAATCCGGGCGGCCTGCTCAACCAGGCGGTCGACGTCTCCGACGCCTTCCTCGACCGTGGCGAGGTCGTCTCGACCCGTGGACGCGATCCGAAGGACGTGACGCGCTTCGACGCCGCTCCCGGCGACGATATCGACGGCAAGCCGCTCATCGTGCTGATCAACGGCGGCTCGGCGAGTGCCTCGGAAATCGTGGCGGGCGCCCTGCAGGACCACCGCCGCGCCACCGTGGTCGGCACGCAGTCCTTCGGCAAGGGCTCGGTCCAGACGATCATCCCGCTGGGCGAGAACGGCGCACTGAGGCTGACGACGGCGCTCTATTACACGCCGTCGGGCAAGTCGATCCAGGGCACCGGCATCACCCCGGACATCGAGGTCGACCAGCCGCTGCCGGACGAGCTCAAGGGTCGTGACGTGACGCGCGGCGAATCGGACCTGCGCGGCCACATCCAGGGCGCGGACGAGAGCGACAAGGGTTCCGGCTCGGCCGCCTACGTGCCGCCGGACCCGAAGGACGACGTCCAGCTCAACTATGCGATCGACCTGATCGAGGGAAAGAAGACCGATCCCTCCTTCCCGGCGAGCCCGGACAAGGCGGTCATGAACCAGAACGCCGACGACACGGTGAAGCAGTAGCTCCCGGTCTAGTCCGCAAACAACGACACGAGGCCCCGGCATTGCGCCGGGGCCTTTTTCATTGCGCCGGCTGCTGCAATGCGCGGCAACTTGGTTCCGCCGTGTTTCTCGTCTAACCCTTTGCAGACCGGGCGGGAGTGATTCTCGCGCCCTCTACGCGAAGAACGCTGAGCGCAAGATGAAGGACATCGATCGCCCGCTGGGCCAGGAGCCCCGCCGGCGTGGTCCGCGCAGGCCGCGCCTGCCGGGAGCGGGAACGGTGCTCGTTTCCGTTCTGGCGGTGGTGCTGTTCGGTTCGTCAGCCGCGATCGCCCTCCGAGACCGGCCGTTCCGCGATCCCGTCGAAAAGACACCGCTCACGGTCGAGCGCACGCAGCAGGACGCGGCCAAGCCGGCGCCGCCGGCAAAACCGGAGCAGACCGCAGCGGCAGCCCCCGCAAAGCGCGACGGACCCTCGATCATCCATGTCGGGCCGCAGCGCGAAACCGGCGGCGAGGGCGTGCTGGTGATCCGGGACCCGTCAGCCGCCGCCCAGGACATCCGGATTGCGCATCTGCCCGACCGCGACCTCATCGAAGACAGCCCGACCGGTCCGCTGCCGGTGCGCGGGCCCGACGGCAAGCGGCCGTTCGACGTCTATGCGCGGCCATGGTCGGGCGCACGCGGCGCGCGGGTGGCCATCGTCATCGGCGGGCTCGGCCTGTCGCAGACGGGCACCCAGAACGCGATCGAGAAGCTGCCGGCGGAGGTGACGCTGGCCTTCGCCTCGCAGGGCAACAGCCTCGACCGCTGGATGCAGGATGCCCGTCGCGCCGGGCACGAGATCGTCATGCAGGTGCCGCTCGAGCCGTACGACTATCCGAACGTCAATCCGGGCCGCAACACGCTCACCGTGGACGCTTCGGCCGCGGAGAACACCGACAGGCTCGATTGGGCGTTGTCGCGCACCACCAACTACACCAGCGTCATGAACTACATGGGGGCGCGCTTCGTCACCGACGAGGAGGCGATGAAGCCCGTGATGGCGGAGCTCGGCCAACGTGGCCTCGGCTATGTCGACGACGGGTCGAGCGCGCGCAGCGTCGCGGAGAACCTGGCGCGCGCCAACGGCGTGCCGTTCATGGCCGCGGACGAGCCCATCGACGAGTCGCGGGACCGCGGCGAGATCCTGAAGAAGCTCGACGAACTGGAACGCATCGCGCGCGCCAAGGGCTTCGCGCTTGGCACCGGCTTCGCCTTCGACGAGACGGTCGACGCGGTAGCGTCCTGGATTCGCGAAGCAAAGAAGCGGGGCATCGAGATCGTCCCCGTCTCCGCGCTGGCGAGCGATCCTGAGCGGAGCTGAGCATGAAGAAGCCGAAGAAGGCCGAGGCGAAGAGCGCCGGTCGATCCCGAGACGCTGCCCTACAGGCCATGCGTCGGGGTGGTGGTGCTGAACCGCGAGGGCTCGTTTGGGCCGGCCGGCGCATTCCCGGAGACGGATACCGAACTCGCCGGCAGCGCCAGGCTGTGGCAGTGGCCGCAGGGCGGCATCGACGAGGGCGAGGAGGCACTGTCGGCGGCGCGGCGCGAACTTTTCGAGGAAACCGGCATGCGCACGGTCTCGCTGCTCGGCGAGACCCCGGACTGGCTTACCTACGATCTGCCGCCGCACCTGGTCGGCATCGCCTTCAAGGGCAGGTATCGCGGCCAGAAGCAGAAATGGTTCTGCTTCCGCTTCGACGGCGACGAGGCCGAGATCGCCATCAACCCGCCGCCGGAAGGCCACACGCCGGAATTCGACGCGTGGGAATGGAAGCGGATCGACGAGATGCCCGAGCTGATCGTGCCGTTCAAGCGCGGCGTCTATGAAAAGGTCGTCGCCTCGTTCCGAAAACTGGCGGCGTAGGCTCGACGGCTTTTTCCTGTCGCGTCCTGCGCGCCATCCACACCGTGTGGCTGCGAGCACCTTCCACCCAGCCTCCTGACAGCGCGGGGTCAGGAGGCTGGGCGGCGTGACGCGTTCAGTGGTGAAGATGTGGGCGCAGAGAGGTTCGGCGAGGTTCCTCGGGAGAGCATCAGCCCGGTTGTTCGATGACCCCGCAGGCCAGCCGCTCGCCGGCGTCGCCCGAAGGCTGGCTCGAATAGTCGTCGATACCGGAATGAAGCACGAAGGCCGAGCCGTCGTCGTCCATCACAGGGTTCGTATCGCCGCCGATCGAAATGCGGTCGGTGAAGAACTCGGCCTTCACCACGCCTTGTGCATCGGCATGCACATTGGGGAAATCCCCCGGGTGCGGGCCGTTCTCGCTCAATACGCCGTGCTCCTTGCCGGCCGCGAAGTGCCCGCCGGCCGACTTGAAGCCGTCCGCGGGATCGCAGGCGCCCTTTTCGTGAATATGGAAGCCGTGCGGGCCGGGGGGCAGTCCCGCCATCTCGACGATCACGCGCACGTAGCCTGACCGCGTGGCTTCCAGCGTGACGGTGCCGACCGGCTTGTTGCCGGTGTCGATCATCTTGGCTGTTGCGGCCTCTTGCTGTGCAAGCGCACCGCCGGTTGTGGCGGCAAGGAGCACTGAGGCCAGAAGGGCAGGGGCGCTGCGAATCATGATGGTCTCCCGTTGCGGCAGGATCGCCGCGTCAGGGGGAAACATGCCGGGGGCGGTTTTGTTTCAAATCCAACGCCCCAACGAAAAACGGCGGGCCAAGGACCCGCCGTTCGGAATCGCCGTCTGCGGCTGCCGTCAGCCGGGAATGACCACGCCTTCCAGCATGGTGAGCTGGTGCAGATATTCCTCGATACGGCTCTTTTCCTCGTGGTCCTCGGTATCGGCAAGGTCCTCGCGCGCCTCCTGGATGCGGCGCTGTATGTGCTCGCGCTCGATGTCCCGGTGATGCGTCGCGGACTCTGCGAGAAGCGTGACGCCGTCGGGCAGGATATCGGCGAAGCCGCCGAACACCACATAGCGTTCCTCGCCGCCCTCGGTCGGCTTGACGGTGACCACGCCGGCCTTCAGCGAGGTCATGACCGGCGCATGATGGGCCATCACCGTCATGTCGCCCTCGGTGCCGGGAACGACGACGGACTCTACGTCCTGCGAAACCAGCAGGCGCTCCGGCGAGACGAGTTCGAACTTGAAGCTGTCAGGCATGCATTGCTAGCGAACAGTGAATAGCGAATAGCGAGTAGAATGCTCGCGCCGCCGATCCGTATCCGTATTCGCTACTCCCTAATTCGCTACTCGCTTGTTCAAGCCGCCTCGGCGGCCAGCTTCTGGGCCTTCTCGACCGCTTCCTCGATGGTGCCGACCATGTAGAAGGCGGCCTCGGGCAGGTGGTCGTATTCGCCGGCAACCAGACCCTTGAAGCCCTTGATGGTGTCGGCCAGGTCGACGAGCTTGCCCGGCGAACCGGTGAACACCTCGGCCACGAAGAAGGGCTGCGACAGGAAGCGCTCGATCTTGCGGGCGCGTGCCACGACCAGCTTGTCCTCTTCCGACAACTCGTCCATGCCGAGAATGGCGATGATGTCCTGCAGCGACTTGTAGCGCTGCAGCGTCTGCTGCACGTCGCGGGCCACCTGGTAGTGTTCCTCACCGACGATCATCGGATCGAGCATGCGCGAGGTCGAGTCGAGCGGATCGACGGCCGGGTAGATGCCCTTCTCGGCGATCGAACGGTTGAGCGTCGTCGTCGCGTCGAGGTGGGCGAACGAGGTCGCCGGCGCCGGGTCGGTCAGGTCGTCGGCCGGCACGTAGATGGCCTGCACCGAGGTGATCGAACCCTTGGTCGTGGTGGTGATGCGCTCCTGCAGGGCACCCATGTCGGTGGCCAGCGTCGGCTGGTAGCCCACGGCCGAAGGAATGCGGCCGAGAAGCGCCGACACCTCGGAGCCCGCCTGGGTGAAGCGGAAGATGTTGTCGACGAAGAACAGCACGTCCTGGCCCTGGTCGCGGAAATACTCGGCGACCGTCAGGCCGGTCAGGCCGACGCGGGCACGCGCGCCGGGCGGCTCGTTCATCTGGCCGTAGACGAGCGCGGCCTTGGAGCCCTCGCCGCCGCCCTTCTTGTTGACGCCGGACTCGATGAACTCGTGATAGAGGTCGTTGCCCTCGCGGGTGCGCTCGCCGACACCGGCGAACACCGAGTAGCCGCCGTGGGCCTTGGCGATGTTGTTGATCAGTTCCTGGATCAGCACGGTCTTGCCGACGCCGGCGCCGCCGAACAGGCCGATCTTGCCGCCCTTGGCGTAGGGGGCCAGCAGGTCCAGCACCTTGATGCCGGTGATCAGGATCTCGGCTTCCGTCGACTGGTCGATATATTCCGGCGCGGGGGCGTGGATCGGGCGCATCTCGGTCGCATTGACCGGGCCTTCCTCGTCGACCGGCTCGCCGATCACGTTGATGATGCGGCCGAGCATCTCGGGGCCGACCGGCACGGAGATCGGGCCGCCGGTGTCGGTCACGTCCTGGCCGCGCACCAGACCCTCGGTGCCGTCCATCGCGATGCAGCGGACGGTGTTCTCGCCCAGGTGCTGGGCGACCTCGAGCACGAGGCGCGAGCCGTGGTTGTCGGTCTCCAGCGCGTTCAGGATCGGCGGGAGGTGACCCTCGAAGGCCACGTCCACGACGGCGCCGATGACCTGGCGCACCTTGCCGGTGGCGCCGGCGTCGGTCGCCTTGGCCGGGGTCTTTTTCGCAGTAGCTGCTCTAGCCATGTTGCTTCCTCTTTGAAGTCTCGTCAGAGCGCCTCGGCGCCCGAAATGATCTCGATCAGTTCCTTGGTGATCTGCGCCTGGCGCTGGCGGTTATAGGTGATCGACAGCTTGTCGATCATCTCGCCGGCGTTGCGCGTGGCGTTGTCCATCGCCGTCATCTTGGCGCCCATCTCGCCGGCGGCGTTCTCGAGAAGCGCCCGGAAGATCTGCACGGAAATATTGCGCGGGATGAGGTCGGCCAGAATGCCGGCCGCATCCGGCTCGTAATCGTAGACGGCCGCCGCCTCGCCCTCTTCCTCGGCGGGAGCGCTGGCGGGGATGATCTGCTGCGCCGTCGGCACCTGGCTGATCACCGACTTGAACTCGGAATAGAACAGCGTGCAGACGTCGAACCCGCCCTCGTCGAAAAGCGCGATCACCTTCTTGGCGACCGCCTCGGCGTGGCCGAAATTGATCTGCTTGGCCTCGCGCATCTCGATGCGGTCGATGATCAGCTTGCCGAAATCACGGCGAAGCATGTCATAGCCCTTGCGACCGACCGTGATGATCTTGACGGTCTTGCCCTCGCCCTGCAGGCGGCGGATGTTTTCGCGCGCCAGCCTGACGATCGAGGAGTTGAAGCCACCGCACAGGCCGCGGTCCGCGGTGCAGACCACGAGCAGGTGCGTGTCGTCCTTGCCGGTGCCGGCCATCAGCGGCGGAGCATCGGTGCCGGCCACCGCGGATGCGATGTTGGCGAGCACCTTGCCCATGCGCTGGGAATAAGGCCGCGCGGCTTCCGCCGCCTCCTGGGCACGGCGCAGCCTCGCCGCGGCGACCATCTGCATCGCCTTGGTGATTTTCTGCGTCGCCTTGACGGAGGCGATGCGGTTGCGAAGGTCTTTTAGTGAAGCCATGCGGCTGCCCCGGCTCCCGGATTAGGCGAAGTTCTTCGCGAAGGCTTCGATCTGCGCCGTCAGCTTCTCGCGCAGGTCGTCCGACAGCGCCTTCTCGGTGCGGATCGCATCGAGAACTGCCTTGCCTTCCGAACGCATGTGGGCCAGCAGGCCCTGCTCGAACTTCTGCACGTCGCGAAGCGCAAGCTTGTCGAGATAGCCCTGGACGCCGGCGAAGATCACCGCCACCTGCTCCTCGGTCTTCAGCGGCGAGAACTGCGGCTGCTTCAGGAGCTCGGTGAGGCGGGCGCCACGGTTCAGCAGGCGCTGCGTGGCCGCGTCGAGATCGGAGCCGAACTGCGCGAAGGCCGCCATCTCGCGATACTGCGCGAGCTCGCCCTTGATCGAACCGGCAACCTGCTTCATCGCCTTGATCTGCGCGGCCGAGCCGACGCGTGACACCGACAGACCGACGTTCACGGCCGGCCGGACACCTTGGAAGAACAGGTTGGTCTCCAGGAATATCTGGCCGTCGGTGATCGAGATCACGTTGGTCGGGATGTAGGCCGACACGTCGTTGGCCTGCGTCTCGATGATCGGCAGAGCCGTCAGCGAGCCGTTGCCGTGGTCGTCGTTCATCTTGGCGGCGCGCTCGAGCAGGCGCGAATGCAGGTAGAAGACGTCGCCCGGGTAGGCCTCGCGGCCCGGCGGGCGGCGCAGCAGCAGCGACATCTGGCGGTAGGCGACGGCCTGCTTGGACAGATCGTCGTAGCCGATCAGCGCGTGCTTGGCGTTGTCGCGGAAATACTCGCCCATCGCGCAGCCGGCGAACGGCGCCAGGAACTGCATCGGTGCAGGGTCGGACGCGGTCGCGGCAACGATGATGGAGTAGGGAAGCGCGCCGCGCTCCTCCAGCACCTTCACGAACTGTGCGACGGTCGAACGCTTCTGGCCGACGGCGACGTAGACGCAGTAGAGCTTCTGGCCCTCGTCGTCGCCCTCGTTGACCGATTTCTGGTTCAGGAACGTGTCGAGCACGATCGCGGTCTTGCCGGTCTGGCGGTCGCCGATGATCAGCTCGCGCTGGCCACGGCCGATCGGGATCAGCGCGTCGATGGCCTTGAGGCCGGTGGACATCGGCTCGTGAACCGACTTGCGCGGGATGATGCCGGGCGCCTTGACGTCGACGCGGCGGCGCTCGTCGTATTCGATCGGGCCCTTGCCGTCGATCGGATTGCCGAGCGCGTCGACGACGCGACCGAGAAGGCCGGGGCCGACCGGCACGTCGACGATCGAGCCGGTGCGCTTGACGGTGTCGCCTTCGGCGATGTCGCGGTCGGAGCCGAAGATGACGACGCCGACATTGTCGACTTCTAGGTTCAGGGCCATGCCCTTGATGCCGCCGGGGAACTCGACCAGCTCACCCGCCTGGCAGTTGTCGAGGCCATAGACGCGGGCAATGCCGTCGCCGACCGACAGGACCTGACCGACCTCCGAGACCTCGGCCTCCTTGCCGAAGTTCTTGATCTGGTCTTTGAGAATTGCGGAAATTTCCGCGGCGCGGATATCCATCAGCCGACCTCTTTCAGTGCAAGCTTGAGCGAATTGAGTTTGGTTTTGAGCGAAGTGTCTATCTGGCGCGAGCCCAACTTCACGACGAGACCGCCGAGGATGGAGGGATCGACGGCCAGGTTGACCGACACGTCCTTGCCAGCCACGCCCTTCAGCGTGGCTTCGAGTTCCCGTTGCTGCGCTGCGGTGAGCGCATGAGCCGAGGTAACGTCGGCCGTGACCTCACCGCGGGCCTCGGCAGCGATGCGGCGGAATCCCCTGATCATGTCGGGCACGGCGAACAGCCGACGGTTGGACGCCGCGACGCGCAGGAAATTGCCGACCAGATCGCTGATGCCGGCCTTCTCGACGATCGCCGAGATGGCACGATACTGGTCGTCGGCCGAAAAGACCGGGCTTTTCACGAGGCGCTGCAGGTCGGTGCTCTCGGAGAGCAGGGTCTCGATGTCGGCGAGATCCTTCTCGACCGCCTCGACGGCGTTGTCTTCCTGGGCGAGTTCGAACAGCGAACCCGCATAGCGTTCGGCAACCCCGGAGATCATCGAACCTGATTGTGCCACGGTCCGTCGCTTCTTTCTGACTGACAGGCCGCAAGATTAGGCGCTGGAGCGGATGACTCTGGCTAAATCTTTGACCTTGTTGATATTTTCCGACACGGCATAAAGCCCTGTCGAGCTCCCGGCCGGAAGTCGCATGCCGTCTAGCACAGGGTAGCAAGACTCGCAACACGCCGAAAGGCGGGCTTTCGTGCCTGTTTGTAGTGGCAACTCACCCATGCGGGTGGCGTAGCGGGGCTCTTTGCGCTGGCGACCGGTACCGAGCGCTCAGCGAAGGGGCGGCCGAATCAACGCACGAGCCCGAATGCGTAGCCCAGCGGCAGGGCCGCCAATACCAGTTCGACGGCGAAGAAGGCCCAGTTGTAGAGCGTGTTGCCCTTGTCGGACATCATCGACACCAGCCGCCCAAAGGCGGTGAACAGCCAGGCCAGGCCGAGCGCGATGTAGACCAGTGGCTGGGCAAGCAGCACGCAGGCCAGCCCGACGCCGAGGTGGAACCCGGAAATCGTGCCGCGCGCTTCCGCGACGGCCTCGGGGTGATCGGCGCGGGTCTGCAGGCGCAGAATGCGCAGCGCGGTCACCGGCGCGAACAGCGCCAGCAATCCGAACAGGAGCGTCAGTGCCGCCGACGACCAGGCCAGCCACTCGCCGTTGCTGGTCGGCCACGGAAACGTCAGGTCCATCCGATTTTCCCTCCTGTCGGCCCGGCGAATCGCTACCGATTATCGACTGCAATCAGCGCCGCGGCCAGAGCCTCGTTCGTCGTTGCGGAGAGCGGGGCTACCACCCGGCTCGTGATCGAAGGACTTCGCCGACGCACGGGACCGTGATTCCGCTTGCGCCGATCGTGACCGCCGTGCGCGGACGCGATGCACTATGGTCGCGCCATGTCGAAAATCGGAGCCTGTGACATGAGATCCATCCGCTTTCTTTCCGGACTGGCCGCGGCCTTCCTGTTCCTGGTCTCGGTGCCGGGGTTCGCGGCCGAGATGCCATTCACCCAGGAGGCATTCGCCGACGCGCAGTCTGCCGGCAAACCGATCCTGGTCGAGATACATGCTTCCTGGTGCCCGACCTGCCGCGCTCAGAAGCCGATCATCGACGGGCTGACCTCGAAGGAGCCGTACAGCGAAATGACCGTGCTGCGCGTCGACTATGACGGGCAGAAGGACGTGGTCCGAGCCTTCGACGCGCGCCAGCAATCGACCCTGATCGTCTTCAAGGGCGATACGGAGGTCGGCCGCTCGGTCGGCGACACGCGCGCCGCCTCGATCGAGGCGCTGCTCGACAAGGCGATCTGACGCGCCATGGCGGCGTATCTCTTCGCGTTCCTGGCGGGGATACTGTCGATCCTGTCGCCCTGCGTGCTGCCGCTTCTGCCGGTGGTGCTCGGCGCCGCCAATTCCGAGCACCGCTACGGCCCGGCGGCGCTGGCGGCCGGCCTGGCATTGTCCTTTACCGTCATCGGCGTGTTCATCGCGACGATCGGGTTTTCGCTCGGTCTCGACCAGGGCGTGTTCAGGCTGCTGGCGGCAATCATCATGATCGGGCTGGGGCTCGCCATGGCCGTGCCCGCCGCGCAGGCCCGCCTGTCACTCGCCGGCGCGCCGCTGGCCGATTGGTCAGAGCGCAGGTTCGGCGGCTTCTCGACGTCGGGCCTCTCAGGCCAATTCGGAGTAGGCCTGCTGCTCGGCGCGGTATGGAGCCCGTGCGTGGGGCCTACCCTGGGTGCGGCCTCGCTGCTTGCCGCGCGGGGCAGCGACATTCCTGCGGTCGTGCTGACGATGCTGGTCTTCGGCATCGGCGCGGCGCTGCCGCTGGTCGTGCTGGGGCTCGCCTCCCGCGAACTGATGATGCGCATGCGCGGCCGCCTGCTCGCCGGCGGCGCGGCCGCCAAGACCGGGCTCGGCATTCTTCTCGTCGTGGTCGGGCTCGCCATCCTCACCGGCTTCGACAAGGTGCTGGAGACGGCACTGGTCAACGCCTCGCCGCTATGGCTGACGGATCTCACCACGCGTTTCTGAGTGTGGCGATCTACAGGAAACTTTGCGGGTCGATGTCGATCTGCACCCTCACCGAGCCGCGCGGGCGCTCGGCGGCGGCAATCGTGGCGCGGATGAAGTCCTGCAGGTTGGCGCGCCGCTCGCCCTGGATCAGCAGGCGGAACCGATGTCGGCCGGCAATCAGCGACAACGGCGCCTCCGCCGGCCCCAGTACGGCAATTTCCGGCACTGCCGGTGCCGCGCGTCTCAGCGCCCGCGCATGGCCTTCCGCCTCGTGGCGCGTGGCGGCGGACACAATCAGCGCGGCGAGGCGACCGAAGGGCGGCAGGTGAGTGCGCTGACGTTCGGCGATCTCGCGCTCGTAGAAACTCTCCGAATCGCCCGATACGAGCGCCTGCATCACCGGATGATCGGGCTGGTAGGTCTGGATGAGGCCGTGGCTCTTGTGGCCGCTGCGCCCGGCGCGGCCCGTCACCTGCGACAACAGCTGGAACGTCCGTTCGGCGGCGCGCGGGTCGCCGTTGGCGAGCCCCAGATCGGCGTCGATCACGCCGACCAGGGTCATGTCCGGAAAATTGTGGCCCTTGGCGACGAGCTGGGTGCCGATGACGATGTCGGCCTCGCCCTTGGCGATGGCGTCGAGCTCCAGCCGCAGCCGCCGCACGCCGCCCAGCAGGTCCGACGACAGCACGATGGCACGCGCCTCGGGGAAATGCCGGTCCACCTCCTCGGCGATCCTTTCGATGCCCGGCCCGCAGGCGACAAGGTGGTCGAGGGCGCCGCAGGACGGACACGCCTCCGGCCGCGGCTCGTGATAGCCGCAATGGTGGCAGACGAGCTGGCCGCGGAAGCGGTGCTCGACCAGCCAGCTCGAGCAGTCCGGGCACTGGAATCGATGGCCGCAGACGCGGCACAGCGTCAGCGGCGCATAGCCCCTTCGGTTGAGGAAGAGCAGCGACTGCTCGCCGCGCTCGAGCGTCTTTTGCATTGCCTCCAGCAGGACGGGGGACAGGAACCCGCCCCTTGCCGGAGGGCTCCTGCGCATGTCGACGGCGTGGATGTCGGGAAGTGCCGCCTCGGCAAAGCGGAACGGCAATGCGACACGGTCATAGCGGCCGGCCATGGCGTTGACGCGGCTTTCCACCGATGGGGTGGCCGAGGCCAGCATCACCGGAAAGCCGCCGATGCGGCCGCGCACCACCGCCATGTCGCGGGCGTTGTAGAAGACGCGGTCTTCCTGCTTGTAGGCCTGGTCGTGCTCCTCGTCGACGACGATCAGCCCGAGATCGCGGAACGGCAGGAACAGCGCCGAGCGGGCGCCGGCGACGACGCGCACGCCGCCCTCGGCGACCTGGCGCCACACCTTCTCGCGCATGCGCGGCGACAGGTCGGAGTGCCATTCGGCCGGCGGCGCGCCGAAACGGTCGTGGAAGCGCTCCATGAAGGCCTGGGTGAGCGCGATCTCGGGCATCAGGATCAGGACCTGCCGGCCCTGTTCGAGCGCGGCGGCAATCGCCTCGAAATAGGTCTCGGTCTTGCCGGAGCCGGTGACGCCGTCGATCAGCGTGACGGAGAACGCATCGCGCTCGACATGCTCGCGCAATGTCTTGGCGGCCGCCGCCTGGTCGGGCGTCAGCTCCGGCGAGCCGTAGGCGGGGTCCGGGCTCGCCACCACCGGCGGGGGCGGCAGCATCACGGTCTCGAACACGTCCTGCGCCTTCAGCCCGTCGACGACGGTCAGCGAAACGCCGGCGGCATGCGCCAGCCCGGAGCGCGTCCAGGCCATGCCGTCGCCGGCCGTCTCCAGCACCTTGGCGCGTGCCGCCGTCATCCGGTCGGGCGCGTTCCCCGTCAGCCGCAGCGCCTCGACGGGCGAGGGAGGATCGAAGGCGGCCGGCGCGCGCAGCAGCATGCGCGCCACCATGCCGGGAGGCGAGACCGTGTAGTCGGCCACCCAGTCGACGAAGCGGCGCATCTCGTCGGCGATCGGCGGGCAGTCGAAGGCCTCGGAAATCGGCCGCAGCTTCTTCGGGTTCACCGCCTCGCCGTCGCCGTCCCACACGATGCCGGCGACCTCGCGCGGGCCCAGCGGCACGCGCACGATCGAGCCCGGCACCACCTCCATGTCGTCGGGTACGGCATAGGAATAGGGCCGGTCCGCCGGCATCGGCACCTGTACGGGCACGGTGCGGGAGGCATGCGAATCTTTGTTCATCGGACGTGACCTTGCGCGTCTCCTGCGATAGAGCAAGGCCGAAACGCGGGTGAGCCCGCTGCCCCACTGCCCGGGAGAACGCACCATGAAGTTCTTTGTCGATACCGCCGACGTCAACGAGATCCGCGAGCTCAACGAGCTCAACCTGCTCGACGGCGTGACCACCAATCCGTCGCTGATCATGAAGTCGGGCCGCGACTACAAGGAAGTGACGAAGGAAATCTGCGACATCGTCGACGGGCCGGTGTCGGCCGAGGTGACGGCGCTCGACTTCGACGGGATGATGCGCGAGGCCGACGTGCTGTCGAAGATCGCCGACAACATCGCCATCAAGGTGCCGCTCACGTTCGACGGGCTGAAGGCCTGCAACGCGCTCACCACGGACGGCCGCATGGTCAACGTCACGCTGTGCTTTTCGGCCAACCAGGCGCTGCTGGCGGCGAAGGCCGGCGCGACCTTCATCTCGCCGTTCATCGGCCGCATCGACGACATGGGCGTCGACGGCATGGAGCTGATCGCCGAAATCCGCACCATCTACGACAATTACGATTTCGACACCGAGATCCTCGCCGCCTCCATCCGCACCGTGAACCACGTCAAGCAGGCGGCGCTGATCGGCGCCGACGTCGCCACGGTGCCGCCGGCGACGCTGAAGGCGCTCGTCAAGCACCCGCTGACCGACAAGGGGCTGGAGGCTTTCCTGGCCGACTGGGCCAAGACCGGGCAGAAGATCGGCTGAGGCGGCCTGCCCGGCCTCTCGGGCCGGGCACACCCTGCATCATCGGTGGCAAAACGTCGCTACCGGCCGAAACCCCGCGGCCGCCGCCGCGTGCCGCGCCGCGGCGGTTGTCGTATGCGCCGGTGCTTACGCCGCCTCGAGTTCCGGCTTCCACTCGCCTTTGCTGGCCAGTCCGTTCATGCGGGCGCGATGAGCGAAGGCCGCCTGGGCGGCCTTGACGTTCTCTGCCTTGCCCGACCACGCCTTCTGCGGGGCTGCCTGCAGTGCGCGTCCGTATGAGAAGGTCAGATTCCAGGGATGCGGGCCCATGGCATTCATGGCGTTTAGATTGGCGGTCGCCTCCTCGTCGGACTGGCCGCCCGACAGGAAGGCAATGCCCGGCACTGCCACGGGAACGGTGTGGCGGAAAAGCTTCAGCGTCTTTTCCGCGATTTCCTCGGGGGAGTTCGTCGTTCCCGACTTCTTGCCGGCGATCACCATGTTCGGCTTCAGCACCGTGCCTTCCAGCACCACGCGGGCGGCGTAGAGTTCGCCATATAGCTTCAGCAGCATGGCCTCGGTGATCTGATAGCAGGTGTCGATGTCGTGGGCGCCATCCATCAGCACTTCCGGCTCGACGATCGGCACGATGCCGGCCTCCTGGCAGAGCGCAGCGTAGCGCGCGAGCCCATGGGCATTCGAGCCGATCGAGGTTGCCGAGGGCACGCCTGCCGGAATGTCGATGTCGATCACGGCGCGCCACTTTGCGAAGCGTGCACCCAGCTTGTAGTACTCGGCCAGCCGCTCGCGCAGGCCGTCGAGCCCCTCGGTGATGGTGTCGCCGGGAAAATTGGGCAGCGGCTTGGCGCCCTTGTCGACCTTGATGCCGGGGATCGCGCCGGCCGCCTTGATGAGGTCGACCAGCGGCGTGCCGTCTGCCGCCTTCTGGCGAATCGTCTCGTCGTAGAGGATGACGCCCGAGATGTTGTTCCTCATCGCGTCGTCGGTGCGGAACAGGAATTCGCGGTAGTCGCGCCGGTTGTCCTCGGTCGATTCCACGCCGATCGCGTCGAAGCGCTTCTTGATCGTGCCCGAGCTCTCGTCGGCCGCGAGAATGCCCTTGCCCTTGGCCACCATGGCCTCGGCGATGTCTTCCAGACGTTCGCTCATCGATAATGCCTCCGCGTTTTTCTTGTCCCGGCGGAGATAGCAGATGCCGCGCGCAGGTGGAATGCGGGCCGGGTTTGCCTCAATCGATTAATACGGCCGACGTTCGGTCGGCGCGAATTCAGCCGGCCTTCAGCGCCGCCACGCCGGGCAGCTCCTTGCCTTCCATCCATTCCAGGAAGGCGCCACCCGCCGTCGAGACATAGGTGAAGTCGTCGGCCACGCCCGCCTGGTGAAGCGCGGAAACCGTGTCGCCGCCACCGGCCACCGATACCAGCAGGCCTTCGCGGGTCTGGCGCGCGGCGAACTTCGCCGCCTCCACAGTCGCCGCGTCGAACGGCTTGGTCTCGAAGGCGCCGAGCGGTCCGTTCCAGACCAGCGTGCGCGCCTTGTCGATCCAGCCGGTGATCGCCTTCACGGTCTCGGGGCCGACGTCGAGGATCATCGCGTCGGCGGGCACTGCGTTGACCGCGACCGTCTCGCTCGCCGCACCTTCCTTGAACTCCTTCGCGACGACCGCGTCCGTCGGCAGAACGATCTCGCAGCCGGCCTGCTTCGCCGCGTCCATGATCTTGTTGGCGGTATCGGCGAGGTCGTGCTCGCACAGCGACTTGCCGACGTCGATGCCCTGCGCGGCAAGGAACGTGTTGGCCATGCCGCCGCCGATCGCCAGCGCGTCGACCTTCTTCACCAGGTTCTGCAGCAGGTCGATCTTGGTCGAAACCTTGGCGCCGCCGACGATCGCCATGACCGGGCGCTTCGGCTGTTCCAGCCCCTTCTGCAGTGCCTCCAGCTCGGCCTGCATGGAGCGTCCGGCATAGGACGGCAGCAGCCGGGCCACGCCCTCTGTCGAGGCATGCGCGCGGTGGGCGGCCGAGAACGCGTCGTTGACGTAGAGATCGCCGTTGGCGGCGAGTTCCTTCGCGAACCCGGGGTCGTTCTTCTCCTCGCCCTCGTGAAAGCGGGTGTTTTCCAGAAGCAGGATGTCGCCGTCGTTCATCGCCGCCACCGCGCCGGAGGCAGCATCGCCGACGCAATCGGGCGCGAAGTGGACGCGCCGGTCGAGCACCGTCTCGGTGGCGGCGGCGATCGGCTTCAGCGAGAACTCGTCGACGGGCTTGCCCTTCGGGCGGCCGAAATGAGCGAGCAGGATCACCTTGGCGCCCTTGTCGGAGAGCTCGAGGATGGTCGGCGCGACGCGCTCGATGCGGGTGGCGTCGGTGACCTTGCCGTCCTTGACCGGCACGTTCAGGTCGACGCGCACCAGCACGCGCTTGCCGGCGACGTCGGCGTCGTCCAGGGTCTTGAAATCGGCCATCGGGCGCTCCTTGGTTCCGGGGTCGCCGGAAGATAGCCCGGCGGCGCCAGAGTTCAAGCGCTCCGCGGCTTCCCGGGCGGCGGCGATGCGGGCGCGGCGGGCGCGATACCAGGCGCGCAGGTTCGCCATGATTTCGCGGCGCGACTGGAACAGCGGAATGCGCGGCGCCGGCTCGGGATCGAAGGACACGCCGACCGTGGCGATGACGCCGCGCTCGTTCATGTCGCGCACGATCAATTCGACCGGGCCGATGGCGACGCGATCGCCATATTCGGCATGGCCCCCAAGCCGTGCCGTCATCATCTCGGCAATCGAAAGCTGCCTGCTCCTCCTCGCTGAGCCCGAGCCCGTAGGCCATTTCGAGATCGCGCGCCGGGCGGCTCGGATCGAGCGCGAACTGGCCGAAGAAGTCGGCGTCGTCGCCCTCGACCGGCGCCGGACTGGCGAACAGGCGGTCGAGCAGCGGCGGAAAGCGCGGCGAGATGAACAGGTAGACGCGGTCGCCCGCCTTCAGGCGCCCGGCATACTGGTAGCGCATCGACTTGCCGTCGCGGATGACGAGCGAGGGGCGGGCCCAGCGCGGCACTCGTTCTCCACGCGCCACGGGGCTGTCGGCGACGACCCGGTAGGCGAGCAGTTCGTGATTGGCCGAGCCTGGCAGTTCCAGCTCGAACTTGTCGACGGGCCCGATTCGCGGCGGCACGACGAGGCCGAGCCGGCGCGCCAGCGGACTTATCGTCCAGCCCTGCACCACGAGCGATACCAGGACCACGATGAAGGCGGTGTTGAAGAGGATAGGGCCGGAGTCCAGCCCGCCGAGCACGGGCAGGATGCCGAGCAGGATCGACACGGCGCCGCGCAGGCCGACCCACGCGACGAAGGCCGTCTCGGCACGCGGGAACTCGAAGGGCAGCAGGCACAGCCAGATCGCTACCGGTCTTGCCACGAAGATCAGGAAAAGCGCCAGGCCGACCGCCGGCAGCGCGAGTTGCCAGAACTGCGACGGCGTCGCCAGGAGGCCGAGGATCAGGAACATGATGATCTGCGCGAGCCAGCTCGCGCCGTCCTGGAAACGCTTCAGCGTCTCGGCCGAGCGGATGTCGCGGTTGCCGGCATAGAGCCCGGCCACGTAGACGGCGAGGAAGCCGCTGCCGCCGACGGAGCCGGCGATTGCGAAGACGAGAAGCGCCAGCGCCAGCGTGAAGATCGGCCGCAGCCCGCGTTCCATGTCGAGCCGGTCGACCAGCCAGACGATGAGGATGCCGCCACCATAGCCGACGAGAAGGCCGAGGCCCATCTGCTCGATGAAGGTGACCAGAAAGCCGGTCCAGGTTGCGCCGGCATCTCCACCGGCGGTGCCGGCAGCGATGATCTCGACCAGCGCGATGGTGAGGAAGATCGCCATCGGGTCGTTGGAGCCGGATTCGATCTCCAGCGTCGCGCGCACCCGGTCGCGGATGGTCAGCCCGCCGGTCCTCAGGAGGAAGAAGACGGCGGCGGCATCGGTCGAGCCGACGATGGCGCCGAGCAGCATCGCTTCCAGCCAGTCGAGGCCGAGCAGCAGGTGCGCGGCGAGCGAGAAGACCAGCATCGTCAGCACCACGCCGACGGTGGCCAGCGTGATCGCGGGAAAGGCGGCATGTCGGAACGTCTGCAAAGACGTGCCGAAGCCGGAATCGAAGAGGATGACGGCCAGCGCCAGAGAGCCGACGAAATAGGCGGCGGCGGCGTTGTCGAAGTCGATGCCGAGCCCGTCCACGCCGGCCAGGAGCCCGATGCACAGGAAGACCAGCAGCAGCGGTGTGCCGTAGCGCTTGGCAAGCAGGCTGGAAAACGCCGCCGCGAGAACGAGCAGCGTGCCGATCAGCGTCACCAGATATAGGCTCTGGACCATCCGCCCTTTTCCGAATGGCGGCCACGCCCGTCGCGACCGCCGCAACGGAAACTATCGTGAGCTTTGCTGCATTGCGCAACACGGCAGGCGTTGTCGGAGCACAAAACAAAAGAAGAGCGCCCGGCCGAAGCCGGGCGCTCCCGAGAAAAGCGGTGCCGTGAAAGACTACAGCGTCTTGGCGATCGCCACGGCCGTGTCGGACATGCGGTTGGAGAAGCCCCATTCGTTGTCGTACCAGCTCAGCACCGACACGAACGTGTCTTCCATCACCTTGGTCTCCGGCAGGGCGACCGTGGACGAATGCGGGTCGTGGTTGAAGTCGATCGAGACGTTGGGGGCGTTGGTGTAGCCGAGAATGTTCTTCAGGCGTCCGTCGGCGGCAGCGACCAGCGCGTTGTTGATCGCCTCGGCGGTCGCCGCCTTCTTGGCCACGAACTTGAGGTCGACCAGCGAAACGTTGGGTGTCGGCACGCGCACCGAGATGCCGTCGAGCTTGCCCTTCAGTTCCGGGATGACGAGGCCGATCGCCTTGGCCGCGCCCGTCGAGGTCGGGATCTGGCTCATCGCCGCGGCGCGGGCGCGGTAGAGGTCCTTGTGCAGCGTATCCAGCGTCGGCTGGTCGCCGGTGTAGGAGTGGATCGTGGTCATCATGCCGTGGACGATGCCGAACTCCTTGTGCAGCACGTCGACCAGCGGAGCCAGGCAGTTCGTGGTGCACGAGGCGTTGGAGATCACCTTGTGCTCGGCGGTGATGTCGCCGTCGTTGACGCCATAGACCACGGTGATGTCCGCACCGCTCGACGGCGCGGAAACCAGCACGCGCTTGGCGCCGGCGTCGAGATGGACGGCGGCCTTGTCGCGGGCGGTGAAGATGCCCGTGCACTCCATCACGATGTCGATGTCGAGCTCCTTCCAGGGGAGCTTGGACGGATCGCGCTCGGCCAGCACCTTGAAGCTCTCGTCGCCGACCACGATCGAGTCGCCCTCGACCTTCACCTCGTGGGGAAAGCGGCCATGCACCGAATCGTAGCGCATCAGATGGGCGTTGGTCTCGATCGGACCGAGGTCGTTGACGGCGACCACGTCGATGTCCTTGCGACCGGATTCGTAGATGGCGCGAACCACGTTGCGGCCGATGCGGCCAAATCCGTTGATGGCGATTCTGACGGTCATTGCGATTTCTCCCTGGGAGCGATGCCGCTACATAGCGGCGCGGACGACACAATTCCAGACGGGCGGCCCCGCCACGCGGCTTCTAAGGATAGTCCAAGCCGCGCCGGGTTGAATTGATCCAGCGCAGGCGGGGCTAGAGGACGCTCAGCTTTTCCTCGGCCGCCTGCACGGCGGCCTCGGCGGTGATGCCGAAGTGACGGTAGAGCTCCTCGTAGGGGCCGCTGGCGCCGAAGCCGGTCATGCCGATGAACACGCCGTCGGTGCCGATCATGCGGTCCCAGCCCTGGCGTATGCCTGCCTCGATGGCGATGTTGACCTTGGCGCGGCCGAGAAGCGCCAGGCGGTATTCCGCGCTCTGCTGCTCGAACAGTTCCATGCAGGGCACCGACACGACACGGGTCGGGTGGCCGTTGGCCTCGAGCTGGCGGCGGGCCTCGAGCGCGATCCCCACTTCCGAGCCCGACGCGAAGATGGTGACGGCGCAGTCGTCGCTGGCCATCGCCACCTCATAGGCGCCGAGCGCGCACAAATTCTCGTCGTCGAACTCGGTGCGCACCGGCGCCAGGTTCTGCCGCGTCAGCGCGATTGTCGAGGGCGCGCTGGTCGAATTGAGCGCGAGCTGCCAGCATTCGGCCGTTTCGGTGGCGTCGGCGGGTCTAAAGACGAGATGGTTGGGGATGGCGCGCAGCGCCGCCAGATGCTCAACCGGCTGGTGCGTCGGTCCGTCCTCGCCGAGACCGATCGAATCGTGGGTCATCACGAAGATCACCCGTATCCCCATCAGCGAGGCGAGCCGCATGGCCGGCCGCGCGTAGTCGGAAAACACCAGGAAGGTGCCCGAATACGGGATCAGTCCCTTGTGCAGCGCGATGCCGTTCATGGCCGCGGCCATGCCGTGCTCGCGGATGCCGTAATGGATGTAGCGGCCGGAGAAATCGTCAGGCGTGATGTTCTTCGTCTGGCTGGTCTTGGTGTTGTTGGAGCCGGTAAGGTCGGCCGAGCCGCCGACGGTCTCGGGCAGGCAGTCGTTGATCACTTCGAGCGCCATTTCGGAGGCCTTGCGGGAGGCGACCGTCGGCTTGTCGCTGGCGAGCTTCTTCTTGTAGTCGAGGAGAACGTCGTTCAGGCCTTCGTGCAGTTCGCCGCGCATGCGGCGCTCGAACTCGGCCCGGGTCTCGCCCTCGGCTTCTGCCAGCCGCTTTTCCCACTCCTTGCGCTCGCGCGCCGAGCGCAGGCCGGCCAGCCGCCAGTCGTCGATGATGTCGGAGGGGATTTCGAAAGGCTTGGCATCCCAGCCGAGCGCCTTGCGGGTCTCGGCGATTTCGTCTGCCCCGAGCGGCGAGCCGTGCGCCTTCGAGGTGCCGGCCTTGTGCGGAGCGCCGAAGCCGATCGTCGTCTTGAAGGCGATCATCGTCGGCCGGTCGGACCGGCGGGCCTCCTGGAGCGCACCGGCGATCGCTTCCGGATCGTGTCCGTCGGCGGCGATGGTGTGCCAGCCGGAGGCCTCGAAACGCTTCATCTGGTCGGTGGAATCGGCCAGCGACACCGGACCGTCGATGGAGATCGAGTTGTTGTCCCACATGACGATCAGCTTGTTGAGCTTCAGGTGGCCGGCGAGCGAGATCGCCTCCTGGCTGATGCCTTCCATCAGGCAGCCGTCGCCGGCCAGCACGTAGGTGTGGTGGTCGACGAGGTCGTCGCCGAACTGGGCGTTCAGCATGCGTTCGGCGATCGCCATGCCGACGCCGTTCGCCAGTCCCTGGCCGAGCGGGCCGGTCGTCGTCTCGATGCCGGCGGCATGCCCGTATTCGGGATGGCCGGCGGTGCGCGAGCCGAGCTGGCGGAAGTTCCTGATCTCCTCGATCGTGATGTCCTCGTAGCCCGACAAATAGAGCAGCGAGTAGAGCAGCATCGAGCCGTGGCCGGCCGACAGCACGAAGCGGTCGCGGTCGGGCCAGCCGGGATGCTTGGGATCGTGCTTCATGAAGCGGGTGTAGAGCACCGTGGCGATGTCGGCGCAGCCCATGGGCAGGCCGGGATGGCCCGAATTGGCCTTCTCGACGGCGTCCATGGCGAGGAAACGGATCGCGTTCGCCATCCGGTCGTGTTTCTGGCGTGAGGTCATGAGTGCTCGCTGTCGCCTGGAAGGCGGGTAAATCCGTGCGGGCGGGAGGTGTTCTGGGCGCCCCCCGAAAGGCTGGCTTCACATATCAGGTGCGCCGTCCGAGTCAACAAATCGCGGGGTGCGGCGGACGGCACCAGAGGCGCCCGGCTGCCGTAATAGAAGGGGATAGCGGGACAGTTTTGTTGACTGCCGCTTCACCCGCCGCGTAATTTTTCGTGGATAAGGTGTTAGGATGCCGCGCGATTCGGGTTCGTGGGCCCGGGGCGGGAAGGTAATGGCCGGAGAATCGACGCTCAGGGAAATCATCGGCCGGCTCGACAAGGCCGTCGACATGCTCGAGGACGCGGTCTCGGCCCGGATCGAGCAGGAGCAGGATTATTCGGAAGCCGAAGCCGAGGTGCAGCGCATGAACACCGACAGGGCACGGCTCGCGCAGGAGCTCGACAATTCCGAGGCGCGTGCCGAACGGCTGGAAGACGCCAACAAGGAAGTCTCGCGCAGGCTGGTGACGGCGATGGAGACGATCCGCGCCGTGCTCGACAGGTAGGACCTCGCGGCCATGGCCCAGGTAACGGTGACGATTGACGGCAAGACCTACCGCATGGCCTGCGACGAGGGCCAGGAGGAGCATCTCGCCGAGCTTGCCGGCCGCTTCGACCGCTATGTCGGTCACCTCAAGGATTCCTTCGGTGAAATCGGCGACCAGCGCATCACGGTGATGGCCGGCATCATGGTGATGGACGAGTTGTCGGAGCTGCAGAAGCGCATCAAGGGCATGGAGAGCGAGGTCGCAACCTTGCGCAAGACGCGCGACGAGGCGCTCGCCAAGGCCGACAAGAACGACGACGCGCTGGCCGGCGCACTCGGCGATCTGGCAGGTCGCATCGAGAAGGTCGCGCAGAAGCTCGCCGTCAAGGGAAGCTGAGCGGGTCGACCGCCAAAAGCCGCGAGGCGGCGGCCTACCCCTCGATCTCCTCGCGCAGCATCTCCAGTTCCAGCCACTCCTCTTCCATCGCCGACAGTCTGTCGCGCTCGGCGTCGAGTTCGGCGGCAATCTTCGAGAAGGCGCCGGGGTCGCGGGAATAGAGGTCGGGGTCGGCCATTCGCGCTTCCAGCTTTCCGATCGTCGCCTGCGCCTCCTCCATCCTCTTCGGCATCGTCTCCAGCGCGAATTTCTGCTTGTAGGAAAGCTTGTTGGCGGGCGCCTTCGGTTTCGGCGCGGCCTGCTTCGGCTGCGTGGGGGCGGTTTCCCTGTCGCGTCTGCCGCGTTTTTCGAAACGTGCGGAGCCGCGCTGCGCCAACATGTCGGTGTAGCCGCCGGCATATTCGATCCAGGTGCCGTCGCCCTCCGGCGCCAGCAGGCTGGAGACGGTGCGGTCGAGAAAATCGCGGTCGTGGCTGACCAGGATCACAGTGCCGGGAAAGCCGTCGACCGTCTCCTGCAACAAGTCCAGCGTCTCCATGTCGAGATCGTTGGTCGGCTCGTCGAGAACCAGAAGGTTGGCGGGCCGCGCCAGGATGCGCGCCAGCACCAGCCGCGCCCGCTCGCCGCCGGACAATTCGCGCACCGGGGTGCGCGCCTGCTCGGGCCGGAACAGGAAATCCTTCATGTAGGAGACGACGTGCTTCGGCTTGCCGTCGACCATGATCTGGTCGCCGGCGCCGGCGGTGAGATAGTGCGCGAGGCTCTCGTCCGGGTCGAGGCTTGCGCGGCGCTGGTCGAGGGTGGCGATCTCCAGATTGGCGCCGAGCCGCACCGACCCCGCGTCGGGCGAAAGCTCGCCGATCAGCATCTTCAGGAGCGTCGTCTTGCCGGCGCCGTTGGGGCCGACGAGGCCCAGCCTGTCGCCGCGCTGCACGCGGATCGAGAAATCCCTGACGATCGGCTGGCCGCCGTAGCTCTTGGAAATCCCCTTCGCCTCGATGACCAGCTTGCCGGATTCGGCGGCATCGGAGGCCTGCAGTTGTGCCGTGCCCTCTGGCCCGCGATGCGTGCGGTGGCGCTCCCGCAGCGCCTGCAGGTCGCCCAGCCGGCGCATGTTGCGCTTGCGCCTGGCGGTCACGCCGTAGCGCAGCCAGTGCTCCTCGCGCACGATCTGGCGGGCGAGCTTGTGCTGGTCGCGTTCTTCCTCCTCCAGCACCTGGTCGCGCCATTCCTCGAAATGGGCGAAGCCCTTCTCGAGGCGGCGCGTCACGCCCCGGTCGAGCCACACCGTCGCCTGCGAGACCCGCTCTAGGAAGCGGCGGTCGTGCGAGATCACCACGATCGCCGAGGAGGAACGCAGGAGCTCGTCCTCCAGCCATTCGATGGCGGCGAGGTCGAGATGGTTGGTCGGCTCGTCGAGCAGCAATATGTCGGGCTTCGGCGCGAGCGCCCGGGCGAGCGCGGCGCGTCGCGCCTCGCCGCCGGAGAGGTTGCCCGGCGCTTCGTCGCCGGTCAGACCCAGATGCTCGAGCAGATAGGTCGCGCGGTGCGGATCGTCTGCCGGTCCGAGGCCGGCCGAGACATAGTCGGCGACGGTGTCGAAGCCTTCCATGTCGGGGATCTGCGCCAGGTAGCGCAACGTGGCGGTCGGCTGGCGGAATACCTCGCCATCGGTCGGCTCGACCTGGCCAGCGGCGATCTTGAGCAGCGTCGACTTGCCCGAGCCGTTGCGCCCGACCAGCGCGATGCGTTCGCCGGCCGAGACCGCCAGTTCGGCGCCGTCGAGCAGCGGCGTGCCGCCGAAGGTGAGCCGGATGCGGTCGAGCTGCAGGAGGGGCGGGGCCATGCTATTCGGTTCCGGACGTGGCGAGTGGATGGGCGACAAGCAGGGCGCGGCCTTCGCTCAGCGTCACCAGCGGTCCGCCCTGCGTGTCCGACGTCTCGACCTCGTTGGAAAGGGTCAGCGAGGAACCGAAAGGCACCTCGCGGTCGCGCAGCGGCCACTTGGCGCGTTCCAGCGTCAGCGCGGGCAATTCGGAAAAGGCCAGGATCGAAAACAGCGTTCCGTTGGGGTAGGCGAACTCGGTGGTGCCGGGCAGCACCGGCGCTCCCTCCTGGTCGCCGCTGGTGAGTTCCACCGGCACGCCGGTCTCGGCGAGCCTGATCGCGGCGGTCATGTGCAGGAAGGCGTGGTCGGCGCGCGTGCCGCCGAATGCGCCGACCAGCACCAGCGAGGTGGCGCCGCGCTCCAGCGCGATGTCGATGGCGAGTTCGCCGTCGGTGGAATCCTTCTCGGCCGGGAAGCGGGCCGTCGGTACCGACGAATTTTCGGACAGCATCTCGGCCTCGACGGAATCGAAATCGCCCGCCCACAGCTCGGGCGACAGGCCGAGCGCGGCGGCGTGGCGGATGCCGGAATCGGCGGCGATGACTCTCGTGCCGGCGACCTGCCGCTCGACGGCGGCTGTCACGACGAGGTCTCCGCCAAGCAGGATGGTGAAACGGCTCATGGGCGAGGGCTTTTACACGGGGCGCGGGGGCGGCGAAAGCCGCGCCGTGTTTTGCTTTCAAGGCAGGGCTGCGCCAGCGCCCCTTGCCACGCGTGTTTCCACGCCCTATTCCTTGCGGTGCTCTAACGGGGTGCCGGGCGGTCACGACGACCGCACCGGCTGAGAGGCTGGAACGCCAACCCGCTGAACCTGATCCGGTTTGCACCGGCGGAGGGATTAGACGCTTCATTCCAAGGCGCCATCCCTTTCACACGAGACAGAGGAGGCGCCGATGCGCGCGACACCGCATTTTCCGACACTCACCGTTTCCCTTGCCGCGCTTGCGGCATGGGCCGCGCCCGCGGCTGCGCAGGACCAGCCGAAGACGCTCACCGTCTACACCTACGAGAGCTTCACCGCCGACTGGGGACCCGGTCCGGTCGTGGAGAAGAATTTCGAGGCCGAGTGCGGCTGCGACATCAAGTTCGTTTCGGTCGCCGATGGCGTCGCGCTGCTCAACCGGCTGAAGCTGGAAGGCGAGGACACCGATGCCGACGTGGTGCTCGGGCTCGACACCAACCTCACCTGGGAGGCGCGCCAGACCGGTCTGTTTGCGCCGGCCGAGGTGCCGCTCGACAATGTCGAGGTGCCGGGCGGCTGGGACGACGATCTGTTCGTGCCGTTCGACTACGGCTATTTCGCCGTGGTCTACGACACGCAGTCGATCGACAATCCGCCCAAGAGCATGAAGGAACTGGTCGAGGGTGATCCCGACCAGAAGATCGTCATCGAGGATCCGCGCACCTCGACGCCGGGGCTCGGGCTGCTTCTGTGGATCAAGGCGATCTACGGCGACAAGGCGGTCGACGCGTGGTCGGACCTGAAGGACCGCGTGCTGACGGTGACGCCCGGCTGGAGCGAGGCCTACGGCCTGTTCACTTCCGGCGAGGCGCCGATGGTGCTGTCCTACACGACCTCGCCCGCCTACCACCTGATCGCCGAACGCACCGAGCGCTACCAGGCCGCCGAGTTCTCGGAGGGCCACTATCTCCAGGTCGAGGTCGCCGGGCTGACCAACAAGGGCGCAAAAAACCCGCTGGCGCGGCAGTTCCTGTCGTTCATGACGGGCCCCGGCTTCCAGGACGCCATCCCCGAAACCAACTGGATGTTCCCGGCCGGCAAGACGACCGAGCCGCTCAACCCGGTCTTCCAGGACATGATCCGGCCCGAGGAGCCGCTGATGATCGACCCGAAGACAGTGGCGGAAAACCGCAAGGCCTGGATCGACGAATGGCTCTCGGTGATGAGCAAGTAGGTTCTTCCCTCCCCCTCGAGGGGAGGGTGGACGATCGCCGGAGGCGATTGGACGGGTGGGGTCCAGGCGGCCGAGTGCGGCATTCGATCACCCCACCCGCCTCGCTGCGCTCGGCTCCCTCCCCTCGAGGGGGAGGCGAATGACCGGCATCACCGATCGCCGCGTCGCGGCTGGCATTGCCGCGCTGGCCGCCATCGCCGTATTGATCGGAGGGGCGTTCGCCGGGCTCGTGGTGCAGGCGGCGAGCGACTGGTCCGGCGCGCTTTCCGCCTTCGATCCCTATCTGTTGCGCATCGCCCGGTTCACGCTCTTGCAGGCGGTGCTGTCGACGGCGCTTTCCGTGCTGCCGGCGATCCTCGTGGCGCGGGCGCTGTCGCGGCATTCCGCATTCTTCGGGCGCGGCTTCATCCTGCGGCTGTTCGCGGTGCCGCTGGCGCTGCCGGCGATCGTGGCGGCGCTCGGCGTATTGGCGCTCTACGGACGCGCCGGCTATTTCGCGCCGGTGATGTCGGCGATCCGTGGAGGCGACTGGCCGGGCATCTACGGGCTCGCCGGCATTCTGGTCGCGCACGCCTTCTTCAACCTGCCGCTCGCCACGCGGCTGTTCCTGGAATCGCTCGACACAGTGCCGACGGACCACTGGCGGCTGTCGGCGCAGCTCGGCATGGGGGCGAGGGCCTCGTTCCGGCTGATCGAATGGCCGGCGATGCGCGCGGCATTGCCCGGCATCGCCGGGCTCGTCTTCATGCTGTGCGCGACGTCGTTCACCGTGGTGCTGACGCTTGGCGGCGGACCTGCGGCGACGACGCTGGAGGTCGCCATCTACCAGGCGCTGCGCTTCGATTTCGACCCCGCACGCGCCGTTACGCTGACGATCGTGCAGATCGCGCTCACGGGATTGATCGTCGCGGTGCTCGCTCGCCTGGGCACCGGCATGACGGGCGAGGCGAACATTGCCGTTTCGGCGCGCCGGCCGGTGTGGACCGGGACCGCGGAGCGCGTCTTCAACATTGTCGTCATCGCGCTCGCGGTTGCCTTCGTGCTCGGGCCGATGGTCGCGACCGTGCTCGCCGGGCTGGCCGCCGATCTGACGCGCCTCGCCGGCGAGGCTTCCGTGCAGCAAGCGACCGCGACGAGCCTCGTGCTGGCGGCTCTCGCCGCGCTTGTCTGCGTGGCGCTGTCGCTGTCGCTTGTCATGGCGCGCCGCGCGATGGAGATCTCGCGAGGCCCGGCGCGGCCGCCCTCGTTCCTCGAGCGTCTTTCCGACACCGGGGCGGTTTTCGTCCTTGTGGTGCCGCCTGTGGTCATCGGCGCCGGCTGGTTCGTGCTTCTGCGCCATTCAGGCGGGGTTTTCGCGGCGGCGCCCTTCATGGTGGTGGCCGTGAATGCCGCGATGGCCATGCCGTTCGCCATGCGCGCCATCCGCCCGGCCTATGATTCGGCCAGCGTTCGCCACGAGCGTCTGTGCGCGCAGCTCGGCATGTCCGGATGGGCGCGGCTTCGCCTCGTCGACTGGCCGGTGCTGCGCCGTCCGCTCGCCACGGGCTATGCGTTCGCCATGGCGCTGTCGCTGGGCGACCTCGGCGTGATCGCGCTGTTCGGCAGCAACAGCGTGCAGACGCTGCCGTACCTGCTGCTTGCCCGCATGAGCAGCTACCGTACCGCCGACGCCGCCGGGCTGGCGCTTTTCCTGGGCCTTCTGTGCCTTGTTCTGATGTTCGTGGCCGACCGGCTCGGCAGGGAGGCGAAATGAACGCGCGCAACGGCGCCGAGATACGCTGCGAGACCGTGACGTTCTCCTATGGCGAAGCAGCCATGCGCTTCGACTTCGCCGTCGCAGCCGGCGAGATTGCGGCTGTGATGGGACCGAGCGGGGCGGGCAAGTCGACGTTGCTCAACCTGATCGCCGGATTCGACGTTCCGTCGTCGGGGCGGGTGCTGATCGGCGGCAGCGACGTTGCCGGCCTGCCGCCGGCGTCGCGGCCGATCTCCATGGTGTTTCAGGAAAACAACCTGTTCGGCCATCTCGACGTCGCCGCCAATGTCGGGCTCGGTCGCTCGCCTTCGTTGAAACTGTCGGCGGACGACCGCGAGGCGGTCTCTGCCGCGCTGACCCGGGTCGGGCTGGCGGGAATGGAAAAGCGGCTGCCGCGCGAACTCTCGGGCGGCGAGCGGCAGCGCGTGGCACTGGCACGCGTGCTGGTGCGCGACCGGCCGGTACTGCTCCTCGACGAGCCGTTCGCCTCGCTGGGCCCGGCGCTCCGGCAGGACATGCTGTCGCTGCTTTGCGACCTTCACGCCGAGCGTGGCATGACCGTGCTGATGGCAACCCACAATCCCGAGGATGCCGAAGCGGTCGCCCATCGCATGGTATTTCTCGAGAACGGCTCGGTCGCCGCAACCGGCGACATCGGCGGCTTCTTCGGGGCCGACGCACCGGGGGCGTTCCGCCGTTATCTCGGCACGCGCGGCACCTGATCGGCGCCGGCATCGCCCGCATGCCGACACAATTTTCGCACATGGAACGGCGAACCGGTTGTGGCGACCTTGTCTGCCGCTGCGTGGACGCATAGGTAACGTGCCGCCGATGACGCAGCGGCACGGCCGGTGCCGCAACGACGTGAAAGGATTGTCTCCTGCCCAAGCTTGCGCTCGACAGCAACGCCGAGGCTGCGCGACCGCGCCTCGGCATGGTGCGCGGCATTGCCGGCGTGCTGCTGGCGGCCGTGCTCGGCGGCTGCACGATGGCCAGCGTCGGCAACGGCGAGTTCACGCCGTCTTCCGAGCCCGTCACCGTCGACACCGTCACGCGCAACGACAAGCTGGCCGAGATCGCGCGCCAGCAGCATCCGCGCATCCTTGCGACCTATGGCGGCGAGTATTCCGATCCGAAGCTCGAACGCGCGGTCGCCAAGATCGTCGGCAAGCTGACTGTGGTGTCGGACGATCCGAACCAGGCCTATCGCATCACCATTCTCAACTCGCCCAACGTCAACGCCTTCGCGCTGCCGGGCGGCTATCTCTACGTCACGCGCGGCCTGCTGGCGCTGGCCAACGATTCGGCCGAGGTGGCGGCGGTGCTGGCGCACGAGATGGGCCACGTGACCGCCAATCACGGCATCCAGCGGCAGAAGAAGGAGGCCGAGGAGGTGCTTGCCTCGCAGGTCGTCGACGAGGTGCTCGGAAGCAGCCAGTCGGCCAAGGTGGCGCTGTTGCGCGGCAAGCTGCGGCTTGCCCAGTTTTCCCGGAACCAGGAGCTCGAGGCCGACGCCATAGGCATCAAGTCGATCGGCGAGGCCGGTTACGACCCCTATGCAGCCGCCCGCTTCCTGCAGTCGATGGCCGACTACGCCGATTTCCGGAGCGTCAGCGGTGCGGAGGACGAGAGCCTGGACTTTCTGGCCACGCACCCGAACACGCCCCAGCGCATCGATCTGGCGCGGCGCCATGCGCGGCAGTTCGGGCCGCCCGGGACGGGCGAGGTCGATCGCGACTCCTTGCTGTCGGGCATCGACGGCATGCTGTTCGGCGACACGCCGGATGAAGGTTATGTGCGCGGTCGCACCTTCCTGCATCCGAAGCTCGGCGTCAGTTTCACCGTGCCGCAAGGTTTCGTCATCGACAATTCGGCCGCCGCGGTCACAGCCGCCGGGCCGGGCGACGTGGCCATCCGCTTCGACGCGGTGTCGCTCGACACGCGAACCTCTCTGCCCGACTACCTGCGTTCCGGCTGGGTTGCCGGCCTCGACGCTTCAAGCGTGCGCACCGAACAGCTCAACGGTTCGGAGGCAGCGACGGCGCGGGCCGCCGCCGACGGGTGGCAGTTCGCCATCACCGTGGTTCGCGCCGGCGATCAGGTCTATCGCCTGCTCACCGCTGCTCCGCAGGCGAGCGATCGGCTGGAGCCGACGGCGCGCGAGGTGGAGGCGAGCTTCCGGCGCCTTTCGGATGCCGAACGTGCCGCGCTGCATCCACTCAGGGTGCGCGTTGTGACGGTGCAGCCCGGCGAGAGCGTCGCCACGCTGGCCGGGCGCATGGTGGGCGTCGAGCGCAAGCTGGAGCTGTTTCGCCTGATCAACGCGCTCGGGCCGGGCGCGACGGTTTCGGCGGGCGAGCGGGTGAAGATCATCACCGATCAATAGGGCGTCTGGCGCAGTTCAGCGCGTTGGCCAATGAGCTTCGGCGGCCGGAAGAGAACCCGGCTCAGGCCGAGCTCAGGTGCATGTCGGGATGGTCCTTGGTCAACGCCGAGCGGAGCTTCTCGAGTGCGCGGTTCTCGATCTGGCGCACACGTTCCTTGGAGATGCCGAGCCGTTCGCCAAGCGCTTCCAGCGTGGCCCCGGAATCGTGCAGCCGTCCTTTCGCGGATGATCTTGAGTTCGCGCTCGTTGAGGGAATCCAGTGCATCCTGCAGCCAGGCGGTGCGACGCTCGACATCGATCGCCTCGCCCGCCACTTCGTCGGGCAGCGGGTCGTCGGAAATCAGGAAGTCCATGCGGTCGGAACTTCCCTCTTCTTCGGCAACCGGGGCGTTGAGCGAGGTGTCGGGACCGGACAGGCGCATGTCCATCAGCGCCACGTCGGCGACAGGCACGCCGAGCGCGCCGGAGATCTGCCGGTAGAGCGCATCGCCGCTCGGCGCGTCGGCGCCCTGCGCCAGCTTGGCGCGCAGCCGTCTCAGGTTGAAGAACAGCGCCTTCTGCGCCGAACTCGTGCCGCCGCGCACGATCGACCAGTTGCGCAGGATGTAGTCTTGCATGGAGGCCCGTATCCACCACGTCGCATAGGTGGAAAAGCGGACGCCGCGCTCCGGCTCGAAGCGGGCCGCCGCCTCGAGCAGGCCGACATGGCCTTCCTGGATGAGGTCGCTCATCGACAGGCCGAAATGCCGGAATTTGGAAGCCATCGCGATGACGAGCCGCATGTGGGCAGTGGTGATCTGGTGGAGCGCGTCCTGGTCGTGGTCATTCTTCCATCGCACCGCCAGGTCGTGTTCCTGTTCGCGGGCCAGGTAGGGCGCCTTCATGGCCGCCCGGACGAGCATTCCTCTGGCAGGCTCTTCCATCCTTGCGCTCCGATCTGCGCCGTTCCGCTACGGATCGGCGCTGCCACCCGAGATGCCGCGCGACCTGGGGATCGTCCCGAACAGCCCTGCCGCGGGTCAAGCGCAACAACGGCGTTGAGGCGCAATAAGTTCCATTTTGCACCTCACGGATAAGTGTTCGCCGCCGGCCCGGCCGTGAAGCGGTCAACAAAAAACCCGGCACGAGGGCCGGGTTCTTTGCGTTCGCTGCGGCAGGCGGCGCTTACGCGGCCTCTTCCTGCTCGGATTCCTCGTTGTCGGCCTTGGCGCCGCGCCGTGGGCCCTTGTTGAGGTTGACCTCGATGAGGTGGACGGCCTCGGTCTCGGAGACACGGTTCACGGCCGCGATCTCGCGCGCCATGCGGTCGAGCGCGGCCTCGTAGAGCTGACGCTCGGAGTAGGATTGCTCGGGCTGGTTCTCGGCGCGGTAGAGATCGCGCACGACCTCGGAAATGGAGATCAGGTCGCCGGAATTGATCTTGGCGTCGTATTCCTGGGCGCGGCGCGACCACATGGTGCGCTTGACGCGGGCGCGGCCCTGCACGACCTTCAACGCGCGGTCGACATAGTCGGTCTCGGACAGCTTGCGCATGCCGATCGAAGCCGCCTTGGCGACGGGGACCTTGAGACGCATCTTGTCCTTCAGAAAGTCGATGACGAAGAGCTCCAGCTTGTGGCCGGCCACTTCCTGCTCCTCGATGGCGACAATCTGGCCGACGCCATGCGCCGGGTAGACGATGGACTCGCCGGTCTTGAACCCGTTGCGCGTTGCTGACTTCTTCTGCTGGGTTGCCATACGCCGTAAACTCCTCAGTTCTGGCACCGGCACTTGACGGCCGGCTTCGCGATCGGACCGCTGCGGTCCGCACCTGCCCGTGTACAGCCATCCCGCCCCGGAGAACCGCGGGTCAGCGTGCGACACAACGCGTCGACGCCTGACCCAGTTGCCTGGCCCGGATGCTGATTTCCGCCTTTCGAAGATTAACGCGTCAGCGTCATGAATCGACGTCGTGTCACCGGCATGGAGGGCTAATATAGTGCAAAAAGCTGAAAGAATCAACAATTTGCCGCACGCGCTAAGGCGATTCGCACCGAATCGGCGCGAATTGCGGCGTCGTGTTGTCGCAGGCTTGTGAGCGACGCAGTTGCCGCCGGCGTCAGTCGCCCTCGCCGGGCTCCGGCGAGAAATACTTGTCGAACTTGTTCTGGACGCCGTCGAACTCCTTGGCGTCAGAAGGCGGCTCGCGCTTTATGGTAATGTTCGGCCACTTCTCGGCGTATTCCGAGTTCACCTCGAGCCATTTCTCGAGGCCGGGCTCCGTGTCGGGCTTGATCGCCTCGGCCGGGCATTCTGGCTCGCAGACGCCGCAGTCGATGCACTCGTCGGGATGAATGACGAGCATGTTGTCGCCTTCGTAGAAGCAGTCGACCGGACAGACCTCGACGCAGTCCATGTATTTGCACTTGATGCAGTTGTCGATCACCACGTAGGTCATGCCAAACTCCGCGCCAGACGCGCCTTCCAGTCGAATTTCGCCGGTGAGGTAGCGACTTTGCGCGCCGCTGGCAAGGTGCCGGGTTGCCGCGATTGCTGCGTTGCGGGAACGTTTTTCCAGTCGCCTGCCGGATCGCCTATTCGCCCTCGCGCAGCCGATCGATCTGGCGCCGCTCCTTCTTGGTCGGGCGACCCTGGCCCGGATCACGCTGCGGCACGTCGCCGATGCCTTCTTCCTTCGGTGGCGGTGGGGGCGTCAGGTCCTCGTAGAGCGTGCGCGCTTCCTCGGCCGGGCCGCGGCGGGTGCCCGGCGCCAGCACGCGGTAGACCAGGATCTTGCGTTCCAGGCTGATCACCAGGCCGTCGCCCGGCTTCACCTGGTGCGACGGCTGGTCGACCTTCTCGCGATTGACGCGCACGCGGCCGGCCTGCACCAGCTTGGCGGCCAGCGAGCGCGACTTGACGACCCGCGCGAAGAACAGCCAGCGGTCGAGGCGCTGGCGTCCCGCGACGGCGGCCGCTTCCTCGGCCATCTACTTCTTGAGCTGGTCGCGCAGCGCGGCGAGCTTGGCGAAGGGCGAATCCGGGTCCATGCGCTGCGGGCGCTGCGGCCGGTCCTCGTGCCGCTTCGGCGGGCGATCGCCACGCTGAGGCCCGTTGCTGCGATCTGTCGCCGCGCCCCTGCTTCTTGCCCGGCTTGCCGCCGCCACCCTTGCGGGCCTCACGCTGATCGCCCGGCTGCGCTGGTCTGACGGGGCGCCCTTGCCGCGCCGGTTGTTCTGGCGCTGCGGCCGGCGCTCCGAGCGTCCGGGTCGCCACAGCAGGACGGGTTTTGGAGCCTCTTCCTCGGCTCCGTCGGACGTCGTCGCGTCGGACGGCGTGCCGGCGGTTTGCACCGGCGCTTCCTGTGGCGTGGATTCCGTTGCCTCGGCGGGCGCGGCAGGTTCGGGCGCGGTTGCCTCCGTCGCGGGCTCCGCCGTCTCGCTCGTCGCCGGCGCGGAAGTCTCGGCTGTCGCCTGGCCTGTGTCGGCGGGAGCGGCCTCAGCCGGTTGCGCTTCGGCTTCGTCCGCCGTTGCCGTATCGGTCTCGGCGCCCGCTGCAGCGGCTTCGGGGACCGCGTCTTCCGTCGCCGCGGGCTCGGGTGCGCCTGCCGGTGCAGGCGTTTCCGCCGTGCCCCCGGCAGCAGGAGTTGCTTGCGGCGCGGCCGCTGCGTCGAGTTCGGCGAGCTTCGCCGACACTTCCTCGGCAGGCTTCGCCTCGGCGCGATAGCCCAGCCCCTTGAGGATCTCTTCCATGTCCTCGGCGGTGGCGCCGAGTATCGACATCATTGCCGGCGTGACGGTGAAGGCATTGCCGTCATATGCGCCTTCGGGCCGCGCTCCGGTCCCCGGGCGCCATCCGAGCGCCGGGCGGATCAGGTCGGCGAGCCGTTCGAGAATGTCGATGCGCACGGCGCGGCGGCCGAGATTGCGGAAGCCGGCCAGCCGATAGAAGGATTTCTCCCACGACGGCTCGATGACGACCGAGGTGCGGCCGGCGGCCAGAAGGTTGACGACGTCGCCGAAGCCCGGTTTGTCCTTGGCATCGTTTGCGAGCGCCCACAGCAGCGTCACCAGTCCGGCGGGCGCGGGCTTCAGCAGCGCCGGCACGAAGACGTGGTAGGCGCCAAAGCGGACGCCGAGCCGCCGCAGCGAGGCGCGCGCGTCCTGCTCCAGCCCGCGGACCTCGTCGGCCACGTCGCGGCGGTTGAGGATGCCGAAATTCTCGACCAGCCGGAAGGCCAGCCCCTTGGCCATGCCTGTCAGCTGCTCGCTGTCGCGCAGGTCGACCAGCGGCTTCAGCAGCGTCTCGACCTGGTAGTTGACGTAGCGCTCGGAGCGCGCGGCGACCTTGTCGCGCGCTGCACCTGTCAGCTGCTCGTCGGCCAAAAGCACCGGGCGCGGCTTCAGCGGATCATCGGTGGAGACGAGCGTCGCCACCGGCGATCCCAGCCAGCGCAACGTGCCGTCGGAGCCGAGGGCGATGTCGGCGTTGGCCGCGGCTGCGAAACGGTCGGCGCGCGCCTCGAACTCGACCGCCAGAGCCTTCTGGGCGGCGTTGCGCACGGCTTTCGCGTCCTCACCTTCCGCCTGCTGGTCGGCGGTGAAGCGAAAACCCTGGAGCTCGCCGACATGATGGCCCTCGACGAGAACCTCACCGGACTTGCTGATTTCGGCTTCGAGCATGCTGTTCTCTCTAAGGCGCCTCATGAGCACGGATGTCCTGCGGTCTACGAAGCGTTTCGTCAATCGCTCGTGCAGCGCATCCGACAGTCGATCCTCGATCTCGCGCGTTTTTTCCTGCCAGTGTGCCGGATCGGCAAGCCATCCGGGGCGGTGTGAGACGAAAGTCCATGTCCTGATCTGGGCGATGCGCGCCGACAGCGTGTCGATGTCGCCCTCGGTCGAGGAGGCGCGGCGCACCTGCTCGCCCATGTAATCCTCGTCGATGTGGCCGTGGCGGGCGAGGTCGAGGAAGAGCTGGCCGACGATGTCGGCGTGCTGGGCCGGCGCGATCTTGCGGTAGTCGGGCAGCGCGCAGGCGTCCCACAGCAGCGAAACCCGTTCGCGCGTCGTGGCGAGGGCGCGAATTTCGCGGTCCTGCGACAGCCTGTCGAGCGCGACCGCGTCGACCGCCGGAAGGGCGCGCGTCAGGCCCTCCACCGGCGGCACCGTTTCGATGGATGCCTTCAGCGCGTCGAGCGAGGAGAAGTCGAACCGCGCGGTGCGCCATTGCAGCACCCTCACCGGATCGAAGTTGTGGCTCTCGATCTTCTCCACCAGTTCGTCCGACAGCGGATCGACGCGGCTTGTCACGCCGAACGTCCCGTCGCGCATGTGGCGGCCGGCGCGGCCGGCGATCTGGCCGAGCTCGGCGGGGCTCAACTCGCGGAACTGGTAGCCGTCGAACTTGCGGTTCTGGGCGAAGGCGACGTGGTCGACGTCGAGGTTGAGGCCCATGCCGATGGCGTCGGTGGCGACGAGATAGTCGACGTCGCCGGACTGGTAGATCTCCACCTGCGCGTTGCGGGTGCGCGGGCTGAGCGCGCCGAGCACGACGGCCGCGCCGCCGCTCTGGCGGCGGATCAGCTCGGCAATGGCGTAGACCTCGTCGGCGGAAAACGCGACGATGGCGGTGCGCCGCGGCAGGCGCGTCAGCTTCTTGGAGCCGGCATAGGCGAGGTGGGAAAGCCGCGGCCGCGTCACCACCGAGACGCCGCGCAGCAGCTTTTCCAGGATGCCGCGCATCGTGGCGGCGCCGAGCAGCAGAGTTTCCTGCCGGCCCCGCAGGTGCAGGATGCGGTCGGTGAAGATGTGGCCGCGCTCGAGATCGGCGGCCAGCTGCACCTCGTCGATCGCCACGAAGGCGGCGTCGGTCTCACGCGGCATCGCCTCGACCGTGCACACCGAATACTTCGCGCCCGGCGGCGTGATCTTCTCCTCGCCGGTGATCAGCGACACCTTTTCCGCGCCGACCTTCTCGCAGACGCGCGCGTAGACCTCGCGCGCCAGCAGCCGCAGCGGCAGGCCGATCACGCCGCTTTCGTGCGCCACCATGCGCTCGATCGCCATGTGCGTCTTGCCGGTGTTCGTCGGCCCGAGGATCGCGGTAACGTCGCGGCCTGAGAGCACGAGCGGCTCTGGTCTTGAATGCTCGATGTTCATGGGATCTTCGGCTTGCGTTCGCCCGGACGGAGCGTCCGGTTCCCGGCGATATGAGTATTGCGGGCCTTCGCTGCCAGTGGGAGCCACCGGAGAGAGTGCGATAGCACGGCGCGTGGGGCGGTTCAAAGGCGCTCGTGGCGAAAGCAGGCGAGGCCGTCTGTGCACAACTCCGGAGTACGCCGGCGTCGGACCCCGATCTTAACGGATGGAACGACTCTGGAACGAACAGGCGACGAATCACTGACTTGCGCACGATTCCGGGTTTGTTCACCCCAACATATGGGTTGGGAGGCAGGTGGCCGCACCAGATGCTGAATCGATGCCGCTTCCCATTTGCTTCAAATGCCGCCGATCGCGTTAACCTTTGTCCAGCAGCTATCTGCTTCGATCATCGGCAGGGCTCGCAAGCCCCGGAAATCCTTGGCGAATTCTGAACGAAAGGTTAACGCGCGGGTCGCGCGTCGAGCCGCATGGTTAACAGATGGTCCAGAGGAAGAACGAACCAGCGACGAATCACTTTCGTAGCGCCGTTCCGGTTCCGTTCACCGCAACATCTTGTGTGTCCCCAAGGATATCAACCGGTTGTCCACAGCCTGTCCACCGAATGCGGGAAGACCGGGGCTGTCGGTGGTTCGCGGCGAATTAACCAATCTGTCCCGGATCGGCACGCTGCTCGGTCGCGCCGCGCGCCGACGCGGCCATCCTGCGGCCGCTGTGCTCGGCCAGTCCGATGCCGCCCAGCACGAGCACGAGGGCCAGCGCCTGATAGGCGTGAAAGGCCTCTCCGAGCAGCAGGATCGACAGGCCGGTGCCGAATATCGGCACGAGATTGAAGAAGAGCCCGGCGCGGTTGCCGCCGATCAGCTCGTTGCCGCGTATGTAGAAGACCTGCGACAGGACGGAGGCGAAGGTGCCGGCATAGACGGCGACTGCCCAGCCCTGCGTGTCGGGCAGGATCATCCCGCCGCTCGCCGCTTCCCACGCGGTGAACGGCAGCGACGACACCAACGCCGAGGCGGCCAGCACCAGCATCAGGCTCTGCCAGCGGATTTGGGGCTTCACGCGCAGCGCGATCGTGTAGCCGGAGTAGAGCAGGATCGCCAACAGCATCAGCGCGTCGCCGGCATTGACGTCCAGCCCCGCCAGCCGGCCGATGTCTCCCTGGCTTGCGGTGAGCGCCACGCCGGCGACCGACATCAGGAAGCCGACGATCTGCGCGATACTGACGCGCAGCCGAAACAGAACGAAATTGCCGAGGAAGACGAGCATCGGCACGCCCGCCTGCTCGATGGAGATGTTGATGGCGGTGGTGAATCTTGCCGCGCTGTAGAATGCCACGTTGAAGGCGGTGAAGCCCGCAGTCCCCAGCAGGAACAGATAGAGCAGCCTGGGGCGCACGACCGGCCAGTCGCGCTTCAGTCCCGGCAGCGAGAAGGTCGCGAGGATGATCGTGGCCATCGCCCAGCGCATCGAGGTCAGCAGCATCGGCGAGACGTGGCCGACGGCGAACTTGCCGGCAACGGCATTGCCCGCCCAGAACAGCGTCGTCATCAGCAGCAATGAATAGGCGGTGCGATACATCGTTCGGGGAGGTCCGTTGCGGCGGGTGCGGCCCCTCCGTTAGCCGGTAAGCCGGCTGCGGTAAATGCATGCCGGGGTAAGGCCCGCCTTGGCGGGCGAGGGGGTCGCGTGGCGGACGAGTTGTCGGTATAGAAGCCCGCGCGAATATAGGGGTGCTGCGGCACGAAAGGGAAAATCCATGGCCAATGTGGTGGTCGTCGGCTCGCAGTGGGGCGACGAAGGCAAGGGCAAGATCGTCGACTGGCTGTCGGAGCGCGCCGACGTGGTGGTGCGGTTCCAGGGCGGCCACAATGCCGGCCATACGCTGGTCGTGGACGGCAAGGTCTACAAATTGTCGCTGCTTCCCTCCGGCGTGGTGCGGCCCGGAAAGCTCTCGGTCATCGGCAACGGCGTGGTGTTCGACCCGCATGCTTTCGTGGCCGAAGTCGCCAAATTGGCCGACCTCGGCGTCGAGGTGACGCCGGAGCGCCTGAAAATCGCCGAAAACACCGCATTGATACTGTCGCTTCACAGGGAACTGGACGGTTTCCGCGAGGATGCGGCGTCCAATTCCGGAACGAAGATAGGCACGACGCGCAGGGGCATCGGGCCGGCCTACGAAGACAAGGTCGGGCGCAGGGCGATCCGGGTAATGGACTTGGCGAACATGGAAACCTTGCCGGGCAAGGTCGACCGGCTGCTGACGCACCACAACGCGTTGCGTCGCGGCCTCGGCCATCCGGAGCTCGCGCACGCGGCCATTATGGAAGAGCTGGAGACGGTGGCCGACAAGGTGCTGCCCTACATGGATCGCGTGTGGAAGATCCTCGACGATGCGCGCCGGGGCGGCGAACGCATCCTGTTCGAGGGCGCGCAGGGCACGCTGCTCGACATCGACCACGGCACCTATCCGTTCGTCACGTCCTCCCACACCGTGGCGGGACAGGCGGCGGCGGGCTCCGGCCTCGGCCCCGGCGCCATCGACTACGTGCTGGGCATCACCAAGGCCTACACGACGCGCGTCGGCGAGGGGCCGTTCCCGACCGAGCAGGACAACGAGACCGGCGATTTCCTGGGCACGCGCGGCAACGAGTTCGGCACGGTGACGGGGCGCAAGCGCCGCTGCGGCTGGTTCGACGCGGTGCTGGTGCGCCAGGCCGTCGCCGTCAACGGCATCAACGGCATCGCGCTGACCAAGCTCGACGTGCTCGACGGTCTCGACGAGATCAAGATCTGCACCGGCTACAGGCTGGACGGTCGCGAGATCGACTATCTGCCGGCCAGCCAGGGCGCGCAGGCGCGCGTCGAGCCGATCTACGAGACGCTCGAAGGCTGGAAGGAAACGACTGCCGGCGCGCGCAGCTGGAACGAGCTGCCGGCCCAGGCGGTCAAGTATGTACGTTACGTGGAGGAACTGATCGGCGCGCCCGTGGCCATGCTGTCCACGAGCCCGGAGCGCGAGGACACCATACTTGTGACCGATCCGTTTCAAGATTAGGTTCGCTGACCCGTTTCGCGGGCATTTCTGCCCCGATTCGGGCGCCGAGACTGCAGGTAATCAGGGAAAATGGCAGATTTCGTCGCGGTACTGCGCAAGACAATCGACGGCCTGAACGACAATACGCCCGCGATGCGGGAAAAGGTCTACCAGAAGGCTCGGGCGACGGTCGAGACCAAGCTCGCGGCCATCAGTCCGCCGCCTCCCGCCGCCGCCGCCGATCGCCAGCGCAAGTCACTCGAGGACGCGATCGCCGTGGTCGAAGCAGACTACGCGCAGGCCGTCATCGAGTCGCCCGACGCTTCCGACGAGGCGCTGGAAGACGCCTTCGCAAGCCTGCGCGCGCCGATGGCGGACCTTACGCCGAAGCCGCCCCTGCGGGCCGCCCCGCCGAAGGCCCCGCCCGTCCAACAGCCGCCCGAAGCGGAGTTCCCGGCGCCGCCCGAGCGCGAATACGCCGCTCCCGAGGTCGAGGAATGGGGCGAGGGCGAGGAAGCTGCCAACGATCCCGGCGACCGCCCCGCAAGGCAGCGGCGCGGCATCGGCGCCGGGCTGGTCGCGGCGGTGCTGGTGATCGTTCTGCTCGCCGCCGGCGGCTACGCCGCCTGGGTGAACCGCACGCAGATCGCATCGCTCTTCGATTCCGGCCCCGCAAAGACGACCGTCGCCGAGGTGCCGGCCGCGCAGAAGCCCGCTCAATCGAGCGATACGCCGGCTCCGGCCGCGCAGGAGCCTCCGCAGGGCGTCGTGGCTTCCGGACAGCAGGACGAGACGCCGATGAACCAGGCCGCCGCCGACGAACAGGCGGCCGACGAGCAGGACGCGACGCCGCCGGCACAGCAGAACGAACTCACGGCGTCTGCCGATTCCGCCGCGCCCTCGGCTTCGCTGCAGAAGTTCACGCAGCGCCTGCAGGCAGACGGAACCGAGGTCGACACCGGTCCGGCAGGCGGCCAGCCGACGATCGGCGAGGGGACGTCGGTGGCCGCAGCCACGCAGGCCGCCGCCGACAATGGCGAGGCGATGGACGCCGCGCCGGCACAGGAGGCGAGCGGCGGCGACCAGGCGAGCGTGCCGGTGGCGCAGCGGGCGATCTTCTACGAGGAGCGCACGGGCCAGACTGCCGGCTCGGCGGAAGCTGGCACCGCGGTGTGGTCGCTGGTGCAGGAATCGCCGGGCGGCGACCTGCCGCCGGAGCCGGCGATCCGCGCCGAGGTCAAGATCCCCGACAAGGAACTGCAGCTGCGCATGACGATCCGGCGCAACGCCGATCCGTCGCTGCCGGCCAGCCACATCATCGAGATGATCTTCCTGACCCCGGACGATTTCGACGGCGGCGGCATCGAGAACGTGCTGCGCGTGGCGCTGAAATCCTCCGAAGCGGCACCGGGCAATCCGCTGATCGGCATTCCGGCCAAGATCGCCGACGGCTATTTCCTGATCGCGCTGTCGAACACGCCGGCGGAAGAGCAGACCAACCTGACGCTGCTCAGGCGCCAGAGCTGGATCGACATCCCGATGGTCTACAAGTCCGGCCGCCGTGCGCTGGTGACGCTCGAAAAGGGCATCCCCGGCGACGAGGTCTTCAACAAGGCCGTTGAAGCCTGGCAGGCCGCGAGCAAGAACAGCGGCTGAGCGCTTTCACCCTTCAACACACGGAAAAAGGCCGCCGACGCTTTCGCACCGGCGGCCTTTTTCATTCAGTGTCCGTCTTGCGCCTCAGGCGGCGGGCTGCGCGTCGATCGAGCGCAGCGACTGCGCCTGCTTCCTGGCGGCGGCCTTGACGGCGTCCTGCACCTTTTCGAACGCCCGCACCTCGATCTGGCGCACGCGCTCGCGCGAGATGTCGAACTCGCCCGACAGCTCTTCCAGCGTCATCGGATCCTCGGCAAGGCGGCGGGCCTGGAAGATGCGCCGCTCGCGGTCGTTGAGTACACCCAGCGCGCCGGACAGCATCTCGCGCCGGTTTTCCAGTTCGTCCTGGTCGACCAGCATCTGCTCCTGGCTCTCGTGCTCGTCGACCAGCCAGTCCTGCCATTCGCCGGACTCGCCTTCGGTCGCGCGGATCGGCGCGTTCAGCGAGGCGTCGCCGGACAGGCGCCGGTTCATCGAGATGACTTCTTCCTCCGAGACGTTCAGCCTGGTGGCGATTTCCGACACCTGCTCGGGGTTGAGGTCGCCCTCGTCGAGCGCCTTGATCTTGCCCTTCACCTTCCTGAGGTTGAAGAACAGCCGCTTCTGGTTGGCCGTGGTGCCCATCTTCACGAGGCTCCACGAGCGCAGGATGTATTCCTGGATCGCGGCCTTGATCCACCACATGGCGTAGGTGGCCAGGCGGAAGCCGCGCTCCGGCTCGAATTTCTTGACGGCCTGCATCAGCCCGACATTGCCTTCGGAAATGACCTCGCCGATCGGCAGGCCATAGCCGCGATAGCCCATCGCGATCTTGGCGACGAGCCGCAAATGGCTGGTGACGAGCTTGTGTGCGGCGGCAGTGTCCTCATGCTCCTGGTACCGCTTGGCGAGCATGTACTCTTCCTGCGGCTCGAGCATCGGGAAACGCCTGATTTCCTCGAGGTAGCGGGAAAGTCCGCCTTCTCCGGAAACGATGCTTGGTAGTGTCTGGGCCATTAAGCGCCCTCCCTCTGTCGGTGAGCCCCCATTCTCAGGCGGCTCAAAAACGGCGAAGCCGCCATGCCGGCGCACTTCGCCATATGCGCAATATAGGAATGAATCCGGCAAAAACACGATATTTGTGCACCGCGAAACGCAGTGTCACGACAACGTGAACAATTGCCGAACGCGGTCGGTCGAAACGCGACTTTCCTTCTCGCTCGCCTGCCGGGGCGCTGGGCGCGGCGGCCGGACCGCTGTCGTCTTACAAACCGCCGAAACCCTCCACGAGTTCCCGCAAATCGGCCGGCATCGGCGCCTCGAAACGCATCACCTCGCCGGTCGCCGGATGGCGGAAGGCGAGCAGGCGTGCATGCAGCGCCTGGCGGGGAAAGGTCTCGACCTTGTCGCGCAGCGGCTCGGGCAGTTTCGCGGCCTTGGTGCGGAAGCCGCGGCCGTAGTCGGGATCGCCGATCAGCGGCTGGCCGATATGGGCCATGTGGACGCGGATCTGATGCGTTCGACCGGTCTCGAGGCGGCATTCCACCAGCGAGGCGAGGGCGGCGCCGTCCTCCGATTTGCCGAAGCGCTCCAGCACCTTCCAGTGGGTGACGGCGCGGCGGGCGTCGTCGCGTGTTTCGGGAACCACCGCGCGGCGCGTCCTGTCGGCGGCGCGGCCGAGCGGTGCGTCGACAATGCCGGAGTCGCGCGGCGGCGCACCCCAGACCAGCGCGACATAGGCGCGCTCCAGCCCGCTGGCCTCGTCGTGCGCGGCAAAGGCTTCCGAAAGGGCGCGATGGGCGGCGTCGGTCTTGGCGACGATCATGACGCCGCTGGTGTCCTTGTCGAGCCGGTGGACGATGCCCGGCCGCCTGACGCCGCCGATCCCCGACAGCGTGTCGCCGCAATGGTGGATCAGCGCGTTGACCAGCGTTCCCGTCCAGTTGCCGGCGCCGGGGTGGACGACGAGCCCCGCCGGCTTGTCGATGACGATCAGCGAAGAATCCTCGAACAGGATGTCGAGCGGGATGTCCTCGCCCTGCGGCTCGGCCGGCTCCGGGGCGGGAAGGGTGAGTTCGACCAGCTCGCCGCCAGCCATGCGGCGGCTCGGATCACTGGCGCCTACGCCGTCCAGCCGCACCTGTCCGCCGCGGATCAGCGCCTGCACGCGGTTGCGCGAGAAGTCGTCGCCCAGCGATGCTGAAAGCCACTGGTCGAGCCGCTTGCCCGCGGCGTCCGGCCCGGCCGAAAGCTCTTTCAATGCGCCGGCCGCTTCGCTATCAGCTTCGCTCATTCCAACGTTCTTTGCGCCGGAGGCCGCATGGCCGGACCAAACCAGGATGACGAAAAGCCGCTCGACCCCGCGGTCGAGCGCGTGCGCCGAAAGCTGGTGCGCTTCATTGGCATCAATCTCGGCCTGCTTCTGGTCGCGGTTATGGCGGTGCTGTTGACGATTGTCTACCGCACCGGCGTGTTCTCGTCCGCACCCGACGAGGCGGCGTGGCAGCCGCCGGCGAACGGCCAGACGATCCAGGCGGGCATCGCCCTGCCGGCCGGCGCGCGCGTCGTCTCGCAGTCGCTCGACGGCGGGCGCATCTCGCTGCAGGTCGAACTCGCCGAAGGCGGCCAGGCCATCTTCATCTACGACCTGGCGCAGAACCGGATCGTCGCCAGGCTCGACATCGCGTCCGGCGAATGAGGTTTTCCCCCAGCCGCGCCATCCGGCTCGCGACGCTCATCGTCGACGACTACGACGCGGCGATCGCCTGGTATGTCGAACGACTGGGTTTCGTCGTGGTCGAGGATACGCCGCTCGGCGCGGCGGGAAAGCGCTGGGTCGTGGTGGCGCCGGCCGCCGGCAGCGCCATGCGGCTGCTGCTGGCAAAGGCGGACGGCGAGCGTCAGGAAGACGCGGGTCGGCGATCAGACCGGCGGCCGGGTGGCCCTGTTTCTGGAAACCGACGATTTTGCCGGCGACCACGCGGCGATGCTGGCAAACGGCGTCGAGTTCCGCGAGGCGCCGCGCCGGGAGCCCTACGGCACGGTCGCCGTGTTTGCCGACCTCTACGGCAATCTGTGGGACCTGATCGAGCCGCGCCGCGACCGCTCGTGAGACGATCGCGAAATCCGCGCCCCGGCCGGTTGCATTGTGAAAAAATCCGCCCTATATCGGCGCCGCTGCACGCTCCCATCGTCTAGCGGTCCAGGACGCCGCCCTCTCACGGCGGAAACAGGGGTTCGATTCCCCTTGGGAGTGCCAGTTCCCCCCACATTCGTGACTTCTCGCAAAGTGTCGCCGGTTGCGCGCGCCGGCTCAGAGTGAAGGCTGGTCCGAATCCTTCCTACCGAGCTGGTCGCCGCGTCTCGGCGGCAGGCGCCTGCGCAGATCGCGGGGCGCGTTTGCCGAGGGATCGCGAGACCGGATCAGGTCACGCCGCCGTCGGCGATGATGGTGCGTCCGGTGATCCAGCCGGCCTCGGCACCGAGGCACGAATGCCGGGTCGCCGGGAGACGGCGGAATAGTCCTTTCTCGGAATGCCGCGTCGGCTCTTCGCTCGATTTGCCTTGGCGTTCGTCCGATGCGGCCGAAATGCCCATTGGGGAAGGCGAGCAGGGGGCGGAGGCACGCGCCGAGTACATTGCCGCCTGGCGAAAACATCTGCAAAACATGCTTGCCAAGGGGCCGGTGGCGCGCGAACCGGCAAGGGTGCCGGCGATCGACGACGCCGCACCGTGGTCGCGCGGGAACTGATCTCGAACGCGCATTTGTCTGCATCCGGAGGAAAATCGATGCCGAACCGCAAAGTCATCATCACCTGCGCCGTCACCGGCTCGATCCACACGCCGTCGATGTCGCCGCACATTCCGATCACCGCCTCCGAGATCGCCGATGCCGCGATCGGCGCGGCAGAGGCCGGCGCGGCGGTGGTGCATCTGCACGCGCGCAATCCCGAGGACGGCCGGCCCGACCAGAGCCCCGAGGCCTTCGCGCCCTTCCTGCAGGTGATCAAGCAGAAGTCCGACGTCGTCATCAACATCACCACCGGCGGTGCTGCGACGATGACGGTCGACGAGCGGCTGAAGCCGGTCGCCACCTTCAAGCCGGAGGTCGCCTCGCTCAACATGGGCACGATGAATTTCGGCCTGTTCCCGATGCTGGAGCGCTTCAAGGAGTTCAAGCACGACTGGGAGCGGCCCTATCTGGAGGAATCGCGCGACCGCATCTTCAAGAACACGTTCGGCGACATCGAGAAGATCCTGACCACCTGCGCCGACAACGGCACCCGCTTCGAGATCGAGTGCTACGACATCGGCCATCTCTACACGCTGGCGCATTTCGTCGACCGCGGCCTGGTCAAGGCGCCGTTCTTCATCCAGAGCGTGTTCGGGCTTCTGGGCGGCATCGGCTCGCACCCCGAAGACGTGATGATGATGAAGCGCACCGCCGACCGGCTGTTCGGCGAGGACTACACCTGGTCGGTGCTGGGGGCCGGCCGCAACCAGATGCGCATCGCCGCGATGTCGGTGGCGGCGGGCGGCAACGTCCGCGTCGGGCTCGAGGATTCGCTGTGGATCGGCCCCGGCAAGCTGGCCGAGAGCAACGCCCAGCAGGTCGCCAGGGTGCGCGCCATCATCGAGGGCCTGGGCCACGAGATCGCAACGCCCGACGAGGCACGCTCCATGCTCCAGCTCAAGGGCGGCGACCGCGTCGACTTCTGACGCTGGCGATACACGGGCGGGCGCGTCTCGCGAATTCCGCTGGTACTGCGCTTTGATGAGGCAAGCACTGCGAACCGCAGCGCATCTGTTTCAGATCCATGTCGCCAGGACCAAGTCCACTCCCGGGGGCGCACCACGTCGGGCGGCCCTCAAGGCGGAACACATGCCGCAACAGCAGGGCAGGGGCGAGAGGGCGCGCCATCGCGGCCGCCGGCGATAGGGTGTGCCGGACGACGCCGCACGGCAGCCAACCGGCGCGTGGATCGAAGAGATTGGCGAGCGGCCTGGCGGCCGCGATTGGCTATGCCTCGAAGACGGAAAACCGGCTGCGGCCGGCGGCCTTCGAGGCATAGAGCGCGCTGTCGGCCTTCATCAGCAGTTCGTCGCATTCGCTGCCGTGCATGGGCGCCAGCGCCACGCCGACGCTCGCGCCGATGGAGAGCGCGCCGTGGGAAAGGCTGAACGGCGCCGCCAGCTTCTCGACGATGCGGCTTGCCAGCGTCTCGGCATCCTTGCGGGAGCGGATGCCCGTCTGGACGACGGCGAATTCGTCGCCGCCGAGCCTCGCCACGGTGTCATGCTCGCGCACCATGGTGCGCATGCGCCCGGCGACCCCGACCAGGAGGTCGTCGCCGGCCTTGTGGCCGAAGCGGTCGTTGATCGGCTTGAAGCGGTCGATGTCGATGTAATGGACGGCCATCGGCGAACCGCGGCGGGCGAGCGCCACCGCGTTCTGCAGCCGGTCGTTGAACAGAATGCGGTTGGGCAGGTCGGTGAGAGGGTCGTGATGCGCCATGTGGGCGATCAGGTCGCGCGTCTGCCGCTGCTCGGTGACGTCGAAATAGGTGGTGACGAAACCGCCGCCTTCGAGCGGCATGCCGCGCACCTCGATGATGGTTCCGTTCGGGCGCTTGCGCTCGTAGACATGCGGCTCGCGCTTTAGCGCCAGCATCATGCGGCGGCGAACATGCAGTTCGACGTCGCCGGGACCGTACTCGCCGCGCTCGGCGTTGAAACGGAAGAGCTGTTCCAGCGTCGGATAGCCCTTGGCGAACAGCGCATCGGAATACTCCAGCATTTCCTTCTGCTTGTCGTTGCAGAGCACCATCTGGAGATTGTCGTCGAACAGCGAGATGCCGCCCGGAAAGTTCTCGATGACGGCTTCGAGAAGCCGCACGCGTTCCTGCAGTCCGGTGACGTAGGCGCCCATGCTGCCTACCGCCGCCGCGAGTTCGCTCAGCCCGCCATGCGTGCCCGCGACGTGTGGTGCGCTGCGTTCCATGGGCTCCTCGCCTGCCCCCATTCCTCGGAACTTCCGATGTGGCGGTTCTGGCCGAAAAAGATTGCTTTTGAATTAAATGAGAGGGGGGCCCGCGCCGTGCACACCTTTGAAGGCAGGCGCTTCAAGGGTTTTGCCGGCACCGGGCGTTCGCCCTCAGCTGCGGCGTCAGCGCAGCTTGAGCCGGGTAAAGTGGCCCATCTTGCGGCCCGGCCGCGCCTCCGCCTTGCCGTAGAGATGCAGCATCAGGTCGGGCTCGGCGAGCAGAGCCGGCACGCGGTCGATCTCGTCGCCGATCAGGTTCTCCATGACGCAGTCGCTGTGGCGGCGCGTCGCCCCGAGCGGCAGGCCGGCCACGGCGCGTATGTGCTGCTCGAATTGCGAGATCGCGCAGGCGGCCTCCGTCCAGTGGCCGGAATTGTGGACGCGCGGAGCGATCTCGTTGGCAAGCAGGCCTCCCGCGGCATCGACGAAGAACTCGACGCCGATGACGCCGACATAGTCGAGAGCCTCGAGGATGGCGAAGGCAGCCGCACGGGCCTCGTCCGCGATCTTCGGCGCCACTGCCGTCGGCACGGTGGAACTGCGCAGAATGCCCTCGCGATGGACATTCTGGGCAGCGTCGTATGCGGCCATCGTGCCGTCGCGGCCGCGTGCGGCGATCACCGAGATCTCGGCGTCGAACGCGACGAACTCCTCCAGGATCAGCGGCACGCCCGAAAGGTCCTCGTAAGCCTGTTCGACGGCTTCGGGTACGGCATCGCGCAGTACCGCCTGGCCCTTGCCGTCATAGCCGAGACGGCGGGTCTTCAGCACGCCGGCATCGCCGAAACGCGCCAGCGCTTCCGTGAGGTCGGCCAACGAGTCGACGGCGGCGAAGTGCGCCGTCGCGACGCCGGTGGCGTTGAGGAAGGTCTTCTCGGTGAGCCTGTCCTGCGAGGTTTCCAGCGCACGCGGCGGCGGGAACACCGGCACGCCGCGCGCCAGCCGCGCGGCGGCCGCGACCGGCACGTTCTCGAACTCGTAGGTGACGACGTCGGAAAGCTCCGCCAATCGGTCCAGCGCCCCGGGTTCCTCGTAGTCGCCGACGATCTGATCGTTCGCCGTCTGGGAGGCGGGGCAGCCCGGCTCCCGTTCCAGCACGACGGTGCGGTAGCCGAGCCGCGCGGCGGCCATCGCCAGCATGCGGCCGAGCTGGCCGCCGCCGACGATGCCGATCGTGGAACCTGGAGCAAGCGGCGTCATTGGCGATCCAACGTTTCGTCCGGGCGCTCCGCCACCGACTCGGTCCGTTGGCGGCGCCAGGCGTCGAGCCGCTCGGCGAGGGCGGCGTCCGAAAGGGCCAGCACGGCGGCCGCCAGCAGTGCGGCATTGGTGGCGCCGGAATTGCCGATCGCCAGCGTGCCGACCGGCACGCCCGCCGGCATCTGCACGATCGACAGCAACGAATCCTGCCCCGACAGCGCCTTCGACTGCACGGGCACGCCGAACACCGGCAGCGGCGTCAGGGCGGCGACCATGCCCGGCAGGTGAGCAGCCCCCCCCGCGCCGGCGATCACCACCTTGTAGCCGGCCTCCTTAGCCCCTCTGGCGAAGCGGTAGAGCCGTTCGGGCGTGCGATGCGCCGACACGATCAGCGACTCATGGGCGACGCCAAGCTCGGCCAGAATGTCGGCGGCGTGGCGCATGGTCGGCCAGTCGGACTGGCTGCCCATGATGATGGCGACGTCGGCCGTGGTCTCGGTCATGGTCGGGGCGTTCCGGGCGAATTTTGCGGTGGACAACCAACTCAGGCGATGATGTCGGGAATGATGCGATCCTCGAGCTCGGCGAGCTTGTCCTTCAGCGCCAGCTTCTTCTTCTTCATGCGCTGGACCTGCAGCGGATCGCAACCCGTGGCCATCATGGCGTTGATGGCGGCGTCGAAGTCCGCGTGCTCCTGCTTCAGGCGCGCGAATTGCAGACGAATCTCGGCCTGTTCCTGTTCCGACATTCAAGCGACCGTTCTGGCGTTCGGGCGCCAGCGACGCCCCTTTGGCGGGACCGGCAGCGCCTGGCAGCCGAGGCTTCGCCAATATCACATTTCCGGCATTTGCGAAATGCTACCACCGGATGTTCGACTTGACGGGCGAATGGTGGCACACTGTCATCTGGCTGTCATGGAGTGCGGCCGAGAGGCCTCTTCTGACCAGCCTTTACGAGGAACCTGGAAGGGAGATTCTATCATGTCTCTTGAATCCCATCTTGCGGAACTTGAGCGCAAGCACGGCGAAGTCGACCGTGAGCTCGGCGAGGCGATGGCGCATCCATCAATGGACGATCTCGAGATTTCCCGACTGAAGCGACGCAAGCTGGCCATCAAGGACGAGATGGAAAAGATCAGGGCGGCCGAAACGCTGCACTGACCGGCCGCGCGGCGCGAGCCGCGCGCACCCGCGATACCGACATGGCGCTCCGCCGGCCGCGGCGGCAGGCGGAAGCACAGGGCTTTCGCCTTCGCTGAGGCGCGGCGCCAATCCGACGAGACTGGCCCGGCGCGGCGATCTCACCGCGCCGCGCCTGCTCGTGCGGAGGCCCGGCGAAGGCTAGAGCTGTTCATCGTTTCACGGAATCAATGCACCGCTCTAAGTTCTTGCTTTCGCGCAATTCCGGACGAAAAACCGGTTTCCACTTTTCCTGGAATTGCTCTACCCCTCCCAGAACTGGTCGAGCCAGATATTGAGCTTCAAGAAGCCGTCGTTGGAGATGGCGTAGATGCGCCGCGTGCCCTCCTGGCGGGCACTGACCAGCCCGGTGTCGAGCAGCACCTTGAGATGCTGGGAGACAGCCGGCCGCGACACCGGCAGGCCGCCGGCCAGTTCGTTGACCGTCTTCGGGCCGCGACGCAGTTCCTCCAGCAGATGGCGTCGGTTGGAATCGGCGATCGCGGCGAAGGCATCAGGGGCGTTCATGCAGGGGATCCCGCTCCGTGCGACTCGGCCGCTTCCGGCCCTCTACGCAGCGAAATTACCCTGCGGCAGTCCCGCTGTTCAAGCCGGTTCGGTGCGCGCCTCCTCTTCGTCGTTCTTCTTCCGGCGGCAGCGGGCGGAGACTGGCGTCGCGCACGATCGTCCTCGGCGGTGTCGAGCGGCTCGGCGGTCTCGATGTCGCTGCGCGGATCGAGCATCACGGCCGCCGGCGTCAGGGCGCGTTCGGACGGCAGCGTGGTGAAGGTCTCGCGCTCGGACACCGGCACCGGGGCGCGGCGCGAGATGCGCAGGACCGTGTAGAGCGCCAGCAGGCCGTGCGCCAATGCGGTCGCCACGAAGATGCTCTCGGGCCGCAGCCGGTCCATCAGCTGGGCGGCGACCAGCGGCCCGATCATCGTGCCGAAGCCGTAGAGCAGCAGCAGGCCGCTCGACAGCTTGACGAAGTCCTCGGGGTCGGCGTGGTCGTTGGCGTGCGCCACCGCCAGCGAATAGAGCGTGTAGGCGAGCGCCCCGTAGGCGGCGGTGAGCGGCAGCACGAAGGCGCCGCTGTGCGGCGCGACGGCGAAGATCGCCAGGCCGATCAGCGCCGCGCCGAAAGAGGCGGCGGCCAGCACGAAGCGCCGGTCCATGCGGTCCGACAGCCGGCCGGCCGGGAGCTGCATCGCCGCGCCGGCCACCACCGTAAGGCTCATCATCAGGGCGATCTGCGTCGTCGAGATGCCGATGCGCGCGCCATAAACCGCGCCGAGCGTGCCCCAGGCGCCGTTCGCCACGCCGATCAGCAGGCATCCGGCGAAGGCCACCGGCGAGTTCGCGTAGAGCGCGCCGAGATCGAGCGAGACGCTGGCGAGCGGCTTCGGCGTCACCGCGGTTGAAACGGCGGTCGGGATCAGCGACAGGCAGAAGAAAATGCCGGTCGCCATGAACAGGATCGGCGTGGTCACGTCGCCGGCCGCCACGATCATCTGGCCGCCCATGATCGCGGCGTAGGTGACCATCATGTAGACGCCGAACACGGTGCCGCGATTCTCGTTGGTGGCGCGTTCGTTGAGCCAGCTCTCGATGACCATGAACGAGCCCGCCATGACGAAGCCGGTGAAGATGCGCAGCACCACCCAGACCGGTTCGGATACGATGATGCCGGTCAGAAGCGCGATGATGGCGCCTGTCGCGGTGAATGCGCCGAAGGCGCGCACGTGGCCGACGCGGCGCACCAGGCGCGGGCCGAGAAAGCAGCCGGCCACGAATCCCGCCGCCCAGGCGGTGCCGAGCAGGCCGAGCGAACTGGTGGAGAAGCCCTCCGCCTGTCCACGCAGCGGCAAAAGCAGGCTGTGCAGCCCGGAACCGGCGAGCAGGAAGGCGGTTCCGGCCAGCAGAGCCAGAATCGAGCCGATGGATGAATACATGCGAGGCGCCTCGTGTCGTTTGCGGCTTTCTCGACCGGCCATGCGACAGAACGATGACCGGCGCAAAGTGGACGTCTAGTCGCGCTTGAAGAAGGCCTCGGCGGCCGCCTTGGTCGCGCCCTTCGCCGCCAGCTCGCTTTCCAGCCGCGCGATCTCGGCGCGAAGCTGGCCGATGCGCTCGTTGAGGTCGGCCACGGAGAGCAGCGACAGGTCCTGTCCGATCACGTGCGAGGCCGGCGCCTTCCTGGGCTCGTCGTCGAAAATGCTCAAGACACTGCCTCCTTTCGGCCTCTCGTGCTTTGCCAAAGCGGGCCGCAGACTACATAAACACCTGCATGCGAGGCAATCCGCCGGCCGACGCCGGCGCATGGAGGACAAATGTCGGGTTTGGAACAACTGCCGGAAACCATGACCGCGGTCGCGATCAGCGAGCCCGGCGGGCCGAAAGTGCTGAAGCCGGAGACGCGCCCCGTGCCGAAGCCGAAGCCGGGCGAGATCCTGGTCAAGGTGCGCGCGGCCGGCATCAACCGGCCCGACGTGCTGCAGCGCCAGGGCGCCTATCCGCCGCCGCCCGGCGCCTCCGACCTGCCCGGCCTGGAGATCGCCGGCGAGGTGGCCGCGCTCGGCGAGGGCACGCCGCGCTGGCGCACCGGCGACCTCGTGACGGCGCTGGCGCCGGGCGGCGGCTATGCCGAATACTGCGTTGTGCCCGGCTCCAACGCGCTGCCAGTGCCTCACGGCTTCACCATGACCGAGGCTGCGGCGATCCCGGAGACGTTCTTCACTGTGTGGCACAACGTCTTCCAGCGCGGCGGCCTGAAGAAGGGCGAAACCTTTCTCGTCCACGGCGGCTCCTCGGGAATCGGCACGACCGCCATCCAGCTCGCCGCCGCCTTCGGCGCCAGGGTGCTGACGACGGCGGGGTCCCAGGCGAAATGCGAGGCCTGCGAGAAGCTCGGCGCGGCGCGCGCCATCAACTATCGCGAGGAGGATTTCGTCGCCGCGGTGAAGGAGGCGACCGACGGCAAGGGCGCCGACGTCATCCTCGACATGGTCGGCGGCGACTATGTCGGGCGCAACTACGAGGCCGCCGCCGTCGACGGGCGCATCGTCCAGATCGCCTTCCTGCACGGGCCGAAGGCGGAGGCCGATTTTTCGAAGCTGATGGTCAAGCGGCTCACCCACACCGGCTCGACGCTGAGGCCGCGCACGCCCGAGTTCAAGGCGGCGGTCGCCGCCGAACTGGAGGAGCAGGTCTGGCCGCTCTTGGTGGAGCGCCGCGTCGCGCCGGTCATGGACATGATCTTCCCCCTGTCGGAAGCCTGGCGCGGCCACGAGCGGATGGAAGAGGGCGATCACATCGGCAAGATCGTGCTCGACGTCGCCTGAATGTTTCAGGACGCGCTGCCCCGCTTGCGCGGCCGCGACGGCGTCTACGAGGCCGCGGCCGCCGACAGCGGCGGGGCGTTGTGGTGCAACTGCCTGATCTCGGTACGGTTTCGGCCGCCGTGCTTGGCCGAGTAGAGCCGCAGGTCGGCCGACCGGTAGAGGTCGGCGAAGCTGGCGCGGCCGTCGAACAGCGCGCCGCCAATGCTTATGCTGAGCGGCCAGTGCTGTCCGCGCGGCCGGAAATCCGCATTGGCCACGGCCTGCCGGATACGTTCGCCGACGGCCCTTGTGTTGGCCTCGTCGGCAGCCGGCAGGAAGACGCCGAACTCCTCGCCACCGATGCGGCCGACGATGTCGGGGTCGCGCACGGCGTCGCGTATAGTGCGCGCGATGAGCTGCAGCGCCTCGTCGCCGACGTCATGGCCGAACTGGTCGTTGATATTCTTGAAATGATCGATGTCGGCGATCATCAGCGCGCCGTTCGGTTGCAGCTTCTGGCGCTCCATTCGCTTCAGATAGCCTTCCACGATCGCGGTGAAGGCGCGGCGGTTCAGGCAGGAGGTCAACTCGTCGGTGGAAGCGAGATGGACCAGTTCGTGCTGGGCGATCGCCAGTTGGCGCATCTTCGACAGCAGCAGATAGAAGAAAGGTACGCCGAGGATCACTGGGAGGACGACGTTGTTGAACGGTCGGGTTCCCAGGTGCCACAGCCCCGTGTCCCAATCGTAGCTGTCATAGGCGAACGATACCGCAATGCAGATCAGCGTGCCCACCGCGGTCAGGAGGTAGACTCGGGCGCGGCCTTGCGGCGAGAAATCGAATTGCTTCCGGTACATCGTACTGCCGTTCTTCAGGACCCGCAGGATAGGGCGAAGCCGTTAAGAACCGCTTTAGCGACTGCTTAAATCCCGCGACCGTCGGCGTTCGCGCGTTACGGGCGGATCGAACGATTTCTTGCCTCGCCGGGCAGGCACGGTTATATACGCCGTGATTTCCCAACATTGGTGGCTATGCCCACCGCCCGCGCCAGGGACGCGGGCGAGCGAAGAGGATTCATCTATATGCCGACCGCACTTCTCATGCCGAAGGCGACCGCCGTCTGGCTCGTCGACAACACCGCGCTGACCTTCGAGCAGATCGCCCAGTTCTGTAAACTCCACCCGCTCGAGGTGAAGGCGATCGCCGACGGCGATTCGGCGCAGGGCATCAAGGGTATGGACCCGGTTATGACCGGTCAGCTGTCGCGCGAGGAGATCAAGGCGGCCGAGGCCGACCCTAGCCATCGGCTGAAGCTGCTTGAGCCCAAGGTCCGCGTGCCGGAGATGAAGCGCAAGGGCCCGCGCTACACCCCGCTGTCGAAGCGCCAGGAGCGACCGAACGCCATCCTCTGGCTGGTGCGCAACCATCCGGAATTGAAGGACGCGCAGATCTCGCGGCTGGTCGGCACGACCAAGTCGACGATCGAGCAGATCCGCAACCGCACCCACTGGAACATGTCGGCGCTGCAGCCGCAGGACCCGGTGACGCTCGGCCTGTGCTCGCAGATCGATCTCGACCTGGAAGTGCAGCGTGCTTCGCGCGGCGCCCAGCCGGCGCAGCCCACCGGCGACACGCTGCTGCCGGCCTCCGAGACCGAGCGGATGCCGGTCGGCGAGGAACAGGCCGCCCACGCCGCATCCAGCCGCGACGAGGACGAACTCGATGCCGATGCCGTCTTCGCCAAGCTGTCCTCGCTGAAGTCGGACCGCAAGGACGAGGACGAGTAGGCGGCCAGCTGCTTGAACGCCGGAAGGCTCTAGGGGATCGCGCGGCCGTCTGCCGCGCGGCCCTCGCGCATCTCCATCTGGCGATAGAAATCGGCGAGCTGCCTGCCGCGCTCCGGCCGGAACGTGCGGCCGGCGGGCTCCAGCGCGGCGATCCGGTCGATGCGGAAGGCGCGGAAATCCTCGCGCAACTCGCACCAGGCGACCAGCGTCCACACCTTGCCCCAGAACCACAAACCCAGCGGCCGGACGTAGCGCTCAGTCTCGCGGCCGCTCTCGTCGGAATAGCGGAATTTCAGCACGTCGCGGCGCTCGACCGCGCGTTCCAGCGCGTCGACAGCCTGCCGGTCAGCATCGCTCACCACCCATAGCGGCATATGGATTTCGGTGCGGTCGACGCGGCTGCGCTCGGCCTCCGGCAGCACGGCGGAAATCTTGACCAGAGCCTCCTCGGCCGCACGCGCCATTTCGGCGCCGCCGAAGGCACGCACCATCCGGGCGCCGGCGACCAGCGCCACGATCTCGTCACGCGTGAACATGAGCGGAGGAAGGTCGAAGCCTTCCCGCATGAGGTAGCCGACGCCGGCCTCGCCGTCGATCGGCACGCCCGTCGACTGCAGGTCGGCCACGTCGCGGTAGATCGTGCGCTCGGACACTTCCAGCCGTTCGGCCAGCATCCGCGCGGTGACCAGCCGGCCACCGCGCATGTGCTGGACGATCTGGAAAAGCCTGTCGGCACGCCGCATGGGCAAGTCTCCTCAGGTGAAGATGCCGAAGCTGTTGCCGTCCGGATCGGTGCAGTAGGCGAAGCGGCCGGCCGGAATCTCGATTGCCGGGCTCAGCACCTTGCCGCCATTGTCCTTGACGCGCTGCATGGCGTCTTCCAGCGGCGCGGCTACGGCCAGATGGATCGTCGGGCCGCTGCCGCCGGCTGCCGGCTTGCCCGGATAGATGTGGCCGGAAACGCCCGGTTCCGCCGCGCACCGGAACACCGACATCGGGTTCGGTCCGCCCTCCTGGTCCCTCAGCTCGTTCCCGGTGACTGCGGCATAGAATTTCTTGGCGCGCGCCATGTCGGTCACGGGGATTTCGAACCACACGGCGGCATGCTGCGGCATGAAGGATTCCATCTCGGCTCTCCTGTCGAAGACGATCATGATCATTGCACCGGCCTCCTGACAACCTTCTGTCAGGAGCGGTGCGTTCGGAATGGTTTGCGGAAGACAATGCGACCGGCCGGGTCAGAAGGACGACCACGGCTCACGCAGGCTCTGCCCGCGCGCGATCGCGTTGTCCTTCCAGCCGATATCCTTGCGGATGTGGGCGGGCAGGGCCTCGATGACGCGGGCGCTGTGGGCCCGCCTGCGGCGGCTGCGCCAGCGGTGGAACTGCTCGCCCAGCGCGGCGAACATGGTGTCGGTGTTCATAGCGGCGTCTCCTGTCGATGCTGACAGAAGTGTTCTCGCACACCGCTCCCGACAGCCTTGCGTCAGGAGCCGTTCACCGGCCGGGCCGCGGTCCTGGCGGCTGCCTCAGCGCATGTCGAGCAGGCGTTCCAGATAGCTCTTTTCGAGCTCCGGGCTGAGCGCGTTGCCGAGGCGCTTGCGGATCGCCTCGAGAATGCGGCGGGCGCGCTGGGTGTCGATCTCGTCGGGGATGTCGACCGACTCGCCGAAGTCCGGTCCGGCGGTGGCGCGCGGCCGGCCGAGCGGGTCGCGGTCAGCGCCCTGCTGGCGTCCGCCCTGCTGGCCCTGGCCCTGCTGGCCCTGCATGGCCTGCTGCATCTGGTTCATCATGTCCTGCGCGCCGCGCCTCAGCGCATCGAGCGCATTGCCCTGCTCGCCGACCGCCCGGTCGCCCTCGGCCTCTCCGAGCGCGTCGCCGGCGCGGCCCATCGCGTCGCCGGCCTCGCCGAAGCCTTCGCCGGGCTTGATGCCCATGCCCTGCAGGCCCTCCATCAGCTTCTGCAGGTCGCTGCGAAGGTTGCCCTGGCCCTGCTGCAGCTGGCGCAGCGCCTCGGCGAGCTGGTCGGCCGACATGCCCTGATTCTGCTGGTCCCGGCCCTGACCCGGCTGCTGTCCCTGCTGACCTTGTTGGCCTTGTTGCCCCTGCTGTCCCTGCTGGCCGAACTGCTGCGAACGGTCGGTCCCGCGCTGGCCCTGGCCGCGCTGCATCTGGTCGAGCTGGAAGGTCTCGTTCATCATCTCCTGCTGGCGCCGCATCAGCTCGCCGAGCTTGTCCATCTGCTGGCGCATCTGGCCCTGGCCCTGCTGGCCTTGCTGGCCCTGCTGCGCCATCTGCATGTTGTTCATCATGTTCTCGAGCTGCGACAGCAGCTGCTGGGCCTGGTCGCGGGCCCCGGACTTGGCCAGGTTCTCGATCTGGTCGAGCATCTTGTCGAGGTCGCTCTGGCGCAGCTGCTGGCCGTTCTGCTGCATCTGCTGCGCCATGCCGGGGTTCTGCCGCGCCTGTTCGGCGAGTTCGCGCATGAAGTCGTTCATGGCGTCGCGCAACTCGGACATCAGCTTGTCGATCTCCTCGTCGCTGGCGCCGTTCTTCAGCGCCTGCTTGAGCGCCTCCTGCGCCTGCCGCAGCCGCTTCTCGGCCGCCGTCAGGTCGCCGTTCTCGATCGCCAGCGCCAGTTCCCACATGTAGTCGGCGACGCCGCGCAGGTCGTCGTCGGACTTCGCCGTCTTCAGCCGCGTCCGCGCCACCTGCAGGCCGAGATAGTGCGAGGGGTTCTTGATCGTCTCCTCGGGCCGCAGCATGACGGCGTCGAGCAGCGCCAGCACGCGCGGGCGGGCATTGGCGTCGAGCGCCAGCAGCCGCCGCTGCTCGACCACGGCGCGCGCCAGCGGGTTGGAGAAGGGACGCTCGGGCAGGATCAGCGTCTTCGGCTCGCTGAAGGCTTCCTGGCCGGCGGCGTCGGTCGCCTGCAGGCGGATCGTCACCGGCGCGCCGGCCCACGGATGTTCGGTGAGGTCCTTGGTGGTCTTCGCGGTGTCGTTGCGGCCGCGCGCCGGCAGCGTCAGCGGCATGTCGGGTGCGGAATAGAGCGGCCGCGCCTGCGGATCGGGTTCGCCGGCCGGGGTGATCTCGGCCTTGGCGGAGACCGCGCCGTAATCGTCCTTGACCGCGTATTTCAGCTCCAGCGTGCCGTTGAGGGCGCGCGACGGCTCCTCGGTGTAGCGGATCGAAGGCGGCTGGTCGGGGATGACGCGGAAGCCCCAGCTCTGCATCTCCGTCTCGCCCGACGAGAGCTTCAGCATGCCGTCGGCGTCGAGCTTCGTCGAGAACTGCCTGATGCCGTCGCCTGTCGTTCGAACTGTCGCGGCGGCCGGCGCGGTCCCGTCGGCGCCGGCGGCATCGACCGGGCGCACCGTGCCGTCGGTGTCCATCAGGTCGAGCGTCTCCTCGCCGCTGCCGCCGGTGACGCGCACCTGCACCTCGCTGCCGGCCGGCACCTCGAACACGGTCTGGCCGCGATTGGCGTCGGCGGTCAGGAACAGCGGCGCCCGGCCGGTATAGGCCGGCGGCGTCACCCAGGCGTCGATGCGCGCCGGCACGGCGACGGTTGCCGAGTGGCTGATGAAGGCGTCGCCCAGCCTGCCGCCGAAGGGGCCGGCCGAAAACGCGAAGGCGGTGACGAGAAGCAGCGCGGCGGCGGCGCGCAGGCCCCACGGGTCGCGCTCGGGCACGTCGGTGCGCGGCAGGTCGCTGGACAGCCGGCCGAGCCTGGCCGCCATGCGCTTCTGGTGCTCCTGCCACAGCGCTTGCGCGAAGGCGTCGTCTCCGGCTTCGGGCAGGCGGTCGGTGAGCGTGCCGACGGGCGAATGGTCGAGCCGGTTGTCGGCCTCGATGCGCCGGTCGATCTCGGCGGCCGACGGCGTCCTGAAGCGCCGCAGCGGATAGAGCGCGGCGAGAGCCGCGATGCCGAGCACCGCCAGACCGCCGAGCCGCGCCCAGTCCGGCACGAGGCGGAACAGGCCGAGCCACGAAAAGCTGACGAACAGGCTTGCAACGACCAGCAGCGGCAGCACCAGCGGCCACAGCCGCTCGACGAGCATCACCGTGCCGGTGATCGAGCGGGTGCGCTTCAGCCGCGCCAGCAGGCCGGCTTCGGCCGGAGGCGTCTGCCGCGTCCTTGGAGGCGTGGTCTTGGGCGCTTCGGCCATTGGCGGTCCCGGTTGGGCGGCCGCTTCGTTCTCGACTGCGGCCGCGTCGCACCCAAATCTAGCAGCAATCGCGGCGAAGGCGAGGCGGAGGCCGCGCACAATCTTGCGAGCGGCGGTTACTTTCCGTCAGGCGCGCCGTGGCGGGAGCCCGGCTCAGAACCAGTCGGGCACCGAATCGAGGCCGATCATCTCCTCGTAGGTCGGCCGTCGCCGCACCACGTGGAAGCGATCGCCGTTGACCAGCACTTCGGGCACCAGCCGCCTGGTGTTGTAGGTGCCGGCCTGAACCGCGCCGTAGGCGCCGGCCGTGCCGATGGCGACCAGATCGCCGGCCGCCAGCCGCGGCAGGTCGCGGTCGAGGCCCAGATAGTCGCCGGTCTCGCACACCGGGCCGACGACGTCGGCCTTGATCCACGGCGTGTCGTCCGGCGGCACCGTGACCGGGCGGATGGTGTGGAAGGCGTCGTAGAGGGTCGGGCGGATCAGGTCGTTCATCGCCGCGTCGACGATCAGGAAGTTCTTGGCGTCGCCTTCCTTCAGGTAGATCACCTCCGAGACAAGGATGCCGGCATTGCCGGCGATCAGCCGGCCCGGCTCGAAGATCACCTTCATGCCGAGCGGTGCGATGTGCCGGTGCACCATCTGCGCATAGGCGTCGGGCAGGGGAGGCGGGTCGTTGTCCTCGCGATAGGGGATGCCCAGCCCGCCGCCGAGGTCGACATGCTCGATCTCGTGACCGTCGGCCTTCAGCGTCGCCGTCAGTTCTGCCAGCAGCCGGAAGGCGTCGTTGAAGGGCTGCAGATCGGTGATCTGGCTGCCGATATGCATGTCGACGCCGACCACCGAAATGCCCGGCAGCGCGGCGGCGCGGCGATAGGTGTCGCGCGCGTGCTGCCAGGGAATGCCGAACTTGTTCTCGGCGCGGCCGGTGGCGATCTTCCTGTGCGTCTTGGCGTCGACGTCGGGGTTGATGCGCAGCGAAACGCGCGCCGTCCTCCCGGCGGCGGCCGCGCGGGCCGACAACAGCTCCAGCTCCGGCACGGATTCGACGTTGAAGCACAGAATGCCGGCCTGCAGCGCCACATCCATCTCGCTAGCCGTCTTGCCGACGCCGGAAAACATGATCTTGTCGGCCGGGATGCCCGCCGCCAGCGCCCGGCGCAGCTCGCCCTCCGAGACGATGTCGGCGCCCGCGCCCATGGCGGCCAGCGTCTTCAGCACCGCCTGGTTGGAGTTCGCCTTCATGGCGTAGCAGACCAGCGTGTCGAGGTTGGCGAAAGCCTGGCTGAACACACGGTAGTGGCGCTGCAGCGTCGCCGTCGAGTAGCAGTAGAACGGCGTGCCGACCGCCGCCGCGATCTCGGGCACGGGCACGTCCTCGGCGTGCAGCACGCCGTCGCGGTATTCGAAATGGTTCATGGCGGGAGTTTCCGAGGGCCTTACTGGATCAGCCCGTCGAGGATGAAATGCCTGTCCTCGGGCGGCGGCGTCGGTTCCGGCGGCACCGGCTCGCCGTTCTTCTTGGCCTCCTTGCGCGCGTCGACCTTGGCCTGGTACGGCGTGTCGAGGTCGGCGTAGCGGCCGCAGGCCGACAGGGCGACTGTCGCGGCAAGAAGGATCAGCAGCGTTGCGGCAGGCTTCATCCGGCTGGTTCCCGAGATCGTGTTCCGCGCCTGTTTAGCCGAGATTCTTTCCGCGTGCACCCCTGTTCGGGCGACGCGGCGCTAGGTCTTCTTCAGCCGCTTCTTCCAGTAGCGCACCTGGCGGCGCACCTCGGCCGGCGCGGTGCCGCCGAAGGAGGTGCGGCTCTTCACCGAGTTCGCCACCGACAGCACCGAATAGACGTCGTCGGTGATCGCCGGATTGAGCTTCTTGAGCTCCTCCAGCGGCAGCCTGTCGAGGCTGGTCCTGTTCTCCTCCGCCAGCGCCACTGCGCGGCCGGTCACATGATGCGCCTCGCGGAACGGCAGGCCCGCCTCGCGCACCAGCCAGTCGGCGAGGTCGGTGGCGGTGGAGTGGCCGGCGCCCGCGGCCTTCCTCATCGCCGCCTTGTTCACCTCGAGGTCGCCGACCATGCCGGTCATCGCCGCCAGCATCAGGTCGAGCGTCTCGGCGGCGTCGAAGACGGCCTCCTTGTCTTCCTGCATGTCCTTGGAATAGGCGAGCGGCAGGCCCTTCATCACCGTCAGCAGCGCCAGCAGATGGCCGTTGACGCGCCCGGTCTTGGCGCGCACCAGCTCGGCGGCGTCGGGGTTCTTCTTCTGCGGCATGATCGAGGAGCCGGTGGAAAAGGAATCCGACAGCTTCACGAAGCCGAACTGCGGCGTCGACCAGATGACGATCTCTTCGGCCAGCCGCGACAGGTGGGTTGCGCAGATCGAGGCGAGCGCCAGGAACTCCAGCGCGAAATCGCGGTCCGACACCGTGTCGATCGAGTTGCGCGTCGGCTCGCGGAAGCCGAGCGCCTTCGCCGTCATGTGGCGGTCGATCGGAAAGCCGGTGCCGGCGAGAGCGGCGGCGCCCAGCGGGCACTCGTTCATGCGCTCCAGCGCGTCCCTGGCGCGCGACAGGTCGCGGCCGAACATCTCGACATAGGCCATCATGTGGTGGCCGAAGGTCACCGGCTGCGCAGCCTGCAGATGCGTGAAGCCCGGCATCACCGTCGCCGCGTGCTCCTCGGCGCGGGCCAGCAGCGTCTCGATCAGCCGGGCGAGCGCACCGGCGACCCGTTCCAGCTCGGCGCGCACCCACATGCGGAAGTCGAGAGCCACCTGGTCGTTGCGCGAGCGCGCGGTGTGCAGCCGCCCGGCGGCCGGCCCGACCAGCGTCGCGAGCCGCGCCTCGACGTTCATGTGGATGTCCTCGAGCCGGGTCGAGAACTCGAACTTGCCGGCCTCGATCTCGTCGCGGATCGCGTTGAGCCCGCGCGCGATCTCCTTTTCGTCGCCCGCCGAAATGATGCCCTGTTCGGCGAGCATCGCTGCATGCGCCAGCGATCCCTCGATGTCCTGGGCGAACAGTTTTCGGTCGAAGCCGATCGAGGCGTTTATCGCCTCCATGACCGCCGCCGGTCCCGAGGCAAATCGTCCGCCCCACATCTGGTTGCTGGTCTTTTCGTCGCTCATCGTGATAACCGGACGCTGGAGTTGAACATGGCAGACGGCACAGACGGACCCGACACCACCGGTCGCGAAACGGGAGGCCCGGCAAGGCGCCCGCGGCGCATGCGCGTGGCCGCCCTGGCTGCGGCGCTCGTGGTCCTTGCGGTCGGGATTGGCCTATACGTGATAGGTCAGCCGGGTGGCAACAATGGCGGCGAGGAAATCGCCGCCGCGCCGGGCGTCGACTGCTCTGGAAGCGTCGACAAGGCCAAGGCGCTCGGGGCGGCGGCGACCGGCGAGGTCGCGGCGATGCTTGCCGCCGACCCGCCGCAGGACCTCTCCGGCCTCGCCTTCACCGGCCCCGACGGCAAGCCGATGACGGTGGCCGATTTGAAGGGCAGGACGGTGCTGATGAATCTGTGGGCGACATGGTGCGTGCCGTGCCGCGAGGAGATGCCGGCGCTCGACGGGCTGCAGGCGGCCCTCGGCGGCGACGATTTCCAGGTGGTCGCGGTCAACGTCGATTCGGGCGGCGACGAGAAGCCGAAGAAGTTCCTCGGCGAAATCGGCATCGAGAATCTCGCCTACTACCGGGAGCACTCGCTGGAGCTGTTCAACGATGCCAAGAAGCGCGGCCTGGCACTCGGCCTGCCGGTGACCATGCTGATCGACCCGAAGGGTTGCCTGCTCACCCACATGAACGGCCCCGCCGCGTGGGACAGCGGCGACGCCAAGGCATGGGTGCAGAAGGCTTTGGACACCGGCGCCTGACGGTCCTGGCCTTTCAGGCGCTCAGCTCGAAGGCCAGTGTCCGGCGAAGAGACCTTCGCGACAAATCGCCGGCTTCTGCGATTGTCGTAGGCATCAAATGCAGTTCGTCATCCCGGAAGACGAACGGCGCGAAGCGGCGTGAGTCTGTCCGGGACCCATTCCGGAAGAGACCGGCCGCGCAAGGCACGGGAGGAAGGCCGTTGGCCACGTGGCCGCCGTTGCGGTGGCTTCTGTCGACATTACGGAATGGGTCCCGGACAGCCTGTCCTCGCTGCCGCTCGAACCGGCTTCCGGGATGACGAAGCGGAGATGTCGCGCGCCCCTACCTCCCCTCGACGGGGAGGTCGCGGAGGGTTGCCGAGCAAGAGCGAGGCGATCCGACGCGGGTGGGGTGGGAACGAAGGGCACCAGTCAGCCCACCCGGCTCGCTTCGCTCGCCGACCTCCCCGTCGAGGGAAGGTAGGGCGCCAATGCTGCGGCCACCCCAAAACGTGGACAGCCGAGCCGCCCCGCACAGCCCAACCCGTTGTTCCTACTCGCTACTCCCCATTCCCCACTCCCTCATTTGTCCCCGTCTTCTCCGCCTCGCTTATCCTTCACCCATACCGCCGCGCGGGAAACGGGTGTGCACACCGAACATCCGGGCGGCGGGACGGTACCGGATCGGCCGCGCGCGGTGGCGCGGCTTCGCAGAGCGTTAGGTCCGGGCCCTGCCGACGGCTTGCGGGGCTAGAACCTCCGCTCCCGGACGCGGGGCAGGATGCCGGACGGGCGGCCGCGAGGTCGCACGAATTAGAATAGATGAGCGTCCGAACGGCCGCCCGTCTTCCCCAGCCGGATCGCCGAAGGCGATCCGGCGAAAGCGCCCAGCGGGATCGCGCAGCGATCCTCGCGACAGGCGCGAGTTCTTCGACAATGCCAGACGGCGGAGATGCCGGGCGTGGCGACGAAGAGGATTGATCGGACGACATGGCCAGCACGGCCCGACCGCCGCCCGGGCGTGGCGATGAATAGCGGATGTGCGCGTCAGGCGGAGACGGCGCGTGAGCGCCACAGGCGAGGCCGAGGCGTGGCAATCGAAGATGACGGGACTAAGGCGGGTGCCTCGCCGCGCTCTATCGTCTCCAGGCTTGCGCGGTCGCCACCTCTTCCTGACGTTGCGAGCGGCCAGTCCCCGACAAATGCTTGGAGATCGGCGAGGCGCTCCTGAAGGGGCGAGGAAAGGCGTCTGCGTCGCCCACCCCCCCCTGAACTGAAGGTGTCCCGCCTCAGTGATACTTGGCGAGGTCGAGATCGAGCGAGTAGTCCTTGCCCTGCGGGTCGGTGAAGGAGAACGTGCCCTTCAGCGAGGCGACGCGGTCGGGTGAAAAATCCAGCTTGCCGAAATCGAAGACGAAGGCGCGGTAGCCGAGCCAGCGGATCGCCGATTCCTGGCCCTCGACATTGTAGAAATCCTGCGCGGGGCCGAAGACGTCGCTGCCGGTCGGCTTGATGACGGTGCCGTCGGAAAGCTTCAGTTGCGCGCCGGTGAACTTCTGCAGGAAGTCCTTTCCTTCCGGCCCGCTCTCGGCCGAGTGGCCGTAGACCAGAAGGCGCAGCTGGTCGTCGGACTTGGCGGCGAGCTCCTTGGCCTGCTGATCGGTGTAGCCGCGGCCGGTCCAGTTGTTGAGGTAGCTGCGGTAGCGGACGAACTCGAACGGCGTGCGGACGACGACCGCCTCGACCTGGCCCTCGTCGGGCGTGATGCGGAGCGGGTCCTTGACGTCGAACAGCACCCAGTCCTTCACCTGGTAGCCGTGGGAATGGTCGGAAGCCATCTGCTTGCCTTGCTCGACGGCCTGCTTCACCTCGTCGGGCGACAATGTCGGCGAGAAGGCATGGGCGAGCTGCGGAGCGGCGATGGCCGCGGCAAGGGCGGTGGCTGAAAACAGGAGTCGGTGGCGCATCGACTGCCTCCATGGGTCAGAGAAAAGACGGGCCGGCTGGGAGCCGGCCCGTCGGAGCGGTTCGAGCGGTGGCTCAGCCGGACGATTTCTGGTCCGCCGAGGCGATGTCATGCTTCGGCAGGGCGAAGATCACCAGCGTCGCGGCCGCCGGTGAATCCGGCGTCCAGGTGCGCGAGCTGTTGCCCGAGGCGACGGCCACGTACTGGCGCCCGTCGATCTCGTAGGTCGCCACGCCGCCGCCGATCGGCCCGCCGGTCGGGAAGCGGTAGAGCACCTTGCCGGTCTTCGAGTTCACGGCGATGAAGTCGCCGGTCAGCTCGCCGGTGAACAGCAGCCCGCCAGCGGTCGGCGTCACGCCCGCCACCATCGGCAGATCGGACTCGTATTTCCACGCGATGTCGCCGGTCTTGGCGTCGTAGGCCCTCAGCCAGCCCTGCGCCTTGTCGACGTCGTCGAAGGTCCAGCTTCCGCCCATGAAGAACTGGCCGGCATTGTAGCGGACCTCGCCCAGCGTGAAGGTCGAGCACCAGTCGACGGCCGGGGTGAAGATGCGGTTGTCCTTCGGGTCGTAGACGGGACCGAACCACTCGACGCCGCCGTTGACGCCGGGGCAGACATGCACGCCCTCGGGCGTCGGCCGGATCTGGTGGCCGTCCTGCTCGGCGTTCTTGATCGTCGTCGCCTCGGCGCGCCACTCCTGCTTCTTGTCCTGCTCGTCGTAGAGGAACAGGTGGCCGGCCTTGTTGCCGACGGCGAGCTTCATGTGGCCGTCCTTGCCCTTGAACAGCATGGGTGCGGCGGCGGTGTCGCGGTCGAGCGCGTCGTTGGGGATCTGCTGGTAGAAGTGGTCCAGCTTGCCGGTCTTCAGGTCCACCGCGATCACCGAGTCGGTGTAGAGGTTCTTGCCCGGCCGGTATTCGGCCGCGAAGTCGGGCGCGGGGTTGCCGACGGGGGCGTAGAGGATGCCCTTGTCGGGGTCGATCGTGTACGACGTCCAGTTGGAGCCGCCGCCGGTCTCGGCCTTGTCGGCGCCGCCGAACGTCTCGTCCTTGACCTCGTCGAAGGTCCAGATCGTGTGGCCGTCCTTGACGTCGAAGGCGAACAGCTTGGCGGGCGCGCCCCAGTCGGCGCCGGCCGTGCCGGTGATGACCATGTTCTTCCACACCACCGGGGCGGAGCTCAGGAAGTAGCCCTTGCCGGAATCGACCGGACGCGACTCCCACAGCAGGTCGCCGCTCTTGGCGTCGAGCGCCAGGAAGTGGCCGTCGGTGGTGCCGCGGAAGACGCGGCCGTCGGCGATGGCGACGCCGCGATTGGTCGGGAAGGGCTCGGGGCCGGACGGCTTGTACTGATAGGTCCACTCGACCTTGCAGTTGGTCGCGTCGAGCGCGGTCGTGTCGTCGGGCGTGGTGATGTAGAGCAGCCCGTCATAGACGACCGGGTTGCTCTCGAACGTGCCGGTGGCGCCGAGCTGCCCGATGCAGGCCGGCGCAAGGTCCTTGACGTTGTCGGTGTTGATCTGGTCGAGGCTCGACCAGCGCTGGCCGTTGTAGCCCTTGTTGTACATCAGCCAGCTGTCGGTGGCGTCGGCCGCCTTCATCAGGTCGTCCTGTGTCGGGCCGGCAGAGCTCTTCGGCGACTTGCTCTTCACGTTCACGTCGCCGACGGCCATCTGCTGCTTGCCGGAATTCGCGCTGCCGGAGCCGCTGTCGCCGTCATTGGCGGCCTGCTGGCTGCCGCCGGACTTGGCGATGTCGGCGACCTTCTGGGCGCTCACGTCGCCGTAATTGTTGCCCCAGGAATTGCGCACATAGCCCGCGACGGCCGCGATCTCTGCGTTCGAGAGCTGGCCCTGGAACGCAGGCATCTTGGCGCCGCCGTGCAGGATCTGGTTGACCACGTGCTCGGCGCTGGAAAGGTTCGTGTTTCCGGCGAGGCCCGGTCCCATGCTGCCCTTGCCGTTCTGGCCGTGGCAGCCCGAGCACCCTGCCGAGCTGAACACCTGCTTGCCGTTGGGGGTGCCGCTTCCGGCCGCCTGCGCCGCCGATGCGGCAGCCGTCACCATAACTGTCGCGGCCACCAATCCGAGAATCCTGGCTCGCCGTGCTGCGGGAGTTCGCGCGGCGGCGCGCGTTCCTCCCGATCTCGCTGTGTGTTTCATGGTATTCCTCCACCGGACCCGTTCGTTCACGCGTCCCGTTGCGTCGTTTCATTTGGCTGGCCGCCCGAAGAAGCGGGCACGCTGGCTCGACCCGCGCTGGCCCAGACACACAATCGACTTGCCTCACGAAATGTTTCGTCGTGCGGCGAAATGCCTCCCGGAACGTCGCCACGGGCGGCGCGCGCGGACGGTCGGAAGCTTGTTCTTTCGAAGGAGAGGTCGATGTAATGTCGAACGTCAGGTTCACCGAAAGGCACTGCCCATGCACGGACGGAAACGCTTGCCCGCCAATCCTCACGCAGACAACGCCGACGTGTCCCCGTCCGGCCGGTTCACGCGCCGACAGGTGATCGTGTCGGCCACGGTTCTTCCGGCCGCCGCGCTGCTGCCGGGCGCGCTCGCCTCGTTCGGAGAGGGGCTCGTCGTGCACGAACGGCTGGGTGCTCCGTGCAGGCGATCTGGCCGAAAGCATCCGCTCATGATCGAGAACGCCGAAACCTGGCAGCCCGGCCGCTTCCGGGACAAGGTCTACGACGTCTGCATCATCGGCAGCGGCCCGGCCGGCATCACGCTGGCGCGGCGGCTTGCCGCCGCCGGCCTGTCGGTCGGGCTCTTCGAGGGCGGCGACTTCGACTTCGAGGAGCGTTCGCAGCAGATCTACGAGGGCGAAAATGTCGGCCAGCCCTACTATCCGCTCGATGCCTGCCGGCTGCGCTATTTCGGCGGCACGTCCAACCACTGGGGCGGCTGGACGCGGCCGCTCGACGCCTACGACTTCGAGCCGCGTCCGCACAATCCGCTGAGCGGCTGGCCGATCGCCAAGACCGACCTCGATCCCTATGAAGCCGAGGCCAGCGATATCCTCAACCTGCCGGGCTGGCGCGATCCGCCCGACTTCCTGCCGGGCGAGACGGGCCTGGTGCCGCGTCTGTTCCGGTTCAGCCGGCCGACCACGCGGTTCGGCGAGAAGTATCGCGCCGAGCTGGAAGCCTCGAAGCTGATCGAGGTGTTCACCAACGCCAATCTCGTCGACATGAAGCTCGACGAGGGCGGCGGCCATGTCAGCGAAGCGGTGTTCCGTTCCTACGAGAAGAACGGCGATTTCGCCGTGCGGGCGCGCCAATTCGCGCTCTGCCTCGGCGGGCTCGAGAACCCGCGCGCCATGCTCAACATCAACGGCCAGGTTCCCGCGGGGCTCGGCAACGAGCACGACCTCGTCGGCCGCTATTTCCTGGAGCACGCGCACGCGCCGCTCGGAAAGGCGGTGCTGCGAACGCCGCCGGACTGGATGCTCGTCTATTCGCCGACGCCGCAATACATGGATGCGAACAAGGTGCTGAACTTCGGCATCCGGATCGGCTATTTCGACCAGTGGAACGCGCCCGAGTTCACCGGCGCGTTCGCGCCGGCGCAGCCCTGTGGGGTGAGCTTCGAGGATGCGCTGCAGGCGGCGCTGCGCGGCGACGATCCGCCATGCCCGGACCTCGTCGTCGACGTCATGGCGTCGTGCGAACAGGAGCTGCGCCCGGACAACCGCGTCAAGCTGATCGAGGAGACCGACAAGTTCGGCTGGCGGCGCATCGCGCTGGAATGGCACCTTTCGGACATGGATGTGAGGACGCTGCGGGAGGCCGCGATCAAGATCGCCGCCGCCATGGCCGCGCAGGATGTCGGGCGCATGCGCATCGTCGACTGGCTGATGAACGGCGACACCCCGACGCTCGACCAGGTGTGGGGCGGCAACCACCACATGGGAACGACGCGCATGAGTGCCGACCCGGCGACCGGGGTGGTCGACGCAGACTGCCGCGTGCATGCGCTCGACAATCTCTACATCGGCGGAAGCAGCGTCTTTCCGACCAGCGGTCACGCCAACCCGACCTACACGATCGTGCAACTCGCGCTCAGGCTGGGGGACCACCTGCGCGGAAGGCTCAAGCCGTAGGCAGCTCGCGGGCCGCCGGGCCCGCGATCATTTCGTCGGTCGCGCTCAGGCGGCGGCGCTGCCGAAAGGCAGCGCGAGCTGGGGCTCGTTGGCGGCAGTTTCGTTGCGCGGCTCCGCGACGCCGGCAGGTGCCCTTTCCGGCGCGGCCGGTCGTTCGGCGGCCTTGCAGCCGCTGCGGCCCAGGCCCAGCAGCCGCTCCATGAGCGGCATCTGGCTGGCAACGTGAAGCCGCTCGCGCGGATCGAGCCAGGCAAGCGCCTCCTCGATCGATTCGGCTTCCGCGAGCTTCTCGCCGGCGGTGAGTTGCGCGGCGTCCGGCGCACCCCTGCGGCGCGGAGCGGGGCAGGCCCAGCGGAAATGCGCCTCGCGCACTGCCTCGCGGGTCGCGAGCGCCATGATGCCGTCCTGCGCCAGGGGCCGTGCGGTCAGCTCGGTCAGCCGTTCGCGCAGGGTCCGGTCGGGGGTGCGTTCCTCGGGCGTGGTGAGGAGACCATAGCGGCGCAATGTCCGCCCGGCCTGCGCGCTGCCGCTGGCGTAGGAGAGCGGGATCGCCAGAACCAGGCCGGCAAGCGTCGGCGACAGCCATGCCAGGATCATCGGCGACAGCAGCCAGGCCACGCCAGCCGTGGCGAAGCCGAGGATCGTGTGCCCGAGATGGAAACGGAAGGCGTCGCGCCAGCTCGCGCCGTCGTCGCGGCGCTGCGCCGACCATCCGGCGTCGTGGCCTGTCAGCACTTCCAGGATTTGGCGGCTGTGGACGACCATCATGATAGGCGCGTAGAGCGCAGAGATCACGAGCTCGACGAGGGCGCTGCCGACCAGGCGTAGCCCGCCACCGCAGCCGCGCCTCAGCTCTGGCAGCAGCAGCGCGCGAAACAGCCCGAGCGCCTTGGGAAGCAGCAGCACTGCCATGGTGATGGCGAACAGCCGGATCATCCGTTCGGAATCGAGCAGCGGCCATGTCGGGAATAGCTGCACACCGTCGGGGAAATATTCGGGCTTGACGAAATTCGCCTGCAGGCTGAGCGCGAAACCCGCCACTATGAGCAGCAGCCAGATCGGCGAGGCGCAATAGCTCATAATGCCCATGGCGAAATGGATGCGGCTCGGCCAGGCCAGCCCGCGCGCGTTGATGACGCCAACGTGCTGCAGATTGCCCTGCGCCCAGCGCCGGTCGCGCACGGCGGTGTCAATGAGGGAAGGCGGACTTTCCTCCCACGAACCCTGAAGGCTGGTGGCAACCTCCACCGACCAGCCGGCGCGCCGCATGAGTGCTGCCTCGACGAAATCGTGCGACAGGATCGGCCCGCCGAAGGGCTGGCGGCCCGGCAATTCGGGCAGGCCGCAGCACGCCGCGAAGGCAGCGGTGCGGATGATCGCGTTATGCCCCCAGTAATTGCCGTCGCCGCCCTGCCAGGCAGCCATTCCGTTGGCGACGACCGGCCCGTAGACGCGGTTGGCGAACTGCTGGAGGCGCTGGAACAGCGTGCGGCCGCCGGCGAGCGTGGGCACGGTCTGGAGGATGCCGAGGTCCGGATCGGCCTCCATCGCCGCGGCGAGCGCAATCAGCGTCGATGGCGCCATCAGGCTGTCGGCGTCGAGCACGACGAAATGGTCGTAGCGGCCGCCCCAGCGCTCGATGAAGTCGCGGATGTTGCCAGCCTTCTTGCCGGTATTGTCCCAGCGGCGGCGATACCAGACCGGCATCAGCCCCTTCAGCGCGCGCTGTAGCTGGTCGACGGCGACCGTCTCGGCGACCCAGGAGTCGGCATTGTTGGAATCCGACAGGATGACGATCTCGAACGAACCCTTGTGGCCGAGTTCGGCCAGCCCCCGCCCCATGATGCGCAGGGCCGCGGTCACGGCCACGGGGTTCTCGTTGTAGACCGGCATCACCAGTGCTGTGCGCGCGACCAGCCTTTCAGGCAGGTGCTCGGCCGACAGACGGCGGGTGGCCGCAGGCGTCAGAAACCCCGCGATCGCGGACGTGGCGGCAAGCGAAATCCAGGTGAACGTCACGGCGAACAGGGCCGTGATGATGCCCTCGAGAATTGTCGTTCCGCCGGCGGACACGACCCTGATCATCTCGTAGGTGCCGGCCGCGCCGAGCGCTAGCGCACCGCCGAAGGTGATCAGTCGGGCCGCCTGCACGCGCAGCGGCGTCGATCTCGAGGGCCGGGGTGGAGGATTGCGGAGATCCTGCGACGGGGCGGCCAGCCTCTGTTCGGGTGGCATGCCCGGATAAGACGTGCCGAGGGGGGCGGTCATGTGCGTGTCCATCTGTAGAGCCAAGTCTCGCTCGCGGGCTTCCCGTCCCTCTTGAGCAGCACACGCAGCTCCGAAAGGTCGGCCCCGGCAGGGTCGAGTTCGAACGAAACGCGCAAGGTCTCGCTTGGATGCGAATCATGGATGATCGGGTTCGACGCTTTTCCCTTCGACGCGCTCGCCTCGACCTCGAGCCCCTCCACGATCATGTCCGCCCAGTCGCCGCTCGTCGCGTAGTCGATCACGAAAAGCAGCCGGTTTTGGTCGAGATTCTGACCGGCATAGTTCGCCTTCACGTGCAGCAGTTCCGGCGCTGGCAAGACGTCGCTGGTCCAGCGCATGCGGTAGCCGAAGGCCCAGTGGCTGCCTTGCTCCGTCGCCAGGTTCGGCCGCCAATAGGCGACGATGTTGTCGTTGAATTCCTTGTCGGTGGGGATTTCTACGAGTTCGATCGCGCCGTCGCCCCACTCTCCCGTGGGTTCGATCCATAGCCCCGGCCGGCGCTGGTATTTCGCCTCGGCGTCGAGATAGTCGCTGTAGGCCCGAGCCCGCTGCATCAGGCCGAAGCCGTTCGGCTGGTGGTCGGCGAAGGCCGATATCTGCAACTCTTGCGGATTGCTGAGGGGCCGCCAGACCCACTCGCCGGCGCCTGTCAGCATCTGCAGTCCGTCCGAATCGTGTACGGCGCGACGATAATCGTTGAAGCCCGCGCGGTTCATCTCGTTGAACAGGAACATCGAAGTCAGCGGGGCAAGCCCGACCTTCTTCGTCTGCTGGCGGAAGAACAGTTCCGAACGCACCTCGGTGACGGTCTCGGCGCCCGGCGTTATCGCGAAGCGGTAGGCGCCCGCAGCCGACTGGCTGTCGAGCAGCGCGTTGACGATCATGGTGTCGTCGCCCGTACCTGGCTGCTCGAGCCAGAATGCGCGAAAGGCGGGGAATTCCTCGCCGCTCGGCTCCGCGGTGTTGATTGCGAGCCCACGTGCCGACAGGCCATAAACCTGGTCACGGCCGACCGCGCGGAAATAGCTGGCGCCGAGAAAGACCACGAATTCCTGGTAGGCCTCGGGCGAGTTGATCGGATAGCGCGCGCGAAATCCGGCAAAGCCCATGCCTTCCTCGGTGGGAGGCCGCTTGTCCAGATAGCCATATTCGAAAAGGTCGGTCGAGAACTGTACCTCGGTCGCTTTGCCGTTCTTTACCAGCGAGATGGAAACGGGGTCCTGATAGATGAATCCGGCGTGGAACAGGTCGACCCTGAAGTCGGTAGGTTCGTGGGCCCAGATCGCCGCTTCCGGCTTGAACCAGATGGAGCGGTACTGGTCGTAGGAAAGGTCGCGGTATGCCTGCGGCAGCTTGCTCTGGGGCGGCTTGTAGTCGGTTGCCGCGAGGGCCTTGGCCTCGGCGATCACGTTGTCGAAACTGAAGGAATCGGCAGTGGGAGCTTGGGGCTCCGGGGCCACGGGGGCGGGCTCCTCTGCTGCCGCAGTCTGCACGTGGAAGGCACGCGATGCCGTTCCCAGCAGGACGGCCTGAAGTAGCCCGCGTCTGTCGATGGCCATAGCTGGTACCGGATATTGCTGTCGTCAGAAAATACCTGATGCTGCGCCGCGTCAATTGGATTTGTGCACCGCAGAATAGGCCCAAACGCACCAGCCCCGCCGTTGTTCCGGAAGAAGTTGTCGCACCTGATCCCGGGTCGGCGGGGGGTGCAGACCTGCCGGCCGGGGGCTTTCAGGCAGGTGTCAGCTTGGACCTGCAAAAACGGCGCGACGATGGCACCGCAGACTGCGGGAGCCCCGAGACGCAAACGGAAGCGACATGAAGAAGATAGCACTTTCCCTCACGGTCCTTGCCGCCTCCGGCGCCTATGTGTTGATGCAGCCGACCGGTGGCGTGGACGGCGACCCGCTGGCAGCGCCGCTGCCCGAGGCAGCCGCCGCCCCGCTCCCCTTGTCGCCGCAGATCTCCGATGGCAGTGACGCCAAGCCGGCTGCGCCCAAGTCTGAACCTGCCGTAGATCGTGTCGACACGAGGCGGCCGCGTACCTCGAACGAGACCACGGCGGCAATAACTCCGCCGCAACCGTCGATGTCCGAGCAGCCGTCCGCCGCAAGGCCTGCCCAGGCGGCGCCATCGACCAAAAATGTTCTCGATCGGATTTCGCCGCCCCCCTCGGCGAACGTGCCGGTGGCGACGCCGCAGCCGCCGACACCGGCTCCGGCAGCCGCAACGCAGGAGGCAACCGCCAGCGCGCTGCCGGAGCCACAGTTTCCGCCGTTGCCGCGCTCGGCCGTGCCGGTGCCGCAACCGCGGCCGGCCTATTCGCGGCCGCCGGTGCGACTTGTCCAGTACAGCAGCGCCACCCAGGCAGGCACCTACCGGGACGGCACCTATGACGGACCGGCGGCCGACGCCTACTACGGCATCGTCCAGATCCAGGCGGTGGTGAAGAACGGGCGCCTGACGGAATTGGGCCTGCTGCAGTGGCCGAACGACCGCCAGACATCGGTGCGCATCAACCGACAGGCCCTGCCGATGCTGCGCGACGAGGCGATCCGGGCCCAGAGCGCCAATGTCGACATCATCTCCGGCGCCACGTTGACGAGCCGGGCGTTCATACGCTCGCTCGGCGGCGCGCTTCGCCAGGCTGGCCAGTAGGATACCGCCGATGCGCGAGACCCGGCTCATCATGGGAATGCCGATCACCGTAGAGGTCGGCGGCGGAGGCTCGCGCGAGCTGATCGAGGCGGTGTTCGCGTTCTTCCGATCGGTCGACCGGCGCTTCAGCCCGTTCCGCGACGACAGCGAGGTCGTCTTTCATCAATGCGGGCGCACTCGCCGAGGCCGACTACAGCCCGGAGATGATCGAAGTGCTCGCGCTCGCCGAGACTGACGCACGCCCAGACGGACGGCTTCTTCGACATCAAAAAACCTTCCGGCGGCATCGATCCGTCGGGTATCGTCAAGGGTTGGGCGATACGCCGGGCCGCCGAGATGGTCCGGGAAGCCGGGGTGTGCGATTTCTTCATCGACGCCGGTGGCGACATCCAGTCCGGCGGCAGCAATGCCGAGCGAAACGATTGGCGCGTCGGCATCCGCCATCCTTTTCGCGGCGACCAGATCGTCAAGGTCGTCTATCCGCGCGGAAGAGGCATCGCCACGTCCGGAAGCTATGCGCGAGGCGCCCACATCTACAACCCTTACGCTCCCGATCGGCAAAGCGAGATCGTGAGCCTGACGGTGATCGGCGACGACGTGCTGGAGGCCGACCGGTTCGCCACCGCCGCCTTCGCGATGGGCCGCGACGGCATCTATTTCGTGGAGGAGACGCCGGGGCTCGAGGGCTACCTCATCGACGCCGGCGGACGCGCCACGATGACGACGGGCTTCGAGGAGTGCTGCGCGCCATGACGGCCATCGACCGATTTCTCGACCGGTTCACCATGTACCGGCTGGTGCTCTACTACCTGGCCGCGCTTTCGGGCACGGCATTCCTGCTCGCGCTCGCCGGCGTGCTGCCGCAGGACCCAGCCTCCATGACCTTCACCGTGGTGGTGATCTTCGCCACCTGCTGGGCGACGAACTGGCTGTTTGCCCGGATCTACGGCGTGCCGGCGAACAACGAATCCGTGCCGATAACCACGCTGATCCTGTTCCTGATCATGGACCCGGCGACCACGGCCGATGCCGCGGCGCTCGGTGCAGTGATCTTCGCCTCGGTCTGGGCCATGGCCTCGAAGTTCGTGTTCGCCATCGGCCGGAAGCATCTCTTCAATCCCGCCGCCTTCGGCGTCGCCGCCGCGGCACTGCTGCTGCACCAGCCGGCGACATGGTGGGTCGGCGGCAATCTCGCCCTGGTGCCGGTGGTGCTGGTCGGCGGTCTGCTTCTCCTTCGCAAGCTGCGCCGCTTCGAGATGGTGGCGGTGTTCATGCTCGCCGCGCTGGCGACGTCGCTGCTGCCGGCCGATCCCGCCAGTTACGGCATGATCCTGACGCAGACGTTCCGTTCGTCGCCGATCCTGTTCTTCGCCTTCGTCATGCTCACCGAGCCGCTGACGGCGCCGACGACGCGCCTTGCGCGGCTCGTGTTCGCGGTGATCGTCGGCTTCCTGTTCGCGCCCGACATCCATGTCGGCACGCTTCTACCTGACGCCCGAACTCGCCCTTCTCGCCGGCAATCTGTTCGCCTGGGCTGTGAACCCGAAGGGACATTTCGTGCTGACGCTGGAGGCAATCGAGCGCACCGCCGCCGATACCTACGACTTCATCTTCAGCTCATCGCACCGGATGGCTTTCCAGGCGGGACAGTATCTGGAGTGGACGCTCGGGCTGCCCAACGCCGACAATCGCGGGAACCGGCGCTACTTCACCGTGGCGTCCTCGCCCACCGAGGAGACGGTCCGGCTGGGCGTCAAGTTCTACCGCGAGTCGAGCGCTTTCAAGCGGCGGCTGGCATCTCTGCGGCCGGGCTCGACGATCCATGCCTCGCAGATCGCCGGTGACTTCACGCTGCCGTCGCGGCGTGATGCAAAGCTGGCATTCCTGGCCGGCGGCATCGGCGTCACGCCTTTCCGCAGCATGCTTCAATACCTGATCGACCACGACGAAGCGCGACCGATCGTCATGCTCTACGGAGCCGAAACGCCCGACGATATCGCCTATGGTGACGTGCTGGCCGAGGCGCGCGACAGGCTCGGGGTCAGGACGGTCCATGCGGTGGCGAGCAACCCGCGGCCAGGCGACTATCCCGGCTACATCGACGAGAAGCTGGTGCGCCGAGCCATTCCGGATTTCGCCGAGCGTATCTTCTACATCTCGGGTCCGCAGGCGATGGTGAAGGCGTTGCGCGACATGCTGCGCGGCATGGGCGTTGCGCGTTCGCGCATCAAGGTCGACTATTTTCCGGGCTTTTCGTGAGGGCCGCGCCGTCGCGGGCAGTTCGCGAGGGCGACCTCGTCGGCCGTCTCGGCGGCGAGGAATTCGGCTTCTTCATGCCGGGAGCGAGCTGCGCCTCGGCCGCTGTGCATTGTCGGTGAGCGTGGGGTGCGCAACTTTCGACCATCCGCTCGGCTTTTCCGAGTTGTTCCGCATTGCCGACGAGCATCTCTACGAAGCCAAGCGCGGCGGGCGCAACAAGGTCGTGGTCGCGGATGCGGCTGTATCAGGCAGGCGCAGGAACACGCCGCGCCGGCACTCTATCAGTAAGCGGCCGATCCGACCTACCTGGTCGGCACCGGCGTCTCGCCGCGATAGTCGTAGAAGCCCCGGCCGGCCTTGCGGCCGAGCCAGCCGGCCTCGACATATTTCACCAGCAGCGGGCAGGGCCGGTATTTGGAATCCGCCAGCCCGTCGTAGAGCACCTGCATGATCGACAGGCAGGTGTCGAGACCGATGAAGTCGGCGAGTTGCAGCGGGCCCATCGGGTGGTTGGCGCCGAGCCGCATCGCCGTGTCGATCGCCTCGACGGAGCCGACGCCCTCGTAGAGCGTGTAGATCGCCTCGTTGATCATCGGCAGAAGGATGCGGTTGACGATGAAGGCCGGAAAGTCCTCCGCCACCGTGACCGTCTTGTCGAGGCTGGTGACGAATTCCCGGGCCGCCACGAAGGTCTCGTCCTCGGTGGCGATGCCGCGCACCAGTTCGACGAGCTTCATCACCGGCACGGGGTTCATGAAATGGATGCCGATGAAGCGCTCGGGCCGGTCGGTCTGTGCGGCAAGGCGTGTGATGGAAATGGACGACGTGTTGGTGGCGACCATCGCCTCGGGATTGAGGACCGGGCAGAGCTGCGCAAAGATCTTGCGCTTGATCGTCTCGTCCTCGGTCGCGGCCTCCAGCGCCAGGTCGACGCCGGCGAGGTCGGAAATCTCGACTGCCGGCGCAATGCGGTCCATGCGCCGCCTTGCGTTCTGCGTCGCTGATCTTGCCCGAGCTGACCTGGCGGGCGAGGTTGCCGCTGATGGTGGCGATGCCGGTCTCGATCCGCTCGCCCGAGATGTCGTAGAGCAGCACATTGTAGCCCGCCAGCGCCGCGACATGGGCGATGCCGCCGCCCATCTGGCCTGCGCCGATGATGCCGACCGTTGCGATCCTGCCCGTCATGACCGATCCCGTCATTGTTCTTGCGGCGCCGTCTCGGCGCCGTTTTGTTGCGCTGCAAAGTAAATGGCCGGAGTGGCTTTCGTCCACCCCGGCCATCGCAGTCTATTACGCTTGGCTGATAGGCGTCAAAGCGCCTTTTCGAGCTCCGGCAGCGCCTCGAAGAGATCGGCGACGAGGCCGTAATCGGCAACCTGGAAGATCGGCGCTTCCTCGTCCTTGTTGATCGCCACGATGACCTTGGAGTCCTTCATGCCGGCCAGGTGCTGGATGGCGCCGGAGATGCCGCAGGCGATGTAGAGGTCGGGCGCGACCACCTTGCCGGTCTGGCCGACCTGCCAGTCGTTCGGCGCGTAGCCGGCGTCGACCGCGGCGCGCGAGGCGCCGACGGCGGCGCCGAGCTTGTCGGCGACCGGCAGGATGACCTCCTGGAACTTCTCGGAGGAGCCGAGCGCGCGGCCGCCGGAGATGATGATCTTGGCGGAGGTGAGCTCGGGCCGGTCGCTCTCGGCGATGCGGTTTTCCACGAAGCTCGACACGCCCGGATCCTCGGCGGCGTCGATTGTCTCGACGGAAGCCGAGCCGCCTTCACCGGCCGCCTGGAAGGCGGAGGTGCGCACGGTGATGACCTTCTTGGCGTCGGTCGACTGCACCGTCTGGATGGCGTTGCCGGCATAGGTCGGCCGCTTGAACGTGTCGGCGGATTCGACCGCGATGATGTCGGAGACCTGCATCACGTCGAGGAGGGCGGCAACGCGCGGCATGACGTTCTTGCCCATCGTGGTGGCCGGCGCGATCAGCACGTCGTAGTCGCCGGCGAGCTTCACGACCGTGGCCGCGAGCGGTTCGGCGAGGCGCTCGGCGAGCGCGTCGGATTCCGCCAGCAGCACCTTGCGCACGCCCTCGAGCTTGGCGGCCGCGTCGGCGGCGGCCTTGGCGTCCTTGCCGGCGACGAGAATGTCGACGTCGCCGCCGATCTTGGCGGCGGCCGAAAGCGTCTTCGCCGTCTGGTCGGAGAGGGAGGCGTTGTCGTGTTCGGCAACGAGGAGAATGGCCATGTCTTTATTCCTTTCCTTGCCCGATCAGAGCACGCCGGCTTCGTTCTTGAGCTTGTCGACCAGTTCGGCGACGTCCTTGACCTTGACGCCGGCCTTGCGGCCCGCCGGCTCCTCGGTCTTCAGCACCTTGAGGCGCGGCTTGACCTCGACGCCGTAGTCGGAGGCGGCCTTCTCGTCGAGCGGCTTCTTCTTGGCCTTCATGATGTTGGGCAGCGATGCGTAGCGCGGCTGGTTGAGGCGCAGGTCGGTGGTGACGATCGCCGGCAGCTTGACGTCGATCACCTGCAGGCCGCCGTCGACCTCGCGCGTCACCTTGGCCGAACCGTCGCCGAGTTCGACCTTGGAGGCGAACGTCGCCTGGCTCCAGCCGAGCAGGGCCGACAGCATCTGGCCAGTCTGGTTGGCGTCGTCGTCGATCGCCTGCTTGCCGAGGATCACCAGTTCGGGCTTCTCCTCGTCGACGATCCCCTTGAGGATCTTGGCGACGTCGAGCGGCTCGACCGTGCCTTCGACCTTGACCAGGATGCCGCGGTCAGCGCCCATGGCGAGTGCGGTGCGGATCGTCTCCTGCGCCTGCTGGACGCCGATCGACACGGCGACGATCTCGTCGGCCTTGCCGGCCTCCTTCAGGCGGATCGCCTCCTCGACGGCGATCTCGTCGAACGGGTTCATCGCCATCTTGACGTTGGCAAGTTCGACGCCGCTGCCATCCGCCTTGACGCGCGGCTTGACGTTGGCATCGATGACCCGTTTGACGGGCACGAGGATCTTCATGGCGGACATCCCTTTCTGGTCGGGCCTTCCTGACGGGGCCGTTCTGGTGACTTCCGGCTGCGGGTGGTAGCGGCGCCGGCACCGCGTGACTTGCCGGAAACCGACATGCCTGCGGCGAAACGGAAAACAGTCGTGCACGGCACGCGGCAGACGCCGCCCGGGCGCGCGGAACCTAGTCAGCCCGTGTAAGGGCGTCAATACGCGCGCAAATCGTCAAACCGGTTGAAATCACTGCCGGCCCCAGCGCGGTGCAGGTGCGGACGGCTGCGGGGCGACCGGGTGCGACTGCTCGGTTCGCACCGCTTTCGGCGTTACGATCTCGCGGTCGAAGAGCGGCACGCCGCGGCGGCGCATCAGCAGCACGAGGACGGCGCCGGCGATGACGCCGCCGACATGGGCTCCCCACGCCACCTCGTCGTCGAGATGGGCGAACAGCATCACCACCTGGTAGCCGATCCACAGCGCCAGCGCGATCCAGGCAGGAATGCGCAGCGGGATGCGGCCGAAGGCGAGCACCCAGAGTTTCACCCGCGGATGGAGCAGGAGGTAGGCCGCGACAACTCCGGCGATGGCGCCGGAGGCGCCGATCAGCGGCGCAGGCGAGGCGGGCGCCAGGATGCCGTAGAAGAAGGCTCCGGCCGCGGCGCACAGCAGGTAGAAGACCAGGAACTTCACATGGCCCAGCGCATCCTCGACATTGTCGCCGAAGATCCAGAGGAAGATCATGTTGCCGGCGATGTGCCAGAAGCCGCCGTGGAGGAAGGCATAGGTGACGTAGGTGGCCGTCTCCGGCACCAGCACGTATTGCGGCGGCAGGGTTTCGTGGTCCAGCGCGACCGCGGGAATGTAGCCGAGGCCGAGCACGGCCGCCTGGGAAGCTGCCTCGCTGGCCAGGCTGGTCACCAGGAAGACGACGACGTTGGCAGCGATCAGGCCGATCGTGACGTACTGGACCTTGATGTAGCGCAGGCTGTTGGCGTCGTGCAGCGGGATGAACATGCTCCCGGCCCCCCGTCGCGCCGACCTATCTGTTTTCCCCCGCGACCCATAGCACGTCGGCTTCGCCGTTGTCATTGACGGCGCGCGCAGCGGCGAACAGCAGGTCGGAGACGCGGTTGATGTATTTCAGCGCGTCCGGGCTCACCCTTTCGTCGGGCCTTGACGCGAGCTCCACGACCAGCCGCTCGGCGCGGCGGGCGACGGCGCGTGCAATATGCAGCGCGGCGGCGGCCGGCGTTCCGCCCGGCAGCACGAAGGAGCGCAGCGGCTTCATGTTCTTCGTCAGCCGGTCGATCTCTGCCTCGACGCGATCCACCTGGCCGGGCGTGATGCGCAGCGGCTCGTAGGGCAGTTCCTCGCCGGTATCGGGCGTGGCGAGATCGGCGCCGAAGTCGAACAAATCGTTCTGGACCCGCGCCAGCATGGCATCGATCTCGGCGTGAGCATGGGAGGTGTGCACGCGCGCCATGCCGATGCAGGAATTGGTTTCGTCGACGGTTCCGTAGGCCTCGATGCGCAGATCGTTCTTGGGCCGGCGCTCGCCGCTCGCCAGCGCGGTTGTGCCGTCGTCGCCGGTGCGCGTGTAGAGCTTGTTGAGGACGACCATCAGCGGACCTCCCGTCTCAGCCGTTCTTGCGCATGAAGTAGACGGTCAGCAGCACGAAGACGATGGCCACGAACTGCAGCAGCACGCGTGCCTGCATCAGCTTGTTGGAGGTGTTGCCGGAGCCGCCGCGCATCAGATTGATCAGCCCGCGGATCAGCACGAGCACAACCGCGACCATGACCAGGATGGCGAGGATGTTGAAGAGCGTGGCCATGGAGGGTCCTTCGTCGGTTCTTCGGCCGGCTGGCCGTCGGCAGCGGCAAACCCGCGCCTGAGGCCCCTGCGATGCCAGAAAGCGGTGGAGAAGTGAAGCCGGCAGAGGGTGCTTCAATGCCACACCGCGTCCGCATGTGCCGGTTTGCCTTGCCCAACTCCCGGAAACGCTTCACATATTCGCGCACGGCGTAACGACCGGAAGAGGAGGGCAGGTGCGCAGGTTCATCGCGGTGCGGCGCGTCTTGTGGGATGCCTTCGGCCATTTCGACGCCGACGACGGCTGGTCAATGGCCAGCCATCTGGCGATCACCGCGCTGATGGCGCTTTTCCCGTTCCTGATCTTCGCAACCGCTCTGGCCAGCTTCATCGGCGCCAAGGCCTTCGCCGATACCGCCGTCCACATCGTCTTCGATACCTGGCCCGACCAGATCGCGGCGCCGATCGCGGAGGAAGTGAATTCCGTGCTGTCGGTGCAGCGCGGCGACTTCCTGACGTTCTCGGTGATCGTGGCGGCGGTATTCGCCTCGAACGGAATCGAGGCGCTCAGAACCTCGCTGAACCGCGCCTACCGGGTGACCGAGACGCGTTCGTTCTTCTACCGACGCATCCAGAGCTTCGCCTTCGTGTTCATCGCCACGATCGGCTTCCTGGCGATCAGCCTGCTTCTGGTGCTGGCGCCGCTGATCGGCCGGCTCGCGGTTGCGCGCTTCGAGTGGATCGGCCCCTACATGGGCACGATCACGATCTGGCGCTACATCATCGCCTCGGCGGTGATCGTGCTCGGCCTGGTGGCGGTGCACATCTGGTTGCCTGCGGGCAAGCGGCGGCTGCAGGACATTGCTCCCGGCATCCTGTTCACGCTGATCGCATGGGTCGCCGGATCGTCCATCTTTGCCGCCTATATCGACCGGTTCTCGTCCTACGTGACGACCTATGCCGGCCTGGCGTCGATCATGATCGCCGTCGTCTTCCTCTATATCATTTCGGCGATCTTCATTCTCGGCGGCGAGCTCAATGCCGCGATCCACCGCTATCTGGGCGCGCGCGCAAGGGTTCTCGACTGAGTGGTGGCGAGCGCCACGCCGAGCGCGGCGACCGCCATGCCTGCGATCTGGACCGGTGACAGGCTCTCGTCGAAAAGCAGCCAGGCGAGCACGGCGGTGACGGCCGGAACGAGATAGAACAGCGAGGCCACCTTCGAGATCGCACCCTCGCGGATCAGGAACATCAGCAGGAATATCGCGCCGATCGACAGAACGAGCACCAGCCAGGCGAGCGCGAAGACGAGCTGCGCGTTGAGCACGATCTCGTGACGCTCGAGCGCCAGCGAGAGCACGCCGACCAGCGCGGCGCCGCCGAGATACTGCCACAGCGTGCCGCCGATCAGGCTCGTATGGGTGACGAAGCGCTTCTGCCAGATCGTGCCGACGCTCATGCCGAGCACCGCCAGACCGCAGGACAGGAGCGGGGCCACCCCGATCGCCCCGACGCCGGCCGTCATCGTCGGCCAGACCACGATCGCCACGCCGACAAAGCCGATCGCGAGACCGAGCCAGTGACGCGGCAGCACCCGCTCACCGAGGAAGACGCCGGCAAGCACCGCCGTGATCAGCGGCTGCAGGCCCACGATCAGCGCCGACAGCCCGGCCGGCATGCCGTGGTCGATGGCCCAGAACACGCCGCCAAGGTAGATGCCGTGCATCAGCATGCCGGCGATGGCGGCGTTGATCGCGTCGCGCGGAGGAAGCGCGCGGGCCTTCATCACCAGCGCGACGGCGCCGAGCAGGGCGAACGTCACGGCGAAGCGCGCGGCCAGGAAGGTGAAGGGCTCCGCATAGGGCATGGCGTAGCGCGCGCCGATGAAGCCCGTCGCCCAGAGCAGGACGAAGAGCGGCGGGACGAGGCGAATGGCGAGCTTCACGGGCGGCTTTCGGCGAGGGGAGGGATGATGCGGTTCGCTTTAATGCCCAACAAGGTCTCAATCAAAGCGCAAGGAATGGCGCGTATGTTGGTCCAGACAAGATCGGGGTACGTGCGATGCTGTGGGAACTCGACACAAGCTGGCTGCTGTTTGCCATCGCCGCGGTGGCGGCGCTCGCCTACATGCTGTCGCTGGGTCTCGATTTCCTGATGCGTGATCAGGGCTTCGGACCGATGGGCAATGCCGGCATCATCAGCGGCGGCTTTTTCGGTGCCATTCTTCTGGCCAACTACAACGGCATCGACCTTTCGGAGGTCGGGAGGGCCGCGACCTACGGGCTCGGCGGCGCCTTCGTGCTTTTCCTGGTCGCGACGCTGGCGCGTTCGCTGATCCGCTGACTCCGCCGCTTTGTCAGGCAAGGCCGACGACGCGCCTGATGTCGCCGGGCGTTGCGCCCGCCTCGCGCAGTGCTGCAATCGCGGTGTCTCCGCGGCTCTTCGACAGCTTGCGCCCGTCTTCGCCGAGGATCAGGTCGTGGTGGCACCAGACCGGTACCGGCAAGCCGAGCAGTTCCTGCATGAGCCGGTGCGCGGCGGTGGCGAAGAACAGGTCGCGGCCGCGCACGACATGGGTGACGTCCTGCAGAGCGTCGTCGACCACCACCGACAGGTGATAGCTGGTCGGCGTGTCGCGCCTGGCGATGATGAAGTCGCCCCAGGCACCCGGGTCGGCGCGGACCACCCCCGTCTCTCCGTCGGGGCCGTGTCCCTCCTCTTGCCACGTCAGCGGAACGGAGACGCGCGAAAGCGCAGCCTCGACGTCCAGACGCCATGAATGCGGCTCGCCCGCCTCGATGCGGCGGCGACGCTCGCGCGCCGAGAGGCGGCGTTCGCCGGTCGGGTAGAGCGGAACGCCCTCGGGATCGCGCGGCCATACCTCGCCGTCGGCCTCCGCCTCGACGATCGTCGCGCGTACTTCGCCGCGGCTCATGAAGGAGGGATAGGCGAGTTCCTCGTCGATGAGGCGGTCGAGCGCCTCGAGGTAGTCGGCGAAATGATCTGATTGCCGGCGCACCGGCTCTTCCCATTCGATGCCGAGCCAGGCGAGGTCGTGCAGGGCGGCGCGTTCGAATTCCGGCGTGCAGCGGGTGGTGTCGATGTCCTCGATCCTGAGCAGGAATCGTCCGTCGGCGGCGCGCGCCATGTCGAAATTGAGCAGGGCCGAGAATGCGTGGCCGAGATGCAGCATGCCGTTCGGGCTCGGCGCGAAGCGGAATACCGGATCGCTCATGCCGTCTGGAAACAGGTTGTTGAGGCCATGGGGCGATTGCTACTTTGCGGGCGTGGCGCCTTCAAGGGCGGAAGGCGATCGGGCGACATGCGAAAAATCACCACCCTGAACGACATTGCCGCCGGACTGGTTGCGCTGGAATCCGCCGATCCCAGACTGGCGGCAGTGATCGAGCGCGCCGGCGAGGTGCCGCTCAGGCTGATGCCGCCGGGTTTCGAGGGCCTGGCTTCGATCGTAGTGTCGCAGCAGGTCTCAAGGGCCAGCGCCGAGGCGATATTCGGACGGCTGAAGCTACTGGTCGATCCGCTCACCCCGGAAGCCCTGCTGGCGGTGAACGACGACGTGTTTCGAACCGCCGGCTTGTCGCGGCCGAAGCAGAAGGCGCTGCTGGCGATCGCGGCGGCGGTCCGCGACGGCCTCGACCTGGAGCATCTTTGCGGGCTGGAGGCGCCCGACGCGATCGCACGGATGGTCGCCGTGCCTGGAATCGGACCGTGGACGGCCGAGTGCTACCTGCTGTTCGCGGCAGGGCACCCCGACGTTTTTCCCGCCCGCGACGTCGCCCTGCAGAGCGCGGTCGGTCATGCGCTCGGGATCGACCCGCGTCCAGGCGACAAGCGCCTCGCGCAGGAGGCCGAATCATGGGCGCCCTGGCGCGGTGTGGCGGCGCGGCTTTTCTGGGCCTACTACCGCGAAATGCGGGGCAGGGATGCCGCACCGGTGCCATAACCCCGCGAAAAACATGCAAAAAGATGCGACTTCAGACGTGGCAGCGGCGTTTTTGGCGCTTCACATTCCTGTCATCACCTGCTTACAGTATCCGCATCGATCGAAGCAGCCATCCAGGAGGTGAGTTACGTGACGATCGCTGTCTCGCCGGATGGGCTTCCCGCTCTGGTGTTGAACGCGGACTACAGGCCGCTCAGTTATTATCCGCTCTCGCTCTGGTCGTGGCAGGACGCGATCAAGGCGGTGTTCCTGGACAGGGTGAACATCGTCGCCGAATACGAGCACGCGGTTTCCTCGCCGTCCTTCTCGATGAAGCTGCCGAGCGTCGTCAGCCTGAAGAGCTACGTGAAGCCGTCGCGCTTTCCCGCCTTCACGCGCTTCAACGTTTTCCTGCGCGACCGATTCCAGTGCCAGTATTGCGGCACCCACGAGGACCTTACCTTCGACCACGTGGTGCCGCGGCGCTGCGGTGGAGAGACGACCTGGCAGAACGTGGTCGCCGCCTGCTCGGCGTGCAATCTCAGGAAGGGCGGTCACATGCCGGCGGACGCGCGCATGTGGCCGATGCAGAAGCCCTTCCAGCCGACCGTGCACGATTTGCACAACAACGGCCGGCTGTTCCCGCCGAACTATCTGCACGAAAGCTGGATGGACTATCTCTACTGGGACGTCGAGCTGGAGCCGTAAGCCCCGGCACGTCAGGCCCGGCGGGTGAGGGCGCTCCACCAGCCGACGATCGCCAGCACCACGCTGGCGACGAAATTCCAGCCGGCGAACGAGATGCCGAGGAAGCGGCCCGCGGCCTCGTCGCAGGACGGCGGCACGAAGGTGTTCAGCGCGTCCAGGATGCCCTTGCCCCCGGTGTCGGGCGAGTCGACGACGCCGCAATCGCCCGGCCCTGCCCACCATCCCCATTCGACGCCGGAGTGGTAGCCGCCCATGTAGAGGCTCCACGTCATCAGCAGGCCTCCGGCCAGAAGCAGCAGCCGGGTCACGAGGGGCGGCCAGCGAAGGCTCGCCGAGACCGCTGCGAGCGCCATCAGTGGAATGCCCGTGTAGTAAGGGATGCGCTCTTCGAGGCACAATTTGCAGGGGATGTAGCCGCCTATATACTGGAAGCCGAGGGCGGTGCCGACCGCAACCGCCATGCCGACGAGCAGGAAGATCGCCGCCCAGGTCTGGGTTCTTCCGGTAGGTGCGGTAAGGGTCATGCGGTCCTCAAAACACGTATTTCACTGCCACGAAGCCGCCCACCAGCAGCACCATGAACAGGGTGAAAAGAAGGCTGAGATTCTTCTCGATAAAGACGCGGATCGGCTCGCCGAAACGGTGGAGCAGCCAGGCGACGATGAAGAAGCGCAGGCCGCGGCCGACCACCGAGACCACGACGAAGGTGGCGAGGTTCAGCTTGGCGAATCCGGAGAAGATCGTCAGCACCTTGTAGGGGAAGGGCGTGGTGGCGGCGAACAGCACGCCCCAGCCGCCCCAGCGGTCGTACCATGCCTGAATGCGGGCGAACGCGTCCTCGGCATTGTAGAAGGCCAGGATGCGGTGGCCGATCGCGTCGAACAGCCAGGCACCGATCAGGTAGCCGAGCAGCGCGCCGAGAATCGACGCCACCGTGCAGATCAGCGCATAGCGCACCCATTTTTCCCGATTGGCGAGCACCATCGGGATCAGCAGCACGTCCGGCGGGATCGGAAAGAACGAACTCTCCGCAAAGGCGACGGCGAACAGCCCCTGCTCGGCATGGCGGGAGGCCGCGAGCGACATCGTCCAGTCGTAGAGGCGTCGAAGCATCAGCGGCCCAGAATCACCGGCAGAACAGCCGCCTGGTGCGGCGGCAGGCCTCAATAGGAAGAATTTCTGGGCGAGGCAATGGCGGCAAGGTGCCGCTGCGTTCACGCGCGTTCGTGCCTACGCGGCAACCGGGGCGCGCGCCGCTGCCAGCGCTTCCTCGACCGTGGCGAGGCGTGCGAAGCGGCCGTCGAGCACGAGTTCGGTTCGTGCCTTGATGTCGGAGGCACTCCATGTCCGGCCGTCGGCTCCGGTCATCGGAAAGGTGATCGTCGCCTCGCTGACGAAGTCGACCTCGTAACCCAGATCGGAGGCATGGCGGGTCGTCGTCTCGCAGCACTGCTCGGTGCGTCCGCCGCAGACGATGAGCCGCCGAATGCCGTGTTCCTTCAGCCACTCTTCGAGGCCGGACCCGACGAGGGCGCTGTGACGGTGCTTCCTGAACACCACGTCCGGCTGGATGCGCACCGGCGCCAGCGTGACGATGTTGCCGGAGGCTTCCGAGAACGCGCCGGTTTCCTCGACATGGAAAATCTGGACGACCGGAATGCCAGCCGCAACCGCGCCGTCGATCAGCGCCTGCAGCCTGTCGAGGAACGGCGGAAGGTCAATGTCGGTCCAGTAGGGGCGGTGGCGGAAGGATTCCTGCACGTCGACGACGAGCAGGGCGGTGTCGGAAGCGGTCATCTCATGTCTCCCCGGGAGACCGGATGATGCGCCGCCTGCCGGTCGTCCGCAACGGCGAAATGCGGGTAACCCCGGTTGCAGCGGCGATCGTCCGCAGCGCGTACGCCGAAGTTGACGCGGGCCGGCATCTTTCTATAGTCCGCAGCCGCCGGGTCTTCGGATCCCGGGCCCCTGTGGCGGAATTGGTAGACGCGCTCGACTCAAAATCGAGTTCCGCAAGGAGTGCTGGTTCGAGCCCGGCCAGGGGCACCAACTTTTTCGCGAGAGGGGCGGCCGCGCCACATGCTCGAACGGCGTGACAGCTACGAGGCGCTCTGTCGCGACTTCCGCTGGCAAATTCCCGCGCACTTCAACATGGGCACGGCCGTTGCCGATGCCTGGGCGGCGCGCGAGCCGGACCGCACGGCACTGATCGACTATCGCGGCGGCGAGGCGATACCGCTTTCCTACGGCGATCTGGCCGCGCGGTCGAACGCGCTGGCCAATGCCTTGCGGGCCGAAGGTGTCGGGCGCGGCGACCGGGTCGCGTTGCTCCTGCCGCAGTGCTTCGAGACGGCCATCGCGCATGTCGCGATCTACAAGCTCGGAGCCGTCGCCGTGCCGCTGGCGCTGCTCTTCGGCGTCGAGGCGCTGGAATACCGGCTGCATGTGTCCGGTGCGCGGGCAGTCGTCACCAATGCGGCAGGCCTCGCCAAGCTGCGCAAGATTGCCGATCGCCTTCCGGCGCTGAAGACGATCGTGGCGACCGCGGGAGCGGAAGGCGGCGCCCGGGATTTCGCCGCGCTCGTCGAAGGGCACTCGTCGGAATTCGCTGCGGAAGACACGGGCCCCGACGATCCGGCGCTGATGATCTTCACCTCGGGCACGACCGGGCCGCCGAAAGGTGCGCTGCACGGCCACCGCGTTCTGCTCGGCCACTTGCCGGGCATCCAGATGGCGCAGGAGTTCCTGCCCCGGGAAGGCGATCTGATGTGGACGCCGGCCGACTGGGCCTGGGCAGGAGGATTGCTCAACGCGCTGCTGCCCAGCCTCTATCTCGGCGTTCCGGTGGTCTCCAGCCGCTCGGAGAAATTCGAGCCCACCGAGGCGCTGACGCTGATGGAGGATCTGAAGGTCAGGAACGCCTTCATCCCGCCGACGGCGCTCAGGATGCTCAAATCGGTGAACGGAATATCGCGCCGCTTCCGCCTGTCGCTCAGGTCGATCGGTTCGGCCGGCGAATCGCTCGGGCGCGAGACCTATGAATGGGCGCGGGGCGAGCTGGGGCTGCCGATCAACGAGTTCTACGGCCAGACCGAATGCAATGCGGTGCTTGCCTCGTGCGCGGCGATCGGCGTGTCGCGTCCCGGCGCGATCGGCAAGGAGGTTCCCGGCCACACGGTGGCGATCCTCGACGCTGACGGCCGGCCAGCCAAGGCCGGGGAAACCGGGCAAATCGCGGTGAAGCGGCCCGATCCGGTGATGTTCCTGGAATATTGGGGCAATCCCGACGCGACGGTGGCCAAGTTCGTGGATGACTGGATGACGACCGGCGACCAGGGCACGATGGACGAGGACGGCTACGTCACCTTCATCGGGCGCGACGACGACGTCATCACCTCGTCAGGCTACCGCATCGGGCCGACCGAGATCGAGGATTGCCTGACCGGCCATCCGGACGTCGCGCTGGCGGCGGCAGTCGGCAAGCCCGATCCGCTGCGCACCGAGATCGTCAAGGCCTATGTCGTGCTGCGGGAAGGCGTGGCGCCCAGCGAGGCCGAAGCGGAGAACATCAGGCTTTGGGTGCGCGAGCGGTTGTCGGCACATGAATACCCGCGCGAGGTCGAGTTCGTGGATTCCATGCCGCTGACGACGACCGGCAAGGTGATCCGGCGCATTTTCCGGGAGCGCGCGCGACGCGAGGCGGAGGGCGCGACCTAGCCGCCGTTCGCTGACGCTGTCAGATCGTGTCCCGGATGATCTTGATCGACAACAGGATCCTGTAGGGCAGCGGGATGGTGACGTCGCTGGTCAACCGCACGGCGCTTGCGCGATAGGATTCGAATATCTGCTTCATGCGCTTGTAGAAGCCGCGGTCGAGCACGGCGATGCCGTTCTCGCTGTCGAAGATGAAGCTGCGGTGGTTGAGGTTGACCGATGACACCGTCACCAGCCGGCCGTCGATCATCATCAGCTTGGCATGCAGCAGCAGCTTCTTGTTGCGGTATTCGTAGAGCCTGATGCGGTCGGCGTATTTCTTGACGAACTCCTCGTTGAGTTCGGTGAGCACCTTGCCGCCCAGGTCGCCATTCAGGTTGATCCGGCCGATGATGGTGACGTCGACGCCGCGCTTCAGCGCGCGATCGAAGGCCTCGGCGATCAGCGGCGGGAAATTGAGGTAGGGATTGACGATCTCGATACTGGTCTGCGCCGCATCGATCAGGTCGGCGTAGTAGCGCTCCAGCGCCTTGCCGTCGGCATAGGGCGCGGAGATGAAATGGCGCGCGGTGCCGTCGGCGAGACGCGACGGCGCTCCATCTTCCACCGGGACCGAGAAGGGCCGGATCATGCCGGTATCGGCATCGGCGTGCCAGAGGGTCGCGAAATGCTCGGCAAGGAGTCGGACCACCGCCGGATCGGTGAACTTCACCTCGAAGTCGTTGTAGTTGGCGAAGTAGTTCAGCTCGCCCTCGTCGGCGCCCTGATACTGATTGAGATCGGGGAATCTTGAGAGATCGACCTCGTCTGAAAACAGGAAGCCGTCGTGAATGTTGCGGCCGCCGAAGATGGCCCGGTTTTCGGCAGGATTCGGCGACAGCACCGCCAGCATCTTGGCGTGGTGCGTGCGATGGAAATGCGCGGCCTGGTCGGCGAGCTGGCCACCCGATGGCGCTTCCCACGAGAATTCCTGGAGCTGGACGTTGGGGTATTCGGCGGCCAGGCCTTCGAGCATCCTGGCGTCCTTGTCGCGCAGCAGGATGCGCGTCACGGTGATGCGGATCTTGACGCCACGGCTGGCATGGTAGCGCAGCAGGCGCTCGATGACGCGGCCCGAGAAGTCGGCCTTGAAGTCGAGATAGGAGATCACGATCAGCGAGGGGTGCGGAGCGTGGCTGAAGTCGAGCGGCAGCTCCGGATTGACTTCGTCGTAGAAGCGGGCCGGCAGCCTGGTGCCGAGCAGCGCCTCCACCTTGGCGTCGAAACCGGCGCGCTGGTCGTCGAGCAGCACGGGATGGCCGACCGGGAACGGACAGGTCTGCGACAGCCAGCGGCTCGTCGCGAAGGCGCGTTCCAATCGCGACAGGCCGGTCAGGCGAGGCTGGGCGCAGACCTGGTAGCGGCTGTCGAGTTCGGCCAGTCGTGGGTGTGCGGTTTCCTCGCGCAGCACGGTCAGCGGATAGGGTGCGCCGCCTGACGGCGAGACACGAAATTCGCATCGCGTCAGATCCTGCGCCGGGCGCAGCGTGATGTCGCCGCCGTTCACCCTTGTCTCGAACCTGGCCCCCGCGAGGTGCTCCGTTTTCGCCAGGCCAGCCTCGACGACCATCGCGCCGTCGCAGGAACCGGTGAGCACGGCGGATTTCGTGCCGAAGAGGTGCGGCACGATTTCGGTGTTGAGCGCCTGCAGGCCGGAGAACTCGAACGTCCTGGCGTGGCCGTCATTGTCCGGTGCGCCGAGATAGAGATCGGAACGGGCGGTCCGCCACCGCCGTGTGAACGTTCGGGCGCCGCCGGCGTGTCCGCCATCGACGGGCACGGCAGCGAATCTGTCGTCGCGCGTCTCGGCGGCGAGCCGGTCGAGGGTGCGGTATTCGTCGCGGAAATTGCTCCCCGCTACCTGCGAAAGATCGCGGGAATCGTAGCCGTAGCCGGTCTGCATGCGGATGCGGGTGACGCGGTCGGCCGCAAGCAGCGCCCTGAACCGCCGGTCGTACGCAGCCGCCACCGGGTCGTTGGGCTTGCCTTCCGTGCCGGCCGCAGGTGCAGCTGGAGATACCGGCTTCGGCGTGACGCAGCTCCAGGAAACGGAGGCACCGCATTGATCGCCGGTGATGAGGCGGAAGTCCGCACAGCCGGATAGCGCGAGGATGGCAAGCAAGGCCGCTGCAAGAGCGGCTCGGGATGGGAACCGGCAATGGCGATGGTCACTTTGCCACCTCTCGCCCACTGCGCACTCTCCCCCACCACTCCGTCACGCGCCGCCGCCAGCCCCACCGGAAGCGCCGCAAGCAGGAATACTGCAGGATCGGGCGAAAGCAAGACATAGCGGAACGCTGATATGTCGCACCACGCGAGGCAAGCCGGCAAAGAAATCGCTCACGCGAAAAGCCGCCGCTCGGCCTCGACGGCTTCGGCGATGAAGCTCGAGACGGCCTGGACGCGGCGCACCGGCCGCATCGATTCGTGGTAGACCAACCAGTAGGCGCGGCGGATCGTGCTGATCGCCTCCACCGGCACGAGGTCCGGATGGGCGCGCGCGATGAAGGCATGGAGAATGCCGATGCCGGCTCCGGCTCGCACGGCTTCGACCTGGCCGAGCGCGGAGGAAACGGAGAAGCGGGCTTCGCAGCCCGGCCAGAAATCCGCCGCGTAGTCGAGCGCGGGGTCCATCACGAGATCGGTCACATAGCCGACGAGACGATGGCTCGCGAGCTCGGTCCGCGTCGCCGGCAGGCCGTTCCGCTCGGCATAGGCTCTCGAGGCGTAGAGGCCGAGCGAATAGTCGACCAGTTTGGCCGCCACCAGCCGGCCTTCCGACGGACGCTCGACCGTGATGGCGATGTCCGCCTCGCGCCGCGACAGCGAGAACGAGCGCGGCACCGGAACGAGCTGGATCGACAGCTTCGGGTGAAGTTCGGTGAGTTGGCCGAGGCGTGGCGCCAGGAAGGCGACGCCGAAACCGTCCGGCGCGCCGATCCTGACTGTGCCCGAAATCTCGTCTTCCTCGCCGGCAAGCTCGGCGCGCGCGGATATGGTCTCGGCTTCCATCCGCTCGGCGAAGACGAGAAAGCGTTCGCCCGCCGGGGTGATCTCGGAACCGGTGGTGGTTCGGCGGAAGAGCTTGGTGCTGAGCGCCTCCTCGAGCGCAACGACGCGGCGCGAAACGGTGGCGTGATTGAGCCCGAGACGCCGAGCGGCACCGAGTATCTGGCCGGTGCGTGCTACCGCAAGGAATATGCGCACATCGTCCCAGTTCATGCCGGCTGCCCCTCTTGTCATGCGAAATATCATGTGCCGGGCCGCCGGACTATGGATTTTTGCACATCGGTTGCGAAGGCCGTCGCGTTGCATTCGCTCCGGCAACGCGGGACAATGGGCAAAATCCAACAAGACCATTCAAGGAGCGAGACGATGAAGGAGATCGGGCATTTCATCGGCGGCAAGCGCGTCGCCGGCACGAGCGGACGCACCGCCGACGTCTACAATCCGGCGACCGGCGAGGTGCAGGCCAAGGTGGCGCTCGCCAGCGCGGACGAACTGCATGCCGCGGTTCGTGCGGCGGCGGAGGCGCAGCCGGCCTGGGGCGCCACGAACCCACAGCGGCGCGGCCGCGTGATGATGGAATTCGTGCGGCTCTTGAACCGCGACATGGACAAGCTCGCCGAGGCGCTGTCGGCCGAGCACGGCAAGACCTTTCCGGATGCCAAGGGCGACGTGCAGCGCGGCCTCGAGGTCATCGAGTTCTGCATCGGCGCGCCGCATCTCCTGAAGGGCGAGTTCTCCGACAGTGCCGGACCGGGCATCGACATGTATTCGATGCGCCAGCCGCTGGGCGTGGTCGCGGGCATCACCCCGTTCAACTTCCCGGCGATGATCCCGATGTGGAAGATGGGGCCGGCTCTTGCGGCCGGCAACGCCTTCATCCTGAAGCCTTCGGAGCGCGATCCTTCCGTGCCGCTGATGCTCGCCGAACTTCTGAGCGAGGCCGGCCTGCCGGACGGCATCCTGCAGGTCGTCAACGGCGACAAGGAAGCCGTCGACGCGATCCTCGACGATCCGGTGATCCAGGCGATCGGCTTCGTCGGCTCGACGCCGATCGCCGAATACATCTACTCGCGCGGCTGCGCGACCGGAAAGCGCGTGCAGTGCTTCGGCGGCGCCAAGAACCACATGATCGTGATGCCCGACGCCGACATGGACCAGGCCGCCGACGCGCTGGTCGGCGCCGGCTACGGCGCGGCCGGCGAGCGCTGCATGGCGATTTCGGTGGCCGTACCGGTGGGCGACAAGACGGCGGACGCGCTGATCGAGCGGCTGGTGCCGCGCATCGAGAAGCTGAAGGTCGGCCCCTACACGGCGGGCAACGACGTCGACTACGGGCCTCTCGTCACCGGTCAGGCAAAGGAGCGCGTGCTCGGCCTTATCAACTCGGGCGTCGAGCAGGGCGCCGACCTCGTCGTCGACGGCCGCAATTTCAAGCTGCAGGGCTACGAGGACGGCTTCTTCGTCGGGCCGCATCTGTTCGACCGCGTCACCACCGACATGGACATCTACAAGCAGGAGATCTTCGGGCCGGTGCTGTCGACCGTGCGCGCCGACAGCTACGAGGAAGCCCTCGGCATCGCCATGGACAACGAATACGGCAACGGCACCGCGATCTTCACCCGCGACGGCGATACCGCGCGCGACTTCACCCATCGCGTCAATGTCGGCATGATCGGCGTCAACGTGCCGATCCCGGTGCCGCTGGCCTATCACACGTTCGGGGGGTGGAAGAAGTCGGCCTTCGGCGACCTCAACCAGCACGGGCCGGACGCCTTCCGCTTCTACACCCGCACCAAGACGGTGACGGCGCGCTGGCCCTCCGGCGTCAAGGAAGGCGGGGAGTTCCACTTCAAGGCGATGGACTGACGCCCCTTAGGTACAGCGTCCCAGCTCGTTGGCCGCGCCGGTCCTGTCGGCGCGGCCTTTTTGTCGATTGCTACGGCTGTCAGCGCCTGCGTTTTCACGTTATATATCCAGCCGAAACAATTTCGTGATGGAACGGCGACGCGCCCTGGCGCCTTGTTTCGGCAATGGTCCGCCAGTGGCGGATTTCCAACCCGACGCAGCCGAACGAGGATGCGGAGGCGGCGACTTCGCCGCCCTGTGGACCGCGCTCGGCCATGGAGCAGGTCATGACACGGATCGCTTTTGCTTCAGCCACGATCGCCGCCGCCCTGCTGGCCGGCACTACCGTCGCATCTACCCAAGAGGTCAGCCAGACCGTCGCGCAGCCCGCGATGTGCGGCAAGCGCACCGACATCGTCAAGGAACTCGCCAGGCAGTATCGCGAAGCGCCGACGGCGCTCGGACAGCTCGGCCCGCAGACGGTGCTGGAGATCTTCGTGTCGGACACGGGCACCTTCACAATCCTCGCCACCAAGACCGACGGATCGAGCTGCATCGTCTCGGCCGGCGAAGGCTGGCAGAGCAAGGTGCTGGTAGCAGGCCGCGACGCCTGAGCAACCTCGGTCAAACGGCTGCGGCGCTCCGCGCCTGTTCGCGCAGTAGCGCCATGAGGGCCGCGGTTTCTGCCTCGGCCCGATCCGCGTCCCCGAAGACGATGTGGCGGATCACGGCAAGATGCTGTCGGGCGGAATCGCCTGGGCCATCCGCACGGCAATAGCGAAACCAGAAGCGACGGCTGTGGGTCTGGAGCGGCGCGGCAAGGCGTGAGGCAAAGGAATTGTCGGCGGCTGCGGAGATCGCCTCGTCGACTGCCTTGTCGGCCTTCAGGAACATGTCGACATCGCCGATCGCCGCGGCCTCCTGCATGGCGGCTGCCGCGTCGCCCAGCATCATCCGGGTTCCATCGTCCAGATAGGTCGCGGCGCGCCGTGTAAGCACGCGTTCCACACCTTCGCGCACCTCGAGCACGCGCAGCCAATCACGAGGATCGAGGGGGGCGATCGCCAGCCCGGCGCGCGGCCGAACCTCCACCAGTCCTTCCCATTGCAGTCGCTGTACGGCCTCCCGCACAGGGGTGCGGCCGAGCCCGACGAGTTCGATCAACCGGCCTTCCGTGGCAACGCTGCCGGGAGCCAGTTCGAGCGTGACGATCAGGCGCTCCAAGGCGTGATAGGCGCGCCGGGCAGCTGGCTCGCTGTTGTCGGAGGGAGAGGCAAATTCCTGCATCGCAGATCTGATATATCAGATTGACGGCGAGAGATGCAATCTGCTAGTCATGTGATATATCAGATTTGGGAGAGATGCGATGTGGAACGGCGTGTTGCCGGCGGTGACCACAAAGTTCACCGATCAGGACGAACTCGATCATGCCGAGATGGAGCGCTGTTTCGCACTGCTGATGGACGCCGGCTGCGACGGGCTGATCGTGGCAGGGTCTCTGGGCGAGGGGCCGATGCTGTCGGTCGATGAAAAGCTCGCCGTGCTCAAGACCGCGCAGCGCGTCGCCGAAGGCAAGCCGGTGCTGCTGACGGTCAACGAAGCGGCAACGCGCGACGGCGCGGCACTTGCCCGCAAGGCCGCCGCAGCCGGCGCCGACGGCCTGATGATCGTGCCGAGCCCGATCTATCACACCAATCCGGCCGAAACGGTCGCGACGCTCAAGGCCGTTGCATCGGCGGGCGGATTGCCCGTCATGATCTATTCCAACCGCGTCGCCTATCGGGTGGACGTCACGGTCGACGTGATGGAGGAACTCGCTGGGGATCCGCTGTTCGTGGCGGTGAAGGAATCCTGCGACGACATCCGCCGCACCACCGACATCATCAACGCCTTCGGCGACCGGTTCGACGTTCTGACAGGCGTCGACAACCTCGCCTTCGAGGCGTTGTCGGTCGGCGCCGTCGGTTGGGTGGCAGGCCTGGTCACGGCGTTCCCGAAGGAGACGGTCGCGATCTGGAAGCTGATGCAGGCAGGCAGGCGCGAGGAGGCGCTGGCGATCTACCGTTGGTTCCGGCCGCTGCTCGACCTCGACGTCTCGACCTATCTCGTCCAGAACATCAAGCTTGCCGAAGTTCACGCCATCGGCTCAAACGAGCGGGTCCGGATGCCGCGACAGCCGCTGGCCGGCGAGCGTCGCGCGGCGGTGGAGAAGGTGATAAGGGACGCGCTCGAGAGCCGGCCGGATCTGCCGGTGCTCTAGGCACCGGCTCTTTCGGGCGCGAAACAGCGGGTGTCGTCAGCCGAGGCGGTGCGGAAGTGGCAGGCGGTCGCATCAGAGCAGTGACGGGCGAGACGGTGAGGGCCGACGTGGTGATCGTCGGCGCCGGCATCGTCGGCGTGTGCGCGGCCGCGAACCTGGCCGAAGCGGGATTGCGGGTTGCCGTGGTCGACCGGACCGGCGTCTGCGAAGAGACCAGTTCGGGCAATGCCGCAGGGCTCGCCTTTCCCGAAGTGCTGCCGATGGCGCACAAGGGCATGATTGCCCGCGTTCCCCGCTGGCTTGCCGATCCGCTGGGCCCCCTGGCCATTCCGCCCGCCTATTTTCCGCAGATACTGCCGTGGCTTTACCGCTTCTGGCGCGCCGGCAGCCCGAAGCGGTACGAAGCCGCACTTGGCGCCCAGGCGGCGCTGATGCGGCTTGCCGAGGCGGAATGGGCCGGCCTGACCGCGCGTTCCGGCACGGCCGCAATGGTACACGATTACGGTGCGCTCGAGCTCTACGAGAGCGAGGCCGAGTTCGAGGCGGCGTTGCCCGGCTGGTCGGCGCGCGACCGGTTCGGGATCGAATACCGCCATCTGGCGCAGCACGAGATCGCGCAGTACCAGCCCGGTCTGTCCAAGCGCTTCGTGCGCGCGACCTTCATGCCGACCTGGAAGACGGTTTCCGATCCCAAGACTCATGGGCAAGGCGATCTGGAAGCATGCGGCTGCCAACGGCGCGGAACTGGTGGAGGGAGACGTTGTCGCGGTTACTTCCGAACCAGATCACGTCGCCGTGCTCCTGGAGGAGGGCGGTCGGCTCGAAGGCAGGCATGTCGTCGTGGCGGCAGGCGCGTGGTCGCATCTGGTGGTGCGCGAGCTCGGCGACCGCATCCCGCTCGAAACCGAGCGCGGCTACAACACCACACTGCCGAAGTCGGCCTTCGATCTCCGGATGCAGCTTGCCTTTTCCGGCCACGGGTTCGTGGTGACGCCGCTCGCCGATGCCGTGCGGGTGGGCGGGGCCGTCGAGCTCGGCGGGCTGCGCCGCCAGCCGAACTACCGGCGCGCCGAGGCTATGCTCAAGAAAGCCGCCGACTTCATGCCCGGGCTGAAGACGGAAGGCGGCAGGCAATGGATGGGCTACCGCCCGTCATTGCCCGATTCCCTGCCGGTGATCGGGAGGTCCCGCAGCGACCCGCGGGTTGTCTATGCCTTCGGTCACGGTCATCTGGGGCTCACCCAGTCGGCGGCAACGGGCCGGCTTGTCCGCGAACTGGTTGCAGGCGAAGCTCCGTCGATCGACCTCACGCCGTTCAGCCCGCAGCGGTTCTGATACCGATGGCACGCCATTCCTTCCACTGCATCGACGGCCACACCTGCGGCAACCCGGTGCGGCTGGTCGCCGGCGGGGCGCCGCTGCTTTCGGGCGCAACGATGATCGAGAAGCGGGCGCATTTCCTGGCCGAATACGACTGGATACGCACCGGTCTGATGTTCGAGCCACGCGGGCACGACATGATGTCGGGCTCCTTTCTATACCCGCCGACCAGGCCGGACTGCGACATCGCCATCCTGTTCATCGAGACGTCCGGCTGTCTGCCCATGTGCGGCCACGGCACGATCGGCACCGTCACCTTTGCCGTCGAACACGGGCTGGTGCGGCCAAGAACGCCCGGTCGGCTGATGATCGACGCGCCTGCGGGGCCGGTTCTGGCCGAATACCGGCTCGACGGCGAGCATGTCGAGGAAGTGCGTATCACCAACGTGCCATCCTTCCTCCATGCGGAAGGGCTGGAAGTCGAGTGCCCGGACCTGGGACGCCTGAAGGTGGATGTCGCCTATGGCGGAAATTTCTACGCGATCGTCGAGCCGCAGGAGAATTTCCGCGACATGGCCGACCATTCTGCCGGGCAGCTCATCGCCTGGAGCCCGGTGATCCGCGAAAGGCTCAATGCGGACCATGCGTTCGTTCATCCGGAAAACCCGGCGATCAGCGGATTGTCTCACGTGATGTGGACGGGCCGCCCGACCTCGGCGGAGGCGGACGCGCGCAACGCGGTCTTCTACGGCGACAAGGCGATCGACCGGTCACCCTGCGGCACCGGCACGTCGGCGCGCATGGCGCAGCTCTCATGCGCGCGGTGAGCTGAAAGCGGGCGACGGCTTCGTGCACGAGTCCATCATCGGATCGCTGTTCAAGGGACGGGTGGAGGCCGAAACGACGCTTGCGGACGGTCGCGCGGCAATCGTGCCGTCGATCGGCGGATGGGCGCGGATGACCGGCTACAACACGATCTTCATCGACGACCGCGACCCGTTTGCGCACGGGTTCGTGGTGAAGTGAACCATCGTTCGACTTTAATCGCGCAAGCATGGCTGTTTGCAGTGCAGCAAATTCCGGCTAGGAAATAGGCGTCCGCAACGTCAGCCGCCGGGGCCGCCTCAGTGAAGATCAAGAAAATCCTCGTCGCCAACCGCTCCGAGATCGCGATCCGCGTGTTTCGCGCCGCCAACGAGCTCGGCATCCGAACCGTGGCGATCTGGGCGGAAGAGGACAAGTATTCCCTTCACCGCTTCAAGGCGGACGAATCCTACCAGGTCGGTCGGGGGCCGCACCTCGACCACGATCTCGGCCCGATAGAGAGCTATCTGTCGATCGAGGAGGTGATCCGCGTCGCCCGGGGATCCGGCGCCGACGCGATCCACCCGGGCTACGGACTGCTGTCGGAGAGCCCGGAATTCGCCGAGGCCTGCGCGGACGCCGGAATCATTTTCATCGGACCCCGGCCGGACACGATGCGGCGTCTCGGCAACAAGGTGGCGGCCCGCAATCTTGCGGTGGAGATCGGCGTGCCGGTGGTGCCGGCCACCGAGCCGCTTCCCGACGACATGGCCCAGGTCGCGAAGATGGCCGACGAGATCGGCTATCCGCTGATGCTGAAGGCGTCCTGGGGCGGCGGCGGGCGCGGCATGCGCGCCATACGCAAGGCCGAGGATCTCGGCCGCGAGGTGACGGAGGCCAAGCGCGAGGCCAAGGCCGCCTTCGGCAAGGACGAGGTCTATCTCGAAAAACTGGTCGAGCGCGCCCGTCACGTCGAGGTGCAGGTGCTCGGCGACACCCACGGCACCGTGGTCGACCTGTTCGAACGCGATTGCTCGATCCAGCGGCGAAACCAGAAGGTCGTGGAGCGCGCGCCCGCGCCGTATCTCGGCGATGCGCAGCGCCGTGAACTTTGCGGCCATGCCCGCAAGATCGCCGAGGCGACCGGCTATGTCGGCGCCGGCACCGTCGAGTTCCTGATGGATGCCGACACCGGCAAGTTCTACTTCATCGAGGTCAACCCGCGCATCCAGGTCGAGCACACCGTCACCGAGGAGGTGACCGGCATCGACATCGTCAAGGCGCAGATCCACATCCTGGAAGGCGCGGCGATCGGCCAGCCGGAATTGGGCGTGCCGTTTCAGGAAGACATCAAGCTCAACGGCCACGCCCTGCAGTGCCGGATCACCACCGAGGATCCGGAACAGAACTTCATTCCCGACTATGGCCGCATCACCGCCTATCGCGGCGCCACCGGCTTCGGCATCAGGCTCGACGGCGGCACGGCATATTCCGGCGCGGTCATCACGCGGTTCTACGATCCGCTGCTGGAAAAGGTGACGGCGTGGGCGCCGACGCCGGAAGAGGCGATCGCGCGCATGCACCGTGCATTGCGCGAGTTTCGCATCCGCGGCGTGGCGACGAACCTCACTTTCCTCGAGGCGATCATCAGCCACCCGCAGTTCCACGACAATTCCTACACGACGCGCTTCATCGATTCGACGCCCGAGCTTTTCACGCAGGTCAGGCGGCGCGACCGCGCCACCAAGCTGCTGAACTACCTGGCCGACGTGACCGTCAACGGCCACCCGGAGGCGCGCGGACGTGCGCGCCCAGATCCGGCCGCCGCCGCGCCGAAGGTGCCTTATGTCGAGGCCGGCATTCCCGACGGCACTAAGCAGAAGCTCGACCGGGACGGTCCGGAGGCGTTCGCCAAATGGATGCGGGCGCAGGAGCGCGTGCTCGTCACCGACACGACGATGCGCGATGCGCACCAGTCGCTGCTGGCCACACGCATGCGCACCTTCGACATCGCGGCGATCGCCGGCGTCTACGCGCGCGCGCTTCCGGAACTGCTGTCGCTTGAATGCTGGGGCGGCGCGACTTTCGACGTCGCCATGCGCTTCCTGACCGAGGATCCGTGGGAACGACTTGCCTTGGTTCGCGAGCGTGCGCCCAACCTCCTGCTGCAGATGCTGCTGAGGGGTGCCAACGGCGTCGGCTACACGAACTATCCCGACAACGTCGTGAAGCATTTCGTCCACGAGGCCGCGACCAACGGCATCGATCTCTTTCGCGTGTTCGACTGCCTGAACTGGGTCGAGAACATGCGCGTCGCCATGGATGCCGTAGCCTCGGAGGGCAAGCTCTGCGAGGCGGCGATCTGCTACACCGGCGACATCCTCGATCCCGATCGGTCGAAATACGACCTGAAATACTATGTCGGGATGGCGAAGGAACTGGAGGCGGCCGGCGCCCACATCGTCGCCATCAAGGACATGGCGGGGCTGCTGAAGCCGGCGGCGGGCCGCGTGCTTTTCAAGGCGCTGCGCGAGGCGACCGACCTGCCGCTGCACTTCCACACGCACGACACGTCCGGCATTTCGGCTGCCACGGTGCTGGCGGCTGTGGATGCGGGAGTGGACGCCGTCGATGCCGCGATGGACGCGTTTTCCGGCAACACGTCGCAGCCATGCCTGGGCTCGATCGTCGAGGCGCTGGAGGGCTCCGAGCGCGACACCGGCCTGTCGGTCGGCTGGATCAGGCGCATCTCGTTCTACTGGGAGGCGGTGCGCAACCAGTATGCCGCCTTCGAGAGCGACCTGAAGGGCCCTGCCTCGGAGGTCTACCTGCACGAGATGCCGGGCGGCCAGTTCACCAATCTCAAGGAGCAGGCGCGCTCGCTTGGCCTGGAATCGCGCTGGCATCAGGTCGCGCAGGCCTATCACGACGCCAATCGCATGTTCGGCGACATCGTCAAGGTGACGCCGTCGTCCAAGGTGGTCGGCGACATGGCGCTGATGATGGTGAGCCAGGATCTCACCGTCGCCGACGTGATGGATCCCGCCCACGACCTCGCATTCCCGGACTCCGTCGTGTCGATGCTGCGAGGCGACCTCGGCCAGTCGCCGGGCGGCTGGCCCGAGGCGCTGCAGAAGAAGGCGCTGAAGAACGAGAAGCCGATCACTGTGCGGCCGGGCTCGCTGTTGGCGCCTGCCGATTTGAAGGCGAAGCGCGCCGAGGTCGAGGCAACGCTGGAGCGCGAACTCAGCGAAACCGAATTTGCATCGTGGCTGATGTATCCGAAGGTGTTTTCGGACTTTGCCCATGCGCAGGAGGACTACGGTCCTGTCAGCGTGCTGCCGACGCCTGTCTATTTCTACGGCATGGCGCCGGAAGACGAGATTTTCGTCGAGATCGAGCGCGGCAAGACGCTGGTGATCCGTTGCCTGGCGGTGGGCGACACCGACGAGAAGGGCATGGTCACAGTGTTCTTCGAGCTCAACGGCCAGCCACGCCGCGTCAAGGTGCCGGACCGTGCACACGGCGCGGGTGCGGCCAAGGCGCGCCGCAAGGCCGAGCCGGGCAACGAGGCGCATGTCGGCGCGCCGATGCCGGGCGTTGTGTCCGGCGTGTCGGTGTCTGAAGGCCAGGCAGTGGCGGCCGGCGACGTGCTTCTGTCGATTGAGGCGATGAAGATGGAAACCGCACTTCACGCCGAGCGCGACGGGCAGGTAGCCGAAGTGCTCGTCAGAGCCGGCGATCAGATCGACGCCAAGGATCTGCTGGTCGTCTTCGCGAGTTGAGCCGGCGGCGATTAGCCGTCGTGGCGGATGAAGCTCTTGTAGATGAAGCCGCTGGTGCCGTTGAATTCGACCTTGCACCAATGCCTGCAGTTCGGTTCGGCACGGAGGTCGGCGTTGGCTGGCACGACCGTCAGCACCTTGGCGCCCGTGCTCGGGCCGGCCCGCAGGTTGACGGCGCTGCGAGCCGAAGCCGGTGCAAGTCCGTCGTCTTGCGAAGCGGACTGCTGGGCGGGCTGTTCGCCCTTCGGTTCAGCGTCCTTGCCGTCGCCCGGCCAGGCGACCGCGTCGCGGCCCGCCTCGAACTTGAGCTTCGCGGCATCCGGACCCGAACCGATCGAGGCGGTCTGGTCTTCGGCCGAATTGTCGGCGTAGCCCAGCGGGCCGCTGTCGGTGAGACTCTCGCCCGCTTCGGCGCGTCGCGCGGAGGCGGTCTGTTGCGCGGGTTTCGCGTCACGCGCCCATCGGTCGCTCTCGACGCCAGCTCCCGCCGCGCCACCGTCGGTGTTTGCCTGTTGTTCCGTGACAGATGCCTGCGCCACGGGCGCCGATGGCGCCACCGGCTTGTCCGCGGCAATGGTAATCTGCTCTGCCTGCGGCGGCGCCTCGGCCACCGCCGGCGACGGCCCGTCCTGTGCGGCCACGACCGGTGCCTCAACGGCGGTCTCGGCGTCGCCGAGGCTTGTCAGCGTCACCACCGCCGGAACGGCGAGCAAGACCAGCATGGCCGCGCCGGCCGCCAGCGCGGCGAAGCGTGGATTCTGGAACCTTGGTTCGGGCTCCAGCTGCTGGGCCAGTGATTTCGGAGCTACGGGCGTCGTGAATCTGTCGCTGCCGCGGCGTTTCATGCTCATTATCCCCACGGACACTTCGGTCCTTTAGTTCCTGCCCCGTCACGCGAGCCGCTCGCGAAGCGAATCGGCTGCGGGATGCTGCCCCAAACCCGTGCATCCAGTGCCACGCTGAACCCGAAATGTGGCCGCGTTTTGGTCGTATTAGGAAAAGTTACCGGAATGGCGTGCCAAGCCAAAATTTGTATGCCGCCGGCGGGCTTGATTTCAACATCGGGCGAAGTAGCGTGCGCGCGACTTTTCACTCCACAAAGGAAGAGCTCCATGGCCGAGGCTTCGGCGAGACACGGCCGCTGGGCGGTTGCGGCGATGTTCTTCGCCAACGGCTTCACGGTGGGAAGCTGGGCGCCGCAGATCCCGGTGGTCCTCACCAGGCTGGACATTACCGCGACGACGCTCGGCCTGCTCATCCTGCTGTTCGGCATCGGCGCGCTTGTCGCCATGCCCTGGTGCGGCTACCTGATGTCGCGCCACGGCACGCGTGCGGTTTTGCGCGTCTTTGCGGTGATCTGCTCGTTCGGGCTGCTCGCGGTGGCGCTGGCTCCGAACCTGCCGGCGATTGCGGTGACGCTGTTCGTGCTCGGCGCTCTGGTCGGCGGCATGGACGTTGCCATGAACGCCAACGCAGTCGCGGTAGAACGCAGGCTTGGTCGCGCGGTGATGTCGTCCTCGCACGGATTCTGGAGCCTCGGCGGGTTCGTCGGCGGGGCGGCCGGCGGCCTCGTCATCCAGCAGTTCGGTCATGTGGCGCACGCCGCGCTGGTCAGCGCGTTCACGCTCGTGATCGTGCTTTTCGCGCTGCCGCGACTGATCACCGAGGCGCGACCCGTCACGCACGAGAAGGTGCGGCTGGCGTTGCCGAAGAACCCGACGATCTACGCGATCGGCGTCATGGCGTTGTTTTCGATGGTGCCGGAAGGCGCTGTTCTCGACTGGGCGGCAATCCACCTGCAGCGGGCGCTGGGCGCGGAAATCGCCACGGCGAGCTTCGCCTTCGCCGCGTTCTCTGCTGCGATGGCTGTCATGCGTTTCGCCGGCGATGCGGTGCGCAATCGTTTCGGCGCAGTCGCGACGTTGCGCCTGTCGGCACTGGTGGCGGCAACGGGCATGCTGCTGGCCGGACTGTCGACGACGATATGGCTGGCCATCCCGGCGTTTGCGCTCTGCGGGCTCGGGATCGCCAACATGGTGCCGATCGCATTTTCCGCGGCGGGCAACCAGCCGGGGATGTCGTCGGGCGCGGGCATGAGCGTTGCGACCACGATCGGCTATGCCGGCATTCTGGCCGCGCCGTCGGCGATCGGCTTCGTCGGCGAGCATACCGGCTTCGGTCCGGTCTTCGTGTCCCTGTCGGCGCTGCTGCTCGTCGTCCTGGCGATGTCGGGCCTTGCGCGAACTGCCGATTTCGAAGCGACTCAGGCCGCGGCGTAGCGCTTCAGCTCATCGTGGAGGAAATCGGCGACGCGGCGGATGCGTGCGCTGGTGCGCACGTCTCGATGCATGGCGAGCCACATCGGCAGGATCGGCAGCTTCAGCTCCGGCAGCAGCGCTTCGACCGATGGATCGCGATGGATCAGCGAGAGCTGGGCGAAGCCGATCCCGTTGCCGGCCCGAACAGCCTCCCAACTTACCACGTGGTCGTCAGTGCGAAGGCGGAAGGCGTGGCGGTCGATTTCCACGCCGAGCGCAGCAAACCCATCGATCAGGTCGCTGCCGCGGTCGAGACCGACGAGATCATGGTCGAGCAGATCGTCGGGCGACTTCGGCCGGCCGCGCCGTTCGAGATAGCTCGTCGCCGCGCAGGCAGCCAGCGGCAGGTCGGCGACCTTGCGGGCGATCAGGTCGAGCTGCGCCGGCGCAACCATCCGCACGGCGATGTCGGCGTCCCGCCGCAGCATGTTCTCGACGCGGTTGGAGGCGACGATCTCCACCTCGATGTCGGGTTCGGCGACCGCCAGCCTGGCGGCAATCGGCGGCAGCACGTAGGCCGAGACGATCTCGCTGGCAGTAATGCGCACCGTGCCGGCGACGCGCTCCGTCGCGCCCAGGGCGGCCCGTGCGAAGGCGTTCGCCGCGTCGGCGACCGCTTTCGCGCGCTCGAACAGCGACATGCCTGCCTCGGTCAGCTCGAAGCCCGTACGCCCGCGCCGGAAAAGCGTGACGCCCAACGATCGCTCCAGTTCGCCGACGTGGCGGCCGAGCGTCGGCTGACTGGCCTTGAGCCGGCGGGCGGCACCCGACAAGCTGCCGGTTTCGGCCACCGCGACGAAGCTGCGGATCAGGTTGAGGTCGAGTTCGGCCATGCCAGTCATTCAAAAATGAATATCATGATATCGAGGATAGCAAATTTCCATTCATGGGCAAAGAGACGATGTTCTCGTCATTGAAACCGAATGAATGGAGACAGGATCATGGAAACGGTTGTGATACTCGGCGCTGCAGGCAGGATCGGAGACGCGGCTGCGCGCGGCTTCCTCGAGCGTGGCTGGAGGGTCAAGGGCGTGGCGCGCAACGCCAGGGTCAACGAGCTGGCGCCCGGCGTCGAGCCGGTCGAGGTGGATGCGCGGGATCGTGCCGCACTGATCGAGGCCTGCCGCGGCGCGGCGGTCATCGTCAACGCCCTCAACCCGCAATACACGGAGTGGGCCGAGAAGGTGATGCCGATGGCCGAGAACGTGATCGCGGCGGCCGCCGAAGTCGGCGCCACGCACATGCTGCCCGGCAATGTCTACAATTTCGGCTACTCGATCCACGAGGGGATGCGTGAAGACGACCCGCGCGACGCCTCCACCGAGAAGGCCGAGATCCGTATCGCGATCGAGGAGCTGTTCCGGCGCAAGGCAGCGGAATCGGGTGTGCAGACGATCGTGCTGCGCGCCGGCGACTTCTACGGCGGCGCCAAGCCGCAGAGTTGGCTGGACCTGATCATCCTGGCGAAGCTGAAGAAGGACATCTTCACCTGGCCGGGGCCGATGAACCTGCCGCACGCCTTCGCCTACCTGCCCGACCTCGGCCGCGCCTTCGCGCTGCTCGCCGAGAAACGCGCGGAAGTGCCGGCGTTCGACACGTTTCACTTCGCCGGCCACACGATGACCGGCAACGACATGAAGGTCGCGGCAGAGGCCGCCGTCGGGCGTCCGCTGACGCGGCGCGGCGTGCCGTGGCGGCTGTTGAAGATCGTCGGCCTCGTCTCGCCGATGATGCGCGAAGTGGCGGCGATGTCCTACCTGTGGCGCACGCCGCACTCTCTCGACGGCGCAAAGCTCGAGCGGCTGGTCGGACCGGGTGCCGTCCACCGAGCCTGTGTCGGCGCTGAAGCAGGCGATCGCCGACCTCGATCTCGACGGCCGACGCGAGTCCGCTGTGCTCGGGCGGGAGCCAGCCGTCGCCTGAGGGGCGTGAACCGTACGTGTTGAAGCCGACGGGCAAGATGCCCGTCGGCTTTTTCATGCGTGCTGTGCGCCGGGCCGCCGGATGGGCGGCGCTACGTCACAATCTGCCGAGCAATGCCAGGATCAGCACGACGATCAGGATGACGCCGATGATGCCGGTCGGCGTATAGCCCCAGCCGCGCGAATAAGGCCATGCCGGAATGGCGCCGATCAGGATGAGTATCAGAATGATGATCAAAATGGTTCCGAGCGACATGAGGCTTCCTTTCCGCCTTCGTGTGGACGGATAACAAATGCGAAGCCCCGCCGCCCGGTTCCCGCCCATCTTCAACATGGATGAAGGTGGCGGGTGCCGCGGTTAACGAACCGGAAGCGGGTCGGCCTACTCGGCCGCCTTCGGATACTCGATCTGGCGAGGCTCTTCGTGCTCGCTTTCGATCTCGGTCGTCTGGTCTTCCGCCGCCGGCTTCCGGCGGCGCCGGAACAGGCGCGACAGCAGGCTGCGACGCTCCTCGCCGGCCGGGCGGTTCTCGCGGGTGAACACCATCAGCGCCGACGGCGTGACGACCAGCGTCAGCACGGTCGCGAAGGCAAGGCCGTAGACGATGGCACCCGACAGCGCCACCCACCACTGCGTCGACGGGGCGCCGACCGTGGTCTCGTGGCTGAACAGTTCCAGCCCGAGCCCGAAGGCGATCGGCAGCACGCCGAGAATGGCCGAGATCGCCGTCAGCACGACCGGACGGGCGCGCTCGCGGCAGGTCTGAAGCACGGCTTCGCGCTTGTTCCAGCCCTCGTGGCGCAGCCGGTCGTAGGTGTCGATCAGCACGATGTTGTTGTTCACCACCACACCGGCGAGCGCGATGACGCCGATGCCGGACATGACGATGACGAAGGGCTGGCCGGTGATCAGCAGGCCGAGGAACACGCCGACGGTCGCCATGATCACCGTCATCAGCACCAGGAACACGCTGGTGAACTTGTTGAACTGCGCCAGCAGCACCACGAAGATCAGGAAGATCGCGGCGCCGAAGGCCTTGCCCAGGAATGCGCTCGCCTCGTCGCTCTCCTGGCTGGAGCCGGCGAGCTTGAAGGTGGCGTGACCCAGATCCATGCCGCTGACGGCCTGTTCCACCTGGTTTTGCACCTGAGCGACCTGGAAACCGGAGGCGACGTTGGCCTGGACCACGATCGTGCGCTTGCCGTCGATGCGGTTGAGCGTGCCGACCGTGGGCTGGGGCTTGCGCGTGACGAAGTTGGAGATCGGCACCGGTCCCTGCGGCGTCTGCACCCTCAACTCGTCCAGCGTCGACAGCGTGCGCCTGTCCTTCGGCAGACGCAGGCGGATATCGACCGCGTCGTCACTGCCTGCCGGACGGTAGTCGGTGAGCTTCAGCCCGTTGGTGACGAGCTGCACCACCGCACCGACCGAAGCCGGGCTGATGCCGTACTGCGCGGCCTTGGTGCGGTCGACCTCGAGCGCCCAGTCGACGCCGGGCGGCGGCAGGCCGTTGTCGATGTCGATGACGCCGGGAATCTGGGCGATCTTGTTCGCCACCTTGGCTGCCGTCTTGTCGAGTCCTTCCGGGTTGTCTGCCTGACAGGCGCACCTGGATCGCCTTGCCCTGCGGCGGGCCGGCGTCGGGCACGCGCACCTCGACGTCGACGCCGGGAATTCCGGCCATCGCGACACGCAGGTCATCGAGGATCTCGTTGGCCGGCTTGCGCTCGCGCCAGTCGACGAACTCGTACTGGATGACGCCGACCACGTCCTCGGGCACGTCGGCGCCGCCGCCGCGCGTCTTGCCGACGCGCGTATAGACGGACTTGATGCCGGGCCAGCCGAGCAGTCGCTGCTCCGCCTTGCGGGTGGCGTCGTCCATTTCCTGCAGCGAGAGATTGCCGCGGGCATGCACGTAGAGCAGCCCGTAGTCCGGCTCGACGCTCGGGAAGAATTCGACGCCCGAGCCGAACTGCGAATAGGCGTAGCCAACGCCGACCAGAAGGCCGACGGTCAGCACCAGCACGGTTACGGGGAATTGCACGGCGCGCTTGACGACTGGCCATGTACCAGCCGTCGCGGTGCTCATCCTCCTCGTGCACGTGCGCCTTGGCGAACATCGCGCCGAGCGTCGGCGTGAAGATCAGCGCGTAGGCCATGGAGGCCGCCAGCGTCACGATCAGCGTGATCGGCAGATATTTCATGAAGTCGCCGACGACGCCCGGCCAGAACAGCAGCGGCGAGAACGCCGCGATGCGGGTCAGCGTGGCGGCGATCACCGGACCGGCCATGCGCTTGGCGGCCATCTCGAAGGCCTGGTGCCTTGGGCATGCCCTCGTTCATCCGGCGCTCGGCGAACTCGGTGACGATGATGGCGTCGTCGACCAGCATGCCGACGGCCAGGATCAGACTGAACAGCACGACCATGTTGATCGTGAAGCCCATCAGCGCCAGCGCCAATATGCCCATGAGGAACGATGACGGGATGGCCAGGCCGATCAGCATCGAGGCGCGGCCGGACAGCACGTAGAGAATGACGATGAAGACCAGCAGCACGGCGATCAGGACGTGGTTCTGCAGGTCGTTCAGCAGCTGCTTGATGAAGGTCGACTTGTCCTGCGTGTAGGTGATGCTGACGCCTTCGGGCAGGTAGCTCTTGGCGGCGTCGGCGATCGCCTTCACGTGGGCGACGGTGTCGACCAGGTTGGCGCCGGTGCGCTTCTTGATCTCCAGTGCGATTGCCGGTTCGCCGTTGAGCCGGGTGATCGTCTGGGCATCCTTGAAGGTCGAGCGGATCGTGGCGAGATCCTGGGCGCGCACGACGGCGTTCTTGCCGGCGACGATCGGCAGGTTGGCGACATCCTCGACGGTCTCGATGAGAGCCGGCACCTTGACGGCGTATTTGCCTTCCTCGCCCTCGATCTGGCCGGCGGCCACCAGGCTGTTGGACGCGCCGACGCCCTGGATGAGCTGGTTGAGCTGCAGCCCGTAGGACGACAGCTTCATCGGGTCGACGATGACCTCGACGAGGTCGTCACGTGCGCCCTGCAGGTCGGCCTCGAGCACGCCCGGGACTTCCTCGAACCGGTCGCGCAACGTCGCGCGCGGCGGTGGTCAGCGCGCGCTCCGGCACATGGCCGGAAAGCGTCACGACCAGCACCGGGAATTCGGAGACGTTGACCTCGTTGACGGTCGGTTCCTCGGCGCCCGAAGGCAGGTCCCGCTTGGCGTCGGACACCTTGGAGCGCACGTCCTGCAGCGACGTCGCCAGATCCTGCGACGGTTCGAACTCGATCAGCACGTAACCGCCGCCCTGGAAGGCGGCCGAGCGCATCTCCTTGACGCCCTTCAGGCTCTTCATCCGGGTCTCGACCGGACGAAGAAGAAGGCGTTCCGAATCCTCGGGCGAGATGCCCTGGTAGGCAAGGCTCACATAGATGATCGGAATGGCGACGTCGGGCTCGGCTTCCTTCGGAATCGACTGGTAGGCCACCGCCCCGGCGATGACCAGGAACAGCAGTACCGAGATCGTGAGCCGCGCGTTGCGGATTGCGAGTTTGACGATATCCATCGGCTGGCGCCTGCTGCCTTGGCTAGTCGGTTGTGCCGGTCGCTTCGCGGACCAGCCTGTCGATGGTTGCCTGGTCGGCCTGCACCGGATTGACGGTGTCGCCTTCGCTGGTCAGTTCCTGGCCGGCGACGATGACGCGCACGCCCTTGGGGAGACCGGCCAGCACGAGGCCCTCTGTCGTGTCGTCGACGAGATCGATCGGGTAGAAGACCACCTTGTTGTTCTCGTCCACCGCGCGCACGCCGAGGTCGCCGCTGTCGGACAGCGTGATCACCGAGCGCGGCAGGATCACCGCGTCGACGGGCTGCGAGCGCAGCGTGATCTCGGCCGTCATGCCGGCGGGGATCGCGTTGTCGGGATTGTCGACCGCCACCCTGACCTCGAAGGTGCGGGTGGCCGGCGTGGCATCGCTGCTGATGAAGCGCACCTTGCCGTGGACGGTGTCGCCGTTGACGAGGCGCACGTCGGCTTCCTCGCCGACCCTGAACGTGGGCGAGGTCGCGTTCGCTGACTTCGCCGATCGCGATGATCGGATCGAGGCTGAGCAGCGTGGCGACCGGGGCACCGGCGCCTACCGAGGCGCCGTCCTCGACGTCGAGCGCATCGATGACGCCCGCGAAGGGCGCACGCACGTCGATGCGGTCGAGTTCGGCCTGCGCGGATTCCAGCTGCGACTTGGCGGCGGCGAGCGCGGACTCCGAGCTACGGAGCTGCAGCGAGGCGAGCGTGCCGTTGGCGGCGAGCTTCTTTGCGGCGGCGAGCTCGGCCTGGCGCTGGTCGACGAGCTGCTTGGCGGTGTCGACCGCCTGTTGCCGTCCTTCCGCCTCCAGCTTCATGATGAGGTCGCCCGCCTCGACATGCGAGCCCAGCTTGACGGGAAGTTCGCCGATGATGCCGCCGACGCGCGCCGTCAGCTTGGCGCGTTTGTCGGCTTCGGTGCTGCCCGACACGCGAATGGCGCGCGCGTGCTGGACGTGGGGAGGCTCGACCACTGCGACGGTGCGGATCGCGGCTTCGGGCTGCTTGTCGGCATTCGCCGGAGGCGGCGTCTCGGCGGACTGGTCCGCGGCGCTGCCGACGGAGGAGAACTCGCCGGTCGCGACCCACGCGGCCGTGGCGATCAGCACGGCAACGGCCGCGACCTTGTGAAACCTGAACTTAGCCATGTGCTGCTTCCGTTGCGTGGTCTCGCCCGGCCACCCCGACCGCGACGCATCGGGACGATATGGTGACGGCCGGCGGCCTGTTCAATCCACGGGCGCGATGCGCTGCGCGGAGGCCGCTCCATACACTATTTTTGCACTGCAACAAAGTGAGAATGGCTCAACTCCTGCCAGGCTGCGGACACGGTGCACCCATGGTTTCCCAAGCCTTGATGGCCTGGAACGTGGCTTCGGCCGAGCCGGGCGCGGGCTCGCGGCCGGGACCGGGATGCCAGCCCCATCCGACGAGATCATTGTCGCGGACGTGGGTTGCGATCTCGTCAAGGCTGCGGCCGCCGTTGCGGTCGGGATCCTTGATCTGATCGACAGATTTCGCCGGAGCTCTTGCCGAACCACACCATCTCGGGAGGCGCCAGATGCCAGTCTGGAGCGCCCGGAGGTCCATGCGGCTTCGGCGAGTTCTGCCCGAAATGGCAGGTGTTGCACCGCAGTCCCGGATTGCCGAACCCCGACCCGTCCTCGCCGCGCTGCACGTTGTAGGCGTGGATGCGCGTCAATCCCGTAGCTGGATCCCGACCAGCGCGGCCATGCGTCCTCGACATGGCAGTTGGCGCAGCGCGGATGGGAAAAGACATCGAACACCTTCTGCCACTCACGAAGGCCGGCTTCGGCTTCACCGGTGCTCGCGTTTGCGCCCGAGGGCGTTTGCGCGACCGCGGTAACTGCCAGCGCAGCGAGGCAACGCCACCGCCAGAAGGAGAGTGCGCAACGTCATGCGAAGCGAACCTCCCTGGACAGAGGGAGGCGACGGATGCGCTTGCCGGTCAGCGCGAAGACGGCATTGGCGAGCGCGGGTGCCGCCGCCGGCGTGCCGATCTCGCCGACACCGCCCATGCGGTCGGCATTCTGCAGCACGGCGGTCTCGAACTGCGGGCACTGGTGCATGCGCAGCGCGTCGAAATCGTTGAAGTTCGACTGCTCGACGCGGCCGCCGGCGAAGGTGATCTGCTGATCTATCGCCGCAGACAGGCCGTAGATGGCGCCCGACACCAGTTGCGCGTCGATGTTGCGCGGATCGAGCGCGGTGCCGACATCGGCCGCGATCCAGACCTTTTCCAGCCGGATGCCGTTTTCCTCGTCGCCGGAAATCTCGACGATCTCGGCCACCCAACTGCCGAAGCAGGCGCAGAAGGCCATGCCCCTTGCGCGACCGGCGGGCAGCGGCTCGCCCCAGCCTGCCATCTCGGCGACCTTGCTTGACCACTCCGGCAGCGACCGGCCACGGCTCCATCAGCTTCAGCCGCATGTCGACCGGGTCGATGCCGCCGGCATGGGCGATCTCGTCCAGCGCGCTCTCGTGGAAGAAGGAGTTCACCGAATTGCCGACTGAGCGCCACATGCCGGTCGGGATGCCGGGCTTGGCGCGAACCGCCCTGACACGGTAGTTCGGGATCGAATAGGGCTGGTTGTAGGCGCCTTCGACCATCGTCCGGTCGGGCGTGCTGATCATCGGCAGCGACGGGAAGAAGCGCGAGACGAGGGCATCGGTCACCGAAGGGGTGGCCAGCTTCAGGTCGAGAGCGACAGGCATCCCGTCGGCGCCAATTCGGGCGCGCATGCGGCCGAGCGCGGCTGGCCGGTACATGTCGTGGGTGGTGTCTTCCTCGCGGGTCCAGGTCACCTTGACCGGTCTGCCTTCGGTATGGCGCGCGACCAGCGCGGCGTAGAGTGGCACGTCGACCTCGGCGCGCCTGCCGAACCCGCCGCCGAGATAAGTGACGTGGATCGTGCAGTCTTCGGCGTCGATGCCGGCGGCATCGGCACAGACGTCGCGGGCGAGCGTCGGCGCCTGGCTGGGCACCCAGATATCGAGCTTGCCGTCGCGCAGCCAGGCGGTGGCGTTCATCGGCTCCATGCAGGCATGCGCCAGCCACGGCACGCGATATTCCGCCTCGAGAGGTTTTCGGCCGGCGCATCGGCGATGCTCTCGGCAACATCGCCCTCGTCCAGATATGCGGAACCGCTCTCGGCGGCGGCGTCTTCGAGCATCTGCCAGATCGCCGCGTCGTCGACCGGTCCCGCCGGCTCGCCCCAGTCCGGCACGACAGCATCGGCGCCCTTGAAGGCGTGCCAGGTCGATTTCGCGATGACGGCGTATCCGCTGCCGAGACGGCTCTCCAGCGGAACGATCTTCTCCACGCCGTTGATGGCCTGTGCGGCGGCGGAATCCATGCCACGCATCGACCCGCCGAGCGCGGGGTTCATGCGCACGGTGGCAAACACCATTCCGGGGAGGGCGGTGTCGATACCGAAGATCGGATGACCGGCGACCTTGGCCCGCATGTCGGTGCGCGGCTGCGACTTGCCGAGCAGGCGCCACTCGGAGGCGGGCTTCGGCTCGGCTTCGACGACGTTGCGGCGGGCGGCGGCCTCGGCGACGTCGCCATAGGTGAGCGTGCGGCCGGTCGCCTCGTGGGTGATGACGCCACCGGACGTGGAGAGCGCCGCCGGCGAGACGCCGAGCTGGTCGGCGGCTGCCCGCTTCAGCGTCTCGCGTGCCGAGGCGCCGGCCCGGCGCATCCGGTCGAAGGCGTCGATCGTGGAGGTCGAGCCGCCGGTGAGCTGCTGGCCGAGCAGCTTGGCCACGATGCGCAGGGCGTCACGCGAACCCTCGGCGACCAGCGAATGGTTGAACTGGGCAAACGGCATGCCGTCTTCGAGGAAGCCGATATTGGCGTAGGCGGAGGAGGTGGGGCCGTGCTCGACCTGAACTTCGTCCAGATCGACGTCGAGCTCCTCGGCGACCAGGGCGGCCAGCGTCGTTTCGATGCCCTGGCCCATCTCGGCGCGGGGCGCGATGATGGTGATCGTGTTGTCGCTGGCGATCTTGACGTAGGGATTGAATGTTGCCTCGCCGTCGCCGAGATCGTCCTTCAGCGGATTGGACACGGGCTTTTTCCAGGCATAATAGCCGAAGGCCACGCCGCCGCCGACCGCCACGGCACCGACCAGAAGGGCGCGCCGCGTGATCGTGCCCGCGCGCGATCGCTTCTTGCGATGTCTTGCTGCGGCCATCGGATCAGGCTCCCGCCTTCATCGCCGCGGCGCGATGGATCGCGGCGCGGATGCGCGGATAGGTGCCGCAGCGGCACAGATTGCCGCCCATGGCGCGGTCGATGTCCTCGTCGGAGGGGCTTTCGATTTCATCGAGCAGCGCCACGGCGCTCATGATCTGGCCGGCCTGACAGTAGCCGCATTGCGCCACCTGCTCTTCCAGCCATGCCTGTTGAACCGGGTGCAACTCGCCCTCTGGCGCCAGCCCTTCGATGGTGACGATGTTGCCGTCGACCTCACCCACGGGCAGCGAACAGGAGCGCACCGGCACACCGTCGACCAAAACCGTGCAGGCGCCACAGGCGGCGATGCCGCAGCCGTATTTCGGGCCGCGCACGTCTGCCAGATCCCGCAACGCCCACAGCAGCGGCATCTCGGGTTCGGCGTCGACTTCGATCGGCTTTCCGTTGACGGTCAGTCGCATGAAGGAGCTTTCGCGTTGGCATGTCGCAGCGGCACCCAGAGGTGGACCATGCGTCAAACAGATTGACAAATTCTGTCATTTTGTCAACGATCGTGTCGATGAGTCTCGAAATCTAGCTATCCCCGACGCCGTGCTGGCCGGAGATCCGAAACGCGCCCGCATTCTCGAGGGGGCGATGAAGGTGTTCCTGGCGTACGGCTTCCAGCGTTCGACGATGGACGACATCGCGCGCGCGGCCGAGGTCTCGCGCCCGGCGCTCTACCTGCTGTTCAAGAACAAGACGGACATCTACCGCGCGCTGGCCGCCGAGTTCCTGGCGGCGGCGCGCGAAAAGGCGCGTGCAGCGCTGGAAGCCGACGTTCCTCTTCCCGCCCGCATCGGCGCGATGCTCAAAGGCGCACTCGACCTTCTGCAGCCGCTCGAGGAATCCCCGCACGGCGCCGAAATCCTCGACATGCAGAGCAGCCTAGCCGGCGACATCATCGAGGAGTGGCGGGTCGAAATGGTGGACCTGATCGCCGAGGCCATCGAAAAGGATGCGCGCGCGAACGGCGTCGATCTCCAGGCCCGGGGACTTTCTCCGAGGGTCGTGGCCGGCATGCTGATGGATGCGCTGGACGGGATGAAGGCGCGCGGCGTGTGCGTCCCGAAAGAGCGGGACGTCGTCGGCGCCTATGTCAGGATCATCTCGCTGGCCACGCGGCCCTGATCGGGCGCATGGCTGCTTCGTCTAGCGACGCATGAACAGGCTGACGGCAAGGCCGACGGCGGCGAGGCCGACCGCCGCCGCGGCCGCAGCCGTCACCGGTTTGCGGCGGGCGGTGTCGCCCAGCCAGTGTGCCTGGTCGCGCAGGTAGGGCAGCGCCTCGTCCCAGGTGTCACGCAGCGATTCCGCGACGTGTTCGCTGGCGTGCCGGCCTTCCGCGTAGGCGCCGGCGCCTCGCTTGGCCAATTGGCGCTTGATCGAGGACAGCTCGGACTTCAGGCTGCTGATCTGCGCCTGAAGTTCGCGCTCGTAGTCCTCTTGCATGCTCGAAAATGAGCTCATTTCGCACTCTCCCGTGGTTCGGCTTGAACCAGGAACGCTACCGGGGCAGGCTTGTTCCGTCCCGCCCGGTGCGGCGCGCCAGCGCCTTGACAGAGGCTCGCCGCTTCGCCACCTCATTGGCAAGCCCTTTTCATTCCTCAGGAGCTGCCGGCGATGACCGGATACTATTCCTCGCCATTCCCGCGCAGGCATTCGGTCGGCGTCGATGTCGCCGGCGTGATGGTCGGCGGCGGCGCCCCGGTCGTCGTGCAGTCGATGACGAATACCGATACGGCCGACGTGGACGCCACGGTGGCGCAGGTTGCGGCCCTTCACAGGGCCGGCTCGGAGATCGTGCGCATCACCGTCGACCGCGACGAGAGCGCGGCTGCCGTGCCGAAGATCCGCGAGCGGCTGGAACGGCTCGGTCATTACGTGCCGCTGGTCGGCGATTTCCACTATATCGGCCACAAGCTGCTCGCTGATCATCCGGCATGCGCGGAGGCGCTCGCCAAATATCGCATCAACCCGGGCAATGTCGGGTTCCGCGAGAAGCGCGACCGCCAGTTTTCCGCGATCGTGGAGACCGCGATCCGCTACGACAAGCCGGTGCGGATCGGCGTCAACTGGGGCTCGCTGGACCAGGAACTGCTGACCAGGCTGATGGACGAGAACCAGGCAAACGGTTCGCCGCTGACCGCCGAAGACGTCACCCGCGAGGCAATCGTCCAGTCGGCGCTGCTTTCGGCAGAACTGGCCGAGGAAATCGGCCTGCCGCGCGACCACATCATCCTGTCCGCGAAGGTCAGCCAGGTGCAGGACCTCGTCGCCGTCTATGCCGAGCTCGCGCGGCGCTCAGATCACGCACTGCATCTCGGCCTCACCGAAGCCGGTATGGGCACCAAGGGGATCGTGGCGTCCTCGGCCGCCATGGGCATCCTGCTCCAGCAGGGGATCGGCGACACGATCCGCGTCTCGCTGACGCCGGAGCCCGGCGGCGACCGCACGCGAGAGGTGCAGGTTGCGCAGGAGCTGCTGCAGACGATGGGCTTCCGCCAGTTCGTGCCGATCGTCGCGGCATGTCCCGGCTGCGGACGCACGACCTCGACCGTCTTCCAGGAACTCGCCGAGACCATCCAGGCGGATCTGAGGACCAACATGCCGGCGTGGCGGGAGAAATATCCGGGCGTCGAGGAACTCAAGGTCGCGGTGATGGGCTGCATCGTCAACGGCCCCGGCGAATCCAAGCACGCCGATATCGGCATCTCGCTTCCCGGAACCGGCGAGACGCCGGCGGCTCCCGTTTTCATCGACGGGCGCAAGGCCGCCACGCTGCGCGGAGCGGGCATTGCCGAGGAATTCCAGAAGATGGTCGCCGACTACATCGAGGCACGCTTCGGCGAAGGCGGCAAGCAGGCCGCCGAATAGGTTCTTCCGGTCAGAAGCTGCGGTTGGCGATGAAGCGCGCCGCCGCCTTCAGCATGTCCGCCTTCTTCCCGTAAGGCTCCAGAAGGTCTTCGGCCTGGGCGACGAGGCCATCGAGCTGGCGGCGCGTCCAGTCGACGCCGTGCAGGGCCGCGAGCGTCGCCTTGCCGGCGGCGGCGTCCTTGCCGGTCGCCTTGCCGAGCTTTGCCGCTTCTCCCTCCAGATCGAGAAGATCGTCGGCGAGCTGGAAGGCCAGGCCGATCGCGCCGCCGAACTCGGAAAGCCTTTCGCGGTCCTCGTCGGCGGCGCCGGCGATCATCGGGCCGGCCATGCAGGCGAAGCGGATCAGCGCGCCCGTCTTCATCGCCTGCAGCCGCACGATGCCGGCCTCGTCCGGCATGGTGGTGCCCGCCGCAAGGTCGAGGGCCTGGCCGCCGGCCATGCCGCCCATGCCGGCAGCGCGCGCCAGTGCGGAGATCAGCGCGACGCGCGTCTCGGCCGCCAGCGGCGCGGTCTCGTCTGCCAGCATGTCGAAGGCGAAGGTGAGCAGGCTGTCGCCCGCCAGGATCGCCGTTGCCTCGTCGAAGGCACGGTGGACGGTCGGCTGGCCGCGGCGCATGTCGTCGTCGTCCATCGCCGGCAGGTCGTCATGAACCAGCGAATAGCAATGAACGCATTCGAGGGCCGCTCCGACGTGCAACGCCGCCGCGCGCGAGGCCGAAAAGATCGCCGCGCTTTCGGCAAGCAGGAACGGCCTCAGCCGCTTTCCCCCATTGAGCGCACCATGGCGGATCGCCGCCATCAGGCGTGCGGGACGCGTCACCTCGCCCTGGCGCGGGCGGTCGTCGAGATGGCGGGCGAGCAGCCTCTCGATCTCGGCGGCCGTTGCGGCCATCGCATCTTGCAGCGGGTCGGAAGTGATGTCTGACATGGCGGCGAAGCGATGCCGCCTATTCGCCACGCGGTCAAGACGCGTTGCACGCGAGCCGGGCCGAGGATATGCGAGATCGGTGCAACAAGGTGTAGCAGCGTGGCCTCAGGGCAGCAGGACAAGACGGCCGGCAAGGCCCGCAGGCGCAAGCCGCGTCCGGCGGGGCGCAAGGCGGCAGCGTGGCGATGGCTGAAACGGCTGGCTATCGCCGCAATCGTCGTCGCCGCGATCCCGCTGGTCCTGACCTTCGTCTACGCCATTCCCGCCGTGCATCCGGTGTCGATGTTGATGCTGAAGGACGCGGTGACGCTGCAGGGCTACGACCGCCGCTGGACCTCGCTCGACGATCTCGGCATGAACGTCGTCAACGCCGTCATGATGTCGGAGGACGGGCAGTTCTGCTCGCACTACGGCGTCGACCTCGGCGAGCTTCACGCGGTCGTGGAGGACGCTCTGTCGGGTGAGGAGGTGCGCGGCGCCTCGACCATCCCGATGCAAACGGTGAAGAACCTGTTCCTGTGGCAGGACCGCTCATATGTCCGGAAGGCGCTGGAACTGCCGCTCGCAATCTATTTCGACGCGGTGCTCTCCAAGAAGCGGATCATGGAGATCTACCTCAACATCGCCGAGTGGGGGCCGGATCAATACGGCGCAGAGGCGGCCGCGCAGTTTCGCTTCGGCAAGCACGCGCGCGACCTGTCTCACCGCCAGGCAGCGCTCCTGGCGGTGACGCTGCCCAACCCCGCCGAGCGCAATCCGGCGAAGCCTTCGGCGGAAATGCTGCGGGTGGCCAAGATCGTGGAGCGCCGGGCGCGCATCGCCGGCGACTACAACGACTGCCTTGAATGAAGGCGCAGTCCTCGTGAGCGAGGCGATCCTCGTCGCTTGCCAACGGTGGCCTTGAAATTCGCCGGCAACGATCGACATCAGGCGGGCCGGCGACGTTGGATTACGGCCCGCCGCGCAACGCGAAAAATCCGGCCGTGGCCACTGGCCAAGACGGGTTTTGGCGTGTATAGGCACGCGACTTTCATGAATTCAGGCTTGCCAAAGCCCTTTCGGGGCCCGCAGCCGTTCGACAGTGGAGCAGACCAGTGGCTGTACCGAAAAGGAAAACCTCGCCGTCCAAGCGCGGCATGCGCCGCGCCGCCGATGCGCTCAAGGCCCCGACCTATGTCGAGGACAAGAACTCGGGTGAGCTGCGCCGCCCCCATCACATCGACCTGAAGACCGGCATGTACAAGGGTCGGCAGGTGCTGGAGCCCAAGGAGGCGTAAGCCTTCCCCGGCATCGACGTGCATTCTGGAAAGGACCGGCCCCGCGCCGGTCCTTTTTCGTTTGCGCCGACGCTATCCATCGGCGAACGAATTGCTCTACAAAGGCGCGGCGCAAACAGGAGGTTCGTCGATGCTGGCCAGTATTCCGCTGATGATCGTGCCGTTCATCCTCTACAATCTCGGGCTTGCCGGGCTGTTTGGCGGCGGGACGGCGGCCAGCGTGTGGGCCAAGAACCTGTTTTCGATTACGATGATCTCGGGCGGCGACTGGACGATGACGCTCGGCGACCTCATGGTGGCGATCGCGCTGGCGCTGCTGTTCGTCGAGATCCTGAAGTCGACGCGCACCTCCAACGCCTCGATCGTCGACCACCTGCTCTCGACCTTCGTCTTCGTCGCCTTTCTCATCGAGTTCCTGCTGGTCGACGGCGCGGCGAACTCGCTGTTCTTCCTGCTGATGTTCGTGTCGCTGGTCGACATGCTGGCCGGCTTCTCGGTGTCGCTCAGGGCCGCGAGCCGCGACGTCAACTTCAGGTAGGGCGGCCAGCCGCAGGCAAGATCGAGCGGGGTTCAGCATGCGCGACTTCTTCAAGCCCGGACGTTCCGCGGTGATGGCCGAGAACGGCATGGCCGCGACCTCCCATCCGCTTGCCACGATAGCCGCGCTCGACATGCTCAAGGAAGGCGGCAACGCCGTCGACGCCGCCCTTTGCGCGGCCGCGACCCTGTCGGTGGTGGAGCCGCACATGTCGGGCATCGGCGGCGACTGCTTCGCCATCGTTGCGGAGCCGGACGGACGGCTGCACGGGTTGAACGGCTCGGGCCGCGCCGGCGCTGGCGCGACGCCGGAATGGTATCGCGCGCAAGGCTTCACCGCCATGCCGCAGACCGGAGCAGCAACCGTCACGGTGCCTGGCGCGCTGCGGGGCTGGGAGGCGTTGCAGCGCAAGTTCGGCTCCCGCGGCTTCGACCGGCTGTTCCGTCCGGCGATCGGCTACGCGGAGCAGGGTTTCCCCGTCCACCCGCGCGTCGCCTGGGATTTCGCGCGCTACAGGGAGTCAATGTCGAAGGACGAGGGTGGAAGGCTCCACTACTATCCGGGTGGCGAAGCGAAGAAGGCCGGAGAGCGGCTGCGACTGCCGGAGCTGGCACGAACGCTCGCCATGATCGCCGACAGGGGCGCCGATGTCTTCTACGAGGGGCCGATCGCGGCGGAGATCGCGCGCACCGTCAAGGCCAATGGCGGCGTGCTGACGGAAGAAGACATCACCACCGCGCGCGCGGACGCCGTCGATCCGCTGGCGATCTCCTATGGCGGCTGCGAGGTCAACGAACTGCCGCCGAACGGGCAGGGCATTACCGCGCTGATCCTGCTCGGCCTGATGGAGCGGATCGGCGCCGGAAAATTGCCGGCCGACAGCGCGGAGCGCTGGCATGCCGAGATCGAGGCGGCACGGCTCGCCTATTCGGTCCGCGACCATCTCGTCGCCGATCCCGACACGATGACCGTCAAGCCGCAGGACCTTCTGGCGCCGGACTTCCTCGACCGGCTGGCGGCACGCTTCGACCCGCACCGGCGCAACTCCGACCTCAGCCTGCCGCTGCATCCCAGGGCCTCGACGACCTACGTGACGGTGGTCGACCGCGACCGGATGGCGGTGTCCTTCATCTGCTCGCTCTATGACGGGTTCGGCGCGCGCGTGGTGACGCCGCAATACGGCATCGCGCTGCAGGACCGCGGCGCCTGCTTCACGCTCGAGGACGGCCACCCCAATCAGGTCGGCCCGGGCAAGCGGCCGATGCACACGATCATCCCGGCAATGGCGACGAAGCAGGGCAAGCCCTTCGCCAGCTTCGGCGTGATGGGCGGCAGCTACCAGCCGATCGGGCACGCCCACGTCTTCTCCAACATGGTCGACCACGGCATGGACCCGCAGGAGGCGATCGACCACCCACGCATCTTCTGGGGAGAGGACGGGGTACTGGAGCTCGAAAGCAGCGTGTCGCAGGCGGTGCGCGACGGGCTTTCGGCACGTGGTCACCGTTTGCGGGAGGCCGCCGTGCCGCTCGGCGGCGGTCAGGTGATCGTCATCGACCCCGACAGCGGGTTCCTCGTCGGCGGCACCGAGATGCGCAAGGACGGCATGGCCGCCGGCTGGTAGCGCAGTTCCCACCCTCGGCTATTCGTCAGGGCGTTCGTTTTTTCAATCGACAAACCGTTGTCGATTGATCGCTGCTCTGGAGCGACCGCTCCTCAACCCTTGCCCATCGAATCCAGCTTGCGCTGCATGGCGGCGATCTGGTCCTTCAGGTCCTTGAGGTCGTCGCCGGTGTCGGCCGGGGGTTCGTCCGGCTCGGCAGCCTTTTCGCCGGCCGCCCCCTGCGGCGGAAACGGCGTGAACAGTCGCATGGCGTTCTGGAACATCTCCATGTTGCGCCTGGTCTGTTCTTCCAGCGCCTTGATCGGCGTCGTCATGTTCATCATCTCCATGGGCGACTTGCCCATGGCGTCCTTCATCTGGGCGCGGAAGCGCTCCTGCTCCTTGGCGAACGCGATCATCGACTGCTCGAGAAAGCTCGGGACGATCATCTGCATCTGGTCGCCGTAGAACGAGATGAGCTGGCGCAGGAACGACACGGGCAGCATGGTCTGGCCGCCCTTGTTCTCCAGCTCGAAGATGATCTGCGTGAGCACCGGGTGAGTGATGTCCTCGCCCGTCTTGGCGTCCTGTACGGTGAATTCATCGCCTCGCTTCACCATCTCGGCGAGGTCTTCCAGCGTCACATAGGTGCTGGTTCCCGTGTTGTAGAGCCGGCGGTTGGCGTATTTCTTGATGACCACCGGATCGTCTTTTGCGGCCATGGGGCCCCTCCCGCACGTTCGACAATCGGTTAGCGCAGGGTAACCTTTGCGGCTTGGCCCGTGCTTTTTGCGAGGATTGCGCAAAAGCGAAACAATTAAAAGAACTTTGTGCACTGCGGCAGCTAACCGACCGGCAGCCACCGGCTGCGTGGCCGTAGCGGGCGGTGATCAAAGGATTTGTGGTTTGACTCGGGTCAAGGAAAGGGCAAAAACGATGCCCGATCCTTCCAAAGACACCACCTCCGGGAGACGCTCATGTCCGCTTCCATCGTCGTCGCCAGTGCCGCCCGCACGCCGGTCGGCTCCTTCAACGGCGCCTTCGCCAACACGCCTGCACACGAACTCGGCGCCGTCGCCATCAAGGGGGCGCTGGAGCGCGCCGGGGTCGAGGGCAAGGAGGTCGACGAGGTCATTCTCGGCCAGATCCTGACCGCCGCGCAGGGCCAGAACCCGGCTCGCCAGGCGGCCATGGCCGCCGGCATCCCGCAGGAGACGACGGCCTGGGGGCTCAACCAGCTCTGCGGTTCCGGCTTGCGCGCCATCGCGGTAGGCATGCAGCAGATCCAGACCGGCGACGCCAGGATCATCGTCGCCGGCGGCCAGGAATCGATGTCGATGGCGCCGCACGCCCAGCACCTGCGCCAGGGCGTCAAGATGGGCGACCTCAAGCTCATCGACACGATGATCAAGGACGGGCTGACCGACGCCTTCTACGGCTATCACATGGGCAACACGGCCGAGAACATCGCGCGCCAGTGGCAGCTCACCCGCGACGAGCAGGACGCCTTCGCGGTGGCCTCTCAGAACAAGGCCGAGGCCGCGCAGAAGGCCGGACGCTTCAAGGACGAGATCGTCCCGGTGACGGTGAAGACGCGCAAGGACGAGATCGTCGTCGAGAACGACGAATATATCCGCTACGGCGCGACGCTCGAGGCGATGCAGAAGCTGCGCCCCGCCTTCGACAAGGAAGGCTCGGTGACGGCGGCCAACGCATCCGGCATCAACGACGGCGCCGGTGCGGTGGTGCTTATGACCGAGGAAGAAGCGGCGCGCCGCGGGCTCACCCCGCTGGTTCGGATCGTCTCGTGGGCGACGGCCGGCGTCGATCCGCAGATCATGGGCACCGGTCCCATCCCGTCTTCGCGCAAGGCGCTGGAAAAGGCCGGCTGGAAGGTCGACGACGTCGAGCTGGTGGAAGCCAACGAGGCCTTCGCGGCGCAGGCCTGCGCGGTCAACAAGGACATGGGCTGGAACCCCGAGATCGTCAACGTCAACGGCGGGGCGATCGCCATCGGCCATCCGATCGGCGCGTCCGGCGCGCGCATCTTCAACACGCTGGTCTTCGAGATGAAGCGCCGCGGCGCCAGGAAGGGACTGGCGACGCTGTGCATCGGTGGCGGCATGGGCGTCGCCATGTGCGTCGAAGCGATGAACTGAGTGAGGCAATAGGGCAGCAGGGAAACAGGCAGCGGGAAAAGCGCTCGGGGAACAGGCGCTGCCAACGTGCTGCCGCACTGCCTTGCTGCCCTGGTGCCTGCCAAGAAAAACGGGAGGGAACACATGTCACGAGTTGCACTCGTCACCGGCGGAACGCGCGGCATCGGCCATGCGATCGCCGTGGCGCTGAAGAACGCCGGATACAAGGTCGCGGCCAATTACGCCGGCAACGACGAGGCGGCGACGAAGTTCAAGGAAGAGACCGGCATCCCGGTCTACAAATGGTCGGTCGCCGACTATGACGCCTGCGTGGCCGGCATCAAGCAGGTCGAGGCAGATCTCGGTCCGGTCGAGGTGCTGGTCAACAATGCCGGCATCACGCGGGACGCGATGTTCCACCGCATGACGCCGCAGCAGTGGAAAGAGGTCATCGACACCAATCTTTCCGGCGTCTTCAACATGACTCATCCGGTGTGGTCCGGCATGCGCGACCGCAAGTTCGGCCGGGTCGTCACGATCTCCTCGATCAACGGCCAGAAGGGCCAGGCCGGCCAGGCCAACTACTCGGCCGCCAAGGCCGGCGATCTCGGCTTCACCAAGGCGCTGGCGCAGGAAGGCGCGCGCGCCGGGATCACCGTCAACGCGATCTGCCCCGGCTACATCGCCACCGACATGGTGATGGCGGTGCCGGAGGACGTGCGCAACAAGATCATCGCGCAGATCCCGGTGGGCCGCCTCGGTGAGGCGGAAGAGATCGCGCGCTGCGTGGTGTTCCTGGCTTCCGACGACGCCGGCTTCATCACCGGCTCGACGCTGACGGCGAACGGCGGCCAGTTCTTCGTCTAGGGCGTTTGCGCTTCCTCAGTGCTCGTCGTCCGCGCACAGATCGTGGTCGGCGAGCGCGGCAAGCACATAGCAGTCGCCGATGGTTTCGCCCTGGCAGTCTGCGATCCGTTCCAGTTCGTGCTCCAGCCGCTTCAGCCTCGCGATGCGGTCGCGCGTGGCGGCGAGCTGCTCGGCGGCGATCCGGTCGGCATCGGCGCAGGGCGTCTCGGCATGGCCGCTCAGACGCGTCAGCTCCCGGATGACTTCGATCGAGAAGCCGAGATCGCGGGCGTGGCGGATGAAGGCCAGCCGTTCCAGTTCCTTCGGCTCGTAGCGGCGCTGGTTGCCGGCGCTGCGGGCAGGCGCCGAGATCAGCCCCATATCCTCGTAGTAGCGGATGGTCGGCACCTTGACGCCGGTCGCGCGCGATAGCTGCCCGATCGAATACATTCTCGATTTTCCTCTTGAACCTCTAGTCGCTGGAGGAATTATCTCCTTCGTGGCGCCCTGGAAAGGGTGCCGGCAGCAAATGCTGCACCAGATAAGGCCGGGTCGGCGGTAAACGCGCCGCGGCGCGCACGAAGACGAGAGGACATTGCCGATGAGCGGCCATCACCACCATCACCATGTCGGCGCCGATACGGGCGACCGGCGCGTGCTGTGGGCGGTCGGCGTCAACCTGCTGCTCACCGTGGCGCAGATCGTCGGCGGCCTGTTCGCGGGCAGCCTGTCGCTCATTGCCGACGCGCTGCACAACTTCTCCGACGCCATCTCGTTGGGCATCGCCTTCGCGGCGCGGCGCATCGCGCGGCGGCCGTCCGACGCGTCGATGACGTTCGGCTACGTGCGCGCCGAGGTGGTTGCGGCGCTCATCAACTACACGACGCTCATCATCATCGGCCTCTATCTCGTCTACGAGGCGGTCATGCGCTTCTTCGACCCGCCGGAGGTCGAAGGCTGGCTGATCGTCATCATCGCGGCGGTCGCGCTCGTCATCGACGTCGCGACCGCGCTTCTGACTTACGCGATGTCGAAGCAGAGCATGAACATCCGCGCCGCCTTCCTGCACAACGTGGCGGACGCGCTCGGCTCGGTCGGCGTCATCGTCGCCGGCGTGCTGATCATCTTCTTCGGCTGGTGGATCGTCGACCCGATCGCGACGTTGCTGATCGCCGGCTACATATTGTGGCAGGCATTCTCGGAGATCGGCGGTTCGATCCGGCTTCTGATGCAGGGTGCGCCCGAGGATCTCGACGTCGACCGGCTGATCGAGGCGATGCGCGGCGAGGACGGCGTGGAAGACGTTCACCACGTGCACGCCTGGATGATCGACGAGAACCAGAACGCGCTTGAGGCGCACCTGGTGGTCGAAGATTCCCGCATCGGCGAGGCAGACGCCATCCGCACCCGTCTCAAGTCGATGGTCCGCGCCGAATTCGGCATCGGGCATTCGACGCTGGAGATCGAGCGGTCCTCCGCCTGCTGCGACGGTCATGACGCGCAGACGATCGGCCACCCGATCCGGGCGGGTTCGCATCAGGATGCTGGCGAACACGCGCACGGCCACCACGGCCACTGACGGCCGTCAGCTCGCACTCCTACACGCGCTAGCCAGCTCGGTGCTTCACCTTGCGGTAACCATTGTCAGCAGGGTCATGGTGCGGCGCACCATACCTCTTGTTTCCTAAGCATGCTTATAATATATGCCGCTCATGAAAACGGCATCGGACAATTTCGGCCTGCTCGTGCACACGGTGGAGCGGCTGCTGCGCAAGCGCTTCGAGAAGCGCGGCGCGGCCTACGGCCTCTCGTCGGCGCAGTGGCGGCTGCTTTTCCGGCTCCACAAGGAGCCCGGCATCTCGCAGGCGCGCCTGGCCGAGATCCTCGACGTGGAGCCGATCAGCGTGTCGCGGCTCCTGGACAGGATGCAGCAGGCGGGGTGGATCGAACGGCGGGAGGATGCCGAGGACCGGCGCGTGCGCACCATCCATCCGACGGACAAGGCGCTCGAAGGGTTCGAGACCATGCGCGGCATCGCGCGTGAAGTCTTCGAGGAAGCGCTGGAAGGCCTGTCGCGGGAGGACCGCGCCACGATCACGCGCGGCTTGAACAGGATTATCGAAAACCTCTCCGACGGCGATACCGAATGCCGGGCGGCAGCGGCTTTGGCAGGGTGAACGACATGAACGCAGTTACGAAGACCGAAGGCGGGGCGGAGCCCGTCGCGATCGACCACGAGGTCAAGACGCCGGCAGCCGCGCCGCAGCCCGCGAAGAAGCCGCGCCGGCGCGGACGCCGCATGTTTCTGATGTTCATCGTGCCGCTGCTGCTGGTGGTGGGCGGCGTCTATTTCTGGCTGTCGGGCGGTCGCTACGAAACCACCGACAATGCCTATCTGCACCAGCCGAAGGTATCGATCGCCGCCGAGGCATCGGGCCGCGTGGTGGAGGTCGATTTCGACGAGAACAGCCACGTCAAGAAGGACGACGTTCTGTTCGTCATCGACCCCCAGCCCTACAAGATCGCTCTCGCGCAGGCCAACGCAGCGCTCGAGCAGGCGCGTATCCAGGTTCAGCAGTTGCGCGCCGCCTATCAGCAGGCCGTTACCCAGGAACAGTCCGCTGCCAACGAGGTCGCCTACCAGCAGCGCGAGCTCGACCGGCAGAAGAAGCTGTCCGGCAAGGGCGTGACCACGGCATCCGCGCTCGACACCGCCGAACGCGACCTCGAGAAGGCGCAGGACGCACACGCTGCCGCCAAGGACGCGGTCAACAGCGCGCTCGCCGCGCTCGGCGGCGACCCCGACGTCGGGGTCGACGACCACCCGAGCGTGCTCGCCGCGAAGGCGGCGCGCGACAAGGCGGAGCTGGCGCTGAGCCAGACGACGGTGCGTGCGCCGGCCGACGGCGTCATCGCGCAGGCCGATTCCTTCCGCGTCGGCCAGTTCGTCGGCGCCGGCACGCCGCTGTTCTCGCTGGTGGAAGCCGGCGATGAGTGGGTTGCAGCCAATTTCAAGGAAACCCAGCTTACCCACCTGACCGTTGGACAGGAGGCCGAGGTCACGTTCGATACCTATCCCGATCAGCCGCTGAAGGGCACGATCGAGTCGATCGGTGCGGGCACCGGGTCCGAATTCTCGCTGCTGCCGGCGCAGAACGCCACCGGCAACTGGGTGAAGGTGACGCAACGCATTCCGGTCCGCATCAAGCTGGCCTCGGCCGGCAACCTGCCGCTGAGGACGGGCATGAGCGCGGAGGTCAGCGTCGATACCGGCCGCAGCCGCAGCCTCGCCGGGTTGTTCGACATCGGCGGTCGCCGCCACGCACGACCAGAAGTAGGGAGGCGGTCGTCTCCGCCACCGTTCGACGGCGCCTGCTGGCGCCGTCGCCACCATTGGACGATGGGCCGATCCCGCCACCGCACCGGCGGCCGGGTGACGGCCGGAAATGTTTGAGCCATGAGCACGCAGCCGCCCCCGATCGATCCGAACACGGTGCCCCACAAGGGGCTGATCACCGCCTCGATCATGCTGGCGACGATCATGCAGGTGCTCGACATGACCATCGTCAACGTCGCGCTGCCCAAGATGACCAACGATCTTGCCGCCTCGCGCGACACGATCACCTGGGTGCTGACCTCCTACATCGTGGCGTCCGCCATCGCGACGCCGCTGACCGGCTGGGTTGCCGACCGCATCGGCCGCAAGGAGCTCTACCTCGTCTGCATCGCCGGCTTCACGCTGTCCTCGATGGCGTGCGGGGCGTCGTGGAATCTCGACGTCATGGTGCTCTTCCGGATCGCGCAGGGCATGTTCGGCGCCGCGCTGGTGCCCCTGGCGCAGACATTTCTCCTCGACATCAACCATCGCGAAAACCACGGGTCGGCGATGGCGCTCTACGGCGCCGGCATCATGGTCGGCCCGATCATCGGCCCGACGCTCGGCGGCTGGCTGACGCAGAACTTCGACTGGCGCTGGTGCTTCTACATCAACGTGCCGGTCGGCATCCTCTGTTTCCTCGGCTGCACCAGCTTTCTGCCGAAGGTCGCGACGCGGCTGCGCGGCTTCGATTTCTTCGGCTTCGCCATGCTGTCTCTCGGCGTCGGGGCGCTGCAGCTGATGCTCGACCGCGGCGGCGAGGTCGACTGGTTCAACGCCGCCGAGACCTGGATCGAGCTCGGGCTGTCGATCACCGGATTCTGGGTCTTCACCGTGCATCTGCTTACCGGGCGCGACACCTTCATCGACCCGCAGATTTTCCGCGACCGCAATTTCGTCGCCGGGCTGATCTTCATCTTCGTCATCGGCATCGTGCTGCTCGCAAGCCTGGCGCTGCTGCCGCCGATGCTGTCCAACCTGTTCGGCTACACCACCCTGCAGACGGGCCTGGTGATGGCGCCGCGCGGCGTCGGCACCATGATCATGATGATCCTGGTCGGCCGGCTGATGCGCGTCGTCGACGCGCGCTACCTGGTGGTCGCGGGACTGCTGCTGACGATCTGGTCGCTGCACATGATGACCGGCTTCTCGCCGCAGATGGATGCGCATCTGGTGATCTGGTCAGGCGTCGTGCAGGGACTCGGTCTCGGCCTCGTGTTCGTGCCGATGTCGACGGTGGCCTTCGCCACGCTCGCCGAACCAGTACCGAACCGATGCCACCGGCCTGTTCAGCCTGGTCCGCAACATCGGCTCCTCGATCGGCATCTCGGTCGTCACCGTGATGCTGACCCACAACGTGCAGGTCAACCACGCCGAGATCGGCGCCGTGCTGACACCGTTCAACCAATCCATGCAGTGGCTGACGCAGCAGCTCGGCGGCAACCAGCCGATGGCGGCGACGATCGCCGACCAGCTCGTCAACCAGCAGGCGCTGATGATCTCCTACGTCAACGACTTCAAGCTGATGATGCTGGTGACGCTGCTCGCCATTCCGTTGGCGCTGCTTCTGCAGGAAGCCCAAGGCCGCACCGGCCGGCGGCCCGCCGATGGCCGCGCACGCAGAGTGATCCCGAGGCAAGGGCCGCCATCTGGCGGCCCTTTTATTCGTTGTCCGGACATGCTTCGCCGGCGCGCATGGCCGTGCGCTGCGACAATTTCGCCGTGTCGTGCGTTGAGCGTGCCTCTTGTGATGCTTGAAACATCATCATGAATGTATTACTCACACATGCTGTGAGCAAATACCTCAATCCTGCATGATCACATCCGCACAGATGCGCGCCGCGCGGGCGCTCGCCGGCATCGACCAGAAGACGCTGGCCGAACGGGCCGGCGTGTCGCTGCCGACGATCCAGCGCATGGAGGCGTCGGGCGGAGTGGTTCGCGGCGTCGTCGACACGCTGATGAAGGTGGTCGGCGCGCTGGAGGCCTCCGGCGTCGAACTCATTGGCGAGGGGCGGGCCAGCGAGACCGGCGGGCGAGGGGTGCGGCTCAGGGAACCACGCGAGAGCTGATGCGGGGGCCGGAGTTTGCCGCTGCGGGACGGAACGAGGATGAGCGTCGCAGGAATGACGGGTCGCGCCGGACGACAGAGCCACGAGACGAGCTGCACGGCCGACCTTCGCGGAACTTTACACGCCGAAGCTGATCACCGTCTTGCGCGAGGGCTACGGTCTTTCAAAGCTGCGCGCCGACGTCGTCTCGGGCCTGACGGTGGCTATCGTGGCGCTGCCGCTGTCCATGGGTATCGCGATCGCCTCCGGCGCGCCGCCCGAGCGCGGGCTCTACACGGCGATCGTCGGCGGCTTTCTCGTCTCGCTGCTCGGCGGTTCGCGCTTCCAGATCGGCGGTCCGGCCGGCGCGTTCATCGTTCTGGTCGCCTCGACCGTCGCACGTCACGGGCTGGAGGGGCTGGCGCTGGCGACGCTGATGTCGGGCCTCTTCATGCTGGTCGTCGGCTACGCGCGGCTCGGCACCTACATCAAGTTCATCCCCTATCCCGTCACGGTCGGGTTCACGGCCGGCATCGCCGTCATCATCTTCGCCAGCCAGATCCACGACCTGTTCGGTCTGACGCTCTCCGGACCGGAACCGGGCGATTTCGTGCCGCGGCTGAAGGCGCTTGCCGCTGCCGCCGGAACCTTCAGCCCGGCCGCGGTCGGCATTGCCGTTCTCACCATCGTCATCGTCCAGGGGCTGAAGCGGTTCCGCCCCGGCTGGCCGGGATTCCTCGTGGCGATCGCCGTCGGATCGCTTGCCGCATATGTGCTCGGCCTGCCGGTCGAGACGATCGGCAGCCGCTTCGGCGGCATACCGCGCACGCTGCCGCTGCCGGCATTGCCCGCGCATGGCTTGGCCGACATCCGCGCCCTTCTGCCGGACGCGATTGCCTTCACGCTGCTCGGCGCCATCGAGTCGCTGCTGTCGGCGGTCGTGGCCGACGGGATGACCGGACGGCGTCACCGCTCGAATTGCGAACTCGTCGCGCAGGGGTTCGCCAATATCGGCTCCGCGCTGTTCGGCGGGCTGCCGGTCACCGGCACGATCGCCCGCACCGCCACCAATGTGCGCGCCGGCGCGGTGGGGCCGGTTTCGGGCATGCTGCACGCGCTGTTCGTGCTCGTCTTCCTGGCGATCGCCGCGCCGCTCGCCAGCTACATCCCGCTCGCCGCGCTCGCCGGCATGCTGGCGGTGGTGGCGTGGAACATGGTGGAAAAGACGGCGATCGGCGCGCTGGTCCGCTCCTCGCGCGGCGACGCGCTGGTGCTGGCCGTGACGTTCCTTCTCGTCGTCTTCCGCGACCTGTCGACAGGCATCGTGGTCGGGTTCGCGCTCGGCGCGGTGCTGTTCATCGACCGCATGGCCAAGACGATCGCCGTCCAGGCCGACATGCCGCTGGCCGAGGAGGACCGCGCCGACGATGCCGATGCCGCCCGCGACGCCTACGAGCCGGGTGCGGCGAGCAATCCGGAATTCGTCGTCTACCGCATTTCCGGCGCCTTCTTCTTCGGGGCGGCGTCGACGGTGGCCGCGGTGCTCGACCGCATCTCCGACACGCGCAAGGCGTTCGTGCTCGACTGTTCGGCGGTGCCGTTCCTGGATTCCACCGGTGCCAACGTCATCGAGGGCGCGGCGCGCAAGGCGCGGCGTTCCGGGGTGCGCTTCTTCGTCACCGGTGCCGCACCGCAGGTGCGTCGCATGCTGGTCGCGCACGGCGCGCGCCCACCGCTGGTGCGCTACAAGGCGAGCATCGACGGGGCGCTTCGGCAGATCGAAGTCGAACGCGTGCGCGCATCGACTGGCGCCGACTCGTAATCCCGCTTGACGGCGCCCGCGCTCCGGCGCACTGGATTTCGTCCCGCGCCAATCTTTGGCCCGGCATCCCGAGACCTATCGCATGACGATTTGGAGCGCGGCGCAGCTCGCCGCATCGACTGCGATGTTCATCGCCGCCGCCAGCGCGGCCAAGGCATGGACGATGGCGCCGAACAACTGGCGCCTGGCGGCGGTGCTGGCGCTCTACACCGCCGGCAACCTGATCATGCTGCGGCTGATCCGCGATTTCGGTCTCGGCGTGGCGCTCAGCCTGTCGGCGGTCATCCAGCTGATTGCCATCAATGTCGTGGCTTTCGTCTGGTTCGGTGAGACCGTCGGCGCCGTGCAGGGCGCCGGCATCCTCATGGCCGTGGCGGCGGTGGCTCTGATCACGCTCGGTCCCTATCTCGCGCGCTGAGGGCTGCTGCCGGAACCAGGCGGCGAAATACCTCCGCCGGCAGCTGGCCGAGGACGCGGGCGACCATCATTGCCGCAAACAGGCCGGCGGCGACCATTCCGGCCAACGAGAAGGCGGTGTTCGCGGCCAGCGCCGGGTCGATGCCGAGCGCGATCCCCTGCGCATAGCGGATCGCGAAAATGCCGACCAGCAGGAGGAGCGGCAGCCAGTCGCCCTTGAGCGCCAGTCTGCCGTCGCCGAGCAGTCGGGCCGGCCGACGGCGGGCGATCGCCATTCCCGCCACGCCGCCGATAGCCGCGCCCGACGGCGAAGCCGAGCAGGTGCAGCGCGTCAGTGGCACCGGTGACGAGATTGACCGTGACCAGTGTTACGGCGATCGCCGGCATGATGAACAGGCGCCACGGGGCGGCCACGCGGTCGCGGGTCATGCGCCAGCCGGTGAAAAGCGTGTAGGCGAGCAGCGGCCACACCCAAAGCGGCGTATGCGTGATGACATCGAGAGCGGTGATGTGGTGTTCACGCATGGCGGTTCTCCAGGGACCTGGGCGTGCGGCGCGAATGTGTCGGGCGCATGCCGGGCAGGGCGAGCCAGCCTCCGCACGCGACGAGCAGCGCCAGCGTCGCGATGCCGGCGAGCGGGTTGGGGCCGCCGAAGAAGACTTCGTTCATGATGCGGCCGGGCAGGAGCGTGAACGCACCGGCGATGATCAGCGCGCCGAGATACGTCGCCTTCATCGTGCTTGCGTGGCGCAGTATCCGCCGGTGGCGGATCATCCACAGCGAGTATGCGAGTGCCGCGATCGTTGCGATCGACAGCAGGTGGATCGGGCTCCACGGACCCCACAGGCGGATCGTGTGGATGAAGAAGGACGACAGTGTCACGGTGAGCATCAGCGCCACCCAGACGCGGCCACCGAGACGGTGCAGGCGGTCGCCCTTCCTGCGGAACAGCACGACGCCTCCCAGGAAAAAGGCGACGATGGCGGCGGCGGCGTGGATCTGGATCGCCGGCGAGGCGGAAAGAAGCGGTTCGAAGTTCATGGCCGTGACCTTGCAATAAGGGTTGCGGATCGGTTCGGCGCTTGACCTACGAATGCGTTGCGCGGCATTCAAAGCCGCCTGCGCAAAACGACGGACTGATACGTGAACGAAGGCCCGCTGCAATTCACGCTTCGCAGATGGCAGGGCGCACTGTTCTCGCCGCGCTTCTGGGGCATGTTTCTGACCGTCGGCGCGATAATCGGCGTGATCGGTCCGTTCGGCACGTTCGACGAACTGTCGCTGGTGCCGCGCCTCGGCTACTGGCTGGCTCTGGTCTTCATCACCTTCATGACCGGCTACACGGTGATCGGGCTGGTCATTGCCTATGTGCTGGGATCGCGGTGGCCGCACGGTCTGCGCCTGGCGGTTGCCGGCGCCATGGCCGGGCTGCCCGTCACCGCCGTCGTCGTGCTCTTCAACGGGCTTCTCCACGGCGAGCTCGAATCGCCGGCCGGTATCGTCAGGCTGGCGGTCGAATGCTGCTCTATCGCGGCGGCTATCTCGTTCCTGTTCGGTCTCGTCGATGGCTACCAGGCCGACGGAGGGACGGCAGCGGCGGGAGATGCCGGGACCGCGCCGGCGGCGGTGCCGGAACCCGGCATCCGGCGACCGCGCATCCTCGACCGGTTGCCGCCGAATCTGCGCGGCAGGCTCAGCCACCTCTCGGTGCAGGACCACTATGTCGACGTGCGCACCGACAAGGGCGGCACGCTGGTGCTGATGCGGCTGGCGGATGCCATCGCCGAGACCGAAGGCGTTGCGGGCCTGCAGATCCACCGCTCGCACTGGGTGGCGCTCGAGGGGATCGAGAAGGCCGTCCGCCGCGACGGCCGGCTATTGCTCAGGATGCGGGACGGGACGGAGCTTCCGGTGAGCCGGACGTTTGCGCCGGCTGTTCGGGAGGCGGGGTTCGCCTGAGCTTGCCTGCCTTCTTGTCCGCGGCGGCCGCCATCTCCTCCTCCCAGGTCGGCTTGCCCCAGGTGAGCTGCTTGTAATCGAAGCCGTAGACCAGCGTCGGCTTCACGACCCCGAAATAGGGCGACAGGTCGAAGTCGCGCGGCGTGTAGAGCGAGTGGTGGCGGATGTGCATGATCTCCTCGCGCGAATAGCTCGACTGCGCCGAGGCGCGGCCGGGTGCGCGGGTGATCTCCGGCAGGATCGGATAGTGGATCTGCCCGTAGGCCTCGGCGATCATCGAGGAGCAGATGGCGCGCGTCGGGTCGCCCGAGCCGAAGGCAATCATGCGGCGGCGCCAGCGCACCGGCACCGGCGGGGTCGGCAGGAAATAGCGCATCAGGTCGAAGATGTTCTTCATGTCGTATTTGATGCCGAGCCGCGCGATCATGAAGGCCACGACCGTGTCGCGATCGGCCGGCGTCAGGCCGCTCGGACGGCAGATGCGCGTGTTGTAGGTGCGGTACTTGGTCAGCGGCACGGCAACGCAGCCCTCGCCCAGATTGGCCTCGACCAGGCGCGGCCGCTCGGAGCCGTCCTCCGGCTCCGGCAGCGCGTCACCGACATAGAGCGCGGCGTGCGACCACGTCGACTGCGTCAGATACTTGATGGCCGCGGAGATGCGCTGGTTGCCCTCGACCAGCAGGATGTCGCCCGGCTGCAGCGTGCGGTGCAGGGTCTCGGGATCGGACGGCGTGTAGGGCCGGTAGCCCGAGGATTCCGTCTGCAGCAGCTGCGCCAGGAAACGACCGAAACGGTCGAGCAGGGTGTCCGGCGTGTCGGTCATGGCTCTAGCCCTGGGAGATGGCCGAAGGATTGCGGAAAACGCTCTCATATTCGGAATTTGCGGGCGAGGGAACTGGCCAGTGCAGCGCCCGCGTTTCAGGCGGCTTCGGTGTTTCGCTCCGCTGCGTCAGGCTGCGCGGGCCCGGCGGCTGCGGCCCGCCATTGTTCCTCGACCAGCGCGGCGACCGTTGCCGGCTTCAATGCGTAGAGGGCTCGCGCCGCAGACAGCGACTCGGCCTGCAGGGCGGCTTCCTTGTGCTTCATAAGGCGCAGGAAATGCGCAGATGTCGTCGCCCGGGCCGATGTCGCCGGGCGAGGAACGCGACAGCGCCCGGATGACGGCGATGTCGTTCAACTCGCCGAGCAGGTCGCCCAGCCGGTTGGCCTCGGCGCGGTGCCCGGCGAGCGCCTGCGGCCATGCCTGCCGCAGCAGGCCGACATCGAACCAGTAGTGCTTCGTCGCCTTGCGCAGTTCGTGAAAATCCTCGGCCTCGCCGCTGCGCCGCGCCTTCTTCAGTGCTTGCGGGCGCGCCTCACGTTCGCCGCGACGCCCAGCGACAGGATGTCTGCGGCCTGCGGCTCCTCGGGCAGTTGCAGGCGCGAGGCATCGGCCTCGGCCTCGCGCAGGCTGGCGATCGCCGCCGAGACCGGCGCGATCAGGCCGGAACCGGCGCGCACCACGCGGGTGCGGCGGCGCACCAGCCTGCGGCGCACCCGCGCCAGCATCGCCTGGTCTTCGGGGTCGGGAAATCGGCGCGGAAGCGATCGACCGTCTCGACCAGCGCGGAGGCATCGCGCGCCGCCGACAGCGTGCGGGCGGTGTCGCGCAGGCGGACGTTCTCGCGGCGCGAAGAACCGGGATCGCCCGGCCGGACCAGCCGCACCAGGCCGCGCAGCTTCTTCAATCGCTTGCGCGTGTCGTGCAGGCCGTCGAGCCGGCGTTCGTCGGTTTCCTCGAGGATGGCGACCGACTTGGCGATCTCGTCGGTGAATATCCGCCTCACCTCCTCGCCGAGCGGCCGATCGGGATGGATTCGGTAGCTCATGCGGCCGCCCCGGGCGGCAGGCCGTGAAGCGCCAGCGAGGCGTTGTAGAAGGCCGGTTCGCCGGTGACCTCGCGGCCGAGCCAGGGCGGCAGGTCGGCATCGGCCACGTCGTCCTCGGTCTCCAGTTCCGCGAGCACCAGGCCGGCCAGCGCGCCGGCGAATTCGTCGACCTCGAAGTCATATCCGGCGTGATGGACGATCGACGCGTCTTCTCGATCACGGTTCCGCGCGCGAAGCCGCGCAGTTCCTCCGCCTCATCGAGGGGGATGTCGAATTCGAACTCGTCGCGGATCTTCGCCTGCGTGCCGAACTTCATCGTCAGCTTCGCCCGCTGTCCGTCATGGATGCGCACCCGCACCGAGCTGTCTTCTTCGGCAACGACATAGAACTGCCGAGCCGGCTTCCTGGCCGCGCCGATGCGCGCCAGTCCGACGAGGCGACGAGGAACTTGCGTTCGATTTCCTTGGCCATGGCGCCGGCATAAAACCCTGCCGAGTCTCGCGTTGCAAGGGAAGCGCGTTCAACGACGACGTCGCCGGATTGCGGCATCGCAATGCGGAGCAGCGCTTGCCCGGTATGGTCCCCGGCAGCGCCGGTTGACATTAATCAATCGAATGATTAAATCGCCCTCATGGCACAGGACGACAAACCCGAAAGCGGCTGCCGCTCGGCCGAACAGACGAGGCTGGCGCTGATCCGCGCCGGCCTGCAGCTGTTCGGCCAGAAGGGCTTCGAGGCGACCTCGACGCGCGAAATCGCCGGCAGGCGAGCGCCAATATCGGCTCCATCGCCTATCATTTCGGCGGCAAGGAAGGGTTGCGCGAGGCCTGCGCCCGCTACGTGGTGGAGCAGATCGGCGCCGTCGCGGGCAGGGCGCTGGCGCGCCAGCCGGCCGGCACCGGGCCGGATGCGGCGCGCGATCGCCTCGTCATGGTGATCGAGACGATGGTTGCATTCATCGTGGCGCAGCCCGAGGCCGGCGAGATCGTGCGCTTCATGCTGCGCGAGCTGTCGCAGCCCTCGGTGACCATCGACATCGTCTATGGCGGCATCTTCGAGCCGGTGCATCGCCAGCTTTGCGATATCTGGGAGGAGGCGAGCGGTGAGCCCGCCGACAGTCCCGAGACGATGCTCTCCGTTTTCACCATGATCGGCCAGCTCATCTATTTCCGTATCGGCCGCGAGGCGGTGATGCGCCGCATGGGCTGGGAGACGATCGGGCCGGAGGATCGGCGCAGATCGTGGCGGTGGCGCGCGCCAATCTCGATGCCGTGCTGGCGGCCAGAAGAGGAGAACGGCCGTGAGCTTCCTGTGCGCCATTCCCGTCATTGCGTCGCTGTTCAACGCCTGCGCGCCCGCCGCCCCGCTGGCGGTCGGCTATGTCGAGGGCGAGTTCGTGCTGCTCGCGCCGACCGAGACCGCACAGGTGCGCGAGGTCGAGGTTCACCGCGGCGACCGCGTCGCTGAAGGCGACACGGTGGCGGTGCTGGAAAAGACCGACGCCGAGATCGCCGTCGCCCAGTCGGAGGCCGCGCTCGCGCAGGCCCAGGCGCAGCTCGCCGATCTCAAGGAAGGCAAGCGGCCCGAGGAGATCGCGGTGCTGGAGGCGCGGTCACTTCGGCCAAGGCACAGGCCGAAGAGGCGCAGCGCGTCCTGGCGCGCACCAACGACCTGCAAAAGCGCGGCATCGCCACCCAGGCCGAACTCGACAAGGCGCAGACCGCGGCCGACCTGGCCGACGCGCAGCTCGGACAGGCCAAGGCCAATCTCGCCGTCGGCCAGGCTGCCGGCGCGCGCCGAGGCGATGAAGGCCGCGGAAAGCCAGGTCGAGCAGGCCAAGGCCGCGCTCGAGCAGGCGCACTGGCGGCTCGACAAGCGCACGCTCACCGCCCCGTCCGCGGGGCGCATCGACGACGTCATCCGCAATCCCGGCGACATCGCGGGCCCGTCCGCGCCGGTCATCTCCATGCTGCCCGACGGTGCGGTGAAGCTGAAGCTCTACGTGCCGGAGAAGCAGTATTCCTCCGTCCAGGTGGGCGACCTGCTGAACGTGCGCTGCGACGGCTGCCCCCAGGGGCTGACGGCGCGCGTCAGCTACATCTCGCCCGATCCGGAATTCACGCCGCCGGTGATCTACTCGCTCGAGCGGCGCCAGAAGCTCGTCTACCTGATCGAGGCGCGGCCGGAAGCCGATGCCGGCCCGCTGAAGCCGGGCCAGATCGTCGACGTCGTGCTGGCGAAGTAGGCGGAAGCCGGCCGATGCCCGCCATCGACGTCCACGACCTCGTCAAGAGCTTCGGCGACAAGACCGTCGTCGACCAGTGTCGATGAGCGTGGAGGAGGGCGAGATCGTCGGCTTTCTCGGGCCGAACGGCTCCGGCAAGACGACGACGATCCGCATGATGTGCGGGCTGCTGACGCCCGACGGCGGCGACGGCAAGGTGCTCGGCTACGACGTCATGACCGACGCCTGAAGATCAAGCGCGAGGTCGGCTACATGACGCAGCGCTTCTCGTTCTACGAGGACCTGACGATCGCGGAGAACCTCGACTTCGTGGCGCGGCTCTACAAGCTGAAGCCGGTGGCCAAGTATGTCGACGACACGCTGCGCGACCTCGGGCTGTCGACGCGCCGCAACCAGCTCGCCGGCACGCTTTCGGGCGGCTGGAAGCAGCGGCTGGCGCTGGCCGCCTGCATCATGCACGACCCGAAGCTGCTGCTGCTCGACGAGCCGACGGCGGGCGTCGACCCCAAGGCGCGACGCGAGTTCTGGGACGAGATCCACCTGCTGGCGGCCAAGGGGCTGACCGTGCTCGTCTCCACCCACTACATGGACGAGGCCGAGCGCTGCCACCGCATCAAATACATCTCCTACGGCAAGCTGATCGCCAGCGGCACGGTGGAGGAGGTGGTGGCGAATGCCGGGCTGACCACCTTCGTCTTGCGCGGCCCCGGTCTGGAGAAGATCGCCGCCGAGCTGCGCGGCAGGCCGGGCGTCGACCAGGTGGCGCCTTTCGGAACGACGCTTCACGTCGTCGGCTCCGACGAGGCGGCACTTCAGGCCACACTCGCCGAGTTCGAGAACAGTCCGGACATCTCCGTCAAACGCGGCAAGACCAGCCTCGAGGACGTGTTCATCCAGTTCATGGGCAAGTCGCAGGACAACATGGCATGAACGGGCTCTTCTCGCTCGGCCGGCTCGGCGCACTGCTTCGCAAGGAGTTCATCCAGATGCGGCGCGACCGGCTCACCTTCGCCATGATGCTGGGCGTGCCGCTGCTGCAGCTCGTCCTGTTCGGCTACGCCATCAACAGCGATCCGAAGCAGCTTCCCGCCGCTCTCGTGGCGCTCGGCAACGACCACTACACCCGTGCCATGGTCTCGGCGCTGGAGATGACCGACTACTACCGCTTCGACCATGTCGTGGGCAGCGAGGCCGAGGCCGAACACCTGATGGCTTCGGGAGCGGTCGCCTTCGTCGTGACCATCCCGCCGGATTTCGAGCGCCGCGTCGATCGCAACGACAACCCGCAGATCCTGATCGAGGCGGACGCCACGGACCCGTCCGTGGCGAGCGGCGCCATCTCGACGCTGTCGACGGTGGCGAGCCAGGCGCTGTTGCGGGAACGCGGACTGGCTGCCACGGCGGCTCAGCCGGGTCTGCAGGTGACCGTCCACCGGCGCTACAATCCCGAGGGCATCTCGCAATACAACATCGTGCCCGGTCTGCTCGGCGTGATCCTGCCGATGACCATGGTGATGATGACCTCGATCGCGCTGACGCGCGAGATCGAGCGCGGCACTATGGAAAACCTTCTCGCCATGCCCGCCAGCCCGGCCGAGATCATGCTCGGCAAGGTACTGCCCTATCTCGCGGTCGGTGGCGTGCAGGTAGCGGTCGTGCTGACTGCCGCCAAGGGCATGTTCGGCATCCCCTTCGTCGGCAGCCTGTGGCTGCTGCTCGGCGCCATACTCGTCTTCGTCATGGCCCTGGTGCTGCTCGGCTACACGTTTTCCACGCTCGCCCGCACCCAGATGCAGGCGATGCAGCTCACCTTCTTCTTTTTCCTGCCGTCGATCCTGCTGTCGGGCTTCATGTTCCCGTTCCGCGGCATGCCGACCTGGGCGCAATGGATCGGCGAACTTCTGCCGCTCACGCATTTCCTGCGCGTCATCCGCGCCATCATGCTGAAGGGCGCCACGTTCTCCGCGGTCGCGCCGGAGGTCGGCGTGCTGGTGCTGTTCATCATCGTCTACGCGCTGATCGCGCTTGCCCGCTTCAGAAGGACGCTGGACTAGCGCCTTCAGTGCACTTGGCCGGCAGCGGCATCTCGTCTAAACCCACCCTCGCTCGAATTCGGGGGAGGAGAATGGAATGGCGCAGCCGCGCGTGATGATCGCAGGCGGGGGAATCGGCGGCCTGGCAATGGCGCTGACGCTCGAACAGATCGGGGTGCCCTGCGTGGTCTTCGAATCCGTGCGGGAGCTGCAGCCGCTGGGCGTCGGCATCAACCTGCAGCCCAACGCGGTACGGGAACTCTACGATCTGGGCATCGGCCCCGACAAGCTCGACACGATCGGGCTGGCGGCCAGGGAATGGGCGCTCGTCGGGCTCAACGGCAACGACATCTATTCCGAACCGCGCGGGCTGGAGGCCGGCTACAACTGGCCGCAATACGCGGTGCATCGCGGCAAGCTGCAGATGTTGCTCTACGATACGGTACGCGAGCGCCTCGGGGCGGACGCCGTGCGGCTGGGGCAGCGCGTCACCTCCTATGCCCACAACCCCGATGGCAGCGTCACGGCGATCGTGCGTCACGCCGACGGCACCGAGACGCGCGAAACCGGCACCATCCTGGTCGGCGCAGACGGCATCCACTCGGCCGTGCGCGCCCAGATGCACCCCGACGATCCCGGCATCCAGTGGGGTGGCGCCATAATGTGGCGCGGCACCAGCCTCGCGCGGCCCATCCGCACCGGCGCCTCCTTCGTCGGCTTCGGCACGCACAGGCACAGGCTCGTCTTCTATCCGATCTCGGCGCCCGATCCCGATACGGGCCTTGCGACGATCAACTGGATCGCGGAGGTGACGGTCGACAATTCGGCGGGCTGGACCAGCGGCGACTGGACGCGCCGCGTGGCGCTGGAGGACTTCATCCATCACTTCGAGGGTTGGCGCTACGACTGGCTGGACGTGCCGGCCCTGCTGGAAGGCGCCGACGCCATTTACGAATACCCGATGATCGACCGCGATCCCGTGCCGACCTGGCGCGACGGCAACGTCATTCTCATCGGCGACGCCGCCCATGTCATGTACCCGACCGGCTCCAACGGGGCGAGCCAGGCGATCGTCGACGCGCGCGTTCTCGGCGCCAGCTTCGTCTCCAGGGGCGTGGGCGAGGCGGCCTTGCGGCATTTCGACGAACTGCTTTGCGCGGACGTGTCGGCCCTGGTCCTGCGCAATCGCGGCGCCGGTCCCTTCGGCCTGCTCAATCTCGTCGACGAGCGCTGCGGCGGCGAGTTCGACAATATCGACGACGTCGTGCCGGCGGCCGAGCGCGCCGAGTTCATGGCGAAATACAAGGCCGCGGCCGGCTTCGCCATCGACCGTCTCAACAGCGCGCCGCCGACCATCGCGCCGGGCGCGAAGGTGGCTCTCGTCCCGGCATAGGGGCGTCTGCGCCGTTATCGGGAAGGCCCATCGTCCGCGTTCCGCCGACGCAGCGGTGGCGGCGACGGCTTCCATGGACTATGTCCGTCATCTGGTCCGGCCGCGACTTCGCGGCATCTTCCCTTCCGCGAGGCGCACCCGATGAGCGAAGCGATCCCCTTCTTCGACGGCCACAACGACTTCCTGCTGAGGCTGATGCTGCACGAAGGCTCGCGCGAGGAGATGTGGCTAAAGGGCTCGAAGGGGCACCTCGACCTGCCGCGCATGAAGCAGGCGGGGTTCGCCGGTGGGCTGTTCGCCATCTTCGTGCCGCCGGCGAAGCGGCCGCCGGGTGCCGTGCCCACGGCGGGCGATGGCGAGATGCCGCCGCTGATGAGCCACGAGGAAGCGCAGCCGGTGGCGCTGAAGCTCGCCGGGCTGCTGCACTGGATGGCGCGGGCCGCGCCCGACGATTTCGCGTTGTGCCGCACGGCCGCAGAGATACGCGCGGCGATCGACGCCAACAAGATCGCCGGCGTCATGCACATGGAAGGCGCCGAGGCCATCGGGCCGGACCTCGACGCGCTCTATCTCTTCCACGAGATGGGGCTGCGATCGCTCGGGCCGGTGTGGAGCCGGCCGACGATCTTCGGCCATGGCGTGCCGCTGAAGTTCCCGGCCGATCCCGACATCGGACCCGGCCTGACGGAATTTGGCAAGGACCTCGTGCGCGCCTGCAACGAGCTCGGAATCATCGTCGATCTCTCGCACCTCAACGAGAAGGGGTTCGACGACGTGGCGGCGATCTCGAATGCGCCGCTGGTCGCCACCCACTCCAACGTCCATGCGTTGTGTGCTTCGCCGCGCAACCTCACGGATCGTCAGCTCGCCGTCATCAAGGACAGCGGCGGCATGGTCGGGCTCAATTTCGCGACGTTCTACCTGCGCGAGGACGGCAAGCATTCGCCTGACATGGGGTGGGAGGCTATGCTGAAGCATACCGACTACCTCATCGAGCACCTTGGCGAGGACCATGTGGGGCTCGGCTCGGATTTCGACGGCTGCATGCTGCCGAAGCCGATGGGCGACGTCACCGGCGTACCGAAGCTGTTCGACGAGTTCGGCAAACACGGCTACGGCGACGCGTTGTTGAAGAAGCTGGCGCGCGACAACTGGCTTGCCTGCCTGGAGCGGAGCTGGGGCGGTTGACGGGCTCGAACCGAACTCCCCCTCAGCTGGCCGCCTGCTTGTTTACCCTTTCTTACTCGCGGCCGCGTCGCGCGGCGGTTATCGTCCAAAATCAAGGATGTGGTGCCCGGCACCCTTCATGCGTTCGGCGATAATATTGTTTGGAATGGCTGCTGCCAGAATACTTTGGCAGTGGCCTTTTTTTGTTTTGCACCTCCTGGTTGAGCTTACGTCAGGGAAGTCGACTTTAACATTTCTTGGGTTCGGCTTTACACATGCTTAGGAGATTTGCGGAATCCTGCTCGCTCTGAGGAGTGCGGAACCACATGTCCGAGCAGTTCATCCCGCTGGAAGGCGGGCCCCGCCAGGAGCTGGCGGCCCACAGATCGACCGACCAGATCAGGTCCATCCATTTCATCGACGAACGGGTCGAGGCGTTGCGCTTCGTAGCGACGTCTTTCGAGCACGCCGGCTATGCCGCGCGCCTGCATGCGAATTTCGCCGACTTCGTCACCGGGTTCGAACGCGAGCGTGCCGAAGCCGTATTCGTCGACGTCCGTCCCGGTGGCGACGACGCCATCGACACCCTCGAATTCCTGCGCCTCCAGAACGTCGCCTGCCCGGTGTTTCTGGTCGCCAACGACGACAAGGCGATGGACTGCGCCAGCCGCTACGCGGCGGAGGTCGGCGTCGTCATCGCCGGCACGCTCGCAAAGCCGCTCGCCGGCAAGCATCTGGTGGAGCTCGTGTCGCGCAAGCGCACTTCCGTCGGTGAAATCGTCGAGCAGATCGACATCCGCGAGGGTGTGGAGCAGGGCTGGATTTATCCGGTGCTGCAGCCCAAGCTCGACCTGGCGTCGTGGAAGATCGCCTCGGCCGAGATCCTGACGCGTGTCGCCCATCCGCACCACGGCATCATTGCCGCGCACAGCTTCATCGGCGAGATCAGTGAAACGCAGGCGCAGGCGCTGTTCCTGGAAAACCTGCGGCTCTCCCACAAATGCGTCTCCTGCGCGGCGCGGGACGGGGAGCCTTTCGCGATCAACATAAACATCGATCCGAAGAGCCTCGCCGGCGTGCACGGCGCGGTGCGGAAAATGGCCGATGAGCATCCCGACCTTTTCCAGCATCTGGTCTTCGAACTGACGGAGGAGTCGATTTCGCGACTCTCGGCCAACGACCTGAAGCTGCTTTTCCAGCTCAACCTCGCCGGTGCCCGCTTCGCCATCGACGATTTCGGTGTCGGCCACTCGAATTTCTCGCGGATCGCGCGCCTCCCGATTACGGAACTGAAGATCGACCGGTCGCTGGTGCACGGCTGCGCCAGGCAGCCGCAACGCCAGACGATCATCAAGGCGATCATCGTCATGGCGCACGATCTCGGCATCCGCGTGGTGGCGGAAGGCGTCGAGAACTACGACGACATCGCCTGGCTGGAGTGCGTCAGGTGCGACGAGGCCCAAGGCTTCCTCATCGCCCGCCCGATGGCGGTGGAACGATGCCGGGATTTCGTGCGCCAGTTCAACGATTCAGGCACGAACGGCCGGATCCGGCTGAACGCCTGAGGGACCGCTCCTTCGTTCCGCCGCTCGAGCGATCATCGGCGCCTTGACCGTGCCGTGACGGCCGGATATTCCAGCTTGGAATCATTCTAAACTGGAACACAGACCAATGCTCGCGCGCGTTTTCGGATTTGGCCGCCGCTCCTTCGACTCCCTTTCGGAACAGGAAGTGCTGGCGCTTGCGATCTCGTCGGAGGAAGACGACGGACGCATCTATCGCGCCTATGCCGACGGGCTGCGCGAGGACTATCCGCATTCGGCGGCCGTGTTCGACGAAATGGCCAAGGAAGAGGAACACCACCGCGCGATCCTGATCGAGAAGCATCGCGAACGTTTCGGCGAACGCATTCCGCTGATCCGGCGCGAGCACGTGCGCGGCTACTACGAGCGCAAGCCTGACTGGCTGGTGCGGCCGCTCGGGCTCGAAAACGTGCGTGCGCAGGCTGCGGAGATGGAGGCGCAGGCCGAGCGCTTCTATCTGGAGGCGGCGAAGCGCTCCACCGATGCCGGAACGCGCAAGCTGCTGGGCGAACTCGCCGCGGCCGAGGCCGGGCACGAGACGCTTGCCGGGAGGCTCACCGAAAAGCACCTCGCCGAAGGCGCCCGCGAGGAAGAGGCCGATACCGAGCGGCGCCAGTTCATCCTCACCTACATCCAGCCGGGCCTCGCCGGGCTGATGGACGGTTCGGTGTCGACGCTGGCGCCGATCTTCGCCGCCGCCTTCGCCACCGGAGACACCTGGCAGACCTTCCTTGTCGGTCTCGCCGCCTCGATCGGCGCCGGCATCTCGATGGGCTTCACCGAGGTTGCGTCGGACGACGGCGTGATCTCGGGACGCGGCTCGCCGATCAAGCGCGGCATCACTACCGGCCTGATGACGACGCTGGGCGGGCTCGGCCACGCGCTGCCCTATCTCATTCCGCACTTCTGGACGGCGACCGTGATCGCCTTCATCGTCGTCTTCTGCGAGCTTTGGGTCATCGCCTGGGTGCAGAAGCGCTGGATGGAGACGCCGTGGAGCCGCGCCGTCTTCCAGGTGGTGCTCGGCGGAGCGCTGGTCTTCGCCGCGGGCATGCTGATCGGCAACGCCTGAGGCCAGGTCGGGGCGGAGCGGGCGACGCTGCCGTCAATAGTCCGGCAGGTCGATGTCGTCCTTCAGGTCGCGGCCGACGAAATAGTCGGCGACGGCGGGAATCCCCATCGCCCTTGTCACGAGATTGCGGAAGATGATGCCGACATTCGTCTCCGGCGCGAAGGCCGAGGCGAATTTCGCCGCCGATTCCTGCTTCTCGGCCAGGAACGGCATCAGGCGCTTCTCGTAACCGGAGAATGCCGCGGCGAAGTCGCCGCCCGCACGCTTGAGCTCGCCCGCCAGCGTGTAGGCCTCCGCCATCGCCAGCCCCGTGCCTTCGCCGGCCAGCAGTGACACGCAGGCGGCCGCATCTCCGACCAGCGCCACGCGGCCCTTCGTCCAGCGCGGCATCCTGATCTGGCTGACGCGGTCGAAATAGATGTCCTCGGCGTCCTCCATGGCTTCCAGGATTTGCGGGCACTCCCAGCCGTCATTGCCGAAGACCCACTTGACCACCGCCTTCTTCGCCTCGTCGCCGTGCGGGATCTCGCCACCCGGACCCTCCTCGCGGAAGACGAACAGGAACAGCGTGCGGTCGTCGCGCATCGAAAACCGGGCGATCTGGCGACCTGGCCGCGCGTGGGAGACGTAGACCAGCTCGTCGCGCGGGCGGTAGCCCTTCGCCGAGAAGGCGGCGACGCGATAGCCGAGGAATTTTTCGTAGTCTGCTCTCGGGACCGAAGGCGAGGCTCCTGACGCGCGAATGCAGCCCGTCGGCGCCGATCACCAGATCGACGTCGCGTGCGGGCGCCTGCTCGAAGGAGACGTGGACGCCGTCCGGCCTGTCCTCGATCGCCGAGATCGTGTCGCCGAAGATCGTTTCCACCCGGCCTTCCACCGCGCCATACAGGGTGGCGGCGAGGTCGGACCGGCGCAGGCTGGTGAAGCGGCCCTCGGTCATGCGCGCGAACACGTCGGCGGAAAAGCCGCCGACCTTGTCGCCATCGCCGTCGACGAGGCGCACCTCCTCGACCTGGTAGCCGAGTTCGCGCAGGCGCGGGATCAGCGCCATCTTCTCGGCGATGTCGTAGCCGAGGCCCCAGAAATCGATGACGTAGCCGCCGGAGCGCAGCCGCGGCGCCTCTTCCACCAGCAGCGGCTCGTGGCCGTTCTCGAGCAGCCACCAGGCCAGAGTCGGGCCGGCGATGCCGACCCCGTTGATCGCTATCTTCACTGTCGATCCTCCTTGTCCGGTTGCGTCGTGCCCGCGCCGGCCAGTCGCCGGAACAGGTTCCACGCCGCCTCGATGCCCGAACGGTCGTCGAGGGCGAGCAGATGCAGGGCCATGCCGTCCAGCGTCATCGCGACCAGCCGGGCCATGGCGTCAGCCTCCCCGGAATCCTTGGCGTGGGGGGCGAACAACAGTGCGCATCCCGCCGATCAGGTCGTCGCCCTCCTGACGCAGCCGCGCCTTCAGGCGGTCGTCGAACAGCGCCTTGCCGAAGAAGACGAACCAGGCGGCGAGGAAATCGCGCCGCGCGTCGACCATGCCGAAGGTTGCCGAGCCCAGGCCGGCGAGCGTGTCCTGCATGTCCGGCGTCGCCGCTGGGCGCCTGGGACATCAGCTCGGTGATCATGCGCTCGAAGGCGGCGAGGGGAATGTCGTCGACCGTCGGGAAATGATGAAACAGCGTCGCCTTCGAAATCCCGACACGCCTCGCCAGCGCGGCGGCCGAAAAGCCGTCCGGCCCCTCGGAGCCAAGAATGGCGATCGCCGCGTCGATGATTTCGTTTCTGGTGTCGCGCCGGGGCATGGCGTCACCATGAACCCGACCGACCGATCGGTCAAGTTCTCATGCCGCGACATGCCTGCGGCAGGTTGTCCGGGTCAGTCGACGTCGTGGATCCGGCGGCTGTCGTCGGGGGCCTCGCCGCGCTCGTTCATCCCGTAGTCGCGCAACACGCTCGCCACGCGCAGCCTATAGTCGGAGAAGACGCCGCCGCGCCCGGCCTTCTGCGCGGAACGGTGTTCGCCGGTGTTGCGCCACGCCACGACCGCTTCCTCGTCGCGCCAGAACGAGAGCGACAGGATGCGGCCCGGCCGCGTGAGGCTCTCGAAACGCTCGATGGAGATGAAGCCGTCGATGCCGTCGAGCAAGGGACGCAGTTCGGCGGCGGTCGCCAGATAGGCGTCGCGCCTGCCTTCCGCGGGCTCGACTTCGAAGATGACGGCGATCATGCCGGCGCGCCTTCGGCGTGCGGCGCGGAGGCGAGCGTCAGGAATATCCGGTCCTCCTTCAGGATGAAGCGTTCGCGGCGCGCGAACTCGTAGTTGCTGCGGCCGATCGGATCCGCGGCCAGCCTGGCGCGGTAGGCCTCGTAGGCGGCAAGGCTTTCGATGTTGTAGACGCCGTAGGCGGTGGTGGCCGAGCCCTCGTGCGGGGCGAAATAGCCGATCAGGTCGGCGCCGCAGCGCGGGATCGCCTGTCCCCAGTTGCGCGCATATTCGGCGAACGCCTCCTTGCGGAACGGGTCGATCTCGTAGCGGATGAAGCAGGTAATCGGCATGTTTCTTCCTCGTGGCTGGCATGCTTCGATGTGCGTCGAAGCGTCATGTGTCGTTTCTGGCTATCCTGGCGCCTGCAAAGCCGGCGAGCGGCACGTTCGGACACTAGCGCCGGAGCCGGCCCGAATGCTTCGATTGCGATCGAATGATGGATGAGACGACGATGGAAACCACGATGAGAGACGGTCCGGACCTCGCGCGCGTGGCGAGCCTGGTCGGCGATCCGGCGCGCGGCGCCATGCTGTCGGCGCTGATGGGCGGCATCGCCCTGACGGCCACCGAGCTGGCGCTGGAAGCCGGCGTGAGCCTGCCTACGGCGAGTTCGCATCTCGCCCGGCTGGGCGAGGGCGGTCTCGTGACGGTCAACCGCCAGGGACGGCACCGCTACTACGCGCTGGCCGACGCGCAGGTAGCCGGAATGCTCGAAGCGATCTCCGGCGTCGCAGCGACGCTCGGGCCTGCCCGCGCGCGGCCGGGTCCGCGCGACCAGGCGATGCGCAAGGCGCGGGTCTGCTACGATCATCTTGCCGGCGACATGGCCGTGGCCTTCCATGACCAGCTGGTCGGAAAGAAATTTCTTCGCCCGCAGGATGGCGGGCTCGCGCTGACGGAAGCGGGCAGGGCGTTCTTCGTCGGGATCGGGGTCGACCTCGATACGCTCGAAAAGGCGCGCAGGCCGCTCTGCCGGTCCTGTCTCGACTGGAGCGTTCGCCGCTCGCATCTGGCGGGCGCGCTCGGTGCAGCCACACTCGAAACCGTTCTCTCCCGCGGGTGGGCCCGGCGCATTGAAGGCACCCGGGTCGTCGCCTTTACGCCGCCCGGCGAGCGGGCGTTCGCGCGTCTTTTCGATTCGTGAAGACGACCCGCCGCATCAGGGACACGGCGGGCCGCATGGTCGGAAACCGGGTTTCGAAGGGGGAGAACCGGGCCGCTATTCCGCGGCTTGGAGGTTCACCCGGTTTTCGGCCAGTTCGGTCAGCTTCTTGTCGGTCGCTTCCTCTTCCTCGAGCGTCTGCTTCAGAACCGAGGCGCAGTCGGTGCGCCCGAGTTCGAGAGCCCAGGCAATGAGCGTGCCGTAGCGCGTGATCTCGTAGTGCTCGACGGCCTGCGCGGCGGCGATCAGCGCGGCGTCCAGCACCTGCTTGTCCGCGACGTCGCCGGCAATCTCCTCGGCCTCGTCGAGGATGCCGTCCATGGCCTGGCAATCGACCTGCTTGGGCTCGGTGCCGTGCATCTGGAAGACCTTCTCGAGCCTAGCGATGTGGCCCTTCGTCTCCTGCAGGTGCTGCTCGAAACCCTGCTTGAGACGCGGGTTCGTCGCCTTCTCGATCATCTTGGGGAGCTTTTCGACGATCTGGTTTTCGGCATAGTAGATATCGCGCAGCGTGTGCACGAAAAGGTCGTCCATCGTCTTTATATCTTTTGAAAACAGGCCCATTTTATTGTCCTTTCCTGTCGTTGTGACGGATGTCTTCGTTTTTCCGGAGTTCTGCTTTCCGGTTGTCCGCCACCGAACGAACGACGGGTGCGCCTGTTCCCGGCAATTCGCACATTGCAGCGCTTTTTCTGCGTCGTGGTTTCGCCCGGCAATTCGTGCGGCAAGCATGAACCGCTTAACGAGACGTTCACGGAGTATTCACCGGCGTTTGCTACGCTCCTGTTCAATCGGGAAGGGACGCCCGCAGGGACAGGAATCGGGACGATGACGTTCTGGAATCACATGACGTTTTGCGCATCAGCCGTGAGGGAATTCGTGGCGCCGAGCTATCGCCCGGAACGCTACTACATGCGCGGGCCGGGGCCGGCCTGCGCGCGCCGGGTCGTGCCGGTGATGGTGGAACAGCGCCACGGCGCGCACTGACGGTTTTGCGTCAGGGTTCCGGCGTCACGCCCGCGGCCGCGACGCCGCGCGACGGCGTCACGATGATCGCGGCAACGACCAGGGCGCCGGCCGCGAACTGGGCCGGTCCGATGGTCTCGGCAAACGCCAGCCATCCGACGACGAACATCGTCGGCAGCTCGATGCTGCCGGCCATGGCGGTCCGGGCGGCGCCGATCAGCGGTGCGTTGACCGTGTAGACGAGCTGCGGCAACAGCGCCGTGGCAAGGGCAAGGCCCGCTATCAGCCACCATTGCGAAACCGGCGGCAGCAACTGCGCCGCGTCGCCGGATGCTATCACCAGCGGCAGCAGCCCGATGACGGAGCCGAGCGTGACGCTGGCGATGCGCGACAGCGGCGGCAGGTGCACCAGGTACCTGGTCAGCACCTGGATTCCGACTGCAAAGCTGACAGGCGCGGTGAGCGACAGCAGGAGCGCCGGTATCTGCTCGGGCGAGACCGCCGTCGGCGACATGGCGAGCATCGCGGCCGCGAGGATCATCAGCGCGGCGACCGTTGGCGCGCCTGCCCGGCCGCTCTCGAAACACCGCCCAGCCGATCGCCAGCGTGAACAGCGGATAGGTCATGTAGAGCACGCCCGTGGTCGAGACCGGTGCGACGTGCAGCGCGTTCACGTAGCCCGTCCAGCCGAGCCCGAGAATCACGCCCGTGGCGATGCCCGCCATGCTGTAGCGGGCCGTGCCGCGCCTGAAGCGCAGGAAAGGCGCAAGCACGATCGCGGTGAGCATGTAGCGGTAGATCGCCACGACATGCGGAGCCATGCCTGCGTCGCTCAGCCCCTTGGCGAAGATCGGCACGGTGCCGAAGCCGATCGCGGATAGCACGACGAGAAATGTCGCGAGGCCGGACCTGGGCGGTGCGGCGACGGTGGCGGCGGGACTGCTCATCTGGAACCGCTATCGGCTGCGGCCGGCGGGCGCAAGCGTCCGCCTCCCTCGTGTCTCCGGCAATTTGCAAGGCCGTCACGAACCCGTCACGGCCCGGCGGGCACAATCGCCTGTCGCCACGACTTGACCCACCGCAAGGCACAAATGGTGCGGCGGCGGCACAGGAAGGCCCGAAGGGACGCATGCGATGAACGTGCAGACAGGCAGCGCCGTCGCCGGACCGACGAGCGCCGAAGCCCTGATGGATGAAGTTCTGGAGCTGCGCAACGAGGTGGCGGCGGCCGGCACGCGTCTGGCCGGGCGCTTCGGCTACGACAGCGAATCCGATCCGCTCGCCAACATGGCGCACTACCTGTCGCTGCGCCATCGCGACCTGCGCCCGCTGCAGCGCCGGCTGATGTGGCACGGCCTGTCGTCGCTCGGGCGCCTGGAAAGCCGGGTCTTGCCGACGCTCGATGCCGTTCTTGCCGCCCTCGCCGCAATGACCGGCCGCGCCGCACCGTTTCCGCAGCCTTCCGAGGCGCGTTTCTTCGCCGGCGAGGAGCAGCTGGTGCAGGCGGCCGACGCGCTTTTCGGGCCGCCGCCCGAACACCGGCGCAGCCGCATCATGGTGACGTTGCCGAGCGAGGCTGCCGTCGATGCCGACATGGTGGTTTCGCTGGCGCGCCAGGGCATGGACATCGCGCGCATCAACTGCGCCCACGACGACAACGCCGCCTGGCACCGCATGGCGGCCAACGTGCGGGCCGCCGGCGAGCGCGTCGGACGCCCGCTTTCGGTGATGATGGACATTGCCGGCCCCAAGATCAGGACCGAGGAGGTCGTCGCTCCGCCGGCCAGGCCGCGCCTGCAACCGGGCGACGCGTTGCGGCTCGTGGCAACCGGCACGCCCGAGCCTTGCGAGGAGACGCCATACGCCGCGACCGTCTCCTTGCCCGAGATGGTCAACCGCCTCACCGCCGGCGAGCGCTTCAGCTACAATGACGGAAAGATGGAAGGCGTCGTCGAGCGCGTCGGCGACGGCGAGGCGATCGTCCGCATCACCCGCGCCAGGGCCGGCGGCGCGCGGCTCAAGCCGCAAAAGGGCGTCAACCTGCCCGACACCGTGCTCGGCCTGTCGCCGCTGACGGCCAAGGACGAGGCCGATCTCGCGGCCATCCTCGATTGCGCCGACATGATCGGCTATTCCTTCGTCAGCCGGCCGGAGGACATCGACCTGCTCGAGGAGGCGATCGCCCGGCACGAGCCGCGCGGCAATGTTCCGGGCCTGTCGCCAAGATCGAGCGTCCGGAGGCCGTCACCAACCTTCCCGACCTGATCGCTCGCGCCGACGGACGGCGGCCGATCGGGGTGATGATCGCGCGCGGCGATCTCGCCGCCGAGATCGGCTTCGAGCGGCTGGCCGAGATGCAGGAAGAGATATTGTGGATCTGCGAATCCGCCAGCGTCCCGGCGATCTGGGCCACGCAGGTTCTGGAAGACCTCGTCCACAGCGGCATCCCCTCGCGCGGCGAGATGACCGACGCGGCCATGGCGGCGCGCGCCGAATGCGTGATGCTGAACAAGGGACCCGCGGTCGAGCACGCGATCGCGGTGCTCGACCGGCTGCTGCAGCGCATGGACGCCCACATCTTCAAGAAGACGCCGATGCTGAGGGCGCTGCGTTCCTGGTAGGCGGCCGCCACGCCCCGCTTGCCCGATGGCAATGCATCGCGCGAAAATCCGCGTCCCGTTGTCGAAATCGGGCAAGGCCGGGCGACATCGTCACGGGCCAGCCATTCCGGCGGCCCGCGAAGGCACGGAGCAACAAGATGCAATACATGCTTCTCATCTATCAGGACGAGGCCGGCATGGCGGACGTGAAGCCCGACGACGTCGCGAAGATGTCGGCCGGCTATGCCGCCTACACCGAGGCGATGGTCAAGGCCGGCGTCTTGCGCGGCGGCGAACGCCTGCATCGTTCGAGCGCGGGAACGACGGTGCGCGTGAGGAAGGACAAGACCGAAGTGCTCGACGGTCCCTACGCCGACACGAAAGAGCAGCTGGGCGGCTACTACCTCATCGAGGCGCCCGACATGGACGCCGCGATCGCCTGGGCCGCGCGCTGCCCCGGCGCCAGCAACGGCTCCATGGAAGTGCGGCCGGTCTGGCAGATGGCCACGGAATAGACGTGGACGGGGTCGAAGCCGCGCGGGCGGCGGCCGAATCCGCCGCCCGCCACGGATACGGCAAGCTGCTTGCGTATCTCGCCGCGCGCACGCGTGACGTCGCCGGCGCTGAGGACGCGCTTTCCGAAGCGTTCGCGGCGGCACTTTCGCAATGGCCGCGCGAGGGCGTGCCCGCCCGTCCCGAGGCCTGGCTGCTGACCGTCGCCAGGCGGCGCGCGGTCGACCAAGGCCGGCGTGGCCGGACGGCGGAAGAAGGCGCGGAGGCCTTGCGGCTGCTGGCGGAAGAGGGCGCGGTGCACGAAACGGAGGCGATTCCCGACGAGCGGCTGCGGCTGATGTTCGCCTGTGCCCATCCGGCGATCGACGCCGGCGTGCGCGCACCGCTGATCCTGCAGACGATCCTGGGCTTCGACGCCGCCACGATCGCGTCGGCGTTCCTGGTCGCGCCCGCGACCATGAGCCAGCGGCTGGTCCGAGCCAAGATGCGCATCAGGCAGACGGGCATTCCCTTCCGGGTGCCCGAGCCCGAGGAACTGGGCGAACGGTTGGGCGCGGTACTCGCGGCGATCTATGCGGCGTTCTCGCGGGGCTGGGCGGAACTTGCGACCGATGGACCCAGCCGCCAGGACCTGTCCGGGGAGGCGATCTGGCTGGGCAGGCTGGTGGCGGCGCTGATGCCGGAGGAGCCCGAGGCGCTCGGCCTGCTGGCGCTGATGCTGTTTTCGCATTCGCGCCGCGCCGCCAGGCGCACAGCTGACGGCGACTACGTCCCGCTGTCCTTGCAGGACACGGCGTTATGGGACGCCCCGATGATCGAGGAGGCGGAAACACTGCTGCGGCGCGCGAGCCGCCTCGGCAGACCTGGGCGCTATCAGCTGGAGGCGGCTATCCAGTCCGCGCAGGCCGCAAGGCGCGGCGACGGCAGTGTCGACTGGCCGGCGATCGTGGTGCTCTACGGCGCGCTGCGCGACATGACGGACTCGCCGGTCGCGGCCGTGAACCACGCCGTCGCGCTGGCCGAGACCGCGGACGCCGCGACGGCGCTGCGGGAACTCGAGGCAGTCGCGGACGACCCGCGCCTTGCCGACTACCAGCCGTTCTGGGCCGCGAAGGCCGATCTGCTCGCGCGCGCCGGCCGGCCGCAGGAGGCGGCGGATGCCTTTCGCCGTGCAATCGGGCTGGAAACCGATCCCGCCGTCAGGCGCTACCTGCAGGAGCGGCAGGCCACGCTGAAACACGGCCTGCCGACATAGGCAACGGTCTGGGACCTCAGCCCTCGATGTCGAACTGCAGCGGTTTCGCCGAGATGATCTCGGGGAAGGCGCGGACCTTGTCGAGGATGTCCTCGCTCACCGGCTCGTCGACATAGAGCAGGGCGATCGCATCGCCGCCCGGCCGGTTGCGGCCGAGCTGGAAGTTGGCGATGTTGACGCCGGCATTGCCGAGCGTGGTGCCCAGAATGCCGATGATGCCCGGCGCGTCGTTGTTGGTCGTGTAGACCATGTAGCGGCCGACCTCGGCGTCGAGATTGATGCCCTTGATCTGGATGAAGCGCGGCTTGCCGTCGGAGAAGCAGGTGCCGGCGATGGTGCGGGTGCGCTTGTTGGTCTTGACCGTCAGCTTGATGTAGCCGTCGAACACGCCCGACTTGTCGCGCTTGACCTCCGACAGGATGATGCCGCGCTCCTTGGCCATGATCGGCGCCGAGACCATGTTGACGTCGGACACCTGCGGCCGGATCAGGCCGGCCAGCGCGGCCGACACCAGGGCGCGGGTGTTCATCGACGCCGTCATGCCGTCGAACAGGATCTCGACCTCGCGGATCGCCTCTTCGGTCACCTGGCCGACGAAGGCGCCGAGCACCTCGGCGAGCTTGACGAACGGCTTCAGGCGCGGCGCCTCCTCGGCCGAGATCGAGGGCATGTTGATGGCGTTGGTGACGGCGCCCTTGACCAGGTAGTCCGACATCTGCTCGGCCACCTGCACGGCGACGTTCTCCTGCGCCTCGCTGGTGGAGGCGCCGAGATGCGGCGTGCAGACCACGTTCTCCATCGCGAACAGCGGGCTCTCGGTCGCCGGCTCGGTCTCGAACACGTCGATGCCGGCGCCCGCCACCTTGCCGCTCTTCAGCGCCTCGACGAGGTCGGCTTCCACCACGAGACCGCCACGGGCGCAGTTGATGATGCGCACGCCGTCCTTCATCTGGGCGATCGCCTCTGGCGTCGATGATGCCGCGCGTGCGGTCGGTCAGCGGCGTGTGCAGCGTGATGAAGTCGGAGCGCTTGAACAGATCCTCGAGCTCGACCTTCTCGACGCCGAGTTCCTCCGCGCGGCCTTCCGACAGGAACGGGTCGTAGGCGACGACGTGCATCCTCAGCCCGATGCCGCGCATGGCGACGATCGAGCCGATATTGCCGCAGCCGATCACGCCCAGCGTCTTGCCGGTGATCTCGATGCCCATGAAGCGGTTCTTTTCCCACTTGCCGGCCTTGGTCGAGGCGTTGGCCTCCGGGATTTCGCGGGCCAGCGCGAACATCAGCGCGATCGCATGCTCGGCGGTGGTGATGGAATTGCCGAAGGGCGTGTTCATCACGATGATGCCGCGCCGCGAGGCGGCGGGGATGTCGACATTGTCGACGCCGATGCCGGCGCGGCCGACGACCTTGAGATGGGTGGCCGCACCGATCAGCTTCTCGGTGACCTTGGTCGCCGAGCGGATGGCGAGGCCGTCATATTCCCCGATGATCTCGAGGAGCTTTTCCTTGTCCTTGCCGACGTCCGGCCGGTAGTCGACCTCGACGCCGCGGTCCTTGAAGACCTGGACGGCGGTGGGGGAGAGCTTGTCGGATACGAGAACGCGAGGCATTGGCTTTTCCTTGAATGAATTTGCTTGAAGACGGACGGTCGACGCTACCCCTCACCGGCCGGCCCAAGCCTCTCGGCAGAAGCTGAGAGGCGGCCGGCCGTGACGGTGCCGCCTCGTCCTCATGCGTTCGCGGAAGCGGAACGCGCGCCGAAGGCGAGGGGCAGCGTCAGCCTTGGGAGATGTCAGGCCGCGGCCTTGAGCGCCGATTTCTGCGCGTGGAAGGCCCAGTCGAGCCAGGGCATCAGCGCTTCAAGATCGGAGGTCTCGACCGTCGCGCCGGCCCAGATGCGCAGGCCGGGAGGTGCGTCGCGATAGGCGCCGATGTCGTAGGCCACGCCCTCCTTGTCGAGTGCGGAGACCATCGCCTTGGCAAAGGCCGCCTGCGCCTCGGCGTCGAGTGCGACGAAGTCGGGATCGACGATCGACAGGCATACCGACGTGTTGGAGCGCGTTGCCGGATCGACGGCGAGATTGGCCAGCCAGTCGCTGTCGTCGACGAAATTCTGGACGACGGCGAAATTGGCGTCGGCGCGGGCGATCAGCGCGTCGAGCCCACCGATCCCCTTGGCCCACTTCAGCGCGTCGAGATAGTCCTCGACGGCCAGCATGGAGGGCGTGTTGATGGTCTCGCCCTTGAAGATGCCCTCGATCAGCTTGCCGCCCTTGGTCATGCGGAAGATCTTGGGCAGCGGCCGGTCCGGCTTGAAGCTCTCCAGCCGCTCGACTGCGCGCGGCGACAGGATCAGCATGCCGTGCGCGGCCTCGCTGCCGAGAACCTTCTGCCAGGAGAAGGTGACGACATCGAGCTTGGAGAAGTCGAGGCGCTGCGCGAAGGCGGCGCTCGTGGCGTCGCAGATCGTCAGGCCCTGCCGGTCGGCGGGGATGAAGTCGGCGTCGGGAACGCGCACGCCCGAGGTCGTGCCGTTCCAGGTGAAGACCACGTCACGGTCGAAATCGACCTGCGAAAGGTCCGGCAGCTTGCCGTAGTCGGCCTCGATCTTGCGGGCGTCGGCGAGCTTGAGCTGCTTGATGACGTCGGTGACCCAGCCGGAACCGAAGCTCTCCCAGGCCAGCATGTCGACGCCGCGCGCGCCGAGCATCGACCACAGCGCCATCTCGACGGCGCCGGTATCGGAGGCCGGCACGATGCCGATGCGATAGTCCGCTGGAACCTGCAGCACCTCGCGGGTGAGATCGATCGCCTCGGCCAGCTTGGCCTTGCCGATCTTGGCGCGGTGCGAACGGCCGAGTGCGGCGTCGCGGAGGACCTCGACGGACCAACCGGGACGTTTTGCGCAGGGACCGGATGAAAAATTGGGATTGGCCGGACGCACGTCCGGCTTCTGAAGAGTCGTCATGATTTCCTATCCTTCCAGATAGCACGCCCCTCGGTGGGGAGGGGTGGCCCACGGACGGCGTTACAGGAAGGGCCGAATCAAAGCAAGGCCACAAAAGCAGGACGCGGGCCGAGTGGCCCGCGTCCTGGTGTCCCGGAGATGTCTTCCGCCGTCGCGGCCGCGCCTACCAGAGGTCGTAGCGCAGGCCGAGGGTGACGACGTGCTGGGTGATGTCGGGGTGGCTGCCCTGGGTGCCGGTGGCGCCGGCCGTGTTGAAGCCGAACATCTGGCCGGAGCCGATGTGGCGGTATTTGTAGCCGACGTCGATCTTCATGTTTTTCGTTACGTCGAAGGCAATGCCGGCCATCGCGGCGTAGGTGAATGCCCACTCCTGCTCGCCCGGGTTGGTTCCGGCGCCGACGAAGCCGGCGGGGCAGGTGGCCGCGCCATCCACGCAGTAATAGTTGGATTTCAGACCGTCCCAGCGGATGTAGGTGTAGCCGACGCCGGCTCCGACATAGGGCGTGAAGCCTTTGACCGTGCCGAGATCGACATAGCCGTTGGCCATGACCGATACCGCAGTCCCGGTGCCTTGATCTTCGGAACGGCAGGTCGTGCCGAGAAGCACGGGCGCGGCGCTGCATGGTGCGCCGGAGGTCGTGGTGCCGGCGAAGCGTGTTTCGAACCAGTCACCCGTGATGTCGGCCCGCAGCCAGTCATTGAAGTGATAGCCGAAGCCAAGTCCGAGGCTGAAATCGGTGTTGAGCGCGCCGTTATCGAACGTCGAGGCACCGTAGGTGCCGGTCGCCGTGTCGTAGGTGCGGTAGTTGAAGGCGCCCTTGGCTGAGGTGGAGAAGGCGTATCCGACATCGCCGCGCAGATACCAGCCCGAGCCGATCTCGACGGGAACGACCTCCGGCGCATTGTCGACGTAGATCGGCGGATCGTAGTCGGCCGCGCTCGCCGGCGCGGCGGCAATGGCGGCCAGTGCCAGGGCTGCGAGAAGAGCTTTGTTGCGACGCATCGTTCTACTCCGGATTGTCGGGCGTCCACCGCCCGCTTGTTCCGGAGGATTGTTAACCATAGTGGTTAAGCCGCGGTTAAGCATAACAAACTGTTTCGCGCGCTCTGCCGCCCACACACGAAAAAGCCGCCCGGGGTGACCGGGCGGCTTTTCGGGATCGGCGGAATTTTCCGGGATCTATTTGTAGACGGCAGGCGGGGGCGGCTCGTAGGCCACGACGTTCGGCTTCACGCACTGGTTGCCGCCGCCGATAGCGTAGCGCAGTCCGAGGCGGGCCTCGTGGATGTCGATGCCGCGGTCATCGCCAGGGCCGACGCCGATCGACACCCCGGCCGGCGTGGTTTCCTGGAACATGCGGCCGCCGGAGATCCGGGCGTAGCGGTAGCCGAGATCGACCTTCCAGTTGTCGTTGATGCAGTAGGAAGCACCGGCCATCAGCGCCCACGCGAAACGCCAGTTGGTGGCGCCGGCATGAGTGGAGGTCGAGCCGGTGATGGTGTTGCCGAGGCTGTCCCACTTCACCCGGGCACCGCCGATGCCGGCGCCGATATAGGGGGTGATGCGGTTGTAGGTGCCGAGCTCGGCGTATGCGTTGGCAAGCAGCAGCAGCGCGCTGAACTTGGATTCGTCGGTCGAAGAGCAGGGCCCGGTGCCGCAGCCGGTGCCGCTGGTGGTGCCGGTGAACTTCGAATCGAACATGTAGTCCGCCGTCAGGTCGGTGCGGAAGTAGCGGTTGACCTGATATCCGACGCCGGCACCCAGCGAGAAGCTGGAGCGCAGCTTGCCGGTGTCGAAGGAATTGGTGCCTGGCGTCGGGCCGGGCGTCACGCAGCCGGGCGAACCGACCGGGCAGCCATAGGTGATGTAGTCGCCGCCGCGGAAGGTGAGGAAGTGGTAGTCGACATCGCCGCGCAGATACCAGCCGCCAGTGGCGGGCGGCGGAACGTCGTAGACCGGCGGCTCTTCCGGCGGGATGTAGAGATCGGCCGCAGAAGCCTGCGCCACCATTCCGGCGGCCAGCACTGCGCCCAGAAAGGCAAGTTTCGTAAGTTTGAACATTTCGGTGCGATCCCCTGCGATGTTCGGCAGCCGGCATGCCGGCCCCCAGTGGAACTCGCCGCAGATATTGGGACCCAAAGGTTAAAGCCCACTTAACCTTAACTTTTTACCTTAATGGACGGAAAATGCGCGCAGCAGGCGGGCATCACTGCTTGCCCACCAGCGGCCGTCAGCCGGCCGGCCGGCTGCAATCGCAAAAAGCAGTCGGGGGAGAAAGGAGCCGCCTCAGGCGGCGTTGCGCGCCTCATCGGCGATGACACCGACGATGTCGTCGACGACCGTCTCGACCAGATCGCGGTCGTCACCCTCGGCCATGACGCGAATCAGCGGCTCGGTGCCCGAAGGACGGATGACGAGGCGGCCCGCTTCGCCGAGCCGGCCGCGCGCAGCCTCGATCGCCGCCTTGACGGCATCGTTCTCCAGCGGCTTGCCGCCGGCGAAGCGCACGTTCTTCAAGAGCTGCGGCACCGGTTCGAACTGGCGGCAGACTTCGCTGGCCGGCTTGTTCTGGCGCTTGATGGCTGCCAGCACCTGCAGCGCGCTGACCAGCCCGTCGCCGGTCGTGGAGAAATCCGACAGCACGATGTGGCCGGACTGCTCGCCGCCCACATTGAGGCCATGGGCGCGCATGTGTTCGACGACATAGCGGTCGCCGACGCGGGTCCGATGCAGCGTCAGGTCCATGTCTGCCAGGAAACGCTCCAGGCCGAGATTGGACATCACGGTGGCGACGATGCCGCCGCCGGCGAGCCTGCCGCTGTCATGCCACGAGCGCGCGATCAGCGCCATGATCTGGTCGCCGTCGATCACCGTGCCGTTCTCGTCGACGATGACCACCCGGTCGGCATCGCCGTCGAGCGCGATGCCGATATCGGCGCGAACCTCGTGCACCTTCTTCGACAGGCTGACGGGATGGGTCGAGCCGCAATCCTCGTTGATGTTGAGGCCGTTCGGCTCGTCATGGATGGCGATGACCTCGGCGCCGAGTTCCCACAACGCCGCCGGCGCCACCTTGTAGGCGGCACCGTTGGCGCAGTCGACGACGACGCGCAGGCCCGACAGCGACATGGAGCGCGGCAGCGTGCGCTTGGCGAACTCGATGTAGCGATCGTGGACGCCGTCGATGCGCTTGGCGCGGCCGAGTGCCGCGGCGTCGGCCAGCTTCAACTCGGTGCCGGCATCCAGCATCGTCTCGATGCGGTTTTCGATCTCGTCCGACAGCTTGTAGCCGTCCGGGCCGAACAGCTTGATGCCGTTGTCGTGGAAGGGGTTGTGGGAGGCGGAGATCATCACGCCGATGTCGGCGCGCAGCGAGCGCGCCAGCATGGCGACGGCCGGCGTCGGCACCGGACCGAGCAGGAACACGTCCATGCCCGCCGCGCAGAAGCCGGCAACCATGGCGTTCTCGATCATGTAGCCGGAAAGCCGCGTGTCCTTGCCGAGCACGACCCGGTGGCGATGGCTGCCGTTCTGGAAGGACAGTCCGGCGGCCATGCCGACCCGCATCGCGACCTCGGCCGTCATTGGAAAGCGGTTGGCCCGTCCCCGGATACCGTCGGTCCCGAAATAGCGATTCGACATATGTGCTTTCGTCCCCAAACGTCCGTCGGCCGTGTTTTACATGTCGACAGGCCGGAAAGGCATCACATTATATGAGGAATCGTAACGTTTCCTTAGCGTAACGCTTGCGTCTTTTCGCCGCTGTCGTCGGCTGCTTGCAGGAGAGACGAGCCCTACTTCAGTGCCGAGACCCAGCTTCTCAGCATGGCGACGGCGTTGGGATCGGCGATCGAGCGACCGAGTTCGGGCATCATGACCCCGGGCTCGGTGCTTTCCACGCGGTAGATCAGGATCGAACCGTCGGGGTCGCCGGGCTTGACGTCGAAGTCGCGCCCGCCCGAGCCGCGCCCGGCGGCGACGGGACGTTTCATGATGCCGCGCTTCACCGGGTCGTCCTGGTTCCAGGTCAGGAACAGGCCGGAATTTGAGGCAGCGCCCTCCGGACGGTGGCAGTGCGCGCAGTTGACGTCGAGCCAGGCCCTGACGCGCGTGGCGAGATCGATGCTGGAATCGCGCCAGTCGGGAACGGCCGGAATCTCGGCGGTCGGCGGCGCGTCCTTCAGCAGGCCGTGGTCTCGCCAGTAGTCGATCTGGTTGCGTTCGCCGTCGGCGTAGGCGAACGGGCCGTTGAGGTTGCGCGCCTTCGGGCCGATCGGCGTGATCGTGCCGGATATCGAGTGGCACTCCTTGCACTGGTTCTTGTTGGGCACCGCATAGTCGATCTTCAGCGGCTCGCCGTCGCCAAGCACGGTGTCGATCGGCACGTGCGCGCCGGCAATCGTCAGCTCGGCGTCCGTCTGGTCGTCGTTCCAGAGATAGGCCCAGGCCTGCCAGCCGTCCTCGTGCAGCTCCAGCACGCGCGTCTCGATCAGCCGGACGTTCTTGTCCGGCTGGCGGAAGTCTGCGGGGAAGGCGAAGGTCTTCACCAGCGCGGTGCCGACGGGGAAATGCAGCGCCTCGGCCTGATCGTAGCCGGCGGCCTCACCGTCGGGCAGGTAGACGAAGCGGAACTTGAGCGCCCGGTCCGAAAACAGCGGCGTCACCGGCGCGAACGGGTGCACTCCCTCGGCAGGCTTCAGGCCCTTCATGTCGGCGAAGAAGCCGAACTCTGAGAGGTGCCGCGGCGGCCGCTTCGACAGGATCGCGTCGTCGGAGACGGCAAAGGCGGGCAGGGCGGTCGCCAGCAGCAGCGCCGGCAAGGCCAGCAGCGCCAGAAACCAGCCGATCGTGTTCTTCTTCAACATGAACTCCGTGGTGCGGCGCGGCGGCGGCTCAGGCGCCGCCGTCCTGCGGCAGCTTCACCGGCTCGGGCTCCGGCAGGCTGCCCGCATAGTCCTCGATGTCGTGATCCGGCCACCAGCCCCACGGCAGCAGCTCCTGCGAGATCATCTTGACGTTGACGAAGGTCGTGCCTTCCGGCTCGTCGATGTAGACGCGGTTTTCCGGGGCGACCCAGGTGAAATATTCCGGGATGCGGGTCACGCCGTCCCACACGATGTCGGGCACCGGCGTGCCCGACAGGTCGCTGATGATCTTGCCGACCTCGCCGTCGGGCGCATTGCCGCCCTCGCCGTAGGTGTTGTCGTGCACGTAGACCCCGCGCGGCACGAACATGTAGTTGTCGTCGTCGTACTTGTTCGGATAGGCGTTGATCAGCACGTGGGTGGTGCCGTTGCCGTCGAAGCGGTTGTTGAAGACGTGCACGTCGCGGTTGGCCATCACCATCACGCCCATGCCCTTGGGCACGATCGCAACGATATTGCCCTTGGGCGCGAAATTGTCCGTGTCGTTGTTCACCACGTCGTTGTCGAAGACGCGGATGTCGTGGCCACCCTGGACGGGCAGGTTGGGCAGATCGAAGATCAGGATCCCGCCGGCATTGTGGGTGGCGGTGTTGCCGTGCACGTCGGCGTGGAAGGAGTTCTCGATCTCGATGCCGGCGACGTTGTATTTCGCCGTCGAGTTGCGCACGACGATGTTCTCGCTCTGGCCGACATAGATGCCGGCGTCGGAGGCGCCGCTCACCGTCACGCCGTCGATCAGCACGTTCTTGGAGGAAACGGGGTAGACGCCGTAGGAGCCGTTGGTCTCCTTCGGGCCGCCGGTCCATTCGACGCGCAGGTTGCGGAAGGTGATCTGGTCGGAGCCCTTGGCCTTGATGCCGTCGCCCTTGGTGTCCTCGACCGCGAACCCGTCGAGCACGACCCGGTCCGAGGTGACCAGCAGGCCTTCGCCGGCGCCGGTCTGGCCCTTGAAGGAGAGCACGGTCTTGTCCGGCCCCGCGCCCTTCACGGTGACGCCGTCGACGTCGAGCGACAGGCCGTCGATCAGCTCGTAGCGGCCGGCGGCGATCTGCACCGTGTCGCCCGGTTCTGCCATGATCAGGGCCTCGATCAGCTTTTCGGGCGCGTCGTCGCCGGGCTCGACCAGCGTTTCCGCGGCGCCGGCGTTGCCCGCCACGAGCAGCGCCAGGATCGGTCCCATCACAAGTGTGCGCATTTCAGGTTCTCCCCTCGTGCCGGCGCGGCATTCGGCCGCAACAGCGTTCGTCCCGGCATTTTCCCTGCCGCCACGTTGCTCTGCATCTGGACCCCTGTCAAGAAAGATGAAACAGTTTCATCTATGAGCGAGACGATCACCCCCGGCCGCACCACGGCGCCGCGCCAGAAGCGCGCCCGGGCCCGCCGCGCCGAGCTTCTTGCGGCGGTCGAGCGCATCGTCGCCGCCGAGGGACCCGAGGCGGTCACGACGACGCGCGTGGCTACCGAGACGGGTGCGGCGGTCGGCACGATCTACCGCTATTTCGAGGGTCGCGAGCAGATGCTTTTGTCCGCCTACGACGACACGGTGCGGCGGATCGTGGAGCAATGCCGGGACGCATTGGAGGAGCTGCCGTCCTCCGCCGATGCCGAGGATGCGGCGCGCGTGCTCCTCGGGCACTACCTTGCGGCGGCCGAGGCCATCCCCGCCCATTCCGGGCTGCTGCGCGCCATGCGCGGCATTCGCCCGATCGCCGCCGACCAGCGGGTCAACGCCGACGGCATCGTCGGCGAGATCTTCGTGCCGTTCCTGGCGCGCTTCGCACCTGGCGCCAGCTTCGAGCCCGTGGCGCTCAACCTGATGAACGTGACCGTCGGCACGCTGGTCGACCTCTATCTCGTCACCGAAGGCGCTGCCGAGCGCGCCTATCTGCGCGACGAGATCGAGGCCCACGTCGCCTTCATGGTCGCGCGCGCCATCGGCCGCCGCTGACGCCGCGGCCGACCGGTTCGCCTAGCCGAGTTCGATGACCATGTGCGGCTCGCCGTCGCTGGTCTTCGTCCAGGACTTGCCTTCCGCCGAGACCGTCGCGTTGACGCGCTGGCGGAAGGCCGAGAAGCTGGCGAAGGTGACGACGTCGACCGGCTCGTCGAACTGCAGCGTGATGTCGTATGCGCCGCCGCCCGAGTGCTCGCGCACCGCGATCACGCGGCCCGCGAAGGGCTGCTTGAGGTAGCGGCCGGCCACGCGGTCGCCGAGCTGCGGACGGAATTCCGGCCGGTTCGACAGGCGCGCGGAGGCCGTGTTCCAGTCGCGATAGCCGAGTTCGGCGGCGACATGCTCCAGCGCGGCGCCGTGGCTGATGGAAACGCCGCGCGCGGATTGCTCGGCGCGAAGCTGGCGCGCGCGCTGCTTGGCCTGCTCGCGCGTGGCGGGTTTGGTTGACGAGTGCATGCGCAGTCCTTCCGTCAAGATGCGGTCCGACGAGGGCGGGGCTCGCTGTTGCCGCGCGACCGCTGTTCCAACGGGGCTGCGTAACGGGACCGGTCAGGACCGGGGAGGGCTTCACCTTCGGATTTTCGTCCGGCGAGCGGCAGGCGCCTCCAACCGAGGAGGCAGATATGCCCGATGCCCGGAAATTTCAACGGCAATCGTCACGGGGCGGCGCGGGCAAGAAAAAGCCGCGGCGTTTCCGCCACGGCTTCATCCGGTTTCGATCGGCCGCAAGGCTCAGCTCGAGGGCTGCGGCTCCATGCCGGCGTCAGGCTCTTCGCCGCCCTTGCGCTTGCCCTGCTTGTTGGCGCCGGTCTTCGGCACTGCGGAGCCGCGGCTCGGCGGGGTGTCGTCGCCGAGGTCGCGCGAGGGCTTCTCACCCTTCATGATGGCGCGGATCTCGTCGCCCGACAGCGTCTCGTATTCGAGCAGGCCCTCGGCAATCGCGATCCATTCCTTCTTCTTCTTGGTCAGGATGGAGCGCGCTGCGGTGTAGGCCTCGTCGATGAGGCGGCGCACCTCGTCGTCGATCTTCTGCTGGGTCTCTTCCGACATGTGCTGCTGGCGCGCCACCGAGTGGCCGAGGAACACCTCGTCCTGGTTCTCGCCGTAGGCGACCTGACCGAGAATGTCGGAGAAGCCCCATTGCGTGACCATGGCGCGGGCGAGCTTGGTCGCCTGCTCGATGTCGGAGGCGGCACCGGAGGTGATGTTCTCCTTGCCGAACTTGATTTCCTCGGCGATGCGGCCGCCCATCATGATGGCGAGCCGCGAGACCATCCACTTGTAGCTCATCGAGTAGCGGTCGCCCTCGGGCAACTGCATGACCATGCCGAGCGCACGGCCGCGCGGGATGATCGTTGCCTTGTGGACCGGATCGGCCTTCGGCACGTTCAGCGCGACGATTGCGTGGCCGGACTCGTGATAGGCGGTGAGCTCCTTTTCCTCCTGCGTCATCGCAGTGGAGCGGCGCTCGGCGCCCATCATCACCTTGTCCTTGGCGTCCTCGAACTCGGCCATGGTGACCAGGCGCTTGTTGCGCCTCGCCGCCATCAGCGCGGCCTCGTTGACGAGGTTGGCAAGGTCGGCGCCGGAGAAGCCGGGCGTTCCGCGCGCGATGATCTTGAGGTCGACGTTCGGCGCCAGCGGCACGTTCCTGACATGGACCTTGAGGATCTTCTCGCGACCGGTGATGTCGGGGTTCGGCACGACGACCTGGCGGTCGAAGCGGCCCGGGCGCAGCAGTGCCGGGTCGAGCACGTCGGGACGGTTGGTCGCGGCGATCAGGATGATGCCCTCGTTGGCCTCGAAGCCGTCCATCTCGACCAGCAACTGGTTCAGCGTCTGCTCGCGCTCGTCGTTGCCGCCGCCCAGGCCGGCGCCGCGATGGCGGCCGACCGCGTCGATCTCGTCGATGAAGATGATGCAGGGCGCGTTCTTCTTGGCCTGCTCGAACATGTCGCGCACGCGGGATGCGCCGACGCCGACGAACATCTCGACGAAGTCGGAGCCCGAAATGGTGAAGAACGGCACGTTGGCCTCGCCGGCGACGGAGCGCGCCAGCAGCGTCTTGCCGGTTCCGGGAGGGCCGACGAGCAGCACGCCGCGCGGGATCTTGCCGCCGAGACGCTGGAACTTCTGGGGGTCGCGCAGGAACTCGACGATCTCCTCGAGGTCCTGCTTGGCCTCGTCGACGCCGGCGACGTCGGAGAAGGTGACGCGCCCGTGCGCCTCGGTCAGAAGCTTGGCCTTGGACTTGCCGAAGCCCATGGCACGGCCGGACCCGGACTGCATCTGGCGCATGAAGAATATCCACACGCCGAGGATGAGGATCATCGGCAGCCACGAGATCAGGTAGCCGAAGATCGAATTCGAGCCGTCGCTCTCGGGCCGCGCATTGATCGTGACGTTCTTGTTCTCCAGCCGGTCGACCAGCGACGGGTCGCCGGGCGAGTAGGTCTGAAAGCCGGTGCTGGAGTCGGTGTAGGTGCCGGTGATGCGGTCTCCGGCGATCGTTACCGAGCGCACGCGCCCGTCATTCACCTGCTGCAGGAATTCCGAATAGGCGATCTCGTGGGAGGAGCCGCGCTGCTGCGGGGTCTGGAACAGGTTGAACAGAGCGATGAGCAGGACGGCAATGATGGCCCAAAGCGCGAGATTGCGGTAATTCGGATTCATGCGGAAGGTCCCGTGAGTGTCTGGGAGGGACACCGATCGTGTGGCGTATCAAGCGCTAAGATAGGGAGCACCGGCAATCTTGCCAAGCGCCGCGCGGCTTCTGGGTTAAGGATATCGCGCTTTGTGGCCGGCGAATGGCGGCTGCGCCGGAATGGAAGCGCCGATCAGCCGCGCCGCGGCCTGCGCCGGAGCGAGATCGAAGCCCGGCAGGAAGCGTGCCCACGGCGCCGCGACCGGCCTTGCCGCGCCGGTTTCCGAGACATGGCCGAGGCATTCGCCGTCGCGCCACAGTGCCGGTTCGGCGGCCAGCGCCGCGCGCACGAGGCTTGCGGGAATGCCGGCCGGCGGCGCGGCGTTTTCGGACGCATCGGCGAAGGGGCCGACTTCGATACCCTGCGGCATTTTCGCATCGAGCCGCCAGCGGCCGTCCCAGATGCGGTTTGCGAGCGGCAGTCGCGAAGGCAGGCCGCGCCACTCGCGATGGAGGAAGATGCCGAGGCGGCGCGCGTCGACCACGCAGCGCGACAAGGTGGCGCGGTGAGGCGGAGCGGCAACTGCGTCCAGTATCGCCATGCTGCGGTCGGCATCCGGCAGATGTTCGCGCCCGCCGGTCACCGCCAGCAGGATGCGCAGCGCGTAGAGCGCCGCCTCGCGGTCCTCGTTCCGTGCGAATTCGGGAGCAAGGCGCAGCAGGCCGGGCGCCGGACGCGAGGCCAAGCGCGCGATAAGTCGCGCGGCGCGTTCGCCGAGTTCCCGCCTGGCGCGGCCGGCAGCTTCCGCCTTGCCGGCAAGCTTGCCGATCGCTGTGTCGCCCTGTTCCGCCAGCCGGCGGCGCGCCCGCACGCGCTCATGGCGCGCGTCATCGTTGGTCGGATCGTCGCTCCAGGCGATGCCCTGACGCGCCAGCACGGTTCGCAGGTCGGAGCGGCGGGTCGCCAGCAGCGGCCGCAGCAGCCAGATCCGCCCGTCGAGGAGTGTCGCCGCGGCCATGCCGGCCTCTCCGCGACTGGCTGCTTCATTGCCGCCGCGCTCGGCGCGCATCGAAACCGTCTCGGCCTGGTCGTCCAGCGTGTGGCCGGTCATCACGATGTCGGTGCCGGCTTCGTCGGCGGCCTGGGCCAGAAGGCGATAGCGCGCCTCGCGCGCCGCGGCGCCAAGGCCGGAGGCAGGATGTTCGGTCCAGCGCAGCGTGCGGTGGGCAATGCCGTGGCGCGCGCACAGCGCGGCCACGTCGTCGGCTTCCGCGGCGGCCTCGGGACGCAAGCCGTGGTCGACCGTGACGGCGAGGATGGCGGGGGCATCCGCGCGGGCGTCGAGATATGCCTTGAGCAGGAAAAGCAGCGCCAGCGAGTCGCCGCCGCCCGAAACCGCCGCGACGACATGCCCGCGGCCGGCCAGTTCGAACCCGGAGAAGATCCGTTCCGGATCCGGCTCCGGGCTGGGGGTCAGCACTGCGCCTGGGCCTGTTCGTTCTTCAGCCGGTCGCGCACCGCCGACGAGGCGTCGGGATAGCGGCGCATGGCTTCGGCGAAGGTGGCGCAGGCCACGTCGCGCTGGTCGATGGCCTTGAGCGCGACGCCCAGCTTCAGCATCATTTCCGGCGCCTTGCCGGAATCGGGATAGTCGCGGCTGGCGGTCAGGAAGACCTGCGCGGCCTCGCGGTATTTCTGCTGGCTGAGCAGCGCCTCGCCCAGCCAGAAATGCGCGTCCGCCGCGCGGCTGCTGTCGGGAAAGTCCTTGATGTGCTTGCGGAAGCCGGCTTCGGCCGTGCGGTAGTCGCCCGACAGGATGAACTGATAGGAGTCGCGGTAGAGCTCCTCGGGATCGTTGGTCGGCGGCAGGGAGGCGACGGTCGTGGAATCCGACGATGCGCCGGCGGGAGCGGCGGGCCCGGTCTCGACGCCGGGCAGGGGCGAACTCGCCTGCTCGGCGGGATGGGAGGCGGCCGGATCGGGGTCGATCTCGCCGCCGACGACGTTGCCGTCGGCGTCCATGGTGATGGCGCCAAGATTGCGCGGCGGCTCGCCGAGGCGCGGCTGGGTCGAGGAGTTCGAGGCCGTCCTGGGCGAAGCGTTCGAGGCGGTCTTCGTCGACCGGCCGCCGGTCGAACCTGCGTCGGAATGCTTCTTTTCCAGTTCCTGGAAGCGGAACTCGTTGTCTTCCTGCATCTTGCGGATCTGCTCCTGCATCTGCAGGATCTGGAAATTCAGCTCCTCGATACGGCCGTTGAGCTTGCGGATCTCCTCCTCGAGCTCGGTGACGCTGGCTTCGCCGCCCGCCTGGGCCATGAGCAGCGGCTGCCGGCCGGCGGCGTTGCCCACCGTGTCGCGCGGGCCGGGAATGCGGATCTTCGGGAGCGGCTGGCGTTGCGCCAGTTCGGCCCTGCCGAAGGCTACCAGCGCCGGAACGTCGTCGCCGAGGCTGCTCGAAGCGGCCGGCATCACCATCGGCAGCACGGCGAGCGCGCCAAGAACGGGAATAAGCTTCATCTAAATCTCGCCTGATGTCGTGTCGGGAAAGTCACGAATGTGGAATCTAGCAGGCAGCGAGAGTTCGGCCAAATTTTGATTTCGACGTCGTGAGGGCCAGAAAAGAAGGGGGCGGCCCGGAAAACCGGACCGCCCCATCTGCTCTGCGTGGCAGCAAGTGCAGGCGTCAGCTTCCGGCGCCGCCGAGGACGGTGACGGCGCGGCGGTTCTGCGACCAGCAGGAGATGTCGTCGCAGACCGCGACCGGACGTTCCTTGCCGTAGGAAATGGTCTTGATGCGATTGGCGGCGACGCCCTTGGACACCAGGAAGTCGCGCGTCGCGGCGGCGCGGCGTGCGCCGAGCGCCAGGTTGTATTCGCGCGTGCCGCGCTCGTCGGCGTGACCCTCGATGGTGATCGGGTAGTTGCCGTACTGGTTCAGCCACTGTGCCTGGCGGCTGAGCGTCGCCTGGGCGTCGGGGCGGATGGCCGAGGAATCGGTGTCGAAGAAGATCCGGTCGCCGACATTGACGGTGAAGTCCTGCTGGCTGCCGGGGGTGGCCGCGTTGCCGAGGCCGAGCTCGGCGGCATTGTTCGGCAGGTCGTTCTTCGAGGCGCAGCCCGATACCGCCAGCGTGGCGGCGAGCGCGATGACGACGGGGTTCAGGGTGAGTGCTGCGATACGGCGCATGGCCGCCTCTCCTTCGCATTCGAGTTGTTTCGTTGAGCAAGCAGTAACCATGTCAGGGTTAAGGCCGGATCAACGAACGGGGTTAACAGACTCCCAACGCCCTCCTGCGGTGCCTGCCGATTCGCGCCCGTTTCGACGCGCGGCCACACCGTAGGCCGAAATGCGGCGGAAGCGCGGCGTTCGCCTGACGCCGCCGCGGCAGCGGCCTATTCCAGCAGCGGCGACCACGCCGGGTCGGAGGCGAAGTTGGGGGTCGGGATCTGCTGCTCGTTGCGGCCGGTCAGGTCGATCGAATAGAGCTGCGGCCCCGCTGCGCCGGCGTCCTCGCGGAAGAACATCAGCACGCGGCCGTTGGGCGCCCAGGTCGGGCCTTCCTGCAGGAAGCCGGTCGACAGGATGCGCTCGCCCGTGCCGTCGGTGCGCATCACGCCGATCGAGAAATCGTTGCCCGACTGCTTGGTGAAGGCGATCAGGTCGCCGCGCGGCGACCATACCGGCGTCGAATAGGTGCCGTCGCCGAACGAGATGCGGTGCGGGTTGGAGCCGTCGGCGCCCATCACGTAGATCTGGGCGTGGCCGCCGCGGTCGGAGGTGAAGACGATCTGGCTGCCGTCGGGCGAATAGGACGGCGATGTGTCGATGGAGTTTGAGTTGGTCAGCCGCGTCGTCGTGCGGCTCCTCAGGTCCATCGTGAAGATGTTGGAATTGCCGTCCTCGCGCAGCAGGCTCATGATCACCTTCTGGCCGTCGGGCGAGAAGCGCGGCGCGAACGTCATGCCGGGGAAATTGCCGACCAGTTCGCGCTGGCCGGTCTCGATCTGCAGCAGGTAGACCTGCGGCTGACCGCTCTCGTAGGACATGTAGGTGATTTCCTGGCGCGTCGGCGAGAAGCGCGGGGTCAGCGCGAGGGCGCGGCCGTCGGAAAGGAAGCGCTGGTTGGCGCCGTCCTGGTCCATGATCGCCAGCCGCTTGACGCGATTGTTCTTCGGCCCGGACTCGTCGATGTAGACGATGCGGGTGTCGAAATAGCCCTTCTCGCCGGTCAGCCGCTCGTAGATGGCGTCGGCGATGATGTGGCCGACGCGCCGCCAGTTGTTCTGGTTGGCGAAATACTGCTCGCCGATCAGCTGCTGGCCGGCGAACGTGTCCCACAGCCGGAACTCGGCGCGCAGCCGTCCGTCGGCCTCCTGGGTGACGCGGCCGGTGACCAGCGCCTGGGCGTTGATGACCTTCCAGTCCTCGAAGCGCGGCGCGACGTCGGGATTGGAGATCTTCTCGATGAAGGCGCCGCGGTCGATCGGCGCGAACAGGCCCGAACGCTTCAGGTCGGCGGTGATGACGCCGGAAATGTCGGCGCCGATCGTGTCGCCCGACAGGAAGTCGGTGACGGCGATGGGCAGCGGCTCGACATTGCCCTTGTTGACGTCGATCTCGACCAGCGCGCGCGCCGGCAGCGTCGCGGCCATGGCCATGCCGGCGCCGAGAGCGAGCGTCATCAGGATCGTTCTTGCAAATTTCATCATGGACTCTTGCCTCTGTCTCTTGCGTCGGGGGCGCTAGAACATGTCGCTCGGGTCGAAGTGCACGATGACTTCGGCCCAGGCCTGGTATTTGTCGGAGGGCAGCGTGTAGGGCTGGCACTGCAGGATGGCGCGCCGCGCCGCTTCGGCGGCGACGCGCTCCACGCCCGAACCGCCGCCGCCTTCGATGATCGACGGCGAACCGCTGACCGCACCGGAAGGATCGAGCTGGAAACGGATCGACACGCGCAGGTTCTCGGCGTCGGCAGCACCCGCCGGCACGTTCCAGCAACGCTCGATCTGGCCGCGCAGCGCGTCCATCTCGCTCTGCGAGAGCGTCTTGTCCGGCGACGCCTTGCTGCCGCCGAGGGCAGCCTTTTCCTCCGAGCGCTTGGCGCCGCCGCCGGACGGTTGCTGCTTGTCCAGCAGCGCCGCGATCTGGTCGGCATCGAACTTGGTGTCTTCCGTCTTCGGCGTCGAGGCGGTCTTGACCGCCGGCTTCTCGGCGTCCTTCGGCTCCGGCGCCTTGGCGGTCTCGGCCTTGGGCGGCTGCGGCTTGGCTTCCGGCGTCGGCGCGGTCTCGGGCAGCTTGAGCGTCTCGGCGTCGGGGCTTTCGGCGACGACGGTCTCGGGAACCGGATCGGGCGCCACTTCCTGCTGCGGGGCGGGCTCGGCTGCCTTCTCGGTGGCAGGCACCGGCTCGGGCTTCGCCTCGGCCTTCGGCGCCGGCTCGGGCTTGGGTTCGGGTTTCGGCTCGGGCTTCGGGTCCGGCTTGGGCGGGGCGGCGGCCTCCACCTCCTTGGGCCGCGCCTCGGGCGTCGGCGCGGATTTCAGGTCGACCGTGTTGTTGCCGACGTTGCGCGCGTCCTCGACCGGCTCGGGGCGATCGGTAGGAACGGGGGCGGGCTTGTCGGCGACCGGCGCCTTCTTCTCGCCCTGCTGGACGCGGGTGATCGATTCCACGGGAACGATGTCGACCGGCAGCGCCTCGACGTCGGCCACTTCCATCGGGCGCGGCGCCGTCAGCGTGAGGATGCCGAAGGCGAGCAGCCCCGCATGCATGACCAGCGAGAATGTCAGCCCGGTTTTCATAGGCGCAGGCCTATTTGTCCTGTTCCTGCAGGGTGACGAGGCCGAGATTGCGGTAGCCGGCGGCCGAGATGCGGGCCATGACCCGCATCACCGTGCCGTAGTCGGCCGAGCGGTCGCCGCGCACGTAGATGCGCTCGTCGTAGCCGGTCTTGGCGATCGCCTTCAGCTTCGGCACCACCTCGTCGATCGGGACCTCCGTCTCCTGCAGGAAAACCTGCCCGTCCTGGTTGACGGACACGGTGATCGGCTGCGTTTCGGAATTCAGCGCCTTGGCCTGCGTCTCGGGCAGGTCGATCGGCACGCCGACCGTCAGGAGCGGCGCGGCGACCATGAAGATGATGAGCAGCACGAGCATCACGTCGACGAAGGGCGTGACGTTGATATCGGCCATCAGGCCGTGTCTGCGGCCCCTGCGGCGATGGCCGCGCGTGCCCCCAGTTGCTGCAGAGATACCCATCGGCGATGCTCCTGCGGCTCCACCAGCGCCTAGGCGGCCTGCTGGTAGACCTTCTCATCGATTTGCCGCGACAGTATGGCGGAGAACTCGTCGGAGAACCCTTCCATGCGCGAGGCGATCTTGCCGGCGTCGGAGGTCAGCTTGTTATAGGCGATGACGGCCGGGATGGCGGCCAGCAGGCCCATCGCGGTCGCCAGCAGCGCCTCGGCGATGCCCGGCGCCACGACCGCCAGGTTGGTCGACTTGGAGCCGGCGATCGCCTGGAAGGATGTCATGATGCCGACGACCGTGCCGAACAGGCCGATGAAGGGGGCCGACGCGCCGATCGAGGCGAGGAAGCCGAGCCGGCCTTCCAGCCGCTCCATCTCGCGCGTCAGCGCCAGCTCCATCGCCTTGTCGATGCGCGTCTGCAGCCCGTGCACCGAGCGTGCGCCCTTCTCGAAGCTCTTCTTCCACTCGCGCATCGCGGCCACGAAGATCGCGCCCATGCCGGTGGTCTTGCGCTCCGACAGCGTGCGGTAGAGTTCTTCCAGCGATTGGCCGGACCAGAACACCTGCTCGAACCGGTTCAGCGCCATGCGCATGCGCGAATAGGCGATAACCTTGTCGATGATGATGGCCCAGCTCCACACCGATGCGGCGAGCAGGCCGACCATGACGAGCTTGACCACCCATCCGGCCTGCCAGAACAGCGCCCATATCGAGAGTTCGCCGCCAGGCGCGGCCAGTTGTGTTGGATCCATGAGGTCGTCCCTAGTCCGAGCCCTGAACGGGCCAGCCGTTGCGCATCGTCAATCCGGTCCGGATGTCCGCCGCCGGGGAAGTCCCCCAAGATGCGCCGTAGGCGGCCTTTTCCGGGCCAATTTTGGTGAAAGGAAGGCCGTGCGGTCGCGCACGATTTTCACCGCTTTCTTCATGGACCGTTATGGTTAAGGAACGGTTAGAAAGCGCGGGCGGGATGCGGGCCGTCGAACCGGTTGCCGCTCAGGCGTCCGGGCCCTGCGGCCGGAAGACCGGGATCCATTCCTTCGGGAAGCGCTTCGGCCTGCCGTTCTCGTCCATGATCGCGGCTTCCACGCGCGCCGTCACCAGCACCTGGCCGCCGCGCATGATCTTCTGGGCCATGTAGATGCGCGCGCCCGACACCGTCTCGGTGCGGGTGTCGATGGTGAGGATGTCGTCGATCCTGGCCGGCGCCTTGAAGTCGATCTCCATGCGCTTGACCACCCAGGCCATCTTGCCGCCGTGCTTGCCGGCCTCGAGCTCGGTGTGGTGGATGCCGGCCAGCCGCAGGAAGTCGGAGCGGCCGCGCTCGAAGAACTCGAGATAGCGGGCATGGTAGACGACGCCGGAAAAGTCGGTGTCGGCGAAATAGACCCGCGCCTTGAGCAGGTGGCCGGTCTCGGTGAGCACGCCGGTGATCGCCGCGGCCGGGTCGTTGATTTCGCTCTGTTCGTCCATGCTGTCCACCTGATGTCGCCGTACGAGACAATGACCGGGATGCCACCGTTCGGCACGATCATCAAGAACATGGTCGAGCCGCGAACCGGCTGGCTCAGGCGTCATCCTGAAAAAGATTGATCTGCTGCTGGGCGAGATCCTTGGGCGCTTCCAGTCCGAGATGCCGCCAGGCGTTGGCGGTCAGGAGCCGGCCGCGCGGCGTGCGCTGGATGAAGCCCTGCTGGATCAGGAACGGCTCGATGATGTCCTCGATGGCGTCGCGCGGCTCCGACAGGCCGGCCGCGATCGTCTCGATGCCGACCGGCCCGCCGCCGAAATTGCCGGCGATCATCGTGAGGTAGCGGCGGTCGAGCTGGTCGAGGCCGAGCGCGTCGACGTCGAGGCGCGAAAGGGCGGCGTCGGCGACGTCGCGGTCCACTTCCGTCGCGCCGGCGACCGACGCGAAGTCGCGAACGCGCCTCAGCAGCCTGCCGGCGATGCGCGGCGTGCCGCGGGCGCGCTTGGCGATCTCGTGCGCGCCTTCCTCCGTCATCGGCAGGGCCATGATGCGGGCGCCGCGGCGCACGATCGTCTCGAGCTCGTCGGTCGTGTAGAAATCCAGCCGGATCGGGATGCCGAAGCGGTCGCGCAGCGGGTTGGTGATGAGACCGGCCCGGGTGGTGGCGGCGACCAGCGTGAAGCGGGCAAGGTCGATCTTGACCGAACGTGCCGCCGGTCCCTCGCCGATGACGAGATCGAGCTGGAAATCCTCCATCGCCGGATAGAGGATCTCCTCGACCGCCGGGTTGAGGCGGTGGATCTCGTCGATGAACAGCACGTCGCGCTCTTCCAGGTTGGTGAGCAGCGCTGCGAGGTCGCCGGCCTTGGCGATCACCGGACCCGACGTCGAGCGGAAATTGACGCCGAGCTCGCGGGCCATGATCTGGGCCAGCGTGGTCTTGCCGAGGCCGGGCGGGCCGACGAACAGCACGTGGTCGAGCGCCTCGCCGCGCGCCTTGGCGGCTTCCACGAATACCTTGAGATTGGCGCGCACCGCCTTCTGGCCGACGAACTCGTCGAGCGACTGCGGGCGCAGCGACACATCGACGTCCTCGCCGCGCTTTTCGGCCGAGATCAGGCGGGGTGCGGTGTTCATGCCAGCAGTTCCATGGCGGGAACCTTCTTCGCGGCCTTGCGATCCAGCGTCACCGTTTTTTCGCAGCCCAGTTCGGCCGAACGCTCGGCAATGAGTGCGTCGGCAAAATCGGCACTTGCCTCATCGACCGCCAGCAGCGCGCGTACTGACCACGTCATGGGATTCGACGGAGACGCCGCGAATCTGCGTCAGCTTCCGCAATCGCCTCGCTGCTTTGCCGACGCGTGAAGACCGAACTGGCTTCCTCAGAGCCCAGTCCGCTTCCAGAAGCGCAACCAGAGTGATGAACCCGCGATAATCCTTGTTCAATCCGGCACCGAACTTACGTGACCAGCTTGCGCTGGTCCTCGTCATCGTCAACGATCAACCTGAGAATGACGTTGGTATCGATGCCTACCGATTTCATGCGGCGTCACGCTTTCGACAGCATTTGTTCCTCAGCGGCTCGGCCGCCGCCGCACCACCTTCGCGGACGACCGTGGCGTCAATCTGCTCCAGTGAGGCGCCTCCACTAGGCGGCTTGCCCAGGAAGCCGGCAAGATCGTTGAAATCGACGTTCTTCGGGGTCACCAGCAGCCGATCGCCCAAGCTTGTGCAAACAAGCTCGTCGCCAGGCTTGAGCGCCAGACTTCTCTCAACTTCGCGCGGCAGCGTAATTTGGCCCTTCGCGGAAATTCTCATTTCTTTCGCCATTTTCGACAATCCTCCGCTAAACTCAAGATAGTCGGAAAGATCGAGCCGTTCAACGCTCACCGCGCCAGTTCCTTCAGGCCCAGCCGGATCAGCCTGGCCGAATCCGCGCCTTCGCCGGCCTCCTTCATCGCCGCGGCGACCGCGTTGGCGGCGACATCGCGGCTGTAGCCGAGATTGGTGAGCGCCGAGACGGCGTCGGCCACCGGCGCAGGGGCGGCGTTGGCGCCGAGCTCCTGCTTCAGCCCGATCGTGCCCGTCGCCTCGCCGGCATAGGCGGGCGCCTTGTCGCGCAACTCGCTGACGATGCGCTCGGCGACCTTCTTGCCGACGCCGGGCGCGCGGCTGACCATGGCGACATCGCGCAGCGCCACGGCGTTGGCGAGTTCGGAGGGCGACAGCGTCGACAGCACCGCCAGAGCGATCCTGGCGCCGACGCCCTGCACGTTGTTCTGCATCAGCCGGAACCAGTCGCGCTCCAGCGCCGAGGCAAAGCCGTAGAGGCGGATCATGTCCTCGCGCACATAGGTCTCGATGAACAGCGTCACCGCCTCGCCCGGGCCGGGCAGGCCGGCCAGCGTGCGGGTCGGGCAGAAGGCGACGTAGCCGACGCCCTGCACGTCGATGATGCAGTGATCCTCGGCGATCTCGTCGACGATGCCCTTCAGCTTGCCGATCATGGGTGCGTGTCCGGTGCGATGAGGGGGACGGTGGGAAAGTAGGTGCGGTAGCCGCCCGGATCCCTGGTGAGCAGGGCATAGCCCCGGATCGCGGCGTGTGCGCCGATCAGGAAGTCGGGCAGCACCTTCTCGCGTCTGACCGCCGGCGCGGCGATACAGCGCGAACGCCTTGGCCGCGGCAAACGCGGCTGCCCAGGGCAGCCCCTCGCGCCGGAACTCCTCGGCCGGGATCAGCTGGTCCAGGTCCTCGGGCGTCTCGTAGCGTATCGAAAGCTCGGAATAGATGATCTGGTTGATCAGCACCGCGCCGGCGCGCTGGGCCTGCTCCAGCTTGCCGCGCGACCAGCGCAGCCAGACTGGATCGCGCACCGCGACGTCGATGAGCACGTTGGTGTCGACGAGCGTCGCCATGTCAGCGGTCCCGCGTCATCGCCATGACGGCGTCGGCGTCGAGCGCCTGGTCGCCGGTTCCTTCGAGACGGTCCAGCACGGACAGGAACCGCTTCAGCCGCTCGCGGTCGGCCGCGTCGCGCCTGCCGCTTTTCGCCACGATGGTGATCTTGCCGTCCTCGATGCCGAACACGACCTCGCTGTTCGGCTCGATGCCTGCAATCTCGCGCAGGTCGCGCGGAATGGTCACCTGGCCCTTGCTGCTGACACGCATCGCTCGCTCCATTTCGGAGGTAAAGAATATTCTTACCGACGGAACAAGTCAAGAACACGCCTGCGGCGGCCCATCCTCAGCCGGCCGCTGCCATCGCCGCGAGGCGGCCGGTCACGCTTTGCCGGTGGTGGATGTGGCAGATCGCGATGGCGAGCGCGTCGGCGGCGTCGTCGGTGTCGAAGAACGCCTTCGGCATCAGCACCTTCACCATCATGTGGATCTGCTTCTTGTCGCCGTGGCCGACGCCGATCACCGCCTTCTTCACCGCATTCGGCGCGTATTCGGCGACCGCCATGCCCGACAGAGCCGGCACCAGCATGGCCACGCCGCGCGCCTGGCCGAGCTTCAGCGTCGCCGTGGCGTCCTTGTTGACGAAGGTCTGCTCCACCGCCGCCTCGTCGGGGGCGTGGAGGGCGAGCACCTCGGCCAGGCCGTCGTGCAGCTCGCACAGCCGTTCGGCCAGCGACGCCTTGTCGGTCGAGCGAACGGTGCCGGCGGCGACGAAGCGCAGCGAGTTGCCGAGGCTTTCCACGACACCCCAGCCGGTGCGCCTCAGCCCCGGATCGATGCCGATGATGCGAATCGCGTTGCCCATGTCCTCACCTTACAAGCCGTCGCCGACGCTGCCACGCAAAATGTGAACAAACGGGAAACGAAGCCCTCGGCTGATGCCGCCACGCACCGGCTTCGCATGGACCAGCCGCCGTGCGGGGTTACCGGACGGCGAGGCGCGGCCTATCAAAGGCCGGTGCCCTTCAGCCGGAGCCCGACGTGCCGCTGCCGGAATTCGATACCTCGTTCATCCTGCTCGCGGCCTGCGTTGCACTCGCCGGCATCGCCCGCGGCATGTCGGGGTTCGGCACGGGGATGATCATTGCGCCGGTGGCGGGCGCACTCTACGGACCGAAGACCGCACTGGTGGTCATAGCTCTGATCGACACGCTGCCGATCCTGCCGCTCGCCATCCCTGCGCTGAAGCAGGCGCTGTGGCGCGAGGTGCTGCCGGTGCTCGCCGGGCTCTTCGTGATGCTGCCGGCCGGAATATTCCTGCTCACCCAGGGCGATCCAATCGTGCTGCGCTGGCTGATCTCGGCGGCGATCCTCGCCTGTGTGGTGGCACTGTGGTCGGGCTGGCGATATGGCGGCCCGCGCGGCCCGGCGGTGTCGCTCGGCATCGGCGGGGTGGCCGGCGTGCTGTCGGGTTTTGCCGGAATTCCGGGTCCGCCCGTCATCATCTACTGGCTGGCGAGCGGACTGCCCGGCGCGATCGTACGGGTCAACCTGCTGGCGCTGTTCTTCCTGGCGGAGTTCGTCTCGCTCGGAAACATCTGGGCCGCGGGCCTTCTGACGCGCGGGGCGGTCGCGGCGACCATCGGGGCGATGCCGTTCTACTTCGCCGGCCTGCTGGTCGGCTGGCGGCTGTTCGGGCTGGCCAGCGAGCGCACCTACAGGCGCGTCACCTTCGTGCTGATCGTGATGGCGGCGCTGCTGGCGCTGCCGGTGCTCGACACGGCGTTTGCAACGCTGGCCGGCTGGTTCGCCTGAGGCGTCAGCCGCGGCCGCCGAAGGCGGTCTTCAGCAGCGTGATCTGGTCGGACACCGGGTTGTGCGGACCGTGCGCGGTGGCCGGCACGGCATGTCCTTCGCCGTAGATTTCGTCGTCGACGCGGCGCACCAGCGCCTGCAGCCGAAGCGAGCGGGCGACGATGTCGCGGAAGGTCTCCGGCAGATCGTCCCATCCCGGGGTGTTGTCCTGTGCCGAGGCCGTGTCGAGGCGCACCTTGACCTTCTCGGCGGCGACCTGGTCGCGCGTCATCTCGCCGGAATTGGCGGCGCGCTGGAGAAGCAGCCAGGAGGCGATCTGCATCAGCCGCGTGGTGAGGCGCATCGATTCGGCGGCATAGAGCGTGGCCGCGATGCGCGACAGCTTCTTGGCCTCGCGGCGGCCTTCGCCGTCGAGATACTCGGCGGCCTGCTCAACCAGGCCCATGCCGTCGTTGTAGAGCGACTTGAAGGAGTCCGAAAACACCCGGCGCTCGGCCAGCTTGATCGTCTGGCCGCCTTGCGTGCCCGGCTCACTCATCACTCTGCTGCCCCTCTCTCGCTTGGCGTCACTGTCCTTGCGTGACAGATGGCCGTCAATGGCGGTCATTGTCGTCGCAATGGGCAAGCGGCAAGAATGCGGCGTGGCGCCGCGCCTTGCAAGCGCATGTTTAACGAAGGGTTAACGCGGGCTCCCCGCCCCGGCGCGGCACAAAAAAAGAGCCGCGGATGAGCGGCTCTCAGGAGTTTAACAGGGAGGCGTCAAACAGAGTGGCTCGACCACTCGGTCAGAATCCAGATGACTGGATGCACACAGTAAACGCCCGTAAAGCTTAACGCGGAGTTAACGGAGCCGAAAAAACTTGCCTCGATCCGTAAACGACTGTGCCGTCCCGGCACGTATTCGCTCTCGGCATCGCAGCCGTGCGAATTGCTTCATTGCCCGCAATCGCGCGACGGCTATCAGCCCGGGTGCAGACGGTGACGGTCAGCCGGCCTTCGCCTGGTCGCGCAGCCGGAACTTCTGGATCTTGCCGGTCGAGGTCTTCGGGATTTCCGAAAAGACCACCGCCTTCGGGCACTTGAAGCGCGCCAGCAGCGAGCGGCAATGCTCGATGATCTCGGCCTCCGTCGCTTGCCTGCCGGGCCGCAACTCGACATAGGCGACCGGCGTCTCGCCCCATTTCTCGTCGGGTTTGGCCACCACGGCGCAGGCGGCGACGGCCGGGTGCTTGTAGATGGCGTCCTCGACCTCGATCGAGGAGATGTTCTCGCCGCCGGAGATGATGATGTCCTTGGAACGGTCCTTGAGCTGCAGGTAGCCGTCGGGGTGCATGACGCCGAGGTCGCCCGAGTGGAACCAGCCGCCGGCGAAGGCCTCGTCGGTGGCCTTGCGGTTCTTCAGGTAGCCCTTCATGACGATGTTGCCCTGGAACATGACCTCGCCGATCGTCGTGCCGTCCGCCGGCACTTCCTCCATCGTCTCGGGGTCGCGCACCGAAAGGCCCTCGAGTGCTGCGTAGCGCACGCCCTGTCGCGCTTTCTTCGCCGTCTTCGGGCCCTTTTCGAGATGGTCCCAGTCGGAGTGCCACTCGTTGACGACCGCCGGGCCGTAGGTCTCCGTCAGTCCGTAGAGATGGGTAACGGCGAAGCCGGCGTCGGCCATGCCCGACAGCACCGCCTCCGGCGGCGGCGCGGCGGCGGTGTTGAAGGTGACGGTCTGCGGAAACTCGCGGCGCTCGTCGTCGGAAGCGTTGATCAGCGTCGACATGACGATCGGCGCGCCGCACAGATGGGTGACGCCGTGCTCGGCGATGGCGTCGTACATCGCGCCGGCCCTCACCCAGCGCAGGCAGACATGGGTGCCGGCCTGCACGGCCAGCGTCCACGGGAAGCACCAGCCGTTGCAGTGGAACATCGGCAGCGTCCACAGGTAGACGCAGTGCTTGCCCATGCCGGCGTGGATGGTGTTGGCGTAGGCCATCAGCGCCGCGCCGCGGTGGTGGTAGACGACACCCTTGGGGTTGCCGGTGGTGCCCGACGTGTAGTTCAGCGAGATCGCGTCCCACTCGTCGTCAGGCATCTGCCAGGCGTAGTCCTCATCGCCCTCGGCCAGGAAATCCTCGTAGTCGATCGTGCCGATGCGCTCGCCCTTGGGGTAGGGCGCGTCGCCGGGATATTCGGGGTCGTCGTAGTCGATGATCAGCGGCTTGACCTTCGTGGTCTTCAGCGCCTCGGCGACGACGCCGGAGAATTCACGGTCGACGATCAGCACTTTGGAATCGGCGTGGTCGAGCTGGAAGGCGATGATCGCCGCGTCGAGTCGGGTGTTGAGCGAATGCAGCACGGCCTTGGTCATCGGCACGCCGAAATGCGCCTCAAGCATCGGCGGCGTGTTCGACAGCATCACCGACACCGTGTCGCCCTTGCCGATGCCGCGCTTGGCCAGCGCCGAACCCAGCCGCAGCGAGCGCTCCCAGAACGCGCCGTAGGAAACCCGCATGCCGCCGTGGATGATCGCCGTGTGGTTCGGATAGACCTTCGCCGCCCGCTCCAGGAAGGTCAGCGGCGTCATCGGCTGGTGGTTGGCGGGGTTTCGGTCGAGATCGATCTCGTACGGATTGGTCATGAAATCCTCCACTGCGGGCTCGCGGCAAATATGCCCGACCGGCAGCGCCTGTCACTCCCTCGTGGAAGGCAACGCGCCGGCGTCGACACGCACGGCGCCATTGTGTATCAGCGTCGCTCCCCGAAACACGCACAAAATCGCAGACGAGGAACAGGCCATGCGCGCGACCAGCGGCGGCATCGACTTCGGCACGTCCAATTCGACGGTCGGCTGTGTCGAGGACGGACAGCCGCGCCTCGTCGTGCTGGAGGACGGACAGGTGACGATGCCGAGCGCGGTGTTCTTCGATTTCGAGGAGGACCGCACCCATTTCGGCCGCGCCGCCATCGCCCGCTACACCGAAAATGTCGAAGGCCGGCTGATGCGGGCGCTGAAGAGCGTGCTGGGCTCGTCGCTGATCGAGGAAAAGACGCGCATCAAGAGGCATTCGATCGCGTTTTCCGACATCATCGGCTCGTTCCTGCTTCATCTGAAGGAAAGCCTGGAAGGCCATGCCGGCGGCCCGGTCGACAACATCGTTCTCGGCCGGCCGGTGCGTTTCGTCGACGACGACGCGGCGGCCGATCGCAAGGCGCAGAGCCAGCTCGAGAACGCCGCCTTGCGCCGGGGCTTCCGGAACATCGAGTTCCAGTTCGAGCCGATCGCTGCGGCGCTCGATTACGAGCAGCGCGTGGCGAAGGAGGAACTGGCGCTGATCGTCGACATTGGCGGCGGCACGTCCGACTTCTCGGTGGTGCGCGTCTCGCCGCAGCGCACGCGTTCGGCCGACCGCAAGGACGACATCCTCGCCAGCCACGGCGTCCATATCGGCGGCACGGATTTCGACCGGCTGCTCAGCCTCGCCAAGCTCATGCCCGAACTCGGCTACCGGTCGCTGACGAAGGACGGCAAGCGCAACCTGCCTGTCGGCTACTACAACGATCTCGCCACCTGGCAGCGTATCCACCTGCTCTACACCACCAAGGCGATGGCCGACCTGCGCCAGATCCGCTACGAGGCGGCGCGCCCCGATCTGGTCGAGCGCATGATCGACATCGTCGCCAACCGGCAGGGGCACGCGGCGGCGGCACGCGTCGAACAGGCGAAGATCGAGCTCACCGAACGCACCGAGACCGAAATCGTCGTTGCGCTCAGCGAGGAGACGCTTCGCCTGCCGGTCACGCGCACGCGCATGAACGAGGCGATCGCTGCGACAGTGGAGCGCGTGCGCGACGCCGTCGCCGACACGCTTGCGCAGGCGAACGTCCCGGCCGGGCGGATCACCGCGCTGTTCCTGACGGGCGGCTCTTCGGCGATCCCGCTGCTGCGCGACAGCCTGCTTTCGCTGTTTCCGTCCGCCTCGGTCGTCGACGGCGACATGTTCGGCAGCGTCGGCACAGGGCTCGCCATCGACGCCTCGCGCAGGTTCGGCCCCTGACGGGGTCAGAATCCGGCCACGCCGTCCCAGACGAGCTTCACACCGATGATGAGCACCATCGCGTACATGAACGGGTAGAAGATCTCCGGCTTCATGCGCCGGACGATCCAGGCGCCGGCGAGCGTGGCGAGCGGTGCAGCCGGCATCAGCACGGCGGACGCTTCAAGGTTGGTGGCATCGAACTGGCCGAGCGCGAAATAGGGCACCAGCTTCACCGCATTCACGATGGCGAAGAAGACGACGCTGGTGCCGGTGTAGACCCGTGGGTCGTGCTTCAGCGGCAGCGCGTAGATCTGGTACGGGGGCCCGCCCGAGTGGGCGACGAAGCTGGTGAAGCCGGCGACGGTGCCCCAGAACGTGCCCGAAATGCGATTGTGAGACGCTGCGATCTCGGCCCGGGTCAGCTTCTGCGCCGCCCATCTGGCGAAGAAGAGCAGCGCCACGACGCCGACGATGATCCTCACCACGTCTTCGGAGATGTAGGCGGCCATCGCCCAGCCGATGCCGATGCCGAGCATGGCGCCCGGCAGCATGATCTTCAGCGTCTTGGCGTCGCGGACGCCGCGCCATGTCCACAGCGACACGATGTCCATCAGCACCAGGATCGGCAGCATGATCGCGGCCGCCTGCACCGGCGACATGACCAGCGACATCAGCGGCACGCCGAGCAGCGCCATTGCGCCGCCGAACCCGCCCTTCGACAGGCCGACGAGAATCACCGCCGGCAGGGCGGCGGCGTAGAACCAGGGATCGGAAAGCAGGGAAGTCATTCGCGGGGCGGGGCCTTTCGGCGCCCCTGATAGAGGCTTTCGCGGCGGCGGGAAATCCTTCATCCGAGGCTCGGCGGGATGGCTGCACCGGCTGGCCAAAGCGCGGCGTCTCCTCTATGCCAAATTCCAACCACGATCAGCCGCCATCAACACGCCAGACCAAGGGAGCGTCATGACCGCGCCAGAGCCGAACCGCTGCCGTCTCGTCCTCATCGCGCCGCCGGGGCTCGCCGACGACGTGCTGGAGGCGCGGCTCATCGCTGCGCTCGAAGGCGGCGACGTCGCCTCCATCATCCTGCCGCAATACGAACTCGCGGACGCCGCCTTCCAGCACCTTGCCGAGCGGGTCGTGCCGATCGGCCAGTCGGCCGGCGCGGCGGTGATGATCGCCGGTGAAAGCCGCATCGCGGCGCGCACCCACGCCGACGGCGTCCATGTCGAGGGCCCTCGCGCCGTGCTCGCCGACGCCATCGACCGGCTGCAGGACAAGATGATGGTCGGCGCGGGCGGCGCCAAGACCCGCGACGAGGCGCTGGCGCTCGGCGAACTCAGGCCCGACTACATTTTCTTCGGCCGCTTCGGCTACGACACCCAGGCGGAGCCGCACCATCGCAATCTCAATCTCGGCGCGTGGTGGGCCGAGATGATCGCGCTGCCATGCATCGTGCAGGGTGGCAACACGGTCGGTTCGGTCGCCGCTGTCGCGGCAACCGGCGTCGAGTTCGTGGCGCTGTCTTCCGCCGTGCTCGGCGACGACGCCGACCCGCATGCGGCGGTGGCCGAGGCGAACGCGCTTCTCGACGCCGAAGCGCCGCGTTTCGAGGCCGCCTGATGGCCCGGCTGGTCTGTCTCCTCGCACTCTCGCTCGCAGTCGCCGCACCGGCGTTCGCCGCCGAGGTGCCTGCGAAGGACGATGCGCCGGCGGCCGTCGCGACGACGCCGAAGCAGGATGCTCCCTCCGCTACAGCCGACGAGCCGGCGCCGACCCGGTTCGGACACGACATGTTTTCGCCCGCCGTGCCGCCCGGGCAGAAGACCGGAAACGACGGTGCGGACGACACCGGCCCGCGGCTGTTGCGCAGCCCCACGATGGATGCCGGCGACGTCGACCCGTCGCGTTTCGGCAAGGTGCCCGATGCCGCCTACGGCGCGTTCCAGCGCGGCCTCTACATCACCGCCCTCAAGCTCGCCGAGCCGCGTGCGGAGGCCGGCGACAGCGCGGCGCAGACGCTGGTCGCCGAGATCTACGCGCGCGGGCTGGGCGTTCCCCGCGACCAGAAGAAGGCGGCGACGTGGTATCAGCGCGCCGCCGAGCAGGGCGTTCCGGAAGCACAGTTCCAGTACGCGCTGATGCTGATCGACGGCAATTTCGTTCCCAAGGACGAGAAGCAGGCCTACGCGCTGATGCAGGACGCGGCGGAGTCCGGCAACCGGCTCGCCCAGTTCAACCTCGCCCAGATGATCGTCGACCGCGAGCCCGGCCCGTCGGGCGTCGCCAAGGCGGTCTCCTATTACGAGAAGGCGGCGGACGCTGGTCTTGCCGACGCGCAATACGCCATGGCCCAGGTCTACGCCAACGGTGCCGGCGGCAAGCCGGTCGACATGGAAAAGGCGCGCGCCTGGCTGCTCCAGGCGGCGCGCCAGAACTACGACACGGCCCAGCTCGATCTCGGCACCTGGCTGGTCGACGGCACCGGCGGCAAGGCCGACCCCGCGGCCGGGTTCGCCTGGCTGCAGCGGGCCGCCCAGGGCGGCAACGTCGCCGCGCAGAACCGGCTCGCCAAGCTCTACCGTGCCGGCGTCGGCACCGACGCCGACCAGATCGAGGCCGCCGCCTGGTACATCACGGCGCATCGCGCCGGGCTCGACGATGACGAGATGGACGTCTTCCTCGACGGGCTTTCGCCGGAGGAGCGCAAGCAGGCGCTCGAAAAGGCCAACCGGCTGCGATAGGTCCGGCGCGGCGACGCGCTGTCTGCTGCCAGGACGCCGTCAGCATGGCTGTGCGATCAGCTTCGGCGATGCCGCGAACGAGGGCGGCGCCGTCGAAAGGACCCGCCATGAAATTCGCTTCCACGCGCCTGATTGCCGCCGACATCGAAAAGATGGTCGGCTTCTACGAGATGGTGACGGGCGTCACCGCCGAGTGGCTGGCGCCGCAGTTCGCCGAGATCGTCACGCCGGCCGCCACGCTTGCCATCGGCAGCGCGCAGACCGTGCCGCTGTTCGCCGAAGGCAGCGCGGAGCCGGGCGCGAACCGTACCGCCGTCATCGAGTTCATGGTCGACGACGTCGATGCGGAGTTCGCGCGGCTGAAGGACAAGGTCGAGATTGTGCACGAGCCCAAGACGATGCCGTGGGGCAACCGCGCCGTGCAGTTCCGCGATCCCGAAGGCAGCGCGGTCTCGCTGTTCATGCCGTTCGACGAGGCGGCACGCGCACGCTTCGCCGCGCGCTAGGCTGCGCCCGCCGCGGGCTCAGCCTGCCGGCCGCGGCTGCACCTCCTGCACCTCGTAGGTCCACACCCGGAACGCCTTCAGGATGTGCGGGCCGAAGGAATTGATGAGCGGGATGTCGGCCGCGTCGCGCCCCCGGGAAATGACGATCCTGCCGATCCTCGGCACGTTGTTGCGCGGGTCGAACGTGTGCCACGCCCCGTCGAGATAAACCTCGATCCAGGCGCTGAAATCCATCGGGTCCGTCACCGGCACGCCGATGTCGCCGAGATAGCCGTTGACGTAGCGGGCGGGAATGTTGAGGCATCGGCACAACGCCACGGCCAGATGTGCGAAGTCGCGACAGACGCCGACGCGTTCGTGGTAGGCCTCGAAGGCGGTGCGCGTCGAGCGCGCCTGCATGTAGTCGAAAGCGATGTGGCCGTGCACGAAGTCGCAGATCGCCTGGACCCGGTTCCAGCCGGGAGCGGTCGTGCCGAACATGTCCCAGGCGATCTGGCTGAGAAGGTCGGTCTCGCAATAGCGGCTGCCCATGAGATAGACGAGACTGTCGTCCGGCAGGTCCGGAACCGGCATTTCGCGAGCGTCGGGATGCGCCCTGTCGGGCTTGCCGTCGTCCTCGATCGTTGCGTCGCCCCAGATGGTCAGGTCGCCGGCCGGCGCCGCGAGCCGCCTGCACAGGTTGCCGTGGAGGTCGCGATAGGTCGAGGTCGGGACCGCGGGGGCGGTGAACACCGTCTCGGGAACCCTCAGATCGACCGCGCGCTCCTCGTGGATGGCAAGCAGGCACACCAGTGCGGTCGGCTGCTGGAAGGTCATGGTGACTTCGTAGCCGTAGCGGATCAGCATTTCACCCACCTATCGTAGATCGGCAGCCGTCAGGATGTATGAGGTGCGGCGCCCGTGCGAGTACATTTCGCGCGCCACATCGTGGATCGAGCCGCGCGCCGCGTCGAAGGCGTCGAGGCATTGGGTTTCGGACGGATCGGTCTCGCCATTGACCGCCAGCGCATCCGCTTCGATGAAGAACGGCACTTCGAACATGCCGTCATGACCAACGAAACGCACCCTTTTTCTCGCGGCGTCGAAGCTGCGGCTCCTGTTCGGAAACGCCAGGGTCATGAACGCCTCCCCGTGCCCATGGCCAGGCCAGACGGGCCCGTGGCCGGGCACCTGGCACGCTCGCCGTGCCGATCATTCGTCATCATTGCTCCTGTCCGGTCTGTTGACCGTCGATGGCGCCGGAATAGAGAACGACGCCATCGGCGTCGGTGATCGTCACGGCGTCGGGGTGCTGCGGCATGTCCAGCGTCCGGGCGAGTTCCCGCGCGGCGTCGATGGCCGCTTCGCGATCCGCTACGTCTGCGGCTTCGCGGCCGACCACCGCATGCGCTTCGTCCTCGGCGCGGGTGCGGTAGAATTCTATGACGATCCGCATCACCCTGACTGCGCCGAAAGCCCGATCACGCCGCGTTCAGCCCTTGCCCTTGCTGCGGGGCTGGTTGGCATTGGCGGCGACCTTGATCTGGTTTCCGAATGTGGCTTCCGGCGCGGGTGGCGCCTTTGCCTGCTTCGGCTTGCGCACTTCGCGATTGCTGCGTTTTTGTCCCTTAGCCATTGCCGAAGGTCCTTTCGATGAGACTCTCATTGCTGGTGGCGGGGGTATCGACGACGACCTCGAGGTGGTCCTCCGTCGTCATCCGCTCGTAAGCTTCGCCGTCGGCACGGATGCGATACTGGCGGAAATTGCCGCTGGGCGGAGCCATGCCGCTGATACGGAAGACCTTCGCCGCTTCGGAGGGGGCGCCGGGGAACGATTTCATCCTCACGGCTTGCCCGATCCCGAACTGCGGTGGGGTTGCGTCGTGTCGCTTCGGGCGCGCCTTGCGCTCCATGAAGGATATGGAGGTGGTCATGAGTTTCGGTCCTTTTCGAGGGCGGCTTCCAGGTCCGCCGGATTGATCGGCACCATGCGGTGCGTCGAACTGCGCACTGCGATAGCCGGCAGGTGGATGAATGCGCCGATACGACGCCAGGCGTTGCGGGTAAGCCCGCCGATCATCTCTTCGTCGCTGTCCACCCGATAGCTACCGGCGGGCTGGGGCTTGTCGAAGCCGGGCAGAGTGAATTCCGACGTGAAGTGGACCACGGTCTCTGTCGTACGCGAAGTCATTCCGATGGTTCTCCATGGCCCGCGCGCGAGTTGCGACCCGAAGCGCGCCGCCGCCGACACCTGTCTTCCGCCTCACCTTGTGAAAAGCGAGCAACAACCCGCGCCAGGCCGGCGCGAAAGTTGGGAGTGAAAATTCGGTGACGGATGGCGCGTCGATGTGATGGACGCCGCAAAAGCCGGATCGGCCAAATTCCTTGAATTTCTTCATAAACCTCGATTGAGACTCAATCAAGGTAAAAAAACCGAGCGCGAAATATTTATCGAGGTTTCGCGTCAAAAATGTTCATGCGCTCGGAAATTGCGTGGAATCCAAGTTTTCTTGGCGCCGCGGCGAGATTAATATTTATTTTTATTTTGGTTTTTCACGCTTTCGAGAATGAATCCCGGTGTGAAGCCTAGCTAAATAGCGGGGAAAGGTCTAGGAAGGGGGGTGGTCGCCTCACACGCCGACCTCAGAAAGACCACCCATGAAAATCCTGCCAATCCATGATCGCGCCGGCGTCTGGCGCCGCGCCGGCTTGGACGCGCCAAAAAACAGGGTCGTCATCCCCGATCGTCTCGGGGTGAAGGCATGGGAAGAACGGGCCGGCAAGGTCCGGTATCTGTTCGAGGCGTGTCTTGCAGTCGTTGCCGTTGCGATCTCGCCGGGTGCCGATGCGCTGCCAGCGCGCCTCACACCGGTCGGCCGGGGTAATTCAGCCCCACGCGCGGAATGTTGAGCCGATGGTACCGTCATTCGGCCGAAGACAGGCTTTCCGCCAACCGGACCACCTCAAGAGGAGAACAACCATGACCATGCAGAACAATTCCAGGAAGTCGTTTGCCAATCGCTGGGACGACTATCAGCCCTCCAAGTCGATCCTCTTGTGGGCCTGCGTCGCCACGGCGATCGCGACCGTCATCATCGGTTTCAGTTGGGGCGGATGGGTGACCGGCGCGTCTTCGCGGACGATGGCCAGCCAGGCTGCGGATACGGCGCGCGGCGAGCTCGCGGCGAACATCTGCGTGCAACGCTTCAACGCGGCTCCCGATGCGGCGGCGCAGCTGACCGCATTGAAGGCGCTGCCCGAGGGATACAAGCGCCGTCAGTTCGTGGAAGACGGCGGCTGGGCCACGATGCCGGGCGCGGCGACCGCCGACCGCCAGGGCGTGGACGGTTGCGCGACCGCGCTGGGCGCCTGAACGATTTGCTTGATACATGCCGGGGCGCTGCCGCCCCGGCGCCGGTTTCGATCGGCAGGTGGGGAAGGTGACCAGGATGATCCGTTTTTCCAAGCAGAACGTTCCGGAGCAGACGTCGGAAAAGGTCGAGGCCAATCGCTTCGACGCGATCCGCAAGGAGGCTGCACGACAGCACCGCAAGGCGAAGGAAGAAACCGCCGATCCGCCGCGACCGGCAGTCGACAAATCTCAAGAACCTGCGTGATCCGCAAGCCGGCAGGGTGTCCTGCCCGACACTTGGCATTCGGCTCCTGAACGATGGAGCAAGAGGTGCGACGGGGACCTCCCCACACCACCGCGCTCCCTTCCGCCGCCCGGCCCTCCCTTGCCTCCCAACGCGATTTATGGTCTTGGGAGCGCCGAACTGCGCCAGCGCGCCAAATCCCATCCTTCGGAACCTCCAAATGGCCAAGATCAACGGCAACGAAATCCGTCCCGGCAACGTCATCGAGCACGATGGCGGCCTCTGGGTCGCGGTGAAGACCAACGCGGTGAAGCCCGGCAAGGGCGGCGCCTACAATCAGGTGGAACTGAAGAACCTGATCGACGGCACCAAGCTCAACGAGCGCTTCCGCGCCGCCGAGACGGTCGAGAAGGTGCGGCTCGAGCAGAAGGACTTCAACTACCTCTACGAGCAGGGCGAGGCGCTGGTGTTCATGGACAACGAGACCTACGAGCAGCTCGAGCTGCAGAAGGATTTCGTCGGCGATCGCGCCGCCTTCCTGCAGGACGGCATGACCGTCACCGTCGAGCTCTACGACGAAAAGCCGATCGGCATCTCGCTGCCCGACCAGGTGACGCTGACCGTCGCCGAGGCCGACCCGGTGGTGAAGGGCCAGACGGCCGCGTCTTCCTACAAGCCCGCCGTGCTTGAAAACGGCGTCCGCTGCCTGGTGCCGCCCTTCATCTCGGCCGGCGAGAAGATCCTCGTCGACACCAACGAGATCACCTACATCCGCCGCGCCGACTAGGCGCGCGGCCAGCTCCCTCGCAGGAGAAAGTCCTATGGCCCGTTCCGCCATCCTCAACGTGATGGTCCAGGCCGCCATGAAGGCCGGCCGCTCGCTGGTGCGCGACTTCGGCGAGGTGCAGAACCTGCAGGTCTCGATGAAGGGGCCGGCCGACTATGTCAGCCAGGCCGACCGCAAGGCCGAGGAGATCGTCTACTCCGAGCTGTCGCGTGCCCGGCCCGGGCTATTCCTTCCTGATGGAGGAGCGCGGCGAGGTGGCGGGCGACGACCCGCAGCACCGCTGGATCGTCGACCCGCTCGACGGCACCACCAATTTCCTGCACGGCATCCCGATCTTCGCCGTGTCGATCGGGCTGGAACGCCAGGGCCAGCTCGTGGCCGGCGTCATCTACAATCCGGCGATGGACGAGCTGTTCACCGCCGAGCGCGGCGGCGGCGCCTTCTTCAACGACCGGCGCATGCGCGTCGCGGTGCGCCAGAAACTCTCCGACGCCGTCATCGGCACCGGCATCCCGCATCTCGGCCGCGGCAACCACGGCACCGCCCTGATCGAGCTCGCCAACGTCATGGGCGAGGCGGCCGGCATCCGCCGCTTCGGCGCTGCCTCGCTCGACCTCGCCTACGTGGCGGCGGGCCGCCTCGACGGGTTCTGGGAGCGCTGGCTGTCGCCCTGGGACATGGCGGCCGGCATCCTGATGGTGCGCGAGGCGGGCGGCTTCGTCTCCGACCGGCACGGCGGCCAGGACATGCTCGACAACGGCACCATCGTCATCGGCAACGAGCAGATCCAGCGCGAACTCCTGAAGACCCTCGACAAGCCGCGCCGCAGCGCCTGATCCGGGCCCGGCGCCTTCCTGCTGCGCGCCAATCGGCCGCAGCCGGCTGTTGCAATTCTGACATGCCGGTGTGCAAACTTGGGCGCGATGGAAGAAGTCGCCGCCAAGCCGGATCGCAAGACGCCGCCGCCGTACCGCGGCCGCTACCACTATTCGCGCGCCGAAATGATTGCCGACGGCGCCGTCCACACGGTCGGCATCGTGCTGGCGATCGCCGCCGGTTCTCTGCTGCTTGCGCTGTCGTTTTCGAGCACGGGGCCGGGCGAATACGTCGCCGCGATCTTCTACGTCGTCTCGCTGCTCACGGTGTTTTCGGTGTCGTGTGCCTACAACATGTGGCCGCACACGCCCGTCAAATGGGTGCTGCGGCGCTTCGACCACGCCGCCATCTACCTCCTGATCGCCGGCACCTACACGCCGTTCCTGGCGCAGGTCGACGATCCCGCCGTTGCGCGGCTGATGCTGGCGATCGTGTGGTCGGGCGCGGCCGCCGGCATGGCGATCAAGCTTTTCCTCCCCGGCCGCTTCGACCGGCTAGCGGTAGTCTTCTACCTTGCCATCGGCTGGAGCGGCATCTTCATGTTCAACCGACTGGCCGAATCCCTGTCGGCGGACACCATCTGGCTGATCGCCATCGGCGGCGTCGTCTATTCCGTCGGCGTCATCTTCTTCGTCTGGCACAAGTTGCGCTTCCAGACGGCGGTCTGGCACGGCTTCGTGGTGGCCGGTGCTGCGCTGCACATGGCGGCGGTCACCAATTCGCTGGTGTTCGTGCGCTTCTGAACGGCGTGCGCGCCATTCAATTTCGTCACAATTCCGTTTAGAGTCGCGTGATCGATTGGAAGGCGGCACGGGATTCGAGGCACGCGATGGCATTGTTCAGATCGCTGGGTAGCGACAGGTGGGACGAAGAAGCGGAGTTCGATCCGCGCAACCTGTCGAGCCCTCAGGTCTTCCTGCTGTCGATGCTGATCTTCCTGGTGATCGCCGGCTTCGTCGCCGCGATCCTCTACCGCCAGATCTCGTCGGCCTTCCAGACCAATCCCGGCCTCAACGGGCTGATCCTCGGCGTGCTCGCCGTCGGCATCCTGCTGGTCTTCGGGCAGGTGATACGCCTGTTCCGCGAGATCAGATGGGTGAATTCCTTTCGCGCCGGGTCCGAGTCGACCGCACCGGTCCTGCTCGCGCCGATGAAGGCGCTGCTCGGCCGCTCGCGGGCGACCGCGCTGTCGACCACCTCGATGCGCTCGATCCTCGATTCCATCGCCACCCGTCTCGACGAAAGCCGCGACATCTCGCGCTACCTGATCGGGCTGCTGGTCTTCCTCGGCCTGCTCGGCACGTTCTGGGGCCTGTTGCAGACGATCGGCTCGATCGGCGACACGATCCGCTCGCTCGATCCGGGCGGCGGCAGCACGAACGACATTCTCGACGCGCTCAAGCAGGGGCTTTCGGCGCCGCTGTCGGGCATGGGCACGGCCTTTTCCTCCTCGCTCTTCGGCCTCGCCGGCTCGCTGGTGCTGGGCTTCCTCGACCTGCAGGCGGGACGCGCCCAGACGCGTTTCTACACCGAGCTGGAGAACTGGCTGTCGACCGTCACCGACCCCGGCTCCGACCTGCCGGTCGTCGATCCCGACAAGGCGTCCTCGACCGAGGAGATCAAGCTGATGGCGGAGCGGCTGCGCAGCATGCAGGAGACCGGCGGCGCCACCAATCCGCGCGTCGCGGCCGCCATGGCGAGCCTCGCCGACGGCATCACCGGACTGGTCAAGAACATGCGTTCCGAGCAGCAGATGATGCGCGACTGGGTCGAGGCCCAGGCCAACGAGCAGAAGCAGATGCGCGCCACGCTCGACCGGCTGGCCGAGGCCATCTCCAAGAGCAGGGACAAGAGCTGACATGGCGCTGGCCCGCGGTCGCCGCCATCGCACCGTCGACTACTGGCCGGGCTTCGTCGACGCCCTGTCGACGCTGCTTCTGGCGATCATGTTCCTGCTGTCGGTGTTCGTGCTGGCGCAGTTCCTGCTGTCGCGCGAGATCACCGGCAAGGACGAGGTGCTCAACCGGCTGAACTCGCAGATCAACGAGCTGACGCAGCTCTTGGCGATGGAACGGTCCAACAGTCAGGACCTCGAGGATTCGCTTTCCGGACTGCAGGCCTCGCTGTCGGAGGCGCAGGCGGAGAAGTCGCGGCTCGAGCAGCTGCTGGCGCAGGGGGCGGGCGCCGGCGACGCCGCGCAGGCCAGGATCGGAACCCTGCAGGGACAGCTCGACGACCAGCGCCAGGTCAGCCAGCGCGCGCTGTCGCAGGTCGAACTGCTCAACCAGCAGATTTCCGCGCTCAGGAAGCAGATCGCCGCGCTAGAGGATGCGCTGGACGTCTCGGAGCAGCGCGACAAGGATTCCAACGCCAAGATCGCCGATCTCGGCCGCCGCCTCAACGTGGCGCTGGCGCAGCGCGTGCAGGAACTCAACCGCTACCGCTCCGACTTCTTCGGCCGGCTGCGCGAGATTCTGTCCGACCGCCAGAACATCCGCATCGTCGGGGACCGCTTCGTCTTCCAGTCGGAGGTGCTGTTCCCGTCCGGCTCCAACGAGATCAACGACGCCGGCAAGGTCGAGATGAAGAAGCTCGCCGACGCCATCATCGAGCTGCAGCGCGAAATCCCGCCGGAGATCAACTGGGTGCTGCGCGTCGACGGCCACACCGACAACGTGCCCGTCAGCGGCACTGGCCGGTTCGCCGACAACTGGGAGCTGTCGACGGCGCGCGCCACCTCGGTGGTGAAGTTCCTGATCGCCAACGGCGTGCCGCCGGACCGGCTGGTGGCCGCCGGCTTCGGCGAATTCCAGCCGCTCGACGCCGCCGACACGCCCGAGGCACGCGCCAAGAACCGCCGCATCGAGCTCAAGCTGACGGAGAAGTGAGGCTCACCTCACCAGCGTCACCTTCAGTCCCGGAATGTCGAGCTTCGACCACGAGCGGTCGGTGGTCAGCGCAGGCACGCCGAGCCTGATCGCCAGCGCCATGCAGGAGCGGTCGCCCAGGCCGCTGCCGTGGCGCCGCGTGGCCGGCGCAAGGGACGCGGCGAGATAGGCGTCTTCCGTCTCGTGTGGCCGGATGTCCAGTTCGAGGGCGCCAATCGCTGCGCGCGCTTCCTGCTCCGTCGCCCCGGCTTCCATCATCTTCTTGGCGGTCTCCTGGATGTTCACGGCAGAGATGACGGCCTCGCGCAGATGTTGCTCGACAAGACCGGCGCCCGGTTCGCTCCTGAACAGGGCGATCAGCGCAGAGCTGTCGAGCACCACCAACGTCAGTCGCGCTCGCGGGTCGCGAGGAACTCGTCCGACGTGAAGTCGTGCTTCACCGCCTTGCGGAACAGCTCCTGGGCGTGCCTGACCCGGTCCGCCACCGTCGATATTCGGATCTGACCGTCTTCGACGCTGAGCACGAGGTCAGTCTCGCCCTTTATGCCGACGGCATCACGCAGGGCCTTCGGCACGACCATGCGGCCGTTGGCAGCGATTTTCACCCTTTGGTGGATGCTGTTCTTGTCCGGTCGCGTTGGCGCGTTCATGGCATTGGCCTTGTCGATGACACTCGCAACGATAATGCCATTGCGACCTCACGTCCACATAGGGATGGAATAAGGCGCACCCGATGAAAGCGATCCGAACCGCTCTTGCGCGGTCCGCCCGCTTGGTATCCTTTGCCGGAAACTTGCCGAACAAGAGGTATCCATGTCCTTTGAAAAGCTCGACGCGCTCGGCCACCGGCTGCAGGCGCTGGAACACGCGCTGTCGATCCTCGGCGCCGACGAGGCGACCCACATGGCGGTCGGCGGCGGCGAGGCGCGCGCCGAGGCGATGTCGGTGCTGGCCGGCATGCATCACCGCCAGGCGAGCGCGCCGGAAATCGCCGACTGGATCTCGGACGCCGAGGCCGAGGACCTCAACGAGGAGCAGCAGGCCGCGGTCGGCGAATTCAAGCGCCAGTATCTCAACGTCACCTGCCTGCCGCCGGAGTTCGTCGAGCGGCAGACGCGCACCCGCATGCGCTGCGAGCAGCTGTGGCGCGACCTTCGGGCCAAGAACGACTGGGCGAGCTTCCAGCCCGCACTCGAAGGCGTGGTCGATCTGGTGCGCGAGGAAGCGGCGATGCGCGCCGAGGTGCTGGGGCTCGATCCCTACGACGCGCTGATGGAGCAGTACGATCCCGGCAACCGCGCCGCCGAGGTCGGGCCGGTGCTTGCCGACCTCAAGGGCTTTCCTGGTCGATTTCGTGCCGCGCGCGCTGGCCGCGCAGGAGGAGCGGCTTGCGACAACGCCCGCTGCGCGCGCTGAAGGGCACCTACCCGGTGGACGACCAGCGCGAGCTCGGGCTGGCCATGATGGGCGCGGTCGGCTTCGACTTCACCCGCGGCTCGCTCGCCGTCTCGCACCATCCGTTCTGCGGCGGCGTGCCGACCGACGTGCGGGTGACGACGCGCTACAAGTCCACCGAGTTCCTGTCCTCGCTGATGGGCGTTCTGCACGAGACCGGCCACGCGCTCTACGAGCAGAACCTGCCGCGCGAATGGTCGCACTGGCCGCTCGGGCATGCGCGCGGCATGTCGATCCACGAGAGCCAGAGCCTGTTCGTGGAAAAGCAGATCGGCCGCAATCCCGCCTTCTGGGACTGGGCGCTGCCGCTTCTGGAGCGACATCTCGGCGAGGCGTGGACCAAGGACGACATCCTGCCGCACGTCCACCATGTCGAGCGCGGCTTCATCCGTGTCGATGCCGACGAGGTGACCTATCCGCTGCACGTCATCCTGCGTTTCGAGCTGGAACAGGATCTTCTGGCCGGCCGCATGGAGGTCGCCGACCTGCCGGAGGCGTGGGACGCCAAGATGACCGACTATCTCGGCCTGTCGACCATCGACATTCCGCAGGACGGGCCGATGCAGGACGTGCATTGGCCGTCCGGCGCCTTCGGCTATTTCCCGTCCTACACGCTCGGCGCGATGATGGCGGCCCAGCAATGGGCGGCGATCGCGCGCGAGCATCCCGACGTGGAGAGCGATTTCTCCAGGGGCGATTTCGAGGCGGTGAACGATTGGCGGCGCAAGAACATCTGGTCTCAAGCCTCGCGCTGGTCGACGCCGGAGCTTCTGGAACGCGCCACCGGCGAAAGGCTCAACGCCGAGCACTTCAAGGAGCATCTGAAGAAGCGATACGGCGGCTAGAGCCGGTCAGGCTTGGCTGCGAGCATCCTGCCGGTGCCCGAAAAGTTTTGTGCCCAACACCTCGCCGCCTCGTCGCCGAACATGACGAAAAAGCAATGTTGCGGTTCAGCGGACAGTCAGGATCGGGGCGTCCTATTCATGACGACCGGGATGCGCCGGCGGCATATGGGCGAGGATGCCGCGACTCGACGCGTCCAGACGGTCGGATTCGGTCGACAGTTCCCGACTGCGGCCAGTCATACGGAAGAAGATCATGAAACAGATTGCACTCATGGCGGCTGCTGCCGCCCTCCTCATCTCGGCGCCGGTATCGAGCGCATTTGCCCGGGGTCACTACGGCCACCTCCCGGCCCAGGCGCGCACCTCCGCAAACGTGGACACGATGAGCACGGGGTCAATCGCCGGGCCGGAGATGCAGCAGGATTCCTATGCCCAGCAGCTCCATACCCGCATCGTCGCCCAACGCACGGATCTCGCCGATCTGTACGGGCAGCGTGGCCTCGTGGATTTCGGGGCGGCCGGCAAGGCGCAGGCCGATCTGAATTCGGTGGCGCGAGCGGCGGCCATGGATGAAGGCGCTCATGGTGGTCAGCTGACGGCTCGGGAATACGGTGCGCTCGTCGCACGGATCCAGAACGTCGAGCAGTTGATCAACAGGGCAGATAACGGCTGATTTCAGCTCCGGGGCGGCCGGCGAGCATGCCGGTGGCCTCGCGAGCGCAATTGGCAACGGAGAGGGCAGCGCCGGCACTTCAGCCTTGGCGCTGCCCTCTTGCATGTTGGTCGTCACCCCTCCGGGTGGAGGGAAAGCGTCGCCGCTCTTGCCGCCAAGGTGGAGGCAAGGGGAAGCGTTACGGAGTGGCTCCCGGACGGCCGGTCCTCGCTGCCGCTCGAACCGGCTTCCGGGATGACGCGGCGGCGATGCCGGCGAGTCCCTCCCCCTTGAGGGGAGGGTCGACGGGACGGGTGGGGTAGCCTCGGCCGTGCTCAGCGAAGGAAATCTGCAGCGGCAATCAGAAGGCCGCGCCCGTCCGAGACGACCCCACCCCGATCCGCTCACGCGAATCGACCCTCGCCTCGAGGGGGAGGGAGGCGCTGGCGCTGCGGCCAGCCCGCAAACGTGGACAGCCGCGCGGCCTGGCATCGACCAACCTGCTGTTCCTACTCGCTGCTCCGCTTCTCTACTCCCTCATCTATCCCCGCCTTCTCCGCCTCGCTTATCCTTCACCCATTCCGCCGCGCGGGAAACGGGTGTGCACACCGAACATCCGGGCGGCGGGACGGTACCGGATCGGCCGCGCTTCGGTGGCGCGGCTTCGCAGAGCGTTAGGTCCGGGCCCTGCCGACGGCTTGCGGGGGCTGACCCCTCCGCTCCCGGACGCGGGGCAGGATGCCGGACGGGCGGCCGCAAGGTCGCACGAATTAGAATAGATGAGCGTCCGAACGGCCGCCCGTCTTCCCAGCCTTCCTCATCCTGAGGTGCTCGCCGCAGGCGAGCCTCGAAGGAGCGGCAGGCGCGGGTTCTTTGACAATGGCCAGACGCTGAGAGCCGGGCGTGGCGATGAAGAAGTTGCGCAGGCGGCGATGCCGGCGAATCCCTCCCCCTCGAGGGGAGGGTGGACCGGAGCGTAGCGACGGGACGGGTGGGGTAGCCTCGGCCGTGCTCGACGCAGGGAATCTGCAGCGGCGAACAGCAGGCTGCGCGGCCGCCCGTCTGCGACGACCCCACCCCGATCCGCTGGCGCGGATCGACCCTCTCCTCGAGGGGGAGGGAGGCGGCGGCGCCGAAGACGCGCGTCATCCCGGCCGACGAGCGCAGCGGGGAGAGCCGGGACCCGTTGAGAGGCGCGGCCGGGACTCCAGTCGTCACAGCCCGAGAGTGCCGGGTCGAGGACCGGGCCGTTCCGACGATTTCCGGACCAATGGGTCCCGGCTCGCGGTCGCAAGCTCCCTTGGCCGGGATGACGCGGAGATGTGGCGGGCGCTCCTGACGGGCGAGGAAAGGCGCGCTGACGTGCCCCCCGCCGCCGGCGCCTCGTTCACCCCTTGCCCGTCAAACCAATCCATCCGACAGTGGAAGCAACGAGGGAGGAGAAATGGCAGAGCAGGCGGACGCGATCGTCGTGGGGGCGGGGCTTGCCGGGCTGGTCGCGGCGGCGGAACTGGCCGATGCCGGCAAGCGCGTGATCGTGGTCGAGCAGGAAGGCGAGAATTCGGTCGGCGGCCAGGCGTTCTGGTCGCTCGGCGGGCTGTTTTTCGTGGACAGCCCCGAGCAGCGGCGGCTCAGAATCCGCGACAGCCGCGAACTGGCATTGCAGGACTGGATGGGGTCGGCCGGGTTCGACCGCGACGAGGATTTCTGGCCGCGCAGGGTCGCGGAGGCCTATGTGGATTTCGCCGCCGGCGAGATGCGGCCGTGGCTCCACCAGATGGGCATGCGCTGGTTCCCGGTGGTCGGCTGGGCCGAGCGCGGCGGCTCGTTTGCCGACGGCCACGGCAATTCGGTGCCGCGCTTCCACATCACCTGGGGCACGGGGCCGGGCGTCGTCGAGCCGTTCGAGCGGCGGGTGCGCGAGCATGTGGCGTCGGGCCGCGTCGCGCTGAAATTCCGCCATCGCGTCAACCGCATCGCGAAATCGAAGGGGGCGGTCGCCGGCGTGGCGGGCGACGTGCTGGAGCCGTCGGCGGTCGAGCGCGGGCAGAAATCCGGCCGCGAGGTGGTCGGCGACTTCGAACTTTCGGCGCCGGTCGTGATCGTCGCCTCCGGCGGCATCGGCGGCAATCTCGACCTGGTGCGGAAGAACTGGCCCGTCGAACGGCTTGGGCCGGCGCCGAAGACCATGGTCTGCGGCGTGCCGCACCACGTCGACGGCCGCATGATCGGCATCACGAAAAAGGCCGGCGGCGCGACGATCAACACCGACCGCATGTGGCACTACACCGAAGGCGTGAAGAACTGGGCGCCGATCTGGCCCGCCCACGGCATCCGCATCCTGCCCGGCCCGTCCTCGATGTGGTTCGACGCCACCGGCAACCGGCTGCCGGCGCCGTGCCTGCCCGGTTTCGACACGCTGGCGACGCTCAAGCACATTCTGGCCACCGGCCACGAATATTCCTGGTTCGTGCTCACCCAGAAGATCATCGAGAAGGAATTCGCGCTGTCGGGCTCCGAGCAGAACCCGGACTTCACCTCCAAGAAATGGCGCGAGGTGCTGAAGAGCCGGCGCGGGGCAGGGGCGCCGCCGCCCGTCGAGGCCTTCAAGGAAAAGGGCGAAGACTTCGTCGTGAAGGACAATCTCGCCGACCTCGTCGCCGGCATGAACGCGCTGACCGGCAAGGCGCTGATCGACCACGACCGGCTGAAGGCGCAGATCGTGGCGCGCGACCGGGAGCTCGACAATCCGTTTTCCAAGGACGCGCAGATCACCGCGATCCACGGCGCGCGGCGCTATCTCGGCGACAGGCTGATCCGCACCGCCAGGCCGCACAAGATGCTCGATCCGAAGAACGGCCCGCTGATCGCGGTCAGGCTCAACATCCTGACGCGCAAGACGCTCGGCGGCATCCACACCAATCTCGATTCGCAGGTGCTCGACGCTGCCGGCGAGCCTGTCCCGGGGCTTTTCGCGGCCGGGCGAGGCGGCCGGCTTCGGCGGTGGCGGCTACCACGGCTACAACGCGCTGGAGGGAACGTTCCTCGGCGGCTGCATCTTTTCGGGCCGCAACGCCGGGAGGGCGGCGGCACGATGAGCGTCGAGCCGAAAGTCGCTGTCGTCGGGGCGGGGCCGGCGGGGCTGGCGACGGCCCGCGCGCTCGGCGCGGCCGGCATCGACTACACGGTGTTCGAGCGCCACAGCGACGTCGGCGGGCTGTGGGATCCGGAAAATCCCGGCTCGCCCGTCTATGACAGCGCCCACTTCATATCGTCGAAGACGATGTCGGGCTTCGCCGGCTTCCCGATGCCGGACGACTATCCGGACTATCCGTCGAACCGGCAGATCCTCGCCTATATCCGGGCCTTCGCCGACCATGCCGGCCTGCGCGACAAGATCCGCTTCAACACCGAGGTGTCGGCGGCGGAGCGCACCGACGAGGGCTGGCGCCTGCAGCTCGGCGACGGCACGACCGAGGAGTTCACCCATCTGGTGGCCGCGCCCGGCACCAACTGGCAGCCGCGCGTTCCCGAACTGCCGGGGAAGTTCGACGGCGAGGTGATCCACTCGGTCGAATACCGCGGCGGCTCGCAGCTGCGCGGACGGCGCGTGCTGGTCGTGGGGGCGGGCAATTCGGGCTGCGACATCGCCTGCGATGCCGCACGCCACGCCGATGCCGCCTTCATTTCGCTGCGGCGCGGCTACCATTTCATCCCGAAGCACATTTTCGGCAAGCCGTCCGACGTCTTCGCCGAGGAAGGCCCGCACCTGCCGCTGTGGGTCACCCAGCGTGTCTTCGGCGCGATGCTGCGCGTCATCGTCGGCGACCTGACAAAGCTCGGACTGCCGAAGCCCGACCACAAGCTGTTCGAGAGCCACCCCATCCTCAACGACCAGCTGCTGCACCATTTGCGGCACGGCGACATCCGCGCCAAGGGCGATGTCGAGCGGCTCGACGGCGACGGCGTCGTGTTCAGGGACGGCAGCCGCGAGACCGTCGATCTGGTCATCCTGGCGACCGGCTACGACTGGCCGATCCCGTTCGTCGACCACGCGGTGCTGGAATGGGAAGGCGGCCGGCCGGTGCTGTGGATGAACGTCTTCGCGCCCGAAGACCCGCGGCTGTTCGTGGCCGGCTTCGTGGAGACGAACGGCGGCGCCTACTCCTTCTTCGACGACCAGGCCGGGCTGATCGCGCAGGCGATCCGGCAGGAGGTGGAGAACGAGGCGGCGCATCGTCGCTTCCGCGAGCACATGACGCAGATGCCCGACCTGTCGGGCGGCATCCGCTTCGTTGCCTCCGACCGCCACCTCCACTATGCCGATGCCGAAACCTACCGCAGGGCAATCAAGCAGGTGCGCAAGACGCAAGGCTGGACCCACCCGGCCAAAAGCGACCGGCCCGACGGCGATTGACGCAGTACCGACCCCCCGGAACGAGCAATCCGATGAGCGCAATGACGACAGACTACGAACCCGTCCCGCTGCCCGATTTCCGCGAGCTGCCGCTCGAGGAGATGCGGGCGCGCGCCAAGGCCTTCTATGACGACATCCGCAAGCGTCACACCGTGCGCGAGTTTTCCGACCGGCCGGTGCCGCGCGACATCATCGAGACCTGCATCATGGCTGCCGCCACGGCGCCGAACGGCGCCAACCACCAGCCGTGGCACTTTGCCGTCATCGGCGATCCGGCGGTGAAGAAGCGGATTCGAGAGGCGGCCGAAGCCGAGGAACGCGCCTTCTACGAGGGGCGGGCGGGCGAGGAGTGGCTGGCGGCGCTGAAGCCGCTCGGCACCGATCCGCAAAAGCCGTTCCTGGAAGAGGCGCCGTGGCTGATCGCGATCTTCGGCGAGCGCCGCAGCCGATCGGCCGACGGGGTGATGCGCAAGAACTACTACGTGCCCGAATCCGTCTCGATCGCCGCCGGCTTCCTGATCGTGGCGCTGCACGAGGCGGGGCTGGCCACGCTGACGCATACGCCGAACCCGATGGGGTTCCTCAACGAGATCTGCGGGCGCGACCCGCACGACAAGCCCTACATCCTGATGGTCGTCGGCTATCCGAAGGAAGGCGCCACAATCCCGGCGCATGCGACGGAGAAGAAGGCGCTTTCGGAGATCGCGACCTTTCTGTAGGTCCGGTCCGCGCCTTCCAACCTCGCAGGAAACACGCCTCGATGACGCACCCGATGACGCAATTGACCAATCAGGACCTGATCGAGCTCGTCGAATGGCGGCGCGAGCTGCACCAGATGCCGGAGATCTCCAACGAGGAGGAGGCCACGGCGCGCGAGGTCGAGGCATTCCTGTCCGAGACCGAGCCGGACCGGGTGATCTCGGGAATGGGCGGCCACGGCGTCGCTTTCGTCTACGAGGGCAGGGCGCCGGGGCCGACGCTGCTGTTCAGGGCCGAACTCGACGCGCTGCCGATCGAGGAGATCGGAGATGTGCCGTATCGCTCGAAGGTCCCCGGCAAGGGGCATTTGTGCGGTCACGACGGCCACATGGCCACGCTTGCAGGGCTCGGGCGCGTAATTTCGCGCGAGCGTCCCGCGACCGGGCGCGTGGTGCTGATGTTCCAGCCGGCCGAGGAAACGGGCGACGGCGCGGCCGGGGTCATCGCGGATCCCCGCTTCCCGGAGATCGCGCCGGACTACGCGTTCTCGCTACACAATCTGCCGGGCGTTCCGCTCGGACACGTCGCGCTGAAGTCCGGACTGGTGAACTGCGCCTCGCGCGGCATGCGCATCGTCTTGGAAGGAAAGACCGCGCACGCCTCGATGCCGGAAACCGGCGTCTCGCCGATGGCCGCACTCTCGCGGCTGATGCCGGAACTGACGGCGCTGAGCGGCGGCGTGGTGTCGTCGGAGGATTTCACGCTGGTCACCGTCACCCATGCGTGGATGGGCGAGGAGGCGCACGGCATCGCCCCGGCGCACGCCCATCTCTGGGCTTCGCTGCGGACGCTCAAGGATTCCCGCATGGCCGAGCTCGTCGCCCGGGCCGAGGCGCTGGTCGAGGAAGCCGCGCGCGCCGACGGACTGGAATTCTCGATCACCTACCACGAGGTGTTCACGCACTGCGAAAACGATGCCGAGGCCACGGCGAAGCTGATCGCGGCGATGGATGCCGAGAACGTGCCGCACGAGGAAGGCGAGGGCGGCATCCTGCCGATGCGCGCTTCGGAGGATTTCGGCCGGTTCGGACAGGGCGCGAAGGCGGCGATGTTCTTTCTCGGCGCGGGAACCGACCATCCGCAGCTCCACAATCCCGATTACGACTTCCCCGACGACCTCATCGGCATCGGCGCCCGCGTCTTCGCGCGCACGGCCCGCCAGATGCTGGGGTAGCGTTTGCGTGACTTCGGCGTTCATACTATTTTGTATGAACAACGGAGTGCACAATATGGGACGCGATGGCCCAAAGGAACGCGCGACGTTTTCGCTTTCGAAGACGATAAAGAGCCGGCTCGACGAATCCGTGCCGAAGAGCGAACGTTCGCGCTTCGTGGAGGAGGCGATAGACCGCGCCCTGAGAGAAGATGCGCGCACGGAGCTCGCAAACTTCATGAACAGTCTGCCGAGACATTCGGCAGGCAGCGAGGACAGCACGGAGGTCCTTCGCCGGCTGCGCCGAGGCTGGGACGGACGCGCGCCGGAGGTGCTTGACGGAAAGACCGGATGATCGTCGTCGATGCGTCCGTATTCATCAAGCTGTTCAAGCGAGAGGATGACAGCGATGTCGCCCGCGCTCTGATCGACGCGCTGGTGGACGGTTCGGAGCCGTGGCTGGCGCCGGGCGTGGTGCTGTATGAGACGCTCGCCGGCGCACTGCACATCGGGCACTCCTTCGACGCCGTCCATGGACTATTCGCAAGACTGCGGCTGTTCGGCTTGCTGATCGAGGAACCGGGAAGGCAGGAGTTGATCGCTGGCCGAACGCATGGCGACCGCGGCGGCGCCGGGCGGGGGTTATCCCACCCTGTTCGACAGCATCTACCACGCCATGGCGCTGGAACGTGGCGGCGTGTTCGTTACTGCGGACCGGAAGCACGTGGACAGGACGCGTTCGTTCGGTGGCGTGATGCTCCTGTCCGAGTGGGCTGGCGGCTGAAGCCTACTCCGCCGCGTCGGCGGTGTTCCCGTCCCGGAAGGCCTCGGCGCCGGAGTGGAACTGCAGCCGGGCAAGCCGGGCATAGGCGCCGTTCTTCTTGACCAGGCTGTCGTGGGTGCCTTCCTCGACGATGCGGCCTTCCTCCATGACGAGGATGCGGTCGGCCTTGAGCACCGTCGCCAGCCGGTGGGCGATGACCAGCGTGGTGCGGCCTTCCATCAGGCGTTCGAGCGCTGTCTGCACCAGCTTCTCGCTTTCGGCGTCGAGCGCCGAGGTCGCCTCGTCGAGGAGCAGGATCGGGGCGTCGCGAAGGATGGCGCGGGCGATCGCCACGCGCTGGCGCTGCCCGCCCGACAGCGTGACGCCGCGTTCGCCGAGCTGCGTGGCGTAAGCTTCCGGCAGGGCGCGAATGAAGCCGTCGGCAAGCGCGTCGCGTGCGGCGGCCTCGATCTCCGCCTCGGCAGCGTCCGGCCGGCCGAAGCCGATGTTTTCGGCGGCAGTTGCGGCGAAGATGGTGACGTCCTGCGGCACGATCGCCATGCGCCGGCGCGCGTCGACCGGATCGGTGCGGGCGAGATCGACGCCGTCGACCAGAACCGCTCCACCGTCCGGGTCGTAGTAGCGCAGCAACAGCGAAAAGATCGTGCTCTTGCCGGCTCCGGAGGGGCCGACGATCGCCACCGTCTCGCCGGGCCTGATGCGGAAGGAGAGGTTGTCGACGGCGATGCGTTCGGTGCGGATCGGGTAGGCGAAGGAGACCGCCTTGAACTCGACCTCGCCGCGGGCCGGCTCCGGCAGGTGCGCGGGATCGGAGGGTGCGGTGATAGCCGGTTCCTCTGCCAGAAGCTCGATCAGGCGTTCGGCTGCGCCTGCGGCCAGGCTCAACTCGCCCCAGACTTCAGACAGCGCCCCGAGCGCGCCGGCGGCAAACACCGAATAGAGCACGAACTGGCCGAGCGTGCCGGCTGACATCGCGCCCGACAGCACGTCGCGCGAGCCGAACCACAGCACGGCCACGACCGACGAGAATACCGTGAAAATGGCGAAGAAGGTGAGGAAGGAGCGCGCGAAGATCGACGATCTCGCCGCCTGGAAGGCTGCCTCGACGGCGCCGGCGAACTTGCCGATCACCAGGTCTTCGTTGGTGAAGGCCTGCATCGTGCGCACCGCGCCGATCTGCTCGCTGGCGTAGGCCGTGGCGTTCGCCAGCGTGTCCTGCGCCAGGCGCGAGCGACGGCGCACCGATCGGCCGAAGGCGACCAGAGGCAGGACGATGATGGGGATGGCGATCAGCACGAGCGCGGAGAGCTTGGGGCTGGTGAAGACCATCATCGCCACCGCGCCGATGCCGAGGATGGTGTTGCGCAGCGCCTGCGAGGCGGTGGCGCCGACGGCGGACTTGATCTGGGTGGTGTCGGCGGTCAGCCGCGACACGATCTCGCCGGTCTGGGAGCGGTCGAAGAAGGCGGGCGACAGGCGCGCGACATGGGCAAAGACGTCGCGGCGCAGGTCGGCAACGACGCGTTCGCCGAGCGTGATGACGAAGTAGTAGCGACCGGCCGAGGCGAGCGCGAGCAGCGCGGCGATCACCACCAGCATCGAGAAATAGTTGGCGATGAAGGTGGAGTCCGACGTCGAGAAGCCGTGGTCGATCATCCGCCGGACCGCCAGCGGCAGGGTCAGCGTGGTGCCGGCCGCCAGGAGCAGGAAGACGACCGCGCCCGACGACGAGGCGCGGATAGCGGAAGATGTAGGGGGAGAGACGCCGCAGCGGCCTGAGCGAGCGCCGCCGCCTCTCCGTCTCGCCGAAGGCATCGGCCATGTGCACTGTCCTTGCCGGCGCCGCTTTCGGCGAAGCGGCACGCACTTGTGAATCCCGCCGGGCTGATGTATAGGCCCGCCGAACCTTGGCGAAGCCGTAGCCTTCATTGGCCGCGGCTTCAAGTTTTCCAGCGTGGGTGACTTCGCCGCAGCCCGGCCTGCCAGCCCGCAGCCAGCGAGGACCAGACGATGAAATCCGAAATCCATCCGAACTACCACACGATCAAGGTCGTCATGACCGACGGCACCGAATACGAGACCCGCTCGACCTGGGGCGCGGAAGGCGACACGCTGCATCTCGACATCGACCCGAACTCGCACCCGGCCTGGACCGGCGGTCAGCAGTCGCTGGTCGACCGCGGCGGCCGCGTTTCGCGCTTCAAGTCGAAATACGCCAATCTCGGCATCTAATGCCGCGTCGGCTTCGCCGGCCAACGAAAAAAGCCCGCCGAACGGCGGGCTTTTTTCGTTTATGAAGGTCGCCAAGCTCAGGCGGCGCTGAGGCGGGCCATCGTCTCGTCGTCGACCTCGAAATTGGCGTAGACGTTCTGCACATCGTCGTCGTCGTCGAGCACCGAGATCAGCCTCAGCACCGACTGCGCCCTTTCCTCGTCGACCGGCGTGGTGTTCAGCGGCCGCCAGATCGCCCTGACCGATTCCGCGTCGCCGAGCTGGCTGGTGAGCGAGTCGCTGACCTCGCCGATGTCCTCGAACTCGCAGATGATGGTGTGGCCGTCCTCGTCGGACTGGACGTCCTGCGCGCCGGCCTCGATGGCGGCTTCCATCACCGCGTCCGGGTCGCCGGCCTCGGGCTTGTAGACGATCTCGCCGACGCGCTCGAACATGAAGGCGACCGAGCCGGTCTCGCCCATCGCCCCGCCGGCCTTGGTGAAGGCGGCGCGCACGTTCGAAGCCGTGCGGTTGCGGTTGTCGGTCAGCGCCTCGACGATGAAGGCGACGCCGCCGGGCCCGTAGCCCTCGTAGCGGACCTCCTCGTAATTGTCCTCGTCGCCGCCCGTCGCCTTGTTGATGGCGCGCTGGATGTTGTCCTTGGGCATCGACTGCGCCTTGGCGTTCTGCACGGCCAGCCGCAGGCGCGGGTTCATTTCGGGATCTGGCATGCCGGTCTTGGCAGCGACGGTGATCTCGCGCGCCAGCTTGGAAAAGACCTTCGACTTGGCCGCGTCCTGGCGGCCCTTGCGATGCATGATGTTCTTGAACTGTGAATGGCCGGCCATGGCACCCCTGCTTGAAATCGGCGAGTTCGGGAATTGGCGCGCTATATAGAGAATTGGCCGTAATAGGTCCAGAAGGAGCTTGATGGCGTGTCGATACCAGCAGTGAAAATGCCGCCCCTGCCGCTGACCGGCGGATGCCAGTGCGGCCAGGTCCGCTACTCGATTACCGAGGCGCCGATGACCTTCTATCTCTGCCATTGCAGCGAGTGCCAGCGCCACACTTCCAGCGCCTTCGGCGAGTCGCTGAGGGTCCGGCGGGCGTCGCTTCGGATCGAGGGCGAGATGAAACTGTTTGCGCGCGGCTCGGCGTCAGGCAATCGCCACGAGGGCCGCTTCTGCCCGGGTTGCGGGGTACGCATCGTGCACGGGCTGGCGGACGCCGAAGCGGTCAACGTCAAGGCCGGAACGCTGGACGATCCGACGTGGCTGAGGCCTGCGGGCCATATATGGACGGTGTCCAAACAGGCCTTCTTCGCCATCGGCGCGGACGAGCTGGCCTATGAGCGGCAGCCGCTGGATGACGACGCTGCGCTTGCGGCCAGATGGCGCGCTATGCTGGCGGCGGGCTGACACACCACACGGTGCCTCGTGCCGCGGCCAGGAGCTATTCGGCGGCCGCGGCCTTGCGCCGCTCGCGCCTTCGCCGCGCCAGCATGTTGAGCGCCTCGACCATCGCGGAGAATCCCATCGCGGCATAGACGTAGCCCTTGGGTACGTGGAAGCCGAGCCCGTCGGCGATCAGCGTCATGCCGATCATCAGGAGGAACGACAGCGCCAGCATGACGATCGTCGGATTGGCGGCGATGAAGCGCGACAGCGGTCCGGACGCCACCAGCATCGCGCCGACGGCGACGATGACGGCGACATACATGATGGCGATCTCGTCGGTCATGCCGACCGCGGTGATGATGGAATCGATCGAAAAGACCAAATCGAGCAGCAGGATCTGCACCACCGCCCCGGTAATGCCGGTGGTCACCGCGCCAGCGAGCGGCGCGCTTTCCTCTTCTTCCGGATCGACATTGTGATGGATCTCGCGCGTCGCCTTCCACACCAGGAACAGGCCGCCGGCGATCAGGATGATGTCGCGCCACGAAAACCCCTCGCCGCAGCACCGTGAAGACCGGCGCGGTGAGCTGCACGATGATCGAGATGACCGCCAGCAGCGCCAGCCGCAGCACCAGCGCCGCGCCGAGGCCGAGGCGGCGCGCCATCGGCCGGTTCTCGGCTGGCAGCTTGTTGGTCATGATCGAGATGAAGATCAGATTGTCGATGCCGAGCACGATCTCCATCGCGATCAGCGTCACCAGCGCGATCCAGCCGGCGGGATTGCCGAGGAAGGCGAGATGCGGCAGCAGCCAGTCCATGAGAGATCACCGTCGGTCGGGAGCCGGAGGGCCGGCGGGTCACGCAGAGGTAGGAAGGGCCGGCGACAGCGTCAATCCGACGTTCGCAGGGCATTCACGACCAGAAGGCGGGGACCGTCTCCTCGAGCCGCGGCCCGAGGCGCAGCGGCGCGATCTTTTCCGTCAGCCCGGTGCTGTCGGATATCTCGAGACCGAGCCCGCAGATCGTGGCCGGCCCGTTGGCGGCCTCGAAGCGGCCCTTCGGCACCTTGTAGAGGAAGCGGTTGAGCGGTTCCTCCTTGTCCATGCCGAGCGAGGAATCGTAGTCGCCGCACATGCCTGCGTCCGAAAGGTAACCGGTGCCGCCCGACAGGATCTGGTGGTCGGCGGTGGGCTGGTGGGTGTGCGTGCCGATGACCGCGCTGGCGCGGCCGTCGACGAAATGGCCGAAGCACATCTTCTCGCTGGTCGCCTCGGCGTGGAAGTCGAAGATCACCGCGTCGGCCTGCTCGCCGAGCGGGCAGGCGGCGAGTTCGCGCTCGGCGGCCTGGAACGGATCGTCGAGCTCGGGATGCATGAACACCCGGCCCATGATGTTGGAGACCATGACGCGCGCGCCGTTCTTGGCCACGAACACGCCGGTGCCGTGGCCGGCCGTGCCGCGCGGGAAGTTGGCGGGGCGCAGGAAGCGCTCCTCGCGCGGCGCGAATTGCAGCGCCTCGCGCTGGTCCCAGACATGGTTGCCGGTGGTCACGACGTCCGCGCCGGCCTCCAGCGTGTTGCGGAAGATGTCCTCGGTGATGCCGAAGCCGCCGGCCGCGTTCTCGCCGTTGACGATGACGAAATCGAGCCGGAAATCCGAGATCAGGCCGGGCAGGCGCTGCCAGACCGCGGTGCGGCCGGAGCGGCCGACCATGTCGCCGAGGAACAGGACTCTCATGGCGTTTCTCTACAGGCCGGGCGCGAAGCGGCGCAAGCCGCTTTCGGTCAGGATCCGCGGCAGCGGAATGTCGTGAATCTCGTCGGGCACGCGCTCGACCTCCTGGCAGTCGAAAGCGATGCCGGTCAGCCGCGGCTCGAGCCCCTTGGCGAGCAGGCGGCCGATGGCACGGTCGTAGTAGCCGCCGCCATAGCCGATGCGATGGCCGCGGGAATCGAATGCCGCCAGCGGCACCAGCATCAGGTCGGGGTCGAGCGTTTCGGCATCTGGACCGGGACCGACCGTGCCGAAACCCATGTCCACCATCTCGGCGCCGCGCACCAGTTCGCGGAAGACGATGGTCTCGCGGTCGAGGATCGCGGGCAGCGCAAGCCGGGCGCCGGCCTCGCGCAGCGCGAACATCAGCGGGCGCACGTCGACCTCCGAGCGCATCGGCCAGAAGCCGGATACGACCATGCCGGGCACGACGCCGAGTTCGGGTGCGGCCTCGGCGATCGCCAGCGAGGCCTCGATGCGCCATTGCGCGGGAAGCGCGTCGCGGCGGGCAAGGGCCTCGGCGCGCAGTCGCTTCTTGAGATCGCGCGAGGCGGGCGGTTCGGATGTGGTGATCGGATCGCTCATGCCGTCCCTATCGCATCAACGGCGCGGCGATTCCATCGCCCGGCGAGGCCGGGGCGCGGAATACCGACGCGAGGCCGGTGCCTGCGGCGTGCGCATGGAAGGGTCAGTGGCGAACCGCGGCGACCGATGGAGAAGTCGATCCCGGGAACCTACAGTGTAGGTGGGCGCCGTGTGCCCCAGCCCACGGGCCAAGGCAGGGACAGCTCCCTTAAGGATCGATAAGGCCCCGGGGAATGTTACTCCTGTCGAGAAGCGCAGAACGCCGGCGCCGAATATAGTCCCCGCCGGGTCGGTTCGCCAGTGGTCATCGGGCCGGCGAATTCGCAATCCGCCACTGCCACCACGTGAGTGCCGGCACCACGAGCAGTTCCATGCCAAGCCCGCCCAGGTGACCGGGCGAGGGCGTGCCCGCGAGCGCCAGCGACAGCAGCCGGGAAAGGCCGCCGGCAAAGGTCAGGGCGGCGAGCAGGCGAAAGCGCTCCGTCTTCGCCTCGATGCGCGGAATGCAGGACCACCAGGCGATGCCGGTCGCCAGGAACACGCCTGACAGGAAGCGGAAATGGCTGTCGAGATCGGTCGGCCACGGCGCGTCGACGCCAAGAAAGCGGGGGCCGAGCAGGATGCCGGCGGTGCCGGTGGCGACCGGGATCAGCGCCAGGATGGCCACCACGATCTGCAGCAGGCGCTTTTCGGCGGTGGCGGAGAATGCGTATTCGGCCAAGTCTTGTCTCCGGGTGGCTTCCGGTAGCAACGGAGGCAGGCGCCCGGGAGTTTCGCCGGGTCGCCATTGCGCGTTGCGGCATGCCTGCCTAAGGTCGCGCCCGACCCAAGACCTTGAAGGAAATTTTCGCGCATGCGTTTCGAAGGAACAGAGGCTTACGTCGCCGACAAGGACCTCATGGTGGCCGTCAACGCAGCGATCGCGCTGGAGCGGCCGCTGCTGGTGAAAGGCGAGCCGGGCACCGGCAAGACCGAACTCGCGCGACAGGTGGCGACCGCACTCGGGCTCGACCTGATCGAGTGGCACATCAAGTCGACGACGCGCGCCCAGCAGGGGCTTTACGAATACGACGCGGTGTCGCGGCTGCGCGACAGCCAGGTCGGCGACGACCGCTTCAACGACATCCGCAACTACATCAAGCGCGGCAAATTGTGGGAGGCCTTCGCGGCCGACCGCAAGGTCGTGCTGTTGATCGACGAGATCGACAAGGCCGATATCGAGTTCCCGAACGACCTGCTGCAGGAACTCGACCGCATGGAGTTCTACGTCTACGAGACTGGCGAAACGATCCGCGCCAGCCAGCGCCCGATCGTCATCATTACCTCGAACAACGAGAAGGAACTGCCGGACGCCTTCCTGCGCCGCTGCTTCTTCCACTACATCCGGTTCCCCGACGTCGACACGCTGCACAGGATCGTCGACGTCCATTATCCGGGCATCAAGCAGAACCTGGTGCGTGCCGCACTCACCCAGTTCTACGAGGTGCGTGAGGTGCCGGGGCTGAAGAAGAAGCCGTCGACTTCCGAAGCGCTGGACTGGATCAGGCTGCTGGTCTCCGACGACGTCGAGCCGGAAGACCTGCGCGGCGACGCCAAGAACGCGCTGCCGAGGCTGCACGGCGCGCTTCTGAAGAACGAGCAGGACGTGCACCTGTTCGAACGCCTGGCATTCATGGCGAGGCAGCAGCGGAACTAGGTCGGCTTCCCGGTCAGCTTTGCGCTGGCGCCACGCGCATGGTTTCCGCGTGGCGATCCTGCCAGGCGAGATCGCCGCGCCGCACCATGTAGTTGACGTGGGCGTGGACCTCGGAGAACGCGAAGCCCATCTGGTGCGGATCGAGCGGCCGGCGGAACACCACCGGCACCAGCTCGGCCACCGACTTCGGCGCCTCCGTGCATGCCTCGGCGATCAGGCCGCAACGCTCCTCGTGGTGTTCGGCGAGTTCGCGGCAGCGCGTGTGCAGGCCGTAGAAGGGGAGGCGGTGGCCCGGCAGCACCAGCGCGTCGGCCGGGATGGACTGCGGGAGCTGCCCGAGCGAGCGCAGATAAAGCCCCAGCGGGTCGCCGTCGGGATCGACGGCCCAGACGCTGACATTCGGCGAGATCTTCGCCAGCACCTGGTCGGCGGCGAGGAAGATGTTTTCCTCGCGCAGGTAGAACATCAGCTGCTCGGGCGCGTGACCGTCGCCCGAAAGCACCTCGAAGGCGCGGCCTCCGATGGTAAGGGTGTCGCCCGCCACGACGCGCTGAAACGTGTGCGGCAGCGGGACGACCATGCGGAGATAGTGATGGCCCTGCGTGGACACCCGCCGGGCCGTGTCGTCGTCCATGCCGTGGCGACGGTAGAAATCCTGGTAGGGTCGGGCTTCGAGCGCGCCCGGGCTGAGCGAGATGTTGATGCAACCGAGATAGCAGGTCTGGCTGGTCAGCAGCGGCAGGTCGAAGCGTTCGCACAGCCAGCCTGCGAGGCCGATATGGTCGGGGTGGAAGTGGGTGACGATGAGGCGCGTCAGCCTGCGGCCGGCAAGCGGCCCGTCGACCAGCGCCTGCCAGACGGAGCGGGTGCGCTCGTCGGCGATGCCGGTGTCGATCACCGCCCAGCCGTCGCCGTCCTCGATCAGGTAGACATTGACGTGGTCGAGTTGGAAGGGCAGCGGAATGCGCGCCCACAGAATGCCGGGCGCGACCTCGGTCACCGTGCCGGTCTCTGGCGGCTCCTCGAAGGGGAAGGTCAGCGAGGCAGTGCCGGGTTCCTGGCCGGAATGTCTTGGTTTTTCAAGCAATTTCGTCTCTTTCGGTGGCGGGCAGCGGTGGCGTGGGCGCCCGGCTTTCAGAACGTTCGTGCCGGCTTAGACTTGGCCGTCGCGTCGCGCAAGCGACAGGCGCAGCGTTTGGCGGCGGCTGGCCCGTTGCGGGAATGGTCCGTTTGCGGGCATCTGGAGGCCTGAAAACATCCGTGCCTGGGAAACTGACATGAACGACATCGCCATCCGCCCGCTCGAGCAGACCGACCACGACGACTGGCGGCGCCTGTGGACCGACTATCTCGTCTTCTACGAGGCGAGCGTTTCCGAAGAGGTCTATGCCGAGACCTGGCGGCGGCTTTTCTCGGACGGAGCGTTCGAGCCGAAAGGGTTTCTGGCGCTGATCGACGGCAAGGCGGTCGGGCTGGTGCACTACCTGTTCCACCGCTCGACCTGGGCGCTTGCCGGCAATTGCTACCTGCAGGACCTGTTCACAGCGCCAGAAGCCCGCGGCAGTGGCGTCGGCGCTGCGCTCATCGAGGCGGTGAAGAAGGCGGCCGCGGAAAAGGGCGTCACCAATGTCTACTGGATGACGCACGAAACCAACGCGACGGCGCGCAAGCTCTACGATCGCGTGGCGCGGCGCACCGGCTTCATCGAATACGATCTGCAGTAGGCGGGCCGGCGCTCAGTCGCGGCCTGCCGCCTGACGCTCTTCGTCCATGCGGCGCCGCGCCTCGGCAATGTCGCGCTCGATCTCGCTGGTTCGCCTCGCGACCGGAACGTCGTAGACGGTTCCGGCGCCATGCCGCGCCAGCAGCGCGTTCTCGAACAGTTTCCAGACCCATGACCATCCCTCGACGTGCTCGTCACGGGAGGCGCTGTCGGGAAAGCCGGTCTGGCAGAACCGCATGCGCGTTCCCTCGCCCTCGGGCGAGAGGTCGACGGAGACCGTCGAATGGAAGTCCGTTCCGGCATATTGGTACGAATAGAGCAGCCGGGAGGGCGGCACGACCTCGTGATAAACGCCGTGGGGGTGCTCGACGACCTCGCCCTTGCGGTTGACGAGGCGCCAGCGGCCGCCCGGTCGCGGGTCGAATTCCTCGACCTCGGCGCGGAAGCCGTGAGATCCGGCGAACCATTCGGTCAGCAGCTCAGGGACCGTCCACAGCGCGAATACGAGTTCCGGCGCGCCGGCGAAATGCCGGTCGAAGCGGAGGACGTTGTCTTCGCGGTCGCTCACCGTCGTCATTGCCGCTTTCCTTCCTCGATGCGTGCGAGCAGCGCGTCCATGTTGTCGAAGGCGTCGGACCAGAACCGGCGGTACGTCGCCAGCCAGTCGACCGCCGTTTTCATGCCGTCGCCGTTGATCCGGCACGGGCGGGTCTGGGCCGAGCGACCGCGCGAGATCAGACCGGCGCCCTCCAAGACCTTGAGATGCTTGGAGATTGCCGGCTGCGTCAGGTGATGTCTCTCGACCAGCTCGTTGACCGTCAGCTCTCCGTCGCTCAGGTCGGAAAGGATGGCGCGCCGCGTCGGGTCGGCGAGCGCGGCGAAGGTCAGCGAGATTGCGTCGGCGTCGCCCATGTATATTTCCTATCAGTTATATAACTTATAAAGACTATGACCCGGCGCGTCAACTGCCCTCGCGGGACTTGAACCGGCCGGCCGCGCAGCGCAGATTGGCGCCATGTTCATACCCTTCTTCCTCGAGCTGAAAGCCGCCAAAGTCCCGGTTTCCTTGCGCGAATACCTGTCGCTGCTGGAAGGCATGGAGGCCGATCTCGTCACCTGGGACGTCGAGGCGTTCTACTATCTCGCGCGCGCCGCCATGGTGAAAGACGAACGGCACATCGACCGGTTCGATCAGGTTTTCTCCCATGTTTTCAAGGGCCTCGAAGCAGTCGGCGGCGAAGGCGGGCCGGAATCTATCAACTTGCCCGAGGAGTGGCTGAGAAGGCTCGCCGAAAAGCACCTCACCGAAGAGGAAAAGAAGCTGATCGAGTCGCTCGGCGGCTTCGACAAGCTGATGGAGACGCTGAAGCAGCGACTGGCCGAACAGAAGGAGCGCCACCAGGGCGGATCGAAGTGGATCGGCACTGCCGGCACGTCGCCGTTCGGCGCCTACGGCTACAACCCGGAAGGGGTGCGCATCGGCCAGCACGAGAGCCGCCACCGGCGCGCGGTGAAGGTGTGGGACAAGCGCGAGTTCAAGAACTTCGACGACTCCGTCGAGATCGGCACGCGCAACATCAAGGTCGCGCTGAAACGGCTGCGGCGATGGGTGAGGGAAGGGGCGGACGAGGAGCTCGACCTGCCGGGCACCATCCATGCCACCGCCGAACACGGATATCTCGACGTCAAGACGCGGCCGGAACGGCGCAACGCGGTGAAGCTTCTGATGTTCTTCGACGTCGGCGGCTCGATGGACGACCATATCCGCGTCGTCGAGGAGCTGTTTTCGGCGGCGCGCGCCGAGTTCAAGCACATGGAATATTTCTACTTCCACAACTGCCTCTACGAGGGCGTGTGGAAGGACAATCGCCGCCGGCACTCGGAAGTGATGCCGACGTTCGAGGTGCTCCACAAATACGGGCCGGACTACAAGGCGATCTTCGTCGGCGACGCCTCGATGAGCCCCTACGAGATCGCCTATGCCGGCGGCTCGGTGGAGCACTGGAACCAGGAGCCCGGCATCGTGTGGCTGCAGCGGGTGCTCAACCAGTGGCCGAGCACGATCTGGATCAACCCGGTGCGCGAGAAGCACTGGGGCTACACGCACTCGATCCAGATGATCCGCGAGCTGTTTTCCAACCGCATGTATCCGCTCACCCTGTCGGGCCTGGAAGGCGCGACGAAGGAATTGTCGCGCAAGAACTGAACCTGCCCGGACGTGTGAAAGTCACAGCGCAGATTTGACATTACGCTGGGGAAGGTCATGGTGCCATGTCGACCGGTGAAAGCGCTGCGCAATTGCCGCGCGACAAGTCTCAGCGAGGGGAGATAGCCATGCTTCGCGTATTGTTGTTGTGCCTGTTGGCGGTATCTGCCGTTGGATACTCGGGTTGCGCCCAGGTCGGCGGTCCGGTGATCGGCGAACACGGAGAATGATTGACCGCGGCGTCGGCAGCCAACCGTGACGTAGGCTGCCGGTAGCAGTCAGGTCGTCGCGGCAGGAAACCGCACGACGAAGCGGGCGCCGCCCCCCGCGGGCGCCTCGCAAGCGACGGTGGCGCCGTGGAGGCGCGCAATCTGGCTGACCAGCGACAGGCCGAGCCCCCAGCCGCCGGCGGTCTCGCCGTGGCCGGCTGGCCGGTAGAACGGCTCGAAGACGCGGGCCCGCGCCGCCTCGGGCACGCCGGGGCCATGGTCGGTGACCGACAGCACGACGGTGCCCGCGGGCTCGCTCGTCACCTCCGCCGTCACCGGCGGCGCGCCGTGGCGCAGCGCGTTCTGCATCAGGTTGCGCGCGAGGCGATGAAGCAGGGTGGCGTCGCCGCTCACCGTCGCCGGTGCGCCGGACACCTCGACGCCGTTCCTGGCACCTTCCTCGGCGACGATGCCCATGAGATCGACCGGCACCAGCTCGGAGGCCGTGCCCTGATGGTCGAGACGGCTTGCCAGCAGGATCTCCTCGACCAGGGCGTCGAGCTCGGCGAGATTGCGCAGGATTTCCTCGCGGGTGCGCGGGCCGGGCTGCTCGTCGTGAAGGTCGAGCGCCATCCTCAGCCGCGCCAGCGGCGAGCGCAGCTCGTGGCTGGCATTGGCGAGCAGGGCGCGGTGGGCGTTCATCAGCGCCTCGATGTGCGCGGCCGCCTGGTTGAAGGTCCTTGCCACCGCCGCGACCTCGTCGGAGCCGGTGATCTCGGCGCGCAGCGACAGGTCGCCGTCGCCCCATTTCTCCATTCCGACGCGCAGAAGCTCCAGCCGGCGGGTGAGGTGGCGCACGACAGGATAGGCGGCGATGCCGATCGCCACCGCGATCAGCGCCATGAACAACAGCGGGCTGCGGCCGATCGGCCCGGGCGGCTCGTCCATGCGGGCGGCAAGCAGCCGGCCGTCGGGCAGGCGATCGGAAAAGAACCAGTCGCCATGACGGTGCTCCACGCCGGGCCGGGCAAGGATATCCGGCGGGATCGGCCGGCCGGCCTGCGCCAGCAGGCGGCCGTCATGTGCGAACACCGAGATGTCGCCGTGGACGGCGCGCGCCAGCCGCTCGACAGTCTGCTGGAGATACTCCGATTCGTTCGCCGGCGGGATCAGCGCGGAGATGAAGCGGTCGCGCCGCTCGCCGAAGCCGCGCTGGTCGCGGTCCTGCATGGCGTGGAAGAACAGGCCGCTCGCCACCGCCACCACGGCGAGGCTCGCCAGCACCGTCAGGTAAATCTTGACGAAGAGGCTGCGCATCATCGCGTCCCGCTCACAGATCGTCCTGGACGCGGGCGAAGACGTAGCCGGCGCCGCGCACGGTGATGATGCGCCTCGGATGTTTCGGGTCGGGTTCGATGGCGGCGCGGATGCGCGAGACGTGGACGTCGATCGAGCGGTCGTAGGCTTCCAGTTCCGCGCCCTTGACGAGGTCCATGAGCTGGTCGCGCGACAGCACGCGGCCGGCATTGCCGGCGAGCGCCATCAACAGGTCGAACTGGTAGGAGGTGAGCTGACGCGCCTCGCCGTCGACGCGCACGGTGCGCGATCCGGGATCGATCTCCAGCGTGCCGAAGCGCAGCACCTTCGCCGCCGGGTCCGAGCCGCCGCCGCGGCGGCGCAGGATCGCCTTCAGCCTGGCCAGCAGCTCGCGCGGGTTGAACGGTTTCGGCAGGTAGTCGTCGGCGCCGATCTCCAGCCCGACGATGCGGTCGGTCTCCTCGCCCTTGGCCGTCAGCATCAGCACCGGCACGTCGGAGGAGGCGCGGATGCGCCTGCATATCTCGAACCCGTCGAGGTCGGGCAGCATGATGTCGAGGATGACCGCATCCGGCGGCTTCCGCGAGATGTCGGCCAGGCCCGCCTCGCCCGTCGGGGCGGTGCGGACCGTGAAGCCGTTTCCGGAGAGGTAGTCGGAGACCATGGCGGACAGGCGCGTGTCGTCGTCGACGATCAGAACCTCGTCCGCCATGGCGATTGTCTCCCTCTCCGCGCGATCACACCCTTACCACCTCGGGCCGCGGCTGTGATCCTGCATCTGCTTCATCAGGTCGGCGCGCTGCTGGGGCGTCAGCACCTTGGCGGCGTCGACCAGCGCCTTGGTGACCTTCTGCGACACCTGGTCGAGCTCGGCCACCTTCTCGCTGCGCAGCTTCTCGACCGCGTCGGCGTCGACGGTCTCGGCGCCGAGCAGCTTGGCGAGATCCTCGCGGGCGCCACGGAAGTCGCGCGCGGCCGGCATCACGTCCTTGAACGTGTCGATCATGATCGACTCGATCTGGTTGATCTGCTCGTCGGAAGCGCCGATGTCGTGAAGCGCGCCTTCCATCCGCATGGGGCCGAAGCCGCCGTGCCGGCCGGGTCCGCCCATCGGACCGCCGCGCATGTCGTCGTCGCCGCCGTGACGGCCCCAGCCGCCCCAGCCGTGGCCGCGCCAGTCGACCTGCTGGAACTGGCCGCCCATCGGGCCGTTGCGGGCGCCGTTGCCGTTCATGTCGGCAGCGCGGAAGACCTGGGCGCCTGCGCCGCGGGTGAGGCTGTCGCTGTTGGCGGCGGCCACGCCGACGCCGACGAGGGCGGTCGCCGCCACTGCGAGGATGCCGATGCGGCGGGTGAGCTTGTTGTCCCTGTTCGGGGTTTCGGGATTGTCGCGGGTGGGGGTTTCGGGGGTCATGATTGTCTCCTTTGGCTCGCCGCTGCCTTGTTCGGCGGCGACATGGGGAGACTGACAGGGGAAGGTTTCGGCCGTTCGCGGGCGATGTAAAGTTTTGTGAAGCGATCGGGGCGGCAGAAAGGCGCTTGACCTTCCAGTTACTGGAAGGCCCACATGCGGCACCATGACTGTTTGCGCGCGGAGCGGACCCATGGGCGACAAGCCACACACTCACCATCACGATGCCGGCGGCCACGATCATCGAGGCCACGATCACCATGACCACGCGCATGATCATGATACCGCGCAGGCCGAGATCGTGCGCGATCCCGTCTGCGGCATGACGGTCGATCCCGACGCCGGCAAGCCGACGGCCGAATACGAGGGCCACGTCTACCATTTCTGCTGCGACGGCTGCCGCAAGAAGTTCGAGGCCGATCCCGAAGCCTTCCTGACGGCGACCGATCCGGTGTGCGGCATGAGCGTCAACCGGGCGACGGCCAAGCACTTTCTGCGCCACGAGGGCGACAAGTTCTATTTCTGCTCTGCCGGCTGCAAGGACAAGTTCGAGGCGGAGCCGAAGAAATATCTTGGCGACAGGCCGGCGCCTGAGCCGATGCCGGCCGGCACCCAATACACCTGCCCGATGCATCCCGAGATCGTGCAGGAGGGGCCCGGCGACTGCCCGAAATGCGGCATGGCGCTGGAGCCGATGGGCGTTCCGCCGGCAGACGCCGGGCCGAACCCGGAGCTGGTCGATTTCACGCGGCGCCTGTGGGTCAGCGCAGTGCTTTCGGTGCCGCTGCTGATCATCTCGATGGGGCCGATGGTCGGCCTGCCCGTGCGCGGCTGGTTCGGCGAGCAGGTTTCGATCTGGATCGAGCTGGTGCTGGCGACGCCGGTGGTGCTGTGGGCGGCGACGCCGTTCTTCAAGCGCGGCTGGAGCTCGATCGTCAACCGCAGCCCCAACATGTGGACGCTGATCTCGATCGGTGTCGGCACCGCCTATCTCTATTCGCTGGTGGCGGCGCTGCTGCCCGGCCTGTTCCCGCCGCAGTTCCACGGTCCGGATGGCACGGTGCCGGTCTATTTCGAAGCGTCCAGCGTCATCGTGGCGCTGGTCTTCGTCGGCCAGGTGCTGGAGCTGAGGGCGCGCGAGCGCACCGGTTCGGCGATACGCGCGCTGCTCGACCTGGCGCCCAAGACGGCGCGGCTGATTTCCGACGACGGGTCCGAAAAGGACGTGCCTCTGGAAGAGGTGAAGACCGGCCAGAAGCTGCGCGTGCGGCCGGGCGAGTCCGTTCCCGTCGACGGCACGGTGCTCGACGGGCGATCGTCGGTCGACGAATCCATGATCACCGGCGAGCCGGTGCCCGTGGAGAAGGTCGAAGGCGATACGCTCACCGGCGGCACGCTCAACCGCAACGGCACTCTGGTCATGAAGGCCGAGAAGGTCGGCGCGGACACGATGCTGTCGCAGATCGTCGACATGGTCGCCAAGGCGCAGCGCTCGCGCGCGCCGATCCAGGCGCTCGCCGATCGCGTGTCGTTCTACTTCGTGCCGGCGGTGGTGCTGTCGGCGGTGGTCGCCTTCGTGGTGTGGGCGCTGGTCGGGCCGAGCCCGGCGCTGGCCTACGCGATCGTGGCGGCGGTCTCCGTGCTGATCGTTGCCTGCCCGTGCGCGCTGGGGCTCGCCACGCCGATGTCGATCATGACGGCGACCGGACGCGGCGCGCAGGGCGGCGTGCTGATCCGCGACGCCGAGGCGCTGGAGCGCTTCGCCCACGTCGACACGCTGATCGTCGACAAGACCGGCACGCTTACCGAGGGCAAGCCGAAGCTCACCGACGTGGTGGTGGCCGAAGGCATGGAGGAAGGCGAGTTGCTGCACCTGGCGGCGAGCCTGGAAAAGGGCTCCGAGCATCCGCTGGCCGAGGCGATCCTCGACGGCGCTCGCGAGCGCGGGGCGGAGGCGGCCGACGCCGGCGATTTCGACGCCGTCACCGGCAAGGGCGTTGCCGGCACTGTCGGCGGCAGGAAGGTGGCGCTCGGCAACGAGGCGATGATGGAAGAGATCGGCGTTGCGGTCGGGGCACTCTCGGACAAGGCCGAGGCGCTGCGCGGCGAGGGCAAGACGGCGATGTTCGTCGCCGTCGACGGCAGGCTCGCCGGCATCGTCGCGGTCGAGGACCCGGTGAAGGCGACGACGGCGGCCGCGATCCGCGCGCTGCACGAAAGCGGGCTGAAGATCGTCATGGCGACCGGCGACAACGAGCGGACGGCCAGGGCCGTGGCGGCAAGGCTCGGCATCGACGACATCCGCGCCGGCATGCTGCCGGAGGGCAAGAAGAAGCTGGTCGACGAACTGCGCGCCGGCGGCGCCAGCGTGGCGATGGCCGGCGATGGCGTCAACGACGCGCCCGCGCTTGCGGCGGCCGATGTCGGCATCGCCATGGGCACCGGCGCTGACGTCGCCATGGAGAGCGCCGGCATCACGCTGGTGAAGGGCGACCTTGCCGGCATCGTGCGGGCGCGAAACCTGGCGCGGGCGACGCTTCGTAACATCAAGCAGAACCTGTTCTTCGCCTTCGCCTACAATTCGATCGGCGTGCCGGTCGCAGCCGGCGTGCTCTACCCGGTGTTCGGCACGCTGCTTTCGCCGATGTTCGCGGCGGCGGCGATGAGCCTGTCGTCGGTTTCGGTGATTTCCAACGCGCTGCGGCTGCGGACGGTGAAGCTCGACTGAGGCTGGAGGTAGCCACAAGACGACTTGTCACAATAACAGCGTCCTGCGCTATGATCGCCCCCGAGCAAGGGCGATCATGGCGAGGACCACAGCGTGACGAGGGGGCGGGTCGAGGCGTTTTCGGATGGCGTGCTGGCCATCGTCATCACCATCATGGTGCTGGAGCTGAAAGTGCCGCACGGCGAGGGCTGGGCCTCGCTGCTGCCGCTGTGGCCGGTGTTTTTGTCCTATGTGCTGTCGTTCGCCAATGTCGGCATCTACTGGAACAACCACCACCACATGTTCCATGCGGTGAAGCATGTCGACGGGCCGGTGCTGTGGGCCAACCTGCACCTGCTGTTCTGGCTGTCGCTGATGCCCTTCGCCACGGCGTGGATGGGCGAGAACCATTTCGCGCCGGTGCCGGTGGCCGCCTACGGCGTCGATCTGCTGATGTCGGCGATCGCCTACTACATCCTCACGCACACGCTGCTGCGCCTGCATCGCGGCGACACGGCGTTCGCCAAGGCGATCGGCCACGACTTCAAGGGCAAGGTGTCGGCGATCGTCTATGTCGTCGCCGTGCCGGTGGCGCTGTTCAGCCCGCTGATCGCGCTGGCGCTCTATGTCGGCGTGGCGGTGATGTGGTTCTGGCCTGACCGCCGCTTCGAGCGCGTGCTGATGGAGCGCTGACGGCCGATCAACAGTTCGTGGCGGGGCTGCCCGAGCGTTGGCATCAGCCGGCCGCCACCCTATCTTCGCCGTGCCCCTTTTTTCGCTGGAGAGACGCCTTCATGGACACCAGGACCTATCCCGTGCAGCGCACCGACGCCGAGTGGCGCGAGCTTCTGACGCCCGAGCAGTACGAGGTCATGCGCGGCCACGGCACCGAGCGGCCGGGAAGCTGCGCGCTTCTGCAGGAGAAACGCGCCGGCACGTTTTTCTGCGTCGGCTGCCATTCGCCGCTGTTCGAGGCGAAGGTGAAGTTCGAGAGCGGCACCGGCTGGCCGAGCTTCAACGAGCCGGTGGAGGGGTCGGTGGAGACCACCACCGACCGCAGCTACGGCATGGTGCGCACCGAGGTTCACTGCGCCACCTGCGGCAGCCATCTCGGCCACGTCTTCGACGACGGCCCGCCGCCGACCCACAAGCGCTACTGCATCAACGGCGTGGCGCTGGAGTTCGAGCCGGCGGAGTAGGACGCCTTCTACTCGCGCATGTCGCGTCTCCATGCCTCGTGCCCCATCCACCGCCTGCGGCAGTCCCCCTGCCTCCGTAAACGGGGGAGGGGGACCATGCGCAGCATGGTGGAGGGGGCGAAAGTTCTTGCCGTCAATTCATCCGGCGTTCCGCCTCGTTGATGATCGCGCGCAGCACCCCTTCCAGGGATTGATCCTCCAACACATCGGTCGCCGGGACGCGCAATACCCTGACGCCTTGCCTGGCCAGCCACGCATCGCGGCGGCGATCGGAATGCATCTGACCCGGGAGGTCGTGCTGCGCTCCGTCGACCTCCACGGCCAGGCGCGCGACGGGACAGTAGAAATCCAGGACATACGGACCGAGCGCGTGCTGACGTCGAAAGCGCAGACCGCCAGCGCGACCCTTGCGCAGGCAATCCCAAAGCAGAACCTCGGGCAGGGTCATGTCGCGACGAAGGTCTCGGGCCAGGGAGAATGTCCGCTTCGGTGCGCGCATCTCGCTTCTCCATGCCTTGCGCCCCCTCCACCGCCTTCGGCGGTCCCCCTCCCCCGTAAACGGGGGAGGATCAATGTCGAGGCCGGCCGCGCGCGTTCACACGACCACGACGGCGGCGAGCCAGATCAGCGCGCCGAGGCGGTAGAGGTTCGGGCTCTGCGGGGCCGCCGTCTCGACCGTGCGCAGCACCGCGAGCGCGATGAAGATATTGTAGGGAAGCGGCGACAGGTAGGCGAGCGCGCCGAGCCAGGGCGGCGCGTCGAACAGCATCAGCAGGATCGCCGCGACGACGCCGACGAGGTTGGCGACGGTGCCGACCATCAGCATGTCGATGAAGAACAGCCGGTTGAGCGGAGCGCGGCCGGACCAGCGCAGGGCGAAGAAATCGCGCATCGTCTGCCTGTTCGCGGAAAGATCGTCCATGCCGCCCGCGCTCATCGTTGCGCCGCTACCGGCCGGGGCGGCGCGGCCTCGTTCCGGGTCACGGATCGTTCCGGCTTCTTTTCCCAGCCGAACACGCTGCGGCCTCCGTAATCGTGCGAGCGGTCGAACTCGCCGGCGACGATCTCCTTGAGGTCCGGGCCTGTGACGTAGCGCTCGACGGCGCGCGAGCGGTCGTCGAGGCGCTTCAGCGCGGCCAGTTCCTCGGTCTGGCCGAGCTTCGCCCTGGTGACGGCCGACTTCAGCACCGAGATCGTCTCGTCGTAGACCTTGAGCGGCACCGGGAAGGGGTGGCGATCCTTGCCGCCGTGGGCGATCGAATAGCGGGCGGGGTCGGAGAAGCGGCAGGGCGCGCCGTGCACGACCTCGGCCACCAGCGCCAGCGCCCTCACGGTGCGCGCGCCGACGCCCGGCACCAGCAGCAGCTCGGAAAAGTCCTCCGGCCCGCGCTCGGCGGCGGCCGCGAAGGCGCCATGCAGGCGGCGCATGACGACGTCTTCCTCGCGCACGTCGTGATGGGCGGGCATGACGAGATGCGGCAGCATCGGCTGGGCGGCGGGCTCGGCGGCCTTCGAGGGCCTGCCTTCCAGTTCGGAAAACTCCCTGACGATGCCGTCGGGACCGATCGTGCCCAGAAGGTCGAGCTGGCCGTCGCGGGAGCTTTTCGCCAACCGGTCGGTGAGGTTGATGATCTCGCCGCCGTTCCGTCCCTCGATCGCGGCGTGCGGGGCGTCGACGAAGCTTTCCAGCCCCTCCGACAGCCAGTGATAGCGGCGCGCCTGGCGGGCATCGCCGTTCATGCCCTGCTGGACGACCACCCACTTGCCGTCGTCGGCGAGGATGAAGCCGTGGAGATAGAGGTCGAACCCGTCCTGCACGGCGGCACTGTCGACCTTGGCGACGAGCCGGCTGGCGCGGCCGAGTTCGGCGCCGTCGAGGCCCGTCCTTTCGCCGATCGCCAGAAGCTCGCCCGGCGTCTTGCGCGAATGGGCGCCGCGTCCGCCGCAGACAGTCAGGCCGAGCTCGCCGGAGATCGGGTTGAGGCCGCGTTTAAGCGCGCCGATGACGGAAGTGGTGATGCCGGACGAATGCCAGTCCATGCCCATGACGGCGCCGAAGGACTGGAACCAGTAGGGATGCGCCAGCCGGCGCAGCAACTCGTCGCGGCCATATTCGGCGACGATCGCCTGGCAGATGACGCCGCCAAGCCGCGTCATCCGCTCGCCGAGCCATTTCGGCACCCTGCCGCCGTGCAGCGGCAGGTCCGCGCTGCCAGCCCGTTGCGCCATCACATCGCCTGTCCTTCCATGCGCCTCATCCTATCGGAACGAAGCGCGAACGGGAAGGGTCTTCGAAGAGGGACGCGGGCAACCTATGCGTCCGGGGGATTCAATCCCTTGCGGATCATTCGGCCGGACAGGGTTGTCGCCGCAGCGACGGTGTTGAAGATCGTGCCGTATTTGCGGACATTGGTGTGCAGGAGTTCCACGCGGCGGTCGTCCTCATCGGTGTCGACGACGATCTCGTAGTCGATGCCGGACATTTTCGGCGGGGCGTCCTGGCGCACGCCGTGCAGGCGAACCTCGACGCCACGGACGTCGAACTTCAGCATCGGCGCGGCGCGTTCGATGCCCTTGATCATGCAGGCCGCCAGAGCCGCGAGCAGCATTTCGGCAGGATTGAACGCATCGCGACGGCCGTTGACGTCGGTGTCGAGGAGAATTTCGGCATCCTTGCAGCGTGCGAGGCTGCCGTGACCGTCGATCCGCGTCGCCTCGACCCGATATTCCAGCATTGTTCGCACTCCGGCTGATCGACTTCTCGTATCGCCGTGGTGCGATCAGCGCGCTGATCGAGATCAAGGAGCAGGGGCTGCGAGGCCAGGTCGATTTTCGTCGAAGCCGCGATGCGACGGCGCGACTGGTCGGAGGATCAGACCATGCCCAGCGCGTTCTTGTAGAGGTCGAGGATCGCCTCTTCCTCCTGGCGCTCGGCCTGGTCCTTCTTGCGAAGCCTGATCAGCGTGCGCACCGCCTTGGTGTCGAACCCGACGCCCTTCATCTCGGCGTAGACTTCCTTGATGTCGTCGGCGATCGTCTGCTTCTCCTCCTCCAGCCGCTCGACGCGCTCGATGAAGGCGCGCAACTGACCGGCGGCAACGGTCTGGGAGGTTTCGCTGGTGATGTCGTCGTCGGCCACGGCGGGGTCTCCGGTTCTGTCACCGCGCAAGCGAAGCATTGTGCGGAGCACCGATGCGAAACAACATGCGTTTGCCTGGCTGAGGTCCGACCTTCTTAGGCACTTGCTCTTTCACAACGCGCTTGAGAATAGGGAGGTCAGGTCGGTCGGGTGAAATCTATGCCTTTTCTTCCGCGCGGCTATCTGAGGAATGTTGCGGGATGAACCCGGTTCGATCCTGAAAAACGTGGAACAGAGAGCAATGGACGTCGCGCTCGCTATCTTCGATCTGGCCAAGGCTGGGGGCGAAGAGCGTCATTGCGTCCGGCTTGCAGAATGTCTCGCTGACGCGGACACAGGGTGACGTTTATTCTACCTCGCGAGGAAACCTGGCTGGCAGACTTCGCGTCGAGACGCTGAAGCGGCGCGGCTGGACAAACCACGCGCGAATGAGCGCTTTCGCATCCGATCTCGCCGCAGCCGCGCGCGATCGACATGACCTGCTGGTCGGTTTTCAGAAGCTGCCGGGGTTGGATGTCCTGTTCTGTGGAGACTGGAGCTTCGCAGCCAGAAACGTACTGCCTGGAAACGTTCGCTCCCTCGGCAACGCGCCTTCACTCGCCTCGAGGCAGGGTGTTGCGGCCCCCAATCGAAAACATTGCTTCTGATGCTCAGCGAGCCGCAGGCGGAGGCGTTCCGTCAAGCCTGGGCGATCGATCCCGGCCGGATGATCGTCCTACCACCAACGCTGGATGCGCGTAGGGCGATTGCGGCGCCGAGCCCTGAGGACCGTGCAGAATGGCGCCGCGCGCTCGGGCTTGGTCCCGAGCTGACGGGTTGGCTGTGGCTGGGGCTCCAGCCGCGAGTTCAAGGGCCTGGACCGGGCGATCGAAGCGCTCGCAATTCGTGACGACGCCGTGCTCGTTGCTGCCGGGATCGATCCGCAGAAGACTGCGGTGCGGCGTATGCGCAAGCGCGCTCGGGATCTGGGTTGCGGTCATCGTCTCCGAATCGTTGGCGAAGTGGAGCATGCCGAGCTCGACCGGTTGTTCGGTGCGTGCGACTTGCTCGTCCATCCGGCGCGCCTCGACGTGACGGGAACTGTTATCGTGGAAGCTCTCGCGGCGGGACTGCCGGTCATCACCACTGAGAACTGTGGCTACTCCGTTCACGTGAAGCATGCTGGCGCGGGCCGAGTCCTGGCGGTGGACGCAGAGCCTCCGGACATAGCGTTCGCTACCGCCGAGCCGAGCCAAGGGCGCGAAATCTGGTCGCGAAATGCCCGAGCCTATGTAGAATCCAACGATTTGACCGGCGGAATTGAGGCGGCGGCAGTGGCTATCGAGGGCTATTGGCAGGAGCGAGCCGACAAAGTGCTTGCCGGCGATTCCTGACCAACTCGCCGGAACGACGTTTCTCAAGGAAGCGAATACGCACTGCTTTGATTGCTCAAGCAGCGGTTGTCCGTTATGCGATGATCGCTCACCGAGCTCTGGCACGACCATCGACAGATGCCGTCAGTAGCCAGATGGCAAGCCTCTTCACCTGCAGAATAGCATCCCGGTTCAATGGGCACGACGCACGGAAAGGACACTCAAGAGGAGACAGATATAAGAGGGTAGAAAGGAAAGGTGCACATGCGCAACGTCAGGAGTCCTTTCTGCATAGACTGCGGATAGGAAGGTAAAGTCATCTATAGAGATCTAGAAGAAAGGATCTACTAGGCGAAGGGCAAATGGAGCCTCTACAAATGCAGCAATACGGTGTGCGGGACACTGTGGCTAGATACTGCCACTGATACGGAGGATCTAGGAAAAGCTTATATAGACTATATCACCCATGAAAATGAGGGGACGCCGCGCCTCTCTGCGGCCAAACGCGCCTATATCAGCCTGTTTCATGGCGCCCCCGAGAATCTGTCGGCGAAAAACCGGTTGTTGGCGCAAGCCTTCGCTCTTCGCTACAGGCGCAAGCTGGAGGCAGACGATCAGGTCTGCCACCTGACCTTCGAATCCGAACAGATGCGTGTTCTCGATCTCGGCTGTGGCGACGGACGAACCCTTTGGACCTTGAAGCAATTCGGCTGCGAGACAGTGGGCGTCGATTTCGACGCGCAAGCCGCTGAAGCGGCGAGGTCGCGGGGACTCGATGTGCGGGTGGGTTCGCTGGAACAACAGCAATTCCCCGACGGAGCGTTCGACGCGAACTGCTCAGCCATGTCATCGAACATCTCCCCGACACGCTGGCCACCCTGAAGGAATGTCTACGGATCATGAGGCCGGGTGGACAGCTTCGCATGCTTACGCCCAATGCGGTTTCGTGGGGGCACAGCCAGTTCGGCGCCAACTGGATGGCACTGGATCCACCACGGCATCTTAACATCTTCACACCACGAGCGCTCGAGGCGCTCATGCTCAACGCCGGTTTCGCCCACGCCGAAGCGGTGACCACGCCATCCGGGGCGGATCGCATCGCAATCATGAGTTGGAACATCCGCAGGTGCGGACGCGCGCAGATGAACGAAAAGCCTGGCTGGGCGCTCAAGCGGCGCGGTCGTGCGTTCCTGTGGCGTGAAGCACTTGTGGGCCTGCGCGCGCCAGACAAGTGCTCGCAAATCGTTGCTTCGGCAACAAAGCAGCCAACCTAACGTCTCCTCGCCCGCCACGATCTCAGATATTTTTCGAGGCGGCGAAGACTGGCGTTCAGGGAAGGGCGCGGGACCGCGAAGTCGCGTCCCGCCTCCCGCAACAGAACCACGCCAAGGATGGGCGCGACGGCCTGGTACGCGCGTTCGCGGCGGACCTTGTCAACTGCCTCTTGCGGCGCGTATCGGCCGGGATTTCTTGCAACTTCCTCTATAGCGGAGCGCCAACGCGCCATGTCATCGGCGACGAGCGGCTTCGGGTCGAGATCGCTGGAACTGTAAGGGAACGCTGCCGAATAGACGGACGGAATGGCGTGGCTCAGGAAGTCGACGACCTTGATATCGGACTTGGCGTCTATGAATCCTTGGTGTTCAACGGATTTAGTCGGTAGCGGCGCGATGGCTGCGGCTGAATGCTGGCGAGCCAGAAAGCCACGGTAGGACAGGAAATCCATCCACGGAATGTGTTCGCGGTATAGAAAGGCTTCCATCGTCGCGGGTGGAAATCGGCCGATCAGGACGACTTGCAGTCCCAGCCGGTTCGCCGTGTCCGCGACCACGGACGAAAATCCCGGGAGCTCGCTTTCGACAAGCGGAAGATCGCTCGAAACCGATAGCAGCCGGCGGATTGGCGATCGGTGCGCCGGCGCGGAAGGCTCAGGAGGTGACAACTGATTAGGGACGATGACATAGCGTTCGGTGAACGAGACCGCTGAGGACCGCGTTAGCTCCTTGGCAAGCTTCGCATAGGGCGATGTCACGGCCTTGGCATTCACGAGGCACCATGCGATGCGACTGCTTGTCGCGATGCGGCCGCGGTTCGGGAGCGCGGGCGTTCCGTCAGCAGGTCTCGTTGACGTAGACGAAGGGTTTTTCCTTTTTCGAGAATCGATGCTGCGCCCACTGATATTCCGTGGGCGCGATGTGCACCGGGCCGGCCTTCGAGTTGGCAAGCGGAACTAGATCCCGATCAACGGCAAGATAGGTGAGACGAGACGCATTTCGACGAAAGCCTCCGGTATGGGCTTCAATCTGATCTCGTAGATCGTCGGCTCGCTGTCGAGAACCGAAGGTGCATATCTGAGCCGCTCGTCGGGACTGCTTCTTGCATCAACGCTTCGCATGTCCCGTGGCGCGGTCAGGCGAGTCCATCTTCGGCTGGTGATCGCTGACCAGGTCGAGGCACGGGACTGCATATCGATGTGCGACGCGAGACAACTCAAACAATGCTGGGCGCGGGGATGGGCAGACCGGTCAAAGAGCTTGCAAAAGGTCGGACACGACGGTGGCGCACCAAAGGCGAGAGCGTCGCAGCCGGAGGATCAGACCATGCCCAGCGCGTTCTTGTAGAGGTCGAGGATCGCCTCTTCCTCCTGGCGCTCGGCCTGGTCCTTCTTGCGAAGCCTGATCAGCGTGCGCACCGCCTTGGTGTCGAACCCGACGCCCTTCATCTCGGCGTAGACTTCCTTGATGTCGTCGGCGATCGTCTGCTTCTCCTCCTCCAGCCGCTCGACGCGCTCGATGAAGGCGCGCAACTGACCGGCGGCAACGGTCTGGGAGGTTTCGCTGGTGATGTCGTCGTCGGCCACGGCGGGGTCTCCGGTTCTGTGAGGGCGCGGCGAGTCGCAAAGCGCGCGCCGCGCCGGTTCGTGACTCAAGGCGCGAAGAGGGTCAAGCGGGAATGCGGTTGGCCGGGACGCAGGCGCGTGCTCGGGGCTCAGTGATCCTTCGGACGGTTCCGTTCGAAAGCGGCCTTGTCGGCCGCGCTCGCCTCGTTCTGATATTTCGCGCGCCACTCGTCGTAGGGCATGCCGTAGACGATCTCGCGCGAATCTTCCTTGGAGAGCTCGACGCCGGCCTCGTTCGCGGCGTCGCGATACCAGTTCGAAAGGCAGTTGCGGCAGAAGCCGGCCAGATTCATCAGGTCGATGTTCTGGACGTCGGTGCGTTCGCGCAGATGCGCCACGAGCGTGCGGAAGGCCGCCGCCTCGAAATCGCGCTTCTGCTCGTCGGAAAGATCAGCCATCACGGCCTCCTGGTCTGGCTCGCCTGTCGCGGCACCGGGCCGGTGCGCGAGCCGAAGAATTGCACCTGGTGGATATCGGGCCGGCGGTTGATGTCGTCAAGCATCGGCGCCAGCCGTTCGGCCCAGGCGTTTTGTCCGGCCTCGTCGCCGATCAGGTCCTGGCGGATCTCGATCAACGCGTGGGCGAAGCCGTTGACGATGCAGTGCTTGTACATGGTGTCGCCGCGCAGCGCGCCGTCATAGGGTTCGTTGTCGCCGACCACGAGATCTGGCTCGGCCTTCAGCGCCTCGATGAGCGGACGCGGGGCGCGCGGATCGGAGTCCCACAGAATGCCGACATGCCATGGCCGCGCGCGGCCCTGCATGCGCGGCGTGAAGGAATGGACGGAAAACACGAAGGGCGTGGCGCCGGTCGCCTCGTGGACAGAGGCGATCATCGAGCCGACGGCATCGTGATAGGGCTGGTAGAACTCGGCGAGCCGCTTCTCGCGCTCCTGCGGGGCCATCGGATAGTTGCCCGGCACGATCGTGCCGTCATAGAGCTGGCGGATCATCGTCGGGTCGTCGTCGCCGCGGTTCGGGTCTATCAACAGCCGAGAGAACCGCGCCATCACCGCCGGCGCGCCGGTCAGCCGTGCGAGCTGCCGCGTCACGCCCTCGACGCCGATGTCGTAGGCGATATGCCGGTCGAATTCCGAGGCGGCGAGCCCGAGGCTTCCATATTCGTCGGGCAGGTCGCGACCGGCGTGGTCGGCGATCAGCACCAGGCCGAGGCTACGGTCGCCGTCGATCGTCTCGAACGGTGAAAAGCTTGATGTTCGGGTCATGGCGGCTTCCGGACGTGCAGGGCAGGCGGGGCGTTCGCCCGTCTTTCCACGAAGCGCGGAGCTTCGCAATGCCGTGGTTTGGACATTGTTTTTGCCAAGAACCTGCTTGCAGGAGCACGCTACCGGAGCTGCATCCGGTGGCCGGTGCAAAGCTTGCGCCAGGCAGTGGCGGCGGCCGCGTTGACATGCGAGAACAGTTTTCAGAAAAGGAATCGTCACGATGACGAGGGCAAGGGAAATCCGCATGCCGCTTGCAGGAAGGCGAAACGCCGCCCGCGCCGCGACCTTGCTGTCGGCGCTGTTCGCGCCGGCGCTCGTTCTGTTTGCGTCGGCCACGCCGGCGCATGCCGATTTCCGCGTCTGCAACGCTACGCAGAACCTCGTCGGCGTCGCCATCGGCTACCGCGCCAGCACGGGCTGGATCACCGAGGGCTGGTGGCATGTCGAGGCCTCGACCTGCAAGACGCTGATCGAGGGCGCGCTGTCGTCGCGCTACTACTATCTCTACGCCGAGGACGCCGAGCGCGGCGGACGCTGGGACGGCCCGATCCACATGTGCGTGGCCGAGAAGGAGTTCAAGATTTCCGGCGTCAACGACTGCTTCGCGCGCGGCTTCCAGCGCGCCGGCTTCCAGGAATACGACACCGGCGAACAGGCGAGCTGGATGGTGCAACTTACGGACGAACCCACTGGCGATGGCGCTTCCGCCGCCGGATCGGGTTCGCCATGAGACGCAGCCGCAACGTCAAGATACTCGCGACGCTGGGGCCCTCCTCCTCCGACGAGGCGATGATCCGCAAGCTGTTCGAGGCGGGCGCGGACCTGTTCCGCATCAACATGAGCCACACCGACCACACGCTGATGCGCACGCTGGTGGAGCGCATCCGCGCCGTCGAGCGGGACATCGGCCGTCCGATCGGCATTCTTGCCGACCTGCAGGGACCGAAGCTCAGGGTCGGCACGTTCGCCGACGGCGCGCAGCAGCTCGAGGTCGGGCAGAAGTTCACGCTGGACGACGACCCGACGCCGGGCGATTCGACCCGCGTCTTCCTCCCGCACACCGAAATCCTGCAGTCGGTGAAGCCCGGCGACAGGCTGCTGATCGACGACGGGCGCCTGCAATTGCGCTGCGAGGAGAACGACGGCCACAGGATGACTTGCGTCGTCGTTTCGGGCAGCAAGATATCCGACCGCAAGGGCGTCAGCCTGCCCGACACCGACCTGCCGGTCGGCGCACTGACCGAAAAGGACCGCAGCGACCTCGATGCGGTGCTGGCGACCGGCGTCGACTGGATCGCGCTGTCCTTCATCCAGCGCCCTGAAGATCTGGCCGAGGTGCGCAAGGTGGCGCGCGGGCGCGCCGCGCTGCTGTCGAAGATCGAGAAGCCGCAGGCGGTGCACCGGCTGGCCGAGATCATCGAATTGTCGGACGCGCTGATGGTGGCGCGCGGCGATCTCGGCGTGGAAATGCCGCTGGAAGCGGTGCCCGGCATCCAGAAGCAGATCACGCGCGCGGCGCGGCGCGCCGGCAAGCCGGTGGTGGTCGCGACGCAGATGCTGGAATCGATGATCTCCGCACCGGTGCCGACCCGCGCCGAAGTCTCCGACGTCTCCATCGCGGTATTCGAGGGGGCGGACGCGGTGATGCTGTCGGCCGAATCCGCCGCCGGGCAATATCCGGTCGAGGCGGTGGCGACGATGAACTCGATCGCCGTGCAGGTCGAGAAGGACCCGCTCTATCCGGGCATCATCAACGCCCAGCGCTCCGAGCCCGAGGCGACGGGCGCGGACGCGATCTCGCTGGCGGCAAGGCAGATCGCCGAGACGCTGAGGCTATCGGCGATCGTCAGCTACACGGCGTCCGGCACGACCGGGCTGCGGGCCGCCCGCGAGCGGCCGCAGGTACCCATCGTGGCGCTTTCGCCGGTGGTCGAGACGGCGCGGCGGCTGTCGATCGCATGGGGGCTGCACTGCGTGGTCTCGCAGGACGCGACGGACCTCGACGACATGGTCGACCGGGCCTGCCGCATCGCCTACGAGGAAGGGTTCGGGCGTGCCGGCGACCGCGTCATCATCACGGCCGGTGTGCCGCTGAGGACGCCCGGCGCCACCAACATGCTGAGAATCGCCTATATCGGCTCCGACGGGCAGGGCGGCATCTAGAAAGACGTCAGACGATCAGGCCGGAACGCCGGCCTGCGGCGGGGCGGCTCCGGTCTTCTCGGGCGCGCGGCCGTCGGCGGCGATGCGTGCTTCCACCGCGCGGGCGACGGCATCGAGGTCGCGCTCGCGGCCGGCGACCTTCTCGATCGCGGCCACGACGAGGTCGGGCGCGATCCAGTCGGGCTTGTGGCCCAGGTTCTTCACCCAGACGAGCTCGGCGCCCGGAATGTCGCGGGCCAGCCCGCCCGAGTGGATCTCCTCGTAGACCACCGTGTCGCTGTCGCCGGAGACGACGACGGTGGGCGCGTCGATCTCGCCGTAGCGCGGCGCAGCCTCGCTGACGTGGCCGTGCAGCCCGCCGACGTCGATGGCGTTGGCGAGGAAGGCAGAGGGGCGCAGCACCAGCGGGATCGCGGCGCGCTCGTAGGGCTCGGGCACCGGATTGGGCGCGAAGACGTTGGCGGTGGCGCCGCGGATCGACAGCATGCCGCCGAGCCAGGCGAGGGTCTCCACGAAGACGCGGCCGACCACCGGCGTGCCGCTCAGCCGGTAATACCAGTTGGTCTCCGCACCCGGCCAGGGGTGGGTGGCGGCCGACAGAAAGACGAGGCCGCGCGTGCGCTCGGGAAACTCCAGCGCGAAGGCACCGGCGACCGCGCCGCCGAAGGAATGCCCGACGACGATGGCATCGGCGATGCCCAGCCGGTCCATCAGCGCGGCGATGGTGCGCACCTGCTTGAAAGGCGTGTCGTTGTCGGGGCCGCGCTGCGACCAGCCGTGACCGGGCCGGTCGGGGAAGAGCATCTCGGCGCGGCCCTCGAGCAGCGGGCGGACGGGGAGCATCTGGTCGAGCAGATTGCCGCTGGCGCCGTGCAGGAACAGGATGGGCGGCAGGTCGGCAGCGGGGCCGGCGGGCACGTGGACATAGTGCATGCGCGTGCCGTTGACCTCGGCGAACTCGCCTGCCGGCGGGTGGCGGCGCTCGATCGTCCAGGCGCCGAGGCGGGTGGCACCGGCGAGCGCGACAAGCACGGCGAGGACGATCAGGAAAGCGGTCAGGAAGAGGTTCATCGGGCCGGACGCCAATGCGCAGCGGGCGGGCACGCCGCGTCGACGTCCAGCGTCATCGCCTCAGATGTCCTGCCCGGAGAGCTCTTCGGTGAGCTCGACATAGGCGTTCTGCGCGTCGCGCATCATCGGGTAGATTTCGAGGATGTGGCGGTAGGTCTCGAGCGCGAGCTCGTCGTCGCCGTATGCCTTGAAGATCGCCGCCATCCCGGCCAGCGCGCCGAAATGGCGGGGTTCCAGCACCAGGGTGCGGTCGATGTCGGCCATCGACTTGGCGTAGTCTTCCATCATGTAGTGGACGGTGGCGCGGCGGTTCCAGCCTTCGGCGTAGCGCGGCGCGAGGATGGTGACCTGGTCGAGGAAATCGAGCGCGACGCCGAACTTCTTGTCCTTCATCGCGTCGTCGGCCCACTGCATGAGCAGGTCGATCGTGGCGCTGCCGGACTGGTTCCAGCTGTCGCGGATGCGCGCGGCGATGAGCAGCGCGGCGCGCTCGTTGGGCTCGCGCTTCAGCTGGGCGTAGAGATCGTCGAGATGTTTGCCGCTGTCGACGGCGGCCAGGCCGGTCTGGGCACCGGCTTGAACCGGTGTCAGGAAGGCCAACGCGATGGCGAGCACGAGCATGATCCGCATGGATGCGAATCTATTCCGCCGCCGCGGTTCGTCAAACTGAATTTCGCGTGAAGCCAGGCGCGGACGCCTCAGCCCTGGCGGGCCTTGAAGCGGGGCGCGGTCTTGTTGATGATGTAGATGCGGCCCTTGCGGCGAACCATGCGGTTGTCGCGGTGGCGGGCCTTCAGCGCCTTGAGCGAATTCTTGATCTTCATTGTTCTGTCCGTCGGTCTACCGGCCGGGGCCTCTCGGCCGTCCGGCGCTGAACGTGAAAGGCGCGCCCGAGGCGCGCCGCAATCGATTGAGGCTCATAGACGAGACGGCTGCGAAATGTCAACCGGATGTCGTCCTGCCGTCCTGCCATTCTCATATGGGGAATCCGTTCGCGAATACCACCCCCGATGCAGGAGATAGCCGCGGAACGCCTCACATCTTAACGCGACCGTTAGCCCCTGCTTAAGCTTAGCCAAACATTAATCCTTCTCCCCCAGATTGCGAGCCAGCCTTGATTGGGAGGCCCGTATCGCGACGCGTGCCCTGGCAGTGCGCGCCGCCAGTACACAGCCATCAGCCGGGGGACGAATTCGATGGCAAGACCGGCAGCAACCGGCACTACAGCTTTGTGTCATGGCCGCGACATGGAAATCGCGGAACTCGCCCGCCTTGCGGAACTCGGGGCGGACTGGTTGTGGGAAACCGACGGCAACCATCGCATCACCTATCTGTCCGATGGTTTCGAGGCGACGATCGGCATCGACCCTGCCGGCCTGATCGGCCGCAGCCGTATCGATTTCCTGCGCGAGATCGCCGGCGAGGCCGCGGCGGAGGCGCACGTGGCGGCGCTCGAAAGACGCGACGCCTTTCGCGATTTCGTCCACCAGATCGGCAGCGGCAAGAAAATGCGGCGCGTGTCGCTGTCAGGTGTGCCGCGCTTCACCGAGACAGGGGAATTCGCGGGCTATCGCGGGACGGGGCGGCAGCTAACGAGCGCGGAGGAACCGGCTGCGCAGACATGGAATGTCGAGAGCGTGGAACGCGCGGCCGTGCATCCAGCCATCGAGCAGCCGCAGGTCGAGGCGGGACAACTGCACGAACTGGTCTCGGCGTTTGATGCGATGTCGGACGCCTACTGCCAGTTCGACGCCGATGACCGGCTGGTTCGCTGCAACGAGGCCATGTCGGCTGCTGCACCCGGGCCTCGACGACATGCTTCAGCCAGGCACGGGGTTTCAGGACATTCTGCAGGCTGCGCTGGAGCGCGGGCTCTGGCTGACCGACGACAAGTCCCCTGGCGAATGGCGGCGTGAAGTGATCGAGGCGCGTGCCGCCGAACGCAACGACCGGGTCGTGGCTCTCGCCAACGGCCGCTGGGTGCTGCAGCGCGAGGTGCGTACCGCCGAGGGCGGCAGGCTTTGCGTGTGCACCGACATTACTTCCATCAAGAAGCACGAGACCGACGCCGAGGCAGCGCGACGCGAGGCGGAATCGGCGCGGCTGCGGCTGCGCTCGGCAATCGATGCGCTGAAGGACGGCTTCGTCATCTGGGATCGCGACGACCGGCTGGTGGTGTGCAACGACGCCTTCCGGCGCCAGTTCGACTTCCTTCCCAATCTCGCGGAGGGGCGCTCCTTCGAGGAGATGTTCCTGGAGTTCGCCCACTCCGGCAAGGTCGCCGAGGCGATCGGCCGCGAGGAGGAATGGGTGCGCGAGCATGCGCGGCAGCGCGACCGCGAACTCGACCAGGAGATCCTGTTCCGCACCCACGACGGCCGCTGGATCATGCGACGCGACCAGCTCACCGCCAACGGCGACCGCGTCGGCATCCGCACCGATGTCACAGAGCATCACCAGCGGCAGGAGGAACTGCGCGAGGCGAAGGAGGAGACGGACCGCATCCTTTCCGACCTCCACCGCACCATCGATTCGATGCGGATGGGCGTGGTCGTGCTCGACAAGGACTTCAAGGCAGAGATCATCAACCGCGCCTTCTACGACATCTGGAAGGTTTCGGTGGACGATGTGGCCGTCGGAAGCCCGTTCCGCGCATTGATGGACGTGAACCGCCACAACGGCATCTACGACGTCGCCGACAAAGAGTGGGAGACCTACGTCGCCACGCGGCTGGCGGAGATCGCCGCCGGCGACGTGCCACCACGCGAGTTCCGGCGCGCCGATGGTTGCACGATGATCTACTCCGTCACCTCACTGTCGGACGGGCGACGGCTGATCAGTTACTACGATGTCACCGAAATGAAGGGCCGTCAGGCGGAACTGGCCGAAGCCCTGGAAAAGGCGCGGCTGGCCGAGGCGGTCATGGACAGCGTCCCGAACCCGATCTTCGTGAAGGACGAGAACCTCGAGTTCGTGCTTGCCAACCGGGCCTTCGCGAAAATCTTCGGCAAGACCGCGGAGGACATACGCGGACGCAGGGCCGCGGATTTCGTGTCGTCCGAGGAGGCGCGGGAGTTCGAGGCATCGGAGCGCCGGGTGCTCGACACCGGCAGCGATTTCGAAGCCGTGGAGGATTTCGGGGCCGACGGCCGGTCGGGCACGCGCATCGTGCGCAAACACAAGGTCCGGACCGGCAGCGACACCAGCTACGTGGCGTGCACCATCTTCGACGTGAGCGAGATGAAGCGGCGAGAGCGCGAGGCCGACCAGGCGCGCAGCCATCTCGCAAACGTTCTCGATTCACTGCCGGCCGGCGTCATCATCTACGATGCCGACGACCGGTTCGTGATGAGCAACCGGCAGATCCGAAAGTCGCTGCCGTTCATGGATGCTGCAATGAAGCCGGGCAAGCCGCTTCGCGAGGCCGTGGCCGCCGCGCACGCCGCAGGCTATTTCCGGGAGAGCGGCGACGCGGATCTCGACGCGCTCTACGACACCGACCGCGAAGCCTGGATCGACGGTTACACGCAACGCTACCACGTCAAGCGCGCCGTCCACGAGCGCCACAACCCGGACGGAAGCTGGGTGCAGGCGTACGACATGCGAACGGAAGACGGCACCTATATCGGGGTGCGCGTCGACATCACCGAGCTGAAACAGCGCGAGTCCGAACTGCGCCAGAGCATGCGCGAGAACGAACTGTTCCGCCGGCTCATCGACAACGTGCCGGTGGCGATCTACGCCAAGCAGCCCGACCTGAAGCTGATGTACGTGAACAAGGGCTGGTGCGATCTCACCGGCTTCACCGAGGAGTTTGCATTAGGACGCACCGACGTGGAGATCTTCGGGCCGGACGGCCAGGCCTTCATGGACAGCGACCGTGAGGTGCTGCGGCTCGGCAAGGCGGTCGAGCACGAGGAGACCGTCACCGACCCCGATGGCACGGTGCGCTACCAGATCGCGCGCAAGGGCATGGTCGAGTCGAGCGACGGCAGCGTCTATCTGATCGGCTCGACCACCGACATCACCGAGCTCAGGCGGCGCGCCGAGGAACTGAAGGAGGCGCGCCAGAAGGCGGAGCTTGCCGACCGAGCGAAGTCCGAATTCCTGGCAAACATGAGCCACGAGATCAGGACCCCGATGAACGGCGTTCTCGGCATGGCCGAGCTGCTGGCCAAGACCGAGCTCGATTCCAAGCAGAAGACGTTCACCGACATCATCGTGAAGTCGGGCAACGCGCTGCTGACGATCATCAACGACATTCTCGACTTCTCCAAGATCGACGCCGGCCAGCTCGTGCTCGATCCCGTGCCGTTCAACCTTACCGAGGCGATCGAGGACGTCGCCACGCTGATGTCGATGCGCGCCAAGGAGAAGGACATCGAGCTGCTGGTCCGCATCGCAGCCGGGAACGCCGAATTTGTTCGTCGGCGACGTCGGCCGCATCCGGCAAATCATCACCAATCTGCTCGGCAACGCCATCAAGTTCACCGAAGCCGGCCACGTCGTGGTCGACGTCTCCGGCACGCCTGCCGAAGGCGGCATGAAGCTGGCGGTCTCGGTCACCGATACCGGCATCGGAATTCCCGCCGACAAGCTGCAGACCATCTTCGAAAAGTTCAGTCAGGTCGATTCCTCCTCCACGCGCCGGCACGAGGGAACCGGGCTCGGCCTGGCGATCACGTCGCGGCTGGTGGAGATGATGGGCGGCGAGATCGGCGTCGAAAGCAGGGAAGGGGAGGGCTCGACCTTCCGCTTCACCATGGTCCTGCCGGTCGAGCAGCAGAAGGAGTTGCGTCGGCCGACGCCCGTCGATGTGACGGGCGCCCGAATCCTTATCGTCGACGACAACGCGGTGAACCGCTCCATCCTGTCGGAGCAGATGACGTCGTGGCGCTTCGATTCCTGCGCGGCACACGACGGCGCGGAAGGCATCCAGGTGCTGAAGGCGGCGGCCGAGCGAGGCATCAACGTCGATTGCGTCGTGCTGGACTATCAGATGCCCGGCATGAACGGCGGCGAGGTGGCGCGGGTGGTGCGCAGCACGCCGGAAATTGCAGAGACGCCGATCGTGCTGCTGACTTCGGTCGACCAGTCGTTGCCTGGCGCCCAGCACCGGAGCCTCGGCATCGATGCGCAACTGATCAAGCCGGCGCGCTCGTCACTGCTTCTGGAAACACTGGTCTCCACGATCCAGCGCCACCGCGCGGGTGAGAGTGCCCCGGATGTCGATGAGCGGGCTTTTCGGGCTTTCACGACAGGCGAAAGCGATCCGGAGATTTCTCAGCCGGCGCGGGCTCCCGCTCCGGTCCGGGCAGTGCCGGTGCGTGGAACGGTCGACACCGACCTCGACATTCTCGTGGCCGAGGACAACGAGGTGAATCAGCTGGTGTTCACCCAGGTGCTCAACGAGACCGGCGCGACATTCGAGATCGTCGGCAACGGCAAGCTTGCCGTCGAGGCGTTTCGCGAGCGGCGGCCACGGATGATCCTGATGGACGTTTCGATGCCGGAGATGAACGGGCTCGAGGCGACCGCCGCGATCCGCAAGCTCGAGGACGAAATCGGCGGCCACGTGCCAATCGTCGGTGTGACAGCCCACGCGCTGAAGGGCGACCGCGAGCGCTGCATCGAGGCCGGCATGGACGACTACCTGCCCAAGCCGATCAGCCCGAAATCGCTACAGGAAAAGGTCGGCCGCTGGCTGGGCGATGCGGTCGACATGGCTAGCCAGGCAGGTTGAGCCGCACGCCGGCCAGCAGGGGCGATCGTCGGAAAAAACGCCAGAGGCTACGGGTGGCGCAGCATGCCGCGGATGCGGTTGCGCACCAGGCGCGCCAGGTTGCGGGTCTCGCGGTAGAGGTGGAGCTGCGAGGCGGCCTGATGGGTCGCCCGGTCGGCTGCCGGGGTCAGCCCGAGCACGAAGGTGCCGATCGGCCGGCGCTCGGTCCAGATGCGGCTCATCACCGGGTGATCCGGCATTGCGCAGGAGTCGGTGGCGACGATGTTGGGATCTTCCAGGTGGTTGGCCGTCAGGTCGAGCATCAGCAGGGTGCCGGGCGAGAAGGCCGACAGGGCTTCGTCGTAGGCAGTCTTCCAGGTGTAGGCGATGCCGGATTCCACGAAGACCAGGATGCAGGCGATGACGCGGTCGTCCAGCGTGTACATGTGGACGCGGCACATGTCGGCCTCTGCCAGCCGGTTCACCGCTTCGCGCACGAAGGCCGCGCGATAGCGGTCGATCGCCATGGCGGTGCGCTCACGCCCCTTCCAGCCGGAGGCCTCGAGCGTCAGGAACGCCTCGGTTCCGAGCCTCACCTCGTCGGGCTGCCGTGCGACGCGGTATTCCAGCCGGCCCTGCTCGGAAAGCCGACGCTTGAGGCGTCGGAATTCGCGGTGATGGTGGGGCCTCAGCGCGTTGCGCAAATAGTCGGGACCGTCGAGGTCGCTCTGCAGGAAGGGCCGCTCGATGCGGCCGACGGAGGTCAGGGGCAGGGCCTGCATGGCCGCCATAGACCTGAGCATGGTGGCGAACGGGCCATCCAGATGCACTTCCGGCAGCACCAGCACCTTCGGCAGCTTGAGGTGCGGCCTCGCCAGCATGGAGAAGAAGTCCTCCATCACGCCGGCAGGGTCGTCGCGATCGACCAGTGGCGTGCCGAGCGGTCCGAACGGGCTGGACCAGGTACGCATGATCGACACGCCGAGCGGCACGGTGGGCCGCTCGACAGAGAACGGGACCAGCAGGCGCAGCCTGCTGCGCGTCTCGTCGCCGTCGCGTATGACTGCGAGGCGCACCTCCCGGTCCTCCAGCCGTGGCATGGCCGGGGCGAGGAAGCGGGGGTTGAAGAACACATTGGGCTCGATCGTGCGGTAGCACAGATGTTCGAGCTCCTCGACCAGGTCGAACCCGGCGGAGGCCGGATAGATCGCCAGCGTGCGCATCGGGCGCCGACTTTCGATCTTTTCCATCTGGGCGCGATCGGCGACGACCCCGTCGAAGCCGGCGAACTGGCCGATCATCGCACCGGAAGTACCGCCGGCGACCTCTTCGAGAAGCGGGACGGCCCCCATCAGCGGCTGCTCGCAGAAAGGCCGCCGGGGAGGATGGTGCGCAAAGTCGGTGTCAGGCGCGCCTCGCGGCACGGCGGCTGACAGGTCGCGGCCGTCGTTGGTGCGGAAAAGCGCACGCAATACTCCCCGTTTTCCGTCTCGACGCCGCAATGATTACGGCAGGAGTCTTTAAGAAACGGTTCGGCGAGAAGCGGTTCGGAGGGCGGCGCGACGGCGCCGCCTCGTCAGGCGAAGGCGCCGTGGCAGTGCTTGTATTTCTTGCCCGAGCCGCAGGGGCACGTCTCGTTGCGGCCGACCTTGCCCCACGTCGCGGGGTCGGAAGGATCGCGCTCGGCGGCCGAGACGTTGGAGCGGGCGTCCTGGCGCACCAGCGTCATGGTGTCGCCGTCGTGGTCGCCGTCGAAATCGTCGCGGCCGGAGGAATCGTCGAGATGGTGGCCCTCGCCCTGCGGCACTTCCGGCGGCGGCGCGTCGGCGGCCTCGCGCACCAGCTCGACGCGCATGAGCTGCGCGGTGACGGCCTGGCGCAGATTGCCGAGCATGGCCTGGAAGAGCTCGAACGCCTCGGACTTGTATTCCTGCAGCGGATCGCGCTGGGCGTAGCCGCGGAAGCCGACGACCGAGCGCAGATGGTCGAGATTGACCAGGTGCTCGCGCCACAGATGGTCGAGCGTCTGCAGCACCACCGATTTCTCGACATAGGTCATGATCTCGGGGCCGAAGCGCTCGGCGCGGTCGGCAGCAGCCGCATCGGCGGCCTGCATCAGGCGCTCGCGGATGTGCTCGTCGTCGATGCCCTCTTCCTTGACCCAGTCCTCGATAGGCAGGTCGAGGTTCAGATAGGCACGCACGCCCTCCTTGAGGCCGTCCGCGTCCCACTGCTCGGCATAGGCCTTCTCGGGAATGTGCTTGGCGACGAGGTTGTCGACAACGTCCTGGCGCATCTCGGCGACCGTCTCCGACAGGTTCTCGCCGTCCATCAGTTCAAGCCGCTGCTCGAAGACGACCTTGCGCTGGTCGTTCATCACGTCGTCGAACTTCAGGAGGTTCTTGCGGATGTCGAAGTTGCGCGCCTCGACCTTCTTCTGCGCCTTTTCCAGCGCCTTGTTGATCCAGGGATGGATGATCGCCTCGCCCTCTTCGAGGCCGAGCTTGCCGAGCATGGAATCCATGCGCTCCGACCCGAAGATGCGCATCAGGTCGTCCTGCAGCGACAGGTAGAACTTGGAGCGGCCGGGGTCGCCCTGGCGGCCGGAGCGGCCGCGCAGCTGGTTGTCGATGCGCCGGCTCTCGTGGCGCTCGGTGGCGAGCACGTAGAGGCCGCCGGCGGCGAGCGCCTTTTCCTTCAGCCGCTGCACGTCCTGGCGGATCGCCTCTTCCCTCGACTTGCGCTCTTCGCCCTCGGGCATGTCGCCCAGTTCCTCGGCGATGCGCATGTCGGCATTGCCGCCGAGCTGGATGTCGGTGCCGCGGCCGGCCATGTTGGTGGCGATGGTGATGGCGCCGGGCTTGCCAGCCTGCGCGATGATCGCGGCCTCGCGCTCGTGGTGGCGGGCATTCAGCACCTCGAAGTCCCTGACGCCTTCGTAGCGCAGCCGCTCGGCCAAAAGTTCGGACTTCTCGATAGAGGTCGTGCCGACCAGGATCGGCTGGCCCTTGTCGTGAGCCTCGCGGATCTCCTGGACGATCGCCTTGTACTTCTCCTCGACGGTGCGGTAGACCTCGTCGTGGTCGTCGAGGCGCGCCACCGGCACGTTGGTGGGGATTTCGACCACGTCGAGGCCGTAGGTCTCGCCGAACTCCTCCGCCTCGGTGGAGGCCGTGCCGGTCATGCCGGCCAGCTTCTCGTACATGCGGAAATAGTTCTGGAAAGTGACGGAGGCGAGCGTCTGGTTCTCGGGCTGGATGGCGACGTGCTCCTTGGCCTCCAGCGCCTGGTGCAGGCCTTCGGAATAGCGGCGGCCGGGCATCATGCGGCCGGTGAACTCGTCGATAATGACGATCTCGCCGTTCCTGACAATGTAGTCCTTGTCGCGCTGGAACAGCCGGTGCGCCTTGAGTGCATTGTTGACGTGGTGGACCATCGCCACGTTCTCGACATCGTAGAGCGACTCGCCCTTCAAGAGGCCGCCCTCACGCAGCATGTTCTCGACCTTTTCGGTACCCTGCTCGGTGAAGGTCGCAGTCTTCTGCTTCTCGTCGACCTCGAAGTCATCGGCTTCGATGGTTTTGATCAGGGCGTCGACGGTGTTGTACATCTCGGAGCGGTCCTCCAGCGGACCGGAGATGATGAGGGGCGTGCGCGCCTCGTCGATCAGGATGGAGTCGACCTCGTCGACGATGGCGTAGGCGTGACCGCGCTGGACCATCTGGCCGCGCTCGTACTTCATGTTGTCGCGCAGATAGTCGAAGCCGAGCTCGTTGTTGGTGCCGTAGGTGACGTCGCAGCCATAGGCGGCGCGGCGCTCGTCGTCGCTCATGCCGTGCATGATGACGCCGACAGTCAGGCCCAGGTAACGGTAGACGCGGCCCATCCATTCGGCGTCGCGGCTGGCCAGGTAGTCGTTGACGGTGACGACGTGCACGCCCTCGCCGGCCAGGGCGTTGAGATAGACGGGCAGGGTGGCGACCAGCGTCTTGCCCTCGCCGGTCTTCATCTCGGCGATCGAGCCTTCGTTCAAAACCATGCCGCCGATCAGCTGGACGTCGAAAGGTCGCATGCCGAGCACGCGGCGGGCGGCCTCGCGCACCGTGGCGAAGGCCGGCACGATCAGGTCGTCGAGGGCGGCGCCGTTGGCGATGTCGTTTCGAAACTGATCGGTGCGCGCCCGCAACTCGTCGTCGGAAAGCGCCCGCATCTCGTTTTCCATCGCATTGATGGCCTCGATGCGCGGGCGCATCGCCTTGATGCGACGCTCGTTTGACGATCCGAATACCTTGCGGGCAATGACGCCGAGACTGACCATCAAATGGTCCTTTCGCTCCAGATTTTGCCGGGTCGGCGATATCCGCCGTCGTCCGAGGCGTGCGGATTCTCATGTCGAAAAAGCGCCCGCAAAGGGTTGTGGACGCAAAGACGAAGGACAGATAAGAGGGGGCACAATCGATGTCAACGCTGGCGCGCCACGCCGCCTGGCGCAAAAAACCGCCATATTTTGCCTGATCACAAGCGGGCCCCGTCACCGGAACCGGAAGGTATTCTCATGCAATCAATTCTTCGCCGTCGCCTCTCCCAGGCGCTCGTTGCGGCGGTGGCGCTAACCGCCGCCGCGGCCGCTCCGCTGGCCGCACAGGAAAACGACGCGAACGCCGTCAAGCCCGATACGGTGGTGGCGACGATCAACGGCGAGCCGATCACCCAGAGCGACGTGACGCTTGCCGAGAGCGATCTCGACCAGCAGTTCGCACAGATGCCGCCCGAGCAGAAGCGCGCCGCCGCGCTCTCGGCGCTGATCGAGATCCGCCTGATGGCCGACAAGGCCGTGGACGAGGGGATCGACCAGGATCCCGAGTTCAAGCAGCGCATGGAATTCCTGCGCCAGCGCGCGCTGCACAGCACCTATATCGAGAAGAAGATCGCGCCGTCGATCACCGACGAGCAGGTGCGCGCCCGCTACGACAAGGAGATCGCGGCGGCCCCGCCGACCAACGAGATCCACGCCCGCCACATCCTGGTCGACACCAAGGAGAAGGCCGAGGAGATCATCAAGAAGCTCGAAAACGGCGCCGATTTCGCAGAGCTCGCCAAGGAGAACTCGACCGACGGCGCTGCCTCGCAGGGCGGCGATCTCGGCTGGTTCGGGCCCGGCCGCATGGTGCCGGAATTCGAGAAGGCGGCCTTCGCGCTGGACGTCGGCGACTTCACGCATGAGCCGGTGAAGACCGATTTCGGCTGGCACGTCATCAAGGTCGACGACAAGCGCGCCCAGCAGCCGCCGGCATTCGACCAGGTGAAGTCGCAGATCCGTTCGCTGATGATGCGCGAGGCCTACTTCAAGCAGGTGAGCGACCTGCGCAAGGCGGCCGACGTCGAGATCAAGGACCCCGACCTGAAGAAGGCACTGTCCGAGGATGACGCTGCGGCGGCCGGCGACGCCAATGCCAGCGGCGACGCCAATGGGGCCGGCAACGGCGACGCGGGTGGCGACGAAGCGCCGCAGGCCGACAAGTAAGATCGCGGGCCCAATCGAGCCGCCGCGCGGGCACTGCGCGGCGGTGGTCGACCGGCCGGCATGCCGACACCCGGAAACGCGCCACTTCCCCGACGAGGGGAGGTGGTGTTTTCTTGTACGGTCGGCCCCGCGCAGGCAGGTCGGCCGCCGCGGGCGCGGCGCTCATGGCGGAACTGGAACGGGTGCCGGACTGACCGGTCTTGAGTGCATTTTATGATCGCGACGCCGCGCACCCTGGACTACCGGTCTGAAATCGACGGACTGCGGGCGGTCGCCGTCCTGGGGGGTGATCCTTTTCCACCTCGGCTTCGCGACATTCGGAGGAGGCTTCACCGGCGTCGACGTGTTCTTCGTGATCAGCGGCTTCCTCATCACGTCGATCATCGAGCGGAAACTCGCCGCGAATACATTCTCCGTCGCCGGCTTTTACGGACGGCGCGCGCTGCGGCTGCTGCCGGCCCTGTTCGCCACCATTGCCGGCGCCAGCGTGTTCGCCGCCCTCATCCTTTCGCCGAACGATCTGGAGGCGTTTTCGAGATCGGCGATCTCGGCGGTCTTTTCCGTCTCTAATTTTCTCTTCTTGCACGAAGCCGGATATTTCGACGCGTCCAAATTCGCCAAGCCGCTGCTTCACACCTGGTCGCTCGGTGTCGAGGAGCAATTCTACCTTGTCTGGCCGGCACTGCTTGTCGTGAGTGGCTTCGCCCGCAGGCGATGGGTCAAGGTCGCGGTCCTGTCCGTGGTGGTCTTGCTGGGTTACGCGGCCTGCGTGCGGGCTATCGACGAGATTCCCGAAGCGGTTTTTTATCTTAGCCCGTTCAGGGCGTGGCAATTCGCCGCCGGAGGGTTGCTGTCGCTGCTCCTCTACCCGGCGTCCTTTCGGCAAATCAGGCGTCTGCCGGCCCAGCTTGAGATCGCTGCGACCGTGATTGGGCTGGCGGCGATCCTGTGCTCCTTCTTCATCCTTGGCGACGCCGCCTATCCGGGCCCGCAGGCGATGCTGCCCACGGCGGGTGCATTGCTCGTCATCCTCGGCAACGACAATGCCGTCGCGCGCTGGCTTCTGGGCAATCCGGTCAGTCTTTATCTCGGGCGGATTTCCTATTCGCTCTACCTGGTCCACTGGCCCGCGATCGTCTTCGTCATGTATCTTCAGGGCGGAACGCTGTCGCCCTGGAAGACGGCAGGTGTTGCTGTGCTGACCCTGCTGCTGTCAGCTCTTAGCTACCGCTATGTCGAGCAACCGTTTCGCGGCGGTCGAACCGGGGTCGGCGGCGTGCGTCGCGGCCCCGCCTTTATGGGGCTTGCCGCGCTGGCGCTGGTGGTGGTTGCGGTGAACGCCCACATCTGGGGCAACTCGGGCTGGAGTTGGCGGCTCGACGCCGCCGCGCGGAAGTTGGCCGAACAGGATGCCTTGCCAGTTGATTGTCCGAAGCGCCAGATGGCGGTTTTCGGGAACGCGTGCCTCCTCGGCGATCCCACGAAATCCCCGACGATCGCACTGATCGGCGACAGCCATGCCGCCGCGCTGAGTGAGGGCTTGGGCGTCGTCCTGCGCAGGGAGCATCTCGCGGCGGTCGGAATCATCCGCCACGGCACGCTGCCTTTTCTGAATGTGCATACGATCGACGACGCAACGGTCCGCAAGACGAGCTTCGATGCGGTTCTCGCCACGGTCGCGGCCAGCGACATCCCGCTGGTGATCATCCACGCGCGCTTTGCTCTCCATTGGCTGACGGACCGGCCAGCGAACGAACCCCGGCGCCGGAAATTCGTCGGCTACCTGAACGACGTCCCGGCAGACGTCGAGGCGTCGCAGAAGAACTTTCGCGCCGGCCTGAACGACACGCTCGCGCTGTTCCGGAACGCAGGCAAGAAAGTCCTTCTGGTGGGAGCATTGCCGCATCAGGGCGTTGACCTGAAAACCTGCGTCACGAGACCCGCGATCCTCATCTCGAAAGCCCGGCTTCTGGAGACCTGCGGCGGCTACGACCGGCAAACCGCCTTAGCCAGGGCCGAGGCGGTGAACAGGGTGCTCGCCAAGGAGGCCAGAGAGTTCGGCGCGGAATTCTTCGATCCCGCCGTGATGCTGTGTCCGCAAGGACGCCCGACATGTACCCGCTCGATCAACGGCAAGCTGGCCTACCGCGACGACGATCACCTGAGCAGCGTCGGCGCCGAGGCGCTGGCGGAGGCGGTCTGGCCGCAAATCAGAAACCAAAGTGCCGTCTTCCGGGCTACGGCCGAACCGCCTCGCGACGGGAAGGATTAGCCGCGCAATTCCCAGACGAGCGCACTCGATGCCCACGGACATCCACCGCTGCGCCTTGCGTTGACGGGCGTTCTCGGGCAAACGGGGCGCCACCCCAGCCTGCCGCCAGAAGCAAACCAGATGTCGACTTCCGTCTCGCCGCTCGCGCCGAAATCCTATCCGAAGATGCCGGAGGTGCCCGGCGTCAGGATCGCCACGGCCGAGGCGGGGATCAAATACAAGAACCGCACCGATCTGCTCGTGATGACGTTCGACGAGGGCACGGCGGCCGCCGGCGTGTTCACCCGCTCGAAATGCCCTTCGGCACCGGTCGATTTCTGCCGGCAGAACCTGCCCGGGGGTGCCGCGCGCATCCTGGTGGTGAACTCGGGCAACGCCAACGCCTTCACCGGCAAGCGCGGGCGCGAGGCGACCGCACTCACCGGCAAGGCTGCCGCCGCTGCCGCCGGCTGCACGCCGGCAGAGGTGTTCCTGGCCTCGACGGGCGTCATCGGCGAGCCGCTGGCGGCCGAAAAATTCGCGCCGCTGCTCGCCGGCCTCGCCGCAGAAGCACGGGCCGACCGCTGGCAAGACGCCGCGCGCGCCATCATGACCACCGACACCTATCCGAAGGTCGCCACCGCGACGGCGCGGCTCGGCGATACCGAGGTGGTCATCAACGGCATCGCCAAGGGTGCGGGCATGATCGCGCCCGACATGGCGACCATGCTGTCCTACGTCGCCACCGACGCGCCGATCGAAGCCCCGGTGCTGCAGGCGCTGCTGTCGAAGGGCGTGGGCGGGAGCTTCAATGCGATCACCGTCGACAGCGACACCTCGACCAGCGACACGCTGATGGTGTTCGCCACCGGTCGCGCGGCCGAGCGTGGCGCGCCGCGGATCACCGATCCCGCCGACCCGCGGCTGGCGCAGTTCAAGCGGGCGCTCAACCGCATCCTGAAGTCGCTGGCGCTGCAGATCGTGCGCGACGGCGAGGGCGCGCGCAAGGAGATCGAGATCTCCGTCACCGGCGCGAAGTCGGCGCGCTCGGCGAAGCGGATCGCCCTGTCGATCGCCAATTCGCCGCTGGTCAAGACCGCCGTGGCCGGCGAGGACGCCAACTGGGGCCGCGTGGTGATGGCCGTCGGCAAGGCCGGCGAGCCCGCCGAACGCGACCGCCTGGCGATCTGGTTCGGCGACATCAGGGTGGCCCACGAGGGCGAGCGCGACCCCGACTATTCCGAAGAGGCGGCGTCGCACTACATGGAAGGCGAGCGCATCGCCATTCGCGTCGATCTCGGCATCGGCCGCGGCAAGGCGACGGTGTGGACCTGCGACCTGACCAAGGAATACGTCGCCATCAACGGCGACTACCGGAGCTGATGAGCGAGTTGACCTCGATCGCCGAACTCGGCCTCGTCCGCCGCTTCGAGGCGGCGGGGTTTCGCGCCTGGCCGGCAGCCTCGGTGCACTATGACGGCGCCTGGGTGATCCGGCTGACCGCCGGCCAGGACGCCAAGCGGCTCAACTCGGTCAACCCGCTCGATCCGGCCGACTGCACCAACATGGAAGAGCGGATCCGGCGCGCCGCGCGGCGCTTCGAGGCCTATGGGCGGCCGCTGGTGTTCCGGATGTCGCCGCTCGCCGGGGCGAAGCTGTCGGCGCATCTCGACGAGAAGAACTGGGACCGCTTTTCGGAATCGCTCGTCATGCGCATGGCGCTGAGCGAGGAGGCGGTCGGCGGCGCCATGCACCAGATCCCGATGCGCGATCTCGGCCGCTTCGTGGCGGCGGCACTGACCGTGCACGATCTCGACGCCTCGCGCCGGCCGGGCCTGACGGAAGTCATCAGCTCGATCGAGCCCGAGGCGGGCCTGTTCGTGCTGGAGGACGAGGGCAAGCCGGTGACGACGGCGATCTGCGTTCATGACGGCGACCTCGCCGGGCTGTTCGAGATCGCCACGCTCGCCGGCGAGCGCGGCAAGGGCCATGCGCGGCGGCTGGTCTGCTCGGCGCTGAAATGGGCGGCGGGGCGCGGCGCCAAGCAGGCCTGGCTGCAGGTCGAGGCCGACAACAGCGCCGCCATCGCGCTGTACGAATCCCTCGGGTTCCGCGAGGTCTACCGTTACCACTACCGTCGTCCGCCGAAGGATCATGACGAGCGGTCCTGAGGCGGCGCAGGCCGCCGCCAAGAAGCTGTTGCTGGTCGTCGCCTGCGCGCTGGTGGACACCGACGGGCGGGTGCTCATCGCGCAACGGCCCGAGGGCAAGCAGCTGGCCGGCCTGTGGGAGTTTCCCGGCGGCAAGGTCGAGGCGGGCGAAAGCCCGGAGCAGGCCGTGGTGCGCGAACTCGGCGAGGAACTGGGCATCGAGACCAAGACCGCATGTCTCGCGCCGCTGACCTTCGCCAGCCACGCCTACGAGGATTTCCACCTGCTGATGCCGCTCTACGTCTGCCGCCGCTTCTGGGGAACGCCGGTGGCGCACGAGCACGCCGCGCTGAAATGGGTGCGGCCCACCAGGCTGCGCGAGTTTCCGATGCCGCCGGCCGACGAGCCGCTGATCGCGCATCTGGTCGATCTTCTCTGAGTGTCCGGGACAGGCCGATCCGTTACGGTTAATCATTCGTTCAGCCCGCCATGCCAAATTGACGCAAATTGCGCCGAGGCGGGGGCCGACATGGAACTGGACAATGACTGGGGCGAAGATTCGCGATCCTCGCGGCATGCTGTTTCGCGGCGGCACCGGCTCATTCCGCATGGCGCTGCTGTTCTGCTCGGCGGCGGTCGGGCTGGCACTGCTGATCACGCCGTTTGCCGAGCGCCAGCTTCGCAGCGCGCAGCTTTCGGACGGGGTAGGGCTCGACCAGATGTCCACCGGATCGGTGCAGCGGACCGGGCGCTACACCATCCACCGCAGCGTGCTGCAGGAGACGCCGAACTCGGTCTGCATCATCTACCGCAACGGCGGGAAATCGGGCGACTGCCGCTGAACGCGGCGGAAGCGTCGCTGACCGTTAACCTTTCCTAAGAGGATTGGCGCGACACAAGGCCACACAGGTCAGCGGGAAAAACCATGTTGCTGAAGAGATTCCTTGCCGACGAAAGAGGCGCCACCGCGGTCGAATACGGTCTGATCGTCGGCGTGCTTTCACTTGCCATCGTCGGCGGTTTCGCGACCGTATCGAACTCGTTGCAGGCTCAGTGGATCAGCCTGGCCAACTATTTCGACGGCACGACCCGATCCACTCCAGACAGTTCAGACGGAAAACCGTCAGCCTGATCGCGCAGCTCGTCCTGGTCCGGACTTTCGTCCGGATTGGCCAGCGCGCTCGCCAGCGACACTTTTCCGCTTCCCGGCCTGAGCGGCTGCTGCTGGGATTCGTGCGGCGCCCAGCCCGACATCCAGACGATCGAGAACGTGGCGCGAACCCTGCCGTCGGGGTCGGCGTGGCGCTCGGCGTAGATTTCGGCCGCGCGCAGGAAGAGCGCCTTGGTCGCCGGGCGGCGGGTGCGGCCGGTGAGGGCGTTGGTGGCGCCCATGGCGCGCAGGTCGCGCATCAGTGCGAACATGTCGTCGTAGCGCACCGTCAGCGGCTCGATGTCGGTGACGGGAAGGGCGAAGCCGGCGCGCTGCAGCAGGCCGCCGACATCGCGGACGTCGGCGAAGGGGATGACGCGCGGGCTGGCCCCGCCGTGAAGCTCGACCTCCGCGACCAGCAGACTGTCGCGCAGCTCGGCCAGCGTGCCGTGACCGGCCATGGCGCCGATGAACAGGCCGTCGGGCTTCAGCGCGCGGCGGATCTGGACGAGCATGCCCGGGACGTCGTTGACCTCCTGCAGCGAAAGCAGCGACACCGCGAGGTCGAGGCTGCCGGGTTCGAGCGGCAGCGCGTCGCCATGGGCGGCCACGAGACCGTCCTCGCCGCCCAGGAAAGCCGCGATCGGGCTCGACGCGCAGGACGCTATCGACCTTGCCGCCGGCTGCGAGCGCGTCGCGCACGTCGCCGGTCAGCGAGGCGATGGCGGCCGCCTGCGGGAAGCGGCGCTCGACGGTCGCCAGCCGCTCGGCGAGGTCGGCGGCGAGATGGCGCATCAGGAACGCGCCGTCCTCCCCGCCGGTGCGCAGGGCACGCAGGCGGCGGCGTTCGACAAGGCCGGTGTCGATGATCTCTTCCATTCTTCTTCCGATCGTCTTCGGTCGTTGTCCGGCGCTCGCGGCTTGCGCGGGCGCGGCCATGCAGCGAATATCAGGGAGAATATGGGGAACGAAAGGCGCAAGGTCCCGTGAACCGTCTCCTCGCAGCCAACGGCGTCGTCGCGAAGGTGGGCGCGTGGCAGGCGGCGCTGCTGTTTCCGCCGGTCTGCGCCGGTTGCCGCCGCATCGTCAGCGAGCCGGGCACGCTTTGCGCCCGCTGCTGGCCGGAGCTGCGCTTCCTGGAGCGACCGTGGTGCGAGGTTATGGGGACGCCTTTTTCGCACGAGATGGGCGAGGGGATGCTGTCGGCCGCGGCGATCGCCAACCCGCCGCCGTTCGACCGGGCGCGCTCGGCCGTCTCCTATGACGGCGTGGCGCGGCGCATGGTGCAGGGCCTGAAATATCGCGACCGCACCGATCTCGCGCCATGGATGGCCGGCTGGATGCTGCGCGCCGGCCATGAGTTGATCGGCGACTGCGACCTCGTCGTGCCGGTGCCGCTGCACCGGCGGCGCTTCCTGCGCCGGCGCTTCAACCAGTCGGCCGAGCTGGCGCGAACGATCGCGGAGCGGGCGGGACTGCCGTTCGAGCCGGGGGCGGTGAGGCGTGTCAGGCCGACACGCCGCCAGGTCGGGCTCGCCAGAACCGAGCGCGAGGCCAACGTGCGTGGCGCCTTCCGCGTGCCGGACGAGGCGGAGATCCTTGTCGGCGGCCGGCGGGTGCTTCTCATCGACGACGTGTTCACCACCGGCGCGACGGCTGCCGCGGTTGCGCGTGTGCTGAAGCGCAAGGGGGCGAGCGGCGTCGACGTTCTCACCTTCGCCAGGGCCATCCCCGAGGGCTGAGCCGTGGCGGCAATGCGGGGCAGCGATGCCAGACGGGGGCTTCCTGCCCGTGCGGCGTCTGCCTATATAGGAACGGACGATAAAATTCCGGGAAACGCGATGAAACCCGTCACCATCTACACGCGCAAGATGTGCGGCTATTGCTCGGCGGCCAAGCGGCTGCTCGAGAAGAAGGGCGTGGACTACACCGAACACGACGCGACGTTCTCGCCGGACCTGAGGCAGGAGATGATCCAGAAGGCCCATGGCCGCTCGACGTTTCCGCAGATCTTCATCGGCGACACGCATGTCGGCGGGTCGGACGAGCTGCACGCGCTGGAAGCGCGCGGCGCGCTCGACAACATGCTGGCCGACGGCGCCTGAGACGAAACCGGGACGGGAGCAGGCAGATGACGCAGATCAGGGTCGCGGCGTTGCAGATGCGCTCGACGATGGATCCCGACGCCAACATGGCAGCGTTCGAGGAGATGGTTCGCGAGGCAGCCGGGCGCGGTGCGCAATACGTACAGTCGCCGGAGATGACCGGCATGCTGGTGCGCGACCGCAAGCGGCTCTATGAGCTGATCAAGCCGGGCGACGCCGATCCGCTCGCGGCGACCGCCGGCAGACTCGCCGGCGAACTCGGCATTCACGTCCATCTCGGCTCGACGGCGATCGCGCGCGGCGACGGCAAGGTCGCCAACCGGTCCTTCCTGTTCGCGCCCGACGGACGGCTGGTGACCACCTACGACAAGATCCACATGTTCGACGTCGATCTCGACAACGGCGAGAGCTGGCGGGAATCGGCGACCTACGAGCCGGGCCGCGAAACCGTGGTGGCGGAGCTCGAATTCGGGCGGGTCGGCATGTCCGTCTGCTACGACGTCCGCTTCCCGCAGCTCTACCGGGCGCAGGCGATGGCAGGCGCGGAGATGCTGACCGTGCCGGCCGCGTTCACGCGCCAGACCGGCAAGGCGCACTGGCACGTGCTGCTGCGGGCGCGGGCGATCGAGAACGGCGCCTTCGTGGTGGCGGCCGCGCAGGGCGGCGACCACGAGGACGGGCGCGAGACGTTCGGCCATTCACTGGTGATCGATCCGTGGGGCCGCATCGTCGCGGAAGCCGACGGCGAGGAACCCGGGATCATCGTGGCCGACATCGACCTTGCGGCTTCCGCCGACGCACGGCGCAAGGTGCCGAATCTCAAGAATGCCCGCGAATTCTCCGTGCGCCTCGCGGACGAGGGCGGCGAGCAGCGCAAGGCCTCATGATCCGCTTTTCTCTCGTCTGCGACCACGACCACGATTTCGACGGCTGGTTTCGCAACGGCGACGATTTCGACACGCAGAAGAAGCGCGGCCTGATTTCGTGCCCGATCTGCCATTCGATCAAGGTCGACAAGGCGCTGATGGCGCCCTCCGTCTCGACCTCGCGCAAGGGCGAGCAGATCGCGCTCGCCATGAACGACGAGCAGCGGAAGATGATCGCCAAGCTCAAGGAGCTGTCGAAGAAGGTGCGCGAGAACGCCGACTATGTCGGCGACAAGTTCGCGGAGGAGGCCCGCAAGATCCATTTCGGCGAGACCGAGACGCGCGGCATCTACGGCGAGGCGACGGCCGACGAGGCGAAATCGCTGATCGAGGACGGCATCGAGTTCATGCCGCTGCCGCCTCTGCCCGAGGACCAGAACTGAGGCAGGCCCGCACTCAGCCGGACGGTGCGTCCTCGACGAATGCCGCCGGCTTTTCCACCAGCACCATGTAGTTGACGTCGATGTCGGTCGAACGCTGCCAGCGGTCGGCCAGCGGATTGTAGGTGACGCCGACGCGCTCCACGACATTCATGCCGGCGGCGTTCAGCGCACGCTCCAGCTCGTCCGGGCGGACCAGCTTGCCGAACTGGTGGGTGCCGCGCGGCAGCCAGCGCAGAACGTATTCGGCGCCGACGATGGCCAGGCCGAGCGCCTTCAGCGTGCGGTTGATGGTGGCGACGAACATGATGCCGCCGGGTTTCAGCAGCTTGCCGCAGGCCTCGATGAACAGGTTGATGTCGGAAACGTGCTCGACGACTTCCATGTTGAGGATGACGTCGAACTTCTCGCCGGCCTCGGCGAGTTCCTCGGCGGTGACGGCGCGGTAGTCGACCTTCACCTTGGCCTCGGCGGCGTGCAGTTTCGCCACTTCGATATTGGTTTCCGACGCATCGGCGCCGACCACCTCGGCGCCCAGCCTCGCCATCGGCTCGCACAGCAGTCCGCCGCCGCAGCCGATGTCGAGGATGCGCAGTTTCTCGAACGGCTTCGGCGCGCGCGGATCGCGGCCGAAATGCGAGGCGACATGATCGCGAATGTAGGTGAGCCGGACGGGATTGAACTTGTGGAGCGGGCGGAACTTGCCGTTGGGATTCCACCATTCCGCGGCGAGCGCGGAAAAGCGCTCGACCTCGCCGGCGTCGATGGTCGTTCGTCGTGCCTCTGGCATGGCCTGGCCTCCTCTCGCAGCCCGCATCAAGTCGTGTCCAGCCGGCGCGTTGTCAAGCGGTGATCGTTTGGCCGGCTCGCTTGCGCGCGCGGGGCTATTTGGATATGGACACCGCCGACCGGCGCGGGGCGCCAGGCACCAAGCCCTTGGCGGGCGAGCTGTTTTTTCCGGTTTTCACGCCGGCATCCGGACAGGAAGGCATTTCGCGACCATGGCGCGAATCGTGATGAAATTCGGCGGGACCTCCGTCGCCGATATCGATCGCATCCGCAACGTGGCGCGTCACGTCAAGCGCGAGGTCGATGCCGGCAACGAGGTCGCCGTCGTCGTTTCGGCAATGGCCGGCAAGACCAACGAGCTGGTCGGCTGGGTGCACGAGACGCCGCGCGCCTGCGGGGCCAACGCATCGTTCTTCGACGCGCGCGAATACGACGCGATCGTGGCTTCCGGCGAGCAGGTGACCAGCGGGTTGCTGGCGATCGCCCTGCAGTCGATGGGCGTGCATGCGCGCTCCTGGCAGGGCTGGCAGATACCGATCCGCACCGACAACGCCCATGGCGCGGCGCGCATCACCGACATCGACGGCGCAAGGCTGATCGAGCGCTTCGGCGAAGGGCAGGTGGCGGTGATCGCCGGCTTCCAGGGGCTGGCGCCTGACAACCGCATCGCCACGCTGGGCCGCGGCGGCTCGGATACCAGCGCGGTGGCGATCGCGGCGGCAGTCAACGCCGACCGCTGCGACATCTACACCGACGTCGACGGCGTCTACACGACCGACCCGCGCGTCGAGCCGAAGGCGCAGCGGCTGGCCAAGATTTCGTTCGAGGAAATGCTCGAGATGGCCTCGCTCGGGGCCAAGGTGCTGCAGGTGCGCTCGGTGGAACTGGCGATGGTGCACAAGGTGCGCACCTTCGTGCGGTCTTCCTTCGAGGACCCCGACGCACCGGGAATGGGCGACCCGGTCAATCCGCCCGGAACCCTGATTTGCGACGAGGAAGAGATCGTGGAACATCACGTCGTCACCGGTATCGCCTACGCCAAGGACGAGGCGCAGATATCGCTGCGCAGGGTTTCCGACCGTCCGGGCGTCGCGGCAGGCATTTTCGGACCGCTGGCCGAGGCCGGCATCAATGTCGACATGATCGTCCAGAACATCTCCGAGGACGGCTCGCGCACCGACATGACCTTCACCGTGCCCTCGGGCGACGTCGACAAGGCGCTTGCCGTGCTGGAGAAGAACCGCGACACGATCGGCTTCGACGCGGTGCAGTCGGAAGCCGGGATGACCAAGGTCTCGGTCATCGGCATCGGCATGCGCAGCCACGCGGGCGTTGCCGCCACCGCCTTCAAGGCGCTGGCGGAAAAGGGCATTAACATTCGAGCGATCACGACGTCGGAAATCAAGATATCAATCCTGATCGACGGGCCCTATGCCGAACTGGCGGTTCGCACTTTGCATTCCGTCTACGGTCTGGATAAGCAGTAGTCACACAACCGGAATATCTCCGCACCGGTGGGCGCGCCGAACGGCAAGCGCCCGAACGGCGTTTTGGAGCGATGCGATGCGAGACACAGCCGGGGGCCCCCGCGTCCTGCTCAGACGGCTCCGCGAGCTCATGGCCGAAGCGCTGGAGCCGCAGGAGCGGCTCGACCGTATCGTGCGCGAGATCGCGCAGAACATGGTCGCCGAGGTCTGCTCGCTCTACGTGCTGCGCGCCGATTCCGTGCTGGAGCTCTACGCCACCGAGGGTCTGAACCCGAGCGCGGTCCACCTGGCGCAACTGCGGCTCGGGCAGGGCCTGGTCGGCACGATCGCCGCCAGCGCGCGGCCGCTCAGCCTTTCGGACGCGCAGAAACATCCCGCCTTCACCTACCTGCCGGAGACGGGCGAGGAGATCTATCACTCCTTCCTCGGCGTGCCGGTGCTGAGGGCCGGCCGCACGCTCGGCGTGCTGGTCGTCCAGAACAAGACGATGCGGCACTACCGCGAGGACGAGATCGAGGCGCTGGAGACGACGGCGATGGTGATCGCCGAGATGATCGCCGCCGGCGACTTGTCGCGGCTGACCCGCCCGGGGCTGGAACTCGACCTCAGGCGTCCGGTCAGCTTTACCGGGCCTCGGCCTCAACGAGGGCGTCGGGCTCGGCCACGTCGTGCTGCACGAGCCGCGCATCGTCGTCACCAATTTGTTCAACGAGGACAGCGAGGAAGAGCAGGCGCGGCTGGAATCCGCCCTCGGCTCGCTGAGGCTGTCGATCGACGACATGCTGTCGCGGCGCGAGCTGGCAGCAGACGGCGAGCACCGGGCGGTGCTGGAAGCCTACCGGATGTTCGCCAACGACCGCGGCTGGGTGCGCCGGCTCGACGAGGCGATCCGCAACGGGCTCACCGCGGAAGCCGCGGTCGAGAAGGTGCAGAGCGACATGCGCGCGCGCATGATGCACATGACCGACCCGTATCTGCGCGAGCGGATGAGCGATTTCGACGATCTCGCCAACCGGCTGCTGCGCCAGCTCATGGGGCGCGGACCGGACATGATGGCGCAGTCGCTGCCCAAGGACGCCATCATCGTGGCGCGCACGATGGGCGCGGCCGAACTGCTGGACTATCCGCGCGACAGGCTGCGCGGCCTGGTGCTGGAGGACGGGGCGCCGACCAGCCACGTCGTCATCGTGGCGCGCGCCGTCGGCATCGCCGTGGCCGGCCAGGTCAAGGGCGCGGTCTCGATGGCCGAAAACGGCGACGCGATCATCGTCGACGGCGAGGAGGGGCGCATACACTTGCGCCCGCAGTCCGACGTCGAGGCCGCCTACGCCGAGAAGGTGCGCTTCCGCGCCCGCAGGCAGGAACTCTACCGGTTTCTGCGCGACAAGCCGGCGCGCAGCAAGGACGGCACCGACGTTTCGCTGCTGATCAACGCGGGGCTGGCGGTCGACCTGCCGCAGCTCGCCGATTCGGGCGCGGCCGGCGTCGGCCTGTTCCGCACCGAGCTGCAGTTCATGGTGGCGGCGACCTTCCCGCGCGCCGAAGCGCAGGAAAGGCTCTACCGCGACGTGCTGGACGCGGCCGACGGCAAGCCCGTCACCTTCCGCACCATCGACATCGGCGGCGACAAGATGCCCCCGTATTTCAAGGGCGCGGCCAACGAGGAGAACCCGGCGCTGGGATGGCGGGCGGTGCGCCTCACGCTCGACCGGCCGGCGCTGCTGCGCACACAGCTGCGCGCGCTGCTCAGGGCCGCCGGAGGCCGCGAACTGCGCGTCATGCTGCCGATGGTCACCGAGATCGCCGAGATCAGGCAGGCGCGCGAGATCATCGACCGCGAGGTCAGGCACCTGTCGCGGTTCGCCCACCACCTGCCGACCGGACTGAAGCTTGGGGCCATGCTGGAGGTGCCGTCGCTGATCTGGCAGCTCGACGAACTGATGAAGGCGGTGGACTTCGTCTCCGTCGGCTCCAACGATCTGTTCCAGTTCTTCACCGCCGCCGACCGCGGCAACACGCGGCTTGCCGGCCGGTTCGACCCGATCTCGGTGCCGTTCATGCGCGCGCTGAGGCAGATCGTGGAAGCGGGAGAGAGGGCGCACACGCCGGTGACGCTGTGCGGCGAACTCGCCGGGCGGCCGCTTTCGGCGATGGCGCTGCTGGGTATCGGCTTCCGTTCGATCTCGATGCCGCCCGCCGCGATAGGTCCGGTCAAGGCGATGCTGACGGAGCTGCCACTGGCGGAACTGTCGCAACTCGTCACCGAACTCCTTGAACGGCGCGGCGCGGAAGCCGATCTACACGGCGAGCTTCACAAATTCGCAGAAAAGCACTCGATACCCGTCTGACATGATCGAACTTCCCCGCGACCGCATGGACCAGGTGCTGAAACGCTTCGAGCTGATCGAGGCGCGGATGGCGGCCGGGCCGGAAGCCGACGAATACGTCAAGCTCGCCTCCGAATATTCGGAACTGCAGGAGATCGCCGCGAAGATCCGCGCGCTGAAATCGGCGCAGGGCGAGCGCGAGGATCTGGAGACGATGCTCGACGACAAGGCCACCGACGCCGAGATGCGGGCGCTGGCCGAGGACGACATGGAGAATGTCGACGCGCGCATCGAGGAGCTCGGCCAGGAACTGCAGATCCTGCTTCTGCCCAAGGACGCGGCCGACGAGCGCAACGCGATCCTGGAGATCCGCGCCGGAACCGGCGGCGACGAGGCGGCCCTGTTCGCCGGCGACCTTTTTCGCATGTACGAGCGCTATGCCTCGGACCACGGCTGGAAGGTCGAGGTGATGTCGGCCAGCGAGGGCGAGGTCGGCGGCTACAAGGAGATCATCGCCACGGTGTCGGGCAAGGGCGTGTTCTCGAAGCTGAAGTTCGAATCCGGCGTGCACCGGGTGCAGCGCGTGCCCGAAACCGAGGCCGGCGGCCGCATCCACACCTCGGCGGCGACCGTCGCGGTGCTGCCGGAGGCGGAGGACGTCGACGTCGACATCAAGGCCGAAGACATCCGCATCGACACGATGCGCGCCTCCGGCGCCGGCGGCCAGCACGTCAACACCACCGATTCGGCGGTGCGTATCACCCATCTGCCGACCGGCATCATGGTGGTGTCGGCGGAAAAGTCGCAGCACCAGAACCGGGCGCGCGCCATGCAGATCCTGCGCGCCAAGCTGTTCGACATGGAGCGCACCAAGGCGGCCGACGAACGTTCGGAGGCGCGGCGCCTGCAGGTCGGCTCCGGTGACCGGTCCGAGCGCATCCGCACCTACAACTTCCCGCAAGGCCGCGTGACCGACCACCGCATCAACCTGACGCTCTACAAGCTCGACCGGGTCATGCTGGGCGATCTCGACGAGATCATCGACGCGCTGATTTCCGACCACCAGTCGAGGCTGCTTTCCGAAGTGGACGAGCATGCCTGAGGCGATCGCGGCGACGGCGCTGGGCGATCTCCTGAAGGAGGCGCGGGCGCTGCTTGCCGGGGCCGGCATCGAAGACGCCGCGCTCGATTCGCGGCTGCTGGTCGAGCACTTCACCGGCACCACGCGCACCGATGCCATCAGCTCTCCCGGCCGGCCGGTGGACGAGACCGCGGTCCGGGCGGTGGGCGAGGCGCTTGCGAGGCGCGCGGCCGGCGAGCCGGTGCACCGCATCCTCGGCTTTCGCGAGTTCCACGGGCTTCGGCTTCGCCTCAACGCCGACACGCTGGAGCCGCGGCCGGATACGGAGGCGCTGGTCGATCTGGTCGCGCCCTACGCGGCGGCGATGGTGGCCAAGCACGGCAATTGCCGCATCCTCGACCTTGGCACGGGGACGGGCGCGATCGCGCTGGCGCTGCTCAAGGAAGTGCCGGGAACACATGCGGTGGCCACCGACATTTCACCGCGAGGCCCTTGCAATGGCTGCGGCCAACGCCGATATCAACAACATGCCGGAGCGGCTGGAGCTGCTCGAGAGCGACTGGTTTTCGGCGGTCCACGGCGTTTTTCACATAATCGTCTCGAACCCGCCCTATATACCAACGAAGGACATGGCCCAGCTTCAGCCGGAAGTCCGGCTTCACGATCCCGAGCGGGCGCTGGACGGCGGCGCAGACGGGCTCGACGCCTACAGGCTGATCGCGGCAGGGGCAGCCGCCCATCTGGAGAGCGACGGCGTCATTGCCGTGGAGATCGGCAGCCGGCAAAGACACGATGTCGAAGCGATTTTCGCAGCTGCGAACTATCGGCTTGCCGAAGCGCGCCGCGATCTTGCCGGACACGAGCGCGCGCTGGTTTTCCGCTTGGCGGACAAGAGCTTAGCGGATGCACAAAAAGGACTTGGCAACCGGAAGGAATGCGGCTAGGGTCCGGCCACCGGATGAGACGAAGCAGGCAGTGCTGTCATCGATTCGGTTCCCGAGAACGACAAGCTGCCTTCTTGCGTGAGCGACGCCCAGGCTTCGTGCGGGGATCGTCCGGCCAGTGACATGAAGCGGGACAGGATGCCATCCGGCGACGGCGCGCTCTGCGCGACTCGTCGCCGAACACAACACGAGAGCCGAACGGCTGCGGCCGCGCTCTCCAAATTCCCATAGTCGTCTCAAGCAAAGAGAATCGGATGAGGCCACAACAGCAGAACAGGCGCATGCGCGGACGGGGCAACAACAACCGCAAGGGCCCCAACCCGCTGACCCGCAACTACGAGAGCAACGGTCCGGACGTCAAAATCCGCGGCTCCGCCCAGCAGATCGCCGACAAGTACACGACCCTGGCGCGCGATGCGCAAAGCGCGGGCGACCGGGTCATCGCGGAAAACTACCTGCAGCATGCCGAGCACTACAACCGCATCATCGCGGCCGCTCAGGCGCAGCAGCAGGCCAGTCAGCCGCGCGACAGCCGCGACGACGACTACGACGGCGACGACGATCGCGACGACAACGAGCAGCAGGCGGGCTCGGGCAACAACCAGCAGCAAAACCGGAACGACAATCGCAACGACGGGCAGCAGCGTTCGCAGCGCCGTGGCGATGACGACGATCGCGACGACAACGATCAGCAGTCCGCGCCGCGCAACCAGCAGCAAAGCCGCAACGGAAACCAGCAGCGCACTCAGCGCCGCGGCGACGACGGCAATCGCGGCGATGACGATCAGGGCTACGAGGCCGGCCGGCAAAACAACGGTTCTGGCCCGCAGCCGGTGATCGAGGGCACGCCCGCCGAGGTGGCGCTGTCGCAGCAATCGTCGAACGGCGGCAATGGCGAAAGCCATGCCAACGGCGCAGCGAACGGTTCCGGCGAAGCGCAGGAAAAGCCGCGCCGCACCCGCCGTCCGCGCCGCGCCACCCCCAAGGACGGCGAGGAGCAGGCACCGCAGGAGGCGAAGTCGCCAGAGGCTGCGACCCAGGGCTGACGCCCGGCGCAGCGATGGCTGCCGCCGCAATCTTCTGAAATTCAAGGCCGGGCCTCGTGCCCGGCCTTTTTTCTGTTCCGATCCGGGCCGGCGGGCCGCCCTCTCCGCGCTGCCGGGACTGGCCGGTGGAGCTGTTCGCATGCTCGGAGCAGATCGGTCCTGCAGGCCGTGAAAAGACCGGCCTGTTTGTCTTGAGCAGACAGGAAGAAATACCCATATGCGTCTCGATCTGGACTCGCCGCATCGGGCACCGTGAAATTTGACTTCGATCATGGTGCGAGAAGGGGGTCCGTCACCTTAATCCGATCCGGCGCCGCACCGCGGGCCGGTGACGGCATGGAGACGCCATTATGAATATCGAGAAATACTCCGAGAGGGTCCGGGGCTTCATCCAGTCCGCGCAGACGATGGCCCTGTCGCGCAACCACCAGCAGTTCACGCCGGAGCACCTCCTGAAGGTGCTGGTCGACGACAACGAAGGCTTCGCCGCCTCATTGATCGAGCGCGCAGGCGGCAGCATGCGCGACGTCAAGCTGGGCGTGGAGACCGCGCTCGAGAAGATGCCGAAGGTCGAAGGCGGCAATGGCCAGCTCTACCTGGCGCAGCCGCTCGCCAAGGTCTTTTCGACCGCCGAGGAAATGGCCAAGAAGGCAGGCGACAGCTTCGTCACGGTCGAGCGCCTGCTGACCGCGATGGCGGTCGAGAAATCCGCCAAGACGGCCGAGATCCTCGCCAAGGCCGGTGTCACACCGACCGCGCTCAACCAGGTCATCAACGACGTGCGCAAGGGCCGCACCGCCGATTCGGCCAGTGCCGAACAGGGCTACGATGCGCTGAAGAAATACGCGCGCGACCTGACCGCAGAGGCGCGGGCGGGCAAGCTCGACCCGGTGATCGGCCGCGACGACGAGATCCGCCGCACAATCCAGGTGCTGTCGCGCCGCACCAAGAACAACCCGGTGCTGATCGGCGAGCCGGGCGTCGGCAAGACCGCGATCGCGGAAGGCCTGGCGCTCCGGATCGTCAACGGCGACGTGCCCGAATCGCTCAAGGACAAGCAGCTGATGGCGCTCGACATGGGCGCGCTGATCGCCGGCGCGAAATATCGCGGCGAGTTCGAGGAGCGGCTGAAGGCGGTGCTGTCCGAAGTGACCGCGGCCAACGGCAACATCATCCTGTTCATCGACGAGATGCACACGCTGGTCGGCGCCGGCAAGGCGGACGGCGCGATGGATGCCTCCAACCTGCTGAAGCCGGCACTCGCCCGCGGCGAACTGCACTGCGTGGGCGCGACGACGCTCGACGAATACCGCAAGCACGTGGAGAAGGACGCCGCGCTCGCGCGCCGCTTCCAGCCCGTCTTCATCGACGAGCCGACGGTCGAGGACACCGTCTCGATCCTGCGCGGCCTGAAGGAAAAGTACGAGCAGCACCACAAGGTGCGCATTTCCGACTCGGCGCTGGTTTCGGCGGCGATGCTGTCGAACCGCTACATCACCGACCGCTTCCTGCCTGACAAGGCGATCGACCTGGTGGACGAGGCCGCGTCGCGGCTGAGGATGCAGGTCGATTCCAAGCCGGAGGAGCTCGACGAGATCGACCGGCGCATCATGCAGCTCAAGATCGAGCGCGAGGCGCTGAAGGTCGAGAAGGACGAGGCGTCGAAGGACCGGCTGGGCAGGCTGGAGAAGGAACTGGCCGAGCTCGAGGAGCAATCGACGAGGCTGACCAGCACCTGGGCCTCCGAAAAGGAGAAGCTCGGGCTGGCCGCCGACCTGAAGCGGCAGCTCGACGAGGCGCGCAACGATCTGGCGATCGCCCAGCGCAAGGGCGAGTTCCAGAAGGCCGGCGAACTCGCCTATGGCCGCATCCCGGAGCTCGAGAAGAAGCTTGCGGAGGCGGAAGCGCAGGACGGTGACGGCAAGGGCTCGATGGTGGAGGAGACCGTCACGCCCGACCATGTCGCGCACATCGTGTCGCGGTGGACCGGAATTCCCGTCGACAAGATGCTGGAAGGCGAGCGCGACAAGCTGATGCGCATGGAAGACGAACTCGCCAAGCGGGTCATCGGCCAGGGCGAGGCGGTGCAGGCGGTGTCGAAAGCCGTCCGCAGGGCGCGCGCGGGCCTGCAGGATCCGAACCGGCCGATCGGCTCGTTCATGTTCCTCGGCCCTACCGGCGTCGGCAAGACCGAGCTCACCAAGGCACTCGCCAACTTCCTGTTCGACGACGAGAGCGCGATGGTCAGGATCGACATGTCGGAGTTCATGGAGAAGCACTCCGTGTCCCGGCTGATCGGCGCGCCTCCCGGCTATGTCGGCTACGAGGAAGGCGGGGCGCTGACCGAAGCGGTGCGCAGGCGGCCCTACCAGGTGGTGCTGTTCGACGAGATCGAGAAGGCGCACCCGGACGTGTTCAACGTGCTGTTGCAGGTGCTCGACGACGGTCGCCTGACGGACGGGCAGGGCCGCACGGTCGACTTCCGCAACACGCTGCTGATCATGACGTCGAACCTCGGCGCCGAATATCTCGTCAACCTCGGCGAGAACGAGGATGTCGACAAGGTGCGCGACGAGGTGATGGGCGTGGTGCGGGCATCGTTCCGGCCGGAGTTCCTGAACCGCGTCGACGAGGTGATCCTGTTCCACCGGCTGCGCCGGCAGGACATGGGCAAGATCGTCGAGATCCAGCTCGGCCGGCTGGAGAAGCTGCTGGCCGACCGCAAGATCGTGCTCGACCTCGACAAGACGGCAGTCGACTGGCTGGCCGACAAGGGCTACGACCCGGCCTACGGCGCCCGGCCGCTGAAGCGCGTCATGCAGAAGGAACTGCAGGATCCGCTGGCCGAGAAGATCCTGGCGGGCGACGTGCTCGACGGCACGACGGTCCATGTCAGCGCCGGTTCCGACCGGCTGCTGTTCAGGGCGGGAAGTGCTACCGAGGCGACCGAAAAGGCGGCGTGACCGTCGCCGCCTGAACGGGACGCTTTCCCGAACCGAAAACGCGAGGCGCGGAATGACGTTGGAAGAATACAACGCGTTCTGCGCCTCGCTCGCTCACACCACACACGTCGTCCAATGGGGCGGCGCGCATGTGTGGAAGGTGGGCGGCAAGGTCTTTGCCATCGGCGGCTGGAATGCCGGCGAGGAGCTGGCGATCACCTTCAAGTGCTCGCCCGCGGCATTCGACATCTTGAAGGAGCAGCCGGGTCTGCGGCCCGCGCCCTACCTCGCGTCCCGCGGGCTGAGCTGGATCCAGCGGGTCTCGGACGAGACGATGCCGGACGAGGCGATCTGCGACTATCTCAGGGAAAGCCACCGGCTGGCAGCCGCGACGCTGCCGCGGAACAAACGCGCCGCATTGGGATTCCAATAGGATTTTCGCGGGGGTTGGCCATCTTCATGCCCCGTTCATCCGCGAACCGTTAACCTTGGATGCGTGAACAACGCAGCGGATTGGACACATGCAAGCAAGAACCCTGATATTGGCAGCGCTGGCCGCCGGTGCGATCGCCGGAAGCGCCAACGCCAGGATCATGACCTCCGAAACGGATGCGGCGCCGCGGGCACCGGCCGAAACCGGCCTCCAGCTGGCGCAGTCGCGCGACGTCGAGGTCTATATCGACCGCTACGGTCGGCAGGTGCTGGTCGACCGCAGAACCGGCGACGTCGTCGGTGTGCTCGAGGACGACGATCTGGGCGCGCGCCGCGAGGACGCGCGCAAGCGGGCAGGTGAAGCCCGCCGCGACGGGCGCTGGCTGATGGGGCAGAAGCTGCGCCGCGAACTCGAAGTGCGCCTGGGATTGCGCGAGCCGCCGCCCGGAGACGAGGCTTTCGGCCGCGAACCGGCACCGGATGAGCAATACGCACCCCGCGACGCCTTCCCCGCGCCGCCGCGCGAAGAGCCGCGCTACGAGTCGCGCGGCGAGGTGTCCCGCGCTCCGCTGGAGGCGCCGCGACAGGACGACAATTCCTACGGTGGAGAGCAGCCAGACGACCCCGCCGCGCAGCCGCTCGACGAGAACCGCGACTACGGCGCGGCGCCTGACGCCGGCTCCGATACCGGTGGCGAGGACGGCTCGATCGTCATGCTGCCGCGCGACGAACAGTCGGGCGAGACAGCCGCCCCCGAAGAGGCAGCGCCGCAGCCTGGCGCACCGAGCCGGGAACTGGCCGCGCCGCCTGCCTTCCCCAAGGGTGCGAGCGAGGACGTGACCAAGATCCAGGTGCTGCTCGACCGACTGGGCCTGTCGCCGGGCGTCATCGACGGCCGGATGGGTTCCAACGTCAACAAGGCGCTGGACGCCTATAAGGAAAAGTTCGGCCGCAGCCTGCACACCTACGACAAGGACGCCATCAACGCGGCGCTGGCGGATGCCGGCGGCGATGCGCTGACGAAATACACGATCACGCCGGACGATGTCGGACAGATGTACCTGGCCTCGGTGCCGCAGGACTACGGCGAGAAGGCCAAGCTCGACCGGCTCGGCTTCACCTCGGTGACGGAGATGCTGGCCGAGCGCTTCCACATGGACGAGGACTATTTGAAGTCCATCAATGCGGGCGCGGATTTCACGCGGCCGGGGACCATCATAAATGTCGTGTCGCCCGGGCAGGTGACCACGGGCAAGGTGACCCGCATCATTGCCGACAAGGGCAAGGAACAGGTGCGCGGCTATGACGACCACGACCGCCTGCTGGTGGCCTATCCCGCCACGATCGGTTCGGAGGACACGCCGTCGCCGTCCGGCACCGTGAACGTCGAGCGCGTCGCGACCGATCCGCAATACACCTACAACCCGAAGGTCAACTTCAAGCAGGGCAACAATGACGGGGTGCTGACCATCCCGCCCGGGCCCAACGGGCCGGTGGGGACGATCTGGATAGCGCTGTCGAAGCCGACCTACGGCATCCACGGCACGCCGGAGCCTTCGCTGATCGGCAAGACGGCGAGCCACGGCTGCGTGCGGCTGACCAACTGGGACGCGCAGGAACTCGCCAAGATGGTGGAGCCGGGCGTTACCGTCGAGTTCGTCGACTAGGCTGCCTGACGCAGGCTGACCTTCCGGCGATTGCCCGCCGGGCAAATCGAGCCTATTGGCGGGGGCATGGCTCCCGCCGAAGCTCCCGACAGCGACAAGTCCGCCGCGGCCGATAGCGCAGCGAGCTTCTGCCCGCCCGGAGCGAGGCCTTTCGTGCTGGTCGCCGCGATCCTGGCGTCCGCACTCGGTTTCATCGACAATTCGGTGGTCTCCATTGCCGTCCCGGCGATCCGCGCCGACCTTGGCGCATCGCTTGCCGAGGCGCAGTGGGTGTCCAATGCCTACGCACTGGCGCTGTCGGCACTGATTCTGGCCGGTGGCGCCGCGGGCGACCGCTTCGGATTGAGGCGCACTTTCGTCGCCGGCATCGCCGTCTTCGTGGCCGCCTCGCTGCTTTCGGCCGCGGCGCCCGGCACGTATTTCCTGATCGCGGCGCGTGGCCTGCAGGGGATCGGCGCCGCCTTCATGGTGCCGGGCAGCCTCGCCATCATCGCCAAGGCCTATCCGAAACGCGAACGCGGCCGCGCCATCGGCCTGTGGGCCTCGGCCTCGGCGCTGACAACTTCGCTCGGGCCGGTGATCGGCGGGTTGATCCTGTCGGCGCCGGTCGAGGGCATGTGGCGCGTCGTGTTCGCCGTGAACCTGCCGCTCGGCGGCATCGCGGTCTGGCTGCTGCTGTTCAAGGTGCCGGCCGACCGTCCTGCGAATCGCCGCCGGCTCGATCTCGGCGGCGCCGCGCTGGCCACCCTCGCCTTTGGCATTCTCGCATTCGGGCTGACTGCAAGCAGCAGCCGGCTCGTCGGCATCTTCGACCTGGCTGATCGGCGGCTGCGTGGCCGTTGCGCTGGCGCTGCTGGCGGCATTCATCCGGTGGGAGCAATCGAGCCGGCACCCGATGGTCAACCTGGCGCTGTTCAGGATACGCGCCTTCGCCGGCGCCAACGCCGCGACCTTCTTCCTCTATTTCGCGCTGTCGGCGAACCTCTTCTACCTGCCCATGCTGCTGATTGCAGGGTGGGGACTGGGAGAGGGGACCGCGGGCTTCGTCTTCCTGCCACTGTCGGGGTCGATCGCCTTGATGTCTGGCCTGGTCGGCCGGCTCGCCGATCGGGTCGGACCGCGCCTGCCTATGGCAGCGGGCAGCGCGGTGGTGGCGATCGCCTTCGCCGGCCTGGCGACGCTCGTCGGGCTCGGTGTCCACCGCTTCTGGACCGGCGTGTTCCCGGGAATGGTGGTGTTCGGGCTCGGCATGTCGCTGGTGGTATCGCCACTTTCGACGGCGGTGATGACGGCGGTGGAGGACGCCGACACCGGGGCCGCATCGGGCATCAACAACGCGGTATCGCGCGTGGCGGGGCTGATCGCCGTCGCCGCGATGGGCGGTGTGGCGGCCTTCGCCTACCGGCACGCGCTCGGCGGCCTGGCGGAGATGCCGGAATTCGGCGAGCCGGCCGCCGACCTGTCGGCCGCGAGGGAGGCGGCGCGCGTGGCGGCCAGCGACACGGCCTATGCCACCGTCGCCTGGGTGGCCTCGGCGCTGGCCGCACTGGCTGCCATCATCGCGCTTGCGACGGTGCCGGGACGAAAGAAGCCGGACGAAGAGCGAAGAGCGAGAGCGCGGACTGATCGCCGGCGGCGTCAGCCGTCGAGACCGGCGCTGGCCACCGAAAGCGGCCCCTGGTCCTGCTCGCGCAACAGGTCGTCGATGCGCTTGCGTTCGCGGTTGAAGGCCTCGAGTTCCTCGCTCTTCAGCGTGCGGCCGACAGGCAGGCGCACCCTCAAGGGGTCGACCGGCCGATCGTTGATGCGGATCTCGAAGTGGACGTGCGGCCCCGTCGAAAGCCCGGTGGAGCCGACATAGCCGATAATCTGGCCCTGCCGGACGTGCACGCCCGGCGCGATGCCCTTGGCGAAGCTGGTCTGGTGGCCGTAATAGGTCTCGTAGCCGTTGGGATGCCTGATGATCGTCAGGTTCCCGTAACCGGACGAGCGGCCGGCCTTCTCGATGACACCGTTGCCGGCGGCCATGATCGGCGTCCCACGCTTGATCGCCCAGTCGACGCCGGTGTGCATGCGCGTGTAGCCGAGAATCGGATGTCGCTGCCGTCCGAAGCCGCGGCTCAGCCTGGCGCCGGGTACCGGATTGCGGATCAGGAACTGGCGGGCGCTTTTTCCGTCCTTATCGAAATAGTCGACCGTGCCGTCTTCCATCTGAAAGCGGTAATAGGTGCGCACGTTGCCGCCGAAGCTCGCTTTGACGTAGAGCAGCTCCGAATCCGGCGAGGCGCTGTCATCCTTCTCGGGGCGGGAAAACAGGACTTCCAGCCGGTCGCTGGGGGTTAGCCGCGACTGAAAATCGACGTCGGAGGCCAGCAGCTTGATGAGCCGGCGCGTCATCTTGGCCGACAGCCCGTAGGAGAAAGCGGAACGGTAGATGCCGTCATAGGCCGACGGCAGTTCGCCGCGGACGCTGACCGGAGGCGAATCCTCGAAAGCGGTCGCCACTTCAGGGTTCGGCTCGGGCTCGTCGGCCGGCACGTACTGGCCGCGGTCGTCGACGGCGATCGTCACCACGTGCTTGTCGTGATCGTAGATGCTGGCGCGCACGATGCGGTGCTCGTCGCCATCGGCAACGATGCCGAGGCGCAGAACCGTTCCCGCCTTCAGGCCCTTGGTGCTCAGCAGCTTGGAAATGGCCTCGGCCATGCCGGAGGCCTCGTCCTCGGAGTAGCCGGCGTCGCGGAAGGCATCGAGGATCTTCTTGTCCGTGGTGAACGGGATGATGTCCTCGGCGAATTCGCTGGTCTGCGCACTGCTGCGCTCGCGCGGCGACACCGACATGTTCTCGGGCACGATCCTGACGCCGTAGGAGGCGTTGGGCGGGCTCGCTGCCGGGACCTGGCCGAAACGCTGCGGATTGACGTAACGGAGCGCGGCGATCTGCACCGCGCCGTCGTCGAGGACGGCGCTGGCGGTCCGCACGACGGTTTCGACCTCGTCGGCGCTCAGCTCGCTCGATTCCTCGAACTTCGCCGTCTCGATCGGGAAGTCGACCGTCTTGAGGCTGACCTCGCTCTCCACCTTGGCGCCGTAGATGAGGCCGGTATTGGCGGTCGGCGCCGAACCGTCGTCGGCGAAAACCTCGGTTGGGTCGAACGGCGGGTAGTCGCGATCGGTGGTGTGGCCGGCGGCCAGCGCCATCTTGACGTCGACGAAAGGCACGGTGCGGATGACGTCGCGGTCGCCGGAGCGGATGACGGTCGAG
>CAWFKS010000001.1:300000-319887 GCA_963816435.1 uncultured Alphaproteobacteria bacterium
CTGTTTATCAAAAACACAGGGCTCTGCGAAGTCGCAAGACGACGTATAGGGTCTGACGCCTGCCCGGTGCCGGAAGGTTAAGAGGAGAGGTGCAAGCTTTGAATCGAAGCCCCGGTAAACGGCGGCCGTAACTATAACGGTCCTAAGGTAGCGAAATTCCTTGTCGGGTAAGTTCCGACCTGCACGAATGGCGTAACGACTTCCCCGCTGTCTCCAGCAGAGACTCAGTGAAATTGAATTCCCCGTGAAGATGCGGGGTTCCTGCGGTTAGACGGAAAGACCCCGTGCACCTTTACTATAGCTTTACACTGGCATTCGTGTCCGCATGTGTAGGATAGGTGGTAGGCTTTGAAGCCGGGGCGCCAGCCTCGGTGGAGCCACCCTTGAAATACCACCCTTGTGAACATGGATGTCTAACCGCGGCCCGTCATCCGGGTCCGGGACAGTGTATGGTGGGTAGTTTGACTGGGGCGGTCGCCTCCCAAAGAGTAACGGAGGCGCGCGATGGTGGGCTCAGAACGGTCGGAAATCGTTCGTTGAGTGCAATGGCATAAGCCTGCCTGACTGCGAGACTGACAAGTCGAGCAGAGACGAAAGTCGGTCATAGTGATCCGGTGGTCCCGCGTGGAAGGGCCATCGCTTAACGGATAAAAGGTACGCCGGGGATAACAGGCTGATGACTCCCAAGCGTCCATAGCGACGGAGTTGTTTGGCACCTCGATGTCGACTCATCGCATCCTGGGGCTGGAGCAGGTCCCAAGGGTATGGCTGTTCGCCATTTAAAGCGGTACGTGAGTTGGGTTCAGAACGTCGTGAGACAGTTCGGTCCCTATCTGCCGTGGGTGTAGGAATATTGACAGGATCTGACCCTAGTACGAGAGGACCGGGTTGGACGTATCTCTGGTGGACCTGTTGTGGCGCCAGCCGCATAGCAGGGTAGCTATATACGGAACGGATAACCGCTGAAGGCATCTAAGCGGGAAACCGACCTGAAAACGAGTATTCCCTGAGAGTCGTGGAAGACGACCACGTTGATAGGCCGGGTGTGGAAGCGCAGCAATGTGTGAAGCTTACCGGTACTAATAGCTCGATTGGCTTGATCATTCTCATTGCTTGTGCCCATCTTTACGGGCGGCAAGCCCAGCTTCTCGAAAACGATATGCGCTTTGTTGACCTGGTGGTTATGGCGGAGCGGCTGCACCCGATCCCATTCCGAACTCGGCCGTGAAACGCTCCAGCGCTGATGGTACTTCGTCTCAAGACGCGGGAGAGTAGGTCGCTGCCAGGTCTATAAAACGCATATCGGATCATCTTCTCTTTGCATGTTCCGCCCGGTTGGGCGGCAATGGCCGCCAGCTCGATGAGAGCACGGGCGGCCTTTCGAATTTGCAGGACATGTTTGCGCAGGCTCCGGCCTGCGCGTGTCGCGGGGTGGAGCAGCCCGGTAGCTCGTCAGGCTCATAACCTGAAGGTCGTAGGTTCAAATCCTACCCCCGCAACCAAATTTCCCCTTTCTTCCATGGATCGAGAACGCCCGTCGCGAGCGCGTCCAGACGCGCGGACACGACAGGTTTTCGCGCCGCCGGCTTCTCTTCGGACCATTCTTCAGGGCCGCCCTCGGGTGGCCCCTTTTTCGTTCGGGAGGTTCTTACGCCCCTAACTAAAGTTGACCCGGATCAATGTGGGGCTTCTTGCGGTTCAACATCGTTGGTGCCGCAGTCCAAAGGAATGAGAGAGATGCCGGACGAACTCGCGGGAAATGCCTTCTCAATGCCGCCGCTGCCGGGCATCGGCGGCGCCTTCAAGTTGCTCCAGGCGACGGCCAACATGCAGGCAGAGGTCTACAAGTCGATGTTGCGCTATCAGGTCGAGGCGATCGGCTTCCTCAAGCGCCGCTATGAGCAGGACATCGAGCTCATCGACGATCTCGATCGAGGCGGAGGAACTGAACGACGCCTTCGAGGTGATGAGCGACTTCTTCGAAAACGCCGCCAGCGAGTATGCGCGCGAGGCGAGCAAGCTCGCCACGATCGGCTCGTCCGTCGCTTCCGAAGCGGCCAGACGCATACGCAAGGATGCCGAAGGCGGCTTCGCGGACATGGCGGCACGCACTGCGGCGGCGTAGCACGGTCCGCGTCGGCGGGCAGCCCGGTCCACGCCGAGGAAATTCCGGTACCGGTATTCGCCGTCGGCACCGTCACCGACCGCGTGAGGCCGTGGCGTTCGGTGTGCAAGCTGACCTACCTGCTCGACACCGACGTCGATTTCGTGCTGACCAGCGGCGGCCACAATGCCGGCATCGTCTCGGAGCCGGGGCACCGGCATCGCAGCTACCGCCGGTTTGAATACAGGCTGGGTGGCCCGCATGCCGACCCCGACGGGTGGGCCGAGAGCGCGCCGGGGGTCGAAGGCTCCTGGTGGCCGGCGTGGACGGATTGGCTTCGCGGTCATTCCGGCCGCAAGGTGGAGGCGCGCAAGCCCGGCTCGAAGATTGTTCCGCCGATCTGTACGGCACCCGCCACCTACGTGCTGGAGCCGTAGGAACCTGGAGACCTCCGGAAACCGTGCCAGCCCGGTCGGTTTGCCGTTAGGGTAAGCGGAGCGCTCCTGATCTAGCGAGCTTTCGTCGCGGTTTCGTCGGTTTGAAGCCTCCGATCCGCTCTTTTCGTGGTCAGGCAGGCAGACTCCGCCCGTCGAGCCAGCACCAGCGCTTCATGTTGTAGGCCATGTTGGCGAGCGTGACGGCGGCCTCGGCCCTGGCGATGCCGATGGTTCGGACGAACAGCCTCATGCGATCCTTTTGCTCGGCGAAGACATGCTCGACCCGGGCCCGGACTTTGGACTTCGCGGCATTGCCCCTGGCGATCGGCTTCGGCATCGGCTTGCCCTTCGGCTTCTTTCGATGAATGCGGCTGACCTTGCCCGACCTTTCCAGAAACGCCTCGTTGGCCGCCGACCGGTAGGCCGTGTCGGCCCATACGTCCGAGGCCGTGTTGGCCGGATCGATCAGGCCTTCGCGAAGCCGGGCACCGTCATGGGCGGCGGCATCGGTCACAAGAGCACGGCGGATGATGCCATGCCGCCGGTCTATCGAGATGTGGTTCTTATAGCCGAAGAAGGGGATGGCGATGTCGATCTGCGGCTGGCCCTCGTCGTTCGGCCTTGCCTTGGAGAACTTCACTGTCCAGCGGGCATCGCGGTCCTTCTGGCGGAGCTTCGACGGTTTGTCCTTCCAGGCTTCAGGAACCTCGCCTGCCTTGATGGCGGCCTTCTCGCCATCGGTATTGCGTTGCTTCGGCGCAGCCACCAGCGTCGCATCGATGATCTGGCCGCCCATCGGCAGATAGCCCGCTTCCGCGATCGCCCGGTCCAGCCGCTCGAACAGCCTGTCGAGCGCCTTGGCTGCGATCAGCGCCTCGCGGAAATCCCAAAGCGTGTTGGCGTCCGGCACCGTGTCGCCGGGGCCGAACCCGCAAAACCGCATCCAGCTCAAGCGATCCCGCACCATGTAGCTCGTCTGGGCCAATGACAGGCCATAAAGCCCCTGCAGCACCAGCATCCTGAATTTCAGCACCGGATCGAAACCGGGACGGCCGCCCTTTGAAGGATGGCGCCGGCGCAACGCCTTCGCCAAGGCCGGCCGGAACATCGCGAAATCGACCGTCGCTGCGAGCTTCTCCAATGGATCGCCTTCCGCCGTGACCTGCTCCCCTGAAATGTCCTCGCTTTGAGGTTAGCCTGTCATCCGGATGAGGAGACAGGCAATGAAGCGCAGCAGGTTTTCCGACGAACAGATCATCGGCATTTTGAAGGAGCACCAGGCGGGGCTATCGGCGACGGAGCTCTGCCGCAAATACGGTGTGAGCGACGCGACGTTTTACAAGTGGCGCTCGAAGTATGGCGGCATGGAGCTGTCGGAGGCGAAGCGGCTGAAGAGCCTCGAGGAGGAGAACGGCAAGCTGAAGCGCCTACTGGCCGACGCCATGCTCGACGTCTCGACCTTGCGCGAGATGCTCGGAAAAAACTTCTGACGCCTGGGTCGAGGAGAACCGCCGTGACCTGGGCGATCGAGAACAAGGGTTATACGCAACGTCGTGCTTGCCGGCTCGTCGGCATGGAGCCGCGGGTCTACCGCTATCGTTCGAGGCGACCGGACGACGCTGACCTGCGAAAGCGGCTACGGGAACTGGCAGCCGAGCGCCGACGCTTCGGCTATCGCCGGCTGCACCTGCTCCTGAGACGCGAAGGCGTGGCGTTGAACTGGAAGAAGCTCTACAGGCTTTATCGGGAAGAGCGCCTGACAGTGCGCAAACGTGGCGGCCGCAAGCGGGCGCTTGGCACGAGGGCACCGATGGCTATCCCGCAGGATGCCAACCAGCGCTGGAGCCTCGACTTCGTCTCGGACACGCTGACCGACGGCCGCCGCTTCCGGATCCTGTGCGTCATCGACGACTTCAGCCGGGAATGCCTGGCCACGGTCGTCGACAACTCGATCTCGGGCGAACGTGTCGCCCGCGAACTCGACATCATCGCCGAGCATCGCGGCTACCCCTGCATGATCGTGTCGGACAACGGCACCGAGCTGACCTCGAATGCGATCCTGGCGTGGCAGGAGGATCGGCAGATCGAATGGCACTACATCGCACCGGGCAAGCCGATGCAGAACGGCTTCGTGGAAAGCTTCAATGGTCGGCTGCGCGACGAGTGCCTCAACGAACGGCTCTTCACCAGCTATCAGCACGCTCGCAACAGCATCGAAGAATGGAGGATCGACTACAATGTGAATCGACCGCACACGAGCCTCGACGGGCTCACCCCGAACGAATTTGCAACCCGGTCCAGATCGGACCACAACGTGAACAGGGCTAACTTATAGGCGCGGACAAAACGGGGAGCAGGTCAGCCGAAAGCTCCTTCAGCCGATCCTCCACGTCCCAGAAACCGCGTTGTCCCCGCATCGACCTCCCTCCGGCAAATCAACGCCGGAAGTGAATCACGAAACTCATTCAGCCGCCAGTTTCCGGAGGCGTCCACCTGCCACGCAATCAGCAAGTGACGGCTGCTTACTTGGCCGAAACGGGAGCGGCCGGCGGCGCTGGCGCGGTATCGGAGGCGGGCGAAGCCGTGCCGGCCTTGAGCCGAACTACGAACTCCGCACCGTTTCCCTTGCGGCGGGCCAATGTCAGGCTGCCGCCAAATTTCTCGACGATCTGCCGGCTGATCGCCAGGCCGAGCCCGGCGCCGACCTGGCGCGGCATCGGCCCGCGCGCGAACTTCACGAAGATGCGCTCGCGCTCGCTTTCGGGAATGCCCGGCCCGTTGTCGGATACGCTCGCCTCGTAAACGCCCTTGCGCAGGCTGCTCGACACGGTGACCGTCGGCTCGGTGCCGGTGTTGTATTTGATGGCGTTCGAGATCAGGTTGATGAAGACCTGCGCAAGCTTGTCGCGGTTGCCGATCACGCGAGCGCGGCGGGCGCGGCCAGTGCGCTTCAGCGTCACGCCGGAGGCGCGGGCAAGCGCCTCGCAGCTCTGCATCGCCTGATCGAGCGCATCCTCGGCGTCGAAGGTCTCCGTCTGCCAGGCGGGCTCGCCGTTCTCCAACTGGTTGAGATCGAGAATGCCGTCGAGCAGCCGCGTCAGCCGCAGGCTCTCGTTCTGGATGATCTTCAGGAAGCGCTCCTTGCTCCCGGGATCGAGGTCGGGCGTCGACAGCAGGATGTCGCTGAAGGAGCGGATCGACGACATGGGCGTGCGCACCTCATGGCTGACTTGGCTCAGGAACTCGTCCTTCTGCTCGTCGATGGCGCGCAGTTGTGCGTTTGCGTGGGCGAGTTCGGTGGCGGTCGCCTCGATCTGCCGCGACTTTCGTTCCAGCTCGGCCGAATAGGCGCGGATCTGCTCGGTCTCGTCGGCAAGCCGCTTCAGTTCCTCCACGCTGATAGTCTCCGACGTGACGACGCTCGACACCAGTGCCCGTGCCGTCGAGGCGCCGACGCTTGCCGCCAGCCGCTGTTCGACGCGACTTATCAGCTCGTCGCTGGCCACCACCGCGTGGTCGGCGCTGCCGGCGTGCGGCAGCAGCGTGAGCGATTCCGCCGGCCCGAGGATTCGGTCCATGATGCGGCGCAGGTCGGCAATCCGGGCGGTGCGGCGCATCACCGAGACCTCGCTCTCGGTCTGGCGGCGGAAGACGTCGATGAACAGTCGCGACTGGTAGCGCGCCAACGGCGTCGGCTCGGAGGCGAGAGAAACCCCCACGAACAGCGCGATGTTGGCGAACATGCTCCAGAACACCGCGTGCACCAGAGGGTCGAGATCGTCGAGGCCGAACAGCGCCTGCGGCCGCAGCCATTCCAGCCCGAACGGGCCATGGGCGATGACGTTGGCAGGCATCAGTGCCGCGCCGCCGAACGACGGAAGGAACAGCGTGTAGCCCCAGATCGCGAAGCCGGCTGTCAGTCCGGCCAGTGCGCCGCCGTGCGTGGCGCGGCGCCAATAGAGGCCGCCGACGAGGCTCGGCAGGAACTGGGCGACGCCGCAAAACGAGATCAGGCCGATTGCGGCCAGCGCATCGGAGGTGCCGCTCAGCCGGAAATAGAGGAAGCCGAGGAAGACGATGAAGAGGATGCTGGCGCGCCTGGCGCCTAGGATGAAGTCGCGCATCACCTGACCGCCGCCGGCCGGCACCAGCTTGAGCCGCAGCGCAATCGGCATGATCAGGTGGTTGGAGATCATCGTCGAAAGCGCGATCGAGCAGACGATCACCATGGACGTCGCCGACGAGAACCCGCCGAGGAACGACAGAAGCGCGATCGTGTCGCGGTCGAAGGACAGCGGCAGGGTGAGCACGAACAGGTCGGGATTGGAGCCGGCGGGCAGGCGGTTGAGCCCGGCCACCGCGATCGGGATGACGAACAGGCAGATCAGGAACAGGTAGAGCGGGAAAAGCCAGGAGGCGGTCCGTATCTGGCTTTCGCTGGAGTTCTCGACCACCGTCACCTGGAATTGGCGTGGCAGGCAGATGACCGCCGCACCAGCGAGAAAGCAAAGGGTTATCCACCGCAGCCCAAACGTGCCATGCGGGTTCGTCAGTGCCACCGGGGCATTCTCGAACATCGCCGCCGGTGTCCCCTGCAGGCCGATGACGACCCACAGCCCGACGATCAGCAGCGCGGCGAGCTTCACCACGGCTTCCAGCGCGATCGCGGCGATGACGCCGTGATGGCGCTCGTTGACGTCGATGTTGCGCACCCCGAACACGATCGAAAAGACACAGAGGCCGGCCGCCACCCAGAACGCCGTCTGGTAGTCCGGCTCGAGGCTGGTGTTGGCGGCCGTCACGGCGCCGGCGTGAAAGGTGATGACCTGGAAGGAATCGGTCAGGGCCTTGAGCTGCAGGGCGATGTAGGGGGCGGTGGCAATCAGCGCGATGGCGGTGACCAGCGCGCCGAGCGCGGGGTCCTTGCCGAATCGCGCCGAGATCAGGTCCGCGATGGAGGTGGTGTGATAGGTGCGGCCGACGGTGACCAGCTTTCTCAGAAATATCCACCAGCCGGCGAAGACGATCGTCGGGCCGATATAGATGGTGGCGAATTCGAAACCGTGTCGTGCGGCCGAGCCGACGGCGCCGTAGAATGTCCAGGACGTGCAATAGATCGAGATCGAGAGCGTGTAGACCAGCGGCGAGGACAGCCAGCCGCCGGGATCGCGCCGTGCCCGGCGATCGCCGGCGAAGGCGACTGCGAACAGCACGGCGACGTAGCCCAGGCAAACCGCGACGACGAGATTGACGGGAAGCATCAGCCACCGGCCTCCTTGTCGTCCTCCGCCTGTGGCTCCAGACGGCCAAGCCGTCGCGCAAGCACCGCCGAGGTGATTATGACGGCCGCCCAGACACCGAAGACATAGAGCACCGTGAGCGGTACACCGGCAATCTTGGCCGGAGCGTCAAAGATCAGGATCAACGGCGGCATAAGGAGGAGGGCGGCAACCAGCGGCAGCAGCGTAGCGGCGTCGCGGGCACCGCGCGCCGGCTCCCGGAATCGTTCGGCGTCATGCCCCGGCAAGCTCGCGTACCCTTTCAACGACCTCGCTGTTGGAGAAGGGCTTGGTGATGAAGGCGCTGGCGCCGATCGCCTCGGCCGTGCGGCGGTCGTTGGCCTGGCCCTTGGCGGTGAGCACGATCACCGGCAGGTCGGCGATGGCGGTGTCGGCGCGGATCGCGCGAAGCACGTCGAAGCCGTTCATGCCGGGCAGCATGATGTCGAGCACGACCGCGGCAAAGCGCTGCCGGGCCAGCCGGCGAAGCAACTCGGCGCCATCCGACACGATTTCCACGTCGAAACCGGCACGTTCGAGAATGAAACGCAGCGATTCGACGATATTCGGCTCGTCCTCGACGATCAGGATGCGTTCGCGTCCCAAAACCCACTCCTCCCCCGGGTCGGCATCATAATACCGCCTGTCGGCCGGCTGACATAGACTTTTCGTCCCGGGCGGTCGCCTTGGCGATCAGCGGGGCCTCCTGGCGATGCTGGCAGGCCTCGCGCGGGCACAGGCGGCAGACCGTGCCGACTGGCAGCATCGCGCCCCCCGAATCGAGCCCGTCGGCGGCGGAAAGCCGGTTCGCCTCGGTGGCCGAACAGGCGAGCATCACGGACAGCAGTCGGCGTGGCCGGCCGATGGCGGCAGTGCCCTTTTCGACGGCGCGCGCGAAGAAGAAGAAGCGGTCTCCCGACGGCAATTCACCGAAGCTGCGGGCGGTGACGCCGGGCGTCTGAAACGCTCCGTAGACAACCCATAGCGGGCAGGCGGTGCCGTAGCGCGGCAGGGGCAGGCCCGACAGCGGCAGGCGCTTCGTGACGTAGCCGGAGGGATCGGAACGCATGAAGGCGAAGCGCACGCCTTCCGCCCCGGGCCGGCGCAGCGTCGCCATCCTGTGCGCGGTCTGCTCGTAGGAGACGCCGAACAGATGCGAAAGCGTGTCTATGTCATAGCGATGCTTCTCGGCAGATTCGAGAAACTCGTCATAGGGCATCAGCACGGCCGCGGCGGCGTAGCGGTGAAGCGCGGAGGCGGCGAGCGCCCGCGATTCCGCGTCGGGCAAGGCGGAGTGGTTTGCGACAATCTCGTCTACGGCTTCGCCCGCGACATGACCGAGCCGGTTTCGCAGGCGCCCGAAGGTCGACCGGTCGCTATCGGCGCTAGTCGTCTCGCGCAGGGTCTCGCTGGCATCGGGCCGGCCAAGGAGCCGCGCGGCGATCTCCTCGATTTCGGGAAAATAGTTGTCCGTCTGGTAGATGAACGTGTCGACATTCTCCATCGGCGTGGCCGAGCGCACCCTGTACTGGGCGCTGTCGAAGAAGCTCAGCAGCGACTGCGCCGTACCGGCCAGACGGGACCCGCCGGCGGCGATGATTGAAAGGAAGCGCTCCCGCGCGTCCGGGCCGAGCGCGTCGCCTTCGCCGAGGATCTCGGCGGCCGAACTGATGGAGGTCACGTCGGTGAGGATACGGTGCACGCTCTCGCCTAGGAACGGGTCGCGGTTGAGCCGATCGGCGAGCGCCAGCACCGCTTCGTTGCGGTCATGCCATGCCCGGTGCAGCCTGAGCAGGAACGCCGCCCATTCCGGATGATGGGCGACCAGGTCCTCGGCATTGCCGGGTCCGCCTTCGAGCGCCGGCTCGGCGGCGACCTCCTCGACATCGGCGACCATGCGCCGCTCGGCCTCGCCATCGAGCTTGTCCGGCGCCACGCCGAGCTCGGTGCTGATGCGTTCCAGCAGCGCGCCCGTGATCGGCCGCCGGTTGCATTCAATGAGATTCAAATAGGAGGGCGAAATGCCGGCGCGCCGCGCCAGTTCACCCTGCGTCAACCCGATCTGCTTGCGCAGCGCGCGTATCTTCACTCCCGTCAGCCGGCGGGCCATCACCATCTCCTCCCTCGATTGAATCTGTAAAGAATTTACTCATCAAAGGGAAGTGAAGCTCAAGAGTTTACAACTTTTCGCAATAAAACCAACGGGTTATTGCCAAGTTGACTGGTTGCTGCCAAAGTGGGCTCGGGCGGATTTCACGCCGCTGACTCGGCCTGGCGCCGAACTGCAATTCCAAGGGAGGAATTCGATGGACTTCAGCAAATTCAATCGCCGCAGGTTTCTGCAAACCAGTGCCGCGCTAGGCGCGGGGCTGGCTCTGCCGACAATCATCACCAGCCGTTCGCATGCCGCGTATCTGAATGAACCGACAGGCTCGACGGTTACGTTCGGCTTCAACGTGCCGCAGACCGGCCCCTACGCCGCCGAGGGCAAGGACGAGTTGCTCGCGCAGCAGCTTGCCGTCGAGCACCTCAACGGTGAAGGCGACGGCGGCATGATCAACACTTTCAGCTCCAAGATGCTGAAGGGCAACGGCGTGCTCGGCAAGAAGGTGCAGTACGTCACCGGTGACACGCAGACCAAGTCCGACGCGGCGCGCGCCGCGGCCCGCTCGATGATCGAGAAGGACGGCGTCGTGATGATCAACGGCGGCTCGTCCTCGGGCGTCGCCGTCGCGGTGCAGGGCCTTTGCCAAGAGGCGGGCATCATCTTCATGGCCGGCCTGACGCACTCCAACGACACCACAGGCAAGGACAAGAAGGCGAACGGCTTCCGTCACTTCTTCGACGCCTACATGTCGGGCGCGGCTCTCGCGCCGGTGCTGGCCAAAGCCTACGGCAAGGACCGCCGGTTCTACATGCTGACGGCCGACTACACCTGGGGCTGGACGCAGGCCGACTCGATGAAGAAGTTCCTGGAGGCCGAGGGCTGGGAGATGGTCAAGGACGTCCGCACGCCGGTCGGCGCGGGCGATTTCTCGTCCTACATCACGCCGGTAGCCAATTCCGGCGCCGACGTGCTCATCCTCAACCACTACGGCGGCGACATGGTCAACTCGCTGACGCAGTCGGTGCAGTTCGGCCTGCGCGACAAGCAGGCGAACGGCAAGAACTTCGAGATCGTCGTTCCGCTCTACTCCGAGCTGATGGCGGAAGGCGCCGGCGACAACATCAAGGGCGTCTACGGTTCCATGAACTGGAACTGGCAGATGGACAACGAAGCCACCAAGGCCTTCACCAAGTCGTTCGGCGAGAAATACGGTCACCCGCCGTCAAACTCGGCGCAGACCTGCTACGCGCAGGTGCTGCTCTATGCCGACGCCGTGGAGCGGGCAGGCACCTTCAACCCGTGCGGTGTGGTGGAAGCGCTGGAGAAGAACACCGGCAGCCTCGAGGGCATCGATTCCGACGCCAACAAGGGCTTCATGTTCGACGGCCTGGGCAACGGCAAGACGCTTTACCGCTCGGCCGACCACCAGTGCTTCAAGGACGTGCTGGTCATGAAGGGCAAGGAGAACCCGACCAACCAGTACGACGTGCTGGAGATCGTCGAAACCACGCCGGTCGAGAAGGTCTGGTACGAGCCCGACAACGAGATGTTCGCCGGCGGCGACCTCGGCAAGTGCAACCCGGGCGCCTGACGCGTTCCTGATGCCATGCAAACGGCCAACCGCGCTCCGGCGCGGTTGGTCTCTCTCATGTGCGCCCGGTCATCCGGCGTGAAGAAGCTCTTGGTGCGGCTCGAATGGACGCCATAATCCTGCAAATCCTGAACGGCCTCGACAAGGGCGCCGCCTATGCGCTGATCGCGCTCGGCCTGACCCTGATCTTCGGCACGCTCGGCGTCGTCAACTTCGCGCATGGCGCGTTGTTCATGATCGGCGCGTTCTGCGCGGTGACGCTGCAGAGGCTGATCAACATCTCCTACGTCACCGAAGACCCGACCCAGAAGGACTTCCTGGGCAACCCGCTCAAGGTCAACGTGCCCTACGTCGAGAAGTGGTTCGGCGTGCATTTCGGCGAGGCGCTGATCAACTGGTCGGTGCCGCTGGCGATCCTCCTTGCCATCCCGGTGATGCTGATCCTCGGAGTCGCGATGGAACGCGGGATCATCAAGCATTTCTACCGGCGCACCCACGCCGAGCAGATCCTGGTGACGTTCGGCCTGGCCATCGTGCTGCAGGAGATCATCAAGTATTTCTTCGGCGCCAACCCGATCCAGACCGGCGCGCCGCCGGCGCTGTTCGGCTCGTTCGACTTCGGCGCGATGATCGGCATGCATCCCGGCGTCGTCATCTATCCCTACTGGCGGATGGTCTATTTCCTTTTCGCGGTGGTGATCATCGGCGCGGTGTTCGCCTTCCTGCGCTTCACCACCTTCGGCATGGTGGTGCGCGCCGGTATGAACGACCGCGAGACGGTCGGGCTTCTCGGCATCAACATCGACCGGCGCTTCACGATCATGTTCGGGCTGGCGGCCGCGGTGGCAGGCATTGCCGGCGTGATGTACACGCCGATCCTGGCGCCGAACTACCACATGGGGATGGACTTCCTGGTGCTGTCGTTCGTCGTCGTGGTGGTCGGCGGCATGGGCTCGCTGGCCGGCGCGGTGCTTGCCGGCTTCCTGCTCGGCATCCTGCAGTCGTTCGCCTCGATGAACGAGGTCAAGGCGATCCTTCCGGGCATCGACCAGGTGATCATCTACCTCGTCGCGATCGTCATTCTGCTCACCAGGCCGCGCGGCCTTCTGGGCCGCCAGGGCCAGATGGAGGACTGATCCGATGTGGGGACTGAAACGACAGGACAATTTGTTGCTTCTGCTGGTGGTGTTCCTGACGCTCGCCACCCCGGTGATCCTGCAGCCCTTCCCGGCGACGTCTTCGCTGGCGCAGTTCAACGCCGGCTATCCCGACCTGATGCAGCGCTTCGCGATCTTCGGCATCTTCGCGATGGGCTTCAACATCCTGTTCGGCCTGACCGGCTACCTCTCCTTCGGCCACGCCGCATTCCTCGGCATCGGCTCGTACTCGGTCGTGTGGATGTACAAGCTGCTCGGCTTCAACGTCGTGCCGGGCCTCATCCTTGCGGTCATCGCGTCCGGCATCTTCGCGCTGTTCATCGGCTACATCTCGCTCAGGCGGTCGGGCATCTACTTCTCGATCCTGACGCTCGCCTTCGCGCAGATGTCCTACAACCTCGCCTATTCGGTGCTGACGCCGCTGACCAACGGGGAGACAGGCCTGCAGGTCTATTCCAACGATCCGCAGTACCTGATGCATCCGGGTTCGCCCACCAGCCCGCACTTCTTCGGGCTGCTGATGATCGACAGCACGAACGTGCGTCTCGGCGGCTGGGAGTTCACCTTCAACGTCGGCTACTATTTCACCGCGATCATCGCGATCGTCGCCTTCTACATCGCCATGCGGATATTCCGCTCGCCGTTCGGCATGATGCTGCGGGCAATCAAGACCAACCGCCGTCGCCTCGACTATTCGGGCGTCAACACCCGGCCCTACATGCTGACGGCCTTCGTCATCTCGGGCATGTATGCGGGGCTGGCCGGCGGGTTGCTGGCCGCCATGGACCCGCTCGCGGGTGCGGAGCGGATGCAGTGGACCGCTTCGGGCGAGGTCGTCCTCATGACCATCCTCGGCGGGGCAGGCACGCTGATGGGGCCGATCCTCGGCGCCGGCTTCATCAAGTATTTCGAGAACATCTTCTCCAAGATCGACGCGGGCGTGCTGCACCACTGGTTCAGCTGGCTGCCGGATGGGCTGCAGGATTTCATGGTCGCCATCGTCAATCCGTTCGTCGGCGAAGGGTGGCAGCTGACGCTCGGCCTGACCTTCGTGCTGGTCGTGATGTTCCTGCCGGGCGGGCTGATGGAAGGCCTGCGCCGCATCCGCTCGTCCTTCAGTCGCAAGCCGTCGGGCCCCGAAGGCTCGCCGAAGCTCGCTCCGGCGGAATAAGGGAAAAGCGGAAATGGACAACACGGTTCTGCACATCGCCGACGTGCACAAGAACTTCGGCGGGCTTCAGGCACTGGCCGACGTCGACCTGGAGGTGACGGAGGGCACCACCCACGCCATCATCGGCCCGAACGGCGCCGGCAAGTCGACGCTGCTCAACGTCTGCATCGGGCGCATTCCGCCCGACACCGGCGCGGTGATCTTCGACGGCACCGTGCTGACCGGCAAAAAGCCCTACGAGATCAATCAGCTCGGCGTCGTCCGCGTCTTCCAGACGCCGGAGATCTTCCCCGACCTGACGCTGATCCAGAACGTCATGGTGCCCGCTTTCGCCAAGCGCGACGGGGCCTTCCGCCTCAACGCCTGGCAGACCGCAGCCGGACAGACGGAAGTGCGCGACGAGGCCGAGCACTGGCTCGACGATTTCGGCCTCATCCGACAGAAGGACGCGCTGGCGGGCAGCCTGTCGCGCGGCGACAAGCGGCGGCTGGAACTGGCGATGGCGGTGGTGCAGAGCCCGAGGCTGCTGCTGCTCGACGAGCCCACGGCGGGCATGTCCCGCCACGACACCAACTCCATGATCGAGCTGTTGCGCAAGTTCAAGGAACGCGGCACAACCAAGGTCATCATCGAGCACGACATGCATGTCGTGTTCTCGCTGGCCGACCGCATCACCGTGCTGGCGCAAGGCAGGATCATCGCCGACGGAAAGCCGGACGAGGTGCGCGGCAATCCCGTCGTGCAGGAGGCCTATCTGGGGGGAGCGCATTGATGAACGCGATGACGATGCCGGACACCGGCGCGACTTCCAGCAAGGAGAGCGAGACGCAGCGGGCGCCGTTCTTCACCGTGAACGACATCCACGCCTATTACGGCGAGAGCTACATCGTCCAGGGCGTCAGCTTCGAAATCAGGGAAGGTGACGTCGTCGCGCTTCTCGGCCGAAACGGCGCCGGCAAGACCTCGACGCTGAGAACGCTTGCACGGGCGCGCGACCCGCAGCTGAAGGGCGGCGAGATCTGGCTGAACGGCAATGCCGTGCACAAGATGCACGACTATCAGGCGTCGTCTGCAGGCATCCAGCTGGTGCCGGAAGACCGGCGCATCATCGCCGGCCTGACGGTGGAGGAAAACCTCATTCTGGCGCAGATCGCCGAGCCGAAAGGCTGGCCGCTGGAGAAGATCTACGAGCATTTCCCGCGGCTGGCCGAGCGCCGGAAGCAGGAAGGCGTGACGCTGTCGGGCGGCGAACAGCAGATGCTGGCGGTCGCACGCGCACTGGCGCGGGAGGTCAAGCTGCTCCTGCTCGACGAGCCCTACGAGGGGCTGGCGCCAGTGATCGTCAAGGAGATCGAGAAGATCGTCGAGCAGATCAAGGCGCTGGGCATCACCACGATCATCGTCGAACAGAACGCGGTTGCCGCGCTCGAACTCGCCGACCGGGCGCTGATCCTCGACATGGGCAACATCGTGCATGACGACACCGCGCAGTCGGTGCTCGACAATGTCGAGCTGCGCAACGAGTACCTGGCGATCTGAGGGCGATCCGACCAGCCGGGGACCGCTCAGCCCGGCAGGGAATCCGCGCCGGCGATCGAAAGCTCCACCCTGTCGGCGACAAAGCGGGTTTCGGAAAACTGGATCGCCTGCCCGTCCGTGTCGACATTGACGGCCAGCGTGACCAGCACGATGGCGCCGGGCGACAGGCCGAGGTCGCCGAGGTCGGCATCGGAGGCGTGACGCGCCGACACGACCGTCGAGCGGCGCAGATAATCTGAAACATCGTAGTCGCGGAAGGCGAGGGTGACGGAGCCCGTCCGCGCGAGCGCCTTTTCGAACCCGGCGAAGCGTGTCGCGTCGAGCCAGCTCGTGGCGCGCGACAGTGGCCGGCCGTCGGCCGCGCTCAGCGTTTCCAGCCGCAACACCATCGAACCGGGTGCAAGCTCAAGTGCCTTCGCAATACGCTCGTCCGCCGGCTCCAGTGCGTGGTCGAGCAGACGGCTCCCGAGCTCGCTCGCCTGGCTCGAGAGCCCGTCGCGGAAGCGGGTGCGCGGGCCGATCGGATAGGTGAGTTTCTCGCGTCTTTCCAGGAAAGTGCCGCGGCCCTGCTCGGCCCGCAGCACGCCCTCGCGCACGAGCGCTGCGATCGCCGTCCTGACGGTGTGGCGATTGACGCCGAAACGCTCGGCCAGCGCCATCTCGGTAGGCAACCTGCCATCAGCGCCAAGTGCGCCGGCAGCCGTCTCGTAGCGGATGCGATCGGCGATCTGACGCCACAGCGCGACACCGCTGCGCCGTTCCATCCCCGCCATCGCCGTTGCCGCAGTCATACCCGCTCCTGTCATCGCCGCGTCACGAACGCAGGTTAGGCATAGACAGCATTTGTCGGATTGTCTACAACAATAGACAAATAGCAGAGGGACCGATCGGGAATGGGCATGCGAGAGGCGGAACTGCACGAAGGGCGGCGGCGCATGATGGCGGTGCTGGCGTCCGCGCCGGGCGAGCGCCTTGCCGAGCTTTGGCGTGCGGCAGGGCTGCCGGAAGATGGGGAGACGCTGCGCGGGCCCGAAACCGGGCTGGTGATGCTGCGCGGACGCATCGGCGGCGGCGGCTCGCCGTTCAATTTCGGCGATGCGACGGTAACGCGCGCCACGGTCCGGCTGGCGTCCGGCCATATCGGCCATTCCTACGCGCTCGGCCGCGACAGGGCGAAGGCACGGCTCGCTGCGATCTGCGACGCATTGTGGCAGGACCCGGCGCGCCGCGACGAGATCGAGACGCGAATTCTGACTCCCCTTGCGGCCGAACAGGACGAGGCCGACCGCCGCCGACGCGAGGAGACCGCCGCCACCAAGGTCGACTTCTTCACCATGGTCAGGGGAGAGGATTGATGGCTGCGAAAGCCGACACGATCGACGGTGGCTTCGCCAGTCCCGTATTCGACGCGCAGTCCACCTTCCGCGCCGTCATGGATGCGATGGCACGGCCGGGGACGGGGCGCCGGCTCGTGGCACTTCCCAAGCCGCCGAAGCCGCTTTCGGCCGTTGCCGGCGCGGTGGCGCTGACGCTGTGCGACCAGGACACGCCGGTTTGGCTCGACCCGGCGTTGCGCGAGCGTGCAGACGTGGCGGGTTGGCTCGGCTTCCACACCGGCGCGCCGGCAGCGCACACGCCGGCCGACGCGCATTTCGCCATCGTGGCGGCGCCCGGCGAGTTGATGGCGTTCGAGAATTTTTCGCAGGGCACGCAGGAATATCCGGACCGCTCGACGACCTTGATCCTGCAGGTCGGCAGCCTGGACGACGGTCCGGCTTTGACGCTGCGCGGCCCGGGAATCGAGGATGAAGCCTCGCTCGCGCCGACGCCGATGCCGCGCCATTTCATCGAGCAGTGGCGCCAGAACAACCAACGCTTTCCGCGCGGGATCGACCTGATCCTCGCGGGGCCGGACGCGGTGGCGGCGCTGCCGCGCACGACGCGCGTCGGCGAGAAGGGATGAGGCGATGTATGTCGCGGTAAAGGGCGGCGAGGCCGCCATCCAGAACGCCCACCGGCTGCTCGCGGATCGCAGGCGCGGCGACCGTTCCGTGCCGGCGCTGAGGCTCGACCAGGTGGTCGAGCAACTGGCGCTCGGCGTCGACCGCGTGATGGCGGAGGGCTCTCTCTACGACCGCGATCTGGCGGCGCTGGCGATCGTGCAGGCGCGTGGTGACATGATCGAGGCGATCTTCCTCTTGCGCGCCTATCGCACCACATTGCCGCGCTTCGGTTACACGCGGCCCGCCGATACCGCCGCCATGCGCGTCGAGCGGCGTGTCTCGGCGACGTACAAGGACCTGCCCGGCGGCCAGGTGCTCGGGCCCACCTTCGACTACACGCACCGGCTGCTCGATCCGAATCTGGCCGAGGGCAGCGAGGTGGAGGCGCCCGTCGCGCAAGAGAGTGGGGAGGCGGCGATGCCACGCGTCTCGTCGATCCTGGCGCGCGAAGGGCTGATCGAGGAGGACGGCGCGCTGCCGGAGGATCACCGCACCGGCGACATCACGCGCGAGCCGCTGGAGTTTCCGCTCGATCGCGACGCGCGGCTGCAGGCGCTTTCGCGCGGCGACGAGGGGTTCCTGCTGGCGCTCGCCTATTCCACACAGCGCGGCTATGCGCGCTCCCATCCCTTCGTCGGCGAGGTGAGGATAGGCGAGGTGGAAGTCGAGCTCGACGTGCCGGAACTGCCGTTTACGGTTCCGCTCGGGCGCGTCCGCGTCACGGAATGCCAGATGGTCAACCAGTTCCGCGGATCGGCCAAGGCGCCGCCGCAATTCACGCGCGGCTACGGGCTGGTGTTCGGCCAGTCGGAACGGAAGGCGATGGCGATGGCGCTGTGCGACCGGGCGCTGCGGGCCTCGGAATTCGGCGAGGATGTCGTGGCGCCGGCGCAGGACGAGGAATTCGTCATCTCGCATTCAGACAATGTGCAGGCGACCGGCTTCGTCGAGCACCTGAAGCTGCCGCACTACGTCGATTTCCAGGCCGAACTCGACCTCGTCCGCCGTCTGCGCCGCAAGGTGGAAGAAGCCGACGAGGAACGGCGGAAGGCGGCCGAATGAGTTCCGTTACGCAAGCCCTAGGCGTGGACGTCGCGGTTGGCGGTCACATCGTCATGACTCGCGTGATGCACGGCGCTCCAGACGCCGATGCCGCCGGCCGCCGCGATCAGGGCTGCGAAGAAGATGCCGATATCCATGGTTCATGTCTCCGTTTGGCAGGAGAAACGCGCAATGGGCGCTGAAGTTGCCGCCGCCGGCGAAATCGCGGCCTACAATTTCGCCTATCTGGACGAGCAGACGAAACGGATGATCCGGCGCGCCATCCTCAAGGGGATCGCCATTCCGGGCTACCAGGTGCCGTTCGCCAGCCGAGAGATGCCGATGCCCTATGGTTGGGGCACCGGCGGCGTGCAGGTGACGGCGTCGATCATCGGTCCCGACGACACGCTGAAGGTGATCGACCAGGGCGCCGACGACACGACCAACGCGGTGTCCATCCGCGCCTTCTTCCAGAAGGTCGCTCATGTCGCCGTGACCACGCACACCGCCGACGCCACGATCATCCAGACGCGTCACCGCATCCCCGAAAGGCCGCTGACGGAAAACCAGGTGCTGGTCTTTCAGGTGCCGATCCCCGAGCCGCTGCGCTTCCTGGAGCCGCGCGAGACCGAGACGCGCAAGATGCACGCGCTCGAGGAATACGGGCTGATGCATGTGAAGCTCTACGAGGACATCGCCCACCACGGCCGCATCGCCACCTCCTACGCCTACCCGGTGAAGGTCGAGGGGCGCTACGTGATGGACCCGTCGCCGACGCCGAAATTCGACAATCCGAAGATGCATCGTTCGGCGGCTCTGCAGCTGTTCGGTGCCGGTCGCGAAAAGCGCATCTACGCCGTCCCGCCTTTCACGGATGTAGTCAGCCTCGACTTCGAGGACCATCCGTTCGAGATCCAGGAGTTCGACGAGCCCTGCGCGCTGTGCGGCGGCACCGGCGTCTATCTCGACGAGGTGATCCTCGACGATGCGGGCGGCCACATGTTCGTGTGCTCCGACACCGACTATTGCGAGGAGCGGCGCGCGGCCGGCCATAAAGGCGCGATGGCGGAGGAAGTGCAATGACCGACGAACCGCTGCTGCGGGTCACCTCGCTGTCGAAATCCTACGGCGGCCGGATCGGCTGCCAGGATGTCTCCTTCGACCTGTGGCCTGGCGAGGTGCTGGCGGTGGTCGGCGAGTTCGGCTCCGGCAAGACGACGCTTCTCAACTGCGTGTCGACGCGGCTGCTTCCGACATCGGGCACCGTCGTCTACCGCATGCGCGACGGCGCCTTCCACGACCTCTACCGGATGAGCGAGGCGGAGCGGCGTTTTCTGATGCGCACCGACTGGGGCTTCGTGCACCAGAACCCGGCCGACGGGCTGCGCATGACGGTATCGGCCGGCGCCAATGTCGGCGAGCGGCTGATGGCGGTCGGCGACCGGCACTACGGCAACA
>CAWFKS010000002.1:0-27110 GCA_963816435.1 uncultured Alphaproteobacteria bacterium
GGCGGACCGAGGCCGCCAGCGCAGCGCCCACCGTTCCACCTGCGACAGCAACAGCGCCGAGACTAGGCCGATCAGGCCGAGCACGATGATTCCGGCGAACATGTCCGCCGAGCGGAAGCTACGGGCGGCGAGCATGACCCATTGGCCGAGGCCGGTTCGGCTGGTGAGCATCTCGCCCACGATCGTAATGATCAGTGCCACCACGAGCCCCACCCGCATGCCCGAGAGGATGTCCGGCAACGCATTCGGCAGCGCGATGACGCGCAGGTAGCGCACCCGGCCCAGACGCAGCATGCGGCTGACTTCCACGAGACGCACGTCGACCGACGCGACGCCGTGGGCGGTCGCCAGCAGCATCGGCCACACGGCGCCGAAGCCGACTGCGGCCAGCACCATCGCATCGGAGAGCCCGAAAAAGGTGATCGCCACCGGGATCGCCGCCGAAGCCGGCAGTGGCCGCAGCAGTTCCAGCGTCGGCACGACATAGATGCGCGCGAATGACGAGAGCCCGACCCATGCCCCGATGACGATGCCGAGCACGGAAGCGAGCAGCCATCCGAGCAAAATCCGCTGCAACGTCTCGATGGTGGCCGTGGACAACCGACCGTCCTGAAAGCCCGTGGCGAACGCCTCGAAGGCCTTCCCCGGCGGCGGCAGGAAGACGGGTGCAACCAGACGATGGGCGCTGGCGAGATACCACACGAACACGAACAGCGCCGCGACGCCGACGCTCGCCAGTCCCCACATCAGGTCACGCGCCTTCATCGGCTTGCCCCGATGACGTTCATGCGATGCAGAACAGCGCCCTCGATCCGCACCAGCAGGTAGTTGAAGCTCCAGCCGACGACGATCAACCAGACGAGATAAGCGAACATCCATGCAGGTCGAAGCGCCTGCTGCGCGATCTGCATGCCGTAGCCGAGGCCGAGCGGGTTCACCGCCACTTCGACGGTGACTGCGACGATCAGCGACACGGTGGCCGCGAGGCGAACCGCGACGAAAATGCGTGGCAATGCAGACGGCAACACGATTTTCCAGATCGCCTGCTGGTGCGAAAGGCCGAGCATCCGCGCCACCTCGAGCAGCCGCGGCTCGATGTTGGCCACCGCGCCGCGCGTCAGCACGAGAACAGTCCAAACGACACTGAACGCGACAACTGCGATCTCGAGCCGAAAACCGAGACCGAAGATCAGCATGAACAGCGGAATGATGGCGACGGAAGGAACCGGCCGGACCAGCTCGATCGACACCGTCATCAGCCGATCGAGCACACTGGAGAGTCCGAGAAGTGTGCCGGCGAGAATCCCGACCGAGCCGCCCACGAGCAGTCCGCCCAGTGCGGCGCCCAGAGTCTCCACTGTCGCCCGCAGCATGGAGCCATCCGCCAGTGCCCCGACCAGCGAGACGAGGATTTCGGCCGGGCTCGCGAGAGCGTCGCTCTCCACGCCGTTTGTCGCGGCGGCGATCTGCGCGGCGGCAATCAGTGCAACGGGAAGGATGGCGCCCCGCCAGTTCATGACGCCGGCTCGCGCTCCGTCTCCTTGACGAAGTCGTAGAGTTCACGCCGGATGCGCAGGAATTCCAGATCCTCGGGGGTGGCCACCTGATCTCGTGGGCGGCCGATCCGAACGTCGAAGACCTCGCCTATCCGCCCGGGGTTGCGCCGCAGACCGATCACGCGGTCGCCCAGATAGATCGCCTCCTCGAGATCGTGGGTGACGAAGAAGACGGTCATGCGATGCTGCATCATCAGCCGTTGCAGCTCGTCCTGGAGGCCCTGCCGGGTCATCGCGTCGAGTGCGCCGAACGGCTCGTCCATCAGCAGCACTTCAGGCTTCTGTGCCAGGCTGCGCGCGATCTGCACGCGCTGCTGCATTCCGCCCGAAAGCTCGGAGGGAAACTTGCCGCCGTCGCCTTCAAGTCCCATCAGCGCGAGCAGTTCGGCGATGACGGACGCCCTCTCCTGCCGGGGCATACCCGCTGCCTCGAGCGCAAGTTCGATGTTGCCCGACACGGTGCGCCAGGGCAGGAGCGCCTTGCCGTAATCCTGGAAGACGACTGCGATCTCGGGCCGCGGCTTCACGATGGGCTCGCCGGCATAGGAAACGGCACCGGCGCTCGGGCGTTGCAGCCCGGCAATGAGACGCAGCATCGTCGTCTTGCCGCAGCCGGAGGCGCCCACCACGCAGACGAACTCGCCGGCCGCGATGTCGAGGTCGAGGCCCTTCAGCACCTGCTTGCTGCCGAAGGAGACTCCGGCATCGCGGAAGCTGATCAACGGCGCCATGTCAGGCACGATCCCCGCTGCCCGGCCTGGCGGCAAATCCCGGCGGCGCCTGGAAGGCACGGTAGCGCTCCTCCAGCAGCCGCGCGAAGCGGATGCATTTGAAGTCGTCGAGCTGGTCGCCGACGATCTGCACCCCGATCGGCAAGCCGTCATCCGACACTCCGATGGGAGCCACCGTCGAGGGCAGGAAGAATGCTCCCGTGTAGCCCGCCCAGAAGAGCTGACGCCCGAACGGGACCTCTCGGCCGTTGATCTCCAGCGTCCGCCAGGCCGGTGCGCGTTCATCGTGCGGGAATGCGGTCGTCGCCAATACCGGGCAGAGCAAGATGTCGCATTCGGTGAAGAAATCGCGCCATATCGCCGCGATCGAATGCCGCTCCTCGTTCAGCCGCAGCCATTCGCGATGGCTCATCGTGACACCCTGCAGGAACATCGTTCGCAACTGGCTCTTGGCGCTCTCCGGGTCGGCCTTTTCGGCCTCGAAGGCCGCCACGTCCCCGTCGGTCATGTCCTGAGAAATGGCCGCGCGCATCAGCAATTCGTAGACGACATGAGCGCGATGGCTGTCGATGTCGGGACGCCAGCCGATCCGGACGTCGGCCCCCTCCCCGCGCAGGAACTCCGCCAGTTGCGCGAGCTGATGTTCGATCGCGCCGTCGACCTCCGCATATTCGTCGTTGAGAACAACCCCGACCTTCAGTCCGCGCAGCGAAACCAACTCGCTTTCCGCCGCGCGCCGGTGTTGGCCGGCAAAAGTCTCGTGGCTGGCGTCGGCGATGATGCGGAACTCCGTCTCCAGGTCCTCGGCGCTGCGGGCGAGCGGCCCGATCACCGAGATGTCGCCGGGCGCGTGGCGGGTGCGCAGGGAATGGCCGACGGAAGAGCAGAGGCCGTAGGTGGGCTTGTGGGCGAAGACGCCGCAATAGTGCGCAGGATTGCGCACCGAAGACGCGATGTCGCTGCCGAGTTCGAGCGCCGACAGACCGGCCGCAAGCGCGGCCGCGGACCCGCCCGAAGAGCCCCCGGGCGTCCGGTCGAGGTTCCAGGGGTTGCGCGTGCGCCCGTAGATCTGGTTCGCGCTCTGGGCATCGGCGAGCCCCGGCGGGACGTTGGTCTTGCCGAAAACGACCGCACCGGCGGCCTTGAGGCGCGAAACGGCGACGGCATCGCTCTGCGCGAGATTATTGCGGAACGGAGGCAGTCCGTAGGTGGTCGGCGTACCGGTTAGATTGAAGGATTCCTTGATCGTCATCGGCACGCCATGCAAGGGGCCGAGCACTTCGCCCTTCGCGACGGCGGCATCGGCCGCCTTAGCCGCGAGGCGCGCCGCCTCGACGTCGAGCACGACGACGGCGTTGACTGCGGGATTGTAGGCGGCCACGCGGTCGAGATAGCCGTCGAGGAGTTCTTCCGCGCCGATCTCGCGGTCACGAATCCGGCGGGCCAGCGTCGCCGCCGAGCTGAAGAGTTCGTCTGCCAAGAATGCGGTCTTCCAGATTGGGGCGTCGGCCGGCGCAGCCGACCGACGCCGCCTGCTAGCGGAGATAGGAGGGGAGGAGATCTGCGCCCTTGACGTCGGACGAAAGCATGCCCTGGTCCTTCATCGTGTCGATCCAGTACTGGATTCCCTGGGCGGGAACATCGACGGAGAAGGTGCCCCAACGCGAAGTAGCCACCACCGCCTCCGGCAGCTTGGTCCATTTGGCGAAGCTCTTGCGTGCCTCGGCGTCATTGGCCTTAATGAAGTCCGCCGCTTCTTTCAGCGCGTCGCGAAACCCCTTCACTTCGTCGGGATGCGCTTCGGCCCATTCGCGCGAGGCGACGAAGATGACGATCGGGGCGCCGTCGGGCATCGTCGCGACGAAATCGCCAAAATCGTAGCCGACGCCTTCCTTTATCATCTTGGAGTAGAAGGGGTCGACGGAGACGACTGCATCGACGTTGCCGCTGGCCAGGAGGTCCTGCATCTGCGGGAAGGGAACCTCCACGAAGCGGACCTTCGTGTAGTCGCTGTCGTTCTCCCGCATCCAGCGCTGCACCATTGCCTGGTGATAGGACTGCAGGCCCACCACGCCGACCGTCTTGCCCTCGAGATCCTTCGGCGACTTGATGCCGCTGCCCTTGCGCGCGAGCACGCCGACTGCCGGCGGCTGGACGGACGGAAAGGCCGACGCGCCGGCGATCACCGACAGTTCGATGCCCGCCTGCCAGGCCGATAGGACGGGGATGAGGACGGTATGGCCGACCTCGGCCGAGCCTGAGGCAATGGCGCTGATCATCACAGACGGATTCGGCGCCGCGGTCAGCTGGACATCGAGGCCGCGCTTGTCGAAGAAGCCTTGGTCCTTCGCCACAAAAAGCGGCAAACCGTCTGAAATCGGGACGAAATTTACGCGGATGGGATCTGCGGCGGCCGCGGTCGCGGACAGACCTACGGCCAGGCAGATTGCGGTAAAGATGAGGCGCAGACAGGCCAGCTTCATTTCGTCCTCCCTGAGAGCTGCTCGATCAAACGACAACTCGTTTTGGGCTGTCAAGGCCGGCGTGAAAGTAGTCGCCTGACTCCACTGCCCCTTGTAACGGCCAGAGTTGAAGCAGAGTATAAATCGCTTGGGCATCACCTGCGCGCTGTCGATTCGCTTTCGTGTCAGTCGCGCGAGCGGCAAGTGCCCCGATATTTTGTGATCATAATGGATCCTGCCCTTCTCTGAAGGCCGACATCACTACTGCGTATTTCATTTCAAAGCTGCGTTCTCGACCACGAAGCTGACCGTGGTGGTCGCGCTGCCGCCGATGTTGAGCGTGGCGGCGCGGCGCGCGCCTTCGACCTGGCAGGGCCCGGCCTGACCGGTGACCTGGTTGTGGACGTCCAGCATCATGCGCACCCCGGTCGCCCCCACCGGGTGGCCGAGGCCGATCAGGCCGCCGCTCGGATTGACCGGAAGCCGCCCGCCCATGGCGATGGTGCCCTCCTCCACGGCCTGCCAAGACTTGCCCGGCTCGGTGAGGCCGAAATGGTCGAGCGCCATGTATTCGGTGACGGTGAAGCAGTCGTGGGTCTCGATCAGGTCGAGATCGTCGGCCGAAGCGATGCCGGCGCGCCCGAACGCGTCGCGGATCGCGGTGCGCAGATGCGGGAAGACATAGTCGCCGCCGCGCGATTCGCTCATCTTGTCGTCGAAGCGCATGGTGGCGGTGCGATGGCCCCAGCCGGAAATGCGCGACAGTTTCTCCACCGGGATGCCGTGGCGGCCGGCATATTCCTCCGCGGCCTTGCGCGAGGCCAGGAAGACGACGGCCGCGCCGTCGGTCACCTGCCCGCAATCCTGCCGCCGCACCGGACCCTCGATCACCGGGTTTTCCTGGTCGTCGGCGGTGAAGGCGTTCTCGCCGAAGCGCCAGTTGCGCGTCTGCGCGTTGGGATTGCGCGAGGCGTTCTCGTAGTTGATTTCGGCGATGCGCATGAGGTGGGCGTAGTCGAGCCCGTAGCGCTCCTCGTATTCGTCCATCAATCGACCGAACATGTAGGGCCAGACAAAGCGCGCATCCTCGGCCTCGCGGCCGCGCCAGCAGGCGGCGCCGAGATGGCCGGCGGCATCGTCGCCGTGAACGTTGCGCATGTATTCCACGCCGGCCACGCAGGCGAGGTCGTAGCGGCCGGCCTCGATCTCGGCGGCCGCGGCCAGCAGGGCAATGCTGCCCGACGCGCAGGCGGCCTCGTGCCGTGATGTCGGCAGGCCGGAGAATGCCGGGTGGAGTGCCGAGAACACGCCGCCGAGCTGTCCCTGCCCACAAAACAGTTCGGCGGCGAAGTTGCCGACATGGGCCGTTTCGACCGCCTCTGGGGCGATGCCGGTGGCATCGAGCCCGCCGAGGACGGCCTCTGACATCATCTCGGAAAGCCCGCTTCCCTCACGGGTCCAGTTGCGGGCAAAGTCCGTCTGGTATCCGCCGAGTACGTAGACGTCGCTCGCGCTCATGTTGCAGTCCTCCAAAAATGTTCAGGCAATGCGGGCGACCGGCTGGCTCATTTCGGCCTCCACCATTTCGCGCAGCTTGCCGCGCTGGACCTTGGCCAGCGGGTTGCGCGGCAGGGCGTCGACGATCATCAGCCTGTCCGGCCATTTGAATTTCGCCAGGCCGCGCTCCTCGCAGAAGGCGGCGATCGCGGAAAGCGTCACCTCGCGCCCCTGCTTCGGCACGACCACGGCGCAGACCCGTTCGCCCAGCCGGTCGTCGGCATAGGCGGTGGTGGCCGCCTCGGCGAGATCGGGATGGGCGGAAAGCACGCCGTCCACTTCGGCCGGCGCGATCTTCATGCCGCCGCGCACGATCAGCTCCTTGGAGCGGCCGACGAAGCGCACGAACGGCGCGTCACCCTCCTTTTCCACGATCTCGAAAAGATCGCCGGTGCGGAAATAGCCGTCGGCGTCGAACATCGAGCGGTCGTAGCCGGCCATGGTGTAGTAGCCGGGAAACACCGACGGTCCCTTGATGCGCATTTCGCCGGCGCGGCCTGTGGCGGCGATGACCTCGCCGGTCTCCTGATCGACCAGGCGGAACGTGCAGCCGTTGGAGGTGCGCTCGCCGCCGCGCCAGCCGAGGTCGCCGCTGCGGGGAAACAGCCGGCAGCGAACCTCCGGATCTGGCACCGCGTCGCGGCTCGAGGCGAGCTGGATGCCTTCGTTGGAGCCGAAGATGTTGATGACGGCGATGTCGAAGCGCCGTTCGAAGGCGGCGACGTGGGCCGGGTCCGGAGGCGCCGAGCCGGTGCCCATGGCGCGGACGCTGGTCAGCGCCTCGGCGATGCCGGCATCGTCACGGCCGACGATGTTGGCGATGATGGCCGGCGCCACCACCGTATAGGCGACCTGTTCCGAGCGGAGCTGATTAAGGAACACCGACACGTCGAAGGGGTGATGCAGCACCAGTGTTCCGCAGATCCTCAGCCATGGCATCATCAGCCCGCCGATCGAGGCTGCGTTGACGAAGGGAAACGGTGCAAGCAGAACGTCGCCGTGTTCAAGCCGCGAGCTGTCGGACGAGCTCCAGCGGCTCGACAGCCAGTTGTTGTGGGTCTTGGGGACGGCCTTGGGGATGCCCTCGGTGCCCGAGGTCCAGCAGATGGAAAACAGCGAATCCGGGTCGCGGTTACGCTCGAACGTGATGTCGTGGTGGCCGCCGCCCATCGCCTCGGCGAGATCGCGGGCGCCGGCCGGAACGTCCTCGCCCAGAACGTAGACCGGACCGCTGAAACCCGTGCCCGCGATGAAATCCTCGGCCAGCCGATAGCGGCCGAAGCGGGAAACGGTGCAGAAGGCGCGCGGCGTCACGATGCGCAGGATCGAATCCAGCTCGTGACGCCGGTACTGGACCGGCACGGGGCTGACGATCACGCCGATGCTGGCCGCGGCGAGATAGACCACCGTCAGCTCGTGGATGTTGGGCATCTGCACGAGCAGGATGTCGCCGTACCGCAACCCGTCGGCGAGAAAGGAGCGCGCCAGGTTGTCGACGGCCGCCAGCGCTTCGGCGTAGGTCATGCGCGTGGCGATACCGTCGACGAGTTCGGCGCGATTGGGCGGATCGACGATGGCGGTGCGTTCGGGCGCGGCAAGCGCGTTTCGCTCGAACAGCGTGCCGATGGAATCCTCGCCCCAGGCGCCTTCACGCCTGTAGGCGGCGATCTGCTCGGGCGAAAACGGCCGCATCACAGCGCCTCGGCCAGGCTCGCGCGCGCCGGCGCCATCCGCTCGGTCGCCTCCGAATATTCGCCGGCCATGCGCTCGACGATTGCCGCCGTCGGCTCGACGGCACTGATCGCGCCGATGCACTGGCCGGCCGCCCATATGCCCTTCCACGGCTTGACCTCGCGTCCCTCCAGGCCGGTGAAGTTCATCCTGGCGGTCTGCGAGGCGACCTGATCGGGATCCAGCCCCTGTGCGACGATGCTGGGTTTCAGCATGCTGGCGCGGGCGCCGGTGAACGCCTTGGTGACCAGCAGGTCGTCGGCGGTGGAGGCGACGATCATCTGCTGGTGGCCCTCCTCGGCGAGGCTTTCGGCCGTCGGGATGAAGCGGGTGCCGACATAGCCGAAATCGGCGCCCATGAATTCGGCCGCCGCCACCGCGCGGCCGGTGCCGATGCCGCCGGCAAGCGCGATGTAGCCGTCGTAGAACTTCCGTACTTCCTCGACGAAGACGAAGTTGCAGAGTTCTCCGGTATGGCCGCCGGCGCCGGCGCACACCAGCACCAGCCCGTCGGCTCCGGCCTCGGCGGCCTTGCGCGCGTAGAACAGATTGTTGACGTCGGCGAAGACGAGGCCGCCGTAGGAATGCACGGTCTCGATCGCCGGGATGGGACTGCCGAGCGCGGTGATGACGATGGGCGGCTGATATTTCTCGACCAGCTTCAGATCGTGCGGCAGGCGCGGATTGGTGCGGTGGGTGACGAGGTTCAGCGCCCACGGCGCCACCGGCCAGTCGCCGTCGGAAGACGCCTCCGCCAGCTCGCGCGTGATCCGATCGAGCCAGACGTCGAGTTCCTCGACGGTGCGCACGTTGGGTGCCGGGAACGACCCGACGATGCCGGCCTTGCAGCACGCCACCACGAGCTCCGGTCCGGAGACCAGGAACATCGGCGCGGCGAACACGGGGATGCGCAGGTCGCGCAGCCGGCGGCGGATATTGTTGTCGCTAAGCATTTGCCCTCTTCCTGGGAGTGGCCGGGGCGGCCACCGCGTCGAGCAGCGCCGCCAGCGAGGATGCGACCGCGCCGGGCGCTTCCAGCGGCAGCATGTGGCCGCAGCCGGGCACCAGTTCCAACGAAGCCGTGCCGATCGCCCCGGCCAGCGTCTCCTGCGCCTGCGGGGGGATGACCTTGTCCTGGTCGCCGGCCGCCACCACCACCGGGAAGTCGATCCCGGCGAGCAGATCGCGGCTGTCGCGCCTCGCGGCTATGGCGTGCTGGTGCATGGCGAAGGTTTCGACGCCGGTCTCGACTGCCATCGCGACCACCTCGTTCGTCAGGCGCTCGTTGCCGGCGTGGTCGGGGCCGAGCAGGAACCTTGCGAGCTTGCCGGCGAAGGCGTCCATCCCCTGCGCGCGCGCCCGTTCGGCGGCGACGGCGCGGCCGGCCTTCTGTTCCTCGCTGTCGGGCGCCGCCGTCGTGGAGAACAGGGCGAGGCCGACAACGCGATCGGGCGCCTGGCGCAGGATTTCGAAGGCGATGTAGCCGCCCATCGAGAAGCCGGCGAGGACGAACCTTTCGGGAAGGCCTGAGAGCAGCGTGGCAGCGATGCGGGGGATGCTGTCGTCCGCCGGAATGGAAGGCAGCGTGACGTCGCGGCCCAGCAGTTCCGCCGAGGCAGCCCACACCGCGGGGGTGCACAACAGGCCGGGCAGACAGACCAGGGCGTGGGGCATGCGGCGCTTCCGAGTTCTTTTCCTGGCCGCCGCAGGGTGTCTCTCGCGATGGCGGCGCGTTTCGTTGCTAAACTAGACCAGCACTCGGAGGCGTGCAAGCGCCTCGCGCGAGTTCGGGCTCATATTGCAGCAAGCTGTTGAATTTGCAGCAGCTTGTTGGCTTGGCGCAAGTCGCGGCCGGCGCTGGCGCGGCCCTGCGGCCAACCACCCACGCTGCCTTGAGGCCGGCAGGGTGGACTTGAAATGCGATGATATCGCCGGGGAAATGAGCGCTACACCCGGTGATGAGCCCGGAACGGGTGCTCCCGGAGATTGACACCACCAGCAATGGTGGTAAGTCTAGTTAAGAAACTCCTGGAGGCTGCCATGCAACAAGGTCAGTGGGCGCACGAGGCGCATTCCAATCACGACCTTCCGATCTCGAAGCTCAACGTCAGGCTGATGGCCCCCGACGGCGCCCCGCCTCCGGATGCGCCCGACTGGATCTGGAGCTACGACCACCCGTACCTGCACGGCCTGTTCGCACCGACCGACCGGGAATACGACGCCGACGACCTGGAGATCGAGGGCGAACTGCCGGCGGACCTCTACGGCGCCTACGTGATGAACGGACCCTCGCAGCGTTTCACGCCGGCGAACCGCTATCACTACTACGACGGCGACGCGATGCTGCGCGCCATCTACTTCCGTGACGGCAAGGCGTCGTTCCGCCAGCGCTACATCCGCACCGAGGCCTACGAGGTCGAGAACATCGCCGGCAAGGCGATCTGGCCGGGCATTGCCGGCCCCTACAATTTCCGGCTGCCGGGGTCGCCGATCAAGGACGTGTCCAACACCGACGTCATCTTCTATGCCGGCAAGCTGCTGTCGCTGTGGCATATGGCGGGCGATCCCTACGAGATCGACCCGATGTCGCTCGACACGCGCGGCAAGGAAACCTTCGGCGGGCAGCTGGCGCACACGCTGTCGGCGCACTCCAAGGTGGACCCGTGGACGGGCGAGCTGTTCTTCTTCAGCTACGGCGACAAGCCGCCCTACATGCGCTACGGCGTCGGCGACCCGAACGGCAACCTGATCCACGACGTGCCGATCGACATTCCGGGGCCGCGTTCGCCGCACGATCTCGGGCTGACCGAGAACTACGCGATCCTGCACGATTTGCCGTTCTTCCACGACGTCGACATCCTCAAGCAGCACGGCAAGCGCGTGGTGCGCTTCCATCACGACATCCCGGCCCGCTTCGGCATCATCCCGCGCAAGGGGCAGTCGCACGAGGTCAAGTGGTTCGAAGCCGAGCCGTGCTACATCCTGCATCTCGTCAATTGCTGGGAAGAGGGCGAGTGGGTGCACCAGATCGGCTGCCGCCAGGCCGACCCCAGCTACGAGCGCGACACCAAGGACGGCAAGCTCGCCTCGATGATGGCACAGCGCCGCCGTCTTCACGTGCTCTATCGCTGGTCGTTCAACATGCGCACCGGCGAAGTGCGCGAGGGGCCGATCGACGATCTCAACACCGAATTCCCGACCGCCAACCACAATTATCTCGGCCGCAAGTCGCGCATTTCGTTCAACCAGGTCATCCCGCTTCCGGAGGCGGGCTCGACCTCCGGCCAGTGCCAGACCTTCGACGGCATCGTTCGTTACGATTTCGAGAGCGGGACGAGCCAGCGCTTCGACTACGGCGACGGCGTGTTCGGCAACGAGGCGCCGATCGCCCCGCGCAAGGGCGCCACGCCCGAGACGCCGGAAGAGGAAGCCTACGCGGTGACGTTCACGACGGACACCAATGACTGGAGCTCGGCCTGCCTGGTCTTCCACGCCGGCGACATCAGCCGGGGGCCGATCGCGCGCGTGAAGATCCCGCACCGCATCTCCGCCGGCTTCCACACCACATGGGTCCCGGGCGAGGACATCTTCGGGTGAACGAGCCGGAGAGCGGCGGCGCGGCGGCGCCCGAGGGCGCGCCGCAACCGCTTGCCGGGATACGGGTGCTCGACTGCGGACAGTTCATCGCCGGGCCGCTGTGTGCGGCGATGCTGGCCGATCTCGGCGCCGACGTCATCCGGGTCGAAAGGCCGAAGGGCGGCGCCGACCGCGAGGTACAGCCGCTTGGCGAAGGTCATCCCGGCGGGGCCGTCTACGGGCATGTGAACCGCAACAAGCGCTCGCTTGCGCTCGACCTGTTCGACGCGGCCTCGCGGCCCGTTCTGGACGCGCTTGCGGCAAGGACCGACATCGTCGTCGTCAACGCGCCGCCGGCGACGCGCGAGGCGATGGGCCTCGACTACGAACGCCTCGCGAGCATCAATCCCGGCATCATACTCGTCACCTGCACCGCCTTCGGCGCGCCGACCGGCCTGTCGCACCTGCCGGGCTTCGACGGGGTCGGGCAGGCGGTTTCCGGCGCCATGCATCTGAGCGGCGAGGCTGGCGAGCCCCGCAAGTCCTACGTCCATTTCGTCGACCACATGACGGCGGCGCTGTCGGCTTTCGCCGCGATGGCGGCGCTGCGCGAGCGCGACGCCACCGGCCGAGGCCGCCACATAGAGGCCTCGCTCGCCGGCAGCGCACTGTTCATGATGGCGGGAAACCTCATCGAGGAGAGCGTGCTCGGGCCGGGCAGGCAGGGCACGGGCAACCGAGCACAGCTCGCCGCGCCGGCGAACACCTACGCGACCCGCGACGGCCACCTGCTCGTGCAGGCGATCGGGGCGGGCATATTCCGCCGTGCGGCACGCCTGCTCGGGCGCGAGGACTGGCTTGCCGATCCTCGCTATGCGGACGACGAGGCACGCGGTGCGAATTTCGACGAGCTCGACGCGGCGATGTCGGCATGGTGTGCTGCCCGCACCACCGACGAGTGTCTCGGCGAGTTGCGGGCGGCGCTGATCCCGGTCGCCCCCGTGCTGTCGCCGCGCCAGGCGCTGGAGGACCCGGCGCTGGCGCGCGAGCATGTCTGGCAGGGCGGTCACGCGCTCGCGCAGCCGATCGCCTATTCGGGCCATGTCGCGCCCGTCGACCGCGCCGCGCCGCATCTCGGCCAGCACAGCTTCGAGATACTCGCCGAGGCAGGGATTGATCGCGCGTCGATCGCGGCGCTATTGGACGGGGGAGTTCTGGCCGGCCGCGACGCCGAGCCCGACTGACGGGGGCGAAATCGGAAAAATGTCGGAGGGCGGCGGAATCCAGGCCAGCTCGCTCGTGCGGGCGCTCAACGTGGTGGGCGACGCGTGGACGGTGCTGATCCTGAAGGAAGCCTTCATGGGCGTCCGCCGCTTCAACGAGTTCCAGGAAAATCTCGGCATACCGCGCCAGACGCTGGCGCTGCGGCTCGCCGCGCTCGCCGACAACCAGATCTTCTACAAGAAGCCGACCCTGCACCGGACGCTGGTCCAGGAATACCACCTGACGCCGAAGGGCCTCGACATCTACGATTTCATCGTGTCGATCTGGAAGTGGCACAAGCAGTACGACATCGGGCCGAACTTCCTGCCCGAGAAGCTGATCCACAAGCCGTGCGGCCGATCGCTCGAGGCAAGGATGGTGTGCCGCGCCTGCCACGAGCCGGTCGAGCGCGCCGACATCCGCATACGGTCCGGAGACGGCGCCGGCATCGATCCGAAACCCGCCGCGCGCAATTCGCGGCTCAACGACGCCGCGTTCGGCAAGGCCTCGGGCGGAGACGCCTCGCGCATGGTGGCGGCGACGGTCGTCGGAGACCGCTGGAGCAATCTGGTGCTCGAGGCAATGTTCCGCGGAATCAACACATTCCAGGCGATCAAGAACGAGCTCGACATCGCCTCCAACATATTGTCGTCGCGACTGAAGAAGCTGACCGAGATGGGGCTCGTCACCTCGTTGAGCGAAGGGCGCCGCATCGACTACAGCGTCACCGAGCGGGGCGAAGGGCTCTACGAGGTATTTCTGAGCCTTTCCAACTGGGGCGACAGGTGGCTGTCGGGCAGCGCCGGCGCCCCGCATATCCTCGTCCATCACGACGACCACGTGCTCGACGCACGCTATGTCTGCGTCCATTGCAGCAAGGCCGTGCGGGCCTGGGATGTGGCGCTTCCCTGAGCAGGGCACGCAGCAAGCCTGCTTCGATATTGCATAACTAGACTGCAAAGCGCTCGGTGCGCCGGCCCCACGGGCGCCGGCGCGTGCCGCCTCAGCGCGCGAGATGGAGCACGTTGGGCAGCCAGAGCGCGATGATCGGGAACAGGGTCAGGATGACGAGCCGCACGATGTCGGCGGCGAGGAACGGCATGATCCCGCGAAAGATGGTCCGAAGCTCGATGTGGGGAACCATCGCCTTCATGACGAAGACGTTCATGCCGATCGGCGGCGTGATCATGCCGATCTCGATGACCATGACGTTGATCACGCCCCACCAGATCGGGTCGTAGCCGAGATGCAGGATGAGCGGGAAGACGAACGGCAGCGTGATGATCATCGACGAGATCGTGTCGAAGATCGATCCGAGCACGAGATACATCACCAGAAGCAGGAAGATGATGACGAGCGGCGGCAGGCCCGACGCGCTGATGCTGGAGACCAGCCATTCGGGGAGCTGCGAGAGCGTCACCGCGTAGGTGAAGATCGAGGCGCCGATGACGATCATGTAGATCATCGACGTGGTGGCGGCGGTCTCGCTGAGCACGCCCCAGAACTCGCGCAGGCTGAGGCGCTTGCGGCCGAGCGCGATCAGGAACGACAGGGCCGCGCCGACGGCCGCGGATTCGGTGACGGAAAAGATGCCGGCATAGATGCCGCCGGTGACGACGGTCATCAGGCCGAGCGCGGCCCAGCCGTCGCCGACGGAGCGGATGCGCTCGCGAAAGCCCGCGCGCTCGCCGGCCGGGCCGGCTTCGGGATGGATGAGCACGTAGATGCGCACGGCGATGCCGTGAAGGGTGATGGCGACCAGCGCCGGCAGCAGTGCCGCCACGAACAGCGTCAGCACGAACTGCTCGGTGAGCACGGCGTAGAGGACGAATATGATGGAGGGCGGGATCAAAATGCCCAGCGTGCCGCCCGCCGCGATGCTGCCGGTGGCGAGGGTGGGCGCGTAACGCCGCTCCAGCATCTCGTCCAGCGACACCCTGGTCATCGTCGCGGTGGTCGCCAGCGACGACCCGCAGATCGCTCCCATGCCCGCGCAGCCGCCGATCGTCGCCATGGCCAGGCCGCCGCGGACGTGCCCGACGAATGCGTTGGCGATGCGGTAGAGATCGGAGGAGAGGCCGGCCACGGTCGCGAAGCCGCCCATCAGCAGGAACAGCGGCACGATGGCCAGGTCCATGCTGGACAGCTTGTCGATCGTCTCGGTGCCGAACAGCGACACCGCCGCCGTGAAGTTGCGCAGGAGACCGAATGTGACGAAGCCGGAGAGGCCCATCGACACGCCGATCGGCACGTGAAACGCGATCAGCACGAACATCAGGCCGAGGCCGAGCAGGCCAATGATCTCGCTAGCCATAGGAGCGATCCTGCGGCCTGTCGGGTGGGCCGGCCCTGGTGATTGCGCGCACGATCTCCGACAGCGAGACGATCGCCTGCATGGGAATGCAGGCGGCGAGCAGGATGGTGGCGATCCACCACACGGGCCCGACCGGTATGCGCAGCAGGAACGTGGTCTCGCCGGTGGACGTGACGTCGGCGGCGTAGATCGCCACCTGCCACGTCATCAGCGCGAACATGACGGTCGTGGCGATGGCGCCGAAGGCGTCGAAGATGGCGCTTGCCCGGGCTCCCAGCGCGCTGCCGAGGAACTGGATCTGGATCTGCCGGCGCTCGAACAGTCCGGCCGAGAAGCACGCCGCAATGACGACGATGATCGTCAGCTTGGAGATGTCGTCGACGCCGGCAAGCGGTGCATTGGCGAGCCAGCGCGCCAGGATGTCGGCAACGGTCAAAACGGCCACGACCAGCAGGCCGCATACGCCGACGCCGCCGGTGATGCGCGAAACGTGCGACAGGCGCCTTTCGATCTCTTCGAGCATGACGATTCCGGCAGGTTGAGGCGAAAGCGGGCCGCGCGGAACGGCGCGGCCCGGCGTTGTGATGGCTGGTCGGCGGCAGGCCTCACTCGGCCCGCATCTTCTCCAGCGCGGCCTCGTAGCTGTCGATGCCTTCGGAACCGTTGCGCGAGACCATGTCGTCGCGAACGCCCTTGGTCATCTCGCGGATCTTCGCGAACTCTTCCTTGCCGGGCTCGACGACGGTCTGGCCGGATTCGGCCCTGGTCTTCTCGATCGCCTTCTTTTCGAAGGCGTCGAAGCTGTCTCCCTGCAGCTTGACCAGCATGTCGCCGCTCTCGTCGATCGCCTTCCTGGCGGGTTCGGGCAGGGCGTCGTAGGTGTCCTTGTTCATCGCCACGACGAAGGGCAGCACGCCGAGCTTGGCATTGTAATGGTTCGTCGTGACCTCCATGACCTTGAAGGAGGAGGCGACGGACCAGTCGGCGAGCGCGCCGTCGAGCAATCCGCGATTGATGTTCTCGGCCATTTCGGTCGGGCTCATCGCCTGCGGAACCGCACCAAGCGACTGCAGGACGGCCGTCTGCACCGGACCGCCGGCACGGATCTTCAGCCCCTTCAGGTCGTCGACCGACTTGACGTCGGCGGTGGAATGGATGGCGTAGGGGGCGGAGGTGTAGATGGAGACGACCTTGAAGTCGTCCAGTCCGCCGAGCTTGCCGTCCTTGTAGAGCGACCAGGCGGCCGTGCTCGCCTCGGTGGCGCTGTTGGCAAGCCCGGGCAGCTCGAACATGTCGAAATCGGGGTAGACGCCGGGATAGTAGGCCGGGACCATGATGGTCATGTCGGCCACGCCGTCCTTGAGCAGCTTGGGCTGGGCGACCGGATTGCGCCCGAGCGAGCCGCCGGCGTAGAGCTTGATGGTGGTGTCGCCGCCGGCGTTGGCGTTGAACCACTCGATCCACGGCTCGAGCACCTCGGTCACCGTCGTCGAGGTGGGCGACACGAAGGTGGCGAAGGAAAGCTCCTTGGCCTGGGCCGTGACGGGCAGCCCGACGGCCACCACGGCTGCGATGGCTATTCCACGCAAGTTCATTTCATTCTCCTCCCTGACCACCATCCGGGCTTTGCCGGCTCCTCCGGTGCCCCTTTGGTTTCATAACCAGACTTTATGAAGATGCGTCTAGTTATGCAAGTGGTCTCCGGAAGGCGGCGGCGCAGCCCTACCGTGGGCTGCCTGGCTCATCGTTGAAGTCAGCCTACAACCAAGCGCAGGTTGCGAGACGCGGCATTTCTCGTTGATGCACCGCGGTGCCGGTGGAGGATTGAAGGATGCGCAATCGGCACCGTCCACCTGCTCGCGCAGGCCCGCAGCTTCTGCACGCGCATGGAAGCATCGTCTTTGGCGGGCATTCTCAGGGGGGGTGAGGGGCCCCTTATGAGTTGACCAGACCGGAACGCACGCGCATCTTGATGTGCCTGGTCTCTCGGAAGGCATCCAGCCCCTCGCGGCCGAGCTCGCGGCCGAGGCCGCTCATCTTCCAGCCGCCGAACGGCGCCTGCAGCTCGCTGGTGTCGTTGACGTTGACGCCGACGGAGCCGGCCTCGATGCGTTCGGCCATCGCCCAGCCGCGCTCCAGATCGCCGGAATAGATGTAGGCGGTCAGGCCGTAGGGCAGGGCGTTGGCGACGCGTATGGCCTCGCCGTCATCGGCGACGCGGCGGATCGCGGCCAGCGGCCCGAACGTCTCCTCGGTCATGGCAAGGGCCGCGTCGGGCACGTCGTCGATCAGTGTCGGCTCGAAGAAGAAGCCGTTGGCATATTCGGCGCCCTTGGGAGCCCCGCCGCCGGTGAGCAGTTTTCCGCCGCGCGCCACGGCGTCCTCGACATGGCGCGACACGCGCCGCCGGACGCTGTCGTTGAGCACCGGCCCGTAGAGCACGCCCGGCTCGACGCCGTGGCCGAGCTTCATCTTGCGGGTCTCGGCCACCAGCGCCTCGACGAAGCGGTCGTGGATCGCCTCCGACACGAGGATGCGGTTCACGGTGATGCAGATCTGACCCATGTTGGAAAACGAACGCCGCGCCGCTGCCGCTGCCGCCTCCTCCGGATCGGCATCGTCGAGCACGATGAACGGGCACTGGCCGCCGAGTTCCAGCGACAGCCGCTTCAGATTGCCGGCGGCAGCCCGCATGATCGACTGGCCAGCCGGGATCGAGGCGGTCGCGGTGATCATGTTCACCCTGCCGTGTTCCGACAGCGCCTGCCCGACCACCTGTCCGGTGCCGGGAATGTCGTTGAGCACGCCCGCCGGCAGGCCGGCATCGGCGAAGCACTGGACCACCATGCCGATCGCCAGCGGCGTCTCGTGCGGCGGCTTGGCGACCAGGGTGCAACCGGCCGCCAGCACCGGCGCGACCTTCCACATATAGAGGTCGACCGGATAGTTCCACGGGATGATGCCGGCAACCACGCCGACCGGCGAAGTCGTGACCAGACTGCGCACATCGGCGCGCGCGGCGGGACGGATCGTGCCCCACAGGCGCCGGCCTTCTTCGGCATAGAAGCGCAGCACCTCGACGCCGAAGCCGATCTCCTTGAGCGAATCGGGCACCGGCTTGCCCTGCTCGCGCGTCAGCGCGTCGGCGATGGCGTCGATGCGCTCGGCCATCAGGTCGGCGGCGCGGTGCAGGATCTTCGCGCGCTGGTCGGGGTGCATTCCGCTCCATCCGGGCAGCGCGCGTGAGGCCGCGTCCACCGCGCGGTCGACGTCTGCAAGTCCGGCGAGGTCGCTGGCGCCGACCGTCTCGCCGGTCGCGGGATCGGGAATGGTGGCGCGGTTCGGCTCGGCCGGATCGCACCATTTGCCGTCGATGAAGAGCTTGCGTTCGATCATGGTCAGCGCGACCTCAGCCGGCGCCACAATTCGGCATAGTTGGCATCGTTCTGCTTGTTGGCCGCTTCCTTGCCCGCGGTGTTCGGGTTGACCATGACGAACGGCTTCTCGCCGCGTTCGACCAGCTTCTCGGCGGACGCCGAGACGATGGCGTGGGCAATCGCGATGGTGACGCTGGTCGAGCTGGCGCCGACCGGGTGCTCCATCCCCTCGATCTCGAGGGCGGCATCGGCCAGCGGAATGCCGGTGTCGACGACGACGTCGGCAACCTCGAACAGCCGCTTGCCGGAGGAGTGCCGAGAGGCGGTGCTGGAGGAATGCGGCAGCGAGGTCACGCCGATCACAGACAGGCCGCGCGCCTTGCACTCCAATGCGATGTCCATGATCACGGCGTTGATGCCGGAATGCGAGAACAGGATCATCGTGTCGGCGGGGTCGATCTGGTGCGACGACAGGATCGCCTTGCCGTAACCTTCCTGGGCATGGATGAAGCGGTACTGCCTGGCGCCCATGTCGCCCCAGACGTGGTGGAAGGAGATCATGGTGCTTTCCACGATCGGCCGGAAGCCGACCACGGTTCCGGTGCGCGGGAAGCTTTCGAGCGCCGGCAGGGCGCCGTGGCCGGTGCCGAAGGTGAAGACGAGCTTGCCCGCCGCGATGCTGTCGGCGCACAGCGCGGCCGCGCGCTCGATGGAGTCGGCCTGGGTAGTGCGGACCTTTTCCAGCCGCTCGACCAGGCTTTCGAAATAGCGGTCGACAATCGTTGTCATGACGCCTCCTTTTCTTGTTTTTCGTCTCTGGGCGGATCGACGCGGGTGACCGCGTCGAGTGCGATCTCGAACAGGTCGCGCTCCAGCTTCGCCATCGGCGCGTCCTCGATCTTTGCAAGCGTCTCGGCATCGACGGTGGCGATGCACAGCGTCGAGGCGCGGGCGCCGAGAACGCGCGCGGCCGTCAGCAGCGCCGAGGTCTCCATGTCGGTGCCGATCAGCCGCATGCGGGCGATGTCGCGCTTCATCTCGTCGATCATCGCGCGGCGGTCCTCCGACAGCGCGAACATCTCGGTGTAGAACCCGTCATAGGTGCCAAAGATGCCGGCGTGCCAGCGATGCGGCGACACCGACAACCGCTCGCGCAGCACCGTGTTCAGCTCGAAATCCGCGATCGCCGGATAGCCGAGCGGCGCATAGGTCTGCGAGGTGCCGTCGGCGCGCAGCGCCCCCTCGGCCAGCACGAACTCGCCGAGGCGCACCGGCCTGACCGCCATCGCCGTTCCGATCCTCAGGAAGGTGCGGGCGCCGAGCGCAAACAGCTCGTGCAACACGATGGCCGCGATCGGCGCGCCCATGCCGAAGGCGGAGACGGTGACGCGACGGCCGGCACGCGTGCCGGTGATCGTGCGCAGTCCGCGCTTCTCCGGCAGGAAGACGACGTCTTCCATGTGCTCGGCCAGCCGCGCGATACGGTCGGGATCGCCGACCAGGATGGCGGCGTCGCCGACCTCGTCGGCGCCGGCGCCGATATACCAGGACCGCTTTGAAGAACTGGAATCCGTCATCTCACGTGCTTTCGGTTTCGCCGGCCTGCCGCCCGAGCAGGAGCTGCCTCGCCGCGGCGTGGCCGGCTTGAAGAATTTTCGTTGCGTCCGTCTCGCCCTTCACCAGGGCTGCCAGCGCACCGCCGGCGAACGTGTCGCCCGCGCCGGTCGGGTCGCCGACCGAGATCGGCGAGGCGGCGGCGAACCTCTCCTCATCGTCGCGCGAAAAGAGCGCGCCCTCCTCGCCGCGCGTCTCGATCAGGATGCGCGAGGGGCGGGACGGGGTTTTCGACAGCACCTCCTTCACGAAGGGGCTTTCGGCTCGCGAGAAGCAGATCAGGTCGGAACGGCCGGCGAGCCTGACCGCGTGCTCGAACGGCATGTCGGTCGGGGCGTATTTCACCACCCATGCGAGCTTCGCCGCCGGCCGGATCGTATCGAGCACGCCAACCGTCGCCTCTTTCGGGCCGATCGTGACGCACACCCAGTCCGCGCGCGCCACGATGTCGAGTTGCGCCATCGACAGCGGCAGCACGTGCGGCATGCCGGTGTCGTAGAGGCATATGCAGCCGCCGTCCGGCTGATAGGCGAGGATGGCGAGCGGCGTGCGGCCGTCGGCGCGCCGCTCTATGCCGTCTGTGGCGACACCCGCGGCCGAGAGCTTGGCGCAGTAGGCCTCGCCGTCCCGATCGGTGCCGACCCAGCTAAGCGGGTAGACAGGCGATACGCCTGCCTTCACCAGCGCCGTCGCGACATAGGCAGGGCCGCCGCCGAGCCGCGGCCACTCCGCCGGCCGGCCGACAATCATCGTCGTGCTGCCGGCGGCCGGCTTGCCGTCGAGGCTGGCGACGTGGTCGAGGCTTGCATAGCCGGTGACGGCGACCAGGCTCATCCCAGCATCTCCAGCGCCTCCTCGAGCGACACGACGCGGCCCATGTAGCGCTCGATGTCTTCCAGCGAGGCGGCGGCCAGATGCGGCCGGTTGGAGTTGGTCGCCTCGCGCGGCACCACCGGCTCGAAGCCGTTGGCGAAGGCATCCTGAGCTGTTGCGCGGATGCAGACGTTGGTCTTGATGCCGCCGATGACCACCCGCCGGATGTCCTGCTCGTGCAGGAATAGCGCCAGGTCGGTGCCGAAGAAGGCGCTGAAACGCCGCTTGCGCACGATCGTCTCGTATTCGCCCTGCGGCTGGAAGCCCTCGAAGAACTCCGCGTCCCGCGAGCCTTCCAGATAGTGCACGGGCAGCTTGCGCCATTCGAAGTCGTCGAAGCCCGGGCGGTGCCGCTCGATCGCATGGACGACGATCGTCCCGGACTCGCGCGCGGCGTCGAGCAGCCGTCGCAGCGGATCCAGCACCTCGACCACTTCGGGGTAGTAGTTGGGTCCCTCCGGCAGGAAGAACGCGTTCATCACGTCGACCAGGACCAGCGCGGTGTCACGCATCATTGGCCTCCTGTTCTGCGGGGCATCGATACACGAGGCACTCCATGCAATTTCCTCGAACGTTTCCCGGCGACGCTAGATCTGCGTGCCGCTTCTTCTTCTCTTCGCCACCACGCCCAGCCCGGCGAGCACGAGGATCACCATCACGTAGGGCAGCGTCTGCACCAGTTCGGCCGGAACGCCGCGACCCTGCAGCCTGATCTGGAAGGCGTCGAAGAAGCCGAAGATCAGCGCACCGACCGCAGTCAGCCACGGCCGGTTGCGCCCGAAGTAGAAGGCGGCGAGTGCGATGAAACCGCGCCCGGCGGTGATGCCTTCGTTGAATATGCCGACCACGCCGATCGACAGGTAGGCGCCGGCCAGTCCTGACATGAACCCGGCATAGGCCGTCGACAGATCGCGCAGCGTCAGCGGATTCAGGCCGAGCGCGCGGGTTGCCTGAGGCGCGGCGCCCGCCGCCCGCATCCTCAGGCCGAGGCGCGTGCGCGCCAGGAACCAGGCGGTGAAAGGCACCATGATCCAGGCGGCCCAGGTCAGCAGGTCGTGCCGCGACAGGATGGCGCCGACAACCGGAATGTCGGCCACGACGGGGATGTGCAGGCGCGGCAGCATCTCGACGTTCGGCAGGCTGAGCGTTCCGGCGGTGCCGTAGACTGTCTTCAGGAAGAAGCGCACCAGCCCGGCCACCACCACGTTCAGGCCGAGCCCCACGACGATCTCGTTGGCTTCCAGCCGGGTCACCGACAGCGACATCAGCAGGCCGACGACAGCGCCGGCGAACCCGGCCGCGGCGAGCCCGCCGACCCAGCCGGCGCCGGTGGAGGCGACGATCAGTCCGAACAGCGCGCCGACCAGCATCATGGCGTCGAGGCCGATATTGACGATGCCGCCGACGCGGTTGACCAGGCCGCCGAGGGCGGCGAGCAGGATCGGCGTGGTCATCACCAGCGCGTCGTGAATGACGTTGTCGATCATTGCGCGCGCCTCCGGGCGAAGATCCAGCCGAACCGCGCGACCGCGAAGATCATTACCAGTCCCTGCACCACGTTGACGATCTCGATCGGCACGTCGCTGAAGAGCTGGATGGTGGCGCCGGACGTTGCCAGCGCGCCGAACAGCACCGCGGCGAGAAAGATGCCGATGCCGGTGCCGCGCCCGAGCAGGGCGACGGCGATGCCGGTGAAGCCGTAGCCGGGCGAAAAGCCGACCACGAACCGGTGGACGTTGCCGAGCGCGTGGATGCCGCCGGCAAGGCCGCCGATGGCGCCCGACAGGATCATCATCCTGACGATCAGTCCCGGCAGGTCGATGCCGGACGCGATCGCGAAGCGCGGGCTCATGCCCGCCAGCCGCGTCTCGAAGCCCATCGCGGTGAAGCGGTCCCACAGCGCGTAGAGTACGAGGAGCACGACCGCGATGACGAAGCCGAGGTTCAGCGTCGACGGCGGCATCAGGCGGGGCAGCCGCGCGGCATCGGCGATCATGGCGGTGCCGGAATTGGCAGAGCCCGGCGCGAGCAGGGGGCCGTTGACGAGATAGGCGGTGATGCTGAGCGCGATGAAGTTCAGCATCAGCGTGGTCACGACCTCGTCGACGCCGAGCCGGGCCTTGAGGAGTCCGGGAACCAGCATCCACAGGCCGCCGACGACGAGCGCGGCCAGCAAGGCCAGTGTGATCAGCACGGCCGCCGGAAACCCGCCCCAGACGAGGCCGAGCCAGGCGGCCATCAGGCCGCCGACCAGCACGCAGCCCTCGACGCCGACATTGAACACGCCGGCGCGGAAGGCGATCGCAGTCCCGAGCCCGGTCAGGATGAGCGGCGTGGAGGCGGAGAGCGTGGCCGCGACGCGGCGGCTGCCGCCAAAGGATTCGACCAGCAGCAGCCGGTAGACATCGGCGGGATTGTAGCCGGAGACGAGCAGGATGACGGCGGCGATGACCAGCGCCACGACGAGCGGCAGCAGCGCCTCGCCGACCGGGCGCAGCCAGCCGCGCGACGGCGCGACGGTTACGGATGCGGCGGCGTCGCTGGTCATGCCGCCACCTCGCCGAGCATCATCCTGCCGATATTGTCGATGCCGGCCGATCCGCGGGCGACCTCGCCGGTGACGCGTCCGTCGTAGAGGCCGACGATGCGATCCGACAGCGCGATCACCTCCTCGAGTTCCTCCGAGACCAGGAGCACCGCGCCGCCCTGCTGACGGAAATCGAGCAGGCACTGATGAATGAAGGCGATGCCGCGTATGTCGACGCCGCGCGTCGGCTGGCAGGCCAGAAGCAGTTTCGGCGTCGCGTCGAGTTCGCGCGCGATGACGACCCGCTGCTGATTGCCGCCCGAGAGGCTGGAAGCCGGCGCGGCAAGCGACGCGCGCTTCACCGAGTAGCGATCGAGCAGCTCGGAGACGTGGTTTCGGATGGCGCCGATCTTCAGGACGCCGCCGCGACAGAATTCCGGCCGCCGATGGTGGCCGGCGATCGCGTTGTCGCGGATGGGCGAGGCGACGCACAGGCCTTCGCCTGCGCGGTCGGGGCTGAGATAGGCGAGACCGAGCGCGCGCCGCTGATGCAGGTCGAGGGCGGTGACGTCGGTGCCGCACAGCGCGATGCGACCCGCGTCGAGGCGGCCGAGCCCGTTGATGGCGGCGACAAGCTCGTCCTGGCCGTTGCCGGCGACGCCCGCAATGCTGACGATCTCGCCCGCCCTGACCGTCAGGTTCACGTCGGTCAGCCGCTGCACGCCCCGGCTGTCGCGCACCGACAGAGCCGAAATTTCCAGCACCGGCTCGCCGACCGCGGCAGGTCGCGCCGTCGGGTGCGTCAGGATTTCGCCGATCATCATCTCGGCGAGCTTCGCCTTGCTCGTCTCGGCGACCGGCATGCTGCCGATGACGCGGCCGGCACGGATCACCGTGACGTCGTCGGCCACCTGCATGACCTCGTCGAGCTTGTGGCTGATGAACAGGATGGTGCGGCCCTCGTCCCTCAGCTTGCGCAGCAACTCGATCAGGTCGCGCACCTGCGCCGGCGCCAGGACCGCGGTTGGCTCGTCGAGGATGAGGACGTCGGCGCCGCGGTAGAGCAGGCGCAGGATCTCGACGATCTGGCGCACATGGACGGGGGCGTCGTCGACCTGCATCTGCCAGTCGAGCGTGACGCCGGCCTGGCGCTCCAGCTCGCGCGCGGCGTCGAGCGCGGCGGCGCCGTCGATGCGGCCGCCGGCGTCGGTGGGCTCCTTGGCGAGGATCAGGTTTTCCAGCAGGGTCAGGCCCGGAACCAGCATGAACTCCTGGTGGACCATGCCGATGCCCTTCTCGAAGGCTTCGGCGGGCCCCGACAGCGAGACCGGCTCGCCGTCGATCAGCAGCGTGCCCTCGTCGGGCCTGTCCATGCCCTGAAAGATGCGCATCAGGGTGGACTTGCCGGCGCCGTTGCCGCCGACGATCGCGTGAACCGTGCCCCGCCGCACGGCGAGGTCGATCCCGTCATTGGCCACGACCGGACCGAACCGTCTCGTCACGCCGCGCGCCCCGAGGCGGATGGGCGCGGCGGCCTCGCCGGCCGCCGGACTTGCCGTTCCGGTCATCTGCTGCAACGCGCGGGAGCTTACTTCATCCAGTCCGGGTAGCCCTGGTCGACGACGTTCCAGACCTTGATATCGCCCGACAGGATGCCCTGCTTGGCCTTCTCGACCTTGTCCATGATCTCCTGCGGGATCATGTCCTTGGTGTATTTCATGTCCGACAGGCCGACACCGTTGTCCTTCAGCCCGAAGGTCACTGTCGTGCCGCCCTTCAGCGAGCCGTCGGCATAATCCTTGACGACGTTCTCCACGGCGACGTCGGTGCGCTTGATCATGGAGGTCAGCACGCTGCCTTCGGCCAGCCCGTCCTGGTCGGTGTCGACGCCGATGGCGTAGTGCCCGGCTTTCTTGGCCGCCTGGATGACGCCGATGCCGGTGCCGCCGGCCACCTGGTAGACGATGTCGGCGCCCTGCTCGAACATGGCGTTGGCCATCTGCAGGCCGATCGCCGGGTCACCGAAATTGTTGGAGTAGGCGACCTTCACCTGGACATCCGGGTTGGCGTCGTGGGCGCCCTGAATGTAGCCGGCTATGAACTTGTCGATACCGGCCGACTTGGTGCCGCCGATGACACCGATGACCGGCTTGTCGTTGATGCCCTTGATGGAGGCGTCGGTGGTGACAAGCGCGGCCAGCGTGCCGGCGAGGTAGGAGCCTTCCTGCTCCTGGAACAGCACCGAGGTGATGTTCGAGCCTTCCTGCACCTGGTTGAGGATGACGTAGTGGGTGTCAGGATAGTCCTTGGCCACGTCGACCATCGGTTGGCCGTGCGAATATTCGAGATCGACCAGCAGGCCGAACCCGGCATCGGAGGCGCGCCGCAGAATGTCGGTGGCCTGGGCGACGACGTCCTTGGATTCCACCGGCTTGCCGTCGAGCCCCGTCTCCTTGAGCGCGCGCTGGAAGCCGGCATAGGCGAGGTCGTTGTAGGACTGGTCGCCGAGGCCGCCCTGCGCGATGATCAGCGCGACCGGCTTGTCGTCAGCCTTCGCGGCCGTAATTCCACTGGCCAATCCGAGGGCCGTTGTGGCCGCCAGCAGTGTCAGGAATTTCTGCATTGTCATTCTCCTTCTGGAATGTTCCCTTTTCGAAGCGGGGCCGGCGCAGAAGCTGCGCCTCGTAGGAATAGCGGCGGGCGTCGTAGGTCGCCTCGACGGCGTCGAGCGGCGTGCCGTCGGCGGCGAAGGACTGGCGGTCGACGGCGACCACCACCGCCGCGTCGGCGAGATCGAGAAGTTCGCGCTCCTCGGGCGCGGCGGCGCGGGCGAACAGGCGCTCCGTCGCGTAGTGCACGGTCAGGCCGCGGTCCTCGAAGAAGCGGTAGAGCGAAAAGTCGGGTTCGGCGGCGATGGCCCTGGTCAGGCCGGTCGCCTCCACGAGCTCGGCCGAAAGCACCGAGCGATGGCGGGCCATGGCGATGCCGTCGACCAGCCGCAGCCTGTCGAGCAGCACCACCGGCGCGGCCTCGTCGTAGGGCAGCCCCTCGCGCCAGTCGGTCGGCTCCAAAGCGAGCAGGCGATGTTCGGCCGCGTGGCCGGCCGCCGACACGGCTTCCGTGAAACTCAGGAGGTAGCCCGGCTGGCGGCGCAGAGGCGCCTCGGCGACGAAGCTTCCGCTGCCCTGGCGGCGCGTGATCAGGCCTTCGTCGACGAGCGATTCCACCGCTCTGGCGACGGTGAAGCGGCTGACGCGCCAGGCGCGGGCGAGGTCCGGTTCGCTGGGTATCCGGGCGCCCAACTCCATGGTGCCGATCTCGTCTCGCAGCTTCTCGGCGATCTGCCGATAGAGCGGTCCGCCTGCCTTGTCGAGCCTTGTTCGCACCCGTCGACCCTCAGTTGTCCAGTCAACTGTGCATATTTTGCCGAGCGAGCGCAAGCGACATCGTCGGGAATGTTCCACGACATCGAACGACGATGCCCGAACCGGGCATATCGCATGGCATCACACCTGCAGACCTCGTTGAA
>CAWFKS010000003.1:0-52123 GCA_963816435.1 uncultured Alphaproteobacteria bacterium
ACGTTGGCGGACTGCTCCAGGAGTCGCTCAGTCAATGCCGATGAACGTTCGATTGGCGTGGTGACGGCACTCCGGATCGCGTCCCGGCTCCCAATGATCGTGAGCCGTTGGCGGGCGCGGGTGGTCGCCGTGTACAGCAGCTCGCGGGTCAGGAGTCGGGACCCGAGCGCCGGCACGAGGACGGTTACGTCGTCGGCCTCGCTGCCCTGTGCCTTGTGGACCGTCATCGCGTGCATGGTTTCGACGTCGGCCAGTCGCCAGGGGGAGAAGGTGCGGACGCCCTGGCCCGTCTGGATCGCGGCGAGCGGGCCTTGGGGACCACGGACGAGGACTCCGGTGTCGCCGTTGGCCAAACCTAGGCCGTGGTCGTTGCGAGTGATGATGATCGGGCGGCCCAGGTAGTACGGCTGGTAGGCGACCTCGGGCGCGTCCTCGGCGAGGGACTGCTCCACGAGCCGGTTCCAGCGCCGAATGCCGTGCGGTCCCGACCGGCGGCCGCAGAGCAACCGCGCCCGGCCGAGGCGTGCGATGGCGCCGTCCACATCTCCGTCAAGAGCGAGCGCACGAAGGTGGCGGGCTTGGTCAGTCACTGTTGCCATGTGCCCGAGGGCGGGCTGGTCGGTCTCGGTGAAGCCGATCTCAGGATGACCGGCTTCGAGAACGGTGAGCACTTCATCCGGGTCGCCGGACCGGATAGCGCGGGCGAGTTCCTGGATGGCGGGAAGGGAGCGGCGGTTCTCTGTGAGTTCGACGACGTCACCGCGCGGCCCGAGACCGCGGACGAGGTCTGCAAGGACCGTGCCGGCTTCGACCGAGGCGAGCTGGTCGGGGTCACCGACGAGGAGCAGACGCGTCGCGGGTGAGAGCGCGTCTAGAAGTCGAGCCATGAGGCCGAGACCGACCATGGACGCCTCGTCGACGATGACGACGTCGTGGGGCAGCGGGTTTCTCGCGTCGTGGCGAAAACGTGTGCCAGATCGTGGGATCGACCCGAGGAGCCGGTGGATTGTCGTCGCCGGGTCGAAGCTCGCATCGGCGAGCTCGGCCTCCAGCGTCTCGTTCATACGGGCGGCGGCCTTGCCCGTTGGCGCAGCGAGAGCGACGCGAGGTGTTCGCCCGTCCTCGAAACGCAGGGCGCGCAGGACTGTGGCGACCGTCCACGTCTTGCCTGTGCCGGGCCCGCCGGTGAGGACGGTGGTCGGGCGCGCGGCCACAGCGCGTACGGCGGTGACCTGGGCGTCGTTGAGCCGGCCGGCCGAGATCGCTCCTCGAGCGCCGTGGCCTCGACGCTCTTGAGGCGGTCGGGTGAGCGTGAGTCGAGCCAACCTGCGATGAGCCGTTCGTCGGCCCGGTAGCGGTCGAGCTGGACGAGGCCGAACTCGATGTGAAGTACGCCGCGGGCGGCGAGGCGGCTGGCGGCGACGGCTTGGAGCCATGCCTGCGGTTCCGGCAGGTCGATGACGTCTGCCAAGGTTGTCGGCTCGGCGGCAGGGTCTGCGTCCTGCTGGTCGTTGTCGTCAGTGTCGTGTTCGTTCGGGTGTGGTGTGAGCCGGGCGACGCTGTCGAGGTGTAGCGCGCCGCTACCCTCGCGGGCCGCGCGGACGGCGAGTGCGAGGGCGAGGACCGCTGCGTCGTCTTCCTCGCCGACGAGCCGGGCGATCCGTGTCGCGACGAGGCAGTCACCGTCGTCGAGGACGCCTGCAGCGGTGAGCTGCGCGAGCGGGCCGGTCGTCGAGTCGGTGCCGCTCGTGTTGGCGGGGGCGGTCATCGGTCGTCTCCGGAGGCGTTCGCGGTTGCGTGGGACCCGTCGAGCAGCGCCGACAGCTCTTCGATGAGCGCGGCGGGTGGTCGCCACGCGAAGACCCCATGCGGGCACCCGTCTACTCGTGGGGTGTCCGGCCCGGCCATTCCGCGCAGGTACAGGTAGAGCACGCCGCCGAGGTGCGTTTCAGGGTCGTAGTCGGGCAGCCGCCAGCGTAGGTAACGGTGGAGGACGACCGCGTAGAGGAGCGCCTGGAGCGGGTAGCTGGTGTGCGTCATCGCGGCTGCGAGCCGGTCCGGTGCATAGTCGTCAACGGTGGGTTCGGACTCGGGGGCGCCCAGCCAGTTCGTCTTGTGGTCGACGACGAAGTAGCGTCCGCCGCGCCGGAAGAGTAGGTCGACGGACCCGGTGAGGTAGCCGCGGAGCACCTGGTTGCCGAAGTCGGGCGTCTCGAGCTTTGCCGCGTAGGGCAGGAGCGGGTCCTCGGCTGGGAGGTGGCGACGCATAAGGGCGCCGAGCTCGCGCAGTAGGGAGCCGCGTCCCGGGCAGGTCCCCACCCCCTAGCGGCAGTTCGAAGTCCATCTCGGCGAGCCGGTCGCTGGGGGCGAGGTCACGCAGTGTGACGTCGTCGGCGATTGTCCCGAGCGGGGTCGCGCAGACGAGCTCGAGAGCTGCGGCAAGCTCGTCGGCGTCGAGGTCGACCGGCCATCGGACGCGTTCGTCGCTGATGCGTTCGAGAAGCTCGGCGCGCAGGTCTTCGGCCTGCAGGTCGGCCGTCTCGAGAACGGCGTGGACGAGCGAGCCGAAGGTCGGACCGACTGGCAGGCCGGCCATCGGTGAGCGGACTCCGGTACCTGCGAGGTCGGCGACGACGACTTCCTGCTCGTCGCTGTTGCCGACCGTGTCGGTTTCCGGTTCGGTGTCGCCGGAAGAGCTGACGTCGCCAACGGGGTTCGCCTCGCCAGCGGCTGCGAGTGCGCTGTAGGAGGTGCGTCGCCAGTTCCGGTCGATGGTTCGGGTGAAGTCTCGTCCGGTGAGGGCGTCGGCCTGCTCCTCGGGCGGGTGCGCCCGCACTAAGGGGACCTCGTCCGGGACAGCTGCGAGGCTGAAGGCGCCGGCGTCAGCCCATGCGGTGAGCATCGCCTCTGCCGCCGGGCCGCGCGGCTCCCTGTCCGCGCGGGCGAGCGGCGGCGACTGGCCGCTGCGCTGGCGGCGCGGCGAGGTAGGAGGCCAGCGCGTCCAGGTTCGGTGCACGGCCGAACAGGAGCCGGTGCAGCCCACTGTCGGGGGTGTTCGCCGTGGCCGCCCACCAGAGGATGAGTTGTGACTGGGCGCGCGTCATCGCGACGTAGGCCAGGCGCAGGTCCTCGTCCTGCACCTCAAGGCGTGCCGCCGCCCGGGCGCCGCGGTCCTCGGAGAACGCGATGACCCGCTCGCCTCCTTGGTGGACGACGACCGGGTCCTCGACCCTGATGAAGTTGCTGAAGAGGAAAGGCGTGTAGACGATCGGGTACTGCAGGCCTTTGCTCGCGTGAATCGTCGACAGGGTGACCGCGTGCGCGTCGGAGTCCAGACGAATGACACGGGTGCCCGACCCGCCCTCCGACTCCTCGGCCGTTTGGCGCAGCAGCCAGGTCAGGAGCGCGGTCAGGCTCGGGCGGCCGGCGCTCACCTGCTCTTGCAGAACCTGCGCGCAGTGTTCGATGTCGGTGAGGTCGCGCTCACCGCCGACGCGCCCGAGGATCCGTGCGCTGAGCCCGTCGCCGCGCAGGACGTCGAGGACTCCCGGCAGCCCGCCCCGGTGGAATGCCGTCAGGAGCGCGCGGACCTCTTCGACGGCTTGGTCGGTCGCGGCGTCCCCGAGCCCGTCGAGGTGCGGGACCGACCAGCCGATGAGGGGCGTCAGGCATGCGGCGCGGACGCGTTCGGGCCGGTGCGGCTGCTCGAGGGCGGTCAGCAGGACGAGCCACCACGTCGCGGCTTCACTGCGCAGGACGGACTCGTTCGTCACGAGGACCGACGGCACCCCGCGCTCGCGCAGGGCGGCGCGAACTGCTTGTAGGTCCATGTTCGTCTTGGCGAGCACAGCGACGTCGCGGGCAACGAGTGGACACCCGTCGAACTCGGCACCTGAATCGAGCAGGGCGACGATGTCCGCTGCCGCATCAGCTGCGATGAGGGGCCGAGCTTCTGGCATCACGATCCGGTCTTCGCTGCGAACGAATCGCAAACGGACTGGGCTGTTGTCCGGTGCGCCGGCCAGGCGCCGCCCGGTCAGGGCCGCCCGGATCGGGTGGACCTCAATTCCCGGCGACAGCTCGGCGCCGCAGGTGAGCACCTGCAGGGCGTCGACGAGGGCGGCGTCGGAGCGCCGGTTGGTCGGCAGGCTGCATGCGGTCGTCGCGGTCTGCGCGGCCGTGAGGTAGGTGTGGATGTCGCCGCCGCGGAAGCCGTAGATGGCCTGCTTCGGGTCGCCGATGAGGACGAGGGTCTCGCCGGGCGTTGCGAACGCCCGGGAGAAGACGTCCCACTGGACCGGGTCGGTGTCCTGGAACTCGTCGACGAGGACGACGGACCACCGCTGCCGCATGCGAACGCGTGCGGGGCCGTCCTCGTCCTCCAGTGCGTCGGCGAGCTCGGCGAGGAGGTCGTCGTATCCGAGGAAGGCGGCTCGACGCTTGCGCCGGGCGAACTCGACGCGCACGTCACGCATGAAGTCCTGCCGCGCCGCGACCCGTGGCGACGCGTCCTGTGGCCGGAGCGGCGCGCGGGCCTGGTCCAGCGCCATCCGGGCATCCGAGCTGCTTGCCGCGTAGTCGGGCGCGTTGCCTCCGCGGGCGGCGCGGGCAAGGAAGAGGTCGTCGACGACGTCACGGCGCAGCTCGGTCAGGTCCTCAACGAGCGTCGCGTGCGGGTCGGAGTCGCCGGCGACGCCGAGGCCGCGAAGGACGAGGTGGCAGAACTGGTGGATGGTGGCGATCGTTGCCGTGTCGAAGTCGGCCAGTGCCGCCCGCAGGCGTCTGATGCGCGTTTCGACGTCGACATCGGGCCCGCGACGCAGATGTTGGACGAGTTCGTCGTCATCCGGGCGTGCCGGCGCTTGGAGCCGTTCGACGGTTCCTTCGAGGTGCTGCCGCACGCGTTCGCGCAGCTCTTGGCTCGCGAGCCGGGAGAAGGTGACGACGAGCAGCTGCTCCAGCGGGAGGGCCTCGTCGGCGACGTATCGGGTCACGAGCGCAGCGAGCGTCCAGGTCTTGCCCGTTCCAGCGCTCGCCTCGACGAGCGTCGTCCCGGTGGGTAGCGGTCCGCAGATGTCGAATGGCGGCAGTGCGCTGCTCATGAGCGGCCCCCTGCTTGGAGGAGGGGACCCCAGACGCGCGGCGCCCAGTAGCTGAGCGTGCTCAAGTGGTTCAGACGCTCGAGCGGGGCCTGCGGCCCGAGGAGGAGGGCCCACCAGCGGTCGTCTCGTTCGGGGAAGCGGCCGGCCCACTCGGAGTCGGCGGCCCGAAACGCCGACTGCTGGATAGCCGGGAGGTCTCCGCGCACTGCCTGCACCGAGAAGGCTCGGGCGGTCTTCGGCGGTAGCCCAAGGGGGTAGCGCATACCTCGCGTGCGAACGTCCACGAGCCCTTCGAGCAGGGTGATGGCGTGGTCGGCGGGTGGAGCGGTCAGCTGCGTCCTTCCCTTCTTGCCGATGAGCTCGGCAGTCCACGCGCCTTCCGGCTCGGCGACGGCGAGCGCGAGCAGGCGCACCCAGGCGACGATTTCGTGCTTGGCGGAGATGGTCGAGTAGGTCGTCAGGGTGAGCCGGTGGTCCTCGACGCCGCTCACGACACCGGTGACGCGCACGCCGGACGGCAGGTCGATAGGCCATGGAGAAGGCGGTGCGCCGCGACGCCCACAAGATGCGCGCCTTCGTCCGCTTCCGGAAGATCGATGACGGGAACGGAGAGCGCTACGTCGCCTGGTTCGAGCCGGCGCACCATATCGTCGAGCGGAATGCCGGGTTCTTCGTCGGCCGCTTCGCCGGCATGCGATGGACGATCCTGACGCCGAATGCCTCCGCCGACTGGGACGGGGAGCGGCTGGCGATCGGCCCCGGCGCCCGCCGCGAGGACGCGCCGAAGGCCGACGACGCGGAGGATCTGTGGCGCACCTATTTCGCCTCGATCTTCAATCCCGCCCGCCTCAAGGTGAAGGCGATGCAGGCCGAGATGCCGAAGAAATACTGGCGGAACCTGCCCGAAGCCTCGCTCATTCCGCAATTGATAGAAGGCGCCGAGAAGGCGGCGAAAACCATGGTCGACAAGGCACCCACCGAACCCGCCGCGCATCACCGCGCGGTGCAGGCAAAGCACTGGACCGATCCCGGCAAGAAGGCCGGCGGCGGCGAGGATGCCGCCACGCTGGAGGAACTGCGCGAGGCGGCCGAGGGGTGCACGCGTTGCGACCTCTACAGGAACGCCACGCAGACCGTGTTCGGCGAAGGCCCGGCGGCGGCGAAGGTCGTCTTCGTCGGCGAGCAGCCGGGCGACAGCGAGGACATCGAGGGCCATCCCTTCGTCGGTCCGGCGGGCAGGCTGCTCGACGAGATCATGGAGGAGGCGGGCGTCGACCGCACCAAGGCCTACGTCACCAATGCGGTGAAGCACTTCAAGTTCGAGCCGCGCGGCAAGCGGCGCATCCATTCCAAGCCGAATGCCGGCGAGGTGAAGGCCTGCCGGTGGTGGCTGGAAAAGGAGCTATCCTTGCTGAAGCCGCAGGTTGCCGTGGCGCTCGGCGCAACGGCCGCACAGTCGCTGCTCGGCAAATCGGTGGCGGTGACCAAGCTGCGTGGCACCACCGTCGAGAGCCCGGAAGGCATTCCGGTCTTCGTCACCGTCCATCCCTCGTACCTTCTGCGCATCCCCGATGCCGCCGACAAGGTGGCCGAGCGCAAGCGCTTCGTCGCCGACATGCGCAAGGTCGCCGCGCTGATGGAGGGCTGATCGGGCGGACGGCCCGAACCCGCGATCAGAGTGGCCGCGCGAAATAGCGCACGGTCTTCTGCCGCCGTGGATGGCGGCGGTGCCGACCGGCTCGAAAGCCGAGTGCGGCGTGGAAGGCGTCAGAGCCGGGATTGGGCGGGTCTGCGTTGACCTCGCAGACCGCGATCTCATGGCCTTCCCGCTGCGCGTGGGCGAAGAAATCCTCGTAGAGGCGGCGGGCGTGGCCGCGGCCCCGCGCTTGCGGGGCGACCGCGATGCGGTCGACATAGGCGAAGCGTTCGTAGCGCTCGCGGAACCAAAGGAAGTTCGGGCTGGCATAGTCGGCCGTTTCGTCGAAGCCGATCATGAACGCCTCGAGCCCGCCGATGCGGCGCGCATGGAAGGCCTCGCGGAGAAGCGCGACAAGACCCGGCATATCCAGCAGCGACAATTCCGTCGCATGCCGGTTGTTGAGCGCCAGCACCGCCGGCAGCAGTTCGTCTTCGATCGGTTCGATCATCCTTCGCCTTTCGCTGGCATTGCCGGCACGCTACCGCACCAGCACCGCCCTGAGATCGTTGACGTTGGTGCCGGTCGGACCGGGCGCGAACAGGTCGCCGAGTACATGGAACGCGCCCCAGGAATCGTGGGCGTTGAGCAGCGCCAGCGGATCGTGCCCTGCCGCGCGCAGGCGCGACGCGGTAGCATGGTCGGCGAACGCGCCGGCATTGTCCTGCGATCCGTCGATGCCGTCCGTGTCGGCGGCGAAGGCCGAAATTCCCTCCATACCCGTCGATGGCAATGGCGAGCGACAGCAGGAACTCGCCGTTGCGGCCGCCCCGCCCGCCGTCGCCGGACAGCGTCACGGTGGTCTCGCCGCCCGAAAAATCACGACGGGTTTCGCGAACGGACGATTTCGCGTGGCGATCTCGCGCGCGATCGCGGCATGCACCTTGCCGACCTCGCGCGCCTCGCCCTCGATCGCATCCGACAGGATGACCGCCGGTACGCCCTGCCGCTCGGCCTCGCCTGCGGCAGCCTCCAGCGAGGCGGCGGCCGACGCGATCACATGCACCTCGTCCCGCGCGAATTGCCGGTCGTCCGGCCGCGGCGCGTCGGCGTCAGGCGAGTCGAGATGGGCGAGCGCGGCGGCAGGCAGGTCGAGCTTCCAGCCTTCGACCACCGCCAGCGCATCCTGCCGCGTCGCCTTGTCCGGCACGGTCGGCCCGGAGGCGACGTCGGCCGGGTTGTCGCCGGGCACGTCGGAGACGATCAGCGACACGACCTTTGCGGGATGCGCGGCCGCGGCAAGCCGCCCGCCCTTGATACGCGACAGATGCTTGCGCACCGTGTTCATCGCCGAGATCGGCGCGCCGGAGGAAAGCAGCGCCCGGTTGACCGCGATTTCGTCAGCGAGCGTCATGCCCTCGGGGGGCGACGGCAGCAGCGCCGAGCCGCCCCCCGAAATCAGCGCGACGACCAGATCGTCCTCCCCAAGGTCCTCCACCGCCGAAAACAGAAGGCGCGCTGCTTCGAGCCCCGCCTCGTCAGGCACGGGATGGGCGGCCTCGACCACCTCGATCCGCTCGCAGGGAACGGCATAGCCGTAGCGGGTGACGACGACGCCGCTGAGCGGCCCGCCCCAGAGTTTCTCGAACGCCCGCGCCATCTGGGCAGAACCTTTGCCGGCGCCGATGACGACGGTGCGGCCCTTCGGCCTTTCGGGGAGGTGTCTTGCCAGCGCCTTTTCCGGATCGGCGGCGGCGACGGCTGCGGAAAACAGCGAGGTGAAGAAGGCGCGGGTGTCGGGCGAGATCATGCGCGGACCGAACTACAACGAATGCCCGGACGCAACTCGAAACGAGCCCGCTCGACGTTGCTCCCCTTCGTCCCCGGCAGGGACGTGAGGGGTCACAAAAGCTGCCGTCCCGGGCGGCCTACCCCGCCAGCGCGCTCTTGGCCGGCTTCCCGGCGACGTAGACTTCCGCCACCGCCCGGTCGTCGCCCAGCGTCTGCAGCAGGAAGAGTTCTTCCGACAGCGTCTCGACGGTCTCCATGCGCGTTGCCATGGCCGGCGTGGCGCGCGCGTCGAGCACGGTGACGTCGGCATCCGTTCCCGCCTCCAGCGTGCCCAGCCGGTCGCCGAGAGACATCGCCTCGGCGTTGCCGCGCGTCAGCTGCCAGAACGAGGCCAGCGGGTTGAGCTTCTCGCCCTGCAGGGCGATCACCTTGTAGCCCTCGTCCATCGTGCGCAGCATCGAATAGTTGGTGCCGCCGCCGACATCGGTCGCCGTGGCGATCCTCAACGGCTTTTCGCGGCTGCGATAGCGCTGGTAGTCGAACAGGCCCGAGCCGAGAAAGAGATTGGAGGTCGGGCAGAAAACCGCGACGGAGCCGGTGTCCGACATCGCGTCCGCCTCGCGCTCCGACAGGTGGATGCAGTGGCCGAACAGCGATTTCGGCCCGGCTAGACCGTATCGCTCGTAGACGCCGAAATAGTCCGGCGCGTCGGGATAGAGCTCTTCCGTCAGCGCAATCTCGGCGCGGTTTTCGGAAAGATGCGTCTGGACGTGCAGGTCGGGGTGCGCGCGCGCCAGCGCACCCGCCATCTCCAGCTGCTCCGGCGACGAGGTGATGGCGAAGCGCGGCGTGATCGCGTAGTGCAGCCGGCCCTTGCCCGTGCCATTTACCGATCAGCGCCTCGGGTGTCGTCGTAGGAGGATTGCGGCGTGTCGGTGAGGCCTTCGGGGGCGTTGCGGTCCATCATCACCTTGCCGGCGATGATCCGCATGTCGCGCGAGGCGGCTTCGGCGAACAGCGCATCGACGCTGCCGGGATGCACCGAGCAGTAGGCCGCCACCGTCGTCGTGCCCTGGCGGATCAGCTCGTCGAGGAACATGCGCGCGACGCGGTGCGCGTGCTGCCCGTCGACGAACCGCGTCTCCTCCGGGAACGTGTAGTTCTCGAGCCAGTCGAGCAGTTCCGCACCGAAGCTCGCGATTACCTGCATCTGCGGGAAATGCGCGTGGCAGTCGATGAAGCCCGGCACGATGAGATGCGGCCGGTGATCGACCACTTCCGCCTCGCCCGCCCCCGCCTTCACCGCATCGAAAGGGCCGAAGGCGGCGATCTCGCCATGCTCCATCAGGAGGCCGCCGTCCTCCTCGTAGCGGTAGGAGGAATGGTCGTCCGGCCCCTGCGGTTCGCGGACGAACGACAGCAGCCGGCCACGCAGCAGAAGGGCGGTCACTTCCGCCCGTCCTCGAACCAGGCGACGATCAGCGCGCGCTCGTCGTCGGTGATGCCCGACACGTTGCCGGGCGGCATGGCGTGGCTCGCGCCGGCCTGCAGGTAGATCTCGCGGGCGTGCTCGGCGATCGCCTCGTCGGTGTCGAGGAAGACGTTCTTCGGCGCGTGATAGATGCCGTCCCACGCCGGCTCGGCGGCATGGCACATCGAACAGCGCCCCATCACCGTGTCGCGCACCGCCTCGAAATGCGTGTCGGCCATGAAGTGCTCGCCCGTGGCCGACAGTTTCGGCCGGTCCGACAGGATCGCCGGCTGCGTCGACAGCCACATGATGACGACGAAGATCACCGCCGCCAGGCCCCAGGTCCAGTGCGGCCGCCCCTTGCGGGCGTGCATGGTGTTGAAATAGTGCCGGATCAGCACCCCGATGATGAAGATCAGCGACGCGATGATCCAGTTGAACTCCGTGGCGAACGCCAGCGGGTAGTGGTTCGACAGCATCAGGAAGATGACGGGCAGCGTCAGGTAATTGTTGTGCAGCGAGCGCGTCTTGGCGATGCGGCCGTATTTCGGGTCCGGCTTGCGGCCGGCCTTCAGGTCGGCGACGACGATCTTCTGGTTGGGAATGATGATGAAGAACACGTTGGCGCTCATCACCGTGGCGGTGAAGGCGCCGAGATGCAGGAACGCCGCGCGGCCGGTGAACAGGTGCGTGTAGCCCCACGCCATGAACACCAGCACGACGTAGAGCACCAGCATCAGCCAGGTGTCGTTCCTGCCGAGCGGCGACTTGCACAGGAGGTCGTAGACGATCCAGCCGAGCGCCAGCGAGGCGAGCGAGATCAGGATGCCGACGGGCGCGGAGACGTCGAGCACGTTGCGGTCGATCAGGAACAGGTCGGCCCCGGCATAGTAGACCACCGCCAGCATGGCGAAGCCGGACATCCAGGTGAAATACGATTCCCACTTGAACCAGGTCAGGTGCTCGGGCATGCGCGCCGGCGCCACCATGTATTTCTGGATGTGGTAGAAGCCGCCGCCGTGGACCTGCCATTCCTCGCCCGAGGCGCCCTCGGGCATGCCGTCGCGCTTCACCAGTCCGAGGTCCAGCGCTATGAAATAGAACGACGAACCGATCCACGCGATCGCGGTGATGACGTGCAGCCAGCGCACGCCGAATGACAGCCATTCCCAGAAGATCGCGTAGTCGTTCATTGCACCCCTCTCGCGCGATGATCCGACTTTACGGAGCCTCGTTCAATCGGGAAGCGCGGGAGATGCCCGATGACTTTCAAAATTTTCTGGAAAATGCCGTGCTGTCGGTGCAGCCTGTGCCAAGCATCGTGCAGAGTGTCCAGTTGGCCTATCTCGACAACATTGCCGTCTTCGTCCGCGTCGTCGAGCTCGGCAACCTGTCCGCCGCCGGCCGCGACATGCGCATTTCGCCGGCGGTCGCGTCCAATCGGGTCAAGGAGCTGGAAAAGCACCTCGGCGTGCGCCTGTTCAACCGCACCACCCGGCAGCTGATGCCCACCGAGCACGGCCGCGCCTTCTACGACGGCGCAAAGCGGGTGCTCGATGCCGTCGACGAGGCGGAGGCGACCGTGGCAGCCCTGTCCGGCCAGCCGCGCGGCACGATCCGCGTCACCGCGCCACTCGGGCTGGGACGACGGGTGATCGCCTCCGGCATCCCCGAATTCCGCGACCGCTATCCCGACATAGAGGTGAGGCTGAGGCTTTCCGACCACGAGGTCGACATCATGAAGGAGGGCATCGACGTCGCCTTCAAGCTCGGGCTGCTGGAGGATTCGAGCCTCAGGATGCGCGGCATCGTCGACTGCGAGCGCGTGCTGGCGGCCTCGCCCACCTATCTCGACAAGCGCGGCGAGCCGACCACGCCCGCCGAACTGGTGACGCAACGCCACGACTGCCTGCTGCTGCGCTTTCCCGGCGCCAAGGAGCATTTCTGGACGCTTGCCACGCCGGAGGGCCCGGCGAAATTCGAGGTTTCGGGACCGTTCGATTCCGACGACGGCGACGTCGTCACAGGCTGGGCGCTGGCCGGCCGCGGCATCATCAACAAGCCGCGGTTCGAGATCGAGCCGTTCATCCGCGACCGCCGGCTGAAGGTAATCCTGCCGGACAACCCGCCGGTGCCCGTCAAGCTCGCCGCGCTCTATCCGCATCGCAAGTTCCAGGACCCCAAGGTGCGCCTGCTGCTCGACTTCATGGCCGAACGCTGCCAGCGCATGATCCGCGACATCCTTGCGGGGCGGTAGACAGCTGGCCTCTTGATCCTGCTCAAGGCGCCTTCTTCGCAGGTGTGGGACGCTGATCCCGCCTGCGTTAAGGAGACGCTACCATGCCGACCAGACGCGAAGTTCTTGCCGGTGCCGGCGCTGGCGCCGCCACACTGGCCCTTTCTGGCTGTGCCGGAGGTGCGGACGTGGACGAATACCAGGACGCGGTCGGCAGCACGTGGGCGGCGCTTTCCGAACAGCCCGACATGCGCGAGTTCGTGCGCTATGCAACCCTCGCCGCCAACAGCCACAACACCCAGCCCTGGCGCTTCCGGCTCGACCGCGACGCAGCAGCGATCCTGCCCGACTTCACCCGTCGAACTCCGGTCGTCGATCCCGACGATCACCATCTCTACTGCAGCCTCGGCTGCGCGGCGGAGAATTTTTCGGTCACCGCCGCCGCTCGCGGCCGTCACGCCACGACAGGGTTCGACGCTACCGAGGACGGCGCGGTGACGATCGCCCTGGACCAGGGCGCCGCCGAGCCCTCGGATCTCGCAGCCGCCATCCCGGCGCGCCAGTCGACGCGCTCGGATTACGACGGCCGTCTGGTGCCGCCCGAACACCTGGCGCTGCTCGAAAAGGCGGGGCGCACATACGGTGCCGACGTCATGATGGTCACCGAGAGGCCGAAGGTCGAGCAGGTGCTCGATTACGTCATTGCCGGCAATACCGCGCAGATGGACGATCCGGCTTTCGTGCGCGAACTGAAGCAGTGGTTGCGCTTCAATGCCGACCAGGCGCTGAGGACGCGCGACGGGCTCTTTTCGGCCGCCTCGGGCAATCCCTCGCTGCCGGGCTGGGTGGCGAGCGCGATCTTCCGCTTCGTCTTCACCACCAGGGGCGAGAACGGCCGCTACGCCAGCCAGATTCGCTCGTCCGCCGGGATCGCGATCTTCACCTCCGAAAGCAGCGACAGAGCGGCCTGGGTGAACGCCGGTCGCGGCGTCCAGCGCTTCCTGCTGCAGGCGACCGCGCTCGGCATCAGGACCGCCTTCGTCAACCAGCCGGTCGAGATGGGATCGGCCTCCATCGCCATGCGTCTCTGGTATCCCCGGCGCGGTTGCCGGATTCCTGATCGTTTTCGTGCGCGGACGCGAAACGCCCGGTCGGCAAGCGCCTCAGCCGCCGAAATGCCGCCGTCGAATTGAGGTCGCTCGAGCGGTTCTGCAGGCATCCTCCTGCAGCAACGTAAATCCCACGAAGATCGGCCGCCCGTCTGTGTTGCGTCCTACCGCGATCAGCCGATCCTCCTCCCAGGAATGCCGGGGATCGGGCGCGATGTCGGCTCCGCTCGTGAACACGAACTCGATCTCTTCGCGGCTGACACCGTGCTTGCCGCATTTCGGCCAGTTGCCGGAATCCCACTGGAAGCCAGCGACCTTCATGTCACTTCAATATGGGCGTTTGTACGTACAATTGTCAACATTCACCGCTATCCGACGCCCGCCAGCGCCGTCATGATCTCGGCGGCCGCGAGCGCGGCGATCACCGCCGGACGCTTGTCGTGAACCGCGCTGCCGCCGATCGGCGTGACGAGGCGGGCAAGCGAGGTATCGTCGCCGCCGGCCTCTTTCAGATACCAGCTGCGGAACGTCGCCTTCTTGGTCTTCGAGCCGATCATGCCGACGTAAGATCCGTCTCCACGCTTCAGCGCCTCGGCGACGATGAGAAAGTCGAGCGCGTGGTCGTGGGTGAGAACGACGAAGGCGGACCCGGCAGGCGCTTGGCGCACCATTTCCTCCGGCATCGAGGTCAGTCGCGTCGCGACGCCGTCGGGAAACCCCTCGAGCGCCTCGGCGCGGGTTTCGATGACGGAGGCGTTGACGGGCAACAGCGCCAGCACCGCCGCCAGCGCGTGGCCGACATGACCGCCACCGAACAGGTAGACATGCGGCAGTGCGGCGTCTTCGGCCGCCGCGCGTGCCGCGAGGTCGGCGCGCATCGCGTCGTCGACCGGCGAGATCGACAGCGCGACATGCCCGCCGCAGCACTGCCCGATCTCGGGGCCGAGCGGGATGGAGAGCAAGCTCGATATTTTCGCCGGCACCGCGCAGCAACCTCCCGCGCCCTGGCGATCGCCATGAACTCAAGCTGGCCGCCGCCGATCGTGCCGAAGATCGCCTCGGGCGAGACCAGCATCCAGGCGCCCTCCTCGCGCGGGGTCGACCCCTTCGCCTCCGTCACCTCCACCAGCGCGGTGGCCGGCGAGGCGTCGAGAAATCGTTCGAGGGCAAGGACTGTCCTGGTCATTCCCGCAAGATAGGCCGACGGCCGCGCGCCCGCTACCGGTCGGCCGCCTCGCGCTTCAGCCGCTCGACCGCCATCAGCACGCATTCGGGCGTGGCGGGCGTATCGAGCCGCGGGCAGATAGCGTGGCCGGCGACGCTGGCGACGGCATCGGCAAGCGCCGAATGCACCGACATCGCGAGCATGAAGGGCGGCTCGCCGACCGCCTTGGAGCGGTGGATGGTCGGCTCGCGGTTTTCCGCCCAGTCGGCCAGCGTGACGTTGAAGATCTTCGGCCGGTCGGAGGCGAGCGGGATCTTGTAGGTCGAGGGCGCATGCGTCCTGAGCCGCCCCTTTTCGTCCCACACCAGTTCCTCGGTGGTAAGCCACCCCATGCCCTGGATGAAGCCGCCCTCGATCTGCCCGATGTCGATGGCCGGGTTCAGCGACTTGCCGGTCTCGTGCAGGATGTCGACGCGGTCGACCATGTATTCGCCCGTCAGCGTGTCGATCGACACCTCCGCGCAGGCCGCGCCGTAGGAGAAGTAGTAGAAGGGATGGCCGCGCCCGCTGTCGCGGTCCCAGTGGATCTTCGGCGTCTTGTAGAAGCCGGTCGCCGAAAGCTGGACCCGCGCCACGTAGGCTTCCTTGACCAGCTCGGCGAAGGGGATTTCCTGGTTGCCGACACGCACCCGGTTCGGCAGGAACACCACCTGCTCCTTCGGCACCTCGTAGAAATCGGCGGCGAAATCGATCAGCCGGTTCTTGATCGTGCTCGCCGCGGCCTGCGCGGCCATGCCGTTGAGGTCGGAGCCCGACGAGGCGGCGGTCGCCGACGTGTTCGGCACCTTGCCGGTGGTCGTGGCGGTGATCTTCACCTGCTCGATGTCGATCTGGAATTCCTCGGCCACCACCTGCGCGACCTTGATGTAGAGCCCCTGCCCCATCTCGGTGCCGCCGTGGTTCAGGTGCACCGAGCCGTCGGTGTAGACGTGGACGAGCGCGCCGGCCTGGTTGAAATGCGTGGCGGTGAAGGAAATGCCGAACTTCACCGGCGTCAGCGCGATGCCGCGCTTGATGATTTCGGAACCGGCGTTGAACTCGGCGATGTCGCGGCGGCGCTGCTGGTAGTGAACGCCGGCTTCCAGTTCGTCGACGACGCGGTGGACGACATTGTCCTCGACCTTCTGATGGTACGGCGTCAGGTCGCGTCCCTTGCCGCCGTAGAAATTGATGCGGCGGATTTCGAGCGGATCCTTGCCGAGTGCGAACGCCACTTCCTCGATGACGCGCTCCGCCCCCAGCATGCCCTGCGGGCCGCCGAAGCCGCGGAAAGCCGTGTTGGAAACCGTATTCGTGAAGAGCGGCGCCGAAACCGCCTTCACCGCCGGCCAGAAATAGGCGTTGTCGCAGTGGAAGAGCGCCCGGTCCGTCACCGGCCCCGAAAGGTCGGCCGAAAACCCGCAGCGCGCCTCATAGGTGAAATCGACGCCGAGAATGTTGCCGTCGTCGTCGAAACCGACCTCGTAGCCGACGAGGAAATCGTGGCGCTTGCCCGTGGCGGTCATGTCGTCGTCGCGATCCGGCCGGATCTTCACCGCGCGGTTGAAGCGCTTGGCAGCCACCGCCGCCACGCAGGCGAACAGGTTCGCCTGCGTCTCCTTGCCGCCGAAGCCGCCGCCCATGCGGCGCACGTCGACGGTGACGGCGCTGGTCGGCACGCCGAGCGCATGCGCCACCATGTGCTGCGTCTCGCTGGGGTGCTGGGTCGACGAAAACACCTGCACGTCGCCGTCCTCGCCGGGGATCGCGAGCGAGATCTGACCTTCCAGATAGAAATGGTCCTGGCCGCCGACGCGCATCGTGCCCTCGATGCGATGCGGTGCGCGTGGCGATGGCCTCCGAAGCGTCGCCGCGCTGCAGCGTCAGCGGGTCGGTGACGAGGCGCGGTTCCTCGCCTGCGTCGACGACATCGATCAGCGCCGGCTTCTCGTCATATTCGACCTTGGCCAGCCGGCAGGCGCGGCGCGCCGCCTCGCGCGTCTCGGCAATGACGGCGAAGATCGGCTGGCCGAGGAACAGGACTTCCTTGTCCGCCAGTACCGGATCGTCGTCACGCCCGGTCGGACTGATATTGTTGGAGCCCGGCATGTCGGCTCCCGTCAGCACGCCGACCACGCCGGGAGCGGTCTTCACCGCCGAAAGGTCCATCGATGTGATGGTGCCGTGGGCCACCGAGGACAGGCCGAGATAGGCGTGCAGCGCGCCGGCCGGCTCCATCATGTCGTCGATGTAGACGGCTTCGCCGGTGACGTGCTTGTGCGCGGAATCGTGGCGCCGGTCGGTGGCGACGCCGCCGGTGATCTTCGCGGCGTTGAGGTCGGGCGCGGCGTGCTTGTTCATGGTCTTCTCCTCACGCCGCCTCGTAGCGCGAAATCTGCACCGGCCCTGCGGCGCCGGTCGTTTCCAGCCAGAACCGCTTCAACAGGTTCTGCGCCGCAAGCATCCGGTACTCGGCAGATGCCCGCATGTCCGAGATCGGCGAGAAATCCGTGGGATAGGCCTGCATCGCCGCCTCCACCGTTTCGGCAGTCCACGGCTTGCCGACCAGCGCGGCCTCCACCGCCTTCGCCCGCTTCGGCGTCGCGGCCATGCCGCCATAGGCGACGCGGACCGACGCCACCCGGCCATCGCCGTCGAGCGTCAGGAAAAACGCGCCGAGAGCGGCGGTGATGTCCTCGTCGCGCCGCTTCGTCACCTTGTAGGCGGCAAAATGGGAGCCGGCTTGCGGCAACGGCACCGTGACCGATTCCACGAATTCGCCCGGCTGCCGATCCTGCTTGCCGTAGTCGACGAAGAAGTCTTCCAGCGCCAGCGTGCGGCGCTTCGCACCCTTGCGCAGCGTCAGCGTCGCGCCGAGCGCGATCAGCGGCGGCGGCGTGTCGCCGATCGGCGAGCCGTTGGCGATGTTGCCGCCGATCGTGCCCATGTTGCGCACCTGGTCGCCGCCGATCCGGTCGATCAGCGCGCCCAGCGCGGGAATGCGGTCCGACAGCGCGTCATGCGCGTCGGTGTAGCTGACATTGGCGCCGATGGTGACGGCACCGTCCTGTTCCAAGATCGAGCGCAATTCCTCGAGCCCGCCGATGAAGACGGCCGGCGAGATGTCGCGCATGAACTTCGTCACCCAGAGCCCGACATCGGTCGCGCCCGAGATGATCGTTGCCTTCGGTTCGGCATCCAGCACCTCGGCCAGATCGTCGACGGAGGCCGGGATGACCAGCCGCCCGCCCGCGCCGCCGATCTCGACACGGCTGCCGTCCTTCATCGCTCTCAGCGCGGCCACGACCGATTCCCGCTCGGCAGCCAGAATGTCGAGTGCGGGATCGCCGGAGATCGCCTTGGCGGCTTTGACGATGGGCTCGTAGCCGGTGCAACGGCACAGATTGCCCTGCAGCGCCTTCTCGATCGCCTGCTCGGATGCGTTCGCGTTGCGCATCCACAGCGCATAGAGCGACATCACGAAGCCCGGCGTGCAGAAGCCGCACTGCGAGCCGTGGAAATCGACCAGCGCCTGCTGCACCGGATGCAGCCCGCCATCGACGCCCTTCAAGTGCTCGACGGTGACGACATGGCAGCAGTCGACGGAAGCGAGGAAGCGGATGCAGGCGGTCACGCCTTCGTAGACGATCCCCTCGCCCGAAAGCCGGCCGACAAGCACCGTGCAGGCGCCGCAATCGCCCTCCGCACATCCTTCCTTGGTGCCGCGCAGCGAACGGCGCAGGCGCAGGAAATCGAGAAGCGTCTCGTCGGGCCCGACGTCGGACAGCCGGACTTCGGCGCCGTTGAGCAGGAAGCGGATTTCGGAGCGGGTGGTCGCCATCAACTGCCCCTGTAAGTCGAATAGCCGTACGGCGAAAGCAGAAGCGGCACGTGATAGTGCGCGGCCTCCGCCATGCCGAAACGAATGGGTACGGTGTCGAGAAACGCCGGCTCGGGCAGATCGGCACCGGTGCGGCGCAGATAATCGCCGGCGGCAAACACCAGTTCGTATTCGCCGGTCGCAAACTCATCGCCGGCAAGCAGCGGCGCGTCGCAACGCCCGTCGTCATTGGTCGTCACGGATTTCACGTGGCGGCGTTCGCCGCCCTCAATGCGGAACAACTCGATCGCGAGCCCGGCCGCCGGACGGCCGCTCGCGGTATCGAGCACGTGGGTGGTCAGCCGCCCACCCGCTGCGTCTGCCATGCGGTTCTCCTCTGCGGAAGCGCGTCTTCTTGTTGTCGTCCGCCGCGCCAGACTATTGCATCGCTTCCGGGTAGCCGAGCCGGAAGCCTCAAAAAGACTTTCAAATTTTTTCCGGGGAATGAAGGCCGATCCTTGGGCATATGGTGAGGATCCAGAGCCGGACCAACCGGCCGTGACGAGTTTGCGGGATGGCGACGCAGCCGAAACGATATTTCAGGGACATGCGCGGCTATGGCGCCAACCCGCCGAATGCGCAATGGCCGGGCGGCGCGGCGATCGCCGTGCAGTTCGTCGTCAACTACGAGGAAGGCGGCGAGAACAACATCCTTCATGGCGACGCCGCATCCGAGGCCTTCCTGTCCGAGGTGGTGGGCGCCGCCCAGTGGCCCGGCCAGCGCCACTGGAACATGGAATCGATCTACGAATATGGCGCACGCGCCGGGTTCTGGCGGCTGCATCGCATCTTCACCGAAGCTGTCATGCCGGTCACCGTCTACGGCGTGGCCACGGCGATGGCCCGATCGCCCGACCAGGTGGCGGCGATGCAGGAGGCCGGTTGGGAGATCGCCTCGCACGGCTACAAATGGGTCGAGTTCAAGGACATCGATCCCGAGGAAGAACGGCGCCAGCTCGACGAGGCCGTCAGGCTGCACACCGAGATCACCGGCGAGCGGCCCTACGGGTTCTACTACGGCCGCTGTTCGGTCAACACGGTGCGGATCGCCGCCGAGGAAGGCGGTTTCCTCTATCTCTCCGACACCTACGACGACGACCTGCCCTACTGGCTCGACCACGACGGCCACGGCAATCCGATCCCCCCGCAACTCGTCATCCCCTATACGCTCGACGCCAACGACATGCGCTTCGCCGTCGCCGCGGGCTTTGGCGGCGGCGACGAGTTCTTCACCTATCTGAAGGACGCCTTCGACACGCTCTATGCCGAAGGCAAGGCGGGCAAGCCGAAGATGATGAACATCGGCCTGCACTGCCGCCTGGTCGGCAGGCCGGGCAGGGCCGCGGCGCTGAAGCGCTTCGTCGACTACGTGAAGAGCCACGAAGACGTTTGGATTGCACGGCGTATCGACATCGCGCGCCACTGGATCGAGCACCATCCCTACGATCCGGCGGCGCTTCGGCCGAGCCGCATGGAGCGCGGCGCGTTCGTGGAAAAATTCGGTGGCGTGTTCGAGCATTCGCCATGGATCGCCGAGGGAGCATTCGAGCTGGAACTCGGCCCCGCCCATGACAGTGCAGGCGGTCTCCACAACGCGATGTGCCGCATCTTCCGCGCCGCCGACGACGACAGGCGGCTCGGCGTGCTGACCGCGCACCCCGATCTGGCCGGCAAGCTCGCTGCCGCGAAGCGACTGACGGCGGAGTCGGCCAGGGAGCAGGCCTCGGCGGGACTGGATGCGCTGACCGACGCAGAACGCGCCCGCTTCACCGAACTCAACGAGGCCTACGTCAAGAAGTTCGGATTTCCCTTCATCATCGCCGTGAAGGGGCGGACGAAGGACGAGATCCTCACCGCCTTCGAAACCCGCATCGCCAACGACCGCGCAACCGAGTTCGCCACCGCCTGCGGCCAGGTGGAGCGTATCGCGCTGCTGCGGCTGAAGGACATGCTGCCGGCATGAAACCGCACCCCGCCCCTACCTATTTCGCGCCGCAAGGCGGGTTGCCGCCGCAGACGCAGCTCCTGAGCGACCGCGCGGTTTTCACCACCGCCTATGCCGTCATCCCCAAGGGCGTGATGAGCGACATCGTCACCAGCTACCTGCCCTTCTGGGACAAGACGCGGTGCTGGATTCTTTCCCGGCCGCTCTCCGGCTTTGCCGAGACCTTCTCCCAGTACATCATGGAAGTCGCACCCGGCGGCGGCAGCGACCGCCCGGAGCCAGACACGGCCGCCGAAGGCGTGATCTTCGTCGTCGAGGGCGAACTGAGGGTAACGCTCGCCGGCGAGGTCCACGACCTGAAGCCCGGCGGGTTCGCCTATCTCCCGCCCTCCGCCGACTGGACGGCACGCAATGTCGGCACGGATGCCTGCGCGGTTCCACTGGATCCGCAAGGCCTACGAGCCGGTCGACGGGCTCGCCAAGCCGGATCCCGTCTTCACCAGCGAGACGCGCATCGACCCGGTGCCGATGCCGAACACGGACGGCAAATGGGCGACGACGCGCTTCGTCGATCCCGCCGATCTGCGTCACGACATGCACGTCACCATCGTCACCTTCGAGCCTGGCGCGGTGATCCCGTTCGCCGAGACGCACGTCATGGAGCACGGGCTCTACGTGCTCGAAGGCAAGGCAGTGTATCGGCTGAACCAGGACTGGGTGGAGGTCGAAGCCGGCGACTACATGTGGCTGCGCGCGTTTTGCCCGCAGGCCTGCTACGCGGGCGGCCCCGGCAGGTTTCGATACCTGCTCTACAAGGACGTCAACCGTCATGCCCGCCTGGGCGGCTTCGGGCGCTGAGAGAGGGCGTGTCGAGAACGATCACAGTCCGACCTCTCAGCCGCGAAGACTTCGCGGTTTTCGGGGACGTGCTCGACACCGACTGGCAGAACCATTTCCCGATCAACGGCGGCATGACGGAGCGCTACCACGACATCGCCAAGGTCGAGGCGATCGGCGACAATGCGCGGGTGCTGGTCTCGATCTTCCGCGGCAAGCCTTACCGGATGCCGCTGACGTTGAAGATGGTGGAGCGTCACCCGTTCGGCAGCCAGGCCTTCATGCCGCTGTCGCCGAACCCGTTTCTCGTGGTGGTCTGCCCCGACGAAGACGGTCGTCCGGGAACGCCGCGGGCCTTCCTCACCGCGCCCGGCCAGGGCGTGAACTATCACCGCGGCGTCTGGCACGGCGTGCTGACGCCGCTCGAAAACCCGCAGGATTTTCTGGTGGTGGACCGCGGAGGCGACGGAAACAACGTGGTCGAGCACCACTTTGATCAACCGTGGGAAATTCGGCTGCCGGAGGAGAACTGACCATGCAGGTGGATGCCGCCCTGCTCGACCGCCTGCTCGACGTCATCGAGCACGACATCGTGCCGAAGACCGCCGCCGGCGTGGCGCACGGCAACAAATTGTTCGGCGCGGCGATCCTGAGGAAGGACGACCTGTCGCTGGTGCTCGCCGAAACCAACAACGAGACGGAAAACCCGCTCTGGCACGGCGAGGTTCACGCGCTGAAACGGTTCTACGAGATGCCCGCGGACCAGCGGCCGGCGACGGCGGACTGTATCTTCCTCGCCACGCACGAGCCATGCTCGCTGTGCCTCTCGGCCATCACCTGGACCGGCTTCGACAATTTCTTCTACCTGTTCAGCCACGAGGATTCGCGCGACAGCTTCGCCATCCCGCACGATCTGAAGATCCTGAAGGAGGTGTTTCGCCTCGACCCCGGGGGCTACAACTCCGAGAACGCCTACTGGACCGGCCATTCCATCCGCCGCGATGCGGCCAGGCTGCCGGAGGCGGACCGCAAGCGAATCGAGGGGCGCATCGCCGCGATCGCGGCGCGCTACGACGAACTTTCGAGCGTCTACCAGTCAGGCAAGGAAGGCAACGAGATACCGCTGAGCTGACCTAGCGCTCAATGGTCCGCCTCGACGCGATCGCGTAGACTTTGCTGCCGTCACGCCGCCCGATCGCAATGACCACGACGACAATCTCGCTGTCGATCACCTCGTAGACCAGCCTGTAGCCGGAGCCCCGCAACTTGATCTTGTAGCGGTCCTTGGCGCCGGGCAGCTTCGCAGATGGAACGCGCGGGTTTTCGCAGCACTCTTGGAGCTTCTTTCGAAACTGCTCGCGGGTGTTTGAATTCGAGCTTTCTCCACTCCTTTAGAGCGGATTCGAGAAACTCGACCTCATATGTCATCGAGATCGACCCGGACGCGCCTTTCGCCGTGCCGCGCCTCCACGATCGCGTTGAGCTCGATGTCCTCCAGTCGCTCCAGCATTGCCTCGTATGCCTTTGCAGGCACGCAATAGAAGGCAGGCTCGTTTCGATTGAGGATCGCGACAGGAAATCCCTCGCCGGCAGCGACGGTCCCCATTGGGTTCTTCTTCAGTTCCGAGATGCTTGCGGTGGTTTCCGCGAGAAGACGGTGTGTCACGATACGTATCTTTTTTGCGACACCTTATTTAGCACTCGCAACAGGTCTCTTCAATGCGCCTGGCAGAGTTGTGCCGCGCTCCCGGTTGAACCCCGCGCCGGCTGTTGCCGTTGCTGTTGCAGCCGAACCGCCCGGAGGAACCCGACATGGACCACCAAACCGCACGCCACGCCGCCGGCACCCGCGCCCGCCTTACGGCGCTGCACGGACTGGAGGACTGGCTGGAGCGGCCGATGATCGTGCTGAGCGTGATCTGGGTGCTTCTCGTGCTGGTCGAACTGATCTGGGGCGAGTCGCATATGCTCGAGATATTCGGCACCGCGATCTGGATCGTCTTCATCGCCGAGTTCGTGCTCCGCCTCACGCTGGCACCCGACAAACTCGCCTTCGTGCGTTCCAACTGGCTGACGGCGCTGGCGCTGATCGTGCCGGCCTTCCGGATGTTCCGCGTGGTGCACCTCCTGCGGCTGACCCGTGCGAGCCGCGGCATCCGCCTCGTGCGGGTCGTCGGCACCGCCAACCGCGGCGTCAACGCGCTGCGGTCGAGCCTCGGCCGGCGCGGCGTCGGCTACGTCATGGCGATCACGCTGCTGGTGACGCTGCTGGGTGCGGCCGGCATGCTGGCCTTCGAACCGGCGTCCGAGGTCGAAGGCGGCTTCACCTCCTATGGCGACGCGCTATGGTGGACGGCAATGCTGCTGACGAGCATTGGATCGGAATTCTGGCCACGCACGCCGGAGGGTAGGGTTCTGTGCGTGCTCCTGTCGATCTACGGGTTCGCCGTCTTCGGCTACATCACCGCCAGCCTGGCAACCTTCTTCGTCGGCCGCGAGGCGCAGTCGCGCTCAGGCGATGTCGCGGGACCGGGCGATCTGCGCGCCATACGCCGCGAGATCGCCGCACTGCGCCTGGCCCTCGAGAACGCCGGCGACGAACAGCGCCGGGGCTGAAACCTCGGTCGTCGCCTCCGGGGCATCCTAGCTCGACCACATCCGCGGGCGTGGCGCAGAAGCACGTTCACCGTCGTGTCATGCGTCTTCTCTACCTTCCCGTACCAAGGCGCACCGACATGCCAGCGGGGGCGGAAGGCTGATTTTTCAACGAAAATTCGCCGGCAAGCTTGCACTCGACGGCATCCAGGGGCTACGCCTTGGCCACCCCGGGGGCGACGATTACGCCACGTCATGTCGCAGTCAGCCTTGCGATATGCCGTTTTTTGACGGCATTATCGCTCTTGGAGACAAATCAACATCGGCTGGGCAAATGACCAAGCCGGGACAAAACGGAGTGAGGAACACACATGTCGAATGAACTCGAATATCTTAGCCGGCGTGTTGCTGCGGGCAAGCTGAACCGCCGCGACTTTCTCGGTCGCGCCGCAGCCCTCGGCGTTGGCGCGGTGGCCGCCAACTCGATGCTGAGCAGCGCCGTGCTGGCTGCTGGTCCGGTGAAGGGCGGCACGCTCAAGGCCGGCCTGCAGGGCGGCGAATCCACCAACTCGCTCGATCCCGCGCTCGATCTGAGCCAGGTGCCCTTCAATTTCTCCAAGCAGTGGGGCGAGTTCCTGTTCCGCCTCAACCCGGACGGCTCGCTGCGCAACCTGATTGCCGAGGACATCGGATCGTCGCCCGACGCCAAGACCTGGACGATGAAGATCCGCAAGGGCATCGAGTTCCACAACGCCAAGACGGTCACCGCCGACGATGTCGCCGCGACGCTGGAACGCCACTCCGACGAGAAGTCCAAGTCGGGCGCGCTGGGCATCATGCGCGGCATCGAGACGATCAAGGCCAGCGGCGACGAGGTCATCGTCACGTTGAAGGATCCGAATGCCGACTTCCCTTATCTGATGGCGGACTACCACCTGCTCATCCAGCCGAACGGCGGCAAGGACAACCCCGAAGCCGGCATCAGCGCGGGTCCCTACAAGGTCACCATCAACGAGCCCGGCGTGCGCTACGGCGGTGAAAAGTTTGCCAACTACTGGCAGGGCGACGAACTCGGCCATGCCGACCAGGTCGAGATCATCGTCATCAACGATGCCACGGCACGCACCTCCGCCCTTCAGGGCGGCCAGGTCGACATGATCAACCGCGTCGAGCCGAAGATCGTCGATCTCGTCAAGCGCATCTCCGGCGTCACCATCCAGAACGTGTCCGGCCGGGGCTTCTATCCGTTCAACATGTTCTGCGACACCGCGCCGTTCGACAACAACGACCTGCGCATGGCGCTCAAGCTGGCGATGGATCGCGAGGAACTGCTCGACAAGATCCTGCGTGGCTACGGCTCGGTGGGCAACGACATCCCCGTCAACGAGGCCTACCCCCTCTTCACGCCGCTGGAGCAGCGCAAGTTCGACCCCGACAAGGCGGCCGAATACTACAAGAAGTCGGGCCACAGCGGATCGATCCTGCTGCGCACCTCCGATGTCGCCTTCCCCGGCGCCGTCGATGCCGCGCAGCTCTACCAGCAGTCCTGCGCGAAGGCCGGCATCCAGATCGAGATCAAGCGCGAGCCGGGCGACGGCTACTGGTCGGAAGTCTGGAACAAGAAGCCGTTCTCCCTTTCCTACTGGGGCGGCCGCTCGACCCAGGACCAGATGTACTCGACCGCATATCTGTCGACGGCGGACTGGAACGACACGCGCTTCAAGCGCGACGACTTCGACAAGATGATCCTGGCGGCCCGCGGCGAGCTCGACGAGGCCAAGCGCAAGGCGATCTATCACGACATGGCGGTGATCATGCGCGACGAAGGGGGCCTGATCGTCCCGTTCTTCAACCAGTTCATCGACGCTACCGGTCCGCGGGTGGCGGGATACGTCAAGAACCCCGCTGCCGAGCTGATGGACGGCTACGCGCTGTCGGAATGCTGGGTCGCATCCTAACGCGGGAAGCCACTTGTGGGATCTCCCGTTCTGAAACTGGTTGCCCAGCGCGTCGCGCTGGGCATCCTCCTCCTGTTCGCCGTATCGGTGCTGATTTTCGCCGGCACCCAGATTCTGCCGGGTGACGTCGCGCAGGCCATCCTGGGCCAGGCAGCGACGCCTGAGGCCCTGGCAAATCTGCGTTCGGAGCTGGGCCTCAACGACCCGGCCATCGTGCGCTATTTCCAATGGCTCGGCGGTCTGATGACCGGCGATCTCGGAACCTCGCTAACCACCCGCACGCCGATCGCCGAGGCGCTGGTGCCGCGGCTGATGAACACGCTGTTCCTGGCGTTCTGGGCCGCCGTGGTGTCCGTGCCACTGGCCATCCTGCTCGGCCTGCTGGCGGTCCGCTACCGCAACGGCCCGATAGACAAGGCGATTTCCGGTCTCGCCCTCGCCTCCACGTCGCTGCCCGAATTCTTCATCGGCTACGTGCTGATCTTCATCTTCGCCGTGAACTGGCACTGGTTCCCGGGCATCTCGACCGTCTACGCGGGCATGCCTTTCGCGGCGCGCATGCAGGCGATCGCGCTACCGACGGCCGCGCTGACGCTGGTCGTGCTGGCGCAGATGATGCGCATGACCCGCGCCGCCATCCTCAACGTGATGCAGTCGGCCTATGTCGAGACCGCCGAGTTGAAGGGCCTGTCGGCCTTCGACATCATCCGCCGCCACGCCATGCCCAACGCCATCGCCCCGATCATCAACGTGGTGATGCTCAACCTCGCCTACCTCGTGGTCGGCGTCGTCGTCATCGAGGTGATCTTCGTCTATCCCGGGATGGGCCAGTACCTGGTCGACCACGTCGCCAAGCGTGACGTTCCGGTGGTTCAGGCGGTCGGGCTCATCTTCGCGGCCGTCTACATCGGCCTCAACATCGTCGCCGACGTCGCCGCGATCCTCACCAACCCGCGCCTCAGGCACCCGAAATAGGAGGGACGGCCATGCCCAATCTGCGTCGCATCCCGATCGGTGCCCTGATCGGCATCATCCTGACCGCCGTCTTCGTCTTCGCGGCAGTGTTCGCCCAGTGGCTCGCCCCATACGGGCTCAACCAGACCGTCGGCGATGTGTGGGAGCCGATGTCGGCACAGCACTGGCTCGGCACCGACAATATCGGCCGTGATCTGCTGTCGCGCATCATCTTCGGAGCCCAGACGACTATCTTGATCGCCGCGCTGGCGACCACGCTGTCGTTCACGCTCGGCGCCTCGCTCGGGTTCACCGCGGCCGTGGTCGGCGGCTGGTTCGACACGCTGATGTCGCGCTTCGTCGACCTCCTCATGTCGATCCCGACGCTGATCTTCGGCCTCGTCGTGCTGTCGGTTCTTCCATCCACCGTGGTCACCCTTATCGTCGTCATGGGCGTGCTCAATTCCACCCGCGTCTACCGCCTGTCGCGCGCCATCGCCGTCGACATCAACGTGATGGACTTCGTCGAGGCCGCCAAGCTGCGCGGCGAAGGCCGAAGCTGGATCATCTTCCGGGAGATCCTGCCCAACGCGCTGTCGCCGCTGGTCTCCGAACTCGGCCTGCGCTTCATCTTCGCGGTGCTGTTCCTGTCGGCGCTGTCCTTCCTCGGGCTCGGCGTGCAGCCGCCGGCTGCCGACTGGGGCGGCATGGTGAAGGAGAACAAGGACGGCATCGTGTTCGGCATTGGCGCCGCGCTGATCCCGGCGGCCGCTATCGCGGCGCTGGCGATCTCGGTCAACATGGTGGCCGACTGGATCCTCAACCGCACCACCTCGCTGAAGGGAGGCCGGGGCTGATGGCCGACGAAACGGAACCGGACATGGATGCCCTGCCCGTTCACGCGGCCTCCGAACGCGGTGAGCCGCTGCTCGAGATCCAGAACCTCAGGATCGAGGCGACCGTCTATCCGCCCGGCGAGGAGCCACGCCAGATCACCATCGTCGACGACGTGTCGCTGTCCCTGCAGAAGGGCAAGGTGCTCGGCCTGATCGGCGAATCCGGCGCCGGCAAGTCGACGATCGGCGTTGTCGGCCATGGGCTACGGCCGCGGCGGCGTCAGGATCACCGGCGGCGAGGTCATCATCAACGGCCGCGACATCCTGAAGGGCGGCAAGCGTGGGCTGAGAAGGCTGCGCGGCAAGGAAGTCTGCTATGTCGCGCAGTCGGCGGCGGCGGCATTCAACCCCGCGCACAAGCTGATGGACCAGGTGGTCGAGGCCACCGTCGAGCACGGCGTCGCCTCCCGCGCCGAGGCGGAAAGGCGCGCCAAGGCACTGTTCCGCGAACTGTCGCTGCCCGATCCCGATCATATCGGCGACCGCTTTCCGCACCAGGTTTCCGGCGGACAGCTGCAGCGCGTGATGACGGCGATGGCGCTGTGCTCGGAACCCGACCTGATCGTCTTCGACGAGCCGACCACCGCGCTCGACGTGACGACGCAGATCGACGTGCTGGCGGCGATCAAGAAGGCGATCCGCGACACCGGCGTCGCCGCCCTCTACATCACCCACGATCTGGCGGTCGTCGCCCAGGTCTCCGACGAGATCATGGTGCTGCGCCACGGCAAGCTCGTCGAATGGGGCGGAACGCGCCAGATCATCAAGGAACCGCGCAAGGAATACACCAACGCGCTGGTTTCGGTTCACCAGATCGAGCACCAGGAACACGAGCCGGGTGACAAGCCGGTGCTTGAGGTCAAGAACGTCACGGCGGCCTACGGCGGCAGCCAGCATCAAGGTGCTCAAGGACGTCTCCGTCGAGATATATCCCGGCCAGACTTTGGCGGTCGTCGGCAAATCCGGCTCCGGCAAGTCGACGCTGGCGCGCGCCATCACCGGCCTGCTGCCGCCCGAATCCGGCTCCGTCACCTTCGCCGGGCGCGAACTGCCGAAACGGCTCGCCGACCGCACGCGCGACGATCTGCGCCAGCTCCAGATGATCTACCAGATGGCCGACGTGGCGATGAACCCGCGCCAGACGGTGGGCACCATCATCGGCAGGCCGCTGGAGTTCTATTTCGGCATGCGCGGACGCGAGCGCGACAGGCGCGTGGCCGAGCTGCTCGAGGAAATCGAGATGGGCACCGGCTTCGTCGACCGCTACCCGGCCGAGCTGTCGGGTGGCCAGAAGCAGCGCGTATGCATCGCCCGCGCGCTCGCCGCCAAGCCGACGCTGATCATCTGCGACGAGGTCACCAGCGCGCTCGACCCGCTGGTCGCCAACGGCATCCTCAAGCTGCTGCTGAACCTGCAGGCGATCGAGGACGTGGCCTATCTGTTCATCACCCACGATCTGGCGACGGTTAAGTCGATCGCCAACTCCATAGCGGTGATGTATCAGGGTCAGGTGGTTCGCTACGGCTCCAAGTCCAAGGTGCTGACGCCCGCCCTTCGACGCCTACACCGACCTGCTGCTGTCGTCCGTGCCGGAAATGGAGATCGGCTGGCTTGAGAAGGCCATCGGCTCGCGGCGCATGGAAAGCGCGGGAAACTGAGCTTTCCCACTCACCACTCGACCACCGGAATCGTGAATGCCCCTTTCTTCGAAGCTTCTCCTGATCGTCCTCGACGGCGTGCCGTGGCGCAACTGGCGCCGGCTGTTCGGCAATCTCGAAGGCTGGGTCCAGTCCGGCGATGCGCGCGTGTGGAAGATGCGCTCGGTGCTGCCGTCGATCTCGGCGCCCTGCTATGCCTCGATCCACACCGGAACGCCGCCGCAGGTGCACGGCATCCTGTCCAACGAGGTGCGGTTCCGCGTCGCCCAGCCCGACATCTTTTCCGAGGTCACCGGAGCGGGCGGCACCACCGGCGCGGTTACGCATTCCTACTGGTCGGAGTTCTTCAACCGCCACCCGTTCGATTTCGTCCGCGACATCGAATACGACGAGCCCGGCCGCCCGATAACCCATGGCCGCTTCCACACCATGACCGGCTACGGCCATGCCAACCAGATGACGCCGTCGGACGTCGACCTGTTCGCCACGCTGTCGATGCTGTGCGAGCGGTTCGGCATCGACTACGGCATTCTTCACACCTGCACGCTGGACTCGATGGGCCACCGCTTCGGCCACGACTGCGTCGAGATGGACCACGCCTGCTGCGGCTGCCGACGCGATGCTGGCAGCCTTCCTGCCGCGCTGGCGGCGGGCCGGATACGAGGTGATCGTCACCGCCGACCACGGCCAGACGGACCGCGGCCACCATGGCGGCCACGAGGATCTGCAGCAGGATTTCGCGCTCTACTATTTCGGACCCGCAGAGGGCCCTGCGGAGGAAACGCTACTCGACCAGCTCCAGCTGGCGCCGACCATTCTCCGGCGCCTCGGCGTGCCCGTCCCGGAGACGATGAAGGCCGAACCGTTCCTCGACTGAACCCGACCTCTCGACCGGGGCAAATCGGGTCGCCTACTGATCGGCCAGCGGCATGGTCATGCGGCAGCGCAGGCCCTCGGGCAGGAAGTGCAGCTCGACGCTGCCGAGCTGCTGCGCCAGAACCCGCGTGAGCAGCAGCGTGCCGAAGCCGTATTGAGCCGGCTCGACCGTCGGCGGCCCGCCGGATTCGGTCCAAACCAGCTCCATGCCCTCGGGAACGCGCGACCAGGTGATCTCGACGTGGCCGCCGCGGCGGGACAGTGCGCCGTATTTGGCTGCGTTGGTGCACAGTTCGTGCAGCGCCAGCGCCAGCGGCACGTTGGCGACCGGCGGCAGGGTGAAATCGTCGCCGACGATCGAAATCGGATCGTTGGTCCACGTCGCGATAGGGTCCGGTGATCTCCTCCACCAGCGGCCGGATGCCGAACACTTCCCAGTCGTTCTCGAGCAGCACGTTGTTGGCCTTGGCGAGCGCCTGCAGCCGTCCCTGGAACGTCTTCAACTGATCGCGAACGTCGCCGCCCGGGCGGAAGGTCTGCGTCGCCAGCGACTGAACCACGGTCAGCGAGTTCTTGACGCGGTGGTTGAGTTCGCGTGCCAGCAGCGTCTGCCGCTCGGTGTTGCGCTTGCGATCGTCGATGTCCATGAGCACACCGAGCACGCGCTCGGGCGTATTCTGCTCGTCGAACAGGATTTCGGCGCGCACCATCAGCCAGCGCGCACCGCCGCCCGGTCGCCGCACCCGGAACTCTACCTCGAACTGCGCATCGCCGCGTCCTACCGCCTCCTGGCCGGCGGCGCGCACGCGCTCGTTCTCGCCTGGCAGGTAGCGCCTGCGCACTTCGTCGAGCGTCGGCTCGCGCATCCTCGGCGAAGCCGAACATCTCGTTGAAAGCCGGCGAACTGCGCACCTCCTGCGTCATGCAGGTTCGACCTGCCCACAAGCGCCATGCCGGCGGCCTCGATCGCCAGCCGCTGCGTCATCTCGCTGTCGGCAAGGGCCGTCTCGGTGCGCTTGCGCTCGGTGATGTCCTGGATGGTGCCGAGATAGCGCACGGCCCTGCTGCCGCCGTCGGTCTTCTGGAAGATCGCCTCGCCATGCGCCAGCACCCAGCGCAGCTCGCCGGTGTCGGCGCGCAGGATCCGGTATTCGTATGACGGTTTTTCGCGCAGCTCGGGATCGAACGCCCGCTGGGAAAGACCCCGCGGTCCGGGGAAGATCGTCCGGATGGGTGACATCGCGGATCATTGCGAATTCGACCTCGGCACCCGGCGCGAACCCGAATATCGACCGCGCCCGCGCCGACAGTTCGACCTCGCCGGTGGCGACGTTCCAGTCCCATATCGCCGATTTCCGCCGCCCGCAGCGCGATCTTCAGGCGCAGTTCACTTTCACGCAAACTCTGATCGATCGGACGCGACGGTTTCAATGCCCCCCTCCCGCAGGTGCCCCGCATGGCGGTCGTGGCCAAGCCGGAAACGTTCAGTGATGCAGGGAGTTGCATCAAAAGACATAATTTTTCCTCCCCGGCAAAAACGCCGCGAACGGGCCGTCCGCCGTCGGGCGGCGACGTGCGCCGTCACCAGGGCCAGGCGCCGCGCCCGAGCGCCTGCAGCGCCTCGGCGATGCGATCGAAACTGCGTCGCGCGCGCTCGACCGTGGTGCGGGCGCGCAGATAGCCGTGGACCAGGCCCTGCTCCTCGAACCAGACGGCGCGACCTCCCGCCGCCAGCAGGCGGTCGCGATAGGCCTCGCCGTCCGAAGCCAGCGGATCGCACTCGGCGCTGACGATGACGGTCGGTGGCAGGCGGGAAAAGTCCCGGTCCTGCAGCGGAGCGGCCGTCGGATCGCCGGCACCGGCGCCGCGAATGTCGCCATAGAAGGCGATGTCGCGGGTCGTCAGCATCGGCGCTTCCGCGTGCTCGACGTAGGAACGCGCGCCGATGTCGCCGCCGAGGCCGGGATAGATGAGCACCTGCCCGGCAGGCTGCGGCCCCTTCCCGCGAACCGCATGCGCGACCGCTGCGGCAAGGTTGCCGCCGGCCGAATCTCCGCACAGCAGGATCGGCCTTCCGTAAGTCGCCACCGACCATTTGTATGCGGCGAGCGCATCCTGGAAGGCGGCCGGATGGCGGTGCTCCGGCGCCAGCCGATAGTCGACGGAGACGGTCCGATAGCCGGTGCGCGCACAGATTTCCGCACAGACGTCGTCGTGGCTTTCCAGGCCGCCGACGACGAAGCCGCCACCGTGGAAATAGAGCACGAGCGCGGCATCGTCGGCCGCCTCGTTGTCGTAGATCCTGATCGGGATTTCGTGATCGGTCGCCGGTATCGTGGCGTCGCCCGCCGTCACGCCTTCGGGATAGCCGGCGAAGAATTCGCGGCACATCCGGTCGTAGACGGCGCGCTGTTCTTCGACCGAAAGGTTCACCGCGTCGGGCGGATAGAAGGCGTTCGTCCGCTCGATGAAGGCCCAGGTCTCGGCATCGATCAGCTTGGAATAATCGGTCATCTGCCCTTCCAGACCGGATCGCGCTTCTCGGCGAAGGCGCGAAAGCCCTCGAGATTGTCTTCCGAGGCGTAGAGCTCGTCCACGGTGCGGAACTTGCGCTTGGTGATCCAGTTCATCGCGTCCTGGAACTCCATCGCCTCGGCCTTGCGCGCCACCTCCTTGATGGCGGCGAAGACTAGCGGCGGCCCCGAGGCGAGCAGCCGCGCGACCTCCCAGACCCGCTCCTCCAGCTTCTCCGACGGCAGCACCTCGTTGACGAGGCCCCAGCGGTGCGCCTCGACCGCATCCATCCAGCGGCCGGTGAGAAGCAGGTCCATGGCGACGTGGTAGGGCATGCGCTTCGGCAACTTCACCGTCGCCGCGTCGGCCAGCGTGCCGGCCCTGATCTCGGGCAGCGCGAAGGAGGAATGTTCGGACGCGTAGATGAGGTCGCAGGACAGCGCCAGCTCGAAACCGCCACCGACCGCCATCCCGTTGACGCAGGCGATCACCGGCTTGTTCATGTCGCGCATTTCCTGCAGGCCGGCGAAGCCGCCCGGGCCATAGTCGCCGTCGACCGCATCCCCGCCGGCAGCCGCCTTGAGATCCCAGCCGGCAGAGAAGAACTTGTCGCCTGCCGTCTTGACGATCGCCACCCTGAGATCGGGATCGTCACGGAAGGCAAGGAAGGTCTCGCCCATCAGCCGCGACGTTGCGAGGTCGATGGCGTTGGCTTTCGGCCGGTCGAGCGTCACTTCCAGGACACCGCCCTCGCGGCGGGTCTTCACGACATCGGACATGTTCTTCTCCCTGTCTGCGGGTTCGTCTCCAGCGCGGGTTCGCGCTATCCGGCCAGTCTCTCTTCGCCGTGCAGGCTCATTTCGGGCGCACGGGTCACCATCAGGGCGTCGGCGATCCACGCGCCCTCGCCCTCGCGGCAAACGATCAGCGGGTTGACGTCGAGTTCCGCGAGCTCGCCGGCATGATCGAGCGCGAAGGCGCCGATGCCGAGGATCGCGTCCACAGCCGCGTCGATATCGGCCCGCGGTCGACCGCGGAACCCGTCGAGCAGCGGGAACAGCTTGAGCCCGCGCAGCGCCGCCTCGACGTCGTCCCGCGAGGCAGGCAACAGCAGGGTGGCGCTGTCCTTCAGCAGCTCGACCATGACGCCGCCCGAGCCGACGGTCATCACCGGGCCGAACAGCGGATCACGGGTGACGCCGACGATAAGCTCGGCGACGCCGCCGGTGACCATGCGCTCGACATAGAGCCCGCTGCCCAGTCCGGCGAGCGCCGCCGCGGCATCCCGCAACTGCACCAGATCATGAAGCCCGAGCCGCACCGCGCCGGCTTCCGACTTGTGCGCGATGCCGAGCGCCTTCAGCGCCACCGGATAGCCGAGCCGTTGGGCCGCATCGATCGCCGCATTGGCGCTGTCGGCCGGCTCGCCTCGCGGCACCGGCAGTCCGGCGGCCGCCAGAAGCGATTTCGCCTCCGCCTCGGACAGAGTGGTTGCCTCTCCCTCAAGTGGAGGGTGGACATTCGCCGACGGCGGTTGGACGGGCCGGATCGCATCGGCCGCGCTCGGCATCGGACTGCCCCACGCGTCCTGCTTCTCTCGGTGCCCTCCCCTCAACGGAGAGGGAAATGGCCAGCGCCACGCCTCTCCGACTGATGCGGCGGCCTCGGCGGCGTCCAGCGCCTCCGCAATGCCCATCAGCGGCACGATGCCGCGATCGAGCAGCGATGCGCAATATTCTTCCGGAAGGTTTTCCGGCATCGAGGAAACGATCGCGCCGCGCGCGCTGCCGGCACGCAGCGCCGCCTCGAACGCGTCCACGGTGGGCCACCAGTCGATGTCGAAACAGCGGTCGCTGCGCGGAAAGTCGAGCACCAGCATGTTGAGGTCGAATCCGCCCGCCACCATCGCCGAGAACGTCGCGGTCATCGCCGGCAGGTCGTTCCAGATGAAGGTGTGGTAGTCGAGCGGATTGGCGACCGCCACCAGCGGCCCGAGGGTCGCCTTGACCTTGGCATGGTGGTGCCGGTCGAGCGGTGGAAAGATCACCTCGCGCCCTTCGGCCGCATCGGCCATCACCGACGCCTCGCCGCCCGAGCAGCTCATCGAGGACAGGCGATTTCCCGCCAGCGGCCCGATCGCGTGGAAAAGCTTCAGCGTCTCCAGGAAGGACGGGAATCGAATGGACGCGCGCGATGCCCGAGCCGGTTCAGGAACGCCTCGGAGGCGGCGTCCGAACCGGCGAGCGAGGCGGTGTGCGAGACGGTCGCGGCACGCGCCTGTTCCGAACGTCCCACCTTCATCGCCACGATCGGCTTTTGCAGTTCGCGGGCACGGGCGGCCAGGCGTTCGAAGCCGTCGACGGAGTCGAAACCCTCTATGTGCAGCCCGAGGGCGGAAACCCGCTCGTCCTCGATCAGACCCAGCGCCATTTCCGACAGGCCGGTCTGTGCCTGGTTGCCCGCGGTCATCAGGTAGGCGACCGGCAGGCCGCGCTTCTGCATCGTCATGTTGATGGCGATGTTGGAGGACTGCGTGAGGATCGCGACGCCGCGCGCGCCTTCGGCCAGGCGCTGGCCGCCGTGCTGGTCCGGCCACAGCAGCGCGCCGTCGGCATAGTTGATGAGGCCGTAGCAGTTTGGCCCGATCACCGGCATCTCGCCGGCCGCTTCGACCAGTGCCGTCTGAAGCCCCGCGCCCTCGCCGCCGTCGTCGCCGGTTTCCAGGAAGCCGGAGGCGAAGCAGACCGCGCCACCCCCGCCCATCGCGGCAAGCTCGCGCACGACGTCGATCGTCACGTTGCGGTTGACGCCGATGAAGGTCGCATCCGGCGCGGACGGCAACTCATCCAGCGAGCGGAAGGCGCGGACGCCGGCGATCTCGTGCTTGACCGGGTGCACCGGCCAGATGTCGCCGGCGAACCCCATCTTGAGCGACTGCGCCACGACATTGGTGCCGAAGAACCCGCCACCCACGACGGCGATGGATTTCGGGCGCAGCAGGCGGTCGAGGCGGGTCATGGCGTTCGACCTCCCTCCCCTCGACGGGGAGGGTGTCCGGCCACAGGCCGGACGGGTGGGGTGAAGCCGGCCGAAACATTCACCCCCTCCGCCTCGCTACCGCTCGGCACCTCCCCCGTCGAGGGGGAGGAGGCCGGCTGCGCGCGAGATTGCGCCTCCATGACCATGGTCATGCTCCCAGCGGCCTGAGAAGCTGCCGCGAGATGATGTGGCGCTGGATCTCGGAGGTGCCCTCCCAGATGCGCTCGACGCGGGCATCGCGCCAGATGCGCTCCAGCGGCAGTTCGTCCATCAGGCCCATGCCGCCGTGAATCTGGATGGCCTCGTCGGCGACGAAGGCAAGCATCTCGGTGGCCTTGAGCTTGGCCATCGCCATGTCCTCGTCGGTGACGGTGCCCTGGTCGTATTTCCACGCCGGCTTCCAAGCAGCATCAGGTTGGCCGCCTTCAGTTCCGTCGCCATGTCGGCGAGCTTGAAGGACACGCCCTGGAACTTGCCGATCTGCTGGCCGAACTGCTTGCGCTGCGCCGACCATTCGACGGCATGGGAGAAGGCCCGTTCGGCGCGGCCGATCGACGTGGCCGCGACCTGCAGCCGGGTTGCGCCGAGCCAGGAGTTGGCCACCTCGAAGCCCTGATGCGGTTCTCCCAATACCTGCGAAGCAGGCAGGCGAACATCGTCGAATTCGAGGATCGAGTTGGTGTAGCCGCGATGCGAAACGTTGCGGTAGCCTTCGCGCACGGTGAAGCCGGGCGTGCCCTTGTCGACGAAGAAGGCGGTGATCTTCTTGCGCTTTCCGCGCGGCGTATCCTCCTCGCCGCGACGCCATGAACACGATGGCGAAGCCGGCGATGTCGGCATGGCTGATGAAGTGCTTGGTTCCATTGAGCACCCAGTCGTCGCCGTCCTGGCGCGCCGTCGCCTTCATGCCGCGCAGGTCGGAGCCGGCGCCGGGCTCGGTCATCGCCAGGCAGTCCCACGTCTCGCCGCGAATGCAGGGATAGAGATATTTCTCCTTCTGCTCGTCGGTGCCGGCGAGCAGGATGTTGGAAGGCCGCGCCACGCAGGTCCAGTGCAGCGCGTAGTTGGCGCGCCCGAGTTCCTTCTCGTAGAGCAGCCAGGTCAGCGTATCGAGCCCGGCGCCGCCGACCTCCTCCGGCATGTTGGCCGCGTAGAGCCCGGCCTCGATCGCCTTGGCCTGCAACTCCTTGATCAGGTCCATGCGCAGATGACCGGTGCGCTCCACCTCCGCCTCGTGCGGATAGAGCTCGTTCTCGACGAACGCCCGGGTCGTGTCGACGATGAGCTGCTGTTCCTCCGAAAGCGCGAAATCCATGCTCAGCCCTTCTTCTTCGCCTTCGACGGCTTCTGCTTCTTGCCGGACTTGGCATCCTTCGCCGGCGTCTTTGCCGGCTTTGCGTCGCCAGCCTTCTTCAGCGCCTTGACGTAGTCCTTGTGCAGCGTGCCGGCGCCCCAGCCCTTGCCGCCGCGCGACTGCGAAAGCGCGGCCATGATCGACACGAGGTTCTCGTCACGGATCTTCTCGAGCTCGCGGATCGACAGGCCATGCGCCTGCTCGTCGGACTGGTCTGCGATCTTGTCGACCAGCTCGTCGGTCAGCTCCGGCACGTCCATCAGCTTGGTCCAGGGCCACGACAGGCACGGTCCGAACTGGGCCATGAAATGGCGCATCCCGGCCTCGCCGCCGGCCACGCGATAGACCTGGAACAGACCCATCTGCGCCCAGCGAAGGCCGAACGAATAGCGCATGATGTCGTCGAGTTCCTCGACGGTGGTGACGTCGTCCTTGATCAGCCACAGCGCCTCGCGCCACAGCGCCTCCAGCAGACGATCGCCGACGAATGCCTCGATCTCCTTGCGGATGACGACCGGCTTCATGCCGATCGAGGCGTAGAGCTGTTTCGCCCTTTCGATCGCATCCGGCGAAGTCTTGTCGCCGCCGACGATTTCAACCAGCGGCAGCAGGTAGACCGGGTTGTAGGGATGCGCCACGACCAGCCGCTCGGGGTGGGCGGTCATGGCAGGTTGCATGTCCGTCGGCTTGATGCCGGAGGTGGACGAGCCGATGATCGCGTCGGGCGCTGCGTGCGCGTCGATTTCGGCCAGCACCTTGTGCTTGATGTCGAGCCTCTCCGGCACGCTTTCCTGGATCAGGCCGGCGCCCTCGACCGCCTCGGCGATCGTCTTCACGAACCGGATCTTGCCCGGCTTCGGAAGCGAATCCGTCATCTGCCGATAGGCGCGCCTGGCGTTCTTCATCACTTCGCCGACCTTGCGGTCGGCTTCCGGATCGGGATCGAACATCGAAACGTCGATGCCATTGAGCGCCAGACGCGCGGCCCAGCCCGCCCCGATGACGCCGCCGCCGATGCAGGCGGCCTTGTTGATCTTGCCCATGAGAATCGTTGCTCCGAAAGACCTCAAGCGGCAACCGGCGCGCGCTTGGTGAGGTTGAGTTTCTTGCGGACCTCCTCGGGTCCGATCACCTTCGCACCCATGCGCTCGACGATGCCGACGGCGCGCTCGACGAGCTGCGCATTGGTGGCGAGCACACCCTTGTCGAGCCATAGATTGTCTTCCAGGCCGACCCGCACATTGCCACCGGCCAGCACCGAGGCCGCGACATAGGCCATCTGGTTGCGTCCCAGTGCGAAGGCCGAAAAGGTCCATTCCGGCGGCACGTTGTTGACCATCGCCATGAACGTATTGAGGTCGTCCGGCGCGCCCCACGGCACGCCCATGCAAAGCTGCACCAGCGCATCCGGCTTCAGCACGCCTTCGCTCACCAGCTGCTTGGCGAACCACAAATGTCCGGTGTCGAACGCCTCGATCTCCGGCTTCACGCCCATTTCCGTCATCATGCCGCCCATGGCGCGCAGCATGCCCGGCGTATTGGTCATCACGTAGTCGGCCTCGGCGAAATTCATCGTGCCGCAGTCGAGCGTGCAGATCTCGGGCAGACACTGGCGCACGTGCTCGACGCGCTCGGCCGCGCCCGCCATGTCGGTGCCCGCCTCGTTGACCGGCAGCGGCTTTTCGGTCGAGCCGAAGGTGATGTCGCCGCCCATGCCGGCCGTCAGGTTGAGCACGACATCGACGTTGGCGTCACGAATGCGCTCGGTCACCTCGCGATAGAGCGCGACGTCGCGGCGCGGCTTGCCGGTCTCGGGATCGCGCACGTGGCAATGGACGATCGCCGCGCCGGCCTTGGCCGCGTCGATGGCGGACTCGGCGATCTGCTGCGGCGAGCGCGGCACGTGCGGGCTGCGGTCCTGCGTTCCGCCCGAGCCGGTGACGGCACAGGTGATGAAGACCTCGCGGTTCATGGCGAGCGGCATGAAATTCCTCCTGATCGAACAGACGGCCATGATGTGAGGCCTTGCCGTGCCTTGCTTTGCGATTTACGAATTCCGATTGATGTATAGCGAAGCCGTTTCCATCTTCCGCGCCGAAACCACGCCGCTCACGCTGACGCTGCTGGTCTTTCCCGGCTCCTCGATCATGTGCGTGGCCTCGGCCGTCGATCCGCTGCGAGCGGCGAACCGCGTCTGCGGCCGCACGGTGTTCGACTGGAAGATCGTCTCGGCCGACGGCGGCTCGCCGGTCACGACCTCCGGACTTCCGGTGGCCGCATCGCGCTTCGACCCCACGGAAAAGACCGACGTATTGGTCGCGATCGGCGGGTTCGGCACGCGAGGTGAAACGGCGCCGTCGCTGGTGGCGGGTTTTCGCCGCGCTGCCCGCAACGCTCGCGCCGTCGGCGGCATCGAAGCCGGCACCTGGCTGCTCGGCCGTGGCGGCCTGCTGGAGGGCCGCGCCGCCACCACGCATTGGGAGGATCTGGAGGATTTCTCCACGAGCTTTCCCGGCTGCGAGGTCAGGCCCGACCGCTACGTCATCGACGGCCCGGTCTTCACCGCCGGCGGCGCGTCGCCGACATTCGACCTGATGCTGCACCTGGTGCGCGCCCGGCTCGGCATGGCGGTGGCGCTCGATGTCGCGAGCGTCTTCATCTACGACCAGACGCGCGCTGCGACCGACGCGCAGCCACTGGTTTCGCTCGGCCGGCTCGACGGCTACGACCCGCGGCTCGCCCAGGCGATCCGGCTGATGGAGAGCCATGTCGACCGGCCGCTGACGGTCGGCGCAATCGCCAGACGCACCGGCGTCACCGCCCGGACTCTCGAAAAGACCTTTTCGGCCGCGATCGGCGAGACGCCCGGCGCCTACTATCTCAGGCTGCGCCTCAATGCGGCGCGCCGGCTGGTGCTTGATACCGCCGAACCGATGGCAGACATCGCGGGGCGCACGGGGTTTTCCAGCGCGGCCGCCTTCTCGCGTGCGTTTTCCAGGGCGTTCGGCAGGGCGCCGATGAGGATGCGACGGGGCTGACCAGCGCTGCGCATTGTCCTCAGGCGGAGGCTGGTATATATCGTGGTATATACCAATCTGGAGTCGATCATGGGCGCAACGGCAAAACTGTTCAGGAACGGACGGAGCCAAGCGGTCCGGCTACCCGCCGATTTTCGTTTCGAAGGAACGGAGGTCGATATTCGGAGGGACCCCGAAACGGGCGACGTGATCCTGTCTCAGCGGAAAGGGGAAGTCGCGGACTGGGCCGAATTCTTCCGCCTGCGCGACGGGATTTCGCAAGAAGAGCTGGAAGGATTTCTCGACGACCGTGATCAGGGTGGGCAGTCGCGCGACGATCCGCTGGCATGAACGCCCTCCGTTTCATGCTCGACACGAACATCGTCAGTGCGTTCATGCATGCCCGGAGCGCGGAACTGGACCGGCGGATTTCAGCGTCAGGGAAAAACGAGCTCTGCATGTCGGCCGTCAGCTATGGCGAGATTCGCTACGGCCTGAGCATGAAGCCAGAAGCCGTTCGGCTCGCAGCCGCAGCGCGGGTTCTGTTCTCCATGGTAGATGTCCTTCCGTGGACGGCCGAGACCGCGCAGTCCTATGGTGAATTGCGAGCCGAGATGCGTCGCGGGGGCGTTTCTCTTCAGCCCCTCGACATGCTGATCGCCGCTCAAGCTCTGGAAGCCGGCGCGACGCTGGTCAGCAACGACGGCGCGTTTCGCCACGTTCCCGGACTGGAGGTCGTCGACTGGACCGCTGAAGAGCCCGGCCGGGAAGAGCCGCGCTAGCTCAGACCCGCTCCAGCGCCACCGCGATACCCTGCCCGACGCCGATGCACATGGTTGCGAGCGCCAGCTTCGCGTTGCGCTCCCTGAGCTCCAGCGCCGCCGTGCCCGAAATGCGCGTTCCCGACATGCCAAGCGGATGCCCGAGCGCGATCGCCCCGCCATTCGGGTTGACGTGCTCCGCGTCCTCGGGAATGCCGAGTTCGCGGAGCACGGCGATGCCTTGGGAGGCAAAGGCTTCGTTGAGTTCGACCACGTCGAAGTCCGACGGCTTCAGGCCGAGCCGCGCGCACAGCTTCTTCGTCGCCGGCGCCGGGCCGATGCCCATGATGCGCGGCTCCACGCCGGCTGTGGCCCCGCCGAGGAAGCGCGCGATCGGCGTCAGCCCGTATTTGCGAGCCGCCTCTTCGGTGGCGACGATCATCGCGCCGGCGCCGTCGTTGACGCCCGACGCATTGCCGGCCGTCACCGTGCCGCCTTCCTTCTTGAATGGCGTCGGCAGCTTGGCAAGCTTCTCGACCGTGGTGCCGGGCCGCGGATGCTCGTCGGTGTCGACCACGACCGGGTCGCCCTTTCGCTGCGGGATGGTGACCGGCACGATCTCCTTGGCCAGCCGCCCGTTCTCCTGCGCGGCGACGGCCTTGTCCTGGCTGCGCGCGGCGAACGCGTCCTGGTCGGCGCGGCTGACATTGAATTGCTCGGCGACGTTCTCGCCGGTCTCCGGCATGGAATCGATGCCGTACTGCTTCTTCAAGAGCGGATTGACGAAGCGCCAGCCGATCGTCGTGTCGTAGATCTCGGCATTGCGGGAATAGGCCGTCTCGGCCTTCGGCATGACGAAGGGCGCGCGCGACATGGACTCCACGCCGCCCGCGATCATCAGCTCCGCCTCGCCAGCCTTGATGGCGCGCGCGCAGATCGACAGCGCGTCCATGCCCGAGCCGCACAGCCGGTTGACGGTCGAGCCCGGCACCTCGGTCGGGAACCCGGCCAGAAGCAGCGCCATGCGCGCGACGTTGCGGTTGTCCTCGCCGGCCTGGTTGGCGCAGCCGTAATAGACGTCGTCAACTGCGGCCCAATCGACGCCCGCATTGCGCTCCATCAGCGCCTTCAGCGGGATCGCCGCCAGATCGTCGGTACGCACCGATGCGAGCGCGCCGCCGAAGCGGCCGATCGGCGTGCGGATGTAATCGCAGATAAAGGCCTCGGCCATCTCAAACCTCCGGTACGACAAGATCCCCGACGTCGCCTTCGACGACGAGGGTCGGCTTCGGTCAACGCCTGCAATTCGTCAAGGCTCATTTGCGGCAGCTTCTCGCGCAGCACGAAATGTCCGTCGACCACGTCGACCACCGCCAGGCTGGTGTAGACACGGGTGACGCAGCCGACGCCGGTGAGCGGCAGGCTGCACCTTTTCACCAGCTTCGGCTTGCCGTCCTTGGTGACGTGGTCGGTGATGACGGCGACGCGCTTGGCGCCGTGCACCAGGTCCATGGCGCCGCCGACCGCCGGCACCGATTTCGGCCCCGTGCTCCAGTTGGCGAGATCGCCGTTCTCCGCCACCTCGTAGGCGCCGAGGATCGCCACGTCGAGATGTCCGCCGCGCACCATCGCGAAGGAATCGGCGTGGTGGAAGAAGGCCGCGCCCGGCTTCAGCGTCACCGCCTTCTTGCCCGCGTTGATCAGGTCCCAGTCCTCCTGCCCGGCCGGCGGCGCCTCGCCGAAATCGAGGATGCCGTTCTCGGTGTGGTAGATGACCTCGCGCCCCTCGGGCTTGAACTTGGCCACCATCTCGGGAAAGCCGATGCCGAGATTGACGTAGGAGCCGTCCTCGATGTCCTGGGCGGCGCGCCAGGCGATCTGCGCGTTGGTCAGCTTGGCCACCATCACTCCGCTCCCTCGCGCAGCAGCGCTTCTTCCTGTTTGGGATCGGCGACCTCGACGATGCGGTCGACGAAAATGCCGGGCGTGATCACGTGCTCGGGGTCGATGCCGCCGGGCTCGACCACACGCCGCGCCTGCACGATCGTGGTCGCGGCCGCCATCGCCATCAGCGGGGCGAAGTTGCGGGCCGCCTTGTTGTAGGTGAGGTTGCCCTTGGTGTCGGCGACTTCCGCCTTGATGATGGCGACATCCGCCTTCAGCCAGCGCTCCTGAACGTAGTGGCCGCCGTCGAACTCCGCGACCGGCTTGCCCTCGGCGAGCTGCGTGCCGTAGCTGGTCGGCGTGTAGAAGGCGGGAATGCCCGCACCGCCGGCGCGGATGCGCTCGGCGAGCGTCCCCTGCGGCACGAGTTCCAGCTCGATCTTGCCCGCGAGATAGCGCTCGGTGAACGCCTTGGGATCGGAAGAGCGCGGAAACGAGCACACCATCTTGGCGACCATGCCGGCATAGATCATCGCGGCGATGCCGACCGCACCGTTGCCGGCATTGTTGTTGATGACGGTGAGCGATCCCGGCGAGCCGGTTTCCTTGTACCGCGCGATCAGCGTGTCGATAAGCTCGATCGGGGCGCCCGCTCCGCCGAAACCGCCGATCATGACGGACGCGCCGTCCTCGATGTCGGCAAGCGCCTCATCGATGTTCGGGTAGACCTTCTGCATGGCAGTTCCCGTCGAAAAGTTCGCATTGCGAACAATTGTTTTGTATGTGATATTTTCTAGATGAGCGAAATGACCGAGTCAATCACGGGGGAAGCGCCGCCGCGCGATGCCGTCGGCTCGCTGGCGCGTGGCCTGTCGGTCATGGAAATCCTCGCCCGCCATCCCGGCGGGCTGACTCTGACGGAGATGGCGGAGGCCGCCGACCTCACCCGCGCGGGAGCGCGGCGTTTCCTTCTGACACTCGTGGCGAGCGGCTATGCGCGTCAGGAAGGAAGACGCTTCCTGCTGACCACGCGGCTGTTGTCCGTCGCACGAAGCTGGCTGTCCGGCTCGTCGCTCTGGACCTTCGCCGAGCCCTTCATGCGGGAAGTGGCGACCGCGCTCGACGAATCCTGCTCCGCAGCGATCCTCGCCGACGAGGACGTCGTCTATGTCGCGCGCGTGCCGGGCGAACGCATCCTGTCGGTGGCGCTGCATGTCGGCACGCGGCTGCCCGCCTATTGCACCTCGATGGGCCGCGTCCTGTTGTCGGCGATGTCCGACGATGCGCTCGACGCCTTTCTGGAACGCGCTGCGATCACGCGGCGAACGTCGAAGACGATCACCGATCGCGCGAAGCTCGCCGAGACAATCCACAACGCACGCCGCGACGGCTATGCGCTGGTCGACGAGGAACTGGAGATCGGCCTGCGCTCGCTGGCCGTGCCGATCCGCGACCGGACCGGCGCGATCGTCGCCGCCATCAACGTGCCGGCGCAGTCGGCACGCCATTCGGTAGCGTCGATGAAGCGGGATTTCCTGCCGGTGCTTCGCCAGGCCGCCGGCCGGATCGAGGACTATTTCGCCATTCAATAAGGTTGCGCGCGCAGCCTGATTTCAGGCGGCGTCTTCGGACTTCGATTTCGTGCCGAGCATCTGACGCATGCGCCGGGCCAACCGCTCCTGCAGCCGATCGATGCGGGCGCGGCCCACCTCGTCGCTTTCCTCCGCCCCGCCCTCGGGGAGGCCGAAGAGATCATCGACGATGGATTCGCCGTCCCCGGCCGTGGCCGAGGATGCGCGTTCGTCGAATCGATCGTCGCTGCCGTGAATCATGCCCGCGACAATAGCAGACCGATCCTGACAGGAAGAAGGCACAGGCATGAAGCTTTGACGACAGCGAAGGGGCAATTCTTGCTCCCCTCGCCCGACTGCGCAAAAATCCGGTGCCGGAGCGCCGATCAGACGTAGCGGTTGACGACGTTCTCCAGATATTCCTGCCGCCCGGAGCGAGGCTCCGGCCTGATGTCGTTCTTCTCGACATAGGCCGCGATTTCCTCGAGCGAGGAACCGCCCGACAACATCTTCTGAGCCTGCTCGCCCTTCCAGCCGGCATAACGCTCCTCGACGAAGTCGGACAGCACGCCGTCCTCCACCATCTTCGCAGCCGCTTTCAGTCCGCGTGCGCAAACGTCCATGCCGCCGATATGGGCATAGAGCAGATCCTCCGGATCGAGCGACTGGCGCCGCAGCTTGGCGTCGAAATTGGTGCCGCCGGTTTTGAAGCCGCCCGCCTTGAGGATGTAGTAGTAGGCGAGCGCCACCTCCGGCACGTTGTTGGGAAACTGGTCGGTGTCCCAGCCGGACTGGTAGTCGTTCCGGTTCATGTCGATCGAGCCGAAGATGCCGAGCGCGGTGGCCATCGCCAGCTCATGCTCGAACGAATGGCCGGCGAGAATCGCGTGGCCCTGCTCGATATTGACCCTGACCTCGTTCTCCAGCCCGTGCCGCTTGAGGAAGCCGTAGACCGTGGCGACGTCGTAGTCGTACTGGTGCTTGGTCGGCTCCTGCGGCTTCGGCTCGATCAGGATCGTGCCCTTGAAGCCTATTTTGTGCTTGTACTCGACGACCATGTTGAGGAAGCGGCCGAGCTGCGCGTCCTCGCGGCCGATGTCGGTGTTGAGCAGCGTCTCGTAGCCCTCGCGTCCGCCCCACAAAACGTAGTTGTGGCCGCCGAGCCTGTGGGTGGCGTCGATGCAGGTCTTCACCGTGGCTGCCGCGAACGCGAACACGTCCGGGTCGGGATTCGTCGCCGCACCCGACATGTAGCGGCGGTTGGAGAACAGATTGGCCGTACCCCACAACAGCCCGACGCCCGTCGCCTCCATCTTCTGCCCGAAATAGTCGACGATCTCGTCGAGGTTCCGGGTGTTCTCGGCGAAGCTGTCGCCCTCTGGTCGCACGTCCTGATCGTGGAAGCAGAAGAACGGCACGCCGAGCGCGGAAAACATCTCGAAGGCGACGTCGGCCTTGAGCTTGGCGAGCTTCATCGTGTCGCCGGGGAACCATGGCCGCTTGAACGTGTCGCCGCCGAACGGATCGGTGCCGGGCCACACGAAGGAATGCCAGTAGGCGACGGCGAAGCGCAGGTGTTCCTCCAGCCGCTTGCCCATCACCTTCTCGTCGGGATCGTAGTGGTGGAAGGCCAGCGGATTGGTCGAATCCGGCCCCTCGTACCTGATCTTGTCGACGTCGCCGAAGAAACCGGTGCTCACGATCATCGCTCCTTTTGCGCTGAGTGGATGCTTGCGGCCGCGCGGGCATTACCTGGCGGGTAATTGGATGCGGCACGCCGATGCGCGACAGATGAGGCGCAGACAGTTGTTCCCACAGGAGAAAGAAAATGTCCGACCTGAACCAGATCGCCCGAAACTACATCGCGGCCTGGAACGAAACCGACCCAGTCCGTCGCCAGGCCGCCCTGGCGGCGGCGTTCACCGCCGATGCCACCTATCGCGACCCGTTGATGCAGGCCGAAGGCCAGGACGGCATTGCCGCGCTCATCGATGGGGTCCAGCAGCGCTTTGCCGGCTGCCGCTTCGTCCTCAAGGGCGAGCCCGACGGGTTTGCCGACTGCATCCGCTTTTCCTGGGGGCTCGGTCCGGACGGCGCGGAGTCCATCGTCGACGGCACTGACGTCGCCACGATCGAGGGCGGCCGACTGAAGACGGTCACCGGCTTCCTCGACAAGGTGCCGGCTCACTAGGTGGCTACGGGGGGCGCGCGACATCACGCCGTCGCTCCCCGTATCGCCGGATAAAGCGCGTGATAGCGGCGGTACGCCTCCTCGTAGGGGCCGGCGAGTCTTGTGTCGGGTTCGATTGTCTCGGCAGTCGCGGGCGCGGTGCAGACCGCAAGCGGATCCGCGCTTTCCGCCGCGATCATCCCCAGCCGGGCTGCTCCGAACGCGGCGCCGAAATCGCCGTCGGTCGGCAGGGCCACGGGAATGCCGAGCGCCGTCGCAACCGACTTCAGCCAATAGCGGGAGCGGGAGCCGCCGCCGATCGCGGTCACACGCGACAGTTCGGTGCCGGCTTCCCTCAACGCCTCCAGGCAATCGCGGAACGCAAAGGACACGCCCTCCAGCACGGCCTGTGTCAGCGCGGCGCGTCCGTTCTGGTGCGACAGGCCCGCGAAGACACCGCGGATTTCGGCATCGTTGTGCGGGGTACGCTCGCCCGACAGATAGGGCAGGAACGTGACGCCAGACGGCGCCTTCAGCTCCTCGCCGAGTTCGGCGGTGAGCTCGCCTGCGTCCTTGCCGGTGATCCCTTCCAGCCAGTTGAGCGAGTCCGTGGCCGACAGGATGACCCCCATCTGGTGCCAGGCGTTCGGCAGCGCGTGACAGAACGTGTGGACGGCCGATTCCGGGTTCGGCAGGTAGGCATCGTTGGCCGCGAACAGCACGCCCGACGTGCCGATCGACACGAAGGCCGCGCCGTTGTGGACGGCGCCCATGCCGCAGGCCGAGGCCGCGTTGTCGCCCGCACCGCCGGCAATCACCACGTCGCCGCCCATGCCCCATTCGGCGGCGAGTTCGCGCTTCAGCGTGCCGGCCGGCTGGGTGCCCTCGACGAGCGCCGGCATGTGGCTTTCGTCGAGTTCGGTGGCCGAAAGCAGCTCGTCCGACCAGGCGCGCTTCGCCACGTCGAGCCAGGCCGTGCCGGCCGAATCCGACATCTCCGAAATCTTCTCGCCCGACAGCCAGAACCGCAGATAGTCCTTGGGCAGCAGCACCGTCGCGACGCGCGAAAACACGTCCGGCTCGTTGGCCTTCACCCACACCAGCTTCGGCGCGGTGAAACCGGGAAACACGATGTTGCCGGTGATCCTGCGAAACCGCGGATCGGCGTCGAGCGCGGCGGCCTCGCGCCAGCTCCGTGTGTCGTTCCACAGGATGCAGGGTCTCAGCACCTCGTCCGAGGCATCGAGCAGCGTGGCGCCGTGCATCTGGCCGGAAAGCCCGATGCCCTTCACCGCCGACAGCTCGGCCGCATGCCTGTTCTTGAGCTGGCCGACCGCGTCCTTCGTCGCCCTGATCCAGTCGGCGGGGTCCTGCTCGGACCAGCCGCGCTCGGGCCGCGACACGTCGAGATCGCCTGTCGCCGAGCCGACCACGCGCTGGTCGGCGTCGATCAGCAGTGCCTTGACGCCGGACGTGCCGAGATCGAGCCCGAGATACATTCGCCTTTTCCTCCCGGCCGCGCATGCTCGCGCCGGCCCGTGGCGGCATGCGTGCGCCGCCCTCTCCTTGTCCTGTTCTTAACAAAAAAACGCGCGCTGAGAACGTCCAAAGCGGCTTCGTCGACGATTTTTTTCGAACGTCGGATTAATTAGGCCGAGGTGGATGGCCCCGGCGTCTGCAGCCGCCGCGCCCGCTCCACAAACAACTGCGACAATGGACTTGCGGGTCGCGCATCGTTCCGCTCGGCCACCAATGCTGCGGCCAACGCGTTTTCGCCACCGCGCAGGGCCGCCTCGATCAGCGTGAGGTCGAGCACGTCGCGCTGCGCATGGCTGCCGCCGAAACGGTGGGCGATGCCGAGCACCGGCCGCAGCAGGCGGGTGGCGTGTTGGTAGCGCCGCTCGCCGAACGCCTGGATGGCCAGCGCTACCGGGTGGCCGATGTCGCGCGTGTGGGCAGCGTTGTCGTCGTCGCCGGCGATAGCCTCGCGCTGCGCGGCCAGCAGGATCGCCTGAGGCTCGCGCCGTCCCGCCGCCACGAATGCCATCATCGCGTGCGCATCGTTGAAGGCAGAATTGGCCGAGCCCGCGAACGGCACCCACATGTCGGCCACCGTCTGCCAGCGGTCGCCGACATCGATGCCTGCCAGCGACAGCCGCCACAGCAGCGAGGAGGCGTCGACGAGATTGAGCGCCAGCGGCGAGCGGTCGCCGAAGATCGGCCCATCGAACAGCGCCAGCACTTCCTCCGGCGCGCCGAGTTCGTAGTGAAAGAGCGCCAGGTGCCACCAGTTGTGGACCTTGAGGAAACTGTCCTTCGCCCAGATCTCGCTGGCCGGCGCCAGCCAGGCGACCCCGTCCCGCTGGCGCGCCTGCATCTCCATGACATGCGCCACGGCATGCCGGGCCCAGCCGTCGCGCGGATCGAGTTCGACGGCCCGTCTTCCGGTCGCCTCGGCGCGCGCATAGTCGCCGGTTTCCTCCAGCCCGAACGCGTGCATGCCGAGGAACGCGTGGTAGCCCGGCATCGCCTCTGTCCACGCCGGCAGAGCGCGGGCGATGCGGTCGCGCAGCATGCGCGCATTTCCGGTAAAGAAGTCGATCTGGTGACCGGCCTGCAGGGCGAGCGCGTCGCGCGGATGCTCGATCGTCAGGTCTTCCAGCACCCGTCCGGCTTCCAGCAATCGCCCCTGTGCGAGGTGCTCGAGCGCGGCAAGATGCGCCTTCTCGCGGGCGTCGGCCGGCAGGTCCGCGGCCGCCGCGAGACACTGCCGCGCCATCTCCATGCCGGCACGTTCGCTGGACAGGCCGAACATGTAGCCCTTCAGCACGTGGGCCATGGTGAAGTCGGGCGATTGCGCCAGCGCCTCGTCGGCGCGCGCCACGGGATCGCCGACGAAGCACTGGAACTGGTCGAGCGCCGTCTCGAACGAGGCGAGCGCCTTGTCGTCCGCACCCGAATGCGGCAGGCCGTGAACGTCTGTGAGTGTCAATTGCGGCTCCTGAGGATGGTGCGGAGACTATGCCACGCTTCCGCAGATGCCGACAGGTTGCGCCGCGTCGCAGCTTGGACGAAAGTGCGGCCTTCCAGGGAGCGCGCCAATGGCCGAGACATTCGTGATAGCGCAGGGCGGCGGCCCGACCGCCGTCATCAACCAGACGCTGGCCGGCATCGTGACGGAGGCGAAGCGCCGCCACCCCGGCTGCCGCGTGCTGGGTTCGCTGCACGGCGTGCGCGGCATCCGCGACAACCGCCTGATTGACCTTGCGGCCGTGCCCCAGCCCGAGCTGACGCGGTTGGCCAACACGCCGAGCGCGGCACTCGGCTCCACCCGCGACAAGCCCGACGAGGCCTATTGCGAAAAGGTGCTGAAGGGCCTGCGCGAGATCGGCGCCACCGCCTTCGTCTATGTCGGCGGCAACGACACCGCCGGCACGCAGCAGATCCTGACCGAGGCTGCGGCCAGCGACATCGCCTTCGTCCACGCGCCGAAGACAATCGACAACGACCTGGCGGAAAACGACCATACGCCGGGGTTCATCTCGGCGGCCGAATTCGTTGCCGCCGGCTTCCTCAGCATCGACCTCGATTTCCGCGCCCTGCCGGGCATCTATGTCGGCATCGTCATGGGCAGGCACGCCGGCTTCCTGACCGCCGCCTCGGCCGCCTGGCGCCTCGACGAAGCGAGCGGTCCGCACCTGGTTTACGTGCCCGAGCGCGCCTTCGATCCCCAGCGCTTCGTCGACGACGTCAGGGCGACGCTGCACCATCACGGCCGCTGCGTCGTCGCCATGTCGGAGGGCATCTCGGACGAGGAGGGCACGACCATGGTGCAGAGCCTGGTGCCGGTCGAGATGCTGGAGCGCGACGCTCACGGCAACATCAAGCTGTCGGGCGGCGATCTCGGACAGGCGATCGAGCGGCTTCTGTCCGACGCCATCCCCGGCACGCGCAAGCGCGTCGACACGTTCGGCTATTTGCCGCGCTGCAATCTGTCGACCGCCAGCGAGACCGACCGCAAGGAGGCCTTCGAGGCGGGCGTGTTCGCGGTCGAGGCAGCCGAACGCGGCGGCGGTTCGGTGGCGTTGAGATACGAGAACCGCGCAACCAAGATGGCGCTGGTGCCGCTCGGGGCCGTCGCCGGCAAGACGCGCACGATGCCGGACAATTTCCTGCACCGCGACTACAACCACCTCTCGCCAGAGGCCCATGCGTATTTTGAACGGCTGGTGCCGCGGAAGGCCGAAATGGGCAAGCCGTTCGTGTGACCGGCCGTGACCAGGCACGATACGCTTGAATGCTTTTTGTCCGTCTCCGCCTCGCTTCCGTTCGCGATGACGACGATCGGCAGCTTGACGAGCATGCCACAGTCTCACCGCTCGAAGCACCGACCAGGCATCAGACCAACCTGTGCAACGATCACAACCGTGATTCACACTCTCTTTCGATTGATCCTCGCGCTGATCCTCGTGGCCGGACTCGCCGGCTGCACAAGCATTTCCTACTACGCGCAGTCCCTGCAGGGTCAGGTGAAGATCATGACGGCGCGGCAGAATGTCGAAAAGCTCATCGACGATCCCTCGACGCCCGAGAAATTGCGCACCCGGTTGGAATTGGCGAGCGCCATACGACAGTTTGCGACGGCCGAACTCGCGCTGCCCGACAACAATAGCTATCGCAGCTATGTAGACATCGGTCAGGGCCCGGTGACATGGGCCGTTTTCGCCGCGCCGGAATTCTCGCTGGTGCCGCGAACGCAGTGCTTTCCGGTTTTCGGCTGTGTTCCCTACAAGGGATATTTCTCCAAGCGCTCTGCCGCCGAAGCGGCGGCCAAGCTTCAACGACAAGGGTTTGACGTCTATGTCACGGGCGTCACCGCATATTCGACGCTCGGATGGTCAAGCGATCCGCTTCTGAGCACGATGTTCGGCCAGGATGAAACGTATCTTGCCGGGGTGGTCTTCCACGAGCTTGCCCACCAGCGCGTCTACGTGCATGCCGACTCCTCATTCAACGAGGCTTTCGCGGTCGTCCGTCGAGACGACCGGTGTGCAGAAATGGCTGCGCGAGACCGGCAATTCCGCGGGATTGCGCAAATACGAAGCTGACAGGAAGCGTAGCGCCGATTTTCGTGGTCTGGTGCAGCAGACGCGGGACGAGTTGAGGCGCGTTTATGGCGCCTCTGGCACCTGGGAGCACAAGCGGGCCGCAAAGGCGGCCGCTATCGACCAGCTTCGAACGCGCTACAGACAGATGCGCGACGTGCGCTGGGGCGGCTACCGGGGATACGACGCCTGGTTTAATGCCCCGATCAATAACGCCAAGCTCGCCGCGACGTCCGTCTACGACGATCAGGTTCCCGCGTTTCTGCGCCTGTTCGAGTTGTGCTCCGGCGACTACCCACGGTTTTACGCGGCGGTCCGACGAATCGGCGCGCTGGACAAAACCCACCGAGCCGAAGCGCTCAAGACAGCACGCTCGTGCGATTGAGAAGATCGTTCGCGGCTCAGCGGCGTTTCTGCCGGGCGCAACTTTGTCCCAATTTCGCGGGAGCGGGCGGCAGACCCGACGAGGTCGACACCCAAGGAAATGTCTACGCGGCCGTTTCTGAATCAGAAGGGACCGACACCACACGGTGACGGCATGGCACGTGGATGCGGTTGGG
>CAWFKS010000004.1:0-49673 GCA_963816435.1 uncultured Alphaproteobacteria bacterium
GTCAGTGCCCCGGCCGGCCGCTCTTCTTCGGCCGGCGGCGGCGCTCGCGTTCGTCCGCCGGGTCCTCGTAGGAGCCGGCGCCGACCTTGCCGCGCCTGACCGGCTTCGCGTCGTTTTCCCTTGCGCTCACGCTGTCGCCGCTGCGCGGCTCGCTCCGCGAGGGCGCGCCGTCGGGCGCGACGGCCGGTCGGCCTTGCGGCTGCGCCGTTCCACCATACGAGGCCGGCTTCTTCGGCGGCGTCTTGCCGACCGGCTTTCGGTGCGGCCACCACGTCGCTCATCTCGTCGAGATCGTTCTTCGCGGAACAGCGACCTGCCCGCGCCCGTGCCGTCGTCCGGCGTGCCGTAGTCGGCGTCGTGCGCGGCGCGGTGGTCCTGCTTCCTGAACAGCGAGCGCGGCACCGCGCCGGCGCGCTCGGAATGGTCGCCGCTGGTGCCCATCTCGTCGAGGTCCGGCTTGCGGAACATGTTGGGCCGCGCCGCCTTCTCGGCCTCCTCGGCGGCGCGCTGCTCGTCGAGCTTGCGGAACCGCTCCTGCTCCTCCACCGTGCGGTGGCGCGCCTTGCCCTTGTTGTGCTTGCCCTTCTCGCGGCCGGACGCCGGGCTCTGCAGCTCGACCTCGCGCGCCAGCGGATCGTCGGCGATGGCGAGTTCGGTCTCGCGCAGCCGCTTGATCTCGTCGCGCAGCCGTGCGGCGCGCTCGAAATCGAGGTCGGAGGCGGCGTCGCGCATCTCCTTTTCCAGATGCTCCAGATGCGTCTTGAGATTGTTGCCGACGAGATTGTCCCTGGCGCCCTTGGTGAAGCCCGAAATGTCGGCGCGCACGTGGTCGCGCTCGTAGACGCTGTCGAGGATGTCGGCGATGCGCGCCTTGACGCTCTCGGGCGTGATGTTGTGCTCGGTGTTGTATTCGAGCTGCTTTTCGCGCCGCCGGTTGGTCTCGGCGATGGCGCGCTCCATCGAGCCGGTGACGTTGTCGGCGTAGAGCACCACCTTGCCGTCGACGTTTCGCGCCGCGCGCCCGATCGTCTGGATCAGCGACGTCTCGGAGCGCAGAAAACCTTCCTTGTCGGCGTCGAGGATCGCCACCAGCGCGCATTCGGGGATGTCGAGCCCCTCGCGCAGAAGGTTGATGCCGACCAGGCAGTCGAACGCGCCGAGGCGCAGATCGCGGATGATCTCGATGCGCTCCAGCGTGTCGATGTCGGAGTGCATGTAGCGCACCCGGATGCCCTGCTCGTGCAGATATTCGGTCAAATCCTCGGCCATGCGCTTGGTCAGCACCGTGCACAGCGTGCGGTAGCCTTTTTGCGCCGTCTCGCGGATCTCGCCCAGCACGTCGTCGACCTGGCTCTTGGCCGGGCGCACCTCGACCGGCGGATCGATCAGCCCGGTCGGGCGGATCACCTGCTCGGCGAAGACGCCGCCGGCGGCCTCCATTTCCCAGCCGCCGGGGGTGGCCGACACCGCCACGGTCTGCGGACGCATGGCGTCCCACTCCTCGAAGCGCAGCGGCCGGTTGTCCATGCACGAGGGCAGCCGGAACCCGTATTCGGCGAGCGTGGCCTTGCGGCGGAAGTCGCCGCGATACATGCCGCCGATCTGCGGCATGGTGACGTGGCTCTCGTCGATGAACACCAGCGCGTTGTCGGGAATGTATTCGAACAGCGTCGGCGGCGGATCGCCGGGGTTGCGGCCGGTCAGATAGCGCGAATAGTTCTCGATGCCGGCGCACGAGCCGGTCGCCTCCAGCATCTCGAGGTCGAAGCGCGTGCGCTGCTCCAGCCGCTGCGCCTCGAGCAGCCGCCCGGCCTTCTCGAGCTCCGCCAGCCGCAGCTGCAGCTCCGCCTTGATCGACTTGATCGCCTGGTTGAGCGTCGGCCGCGGCGTCACGTAGTGCGAGTTGGCGTAGATCTTCACCGACTTCAAATCGTCGGTCTTCTTGCCGGTCAGCGGGTCGAACTCGGTGATGGCGTCGATCTCGTCGCCGAACATGGAGATGCGCCAGGCGCGGTCCTCCAGGTGGGCCGGGAAGATCTCGATCGTGTCGCCGCGCACGCGGAACGAGCCGCGCACGAAATTGATGTCCTGGCGCTTGTATTGCTGGGCGACGAGATCGGCCAGAAGCTGGCGCTGGTCGAGCCGGTCGCCGATCGTCATCTGGAACGTCATCGCCGTGTAGGTCTCGACCGAGCCGATACCGTAGATGCACGAGACCGAGGCGACGATGACGACGTCGTCGCGCTCCAAGAGCGCCCGCGTCGCCGAGTGGCGCATGCGGTCGATCTGCTCGTTGATCGAGGATTCCTTCTCGATATAGGTGTCGGTCCGCGGCACGTAGGCCTCGGGCTGGTAGTAGTCGTAATACGAGACGAAATACTCGACCGCGTTGTCGGGGAAGAAGCTCTTGAACTCGCCGTAGAGCTGCGCGGCCAGCGTCTTGTTCGGCGCCAGGATCAGCGCGGGACGCTGCGTCTCCTCGATCACCTTGGCCATGGTGAAGGTCTTGCCCGAACCGGTGACGCCGAGCAGCACCTGCGTGCGGTCGTCCGCCGCCACGCCCTCGACGAGGTCGCGGATCGCCGTCGGCTGGTCGCCGGAGGGCTTGAATTCCGTCTCCATCTTCAGGCGGACGCCGCCCTCGGATTTTTCCGGCCGCGGCGGACGGTGCGGCGTCCATTGCGACTTGACGTTGGGATCGCCGCCCTCGATCAGCTTCGACAGCGCCGCCACCGTCGCGGTGACGCCCGACGAGCTCAGCGTCTCGGCATCCTCCAGCGCGATGTCGAGACCCGGCACCGGGTTGAGGCCGGCCGCCGCGCGCTCGCGCGGGCTCGCCGCGCCGCCCATCGAGGTGCCGCGCGCCGTCTTGGTCGGCGCCGACGACCGCTCGGGGATCTTCTTGCCCTGCCGGGCGCGCTCCTCACCTCCACCGGCCCTGCGGGCCACCTCCCCCGTCGAGGGGGAGGCGGGCGGCGATGGCAGGCGCCCTCCCTCCCCTCGACGGGGAGGGTCCGACCGAAGGTCGGGGGTGGAGTGGCCTTCGACGGAGCGCCCTTCGCGCTCCGCCTCGCGGGAAATCTGCTCGGCCCAGTCCGAGACGCCGCCGGCAAGCGGCGCGCCCTCGAACGGAGCCTGCGGCGCCTCGGCGAACCCGCCGCGCGCCAGCGGTTCGGACGCGTCGGCGTAGTCGGTGAGCGGGCTGCCGCGCCGCTTCGCGCCGCCCTGTTCGCCGCGCGCGTCGCCGGCGTCGGCGGATGTCTTCCGGGAAGATCTGGCCATGGTCCGAATATGGGGAAATGGCGCTGCGAATGGAAGTGCGCCCCCGGCGATTTCGCACCCGCCCGCCGCCGTCCTGACAGCAGGTTGTCAGGAGGGGACGGCAGGGCTCGCCGGGTCACTCCTTCGCGCCGGCGTCGATCTTCGCCTGCAGGTCGATCTTCGCGCTGGCGAGATCGATCTCAGCCAAGCAGGATGGCGAAATACTGCGCGAAGCGATCCTGCCCGGCTTCCAGATAGACGTCGCGCGCGCCCTCGATGTCGGCGCGCGCCTCGGCCAGCATCGCCTTGTCGCCGGTCATCGCGCCGATCTCGGTCAGTGTCTGGCCGAGCGAGTTGACGGTCATGCCCCAGCCGAGAGGATCCGCCTCGCGCGTCGTCACCGCCAGCGCGGCGCGGTAATGCCGTGCGGCCTGCGACAGCATCGTCACCGAGGCATCGGCCTTGCCGAGATCGTAGAGCGCGTTGCCGAGATTGTTCTGCGTCTTCGCCCATTCGGCCGGCGTCGCCTCGCGGGTGCGCACTTCCAGCGCGGCGCGGTATGCGGCGATCGCCTGCTCGGTCTCGGCGCGTTTCCCGGTGAGCGAGGCGAGCCGGTAATGGGCGTTGCCGAGATTGTTCTGCGTGTTGGCCCAGTCCAGCGGCACCGTTGCGCGAGGCCTTTCGCCAAGCGCCGCCGCGAAGGCCTCGATCGCGCGGCCGATGTCCTCGGCACTTTGCGAACGTTCGCCGCGCACCGACAGTACCAGGCCGATATTGTCCTGCAGCGAGGCCCATTTCAGCGGCGACGCCTCGCGCGTGATCTCCTCGGCAGCCAGTCGGAACGCCGCCTCGGCGGCGTCGAGCTTCTCGGTGCCGCTCTCCCGCTTTGCCAGGTCGAACAGCGAGGTTCCGAGATTGGCCTGCTCCTCGGCCCAGAGCTGCGGCGTCCGCTCCCGCGTCTGCACCGCCAGTGAGGCGCGGTAGAGCTCGACCGACCGTTCCAGCCGGTCCGGCACGGCATCGCGCTCGCCCAGCGTTGCCAGGACCAGCGCCAGGTTGTTGGTCGTTTGCGCCCAGTCCACCGGAACGATCTCGCGACGGCGCTCCTGCAGCGCCAGCTCGAACCGCGCCACGGCCCGGTCGAGCAGCCCCGCGTCGCCCTGACGCTGGCCGAGCAGCATCAGCACGATGCCCAGCCGGTTCTGCTGGCGCGCCCACACCAGCGGTTCGGCCTGTCGGTCGGTCCCGTCGATCGCCCGCGCGAGAGCCACGCCGGCCTGCTCCAGGCGGTCCGCGCCCGGCTCGCGGCTGCCGAGTGTCAGGAGCACGAGGCCGAGATCGCCACGCAATTCGGCAAGCGCGCTCCCGCCGGCAGGCTCGAGTTGGGCAACCGCCTGTTGAAGCATGGTCGCGGCGGCATCCAGTTCGCCGGTCGAACTGGTGCGCTCGCCTCGGGCCCACAGTACCCGCGCCTGCCCGGCCTGCGCCTTCGCCCAGCCGTCCATGTCGGAATTCGCCAGCGCGAGCTGCGCGGCCATGGCATAGGCGGCGCCGGCACGCCCGAGCACCGCATCGTCGGCGTTGTGGTAGCCCCATTCCTCGAGCGCTTCGGCCTGATCGAGCCTGTAGCCGAGAGCACGGCGCGCATCCCATTTGGCGACCTGCTCGTATGCGCGCTCGAAATCCTCGGCCGCCTTCAGGTGATCGAATGCCAACGCATAGGTTCGTCCGCTTTCGGCGAAGACGTTTGCGAACTCGAGGCGTCTGGCCCGCAGCGCCGCCTCGGCATCGTCGACCGTCGAGGCGAGTTCGCCGACGCGCTTCTTGGCCTGCTCGTTGAAGTCGATCGCCGCAGCCAGCGCACCTTCCGACACCGCCTTGGCCGAAAGACCCGACAGCCGCACGATCTCCGGATCGGCCGCGGTCAACGTCTCACGCTCGGCGATCAGCTTCTTCAGCCGCACCGACTGATCATCGAGCAGTCGCGCCAGCGCGTCGGGATCGTCCGGCGTCTGCGCTCCCACCGCCTTCAACATGGCGAACAGGGCGTCCATCGGCACGCCCTTCTCGTGCGCCGTTGCGGCGACCTGGCGGCGCACCAGATCGTCCATCGAGGCCATGCTCAGAAGCAGGGTGCGCCGCTCGCCCTCGATCTGCGCCTCGTCTCCCGGTCGCAGAATCCGGCGCGCGCCCGAAGAACAGGGCGCGCCGCAGGCTGGAATTCGTCCACGGCAACTGGTGCGCACCGGTCTTCAGGTAGACCTCTTCGGTGACCATGGTCATCACGTCGGACAGGGGGAACCCGCCGGCGCCGAGATGTTTGAGCAGCGCGGCGGCATAGGGGCTGTTGCCATTCGGGTCACCGTCGAGCGCCACCTGTCCGGGCGCGGCCGCGAAGCCGATGACCGCGCCAAGCCCCTCGGTCTTCTTCGCGCGAGCCGCGAGTGCGACGACCGATCGCGGCACGCCGAGCCCGGCGCCGGCCGCCGGCGCGCTGCTGCCGTCGGCCTGCTTGACGACGGCACCCGGCGGGAAGGGATTGTTGCGGCAGGCGTCGAGCAGCACGATGCTGACCGGAACGGTTTCCTGAAGCTGCGACAGCACGTCTGAGAGCGGCGCGAGTTCCTCGTCGGCCGCATCGAGAGACGAAACCGTGGCGTCGACCGGCACCAGGAAATTGTCGCCGCCGGCCTCGATGCCGTGCCCGGAATAGTAGAGCAGCGCCACGTCGGCGTCCTCGGCGTCCTCCACGAAGCGGGCAAGGCTGCGCCTGAGCTTCTTGCGGTCGGCGTCGGTGATCGTGACGACATCGAACCCCAGCTCGGTCAGCAGGCCGTCGATGGCGCGCGCGTCGTTGGCGGGATTGCCCAGCGCCGGCAGGCTCGCATAGGAGGACTGGCCGATCACCAGCGCCACGCCACGCAACTTCCCCTCGCCCGCATCGGCCGCCACGACCGCGCAAATCAGCGCCAGCGCCGCGAGCACGACGGTTCGCAGTCGCGGGCGAAGTGTTGCCGAAAACCGGCTGGCGTCCATCGGCGATCTCCGATACGCGGATCATTGATCAGGATAGGTGCGGCGCGAAGATGGCGGAAGAGCCTCTCGCCTGGTCGCAGCAGCAATCCGCCATCGCTTGCGCCACCGCAAAGCCCGCTCTCGCCCGACGAGTTACGCGGGCTCCATGAGCCAGCCCTTCGACCGCTTCGCCGCCGTGGCCGCAGCCGCCCACTCGACCGCCGCCCCCGAACTCACGCGGGCGCTGGCCTGCGACCCCGCGACGGGGTTGAGCGCGGACGAGGCGCGGCGGCGGCTCGAACACTTCGGCCCGAACCGCATCGCGGTGAAGAGCAAGACGTCGTGGCCGCGCATCCTCCTCCACCAGCTGGTCAGTCCGGTCGTCTATCTGCTCGGCGGCGCCGCGCTGCTGGCGGCGTGGTTCGGCGAATGGGCCGAGGCCGCGGCGATCCTCGTCGTGCTGGCGCTCAACACCGTCATCGGCTTCGCCACCGAGTTCGGCGCGGCGCGCTCGATGGACGCGCTGCGGGCGCTCGGCACCCGCACCGCGCGCGTGCGCCGCGACGGGCAGGTGCGGGTCGTCGACGCGGCGGAGCTGGTGCCGGGCGACATCGTCGTTCTGGAGGCCGGCGACGCGGTGCCCGCCGATCTGCGCCTTGTCGACAGCGCGGCGCTCGCCGCCAACGAGTCGACGCTGACCGGCAAGTCGGCGATGGTGGAAAAATCGGCCGCACCGGTGCCCGGGGACGCCCGCCTGCACGACCGCGCCTCGATGCTCTACCAGGGCACCACGGTGACGCGTGGCAGCGCGGCGGCGGTGGTCGTGGCGACGGGCCACGCGACCGAGCTCGGCCGCATATCGAAACTGGTCGAGGAAGCCGAGCCCGACACCTCGCCGCTCGAAAAGGGCCTGGCGCGGCTGAGCGCACAGCTGGTGCGCGCCACGCTCGTTCTTGCCGCGGTGATCGCCGGCGTCGGCGTGGCGACCGGCGGCGATCTGCTGCTGATGGTCGAGGCGGCGATCGCGCTGGCCGTGGCGGCGATCCCCGAGGGCCTGCCGATCGTCGCGACGCTGGCGCTGGCGCGCGGCATGCGCCGGATGGCCAGCCGCAACGCGCTGATCGAGCAATTGCCGGCGGTCGAGACTCTGGGGGCGACGACCGTCATCCTCACCGACAAGACCGGCACGCTGACGGAAAACCGCATGGCGGTGCGCCGCCTGCGCACCGCGCATGCCGAACACGCCGTCGGCGGCGACGATGCCGGAGCGCTGCCGGCTGGAGACGCGGCGGTGCGGCGCATGCTGGAGGTGGCCGCGCTGTGCAACGAAGCCTCGCTCGCGCCTGAAGGCGCGGACGGCGAACAGGGCAGCGGCGACCCGATGGAGCTGGCGCTGCTGCGGCTGGCGGACGAGGCCGGCATCGACCGCGGCGCGCTGGCGGCCGCGCACCCGCTGGCGGCGAAGCATCCGTTCGACGCCACCACGCGCATGATGGCGACCGTCCACCGCGAGCCCGTGGGCCTGCTGGCCGCCGTCAAGGGCGCGCCGGAGGCGGTGATCGCCCGGGCAAAGCACGTGCTCGCCGCCGACGGCGAGAAACCGCTGGACGAGACCTCACGCCGCGAATGGACCGAGCGCGTCGAGCGGTTCGGCCGCGACGGCCTGCGCGTGCTGGCGCTGGCGGTCTCGCATCCGCAAAGCGACGACGCCGACCCGTTCGCCGATCTTACCCTGCTCGGCCTGCTGGCGCTGCAGGACCCGGCGCGCGCCGGCGTACCGGAGGCGATCGCGGCTTGCAGGGACGCAGGCATCCGCGTCGTCATGGCGACCGGCGACCACGCCGTGACCGCCAGGAGCATCGGCCAGTCGATCGGGCTCGCCGACGCCTCCTCCACGGCCACCGACGGCGCCGAGCTGGCAAGCGGCGAAGCCGGCAACGACAGGCTGCTCGCCACCGACATCTTCTCGCGCGTCAGCCCGGCCGAGAAGCTGTCGATCGTGCGCGCCCACCAGGCCGCCGGCGCCGTGGTCGCCATGACCGGCGACGGCGTCAACGACGCGCCGGCGCTGCGCCAGGCCGACATCGGCGTCGCCATGGGCCTGCGCGGCACCGACGTGGCGCGCGAGGCGGCGGCCATGGTGCTGCTCGACGACGCCTTCCCGACCATCGTCAACGCCATTCGCGAAGGCCGCGTCATCTTCGCCAATATCCGCCGCTTCGCCGCCTATCTGCTGTCGTGCAATCTGAGCGAGGTGCTGGTGGTCGGGCTGGCGATCCTGTCGATGCTGCCGCTGCCGATCCTGCCCCTGCAGATCCTCTACCTGAACCTCGTCACCGACGTGTTTCCGGCCTTCGCGCTGGCCATGGGCGAAGGCGGCGAGGACGTGATGCGCCGCCCGCCGCGCGATCCGAAGGAGCCGATCCTCGGCCGCAGGCAATGGATCGTCATCGTGCTGCAGAGCCTGGCGCTCACCGTCGCGACGTTCGCGGCGATGTTCCTGGCGATTGGCTGGCTGCAGCTCGACCAGCGGGGCACCGTCACGGTGACCTTCCTGACCATCGCCTTCGCCCAGCTCTGGCACGTTCTCGACATGCGCGCGGCCGGCGCCTCGCCGTTTCGCAACGAGGTGACCCGCAATCCCTTTGTGTGGGCGTCGCTGGCGCTGTGTTCCGCGCTGCTCGCGGTGCCGCCCTACGTGCCCGGCCTGTCGGCCGTGCTGGGGCTGGCGCCGCCGGATGCCGCGATGTGGCTGGTCGTGCTCGGCGCCAGCCTGGCACCGATGCTGCTCAACCAGCTCGTCGCCACCGTTGTCGCGCGCCGCCGTGCGCGGAGGCCGTGACGGCTGCCGGCGACAGCGAAACGGTGGCGCTACTTCAGGTCGGGAATGGCATCCGCCTCGTCGTGCCAGCGCGCCAGCAGCGTCAGGGTCGCGCTGAAGACGTAGCGCCCCTGCTCGTCGCGCACCTTGACCTCGAAGGTCCGGTTAAGGCCGTTCGGCAGTTCGTCGGAGGCGATCTCCGGCAGGACCGCGACCGCCGCATCGCCGAGCTTTTGGCGCGACTCGCACACCATGCCTTCGTCGTCGCGCGTCAGGTGATCGCCATCGTCGATGTCGAAGAAGAAGCGTGGCATAGAGCACCTGTTGGATCGCGGGGATTGTGGAACGGGCATGCGGGTGGGCCGGTTCCGAAGGGGGCGTGGGCGCAGGTTTCGCACCGGGCCTGCCTCGGCGGCTGATCGGGCCTACGACTTGCGCGGCGTGAGCGGCGCGCCGCGGTCGAAGCTGATGTTCTGGTGGCGCGAGATGGCGTGGAAGGCGATCGCCTCGCTCAGCTGCTCGTCGCTGACCGGGTTTTGCGGGGCGCGGCCGCGAATGTCCTGGAGGGCGGCGCGCATCGAGATCATGCCGCCCGGAGTATGGCCTCCGAGATAAGCGTCGATGGCGTCCAGAACCGCCTGATCGATATGGATATGCGCGTTCATGCGGCAGACAATACGCGTTCAGCGGGTCGCCGCATTAACCTTTGGCACCGCCGCGACCAATCCGCGGCACGCAAGGGCGGGAGCCTCAAAATCGCGTCCCCGCCGCATGCATGACCTTGAAGGAACCCCCGTTTTGTGCCATATGCGCCCCGCTCGGGCAGTTTTGGCCCGGAGACTGGAACGTTCTTGGACGACCCCTTTCCCCGATTTCCGCAAACTCTCGACGGCAGCGAAACCGTGCAGGTCGCACGGACGCTTATTCAAACGGGAAAAGGAGTTTCCCCATGCCGCAGACCGGCACCGTAAAATTCTTCAACGCCAGCAAGGGCTTCGGCTTCATCACGCCTGACGGCGGCGACAAGGACGTGTTCGTCCACATCTCCGCGGTCGAGCGTTCGGGCATGACCTCGCTGACCGACGGCCAGAAGGTTTCCTTCGACGTCGAGCCCGACCGCATGGGCAAGGGCCCGAAGGCCGTGAACCTCAGCGCCGCCTGAGCCTTTCGCGATTGATTACCGGAGCCCGCGGGCGTTCGCCGCCCGCGGGCTTTTTCGTGCGCGCGGCGCTCACGACAAACGGATCAGCTAGTCACAAAACTTTTGCTTGCCCGATCCGGGAAAATGAAGGACTAATTTGCCGTTCGGGCATTTGCCGGCCCGGAGACTGGAATAGCCTGAGCCCGATCAAGATGAACACCAAACAGACCGGGCGGATCGCGAAAGAGAGGGCTTCGGCAGAGCCCCGGCGCGGCGACAACTGTTTCTTCTCCCCCAGTAAACGACCGAGTAACGCATGACGTTTGTCGTGCAGCACATGCAATATGGGAGATAAGGAGTTTTCCCATGCCCCAGAGCGGAACCGTCAAGTTCTTCAACCATGCCAAGGGCTTCGGCTTCATCACGCCCGATGACGGCCAGAAGGATGTGTTCGTCCACATCTCGGCGGTGCAGGCATCCGGCCTCCCCGGCCTCGAGGACGGCCAGAAGGTCAGCTTCGACACCGAGCCCGACAAGCGCGGCAAGGGCCCCAAGGCCGTCAACCTGACGGTCATGTAGCACGAGGGAAGACCTGCGGCGCACCGCGCCGCCGGTTTTCCAGACGACGCATCCGCAGCGCCGCCGGCCGGCGGCGCCGTTTCCGTTTTTGACTTTTTCAGCCGATCGCTCCGGGAAATGACGGACCGGGGAGCCGATCTGGGGGCGGCATCCACCGGCCCGGCTGATGCCCGCGACGGAGAACCAGCAAATGGTTAACGGGTCGCGCGCCCGTCCGTTCCGAAGCGGAACCTTGCGGCACCCGCCGCCCGGCCTGTTCGCGCCGACCGAAAATTGCCATAACATGCCGCCAACGTGACGCAAGGGAAGGCACGGGAGGCGCAGAACCGGCGATGCGCGCGCACGAGCAAACGGCCCGGCAACGGGCTTCCGCCGCCGCCGCGGCGCTGGCAGCCGCCCTCGCCTTCCTCTTCCTTCTCGCGCCCTGCCTTTCCGCCGACGCCGCGCAATCCGGCAAGCAGCTGCGCGGCGTGGCGCTGGTCGTCGGCAACGCCGACTACGACAGCCTGCCCGACCTCGCCAACCCGTCGCGCGACGCCCGCGCCGTGGAAGCCATGCTCAACCGGCTGGGCTTCGAGACCGATCTCGCCGAAAACCGCGACGCCCGTCATCTCGAACGTGACCTCGAAGGCTTCGTCGACGACGCCGAGGGCGCCGACGTGGCGCTGCTCTACTATTCCGGCCACGGCATCGAGGCGGGCGGCGAGAACTACCTGCTGCCGGTCGACGCCGATACGGCGAGCCTGAACGCCGCCGACGCGCGGCTGGTGGCGCTGTCGCCGCTGATCGCGCGGCTGCACGAGAAGGCGGCGGTGGTGATCGTGCTGCTCGACGCCTGCCGCACCAGCCCGTTTCCGCCGGGCACGCTGCTGCGCGACCGGCGAAGGCGGCCAGCCCGTGCCCGTCGGCGCAACCGGGCTCGGCGTGCCGCGCGGCGCCGTGCCGCTCACGGCGGGGAAGTCCCAGGGCGACGGCGTCGGCACCGTCATCGGCTTTGCCGCCGCCCCCGGCCAGCCGGCGCTCGACGGGCCGGCCGGCGGCGACAGCCCCTACGCCTCGGCGATCCTCAAGCATTTCGGCGCCGGCCAGTATTCGTTCGGCGACGTCATGGTGATGGTGTCGGAGGAGGTCTATCTCGCCACGCGCGGCCGGCAGACGCCGTGGACCAACGCCAGCCTGCGCCGCCAGCTCGTCTTCGGCGGCGAGGCTTCCGACGAGCCGACCGGCGACGAGGCGCTGATCCGCGGCGAGCGGCGGCAGTTGCTGCTGACGATCGCCGCCACGCCGGCGCCGCTGCGGCGCATGGTCGAGGAGACCGCTTCGAACGACGGCGTGCCGCTCGACGCGCTCTACGCCATGCTGAAGACGCTGGAGGTGGACACCTCCGACGGCGGACAGCTCGCCGACCAGCTCGCGCAGGGCGCCCAAAAGCTCCGGCAGATCCTTGCCGCGCGCGACGTCGAGGTCAGGCAGGATCCCGAGCTGATCCGGCTGGCAGCCCTGGCCGACCACGCCGAGGCCGAGGGCGCGCTTGTCCGCCGCACTCCAGTTCCGCGCCCGCGCCAGCCGCCGCGCCGAAGAGATCGGCGGCGCCATCGACGAGGCGGAACGCAACATCCGCGCGCGCCGGCTGGAGCTGGCGGCGACCTTCGCCGCCCACGCCGACACCGCCTCGCTGAACTTCGATTTCGCCGTCGCCGCGCAGCGCTACCACGACGCCTTCGTGCAGGCCGAGAAGTGGAATTCGGACCTCGCCCTGCGCTACCGGCAGGCGGAGGCCGACGCGCTCGCCGATCTCGGCATCCACCACGGCGAACTCGACGCGCTGAGGCGCTCGGTCGAAACCTACCGGGCGGTGCTGCGCATGCCGGCCGTCGCCTCGTCGCGCGCCAACACCGCCAACGTCACCGGCAACATGGCGATCGCGCTCACCCTGCTCGGCGAGCGCGAGCACGGCTCCGCCACCCTGCACGAGGCGGCGGACGCGTTTCTGAGCGTCGCCGACGTCTACGACCGCAATTCCGACCCGCAGGGCTGGGCGACCTACTGGCTCGACCTCGGCGGCCTTTACCAGAAACTGGCCGAACGCGACCGCACGGCCGAGATGCACGACCGCGCCCTGCAGGCCTTCGACAGGGCCGAGCAGGTCTTCACCCGCGCGGCAGCGCCGCAAAGCTGGGCCGGCATCCAGATGAACAAGGGCAACCTCGCCGCCATGTACGGCGAGCAGCGCAACGATCCGCGAGACTTCCAGCAGGCGGTGGCCCTGTTCCGCAAGGCGCTCACCGTGTGGACACCCGATTCCGACCCGACCGACTGGGCGGCGTTGCAGCACAATCTCGGCGGTGCGCTGCGCAGCCTTGGCATGTTCGAGAACGGCACGGGCTCGCTGCGGGCGTCGGTCGAGGCGCTGCAGGCCGCACTCACGGTGCGCACGCGCGAGCGCATGCCGTTCGGCTGGTCGGAGACCGAGAACGCGCTCGGCAACGCGCTGATGGCGCTCGGCTCGCGCAGCGGAGACGCGAGCCTGCTCGCCGGCTCCGTCGATGCCTACAGGGCCGCGCTGCAGGTGCAGACCGCCGCGACGAGCCCGATGGGCTTTGCCATGATCAACTACAATCTCGGCCAGGCGCTCGACGCGCAGGCCGCGCTCGACGGCAAGGATGCGCGGCTTTCCGAGGCGCTGGAGGCATTCCGCGTCGCGCGCGACGGGCTCGATCGCGCCTCGACGCCCAAGAGTTGGGCCGACGCCACCTCCGCCTATGGCGACGTGCTGATGCGCATCGCCTCTGTCGCGCATGACGGGCCGCGGCTGATGGAGGCGCGGCAGGCGCTGGCGGATTCGCTCGACGCCTACCATGCGCTCGGCATCACCGGCTACGACGGCTGGTTCGACGATCGCCTGAAGCTCATCGACAAGGCCTTCGGCCGCTAGCGCATTCCGGAAAAGGGAAAGCTGAACGGCACATTCAGGCGCGGTTCAGCGCCTGGCGCAGCCAACCTCTTGCCCATGCCGCGGCCGCATCCGCGCTTCGCCAGCGCGGCGCAGAGGAGCACCGACCATGCCGAAGATCGTCAGAACCGCCGTCCTGTCCGCCGCGCTCGCCGCCACCGCGCTGACCGCCTTGCCCGCCGACGCGGGCGACCGTTTCCGCCACGACCGCGACTACCCGTCGGCGGAGTGGCGCGGCAACGACGCCGAGGCGATGGCCGCGAGCGTATTCGGCGCCGCCGTTGCCGCCATCATCGCCGGCTCGGCCGCCAGCGCGCAGGAGGCCGCGCCCGCCGGCCTCAACCCCTACCGTCACCCGCGCCCGCGTCCCGATCGCGACTATTTCCCCACCAAGTCGGGCCGCTTCGGCCACGGCTCGCACTTCCGGCTGACACCCCGGGACTGGGCTTCGCGGCAGAGCGAATGGTGGTGCGATCACGCCGACAGGTGCTTCGATCCGGAGACCGGCGCCCATCTCGACATGCACGCACGCTGGCGCGCCGGCATTCCGCAATAGACGACGCGCACGACCGACATCGAACGGCGTCGTCGCTGCCCGGTCGAAATCGAAGGCGGTCCCGCTTCGGCGGGGCCGCTGCCTGTTACGTCAGGAAGGGATTGGTGCGGCGCTCGTCGCCGAGGCGGCCGCCGGGGCCGTGGCCGCAGATGAAGCCGATGTCGTCGCCGAGCGGCAGCAGCTTCTCCTTGATCGAGGAGATCAGCGCCGCGTGGTCGCCGCCAGGCAGGTCGGTGCGTCCGATCGAGCCGGAAAACAGCACGTCGCCGACATGGGCGAACTTCGCCGCGCGGTCGTAGAACACGACGTGGCCCGGCGCATGGCCGGGGCAGTGCAGCACCTCGAACCGGTGGTCGCCGAACGACACCGTCTCGCCTTCGGTGAGGAAGCGGTCCGGCGTGCAGTTGCGCACCCCGCCGGGCAGGCCGAACATGCGCGCCTGCTCCTCCAGGTTCGCCAGCATCGCCTTGTCGCCTTCGTGCGGCCCGACGATGTCGACGCCCAGCGCCTCCTTCAGCTCCATGGCGCCGCCGGCATGGTCGATATGGCCGTGGGTGAGCCAGATCTGGCCGATCTTGAGGCCGTTGTCGCGGATGACGTCGAGGATGGCCGGCACGTCGCCGCCGGGATCGACCACCACGCCTTCCTTGGTGTCGTCGTCGAACAGGATCGTGCAGTTCTGCTGGAACGGCGTGACGGGAATGATGCCGGCCCTGAGTTCACCCATCTGCATGCCTTCCTTCTGTCCGCGTTCGCCGACAGGCCGGTAGCATGCACGCGAAGCAATGCGCAAATCCCTCCCCCCTTTCGGGGAGGAGGGAAATGCCTGCTGCCCTGGGAGGCGTTGTCCGGTCGGCCGCTATTCCGCGGCTTGCGCGCGGCGCGGCGTCACCGCGTCGGTGTAGTCGTTCATCAGGGTGCGCGCGATCTCGCCGACCTCGAACCGGTAGGGTCCGATCTCGGAGACCGGCGTCACCTCGGCGGCCGTGCCGGTGAGGAAGCACTGCTCGAAGCCTTCCATCTCCTCCGGCATGATCGCCCGCTCCACCACCTCGATGCCGCGCGCCTTGGCGAGCGAGATCGCCGTGCGCCGGGTGATGCCGTCGAGGAAGCAGTCCGGCGTCGGGGTGTGCAGCTTGCCGTCCTTGACGAAGAAGATGTTGGCGCCGGTCGCCTCGGCGACCTGGCCGCGCCAGTCGAGCATCAGCGCGTCGGCGTAGCCCTTGGCTTCGGCGGCATGCTTGGACATCGTGCAGATCATGTAGAGGCCGGCCGCCTTCGATTTCGACGGCGCGGTGCGCGGGTCCGGCCGGCGCCATTCGGCCAGATCGAGGCGGATGCCCTTCAACCGCTGCTCGGGGTCGAAATAGCTCGGCCACTGCCAGATGGCGATCGCCAGGTTGATGCGGTTGTTCTGCGCCGAGACGCCCATCTGCTCGCTGCCGCGCCAGGCGATCGGTCGCACATAGGCGTCCTGGAAACCCTGCTTGGCCAGAAGCTCGCGGCAGGCGTTGTCGATTTCCTCGACGCTGTAGGGGATCTTGAAGCCCAGCAGCCTTGCGGATTCATGCAGCCGCTCGGTGTGCTCCGTCAGCTTGAAGATCTCGCCGCCATAGGCCCTCTCGCCCTCGAACACCGCGCTGGCGTAGTGGAGCCCGTGCGTGAGCACGTGGACCTTGGCGTCCTTCCAGGGGACGAACGCGCCGTTCATCCATATGTGGCCGTCAAGCTGATCGAAAGGAACGGATGCCATCTTGTCGCCTCCCGCGGGACGCGGCCCGCATGGTTTTTTGTGGGTTGCCGGCGTATCGCGGACGGGTGGTCAGCGGCGCCGTTCTCGTCAGCCTAGGCGAAACGGAAGGCGGAATGAAGGAAGTTCCACGATGAAAGCTTCACCCATGCCTTTTCGTTCGCTATTCGCCGAAAAGCTTGTCAAAAATTACCAGCCTGCCAAATTTATGTCAACAAGGCTGACATAATTTTCCGGAGACGACATGGATGAAGACGTGGCCGGCGACGGCACACCCATCAAGACGCCGCTGACTGACGGGGAGGGAATCGACTTCACCGTCATCGAACTCCTGTTCTTCGCCTATCGTGATTTCACGTCGGACCCGGATGCGATCCTTTCGCGCTACGGCTTCGGCCGCGCCCATCATCGCGTTCTCCACTTCGTCAACCGCATGCCCGGCCTGACCGTCGCCGAGCTGCTCGACGTGCTGAAGATCACCAAGCAGAGCCTTGCCCGCGTGCTCAAGCAGCTCATCGACACCGGCCACATCGTCCAGGTGCAGGGACCGGTCGACCGCCGCCAGCGCGAACTCTACCCGACCGCCAAGGGGCGCGAGCTGGCGCTGGCGCTGGCCGCGCCACAGTCCCGCCGCATCGGCGAGGCATTGCGTGGCGCGGGCGAGCATGACAGGGCGGCGGTGGAGAGCTTCCTCAAGGCCATGGTCAATCCGGAGCTCAGGGTGCAAATTGAGAAGCTTCCCGGCCGCGGCACCGCCGCGGCGGATGGAGACTGAAGATGGCAGCCAGCAAGAAGACGCCCGACGACGACGCCCCTCACCTCCTGATCGTCGACGACGACACCCGCATCCGCACGCTTCTGGAGCAGTTCCTCGGCGAGAACGGCTTCCGCGTCACCGTCGCCGGCACCGCCGCGGAGGCGCGGCGCAGGCTCGCCGGCCTCGACTTCGACCTGATCGTGCTGGACGTGATGATGCCCGGCGAGAGCGGCGTCGAGCTGACCAAGTCGCTGCGCGCCGAAAAGGACGTGCCGATCCTCATGCTGACGGCATTGTCGGAGACCGAAAGCCGCGTCACCGGGCTGGAGGCCGGCGCCGACGACTACCTGCCCAAGCCGTTCGACCCGCGCGAGCTGGTTCTCAGGGTCAACAACATCCTGCGCCGCGGCGGCCCGTCGACGCAGCCGAAGCTGGAGCAGGTCGTGTTCGGGCCGTACTGCTTCCAGATTGCCCGGCGCGAGCTGAAGCGCGGCGCCGAGACGCTGAAGCTCACCGATCGCGAGCAGGAGATCCTTTCGATCTTCGCCGAGCGCGCCGGCGAGACCATCCCGCGCCACGAGCTCGTCGGCTCGGAGTCGGAGGTCGGCGAGCGCACGATCGACGTCCAGATCAACCGGCTGCGCCGCAAGATCGAGCGCGATCCGTCCAATCCCGTATGGCTGCAGACCGTGCGCGGAGTTGGATACAGGCTGAGCGTGGAGTAGGCTTGCCGCGGCGGCGCAGCCCGTTACGCCGCGCGGAAGGATAGATGGCCAGTTCCGATCTGACGTTCACGCGACGACGCGGCCGCATCACCCGCATGGCGCGCCTGACGGCCCCGTTCCGGCGGTCGTGGCGGAATTTCTGGCGCTCCGTCGGGCGCTGGATGCCGAAGCGGCTCTACGCGCGCTCGCTGATCATCGTGATCGCGCCGATGATCCTCTTGCAGTCGGTCGTCGCCTTCGTCTTCATGGAACGCCACTGGCAGACGGTGACGATGCGGCTTTCGGCGGCCGTGACGCGCGACATCGCCGCGATCATCGACATGATCGAGACCTATCCGTCCGACGACCACTACGCCAACGTCATCCGCATCGCCCAGGAGCGGCTCGGGCTGAAGATCGACCTGCTGCCGCCCGACCCGCTGCCGGCGCCCGGACCAAAACCGTTCCTGTCGATCCTCGACCAGGCGCTGGGTGCGGAGATCAGCCGGCAGATCGACCGGCCGTTCTGGCTCGACACGGTCGGCAATTCCAACATCATCGAGATCAGGATCCAGCTCGACAACGCGGTGCTGCGCGTCTTCGCGCGCCGCAGCCAGGCCTACGCCTCCAACACCCACATCTTCCTGCTGTGGATGGTCGGCACGTCGCTGGTGCTGCTGGCGATCGCGATTGCCTTCCTGCGCAACCAGATCAAGCCGATCCTGATGCTGGCGGAGGCCGCCGAGAGTTTCGGCAAGGGGCAGCCGACGCCGGAGGCCTTCCAGCCGCGCGGCGCCGAGGAGGTTCGCCGGGCCGGTGCCGCCTTCCTGCAGATGCGCGAGCGCATCGAGCGCCAGATCGAACAGCGCACCGCCATGCTGACCGGCGTCAGCCACGACCTCAGAACGATCCTGACGCGCTTCCGCCTGCAACTCGCCGTGGCGGGAACGGCGACCGACAAGGCAGCGCTCGACCAGGACATTTCCGACATGCAGTCGATGCTGGAAGGCTATCTGGACTTCGCCCGCGGCGAGGCACAGGAGGAATCCGGCGTCTTCGATCTCGACGCCTATTTCGACAAGGCCAGGGACGACGCACGCCTGAGCGAGCGCGAACTGTCGGTGTCGCTGGTCGGCTCGCCGCTCGTCCACGTGCGCCCCAACGCCTTCGGCAGGCTGCTCGCCAACATCGTCGGCAACGCGCTGCGCTATTCGAGCAAGAAGGTCGTGGTCACTGCCGAGCACGGCAACGGCCAGCTGGTCGTCACGGTCGAGGACGACGGCCCCGGCATCCCCGAGGAAAAGCGCGAGGAGGTCTTCAAGCCCTTCGTGCGGCTCGACGAGGCGCGCAACCAGGATGCGTCCGGCACCGGGCTCGGCCTGTCGATCGCCCGCGACATCGCGCGCAGCCACGGCGGCGACGTCAGCTTCGAGGACAGCGAGATGGGCGGCCTGAAGGCGGTGGTGCGCGTTCCGGCCTGACGGCGGCGCCTAAGCCGCCCCGTCAACGAAGCGGTCGATCGCCTGGAACAGCGCCGGCCATGCGCGTTCGTGCGGCAGAATCACGTGGTTGGCGCCCTCCAGCATGACGAACTCGGCGCCGGGAATGCCGGCCGCCAGTTCGCGGCCCTGGTCCAGCGGTTGGACGCCGTCATCGCGTGCGTGCAGGACCAGCGTCGGCACCGTGATGGTGCCGAGCAGATCGGTGACGTCGAATTCGTCGACCGCCTGCCTCAGCCGGACGGCGTTTTCCGGGCTGGTGGTGATCTTCTGCAGTTCGGCCAGCGACTCCACCTGCTCGCGATCGGCGTCGGGCAGGAACATCGACGCGAACGCCTTGATGAACGGGCTGCCCGGCCTCCCCCAGCCGTGGCGGATCAGCGTGAGCATCGCCTCGCCCTGGTCCCGCTCCGCGGCGGTGCTGCGCAACAGCCGGCCCTTGTGGTAGCCGCCATGCAGGACCAGTCGGCTGACGCGCTCCGGGTGACGGGCGGCATAGGCGATTGCGATCGGCGCGCCCTGCGAACTGCCCATCAGCACGAAGCGATCGAGACCTGCGGCATCGACCACCAATTCCAGGTCCTCCACGAACCGGTCGAGCGAGACGTCGCGCAGCGTCCAGTCCGAGAGCCCGTTGCCGCGCTGGTCGTAGCGCGTCACCTCGAAGCGCTGTCCGAGCGCATCCAGCATCGGCCGCCACACCGGGCTTTGCCAGTCGTGCTCCAGATGGGTCAGCCAATGGCCGGCCCGCACCAGCGGCCGCCCAGATCCGCTGACCGCATAGGCGATGCGGGTGCCGTCGCCCGAGGTGCAGAACCGCACCCTCTGGTTCCGCAGTGGCCCGGGCGATCCGGCCGCCGGCGATGCCGCATCGTCGGAAACGACCTCCACCGGCGCCACGAAACGAAAGCCGCGGCGCGGCACGGTGCGAATGTAGGCCTGGCGCACGCCGTCGTCGCCGAGTGCGGCACGCGCCGCACTGATCCGGGCGCTGATCGCCGAATCCGAGACGATCCGCCCCGCCCAGACCTCCTCGATCAGTTCGTCGTGCGTGACGAGTTCGCCAGCCCGGCGCACCATGAGGTGGAGCAGGTCGAAGACCTGCGGCTCGACCGGCTGCGCCTGCCCCTCACGCGCCAGTTCAAGGCGCGCCGGCGAAAGTTCGAAGCTGCCGAACCGGTAGCGCAACGCTTCCCCCGCCCTCTTCAATCGCCTCAAGCGGCCCGGCAGGAAAATATCACGACAAGGCAAGGAAAGGCCAAGGGTCTCTTCAAGCGCGCCGCGGCGGGCCGGTCCAGGATCGGCCATCGCTGAAGAGGAGCTACCGACATGCGCGAACCCGAATGCCACGAAATCCGCCGCCGCCCGGATGGATCGATCGACTTTGGCTTCTACCAACGCCGCGCACGACCGCTTCGCGAAGCCGCCACCCGAAAGGCGTTTCTCGGCGTGGGCGCGGCGTGCGGCGCGATCGTTTCCGGCGTCATCTCGCTGGCTGCGGGACTTGCTGCGTCCCGTCCGCACGGCGCGCCTCGGCAAGCGCGGTGACGAACAGCCAGGCGAGATAGGAAAGCTGCGTCACCCGCTCCGCCAGTCCCAGCAGCGGCAGGTCTGCCGCGGCGATGACCGGAACGGATGCGCCGCCGGCCAGCATCAGCGCGACGGCGCCGAACGACCAGGCGCGGAAGCCGGGGCGGGCGCGAAACCCCTGCCCCGCCAGCAGGATCGCCGCCACGAGAAGCAGGGCCGACACGGCGACCAGCACGATGTGCGCCATGCCTGTTGCGGTGACGGGCGGGCCGCCGGGATCCTGCGGGAAAAGGCTGGCAAGCAGCATGGCGATCGCGCCGTAGCCGACGATCAGCAGCCCCGCAGTGGTGACGAGGCGGTTGCGGCCGGCGTATCGCAGAACCAGCCCGTAGCCGGTGAGCGCGTTGAGAAGGCCGGAAAGGACAAGGAGCGCACCGAGCGGGTCGGCCAGCAGCGCACCGCTCTCCGTGAGGTCGCTGACGGGGCTCGCCAGTTGCGAATAGCCGGGAACCAGAAATCCTCCCACCGCCACCGTGGCCACGAACAGCGGTGGCCCGAACACGCCGGCGGCGAACATCGCGCGCACCGACAGTGTCGGCGTTTCGACGACCGAGCCTGCGAGCGGCGGAAAGCCCGCGGTGCGGCGCCCCGCCGGGTCGCTGCGGGCACCACCGCCTTTCTCGAAAATAGCCATCGGCGACGGTCCTCCGTTGACCGTCGAAGAGATGGCGGCAGATGGAGGACGGGGCCTTGATCCGCGTCAACGGTGGCGAAACGGGGCGAAAGCCTTGGCGCTCGCCTCGGGGAACGGCGGCCGATCAGCGCTTGCGCAGCCTCACCACTCCCGGGGCCGGCTCCGCGTGCGAAACGAGGCCGCGTACCGCCTCGACCAGTTGCTCGGGGCTGAACGGTTTCGACAGCAGCGGCGCCTCGCGGTAGGCGGCGGGCAGCCCCTCTCGCCCGTAGCCGGTGGCGAAGGCGAACGGCACGTTGCGCCGCGTCAGTGCGGCCGCCACTTCCTCGACCGACTTGCCAGCCAGGTTTGCGTCGAGCAGGGCAATGTCGAAATCCTCGCTTTCCGCCAGCTTCACGGCAGCATCCACGTTCGTGGCGGTGCCGACGATCACGCAGCCGACCGCCTCGAGTTCGGTTTCCATCTCAAGAACCACCAGCGGCTCGTCCTCGATGATGGCGATCCGTTTGCCCGCCAGATCGCCGGCGGGGCGGCCGGATGCGGCGGTCGGCCGGTCGTCGGCCTGCGCAAGCTCTGCCAGCGGCCCCTCCTGCCCGCCGTCGCGGGGAAGTGGCAGGCGGATTTCGCAGCTCAGACCGTCCTTGTCGTAGCGCATCTCCGCCATCCCGCCGCTCGATTCCAGCGAACGCTCGATCAGCGTCGAGCCGAAGCCGCGCCGCTCGGGCGCGCGCACGTTCGGGACGCCGCTTTCCTTCCATTCCAGATGCAGGTCCCGCGCTCCGCGCACGTCGACGTGCCAGGCAGATCGCCAGCTTGCCGTTCGGCGTGGAGAGCGCCCCGTATTTGCGTGCGTTGGTGGCAAGCTCGTGCAGGACCAGCGCCAGTTGCACCGCCACGCGCGCGTTCAGCCGCACCCGCGGGCCGTTGCAGTCGATGCGCTGGCCGTCGGGAGCGCCGAGCAGCACCTGGTCGCGAACGATGTCGCCGATCTCCGCACCCTGCATCTTTTCCTGGACCAAAAGGTCGTGGGCGCGCGCCAGCGCGTGCACCCGACCGTTGAAGCTCGCCACGAAGTCCGATGGCTTCTCCGCCATCCGTAGCGACTGGCTGGCGATCGACTGCACGGTGGCCAGCGTGTTCTTGACGCGGTGATTGAGCTCGTCGAACAGCAGCCGCTGCATCTCCTCGGCGCGCTTCCGCTCGGTGATGTCGCGCGCCACCTTGGAGGCGCCGACGATGCGGCCGAACCGGTCGCGCACGGGGGAGACGGTCAGCGAGATGTTGAGCCGACGCCCGTCCTTGGCGACGCGGACGGTCTCGAAATGGTCGATGCGCTCGCCGCGCGCCAGCCGCGCCAGGATGTCCTTTTCCTCGCCCTGCAGCTCGGGCGGAATGATGCGGATGATCGGCTGCCCGATCATCTCCTCGGGCGTGTAGCCGAAAATGCGTTCCGCGCCGGCGTTCCACGAACGGACCGTGCCGTCGAGCATCTTCGAGATGATGGCGTCGTCGGACGACGAGATGATGGCGGCCAGATGGGCCAATTCCACGTCGGCATTGTGGAGATCGGTGACGTCTATCAGCATGTTGACCGCCCCGGTCAGGCGGCCTTCCGCATCGAACAAAGGGGTGGGGTACGGCATGAAGCGCACGCGGCTGCCGTCGTCGCGCTCCGCGATCAACTCGCGCGGCTCGACCGGCTCGCGCGTCTTCAACGCGGTCGCCACGGGGGAACTCTTCGTGCGCGATCGGCTCGCCCTCGATGCTCACCAGCCTGTCGGTTATGCACCAACGGTCCTCGCCGATGCGCGGCCGGCGCCCGGCGAATTTCACGGCGGCATCGTTGAAATAGGTTATCCGCCCTTCCGGGTCGGTCGTGTAGACGGCGACCGGAAGCGAATCGAGAACGTCGCGCATGCGCTGCTCGCTCGCCGACAGCCGGCTTTCGGCGGTCGCCAGTTCGGATATGTCCTGGAAGCAGCTGACCGCCCCGACCATTGCGCCGTCGTCGCCCCGCAACGGTTCGATGTTGGCGACAACGCTGACGCGCGTGCCGTCCGGCCGTTCGATCACCATCCGCTGGTCGTGGACGGCCTCGCCCGTGCGCAACGCGGTGGCCATCGGCGTCTGGTCCGGGGGAATCGGCGTGCCGTCGCTCAGGAACAGCCGATGCGCGCCGCCGTAGAGATGGCTGGCGTCGCCGATGGGGGGCTCGCGCCCCCACAATTCGGCTGCGCCCCTGTTGTACTGGCGAACGACGCCGTCGGGATCGCAACAATAGATTCCAACGGGCAGGCAATCGAGAAAGCCGCGTGAGCCCAGCGCCTTCCGCAATGCGTCGGAGACTTCCTCTCCGTCGCACGCATGCCCGCGATCCTGCATTTAGCTACCCCCTGCAATCCATCTTCAACACGACGAAATGCACAGGCCTGGATTTTGTTCCATAAGCCGGAAGCAGAAGCGAAGGGAGATGTGCGCGACGTGGCGGGGCGTCGCCAGCGCCCGGTCAGTGGAGCTTGCCGCCGTTCGGCACCGCGCGCTCGACGGCCGTGAGCACGACCTCGCCTCCCGCGTCCGGCAGGCCCAGCACCAGCACTTCCGACATGAACTTGCCGATCTGGCGCGGCGGAAAGTTGACGACCGCCAGCACCTGGCGGCCGACGAGGCTTTCCGGCGTGTAGTGCCTGGTGATCTGCGCCGACGATTTCTTGACCCCTATGCCGGCGCCGAAATCGACCCTCAGCTTGATCGCCGGCTTGCGAGCCTCGGGGAAAGGCTCGGCCTCCACGATCGTGCCGACGCGGATGTCGACCTTGTCGAAATCCGCGAAGGAGATTTCAGGCCTGATGTCGCCCCCCGACGCCATCGTTTCAGGCCGTCCCGTAGGTCTCGAAGAGCACGTTGGCGAGCGCATCGCGCGCCGTGCTGCCCGACCACACGACGAACTGGAAGGCCTGGAAGTAGCACTCGCACGCCTCGAGCGCGCTGTTGAGCAGCACTTCCACCTGCTGGCTCGTCGGCTCCGCGCCGCCGGCCAGGAGCAGCGACTGGCGGAACATGATCGCGCCCTCCTGCTCCCACAGGTCGAAATGGCCGAACAGCATCTGCTCGTTGATCAGCGACAACAGCCGCATGATCTCCAGCGTGCGGTTTTCCGGCACCTTGAGATCGAACGCGCAGGCAAGGTGCAGCGCCTCGAAGTCCTCCATCCACGAGAACGAGACGTGGTAGTCCGACCATGTACCGGCGACCGAAATCGAGATCTCGTCCTCGCCGCTGCGCTCGAAGGCCCAGTCGTTGGAGTGGGCGACATGCTCGATCACGTCCACCGGATGGAGGTCACGTGCGATGTCGAGTTCCAGAAGATCCATGAAGTTCAATTCCTGTTTGGGAGCGCCACCGCCCGCTCCGCGGCACGCGTGAGACACGCGACAAAATTCGATTGGGCGAACGAGAGACAGAATGCCGGCGCCCCGACCGGCTCATGATCCGTTCCGAATCATGTAATAAATTCAGTCTATTGATGCAGAGTCGCGTGAGAAGCCCTTTTTTGGGCTCAGTCGAAATCGCGTGTGGATAGACGATTCCGGCACGATTCCGTTCGGAGTCTAAGCGACTCTCGCAAAAGCGCTTTTCGGCGAAAGACGGCTGTGGACAGATGCCGAAATTATTTTTGGCTGCTGGCCCTGGACGAGGATTTCCTGCCGGTTTCGCCGCCCGCCAGCTTCGCTTCGAGCTCGTCGATGCGTGCGGAAAGCTTCTCGTTTTCCACCCGCGCCTTGGCGGCCATGTCGCGCACCGCCTCGAATTCCTCGCGCTGCACAACGTCCATCGAGTTCAGCACGCGCTCGGCCTGCGCACGGAACGCCGTCTCCACTTCCTTGCGAACGCCCTGCGCCGCACCCGCGGCGTCGGTCATCAGCCTGGCGAATTCGTCGAGGATGCGGTTCGGTCCGGTGGGTCCAGTGCTCGTCATGGTCAGCGCCTCGCGGGTTTACCGTTTCGAGGTAGGGCTACGGGCCGCCGAATGCAAGATGGGGCGTCGTGCGTGTTCGTTGTACTACGTTGCATGCAAGTCATGCGTGTGTTACACCTTGCCCGGAAATCGGTGGCTGCCATGAAGACGATCAGCATTCGCATTGACGACGGCGTGAAGGAGCGCTGGAACGACCTTGCGGACCGGCACGGCCTCAACCAGAGCCGGCTGATGCGCGAGGCGATCCTCGAGAAGCTGGAAGAGCTCGAGGATTTCTATGTCGTCCGGGAGCGCACCCGAAAACCCTTCGTGACGATACCCGACGCGGACGTCTGGAGCCGCTTTGACGATAAGGATTGAGTGGCATCCCGAAGCCGCCGACGATCTCGTGCAGGTCGCATCGGCGGACCGCCACCGCATCCGAAAAGTGCTCGCGGATTTGCGGCAGTTGGACGACGCGCGCCAGCGGCTCGTTCCTTATTCCGGCGCCCTGCATGGTTTCTGGAAACTGCGGGTCGGCGACTACCGCCTGATCTGCAGGCTGGCGTTCGAGAACGGCCAGACCGTGATCGTCATCCACCTCGTCCATCGCAGCGTCGCCTACAAGGCCCGCAGCATGCGCACGATCAGAAAGCGGGGCGACTAGGTACACCGCGCCGCCTTGACCCAACCTTCTCCCGCGCGCATGGTCCGCGCGCCTTCCCCAGCCGCCGACCGGATTCGCGATGGCCGAGACCTTCCTCATCCACCTCGCCGCCCTGCCCTTCCCCAACATCGACCCGGTGATCGTCAGGATCGGGCCGCTGGCGATCCACTGGTACGGCGTCGGCTATGTCGTCGGCATCCTGTTCGCCTGGTGGTATTCGCGCCGCCTGCTGGTCACGCCGCGCCTGTGGACGCCGGCCGGGCCCGGCATTTCGCCGGACGACATCGACGATTTCCTGTTGTGGGCGGCCGTCGGCGTGGTCGTCGGCGGCAGGCTCGGCTACATCCTGTTCTACGACCTGCCCGTCTACCTCGCCCATCCGCTGACCATCTTCGCGGTCTGGCGCGGCGGCATGTCGTTTCACGGCGGCATGCTCGGCACCATCCTGGCGATGGTGCTGTTCGCCCGCGCCCGCAAACTGCCGGCCTGGACGCTGCTCGACGTGATCGCCGCCACCGCGCCGGTCGGGCTCGGCCTCGTCAGATGCGCCAATTTCATCAATGCCGAGCTCTGGGGCCGCGTCAGCGACGTGCCGTGGGCGATGGTCTTTCCGACCGGCGGGCCGATGCCGCGCCACCCGAGCCAGCTCTACGAAGCGCTGCTCGAAGGCGTCGTGCTGTTTCTCGTGCTGCGCCTTCTTACCCACCGCTTCGGCAAGCTGAAGACGCCGCGCTTCGTTGGCGGCGCGTTCATCTGCGGCTACGGCCTGTCGCGCATCTTCGTCGAGTTCTTCCGCGAGCCGGACCCGCAGCTCGGCTATCTGCTGGGCGGCTGGCTGACCATGGGCATGCTCCTGTCGGCGCCGATGGTGGCGGCCGGCATCTGGGCGATGGCGACAGCGAAGCCGCGCACGGTCGCCGAACCGGCGCAATGACGGCGCTGAAGGAAAAGCTGGTCCGGCTGATCGAAACGGCCGGGCCGATCTCCGTTTCCGACTACATGACCGCCTGCCTGTTCGACCCGACGAACGGCTACTACACGACCCGCGAGCCCTTCGGCGCCAGGGGCGACTTCGTCACCGCGCCCGAGGTGAGCCAGATGTTCGGCGAGCTCGTCGCGGTCTGGGTCTACCAGGCCTGGCGCGCGGCAGGGTCGCCGCTGCCGGCCACGCTGGCCGAGATCGGCCCCGGTCGCGGCACGCTGATGGCCGACATGCTGCGCACCCTTGGTTCGGCTCGATCCCGGCTTCCTCGAACGGATCGACATCGCGCTGATCGAGGCGAGCCCCCGCCTCACCGAAATCCAGAAACGCGCGCTCGAAACTTTTGCCAGCCGTCCGACGTGGCATGCGTCGGTGGACAGTCTGCCGGACCGGCCGCTCTTCATCCTCGGCAACGAGCTGTTCGACGCGCTGCCGGTGCGCCAGTTCACCCTGACCGAGAACGATGGCTGGCGCGAGGTGACCGTCGCCGCTGTCGACGGCGAACTCGCCTTCGCCGCAGGTCCCGCCGGCATCGACCCCGCCCTGCTGCCGCCTGACGCCGCAACTGCCGCACCGGGCGCGATCGTCGAGGTCGCACCCGCCCGCACCGCGCTGATGGCCGCGATCGCCGCCCGCATCGCAAGCCACGGCGGCGCCGGCCTGTTCTTCGACTACGGCCATGTCGCGCCGGCCAGTCGGCGACACGCTGCAGGCGCTCCACGGCGGCGCCTACGACGACGTCCTGGCGCATCCGGGCGAGGCCGACCTCACCGCGCATGTCGATTTCGCCGCGCTTGCAGGAGCCGCCCAGGAGGCCGGGCTGGCGACGAGGCTCGCCACCCAGGGCGAGTTCCTGCTGGAAATGGGCCTGCTGGAGCGCGCCGGCCGGCTCGGCGCCGGCATGGACGCGACGGCGCAGGACCGCATCCGCGCAGACGTCGGGCGCCTCGCCGGGCCCGACCAGATGGGGGAACTCTTCAAGGTGCTCGCGATCCTGCCGCCGGGCGTGGACGTGCCGGGCTTCGGCGGCTGACGATCAGCGCCGTTCAGACCCGTTCGATCGGGCCGTCATATTGTGCGAGACGCGTGTCCGTCGTCAGCAGCCGCAAACCCTCCGTTTCGGCCTGCGCGACCAGCATCCGGTCGAAAGGATCCTTGTGGATCGGCGGCAGCTTGCCGACCGCAAGCGCGTGAGCGCCGCTGATCGCCAATTCGCGATAGCCGTTTTCCAAAAGCCCGCGGCGCAGAAGACCCGGCTCGACCTGGAAATCCGGCCGTTCCAGCCCGCGCTTGATGACGATCTCCCACAGGCTGGCGACGCTGAACACCAGTTCGTTGTCGGGATCGTTTAACAGCTCGAGCGCCAGCGGAGATAGCCGGTCGGGCATGCCGGCGGCCCACAAAAGCAGGTGCGTGTCCAGAAGCAGCTTCACGAATCCTGCCCGAACAGCTCGCCGATCTGGTCCTCGCCCATGCGGTCGAAATCGTCCGGCACCCTGATCCGGCCCTCCATGAAGCCCAGCCGGCGCGGGCCCTCGCCAGCTTCGTCGCCGAGAGGCGTAACTTTGACGAGCGGCTTTCCGGCTTTGGCGATGATGAAGGGCTCACCTTCCATCGCACGCTCGATGAGGCGCGAGAGATGAGTTTTGGCTTCGTGGATGTTGACGACACGCATGTTTTCTCTGCCAAAAGACTTAGTTCAACAGACTTAGTTTATTTGGGCAAGAAGCGCAACTCGGCGCCCGCCGACGGCAACACCCGCCGCTAAATCGGCAGGACGGGCTGCTCCCCGGGCAGATATGTCGACCAAAGATGCCTGGCGAGCGCTTCGCGGAAGCCGGGTTCCTTCAGGCCCTCGCGGTAGGATGCCCCGGCGATGTGAACGAACGCGCCGTCGAATCGCTGTAACTCGGCGTCCATGCCGCCGACCTGCTCCCGCACCGTGTCCTCCGCCGCCGCGCCGACGGCGGCGGGATCGGCGTAGCGGTAGAGCGCCAGCCAGTTACCGCCTCCCGTGTCGAGACCGAGTTCGATCCGGTGCTTGAAGTCGAGTTCCACGGCCTCGACGTGCCGCAAACCGGAAGAACGAGAAGCCGGCCCACATCGACCATGGCTCGGATACGCCGCGCCGGTATCCATAGATGTTCAGGCCCGCCATTCGATCGGCAAGATCGAAATCGCGTACCGGAATGCAATCGTGGTCGATGAAGCCGAACAGTTCCGGCCGGAGCGGACGCACGATATTGTAGTAGACCCAGTTCATCGAGATGCCGTGCGAGCGGTTCGGGCTCCATTCGGGATTTGACGGCAGTTTCAGGTAGGCGACGTCGCGCTCTTGGCAGATTGCGCGGTGTGCGGACGACGCTTCGGTGGACGATGAATTGTCGATCACGACCAGCTTCATGCCGCGTGCATGGCGCGCCCAGGCCGCGGTCAGGAGATCGATCACCCACGGCGTGTTGAAGGCGATCGCGAAGCAGACGCTTCTCGCGCCCGACTGCCGGAGCTCTTCCGCGAGAGCCTGGCCGGCGGCGCGACCGCGCCAACGAAAGAACCGGTCGATCACCTCGTTGCGGATGTTCTTGAGCGCGCGAATGCGCCCGTTCGCGTTCGCCGCATCCACGATTCTGCGAAGCGTCATGTCTGTCTTGCCGTCCATTGCTGCCACCGCCGGTCCTATCCCACGGCGGCGGTAAGGCTGGCAAGGATTGCGGGCCGGCACCGCCTGCCCGGCGAACGGATCAGCCGGATGGTTCGGGCGCCCCGTTACACCACCTGCCGGTCGTGTCCTTCCCAGAACGGCCGCCGCAATTCGCGCTTCAGGATCTTGCCGGTCGGGTTGCGCGGCAGCGCCGCGATGATGTCGACCGAGGTCGGGCATTTGTAGCTGGCGAGCGACTTCCTGCACCAGTCGATCAGCTCGGCCTCGCTCGCCTTGGCCTCGGGTTTCAGCGACACCACCGCCTTCACCGTCTCGCCCCATTTCTGGCTGGGCACGCCGATGATCGCCACCTCCATGATTGCCGGATGCTCGGCCAGCACGCGCTCGATCTCGGGCGAGTAGATGTTCTCGCCGCCGCTGATGATCATGTCCTTCAGCCGGTCCTCGACGAACACGAACCCCTCGTCGTCGACCTTGCCCATGTCGCCGGTGCGGAACCAGCCGTCCGCGGTGACGACCTTGGCGGTTTCCTCCGGCTTGCCGAGAAATCCCTTCATCAGCTGCGGCGTCTTCAGCCAGATTTCGCCGTGCTCGCCGACCGGCACGTCCTCGAGCGTGTCGGGATCGACGATGCGCACCTGACAGTTCGGGATCGGCTGGCCGGCCGAAGTCAGCCGCTCTGGATGGGCCGCGTCGTGATGGGCAGCCGGCATCAGGTGGGTGGCGACGCCCGCGACCTCGGTCAGCCCGTAGACCTGGATGAAGTCGGTGTTCGGCCATGCCTTCAACGCCGCGCGCAGCAGCGGCAGCGGCATCGGCGAAGCACCGTATGTGTAGGTCTTCAGCCGCCCGAACAGGGCGATCGCCTCCGGCCCGCTCTGCAGAACCTGCGCCAGCACCGCCGGCACCAGGAACGTCACCACGGCGCCGGCCATGATCGCGCCGGCCAGCGATTTCGCGTCCGCCTCGCGCGTCATCACGCTGGGCACGCCGTCATGGATGCCGAAGAGCACGTAGGAGGACCCGCCGACATGAAACAGCGGCATCGACACCATCGACTTGTCGCCCGGTTCGAAGCCCCAGCCGTCATGGGCGTTGAGCGTGTGCTGGACCATGTTGGTGTGGGACAGCATCACCCCTTTCGGGTAGCCCGTCGTGCCCGACGAATACATCACCAGGCAGATGTCCTCGGGCGTCACGTCGTCCGGCCGCGATTTGGGACGCGAGGCGGCGAGCCAGGCCTCGTAGGCGTCGCCGTCGGCGCCGTCCGGCGTCACCTCGATGATCTTGCGCACGTTCGGCAGCCGGTCACGCAGCGCCTCGACCGTCGGCATCAGTTCGGCGCCGACGAACAGCACCTCAGCGCCCGAATCGTTGACGGCATAGTCGACCTCGTCGCCGGCGAGCCGCCAGTTGATGATCGCGTTGGCCGCACCGAGCGATCCGGCGGCGAGCGAGATTTCCACGCAGGCCGGGTGGTTCTTGTCGAGAAAGGCGACGACGTCGCCGCGACCGATCCCCAGTTCGGCGAGCCCGCCGGCCGCGCGCCGCACGCGGTCGTTCCACTCCGCCCACGTCCATTTGCGGGAAAGGTAGCTCATCGCTTCGGCGTCGGGCGTCGCCTGCGCCCACCAGGCCAGGCGCTCGTCGACGAAAGCCGGTGTGGGCGCGACGTCTGTCATGGCTCTTCCTCCCGACGGCAGCACGACGGCGCAAAAAGTCGCACGGCCGCACCATGCTGACAATAGCGGTCGAGCAGCAGCCTGCGCCGGCCGCGCAAGGTCCCGCGCCGGCGGCGCCGGTCGCCTGCGGGGATGTGTCCCGGCCGCCGCGAGGCCAAGCATCCCTCCGGCGATTGACTTGCCCTGCCCCCTGCCCCACTCTCCGCGCGCTTCGCAACAGGCGGCAAGGCGGCGCATGCTCCATCAATCGAAACCGGAACCGCTGGTTTCCAGCCTGCTCGACCGGGCTCGGCCGGCAGGTATAAGGCACGGATTTTTCACGCGAAAAGGCGGCGTGTCGGACGGCATCTATGCCGGGCTGAATGTCGGTGTCGGCTCCGCCGACGACCCCGCCAGCGTGACCGAGAATCGCCGCCGCGTCGCCGCGTCTCTGGGTGTCGGACCGGACCGGCTGGCCACCCTCCACCAGGTCCATTCGCCCGACGCGATCGTCGTGCGCGAGCCGTTTTCGGGCACCCGTCCCAAGGCCGACGCCATGGTCACCGACACGCCCGGCATCGCGCTCGGCGTTCTGGCGGCCGATTGCGGCCCGGTCCTGTTCGCCGACCCCGAGGCGCGCGTCATCGGTGCCGCCCATGCCGGCTGGAAGGGCGCCTTCACCGGCGTGCTGGAATCGACCGTCGAGGCGATGGAGCGTCTGGGCGCCCGCCGCGAACGCATCGTCGCCGCGCTCGGCCCCGCGATCGCCGCCGGCAACTACGAGGTCGGCCCGGAATTCGTCGACCGGTTCGTGGCCGCCGACCCCGCCAACGAGCGCTATTTCACGCCCTCGAAAAATGCCGGCCACGCCATGTTCGACCTCAACCGCTACACGCTCGACCGGCTGGCCGCCGCGGGCGTCGAGGCCGAAATGCTCGATCGCTGCACCTATGGCGACGAGGCGCTGTTTTATTCCTATCGCCGCGCCACGCATCGCGGCGAGCCCGACTACGGCCGGCAGATCTCGGCCATCGTGATGGAGGACGTCTGATGGCGCTTCACTTCGACCGCGCGGAATTCGACGCGCGCCGCGACCGGCTGGTCATGGAGATGACCGAGAAGAAGCTCGACGCCATGCTGCTGTTCGCGCAGGAGAGCATGTACTGGCTGACCGGCTACGACACGTTCGGCTTCTGCTTCTTCCAGTGCCTGGTGGTGAAGGCCGACGGCTCGATGGTGCTGATGACGCGCTCGGCCGACCTGCGCCAGGCGCGCCAGACCTCGACGATCGACAACATCGTCGTGTGGACCGACCGCGACGGCGCCAACCCGGCCGCCGAACTGCGCAACCTTCTGAACGATCTCGACCTGCTCGGCTGCCGCATCGGCGTCGAATACGACACGCACGGCCTGACCGGTCGCAACACCCGGCTGCTCGACGAGCAGTTGAAGACCTTCGGCACCGTCGAGGACGCCTCCGAGGTCGTCACCCGCCTTCGGCTGGTCAAGAGCGCGGCCGAGATCAAGAAGGTCGAGCGCGCCGCGGGGCTGGCCGACGACGCCTTCGACGCCGCCCTGCCGCTGATCGGCCAGGGCGCCGACGAGGCGGCGATCCTTGCCGCCATGCAGGGAGCGGTGCTCGCCGGCGGCGGCGACTACCCCGCCAACGGCTTCATCATCGGCTCGGGCGCCGACGCGCTCCTGTGCCGCTACAAGGCCGGCCGCCGCAAGCTCACCAAGAACGACCAGCTCACGCTGGAATGGGCCGGCGTCTACCATCACTACCACGTCGCCAACATGCGCACCGTGCTGGTGGGCAAGGTCTCCAAGCGCCATCAGGAGCTGTTCGACGCCGCCCAGGAGGCGCTGCTGGCGGTGGAAAAGGCGATGGTGCCCGGCAAGACATTCGGCGACGTCTTCGACGCCCATGCCCGCGTCATGGAGGCGCGCGGCCTGACCCGCCACCGGCTCAACGCCTGCGGCTATTCGCTGGGCGCGCGCTTCGCGCCCTCCTGGATGGACAAGCCGATGTTCCACGCCGGCAATCCCGAGCCGATCGCGCCGGGCATGACGCTGTTCGCGCACATGATCATCATGGATTCCGAATCCGAAACCGCGATGACGCTCGGCCGCACCTATCTCACCACCGACGAGGCGCCGAAGCCGCTGTCGCGGCACGATCTCGACTTGATCGTCCGCTGACGGCAATATCCCTTCCGGGACGAAAGAGGCGGTCGCGTCGGGCAGGCGCGATCGACCGACAGGGAGGAGCGCGCCGATGAAACGTGCCGTGGCAACCGCGTTGCTGGCCGCCCCGCTGCTTGCCGTGGCTCTGCTTTTCGGCGGCTGCGCCAGCCATGGCACGAGCGAGGTCAGGACCGCCTCGATCCAGATCGGCCGGACCGTCTACTTCGCCCCCGTCCAGGGCGCCAGCGACGAGGCGCTCGTGCCGCTGTCGCAGCGCCTGTCGCTGCATGCGAAAACGCGCGGCATCGGCATCGCCGCCGAAGGGACGCCTGTCGGCTACACGCTGAAAGGCTATTTCTCGGTCGAGACGTTCCAGGGCCGCACCGTCGTCCACTATGTCTGGGACGTGCTGAATGTCTCGGGAACGCGCGTCCATCGCATTCAGGGCCAGCAGGCCGAGGAGACGCCATCCACCGGCGGCGGCTGGTCGGCGGTTACGCCCGCCACCATGGAGGCGATCGCCGACAGCACGGTGGACAACCTCGCCGACTGGATCGCCGCGCGACCCGGCTGAAACTTGCCGACGGCAGAAAAAAGCCGGCCGGAACGATGTCCGGCCGGCTCCTCTTTCGAACGGGCGGGTCGCCTCAGTCGGCGGAAAGGCTGGCGAACTCGTCCTGGCTGAGATCGCCGCTGCCGTCCGCGTCGGCGGCCTTGAACTGGTCCTCCGTGACATCCGGCATCGCGGCCTGGACTTCTTCCCAGGTCACCGTTCCGCTGCCGTCGGCATCGACGGTGGCGAAGTCCGCCATCTGGGCGAGCGCCGGCGAAACCAGCGCGGCAAAGGCGAGCGTTGCGAGGATGGTCTTCATCTTGATTACTCCTGTTGCGCGGGCCGAGCCCGCATTCCTCCGCCGGGCAATACCGCCCGGCCGGCGCATCTGGGTCTGCGATCGTGGCTCGAAGTTGGTCGAATCCGGCCGGAATCGTGGCGGGCCATCAACACAGCAAGCGTTCACGAAATAGAACGTGTTTTAATACTTCCAGAAGTCGAAAAGATGACTTGGTTGCAATCGCAGGTTCTGGCGATCGCAAGTCGGCGTCGCGGGAATATTTGCGAAGCGCTGCCGCCGCCCGGCCTAAAGCCCGACGACGGCGAGCTTGTAGACGACGAGCCCGGCAATTGTGAGCGCCGTGATCGCGACGGTCGCCGCGCGCTGCCGGTAGGCCGACAGCACCACCACGGCCGCCGCGGCGAGCGCGGCCGCGATCGAGCCGTTGACGTAGAGCCACAGCTCCGGCAGGCCGGCCCCCTCGAACACCGCCTGGCGGATGATCTCGCCCTGGCAGCGCACCACGATCAGAAGCAGAAGCAGCGCACAGATCGTGCCTGTCTCGACGAATGCGGGCCTGCGCATCTTGTCCTCCCCGGCCCGGCGGCGCCGGACATCCGCTGCTTCGCCAGCTTAGAACGGCCGCCGCACCGCGCAAGCCCGACCCGCGTTCGGCGATTCTCTGGGTAAAGACGCCGCAGGTGCCGCGCGGGACTTGCATTGTCGGCTCACCCGGCTAAAAGCCCGGCTAGATTTCCGCCTCCGCCGGGGACATTTCATGAAGCTCTTCTCGGGCAATTCAAACCGAGCCCTGGCCGAGGCCGTCACCCGCTACCTCAACATCTCTCTCGGAAAGGCCAGCGTCCGCCGCTTCGCCGACCAGGAGATCTTCGTCGAGATCCAGGAGAACGTGCGCGGCGAGGACGTCTTCGCGCTGCAGTCGACCTCCTATCCGGCGAACGATCACCTGATGGAGCTGCTGATCATGATCGACGCCTTCCGCCGTTCCTCGGCAAGGCGCATCACCGCGGTGCTCCCCTATTTCGGCTATGCAAGGCAGGACCGCCGCGCCTCCGGCCGCACCCCGATCTCGGCCAAGCTGGTCGCCAACCTGATCACCCAGGCAGGCGCCGACCGCGTGCTGACGCTCGACCTGCACGCCGGCCAGATCCAGGGCTTCTTCGACATCCCGACCGACAATCTGTTCGCCGTGCCGGTGCTGGCGCGCGACGTGAAGGCGCACTACCAGCTCTCCAACGTCATGGTCGTGTCGCCCGACGTCGGCGGCGTGGTGCGGGCCCGCGCGCTCGCCAAGCGCCTCGACGCGCCGCTCGCCATCGTCGACAAGCGCCGCGACCGGCCGGGCGAATCGGAGGTGATGAACGTCATCGGCGACGTCCACGGCAAGGACTGCATCCTCATCGACGACATCGTCGATTCGGGCGGCACGCTGTGCAACGCCGCCGACGCGCTTTTGGCCAACGGCGCCACCAGCGTCACCGCCTACATCACCCACGGCGTGCTGTCGGGCGGCGCGGTGGCGCGCATCACCGGCTCCAAGCTGAAGGAGCTGGTCATCACCAACTCCATCCAGCCGACCCAGACGATCGAGGCGGCCCACAACATCCGCGTCGTCTCCATCGCCGACCTCATCGGCGAGGCGATCTCGCGCACGGCAAGCGAAGAGTCGGTCTCGAGCCTGTTCGACTGAGCGGCTCTCAGGCAAAAACGCTCCTCGCGGGTTCGCCCTGCCCCCTCACCCCCTGGCCGCGCTCACCGCGTCCTCGACCGCCGGCACCAGCTTCTCGATGATCTCGGCGAGCTCGTCCTCGCTGGCGTTGTAGGCCGGCGCGACGATCACCGTGTCGCCGCTGACCCCGTCGACGTTTCCGGTGCACGGATAGACGATCAGCCCGCGCTCGAAGGCGTTGGCGCCGATCTTGGCGTGAACCTGCCGGTCGGCCGCGAACGGCTCCTTCGTGGCCGGGTCCTCGACGATCTCGATGCCGATGAAATAGCCGCGGCCGCGCACGTCGCCGACTTGCGGTATGTGGGCGAGTGCTGCGCGCAGCTCGTCGCGGAAGCGCGGCCCGCGCGTCCTCACCCGCTCGACCAGCTTCTCGCGCGCCACCAGCTTCTGCACCGCCACGCCGGCCGCACACGCCGCGGTGTGGCCGGTGAAGGTGTGGCCGCTCTGCAAGCCGCCGTGCGCCGCCTGCAGCGCCTCGCTGATCCTGTCGCTGTAGAGCACCGCGCCGAGCGGGATGTAGCCGGCCGCCAGCCCCTTGGCGACGGTCATGATGTCGGGCACCGCGCCGTCCGGTTCCAGCGCCCGCCAGGTGCCGGTGCGGCCGGACCCGCACATCACCTCGTCGGCGATCATCAGCACGTCGTTTTTCCGGCACACCTCCTGCATCGCCTTGGCGTATCCCGCCGGCGCCGGCACGACGCCGCCGGCCGCCCCCACCACCGGCTCGAAGATGAAGGCGGCGACGTTGTCCGCCCCCACCTTGCCGATCTCGGCGTCGAGCTCGGCCGCCAGGTGCGCCACCAGCCCGTCGGCCGAAACGCCCTGCGGCAGCCGGTATTCGTTGGCCGCCGAGACGAAGGAGACGTCGAGCAGGCTGCCCTCGTAGGAGGCGCGCCGCGCCTTGAAGTCCGACACCGACAGCGCGCCCAGCGTGTTGCCGTGCCATGAGCGGCGGCGCGCCACGAACCGGCGCTTCCGCTGCTTTCCGAGCGCCGACCAGTATTGCAGCGCCACCTTCAGCGCCGATTCCGTCGCCTCCGAGCCGGACGACACGAACGTCACCTTCTCGAAAAGCCGGCCGGCGTTGTCGAGCACGATCTGCTGCAGCTCTTCCGCCGCGTCGCTGGTGAAGATGTAGCGATAGGCGTGGGCGATCTTGGAAAGCTGTTCCTGGATCGCCGCGTTCACTTCCTCGTTGGCGTGGCCGATGGCGTAGACCGCCGGGCCGCCCGAGCCGTCGAGATAGCGCTTGCCGGTCGTGTCGAAGACGTAGCTGCCCTTGCCGTGCGAGATCTTCGGCAGATTGTCGAGGCCGAAACTGCTGACGGAGCGCGGACGGTTGAGCATGGCGAAGAAATCCCCCTGGAGCGTTGCGCGGGCCACGCTAGCAGCTTTTGAGGCCGCGCCATAAGGACAGGCCGGGCCGGCCGCGATGCCAGAACGCCGGTCCCCTCGCCGCCCGGCGGATCCCGCCAAGAAAATCCGCGAGCGAGCCGGTATTTTCTGGCCTTCCGGCGAAAATCGACTTTCCTTTGCCGGCTTCGCGAAGTCTATCCGGCCGCCGCGCCCGGATCGCTTCCAAGTAGCATCGCCACAAATGATTCAACTTTCTGCGTCGGCACGATCCGCGCGCCAGCATTGCGAATCGCGAGACTGTCTTGACTCGAAGTCCGGCAGACCGTCTTCTTACCACATTCGCGACATACAAGGCGGGTGTTGACTACAGCAACAATGGGGCTTGATGAAATGAAGAAACTATTCGCAGTCATGACCATGGTCGTCGGCGTGATCTTCGCGCAGGGGTCCGTGGCCCAGGATAACCAGAAGCTTACCCCGGCCGAACAGGCCCAGAACCAGGCGACCATCGAGACGGCCCAGCATCTGGCCGCCTACGGCGACGCCCATGACGACGCGCTGGCGCTGCTGGTGGCGGCGCGCATGCTGACGTCCGTTCCCGGCCGCGTGCTCGCGCAGGGCGAGGAAGGCGACAAGGGCAACATGGTCGACATCTCCGGCATGCTCGATCGCGCCGGCGAACTGGCCAAGGGCGACCAGTACGTCACCGACCAGATCGGCAAGGTGCGTGAGGCCGCCGACGAGTCCTCGCGCGCCATCTGCTACTGGCAGTACTACTGCTCCTACGGCTGGTGCCAGTACCTACTGGGCCTGCTACTGATCGCAGCACCAGGCAACACACGACACGGAAAGACCCCGCGGCTCGCCGCGGGGTTTTTTCGTTTTGACAGGCAACGCGTTGCGAAGGACCGGGGCCCGAGGCGGGGTTTTTCGTTTAAACAGGCGCCGGGCGCGATCAGGACGGCCGGCGAAGCGCCGGCGAATGGTGCCCCTATGTGTCGGACGCGTAGCCATAATCCACGAGGCGCTTGCGGGCCTGCGCAAGCTCTTCAGTCGTAAACAGGCCATGCCACTTGGGATTGTCGATCACGAGCGCTTCGACAGTCATGGTCCAGTCGGCCGCGTTCGCCAAAGATGCGTGTAGCCCTCTGAAACGGTGGCGGTGTTGAGCAGGTATTTCGCGCGATGCCGGGCGCCGTTTCAATCAGACAGCATCTGAAGAAAGATTGTCGGCGTTATAGCCCGCTTCCAGCCTGGCTCTTGTATAGATGCCGTGCATCGCCTTCTCGAAATCACGGCGGCCCCTTCACGCTTCGCCTCCTTCATCGCCTCCGTGATCGCCACCGTCTCCACGCTCACCCGCGTCACCCGCATCAGAAGGTCGATCACCTTCTCCTTGTAGTCGGCGAAGCGGTAGGTGTTGAATTTTTCGCGGATCGTCGGGTCCTTCGGCGTCTTTTCCTTGTACTGGTCGAGAATCCAGTCGAGCCCCGAGCGGTTGCCGAGCCGGTAGTCCCACGCTTCGGCGGGAATGCCGGAAAGCTGCGTCTCGGTGTCGAGCCGGATGATGCCGTTGTCCCTGTCGGCCTTCAGCATCGCCTTGGGCGCGACGCCGGCCGCCCGCGCCTTCTCGTCGGGCGTGTCGAGCCGCTCCAGCGGCCACGGCTCGACCGCCTCGTAGCCGATATGCAGCGCCATCAGCCTCTCGCCCCACTCCGCCCATTTCCGGAAATCGGGATAGAACGGGATGCGCGGGAACTCGCGCTTCAGATTCAGCGCGTATTTCTCGCGATAGACCGGGTCGTGCAGCACGCCATAGACATAGTGGAAGATGTCATCCTTGGTGATCTTCTCGGCCTTGCCGTAGTGGCTCTGGAACTTGCTCTCAGCGCCCAGTCGGTGATGTTGTCGATGTGCTCGCCGGAGGCGGTGTAGCGATAGCGGCGAAATGCTGAGCCGCGCTCGGCATAAAGAAGTCTTTGTTAACGAGGACGTCGGATGCGAGAGCCGAGAACTCGCCGGTGGCTCAACGAGCCGTCACAATTGTTTGGTTGTCCGCGGAAGTGTCTGGAAAGAGATCGATAGTTCTGATAGGGTCGATGCGTGATCGGTCTGCAAAATAGGTCCATTTGGAAACGAAGGGACGATAGTCTGACCGTTGAAAACTCGCCTGATTGATGATCGATTGCTTCTCGCGTCTAAGCTAGCCTCGAGTTCAGATGTCCACTTAATTTCCCTGCTCACGAAGTCCGAAGTATCGGATCGCCTGCCATCGGCGCGCCTGCGCACGATCTCATGGTTAAACGAGCGATGCGAAGAGTGAAATCTTCTGCTCAAGTCTCGCTTCCGAAAATCATAGACCCACTCGTCTCTGTTCGTAACAATGCCTAGCGAATAGAGGCGGAAAATCGCTCGCTCCTGCCCCTTCCCCTTCGCCGCCTTCGTCTTCTTGTCGGCCACCGGGATCAAGCTCGTCCCAATCGTTCTCTGTCAGGTTCACCCAGTTCGCGTTCTTGTCCGGCTCGATCCGCTCGAAGGAGATCGCCGAAGCTTGCGTGTTAGCCAGGAAGGCTGAGCTTGTCGTCCGCCGTGTCGAATTCCGGCCGGCGCGCATAGAAATCTTGCAGCCCTTCTGCTTTTGGCGCTTCACGAAGAACGAGATCGCCACGCCGGTCTGGATGCCGAACACGTTGTTCTTGGTGCCCGACAGTTTCGGATTGGCGCGCACGTCGCCGCCGAGATCGACGACGTAGATTTCGTTGAACTCCTCCGCCACGGCTCGGCGGAAGCCGTCGAAGGGCGGCTTGTCGATGAAGGAGCGGTTGGTGATGAAGGCGAGCACGCCGTCGTCGTGCAGCCGGTCCGACGCCCAGCGGAAGAACCGGGCATACATGTCGTAGACCTTGGTCTTCTGCGCGGTCGACAGCCGGATGTAGGTTGCCTTGATCAGCTCGTCGATGCGCGGATAGGCGCGGTTCTTGTTGTTCTCGTTCTCGTTCTGCTGGTTGGCGTTGTACGGCGGATTGCCGATGATGACGCGAAATCTTGCGCGTGTTCTGCCGCTTCACGCGCTCGACGTTTTCCTCCGACAGCCCGCCGAACATGTCGTGCTGGTGGCCCGCCCTGATGCCGAGCCCGCCGACATTGTCGAGCGTGTCGACGAAGCACAGGTTCGGAAACTCCGCGTACTGCGCCGGTGATCGCCGCATAGGTCGCCTCGATGTTCAGGTTCGCGACGTAATAGGGCAGGATCGCCACCTCGTTGGCGTGCAGTTCGTTCTTGTATTTGTGCGCGAGCTTCTCCGGCTGGCCGCGAAAATGTTCGAGCAATTCGCAGATGAAGGTGCCGGTGCCGGTTGCCGGGTCGAGGATTTCGACGTCGCTCGTCGATCAGCGACTTGCCGAAATGCTTCTGCGCACAGCCAGTCGGCGCCCTCGATCATGAAGCGCACGATCTCGTTCGGCGTGTAGACGACGCCCAGCCGGTCGGCCTTCTTCCGGTCGTAGACCTTGTAGAAATTCTCGTAGATCAGCTTGAGGAACTTCTGCTTTTCCTGATGGCTGGAGATCAGCGCCGCGTTGGCGCGGATCGTGGCGTAATAGGGCTCCAGCGCCTTCAGCGTCGTCGCGCTTCACCGGGCCGGTGAAGAACTTGCCTTCGAGCGCGTAGAGCTCCTTGGCGATGTTGTTTTCGTGGTGGAAATCGCGCATCGTCGAAGACGTGGGCGAAGATTTCCTCGGTCAGGATGTGCTGGATCAGCATCTCGCGCACGTCGGCCTCGCCGACCGCCGGGTTGATCGTATCCTTGCGCGTGCTGCGAGGAACTTGTCGGCCTCCTCCCTGAATTCGGCATTGTCGCGCATAGGCCGCGTCGATCTGCTCGCGCAGCGCCGACGAGCACCGCCGGCAGGTCGTGCCGGAACTGCTCGACCGCCTTGCGGAAATCGCGCGATTTCGGCGCGCTCGTAGCCGAAGAACAGCGTCGACCAGCCGGAGCAGCGCGTCGGTGTCGGTCATCGAACACCGCGTGACCTCCTGCCGGTTCTGGATCAGCACCGCGGTGTCGGAGTTCTCGAAGATGATGTTGTCCTGCGGGTAGCCCTTGCGCGAACTTCTTGCGATTTCCTCGTCGAGGTCGTCGTTGGTGTCCTTGGCCTCCCAGTAGCCGAGCGGCACGCGCAGATCGTGCAGCACGGTGCCGTCCGGGTAGACGGTGGTCTTCAGGCTGGTGTGGTATTCCAGCTCGGGGATAAAATGCAGGTTCTGCTGACGCGCCCAGTTCTTCAGAAGGTCCTTGAACGCCTCCCGGATCACCTGCTCGTTGGTCGAGCCGGAGAATTTTCGCAAACGGTCTATTTCGTTGAGATATTGCTGGACGAGTAGCTGGCTCATCGTTCCCCCGAAGCAATGCGCATTAGAGCCCAAACACGCATTGCGCGAAACCATTTCGCCGCGTCAATCGCGACAAATCTATCCCCACCCTTCCCAACCTCCCGTACCATCGCCCCAGTCCCTTCCGCGGGAACACCGGTCGCGACGGTGATTGCGTGGGGAGGGACCGGCGCCTCCGCCGATCGGGCTAACGTGGCCTGGTCGTCCGGGGCGGCACTGTCCAAGGGTTCCCCTGGGGGTACTACCGGCCCCTGTGCGCTGGACGAGCGCTTAAGGGCACCCGGCGAGGCGGCGGTGAAGAGCCGCCGCCGCTGGAGGACGAGGCGGGCAGCGACGCGAATGTCGCTTGTCGCCGAAAACCTCCTGAAACCGGGTGCTTGAAGCGGAACGGGCGGTGACCGCAAAAATCGCCGGACGGGCGGCCGCGAGGTCGCAACGTTACTACCCCAGATGAGCGTCCGAACGGCCGCCCGTCTTCCCAGCTGGATCGCCGGCGACCGGCGACCAGTGGGTCGGTTCTTTCTCAATGGCCAGACGGCAGAGATGCCGGGCGTGGCGATGAAGAAGTGTGCGCGGAGGTCGATGGAGTGCGACTTGCCTTCTCCCCTTGTGGGAGAAGGTGGATCGGCAGCGTCAGCGCCGAGGACGGATGAGGGGTGTTGGCCGGACGTCGCCTGCGCCTTCAACACCCCTCACCAAGTTCGCCCGGCCGCTCGGCTGCGCCTCGCGGGGGCTCCCCTATCCTCTCCCACAAGGGGCGAGGAAAGCGCCGCGCCCGTCTGCGACGACCCCACCCCGATCCGCTGGCGCGGATCGACCCTCCCCTCGAGGGGGAGGGAAAGCGGCCTGCCCCTCACCCCTTCAGCCAGGCCTTGGGTGCTGCGCCGAGCATGCGGCGGAACATGGTGGTGAAGGCCGGCACCGACTCGTAGCCGAGGTCGAGCGCCACCCGCGTCACCGGCTCGCCGTCGGCCAGCCGCGGCAGCGCGGCCAGAAGGCAGGCCTGCTGGCGCCACGCCGACAGGCTGAGCCCCGTCTCGCGGCGAAAGGCGCGGGTGAAGGAGCGCCTGCTCATGCCGGCCTCGCGCGCCCACGCCTCGATGCCGATCGGCGCGGCCGGGTCTTCCAGGTGCCGGCGGCAGAGAGCGGCGAGCCGCCTTTCGGCCGGCAGCGGCAGCGCCAGCGGCCGTTCGGGCAGGCGCGGGATCTCCTCGATCAGCAGCGCCCGCACCAGCTCGGCGCGCCGCGACGGGGCCCCGAGGTCGAAGCCCACGGCCTCCGTCATCAGCGCGCGCGTCAGCGGCGTCGGCGCCACCACGCGCAGGTCGCGCGGCAGGTCGTCGGCGGCGTCGGGCCTGACATAGGCCGACAGCATCGCCACCGGCCCCAGCATGTCGACCTGGTGGCGCGTCTCGGCCGGCAGCCACATGGCGTGGCCGGGCGGCACCATCCAGCGGCCGGCGGGCGTCGACACCATCACCACGCCGCAAACCGCGTGAAGCAGCTGCCCGCGGTTGTGGCGGTGGAGCGGCACGCTGTGGTCGTCGGGATATTCGGTCAGCGTCACCACGACGGGAACCGGCGAGGTCTCGAGGTCGACATGGATGAGCTGGCGCGTCGCCCAGGACGGCACCACGGGCAGGCTGGAGGCGGTATGTCCGGTCATGGCGCTTGGCCCGTTCGCGAAAGAAATGGACCGAACCACGAAAGACGGCCGGACGCAATTCGCCTAGATCATGCTGCCGGAAAAACCGCCGGCGGCATGACGGAGACCGAGCAGATGAGCCAGACCACCGCGACGATGGGCGCCCGGCAGGCGGGCGCGACGGTGATGCCGGTCATCCTCGCCGTCAGCCTCGGCCATTTCCTCAACGACGTCATGCAGTCGATGCTGGCCTCGATCTATCCGCTCTTGAAGGCCGGCTTCGACCTGCAGTTCTGGCAGATCGGCCTGTTGACGCTGACCTTCCAGGGCACCGCCTCGCTGCTGCAGCCGCTGGTCGGCACCTTCACCGACCGCCGTCCCCTGCCCTGGTCGCTGCCGGCCGGCATGGCCTCGACCTTCTGCGGCCTGCTGATGCTGGCCTTCGCCGGCCATTACGCGCTGCTTCTGGCGGGTGCGGCGCTGATCGGCTTCGGCTCGTCGATCTTCCACCCCGAGGCCTCGCGCGTGGCCCGGCTTGCCGCCGGCGGGCGCTACGGCATGGCGCAGTCGGTGTTCCAGGTCGGCGGCAATGTCGGCACCGCGATCGGCCCGCTGCTGGCCGCCTTCATCGTCGTGCCGCGCGGCCAGGCGAGCGTCGCCTGGTTTTCCGCCGCCGCCTTCATCGGCATGGTGCTGTTGTGGCAGGTGAGCGGCTGGTATGCGCGCTACCGGCGCGACGCCGCCAGACGCCCCGCAGCGACCGAGGCCGCGTCGTTGCCGCGCCGGAAGGTGGTCTCCACGCTGGTCGTGCTGGCGCTGCTGATCTTCGCCAAATACACCTACACGGCCAGCCTGACGAGCTACTACACCTTCTACACGATCCGCGAGTTCGGCGTGTCGGTGCAGGTCGCCCAGGTGCTGCTGTTCCTCTATCTCGGCTCGTTCGCGCTCGGAACCGTGATCGGCGGCTCGGTCGGCGACCGGATCGGCGCGCGCACCGTGATCTGGTTCTCCATCCTCGGCGTGCTGCCGTTCACCCTGGCGCTGCCCTACGCCAACCTGTTCTGGACGGCGGTGCTGACGGTGCCGATCGGCATGATCCTGGCGTCCGCCTTCCCGGCGATCATCGTCTTCGCGCAGGAGCTGATGCCCGGCCGCGTCGGCATGGTGGCCGGGCTGTTCTTCGGCTTCGCCTTCGGCATGGGCGGCATCGCGGCGGCGGGACTGGGCGTCATCGCGGACTGGAAGGGCATCGCCTTCGTCTACCACGTCTGCTCGTTCCTGCCGCTGCTCGGCCTGCTGGCGGTCTTCCTGCCGAAGCGCGGACGCTGCCCGGATAGCCGGCGGCAACTCAGCCTGGATACTGCTCGTCGCCGACCGGCTCCAGCCACTCGACATGCTTGCCGTCGAGCGCCTCGTGGATGGCGACATGCGTCATCGCGTGGTCGGGCGCCGCGCCGTGCCAGTGCTTCTCGCCCGGCGGGATCCACACCGTGTCGCCGGGCTTGAGCTCGATCAGCGGCCCGTCCCAGGTGCGCGCAAGGCCGTAGCCGTCGATGACGTGCAGCGTCTGGCCGAGCGGATGCGTGTGCCAGTTGGTGCGCGCGCCCGGGTCGAAGCGCACCACGGCCGCGCGCACCCGCGCCGGCTCCGGCGCCTCGACGATCGGGTCCTGCCAGACCGCGCCGGTGAACCAGTCGGCGGGCGCGCGCTTGGTCGGCCGCGAGCCGTTGGTGAAATGCTTCATTGTCGTCTCCCTTTGGTGTCTCGCCGTTCACATCGCCGGCGTCGGCATGGCGAAGGCTTCGCGGATCGCCTGTTCCATCGCGTCCAGCGCCTCGCCGGCGGCTCCGGCGCGACGATACATGACGACGTTGGAGGAATTGATGTCGCCGAACCCGTCGGCCTCTGTCAGTTCCCGGCAGCCGGCCGGAATGGAACTGCGCGACAGCGGCGCCACGGCAAGACCGGACGAGACGGCGAGTTGCAGGCCGCTCGACGTGTCGGACCGGTAGGCCACGCGGTAGCTGACGCCGCGCGCTTCCAGCGACTGGATGGCGAAATCCATGCACCACCCGGAATTCTCGTAGAGCGCTATCGGCAGCGGCGTCTCCTCGTGCAGGCGGTGGGTTTCCGAGGTCGCCCAGACGGTCGGGTCGACCATCAGCACCTCGCCCTTCGGATCGGCTTCCCACTCGAAGATCACCGCGAGGTCGAGTTCGCCCGCCTTCAGCGCCCGCATCTGGTCGGACGAGCACGAATAGCGCACCATGATCTCGACCTGCTGATGGGTCCTCGCGAACTTGACCAGTCCGCGCGACAGCACCGAAGCGCGGTATTCCTCGGGGATGCCGATACGCACCAGCCCGTCGAGCGGCGGCGCGGCGATCGACGCGGCGGTTTCCTCGAGCAGGGTCACGACGCGGCGCGCATTGACCAGCAGGTCCCGGCCGCGGCGCGTCACCGAAACGCCGCGCGGCCCGCGCTCGAACAGCGCCCCGCCGACCATGTCTTCCAGCCGCTTCATCTGCATGCTCACGGCCGACTGTGTGCGCCCGACGATGTCGGCAGCCCGTGTGAAGTTGGCGCTGTCGGCCACGGCGACGAAGGTGCGAAGCAGGTCGCTGTCGAGATGCGGGAGTGTCTTTGGCATAAGAATTCCTGATGTCGGATATAAAAACAATTCGTTTCGCAAATGTCAAACGCCACCCTATCTCCGTGACCACGACGATGGAGATAGACGATGGCGATGGCGCTCGACTGGCCGCGCACCCGCGGCCTCACCTGGCCTGAGAGGATCGTTCCGCGCTTCCGGCTGCGGCCGGTGCGGGACGAGCCGCTGCAAGCGGTTCTGGCGAAGAAGGACGACAGGCTGCTCGACGATGTCGGACTGAGCCGACAGGACTTGACCGGCCGCGACGAGGCCATGCGCGCCGAGTGGGCGCGAACGCGCCTCCGCTGGATGCTGTAGCGCATCAGACGGTTTCCGGACGGTTGCGATCCCGTCCGGCGCGAGTCCTCACTCCCCCGCCGTCGCGAATGACGGCGGGTCTTTTTTCGCATGCGTGCGGAAACGCTTGAAAAAGAGCGGCTTGCGGGCGAAACCGGAATCATCTCGCCAGGACGCCGCTGCAGGCCGCAATGCCCGATCGCATGCTCGACCTCGACCGTTATCTCGCCCGCATCGGCCATGATGGAAGCCGGGCGCCGACGCTCCAGACGCTGCGCGCTCTGCACGCGCTGCATCCGGCCGCGATCGCCTTCGAGAACCTCGACCCGCTGATGGGGAAGCCAGTGCCGCTGGACATCCGGGCGCTGCAGCGCAAGCTCGTCGAGGGCGGCCGCGGCGGCTATTGTTTCGAGCAGAACACGTTGTTTGCGGCAGCGCTCGAGGCGCTGGGCTTCAGCGTCGCCCGGCTGGCGGCGCGCGTGCAGTGGAACAGGCCCCTCACACCTCCCGGAGCCCGCACGCACATGCTGCTCAAGGTGGAACTGCCGGAGGGAACCTTCCTCGCCGATGTCGGCTTCGGCCTGATGACGCTGACCGCACCGCTTCGAGCCGAGGCGGGGCTCGTGCAGGAGACGCCGCACGGCACGTTCCGGCTCGCCGAAGTCGGCGGAGAACTGCAGCTCCAGGCATTGCGCGGCGACGACTGGTCGCCGGTCTACCAGGCCGCGCTCACGCCGCTTGAAGCCGCCGATATCGAGATGATGAACTGGTTCACCGCCACGCATCCAGCGATCGCCCTTCACCAGCATGCTCATGGCAGCCCGTGTGGCAGGCGACACGCGGCTCGGCCTCGCCGGCAACGTGTTTTCCGCTCATGGGCCGGCCGGGTCCGAGCGCCGGAAGCTGGAGACGGCTCGGGATCTGGCCGCCGTTCTCACCGGGGACTTCGGCATCGCCCTGCCCGTGGGAAGCGGCGACGTGCTGCAGCGGATCGCGGCGGGCGCGCCTCTCCGGCCGGCCCGAGCGGGCGCCTTGCGCGCGCCATGACCTTCCGCTATAGAGCCGCCACCCGCGCAGACACCCTTGGAGGCAGCGCGGCGGAAGGCGGCCAGTGGCCGCTTTCGACGTTTGTGGCAGGGGATTGCCCGCTGCAAGCGCTCCAGTTGAAAACCGAAAGGAACTGCCATGAGCCAGACCTACGAGCTCACGGCCGAGGCGCGCGAACGGGTCGGTAAGGGGTCCGCCCGGGAACTTCGTCGCAACGGCATGGTGCCCGCCGTCATTTACGGCGACAAGAAGCCCCCGCTTTCCATCGCACTTCCCTACAAGGAGGTGTTCATGAAGATCCATGGCGGCGGGTTCATGACCACGATCGCCACGATCAACGTCGGCAAGGACAAGATCCAGGTCCTGCCGAAGGACTACCAGCTCGATCCCGTCCGTGACTTCCCGATGCACGTGGACTTCCTGCGCGTCGGCCGCGACACCGTCGTGACCGTCAACGTGCCGGTGCACTTCGCCAACGAGGAGAAGTCGCCCGGCATCAAGCGCGGCGGCGTGCTCAACATCGTGCGTCACGAGGTCGAGTTCACCTGCCCGGCGACCGCGATCCCGGACTACATCACCGTCGACCTGACGGGGCTGGACATCAACGACTCCGTCCACATCTCCTCGATTTCGCTGCCCGAAGGCGTGAAGCCGACGATCACCGACCGCGACTTCACCGTCGCCACGGTGGCAGCACCTGCCGGCCTGAAGAGCGAGGAGGCCGAAGAAGAAGAGGCAGCCGCCGCCGAAGAGGCCGAGGAAGCCGAAGAGACCGAGGGCGAGGAAGGCGAAGGAGAGAGCGAGGAGTAATCCTCCTTCTCCGGCCGGAAGGACGCGACCATGCTCGTCATCGCAGGTCTCGGAAATCCCGGTCCCAAGCACGAGAACAACCGGCACAATGTCGGCTTCATGGCGGCGGACGAAATACACCGCCGCCATTCCTTTTCGCCCTGGTCGAAGAAGTTCCAGGCGCTGGTCGCCTCCGGCACGATCGGCGGCGAGAAGGTGCTGCTGGTCAAGCCGCAGACCTTCATGAACCTGTCGGGCCAGGCGGTCAGCGCGGCGATGCGCTTCCACAAGCTGTCGCCCGCCGATCTCGTCGTCATCTATGACGAGCTCGACCTCGCGCCAGGCAAGCTCAGGGTCAAGACCGGCGGCGGCGCCGGCGGCCACAACGGCATCCGCTCCATCGACGGCCATTGCGGCAAGGACTACCGGCGCGTGCGCGTCGGCATCGGCCATCCCGGCGTCAAGGAGATGGTCACCCACCACGTGCTCGGCGATTTCGCCAAGGCCGACGCCGAATGGCTGGAACCGCTGCTTGCGGCAATCGCGGCCAACGCCGAACTGCTGGCGAAGGGCGACGACAACGGCTTCATGAACAAGGTCAGCCTCGCCACGCGCGGCAGCACGGCCGCCCAAGAAGAAGCCGCGGCCGCCGAAGGAAAAGCCCAAGCCGAAGGGACAGAGCCACATAAGGCAGGCGCGCCCGCAGAAGCCGAACGTCCAGGTGCCCGAGACCGGCCCGATGGCGGCGATGCTGAAGAAGCTTTTCGGCTCCGGCGACTGACAATAGCGGCTGGCGGGCCGAAGCAGTTGCCGGCGAAAAATCGGAGCGCGATCAGCAGGATGCACCGTCCTTCGGATTCTGATTGGCAGGTTCTTCACGTGGAGCAACACCGCCGGCGGCACCCCGGGGAGCCAATCGCCGTTCCGTTCGTTCATGTCGGATGAGGGATGGCCAGCAGCAAAGTCCCGATAGTGTCGAGGAAATCATCGACGAGGTCGAAGAGGCCGGCGCTCGCCGCGAGCGCGTCTCGGTCGGCGACGTGGTGGACGAGATAGGCGCCGGCGCCTTCCCGGTGATCATGCTGGTGCCAGCGCTGGTCATGATCTCGCCGGCAAGCGGCATTCCGGGGCTTTCCTCGGTCTGCGCAGCAATCATTGCGCTCAGTGCTGTGCAGATGGCGATCGGCCGCCGCTCGATCTGGCTGCCGAAATTCATCGTCAATCGCACCGTCTCCCGGTCGCGCATGGACACCGCCATGCACTGGCTGGAGCGGCCGGCTCGATGGATCGACCACGTCACCCGCAAGCGCCTCTCCGCGCTGACGCGCCGCCCTGCGAACCTGCTTCCGGTACTCGCCTGCATCGTGATTGCGCTGGTCGTGCCGGCGCTTGAGCTGGTGCCGTTCTCGGCGTCCGCGGCGGGCGCTGCGATCGCCCTGTTCTCGCTGGGCCTCGTCGCCGAGGACGGGCTGTTCGTGCTCGTCGGCTTCGTCGCCAATGGCCGGCGCCGCCGCGCTCGGCTGGTGGATGATGGGG
>CAWFKS010000005.1:0-290958 GCA_963816435.1 uncultured Alphaproteobacteria bacterium
CAGGGGAACCCTTGGACAGTGCCGCCCCGGACGACCAGGCCACGTTAGCCCGGTCGGCGGAGGCGCCGGTCCCTCCCCACGCAATCACCGTCATGATCGGTGTTCCCGCGGAAGGGACTGAGGGCGATGGTACGGGAGGTGGAGAGGGCGGGGATAAAAGAGGGAGTGGGGAATGGGGAGTAGTCAGTAGGAACAAGGGGTTGGGCGATGCAGGGCGCGCGGCTGTCCACGTTTGAGGGCTGGCTCAAGCGCTGAGGTCCTACCTCCCCTCGACGGGGAGGTCGGCGAGCGAAGTGAGCCGGGTGGGGTGACTCGCGCCCTTCGTTCCCACCCCACCCGCGTTGGACCGCCTCGCTCTCGCTCGGCAATCCTCCGCGACCTCCCCGTCGAGGGGAGGTAGGGGCGCGTTGGATCGTGAAGCCGCGTCAGCGGCGAGGCTGGCAATCCGGGTGAGGGGGCGCGGCGCGGGGCGCCCGGCGGCTTCCAAAAAACGCCATTGAACGGCCGCGATTGTCGGGAGATGCTGCGCGCGTCCAGGCAACGGGCGCGTGCGCCCCTTTTGGAGTTCGCCTTCCATGAAGATCGCTGCGGTGTTCGCCGCTTCCGCCCTCGCGCTGCTGCCGCTGGCCGCGCAGGCACAGAATCAGCCCTGCGAGGGCGTCGTCGTCAACGTGCGCCCGATCAGCCAGTACAACCATGCCGCCGGCAACGGTTTCCTGGCGGTGAAGGCGGGGCCGAGCGGCGGCTCGGCGCGCCAGGGCGAGCTCTACGCGGGCGACCGCGTCGGCGTCTACGGGCGCCAGGGCAAATGGTATGCGGTGAGCTGCGAGGCCGGCCGCTGCGAAAATCCGCTCTGGGGCCCGGCCTATCCGCAGGGCTGGTCGCATGTGAACTACATCAGGATCGTCGGCGCCTGCAGCTGGCGCTGAGCGGGGCAGCGGCTTTCCGGCGGCGGGCGCGTGCATTTCGCGGGCGATCGGCGTAACGATGGCTGCGGCGATGCCGCCAGGGAGCCGGACATGCTGAAGGTCGAGAAGGTCGCCATTCCCAGCATCTACGTGCCGACGGCGCGCCGCAAGACGCTGGACCCGGCAAAGGCGCAGCTGCTGGCCGAGGACATCCTGGAAAACGGCCTCACCCTGCCGATCCAGGTGCGCCGCGACGGCGGCCGCAACGTGCTGGTCGAGGGGCTGCATCGGCTGGAGGCGGCCCGCCTGCTCGGCGAAACCGCCATCGACGCCTATTTCGTGCAGGCCAGGCGCCACTGACGGTCGATGCGGGCGGACAGGCGCGCGCCCGGTGCCGCTACGGCGCCCGTCGGCGCCTGCTGTGGCTTGAGATCGCAGCTGTCCGCTTCGCCGGATTTCCGCGAACGGGGCGCGCCGTGGCACAGCCACTGGGATGGGCGGCATCCCCTCCGCTTCGTCATCCTCGGGCAAGTGGAGCGAAGCGGAACGCGACCCGGGGATCCATGCCGGAACGGCCAACGAGGTGTGGGACGGTGGAGGGTGTGCACGGGTGACAGAACACCACGGGAGCGATGCCCCTGTCCGGTAACCTCCAGCGCTGGCGCGTGGGGCCTTCCGTTCAGGCATGGATCCCAGGGTCTGCGCGACGCCGCTTCGCGGCTGCTCCGCCCTGGGATGACGAAGGTGAGGGTGGTGCGGTGGAAATGACCGACGTCTCTGCACATCGACGCGCGCCACCGCTAAGCTGCGTCCATGACCGGCTATGTCTACATGCTGGCGAGCCAGAAACACGGCACGATCTATATCGGCGTGACCAGCGACCTCGGGCGTCGCATGCCGGAGCATCGTGGCGGGCAGGGGTCTCGGTTCACGGCGCGGTATGGCGTGCGCCGGCTCGTCTGGTACGAGGAACATTTCGACGTCCGCGACGCCATCCAGCGCGAGAAATCGCTGAAGCGCTGGCCGCGTCAGTGGAAGATCGATCTGATCGAGAAGACCAATCCCGAGTCGGGAGGAGTTGTTTCGCGGCTGGGGCTGGTAGCGAATCGGAAGGCGCCCGCACTTTCCAGCGCCGGGTTTCAGAATCAGCGCGCCGTGACATACCATTGGCATTGTGCTAACATCCTCCACTTCGTCATCCTCGGGCAAGTGGAGCGAAGCGGAACGCGACCCGGGGATCCATGCCGGAACGGCTAACGAGGTGTGGGACGGTGGAGGGTGTGCACGGGTGACAGGACACCACGGGAGCGACGCCCCTGTCCGGGAACCTCCAGCGCATGGCGCGTGAGGTCTTCCGTTCAGGCATGGATCCTAGGGTCTGCGCCTCGCTGCGCTCGTTCCGCCCTAGGATGACGAAGGTGAGGGGATTTCGGCATAGATCGATAGCCTGTTGCAGACGCACGAGCCGAAAGGTTTGTCGAACGACAGTTTGAAGGTCGCGCTGCGTAGAGCCTCTGTTGGTTTCATAGACGTTGCGTCTGGCATAACGCACGTTGTCGACATAGCAGTCGCTTAACGTCATCCTCGGGCATTCAGTATGGAGCGATAGCGTGAATCGCGACCACAGGGGATGCATGCGAGAACGGGCTAGCGATTGGAAGATGTGACGGTGCAGGACTGATGCAACGGTAGGCGTTGGATACGACCTAAACGAGGAGTAGACGCAACCTGCCAGGTAACCTCGCAGCTGCAGGCGAGTGAGTCTTCCGTAATCAGCGCAGTGGATGACCATAGGGTCTGCGTCTCGCTTTGTTCATCGTCTGGAAGCTTCGCCCTAGGATGACGAAGGTGAAGGTGTGGCGTGCAGGGCAATTCGCACCTGCACGCCCAGGTTCGAGTTATCCCCCAAAACCTCAACTACACCCTGACGTGCTCCCGCAGGTGTCGCACTTCTCGCAGGTGCCGTTTCTGACCATCGTGTAGTTCTGGCACTCCGAGCACATGTTGCCGGTGTAGCCCTGCATCAGCGACTGCTGGCGCCGTTCGGCGGCGAGCGCCTTGGCGTCGGCGGCCTCGCGGGCCGAGGCGTCGGTGAAGAGCGCGGCGGCGGACGAAGCGTCGTCGGCGATCTCGTCACGGTCGGAGACAACCTCCTCGGCCAGTTCCTTCGCCCGCTCCTCGTAGTCGCGCTTGAAGGCGACGGCCTCCTCCTGGAGCCCGGCGACGGCGGGCTTCAGCGCCGTCACCGTGGCGCCGGACGAAATGGCGCGCAAATTGGAGCCGCCGGACGCCGTCGGTGCGGCGCGGGCAGGGGTGCTGCCGCCCGTCGCGTCGCCGCCGGCAAAGCCCTTGGGCTCGCCGCCGGCCGGGCCCGACACCACCTTGAGCTGGTGGCCGCGGGTCAGCCCCTTGGAGATCGGCAGCGAGCGGCCCTCCGAAATCCCCTTGCCGAGCGCGGTGTTGGAGAAGTCGGACGTGTCGACATGGGCCAGATCGTTGCGGCCGAGATAGGAGATCGCCAGCTCGCGGAACACGTAGTCGAGGATCGACGTGGCGTTCTTGATGGCGTCGTTGCCCATCACCATGCCGGCCGGCTCGAACTTGGTGAAGGTGAAGGCCTCCACGTATTCCTCCAGCGGCACGCCGTATTGCAGGCCGAGCGAGATGGCGATGGCGAAATTGTTCATCATCGCCCGGAAGGCCGCGCCTTCCTTGTGCATGTCGATGAAGATCTCGCCGATGCGCCCGTCGTCGAACTCGCCGGTGCGCAGATACACCTTGTGCCCGCCGACCACGGCCTTCTGGGTATAGCCCTTGCGCCGGTTCGGCAGCTTTTCGCGATCGCGGTAGAGCCGCTCGACGATGCGCTCGACGATCTTCTCGGTGACCTGGGTGGCGCGCGCCGCGGCGGGCGCGGCGACCAGTTCCTCGACCAGCTCGTCGGCTTCCTCGTCGTCGTCCGACAGCAGCGAGGAATTGAGCGGCTGCGACAGCTTCGAGCCGTCGCGGTAGAGCGCGTTGGCCTTCAGCCCGAGCTTCCACGACAGCATGTAGGCCGACTTGCAGTCGTCCACCGTGGCGTCGTTGGGCATGTTGATGGTCTTGGAAATCGCGCCCGAGATGAACGGCTGGGCGGCCGCCATCATGCGGATGTGGCTTTCCACCGACAAATAGCGCTTGCCGATCTTGCCGCACGGATTGGCGCAGTCGAACACCGGCAGGTGCTCGTCCTTCAGGTGCGGCGCGCCTTCCAGCGTCATCGCCCCGCAGATGTGGATGTTGGCGGCCTCGATCTCCTTCCTGGAGAAGCCGAGCGCCGGCAGCATCTCGAAGGAGATGTCGTTGAGCTGGTCGTCGGTGAAGCCGAGCGCCTCGCGGCAGAAGTCTTCGCCCAGCGTCCACTTGTTGAAGACGAACTTGATGTCGAAGGCCGACTTCAGCGCGGCGTTGAGCGCGGTGATCTTCTCGTCGGTGAAACCCTTGGCCCTGAGAGCCGGCGGGTTGACGCCCGGCGCCTGGTCGAGATTGCCGTGGCCGACCGCGTAGGCCTCGATCTCGGCGATGTGGGCCTCCGAATAGCCGAGCGTGCGAAGCGCCTCGGGGACCGCGCGGTTGATGATCTTGAAGTAGCCGCCGCCGGCGAGCTTCTTGAACTTCACCAGCGCGAAGTCGGGCTCGATGCCGGTCGTGTCGCAGTCCATGACAAGCCCGATCGTGCCGGTCGGCGCGATCACGGTGGCCTGGGCGTTGCGGTAGCCGTGCTTCTCGCCGAGCTCCAGCGCGCGGTCCCATGCCGCCCGCGCATGGGCGGGCAGGGCGGCGTCCGGGCAGTCGTCGGCAACGATCGGCACCGGATTGACGGCGAGCTCCTCGTAGCCCGCGGCCTCGCCGTGCGCGGCGCGGCGGTGGTTGCGCATGACCTTGAGCATGGCCTCGCGGTTGCGCTCGTAGTCGGGGAAGGCGCCGAGCTCGGCCGCCATCTCGGCCGACGTGGCATAGGCCACACCCGTCATCGTGGCGGTGAGTGCGGCGCAGATGGCGCGGCCCTCGGCCGAATCGTAGGGGATGCCGGACGTCATCAGCAGGCCGCCGATATTGGCGTAGCCCAGACCCAGCGTGCGGTACTCGTAGGAAAGCCTGGCGATCTCCTTGGACGGGAACTGCGCCATCATGACGGAGATCTCGAGCACCATCGTCCACAGGCGCACGGAGTGCTCGAACGCCTCGACGTCGACCTTGCCGGTCTCCTTGTCGCGATACTGCAACAGGTTGAGCGAGGCGAGGTTGCACGCCGTGTCGTCGAGGAACATGTATTCCGAGCACGGGTTCGAGGCGCGGATCGGGCCTGCCGCCGGCGAGGTGTGCCAGTCGTTCATCGTGGTGTTGAAGTGCAGGCCGGGATCGGCCGAGGCCCAGGCGGCGTAGCCGATCCTGTCCCACAGCTCGCGCGCCGGCAGCGCCTTGGCGACCTTGCCGTTGACGCGGTTGATCAGCTTCCAGTCCTCGCCGTTCTCGACGGCGCGCAGGAAGTCGTCCCTGAGCGACACCGAGTTGTTGGAGTTCTGGCCCGAGACGGTGAGATAGGCCTCCGAATCCCAGTCGGTGTCGTAGGTCTTGAAGTCGAGCGAGGTGTAGCCCTGGCGGGCGAACTGGATGACGCGCTTGACGTAGTTTTCCGGCACGAAGTCGCGCTTGGCCGCCCGGATCTCGCGCTTCAGCGCCGGGTTCCTGGTCGGGTCGAAGCAGTCGCCGTCCTCGCCCTCGCAGTTGACGCAGGCCTTCATGATGGCGGTGAGGTGCTTGCGCACGATCTTGGAGCCGGCGACCAGCGAGGCGACCTTCTGCTCCTCGTTCACCTTCCAGTCGATATAGGCCTCGATGTCGGGGTGATCGATGTCGACCACCACCATCTTGGCGGCGCGGCGCGTCGTGCCGCCCGACTTGATGGCGCCGGCCGCGCGGTCGCCGATCTTCAGGAAGCTCATCAGGCCCGACGACTTGCCGCCGCCCGACAGCCGCTCGCCCTCGCCGCGCAGCGCGGAGAAGTTGGAGCCGGTGCCCGAGCCGTATTTGAACAGCCGCGCCTCGCGCACCCACAGATCCATGATGCCGCCGTCGTTGACGAGGTCGTCGCTGACCGACTGGATGAAGCAGGCGTGCGGCTGCGGGTGCTCGTAGGCCGACTTGGACTTGGTCAGCTTGCCGGTGAAGGGATCGACATAGTGGTGGCCCTGGCCGGGGCCGTCGATGCCGTAGGCCCAGTGCAGGCCGGTATTGAACCATTGCGGCGAGTTCGGCGCGACGCGCTGGGTGGCGAGCATGTAGGCAGAGCTCGTCCATGAAGGCCTGGGCGTCGGCTTCCGGAATCGAAATAGCCGCCCTTCCAGCCCCAGTAGGTCCAGGTGCCGGCCAGACGGTCGAACACCTGCGCAGCGCTCGTCTCCGAGCCGTAGCGCTCGTCCTCGGGCAGGTCGGCAAGTGCCGCCTCGTCGGCGACGGAGCGCCACAGGAAGGAGGGGACGGAATTCTCCTCGACCTTCTTGAGGCGCGCGGGCACGCCGGCCTTGCGGAAATATTTCTGCGCCAGAATGTCGGCCGCGACCTGGCTGAATTGCGCCGGCACGTCGATGTCGGCCAGCCGGAAGACGACGGAGCCGTCCGGGTTCCTGATTTCGCTGGTGGCCTTGCGGAATTCGATCTCCGCGTACGGGCTCCGGCCTTCGCTGGTGAAGCGGCGTTCAATGCGCATCTGTCGTCCCTCAGTCCCTATATATAGCACCTGTCCACAGGCGATCCTCGCAAATCGCCGGGCAGGCGCAGTCCCGCATTCGAGCCTCGCCGGTCACCCGGTTCGGCTCCCCAAAATCCTCCGTCTCGCCTCGCCCGGCGGCGGCCCCTCGAATGGCCGTTTGCCGCGACCCTCCGGCGATGACGGAGGCTCCCTTCAGATGGATGATTTTGATTCCCACCCCGGAAACAAAATCACCGTATCTAGGGTCGAGTATCGGCTGCAAGCACTAAATATAGTATTAACAGCCTGTTTACGCCAGCACTCGAATTGTTCCCGGCGGGCCTGCGCGAAAACGCGCAAAATCCGCATGCGTCCGCCCGCCCCTTGGAGCGGGCAGATCCGCCAGAACGCATGAAAATCCGGGAATTTGGACCGGCTCGGAAACCCTGCCGGCCACGCTCGAAACGCAAGCGCATGGCCAATAAGAGTGCGACTCGTCCGAACCCGTCAAGGATTCGTTTTTGCCAGTTTTGTGACCCCTAGATGTTGTAGGGGAGCGGTGTGGATATCGGGGGAATTTTGCAGCCGCCCCCTTGCCGTTCGCGCACCCGCGCAACTCGTGCCTCGCGACGTCGTGACTTGTCTCCCGTCCACCCCGGGCGCATCCTCAAATCGGCAATGGAATGGTGCGGCTCCGGCCGCCGGGCCGCAGACTTCGCGATGCGGGGAGGACTCCATGGCACATCGTTTCGTCGCCTTGCCGCGAACCGACGGCGATCGCGTCGCCGCCACCTATCTCTACAAGGAAAACCGCCGCTCCAAGGTGCGGCAGGTGATGTGGGGCGACTGGCTGACGATCGACGGGGAGGAGGCCGACGGCTGGCTGCGCGTGGTGTGGGCGCCGAGCAGCGACAACCCCGAGATGCTCTACATCCCCAAGGAGCACACGGCCGAGACGAGGCCGATGGAGATCATCTTCCTCGATGTCGGCCAGGGCGACGGCGCCGTGCTGATCTCGCCCGAGCGCGATGCCGGCGAACGGGTCATCGTCGTCGATGCCGGCCGCGGCGGAAACATGCACGGTTTCCTGTGGAAGCGCTTCCGCGGCTACAAGTCCAGATTCCAGTTCCACGCCGCCGTCATCACCCACCCCAATTCGGACCACTATGGCGGGTTCGAGACGATCTTCGCGGCGCCGCAGTTCGGCTTCGACAAGGTCTATCACAGCGGACTGGTGGAGCGGCCGGTCGGCGGAAGCTACGAAAAGCTGGGCGGGCTGACCAGGGATGCGGCCAGCCGACGCTCCTACCTGGAAGACCTGCCGCAACACCGTGCCGACATCGAGCGCCTGTTCGGCCAGGGCGTCGACATCGGCTCGTATTCCTACCCGCGCATCATGCGCAACGCGCTGGAAAACCCCAACATCCACGACATCGAGATGCTGTCGACCGCGCACGGAACCAGGGAGGACGGGCGGGTATGGATGCCGGGCTTCGCGCCCTCCGACGGCCGGCCCTACGCGATCGAGGTGCTGGGGCCGCTGGCGGAGTTCGGCACTGGCGGCAAGCCACGGCTGCGCAAGTTCAACAGCTACGGCGTCACCAAGAACGGCCATTCCGTGCTGCTGCGGCTGCACTACGGCGGCTTCAAGGTGTTCTTCGGAGGCGACCTCAACGCTCCGGCCGAACAATATCTGCTGAGCGCCTATGCCGGCCTCGACCGCTTCCCCGCAGCCGGAACACCGGAAAGCGACGAGATGATCGCTCGCGCTGCGGGCTGGTTCCGCTCCGAGATCATGAAATCCTGCCACCACGGCTCGAGCGACGTCACCGACGAATTCATCAGCGCGGTGTTCCCGGCCGCCTTCGTCGTGTCGTCGGGCGACGACGAGACCTATGTGCACCCGCGGCCCGACCTTCTCGGGCGGCTGGGCAGGCTCGGCCGCGGCCGCTCGCCGGTGATCCTGTCGACCGAACTGCAGCGTTCGACCCGCGAAGGCGAGAAGGAGGAGGCGGTGCAGGATCTGATTCGCGAGGTCCTCGACCTGCGCGACAATCCGAGCGATGCCTTGCGCGACAAGATCTCCGCCGACATCTGGGAGCTTGGCGGCTCGAACGTCGCCGTCTACGGCGCGATCTACCTCAAGACCGACGGCGAGCGGCTGATCACCGCCTTCCGCATCGAGCGCCCGAGCCCGACGCGCAAATGGTTCATCTACGAATACGTGCTGGGCGACGACGGCCAGCTTCGCTCGATCGGCGAAACTGCCGGCTGCCGGAGCTCACAGGTCGAGCGCCGGCTTGAAGTCCGCCGGATCGACGATCCGCCACCGGCCGACGAACACGGCCAGCAGCAGCGATCCGCCGAGGAAGGCCAGAAGCACCTGAAGCGGCGTCTGCCAGTCTCCGCCGAAGGCGCCGAAGATCGCGGCGCGAAAACCCTCGATGGCGAAGGTGAACGGCAGCCATGCGTGCACCGCCTGGTAGAAGCCGCCGGTGAGTTCGGCCGGCAGGATGCCGCCGCCGGCGGTGAGCTGCAGCGTCAGCAGGAGCACGGCCACCAGCTTGCCCGCGTCGCCGACCACCCGAAGCAGCGCGAACACGAAGGCGAAGAAGGCAAGCGCGGAAACGATGCTGGTGATCCAGAAGCCGGCGGGATCGACCGGGACGATGGCCAGTTCGTAGCGCATGCAGGCCGCCAGCAGCAGCGACTGCGCCAGCACGATGAGCGCGGGCAGCGCGAACTTGCCGAGGAGCTTGGAAAGACGCGGCGCGCCCGCCGTGTCGCTGCGGATGGCGCGCAGGCTGAACATGTTGGCGATGATGACGGCGCCGACCCAGGCGGCCACGGAAAGCATGGGCGGCGCGAAGGCCGCGCCGTTGTTTTCGACCGGTGCGAGATTGTCGAGATCGGGCGTGACGGAGTTGGCGAGGCCCTCGGCGCTGCCGCCGATCAGTTCGATGTCGGCGGGAATGGCGGCATCGAGCTTCTCCAGCCCGACAAGCAGTTTCGCGCTGCCGTCGGTGAGCTGGTCCGCACCGTCCTTGAACTCGCCGAGCTGGTCGTCGGAAGGCAGCTTTTCCGGCCATCTGGCGAATGCCGCCGCCGAGTGCCGACATGCCGTCGGCCAGTTGTTCGGTGCCGCGCGCCACGTCGTCGGCGCCGTAGGCAAGCTTCTGGCTGCCGTCGCGCGCCGAGGCGAGGCCGTTCTTCAGCTTCGTCGCACCGGCCTTCAGCTCCGCGGCGCCGTTCGAGACGCGCTGGCCGCCGAAGGGGATGGACTTCGACTTCTCCTGCATTTCGGCCAGCCCCGCCTCGAGCCGTCCGGCTCCGGACTGCAGCCGCGCAAGACCGTCGCCCAGTTCGCGCTGTCCGCCGGCGAGCGCGATCGTGCCGCGCTTCAGTTCATCGAGCTTCTCGTTGTCCGGGAGCTTCGATTTCATGGTCCGGATGGCGCCCGAAACCTGCGAGAAGCCGTCCGCGAGATCGTCGGCTGCGGTCTGGTAGGTCGTCGCGCCGTCGTTGAGCTGCTTGGCGCCGTCGCGGAGCTGCCGCACGCCGGATTTCAGCTCCTTCAGGTCGCCCGCCGATTCGCCGGCGGTCTCCAGCACCGCTTCCCAGCGGTTCTCGTTCAGCGTCTCGTTGACCGAATGGCCGAGCTCGGAGGCGAAGCGCCGCGCGATGCCGGCTGTGGAATAGTTGTTGCCCTCCGACAGCAGCACTCGGATGCGCCCCTTGCCGGGCTGGGCGCCGGGAACGGCGTTGGCGCTGAAATCCGCGGGGATGACGACGGCGAAGGCAAGCGCACCGGAAGCGACATCGCGGCGCACGGCGGCTTCGTCGTCGGCCACGCGGAAGCCGAAATCGTCGCGGGCGACCAGCCGCGCCGTCAGGTCCTCGCCGACATTGACGCGATGGCCGCGATAATCGACGCCGCGGTCGAGATCGACGACAGCCACCGGCAGGTCGCCGGTGCGCGCGACCGGATCCCAGACGCCGCTGAGATAGATCAGCAGATAGAGGGCAGGGAACAGGCAGATCGCCGCCGCGGCGAGGCCGAAGCGCGGATGCGTCTTCAGCAGCGAGGCCTCGGCGGTGAAGACCCGCCAGAACCCGGTAGGTATCGAGGCCAGCCACGACAGCAGGCCGCCAGGCCGTTTCGACTGCTCGTTCTCCGGCGCCGGGGAAGGCGGAGCGGGCGGCGTGGCGGCGTTCTCGTGGGTGTCGTCGAAACGGTCGGAAGACATGGCTGCACCTGCAAATTTGAACTGAACCGTTCGGTTCGATCGTTGACATAATCGGCACCCGCGCCTACTTCAAGCAGAAATCGAACCGAACGGTTCAGTCTATCCGAAGGAAGTGGCGGCATGGCCGGGGCAGCAAGCGTGCAGGAGACGAGCAACAGGGCGGCGCCGGCAGCGGAAGCGGCCGAGGACACGGCCAAGCGGCGGCAAATCCTGGCCGGCGCCTATCGCGTCTTCCTCGAAAGCGGATACGACGCGGCCAGCATGAACGACATCACCCGCGCGGCCGGCGTGTCGAAGGGCACGATCTACGCCTATTTCGGCGGCAAGGCCGAACTGTTCGAGGCGGTTGTCGAGGCAGAGCGCAGCCGGGTGACCGGCGACCTGCTGGCGGTGCTCGAGCCCGACCGGCCGGTCGCCGAAGTGTTGTCGGCCTTCGGCCGGGGCGTCGCCGCCCTGGCGTTGCGCGACGACGTGATTCGCGCCCAGCGCACCGTCATCGCAGTGGCCGAGCGGATGCCGGAACTCGGCCGCCGCTTCTACGAGGAGGGGCCGCAGCGTTTGCAGGCGGCACTCGCGGGGTGGCTGCAGGCAAAGGCGGAAAGTGGCGAACTCCGCATCGCGGACGCCACGCTCGCCGCCGCGCAGTTTTCCGACATGTGCTCCGGCACGCTGACGCGCGAACGCCTCTACGGTTTTCCGCCTGGCGCCGGCGAGGAGACGCGCATCGCCGCGATCGTCGATGCCGCTGTCGCCGTGTTTCTCAAGGCCTATGCCGCTGAGGACGGCTGAGGGTCGCGCGTCTCAGGCGAGAGCATTGAGAAACAGGAAGATCGCGGCCGCCAGCAGCGCGGCTGCCGGAACCGTCGTCACCCAGGCCGCGATGATGGTCGTGACATGGGCACGCCGCACCAGCCGGCGGCGGTTGATCTCGGCGCCGCTCAGACCGCTGTCGGACGATCCCCCGTCCTCGCCGTTGTCGTCGTCGGCGTTGTCGTCGGTATTATCGGCAGGTGAGGGGACGTCGCCGTTGGCGGCCCGCTCGATCCGCCTCAGTTCGCCCTTGCGCTCCAGATAGCGCCGCCTGCGGCCCGACTTGGCCGTGTACCACTCCCGGAAGAAGCCGACGCCGAACACCGCCCCGACGGCGATGTGCGTGGAAGACACCGGCAGGCCGAGGCCGGAGGCGACGATCACCGTCAGCGCCGCCGACAGCGCCACGCAGAAGGCGCGCATCGGGTTGAGCCGCGTGATCTGCTCGCCGACCATGCGGATGAGCTTCGGCCCGAACAGCAGCAGGCCGAGCGAGATGCCGAAGGCGCCGATGACCATGACCCAGAGCGGGATCGTCACTTCGCTGGCCACCGAACCGGCCTTGGCCGTGAACACGATCGCCGCCAGCGGCCCGACGGCGTTGGCGACGTCGTTGGCGCCGTGGGCGAACGAAAGCAGCGCCGCCGAGAAGATCAGCGGCAGCCGGAACAGCTTGCGGATCGACTGGTTGCGGTTTTCCATGCCTTCCGAGACGCGCCGCACGTGCAGGTGCGACAGGCCCCACGCGACGAGGAAAACGCCGACGCCGGTGAGCGCCACCTCGCCGGCGGTGATGTGGTAGAGGTGCTTGAGGCCCTTGGTGACGAGATAGGCCGAGAAGGCGCCGGCCATGACCGCGATCAAGAGCGGCACCCAGCGCCGCGCCGCGGTGATCTTGTCCTCGCGGTAGACGATGGCCTCCTTGATGAAGGCCAGGAACAGCGCAGCGATGATGCCGCCGAGCAGCGGCGAGATCACCCAGCTGGCCGCGATGCCGGCCATCGTCGCCCACGACACCGCCGACAACCCCGCCGCCGCGATGCCTGCGCCCATGACGCCGCCGACGACCGAATGGGTGGTCGAGACCGGCGCGCCGATCCAGGTGGCGAGATTGATCCACAGCGCCGACGAGATCAGCGCGGCGGCCATGGCGCGGATGAATATCTCGGGATCGCCGACGGCCGACGGCGCGATGATGCCCTTGGAGATCGTGCCGACGACGTCGCCGCCGGCAATCAGCGCGCCGGCGCTCTCGAAGATCGCTGCGATCAGGATGGCGCCGCCCATCGTCAGCGCGCGGGCGCCGACCGCCGGGCCGACATTGTTGGCGACGTCGTTGGCGCCGATGTTCAGCGCCATGTAGGCGCCGATCGCGGCGGCCGCCACGATGAGCACGGCGCGCGGCTCGCCGATGACGTAGATCGAGGCGAAGATGCCGGCCAGAACCAGGAACAGCAGGCCGAGTCCCGGCCCCACGAGGCCGCGGGCGACGAAGCTGGTTGCTTCCTCGACATGGACGAGCTTGTCCAGGTCCTTGTCGAGCGTTTGCTTGCGGGTCTGGGTGCCGGTGTCGGCCATGCTGAGGGGAGTTTCCGGGTCCGGGTTGCCTGCAGGTCGGGCCTGCGGCCCGGTCCGTCGTGCCGAACTAGGAAAACCCGCCCGTCAAGGCAAGCGCAGACGGTGGAAAAGCCTCAGGCGACGGTCGCGCGCGACGTCTCGCCGAATTCCGCGATCAGCTCGCCGAGATCGGGTTCGCGCACCAGCAGTGCCGCGTCGCGGGCGCGGAACCAGCGCCGGTCGCGCTGCTTGCGCTCCGGCCAGTTCTCGCCGGTGTGCGCGACCTCGAGCGGAAAGACCAGAACCTCGCAGCGCCGCTCGAGCCCTGACGACAGCTCCTTGCCGTAGAAGAAGCGGCCGAGCTCGAAATTCGACACCGAGCCCTCGACGCCGGCTTCTTCCGCGGCTTCGCGGGCGGCCGCCTCGTGCAGCTGCTCGCCGGCCTCCGGCCAGCCCTTGGGCAGCACCCAGCGCCGCGTCTGCCGGCTGGTCACCATCAGGACTTCCACCTCACCGCCGGACGCACGCCAGGGCAGGGCGGCAACCTGCAGGCGGCACGGCATGCCGCCGAACAGGCGCCGCACGCGATCCGCTATCTGGTTGCGTTTGCCGTAGCTGATGAGCGTCATCTTGGGGCGAGAATATCCCTGATTCGTTTGCCGACTTTCGAATATCGGCGTTAATCTAGTGTTATCGCAGGGAAATTCCATAAGAATTGTGAACAAAATGGAAGCTGCCGTTCACGAGCCGGTGAGCGGCGGCCGTGCGAAGGTCGCCAAAATGCCGAATGGCCGCTTGAGAAGAGGTTTTCAGCGAGGACTCGGGGTCGGCGCAGCACGTCGACTGCCTCGCCCGGCGACGTCTCAGCCGGCGTGGCCCTCGGCGATCGGCTTCTGGTAGGAAAATCCCATGTCCCAGGGAAAGTAGATCCAGGTGTCCTGCGACACCTCGGTGACGAAGGTGTCGACCATCGGCCGGCCCTTCGGCTTGGCGTAGACGGTCGCGAAATGCGCCTTCGGCATCATGGCGCGCACGATCGCCGCGGTCTTGCCGGTGTCGGTGAGGTCGTCGACGATCAACACGTCGGCGCCCTCGTTTTCGCGCAGCCCCGGCGCTATTTCCTTCAGCACCTGCAGGTCGCCCTGCGCGGTGTAGTCGTGGTAGGAGGCCACGCACACCGTCTCGATCAGCCGGATGCCGAGCTCGCGCGAGATGATCGCCGCCGGCACCAGCCCGCCGCGGGTGATGCACACGATCGCCCGCCACTGGCCGTTCTGGCCGGCGAGCCGCCACGCAAGCGCACGGGCATCTCGGTGGAACTGGTCCCAGGAGACGGGAAAGGCTTTTTCGGGCAGGGAAGACATGGCGCGCGGCACTCCGTTGGCGGCCGGTCAGCGCCGGCACGGGAATGCGCGCGGAATTAGCGGCAAAGCCGCGGCCAGCGCAAGAGGCAGGTGTCAGGCCGGCGCGCCGGCAGCCGCATGCGCGTCGCGGAAGGAAACAAGGCGCCGCGCATTCTCGTCCCAAAGCACCAGGCGCACGAAGCGCAGGCTGTCCACCAGCGTGATGCGGCCGATGTCGCGCAGCCCGGGATGGTCGCGCAGCACCTGCGGCAGCCGGTAGAACGGCACCTTGCTCGACAGGTGGTGGACATGGTGGATGCCGATATTTCCGCTGAACCAGCGCAGCACCGGCGGCAGGTCGTAGTGCGAACTGCCGTGCAGGGCGGCACTGTGGAAATTCCATTCCTGCCCGCCGTACCAGTGCGTCTCGTCGAACTGGTGCTGGACGTAGAACAGCCACACGCCGATCGTCGCCGCAATCAGCGTGATCGGCACCTGCACCATGAGGAACGGCCAGAGGCCCATCAGCCAGATCAGCAGGGCGACGGGCACGGCGACGGCGAGATTGGTGAGCAGCGTCGACGTCCACGGCAGGTGTCCGGCCCGCATCATCCCGAACGGCAGGCGGTACTGGCACACGAACAGCCATGCCGGGCCGATGCCGAACATCACCAGCGGGTGCCTGTAGAGCCGGTAGCGCAGACGGCCGAGCCACGACATGGCCCGGTATTCGCGCACCGTCAGCGTCGACACGTCGCCGATGCCGCGCCGGTCGAGATTGCCGGTGGTGGCGTGGTGCACGGCGTGCGTTCGCCGCCAGTAGTCGTAGGGCGTCAGCGTCAGGACGCCGATGACCCTGCCGGTCCAGTCGTTGAGGCCACGGCGAGAAAACAGCGCCCCGTGGCCGCAATCGTGCTGCAGCATGAACAGCCGCACAAGGAAACCGGCGGCCGGCACCGTCAGCACCAGCCCCCACCAGTGGCCGTAGACGGCGGCGAGCCCGGAAAGCACCCACAGCGCCACGAAAGGAACCGCCGAAACGACGATCTCGAACGTGCTGCGCGCAGTGCTCGGGGCCTGATAGTCGGCGAGGATACGGCTCCAGGAACGGTCGTCCTGGCCGTGCGTGGCGGTTTCGGGCAAGGGAAATCCAGTTCCGGTTGCGTGTCTCATGCGCTGCCGCACGAAACGGCCGAAACGGCCACGATCCACATCCGGATCAGCGTGCCGATTCCGGTATCGTCGCCCGGAGAACAAGCCGTAGGCCCGAAAGATGGCGGGAGCAAGGGCGCGAGCGAGAATCGCGCCCCCGAGTTCGCCGGTTCAACGCGACATCAGCACCGCGCAGGTCATCGACTGCAGCACCGAACGGGTGACGCCGCCGAAGAAGAACTCCTTCAGCCGCGACTGGCTGTAGGCGCCCATGACCAGCAGGTCGGCATCGGTGTCGGCCACCCGGTTCTCGATGATCGCCGCGCCTGACACGCCGCCCGACGGCGGGCTGTAGGTGCTCACCTTGGCGCCGTGACGGGCGAGCGACGCGGCGATCTCCGCACCGGCATAGGCGGCTTTCTGCTGGGAATTGTCGGGCGCATCGACGGTCATCACCTCGACACTCCTGGCCGCCACGATCAGCGGCAGTGCGTCGAAGGCGGCGCGGCAGGCCTCGCGCGAGCCGTTCCAGGCGACCAGCACGCGCTCGAACTTCACCCGGCATTCGTCGGCGTAGGGCACGAACAGCACCGGCCGCCCGCATTCGAACAGCAGCGATTCGACGTCGGCCGTCGAGCCGAAGGGCGCGTCGGGATCCTGCTGCTGGGCGATCACCAGATCGGCCGCGCGCGCGCTGTCGTAGCTCGAAAGCGCGCTGTCGCCGCTGTAGCTTTCCATGCCGCGCCACTCGAACGAGATGCCTTCGGCATTGGCGCGCCTCTCGAAGGTTTCCTTCAGTTGCGCGGCCCGTTCGAAATTGGCCTCGTTGCCGGTGACGAACAGCGCGGCATCCGGAAACGCTGCCGGCGCGGCATAGGCGACCGCCATCGGTTCGGCATGCAGGCCGATCAGGTGGGCGCCGAAGCGCGAGGCCAGCGGCACCGCGCAATCGAGCACCCTGCGGGTGTCGCCTTCGCTCTGGAGGATGGCGAGAATTGTCTTGTAGGTCATCGAAATTGCCTCCCTCGGCACAAGGCGCCGCCCCCGGCGCCGATCGGGTGGGAGACTAGCACAGGCGACGGCGCCATTTCTTGCGCCGCATCAAAGCCGGGACGCCGGCCCCTGGTGCTATGCGGCCGCCGCGATCTCGGCCAGCATCTGTTCGATCGCCTCGCGCGCCGCGTCCACCTTGTCCTGGCTGCGGGCGCGCACGACGAGCTCGGTCCAGAACTTGCCGTCGAGATATTTCGGATAGGAGCCGATGATCGTGTCGGGGTGCTCCTTCTGGATCTCGCCGAGCCGGTCGCCGACCGTGCCCTCGCCATAGGGGCGAGTGGACGACCGCCGAGATCAGCGGCGTGCCCGTTTTCAGCGTCGGCACGACATTGTCGAGCATGGCCTGGAAGATCGCCGGCACGCCCGCCATGACGTAGACGTTGCCGATGTTGAAGCCCGGTGCGACCGAGACCGGATTGTCGATGTGGGAGGCGCCGACCGGCATGCGCGCCATGCGCATGCGCGCTTCGGTGACGGCGATGCCGCGGGCGGCGAAGCTTTCCTCCAGCATCTTCCTGGCTTTCGCGTCGTGCTCGCACGGCACGCCGAAAGCCTTGGCCACCGAATCGGCGGTGATGTCGTCGTGCGTCGGGCCGATGCCGCCGGTGGTGAAGACATAGGAGTAGCGGGAGCGAAGCGCGTTGACGGCGGCGACGATGTCGTCCTCGTCGTCGGAGACGATGCGCACTTCCTTCAGGTCGATGCCGATCGCCGTCATGATGTCGGCGAGATGGCCGATGTTCCTGTCCTTGGTGCGTCCGGAAAGAATTTCGTCGCCGATGACGATCATCGCCGCCGTTACAGTGTCGTCCATTTTCGCACCTCTTGGCAGATCGCTCCGATTAGCGCCGCCCCGCTGAAAGGGCAACCGGCGCCGAGGTCGGACAAAGCGCCACGGGCATCGGCCATTGCCGAAACGGCGGCAGGGCTTGGATGTGTCCGGACCGGATGACATAAGACGGGTGAAAGGGCGGGGAATGCGCGCGCCATGCCGGCGCGTCGCAGGCGCGTGAGTTCGAGCATGATCTGGACGATATTCTGGACGGTCGTGGCGGTGCTGATCCTGGCGTCGCTGTTTCCCGCCTATTCATGGTTCAAGACGCGGCGCATCGTGCGCATGGCGCGCGCCCTGGTGCCGCCGCCGGGAAAGTTCGTCGAGATCGACGGCAACCGCATCCACTATGTCGAGGAAGGCGAGGGAAGGCCGATCGTCTTCGTCCACGGACTGGGCGGCACGCAGTTCCATTTCTCCAAGCCGCTGTTTCCCCTGCTCAAGGGCGATTTCCGCCTGGTCGCGCCCGACCGCCCCGGCTCGGGCTATTCGACGCGCCACGGCGACAGGCCGGCGAGCCCGTCCGAACAGGCGGATTTCATCGTCCGCTTCATCGAACGCCTCGGCCTCGAGCGGCCGCTGGTCGTCGGCCATTCGCTCGGCGGCGCGATCTCGCTGGCGCTCGCCCTCGACCATGGCGACAAGATCGCCGGGGTCGCATTGCTGTCGCCGCTGACCCGTCACCAGGATGAGATCGGCCCGGAGTTCGCGGCGCTGGCGATCCGCTCGCCGCTGAAGCGCCGCCTGGTGGCGGAAATCTTCTCCGCGCCGGTGGCCGTGAAAATGGGGCCGCAGACCCTGGCCTTCGTCTTCGGACCGCAGCAGCCGCCGGCCGACTACGCGGTGGGAGGCGGCTCGATGATCGCGCTGCTTCCGAGCCATTTCTACGCCTCCTCCACCGATTTCCTGGCGGTGGGAGACGACATGGCTCGCCAGGAGACCCGCTACGGCGAGCTGAAAATGCCGGTGGGCGTGCTGTTCGGCAGCGCCGACCGCCTGATCGACTATCGCGAGAACGGCGTCTGGATGGAAAGCCAGATCGACGGAATGGACCTGGAGATCCTCGAAGGCGTCGGCCACATGCCGCAATATGCCGAGCCCGAGAAGGTCGCCGCTTTCATCAGGCGCATTGCGGCCAGGGCGTTTGCAGTTCAACCGGTCTGAGGTGGACCGAGCCCGTCCGCAACGATGTTGCGGACGAGCTGCGGCACTCCTGGAGAGGGCCGGCCTCAGCTGAACGACTGCGGCTCGACGACCTGCGTCATCAGTTTGTCGTTCCAGTCACCTTCGACGGCGAACTCCGCGACCGCGCCGAGAAGAAATGACTCGATGAGGTTGTGGTTCAGGTAGGCATATGTGCCGGGTTGCCGGAACGTGTATACGGCTGCCCCCGCCGACCCACCGCGAATGAACCAGGTCTCGAGATCGGTGTCGGGACGGTCCTCGAACGAACCGGATTGCCACACGTAGTCGCCGTGGCCGCCGATAAGGTGGGGGCGGGTGTCGCGGCTGCACTGCGCATGGACGATCAGCACGGTCTCTCCGACCGCCGCCTTCATGGCGGCGTCTCCGGTCAGTGCTCCGACCCGACCGTTGAAGACAATGTGGGTCGGGGTCAGCGTGCGCATCGCATCAAGCGAATCGGTGTAGTCGGCGATCGCGTTCTCATACGCGACGAACTCGCCGTTCTCGTCGCGCGGGATGTAGAAGTCCTGCTCGCCGACGAAGAACGCCTTGTCGTATTTGATCGGCTCGCCTTGCCGGTCCTTCAGACCATCTCGCGGCAGGACCATGATCGCTCCGTTCATGCCGTGAAGCACGTGGTAGGGCACCATCTCGGCACCTGGCGCGCAGTGATAGACGAAGACCCCGGCCTTGAGCGCGCGGAATCGCAGCACGACGTATTCACCCGGCTGGATGTGGGTGAGTTCGGCGCCACCCAGGGCGCCGGTGGCTGCGTGGAAGTCGATATTGTGCTCGAGCTGGTTGTCGGGACTGCTCTTCAGCGTCAGTTCCACGTAGTCGCCCTGATGGCACACGATCATCGGCCCCGGCACCGTGCCATTGTAGGTAAAGGCCCAGATCTTCGTGCCGTCGTCGTCGATCTCGATCTGCTTTTCCTCGACGGTCATCTCGACCTCGACAATCTTCGGGCCTGTCGTGGCAACCTGCTCGTGCAGTGGCGTCGCCGGCGGCGGGACGAGCTTCTGCTTCACGCGCGGCAGACTACCGACGTCGACCTCTTCGGTCGGCACGCCGAGCTTTTCCTGCGGGATCATCTTCTCGGCGGCGGCGGCCTGCCCGGCGTCGGCGGGCACCACGACGGCTGCAGCGGTCCCCGCCGCCGTGGCCGTCAGAAAGCGCCGGCGCGCAGGTTTGAACGTCAGGTCGTTGTTTTCGATGGTCAAGATATCTCCTCCGATCAAGCGTTTGCCCGTGAGATCCGGAGGCGCACGACGCAGCCGGCTTCGGCGCGAGGCCGCGACTCCGGACGGGACGGCAGCTAGAGGCATTCGCCGGCAGGTCAAGACGGCAGCGGGAACTGAGGGGCGGCTACTGTCGGCCGGGGCGTGCGGTTGCCTTCTTCTCATCCGCGCCTATGTGCCGGGTTTCGACAAATCGAACCGATCGGAGGACCCATGCCAATTCCGAGAATGATAGCCGCCGCCGGCCTTTGCCTCGCAGTCTCCGCAACCGCGGCGGTCGCCGACGATATGGGGAATGCCGAGATAGTCGAGCAGCGCGACGAAGTCCGACGCCATCAGGTCGTAGCCGAACGGCTCCTCGGTGCGGGTCGAGCGGCCGTGTCGCGGCGCAAATCCGCCACGATCACCTCGTGGGTCTGCGACAGCGTCCTCACCTGGCTCGCCCAGATGTCGGCATGGCCGAGGCCGCCGTGGATCAGCAGGATCGGGTCGCCCTTGTCCGCGCTGAAGACGGCATAATACATCTTGATGCCGTTGACCGGCGCAAACCCGGATTTTTGCGGCTCTGGCATCGTCGCCGGCTCCGGCAGCGTCTGCCAGCGTTCCTCCGCCGCGGCGAACCCGCCGGCGAAGACGAGCACGAACGAGCACCGCGAGCGGTTTCAGTATGCGGACCATTGGTCTTCCCCTTCCTTGTAGAGCAAAGGCCGATCAGCGCCTTTTCGAACGGCGGGCGCGGCCCGTCAACGCCGCGGGTCGCCAGTCAATGCGCTTGCCGTTGGGGAATGGCGTCGCTCAGGCGGCATGATGGATGTCGCGGCGTCCGCCTGCCGCGCGGGCCCTCAGCATGGCACGGAAGGCCTCGAAGACCTTGCGCATCTGCGGCCCCTTGTAGGGGAACAGCCGCGGCGGATCCATGTCGTGGACGATCATCGCGGTGTCGGCTTCGAAGACGAGGAGCTTGCCGTCCGGCGTCTCGGCGCAATCGATGACGAAATAGTCGAGGCCGGCGAGCCGTGCGAAATCGGCGAGCGCGGTGGCATGACGGGCGCCGAAGCCGGTGTCGAAGCCTTCCATCAGCCGTGCCTCGTCGGCGCGCTTTTCGGCATCCCCGACCATGCCGGCGTTGAGGTAGTGCAGCATCCAGTGCTTCGCGATCGCGACGTGGCAGGCGTAGGGGCGCCCGTCGACCATGGCGACGCGGTATTTGCGGAAGAAGCCGTCGGACCCGCGATAGTCGACGAACGGCGAGACGTTGAAGATTTCGCCCTCGTGGGCCGCGCAGTAGCGCGCCACCGCGGCCGCGTCGTCGAGCTTTTCCAGCCCGTGGCCGGCATGCGAGCCGACCGGCCGGGCGATGACGGGATAGCGGGTGCCGGCACCGAGGAGATCGGCCGGCGTCGTCTCGCCGCTGCCGAGCCTTTCGAGTTCCGCCCGGTCGAGCCGTACGGTCATCGGCACGTGGGTGCCGCGGGCCTGTCTGAGCGTGTGCCAGAGCTGCTCGCGCGCCAGCGACAGAAGATGCTCCGGCCGGTTGAGCACCGGCACCGGCCAATGGGCGAGGCGGGGCGCCAGCGCCTCGATCAGCGGCGCGGTGGCGTCGGATTCGCCGACGCCGACCAACAGCACGTCGTGCTCCGGCAGGTCGCGCGGAAGCTCGGCGTTCGGGCCGACGAAGGCGACGTCGAGCGTGATGCCGGAGCCTTCGAGCAGGAAATGCGCCGGCGTGTTGGCCATCAGCCCGCCGGGCGCGGCCAGCATCAGCAGCCGCAGCGGCTCGCCTCCGCCGCTCGCCTTCTGGCGGAATACGGGGCTGAGCCGGATCGCCTCGGCCTGGGCTGCCAGTCCTTCCTCCTCGTGGCCGTTGAGCAGAAGGATCGTGCCGAGGTCGAACTGCGCGGCGGCATCGCCAGGGTTCTTTTCGACGCGCTCCAGAAGCGCGTCGATGATGGCGCCATAGTCGCCGCCGCCGAAGCCGATGGCGAACAGGCGCGCCAGGCCGATCGTCTCGGGAATCTCGCGCTGGAAGGCTCTGGCGGGTGCAGGCATGGCTTGGCGTCTCCGGAAACGGCGCAGGTGCGCCCGACTGTCTCGGGAGCAGCTTGGTCCGTGCGCCTTGCGCGAGGCTGGTTTGATCAGGATCAACGCCGTGCCGTGCGGATGGACCCAGGATGCAGTGTCGTCAGATGCACCGTCATCACTGGAGGATTTCGACATGTCCGAAGACTTCATCGCCGTCGTGGTCGTGACCGCCGCTTTCGTGTTCTTCGCCGCCGCTCTGGCCTTCGCCGACATCAGCGGCTCGCGACTGCGCCGATAGAAGCTGGCCAAACCGCCTTCGCCTTGGCAAATTCCGCCGTGAATCAGGAGAGAGTTCATGGCGAAGCAGAAGGCATGGGCGGCGCCGAAGCCGTTTCATGAGGCCGCGCGCACGCTGGTCGACGTCGCGATGGGGCGCAAGCCCGCGGACCTCGTGGTGCGCAACGGCAAATGGGTGAACGTTCACTCGGGCGAGGTTATTCCGGGCACCGACCTTGCCGTTGTCGAGGGTCGCTTCGCCTATTGCGGGTCGGACGCCTCGCACGCCATCGGCGAGAACACGAAGGTCGTCGATGCCGGCGGCCGCTATCTCGTGCCCGGGCTGTGCGACGCGCACATGCACGTCGAAAGCGGCATGGTGACGGTGACGGAGTTCTGCCGCGCCGTCATTCCGCACGGCACCACCTCCATGTTCATCGACCCGCACGAGATCGCCAACGTTCTCGGTCTGGCGGGCGTGCGGCTGATGCACGACGAAGCCGCGGCGATGCCGGTCAACGTGCACGTGCAGATGCCGTCCTGCGTGCCCTCGGCGCCGGGGCTGGAGCATGCCGGCGCCGAACTGACGGTGGAGGACGTCGCCGAGGCGATGACCTGGCCCAACATCATCGGGCTGGGCGAGGTGATGAATTTTCCCGGCGTGGCCGCCAACAACGAGGTGATGGCCGGCGAAATCGCCGAGACCGTGAAGGCCGGCAAGACCGTCGGCGGGCACTATGCCTCTCCCGATCTCGGCCTGCCGTTCCACGGCTACGTCGCCGGCGGACCGGAGGACGACCACGAGGGAACGCGCGCGGCCGACGCCATCGCCCGCGTGCGCCAGGGCATGAAGGCGATGCTGAGGCTGGGCTCGGCCTGGTACGACGTCGCCGAGCAGGTGAAGGCGGTGACCGAGCACGGCATCGACCCGCGCAACGTCATCCTGTGCACCGACGACAGCCATTCCGGCACGCTCGTCCACGACGGCCACATGGACCGCGTCGTGCGCCACGCGATCGAGCAGGGGCTGAAGCCGGTGACGGCGATCCAGATGGCGACGATCAACACCGCGCAGCATTTCAAGCTGGAGCGCGAGATGGGCTCGATCGCGCCCGGCCGCATCGCCGACTTCCTGATCGTGTCCAATCTGGCGGAAATGAAGATCGACGAGGTCTATGGCCGCGGGGTGCGGCTGGCGAAGTCCGGCAAGCTCGAGATCGACATGCCGGTGTGGGACTATCCGGTGGAGGCCAAGAACACGGTCAAGCTCGGCAAGCGCCTGGCATCCGCCGACTTCGACATTCCCGCGCCCGCCGGCGCCAACGAGGTGAGGGCGCGCGTCATCGGCGTCATCGAGAACCAGGCGCCGACGAAGGCTCTGGAGGCCGATCTCAAGGTCAGCGACGGGCTGGTCGAGATGGACCGGCAGAACGACGTCTGCCAGATCGCGCTGGTCGAGCGCCATCGCGGCACGGGAGCGGTCACCAACGGCTTCGTCTCGGGCTTCGGCTACAGCGAGGACTGTGCCATCGCCTCGACCGTGGCGCACGATTCCCATCACATGATCGTCGTCGGCACCAACAAGGAAGACATGGCGCTGGCCGCCAACCGGCTGGGCGAGGTCGGCGGCGGCGTGGTGATGTTCTCCAAGGGCAGGGAACTGGCGCTGGTCGAGATGCCGATCGCCGGGCTGATGTCGGACGAGCGCGCCGAGATCGTCGCGGAAAAGGCGGCGAAGCTGACGGCGGCGATGCGCGAGATGGGCTGTTCGCTCAACAACGCCTACATGCAGCACTCGCTGCTGGCGCTGGTGGTGATCCCGGAACTGCGGATTTCCGACGCCGGCATTATCGACGTGACGAAGTTCGAAAAGGTCGATCTGTTCGTGTGAGGCCGGTCGCGAAAGCGATTCCCGGCCAGGGACTTGGCCGGCGAGGCTGATTCTGCTCGTGAAGACGTTCGCTACCGCCGCCAGAAGGTCGGCGTGAAGATCACCAGCACGGCCAGGATCTCGAGCCGCCCGAGCAGCATGGCCAGCGACAATACCCATTTCGCCATGTCCGGCAGCGTCGAGAAGTTGCCGGCCGGGCCGATGATGTCGCCGAGGCCGGGGCCGACATTGGTCAGCGCCGTCAGCGCGCCGGTCATCGAGGTGATCAGGTCGAGCCCGGTGGCGGCGAGCAGGATGATCATGATCGCCCAGATGACGAAGAAGGACGAGATGAACAGCACCACCGCGCGCTGCATGTCGGCGTCGACGGGGCGGTCGCCATAGCGCACCGTCAGCACCGTGTTCGGGAAGACGAAGCGGCGCAGGCCGTTGGCCAGCAGCTCGAACATGATGAGGAAGCGATAGGCCTTGATGCCGCCCGCGGTCGAGCCCGAGCAGCCGCCGAGGAAGGTCGCCACGAACACGCAGGCCACCGCGAACGGGCCCCACAACGAATAGTCGGTGCTGGCATAGCCCGTCGTGGTGATGATCGAGGTGAGATTGAAGGCCGAATGCGTGAGCGCCGTGAAGAACGGCATGCTCCGAGGATACCCGCAGATAGATCGCGACGGCCAGCACGAACACCGCGATATAGCCGAGATAGACGCGGATCTGCGGGTCGCGCAGCGAATAGAGCCGGCCGCGCAGCGTGAACAGGATCAGGATCGAGAACGGCATGCCGCCGGCGAACATGAAGAATGTGGCCACCCACAGAAGCGGCAGGTTGTTGCCATAGGCGCCCATCGAGGCGTCGTGGGTGGAAAAGCCGCCGGTCGAAAGCGTCGTCATGGCGTGGTTGAGCGCGTCGAAGCCGCTCATGCCCGTCGCCGCGTAGCCGATGCCGCAGGCGATCGTCAGCGCCGCGTAGACCGACAGCAGCGCCAGGGAATAGGTGGAGAAGCGCTCGTACGGGCGGTCATCGGTGCTCGAGGACTCGATGTTGAAATAGGAAACGCCGCCGACATTCAGGAACGGCAGGATGAACAGGCCGAGCGCGATGACGCCGAGACCGCCGATCCACTGCAGGATCGAGCGCCACAAGAGCAGGCCCGGCGGCAGGTGGTCGAGGCCGGTGATGACCGTGCTGCCGGTGGTGGTGAGCGCGGAGACCGATTCGAAGATGGCGTCGGCGAGGTCGAGCTCCAGCGAGGAGGCCAGCAGCGGCACCGCGCCGACGATCACGGTGGTCAGCCACAGCAGGTTGACGACGAAGAAGCCGAAGCGCGACGACAGCGCCGGAGCGCGACCCTGCGTGGCGAGTGCGACAGCCAGCCCCAGGCCGCCGGTGAACAGGGCGGAGAAGCCGAACACCTGCCAGTCGGACGAGACACCGTAATAGAGGTCGACGGCGGCCGGGATCAGCATGGCCACCGCGAGATAGATCATGAAGATCGCGGCAACGTGGATCGCGGCGCGGACGGCGAGATAATTCAAGGAAGGCCGTTCCCGGGATTGACGCTGCGTTTGCTCCGCGGGCGGCCTCTGGCCGGGCCGCGCCGGGCAGACAGTGGCCTCGCTCGGCGGATTATGCAATAGCCGCTCGGGGAGCAGGTCCGCAAGGGCAGCCGAACGGAGCCGTCGCATGAGCCGATTTCAAGCCGGTGTGGCCGAGGCCGCGGAAGCCATGCGCGAGCTTTTCGCGCCGACCCCGCTGCAGGAAAACGACTATCTTTCCAAGAAGACCGGCGCGCGCGTGTTCCTGAAGCGCGAGGACCTGACCCCGGTCCGCTCCTACAAGATCCGCGGCGCCTTCAATTTCTTCCGCAAGGCGCTGGCCGGCGGCGCGGCGCCCGAGGTGTTCGTGTGCGCCTCGGCCGGCAACCATGCGCAGGGCTTCGCCTTCGTCTGCCGGCATTTCGGCCGCAAGGGCGTCGTCTTCATGCCGGTGACGACGCCGCAGCAGAAGATCGACAAGACGCGCCTGTTCGGTGGCGAGTTCGTGGAAATCCGGCTGGTCGGCGACTTCTTCGACGAGTGCCAGGATGCGGCAGGGCAGTTCGCGGCCGAAACCGGCGGACATCTCGTGCCGCCCTTCGACGATCCCGACATCATCGAGGGCCAGGCGACGGTGGCCCACGAGATCGCCGCCCAGATGCCGTCGCAGGACGGCCCCGACATGCTGCTGATGCCCGTCGGCGGCGGCGGGCTGTCGGCAGGCGTGACGCGCTACATGCGCGAGGCCGGGCGCGACATGCGCTTCGTCTTCGCCGAACCTGCCGGCGCGCCGAGCCTGAAACGCAGTCTCGAGGCGGGAAAGCGCGTCAAGCTCGAGCGGCTCGACAATTTCGTCGACGGTGCCGCGGTCGCGCAGATCGGCCGCGAGCCGTTCCGGCTGCTCAAGTCCTTTGCGGCCGAGGACGTGCATCTCGTGCCGGAAAACCGGCTGTGCGGCACCATCATCGAGATGCTCAACGTCGAGGGCGTGGTGCTGGAACCGGCCGGCGCGCTGGCGATCGACATGCTGAAGGATTTTTCGAAGCGCGAACTGAAAGGCAAGACGGTCGTCGCGCTGGTCTCGGGCGGCAATTTCGACTTCGAGCGGCTGCCGGACGTCAAGGAGCGGGCGCTGCGATTCGAGGGGCTGAAGAAATATTTCGTCTTCCGCTTTCCACAGCGGCCGGGCGCGCTGCGCGATTTCCTCGATCTGCTGGGGCCCGACGACGACATCACCCGCTTCGAATACCTGAAGAAGTCGGCGCGCAATTTCGGCTCGGTGCTGATCGGCATCGAGACGAAGGAGCGGCGCGCCTTCGACGTGCTGCGAAGCGAAATTCGACGAGGCGGGCTGGGCCTACCAGGACATCACCGAAAACGAGACACTGTCGGGGCTGATCGTATGACGGTTTTTGTCGTGCTGTTCCGGGGCGTCAATGGCGGGGCCGACCCAGCTGCCGGATGAAGCGCCGCGCGAGAGCGTTGGGCGAGGCGGGGTTCGAGAACGTCGCGACCTACATCAACAGCGGCAATGCCGTTCGTGCCAGGACCGGCCTGTCGCGAAAGGCCGCGCACGACCTGGTCGCGGAGGTTTGCCGAAGGGAATTCGGCTTCGAGAAAGACATCCATCTGGTCTCGAAGACGGAATGGGCAAAGTTGATCGCCGACAATCCATTCCCGGATGCGACCGAAGTCGGCAAATTCCTGCATGCGGCGGTGCTGGAACGGCAGCCGGAACCTGGCCGGATCGGAGCATTGCGCGGATACGCCGATGCCCGGTGAGCGGATCGAGATGGTGGGGCGTGTCTGCTATCTTCATACGCCCCACGGCTTCGGCACGTCCAAGCTTGCCGAAAGGTTCGACAAGGGCATCGGGGTGCCGAATACGGCGCGCAACTGGGAACACCGAGGAACTGAAGATGGTGGACGAGCGAAGCCGACTAGCATATTCGTCCGGCCGAATTCGTTGAATTCGCGAGCCAAAAAGATGCCCCACATGTGTCTCATGCTATAGGCAGCCGCCATTTGGTGTCCTAAAAGCAGGGCTGCATTTTTTTAATTTGGCGTGACTCGCGTTGAGCGAAGGTATCCAGAAATCCCTTACCGGAATTAGCGGCTTCGACGAGTTGACCCTGGGCGGGCTTCCGACCGGGCGGCCGACGCTCGTGTGCGGCTCTGCCGGTTGCGGCAAGACGCTGTTCGCCTCGACATTCCTCGTTCACGGGGCTCGCGATTTCGGCGAGCCGGGCGTGTTCATCAGCTTCGAGGAACGCCCTGTCGACATCGTGCAGAACGTCGCTTCGCTCGGCTTCGACCTCGATGATCTGATCGACGAAGGCAAGATCGCCATCGACCACATCATGGTCGACCCGTCCGAACTGGCCGAGATCGGCGAATACGATCTCGAGGGCCTGTTCCTGCGGCTGGAACTGGCGATCGACTCCGTGGGCGCCAAGCGCGTGGTCCTCGACACGATCGAAAGCCTCTTCTCGGCCTTCTCCAACCCCGCGATCCTGCGCGCCGAAATCCGCCGCCTGTTCGACTGGCTCAAGGATCGCGGTCTGACGACCGTGATCACGGCCGAACGCGGCGACGGCACGCTGACCCGGCAGGGCCTGGAGGAATATGTCTCGGACTGCGTTCTGCTGCTCGACCACCGCGTCCACAACCAGATTTCGACGCGCCGGCTGCGCATCGTCAAATACAGGGGCACCGCGCACGGCACCAACGAATACCCGTTCCTGATCGACGAGGACGGTTTCTCGGTGCTGCCGGTTTCGGCGATCGGCCTCGCCCACAAGGTTTACGAGGAGCGGATTTCGACCGGCGTCCCGGATCTCGACTCGATGATGACGGGCGGCGGATTCCATCGGGGATCGTCGGTCCTGCTGTCGGGCGTCGCCGGCTCGGGCAAGTCATCGCTGGCCGCCAGCTTCGTCGCCGCGGCCTGCGGACGCGGCGAGAAGGCCGTCTATTTCTCCTTCGAGGAATCGGCGGACCAGACGGTACGCAACATGCGCTCCATCGGCGTCGACCTGCAGCCCTGGATAGAGAGCGGCCTGTTGCGGCATTTCGCGGCGCGCCCCACCTTCTACAGCCTGGAGATGCATCTCGCCGTCATGCTGCGCGAGATCATCAGGTTGGAGCCGAAACTCGTCGTCCTCGATCCGATCTCGGCATTCACGGACACCGGCGACAAGCTGGAGGTCCAGTCGATGCTGCTGCGCATCATCGACTTCCTCAAGGGGAAGAGGGATCACCGGCGTCTTCACCCACCTGATGGCGGGCGGCGAGACGATGATTCAGACCGACGCCGGTCTGTCGTCGCTGATGGATGCCTGGATTCTGCTGCTCAATCGCGAGGTGAACGGCGAATTCAACCGCGAGCTCTACCTGCTGAAGGCGCGAGGCACGGCGCATTCCAACCAGGTTCGCGAATTCGTGCTGGACTCCGACGGCATCAGGCTGATCCCGCCATATCTCGGCGAGGAGGGAGCGCTGACGGGCTCGGCGCGCAAGGCGGCGGAAGCGGCGATGCGCCGCGACGAAATCGCCCGCAAGGCGGCTGTCGACAAGGCGCGCCGTCAGATCGAGCACCGGCGACGGCAGGGCGCGCGCCCAGATGGAGGCGTTGCAGGCCGAGTTCGACGCCGAGGAACTGGAACTGGAAACGCTGCTGCAGGACGAGGCCGAAGAGGTTGCCCAGGCAGAGAGCGACCGGCAGGAACTGGCTAGAGAGCCGCCGCGCCTGAAGGCCGGTCTGGAAGGATTGACGACATGACAGGCGACAGCGGCGGCAGGCGCAAGCTCATTCTCTACGTGGCGGGGCAGACACCCAAATCGCTCGCCGCCATTGCCAACCTTCAGCGCATTTGCACCGAGCACCTGCCCGGCCGGTACGACATCGAAGTCATCGACCTGAAGGAAAACCCGAAGCTGGCGAAGGAACACAGCATCGTGGCGATACCGACCCTTGTTCGGGAACTGCCGATCCCGCTGCGCAAGATCATCGGGGACCTGTCGGACACCCACAAGGTGCTGGTGAACCTGAAAGTGGAAGACGAATGACCATGGCGGCCGCGAGCACCGGCGAGAGCGAGATCGCCGAACTGCGCCGCAAGCTCGCAGAGGCCGAGGACACGCTTCGCGCCATCCGCGACGGCGAGGTCGATGCCCTGGTGGTGCGGGGGCAGGAGCGCCGACGAGGTGTTCACGATCGGCGGCGACCCCGAATCCTTCCGCACCTTCATGGAGGTGATGGAGCCGGGCGCCGCGGCGATCGACACTGCCGGTCGCCTGCTCTACTCCAACCAGACGCTGTGCCGGCTGCTGGAAGTGGACCCTCTGGCGATACAGGGCAAGCTGCTGGCCGAGATCTTTCCGGACGATGTCGTGGGCGAACTGGACGAGCTCGTGGCGGCCGCAACGGACAAGAGGCAGAGCCGGGAAATACGCATGCAGCGGCCCGATCGGCCGCCTGTCTTCTACATGGCCGCCGCCGCACCCATCCGCTTCGCCACCGTCAGGGGCCACGCGCTGACGTTCACGGACGTCACCCAGCGCGTGCGCGCCGAGACGGCGGAGCGCTCGGAGCGCGTCGCCCGCGCCATCATCGCCTCGGCCAACGAGGCAGTGCTCGTGTGCGATCGCGACGGCACGATCACGCACGCCAACGCGGCAGCCGCCATCCTCTACGAGGGCGATCCGGTCGGGCAGCGCTTCGGCGAGGCGATCCCGCTGGTGTTTCCCGGCGCCACCGGCCTTCTTGCGTCGGAAGACCTGATCGAGATGGCCGTCGGCGGAGACACCGGTGCAGGGGATGGAGGCCACCGCGCCGAACGCGCCGCGCATCAAGGACTATCTGGTTTCGGCAGCGCCGCTGCAGCTCGACGAGGACGAGGTCAGCGGCTGCGTCGTGACCATGGTCGACCTGTCGCAGCGCAAGGCGGCCGAGAAGCAGCAACTGCTGCTGATGGGCGAACTCGACCACCGGGTGAAGAATACGCTCGCGCTGGTGCTTTCGATCAGTGGCCGGACGCTGTCGAGCGAAGACACGCTCGACGGCTTCCAGAAGGCCTTCACGGGGCGCATCCAGGCGCTCGCGGCGACCCACAACCTGCTTGCCGACAGGTCGTGGAAGGAACTTACGTTGCGTGAAGTGGTCGCCGCCGAACTGGCACCGCATTCCGGCTCGACGGGCGGGCGCATAGCCTTCGAGGAAGGGCTGGACGTGGCTCTCGCGCCGCGCGCGGCGATCGCGCTTGGCCTCGTGGTTCACGAACTCGCCACCAACGCGGCGAAATACGGTGCGCTGTCGCGCGACGGCGGCCGCGTCTCGATCCGTTCTTCCGGCACGGCCGAAGAGGGCGCGTTGCGCGTCGAGTGGGTCGAAAGCGGCGGTCCGCAGGTGAGCCCGCCCTCCAAGCGCGGGTTCGGACGGACGGTGATCTCCAGAAGCCTCGGCTATTCGGCCAATGGTGGAGCGGAGATCGACTTCCGTCCCGAGGGCGTGGTCTGCGTGATCAGGATACCGGGCGAGGACCTGCGCTGAAGTCGGCGCAACAAGACGCTTGCCTTTCGCACTGCAAAAGACCATATGAGCGGCACAAGGCGCATGGGCCGGATCATTCCGGCTCTTCCAAAAGGAACTGGTTGCGTCTGTCCCCTCCCTGTTTTCCCACGAAAATTGCGGCAGCGGTGAACCAAGCCCCGCAGGCATGAAGCGTGCGGGCGCGACAGCGCAGCCGGTCGGCTTCACGGAAGTCGCCCGCCTTGTCGGTTTTTCCCAATAGATCCTGGCGGATTGCGCTTCGCCATGAATGTCGCGGCCGCAGTGCCGCGTGAAAGAGACAGTTTTGAACGACAAGAACACGACGAAGCCCGAAGGCTTCGCAACCCTCGGCATTACCGGCCAGCTTCTGAAGGCCACGAACGATGCCGGGTTCACCCAGCCCAAGCCGATCCAGGAAAAGGCGATTCCCGCATTCCTGAAGGGTCGCGACCTGCTGGGCATCGCACAGACCGGTTCCGGCAAGACGGCGGCGTTCGCCCTGCCGATCCTGTCGAAGATCATCGAGCTCGGCGGCCGTCCGGCACGCAAGAGCGCACGCGCCCTGGTGCTGGCGCCGACGCGCGAACTGGCCGTGCAGATCGAGGAGACCGTGAAGCTGCTCGGCAGGGGATCGAAGATCTCGACCGCGCTGGTGCTCGGCGGCGTGTCGCGCGGCGGACAGGTGAAGAGGATCGCCGCCGGCGTCGACGTGCTCGTCGCCACGCCCGGCCGCCTCATGGACCTGCTGCGCGAGCGTGAGCTCGACCTGTCGCAGACCGCCTGGCTGGTTCTCGACGAGGCCGACCGCATGCTCGACATGGGTTTCATCAACGATGTCCGGAAGATCGCCAAGGCGACGCATTCCGCGCGCCAGACCGCGATGTTCTCGGCAACCATGCCCGCCGAGATCGCCGAGTTGGCCGGCAGCCTGCTCAGGGATCCGCTGCGCGTCGAAGTCGCCCCGCAGGGCACCACGGCTGCCGAGATCGCGCAGTCCGTGGTGATGGCGCGCACCAAGCAGAAGCGCAAGGTGCTTGCCGACCTGCTCGCCGACGAGGTGAACGGACAGGTTCTCATCTTCGCGCGCACCAAGCACGGCGCCGACCGGGTCACCCGCGACCTCGGCCGTGACGGCTTCGAGGCGGCGGTCATCCACGGCAACAAGAGCCAGAACGCCCGCCAGCGCGCGCTGAACGGTTTCCGCGACGGTTCCGTGCGCATCCTCGTGGCGACCGACATCGCGGCGCGCGGCATCGACGTGCCGGGCATCAGCCATGTCGTCAATTTCGACCTGCCGGCCGAGGCCGAGGCCTACGTGCACCGCATCGGCCGCACCGGCCGCAACGGCGCATCCGGCGCGGCGATCACGCTGTGCGATCCGTCCGAGGCCAAGATGCTTCGCCAGGTCGAGCGCGTCATCCGCATGAAGCTGCCGGTGACGGCCGACCACCTCGGCCAGCCCGACCCGACCCGCAGCCGGCCGATCGCGAGATCGCCGCAAACGACGACCGCAGGGACGCCGAGGCGACGCGGGGGCGTGGTGGCCGACGGCGGCAACGGGCGCAGCGGCGGCAACGGCCGCAAGGACTTCAAGTCGGCCAGGCCGCAGGGCGGCGACGGCAAGGGCCGCGGCGTGCCCTACGGCGAACTGCGCGACAAGCAGCCGCGCGCGGATGCCGGCTCGGTCGAAGCCGATGTCGCCGGCAAGCCTGCCGGTCGCAAGCGCAATCGCCGGCGCGGCGGTGGCTTCGCCAAGGGCAGGGGCGCGGCGCGCGCCGCCTGACAAGAAATCATCGAACCGGCGGCTCTCGAAAGCCGCCGGTTCGCACCCGGCCTGACAAAATAGGCCTCCAGCTTTCGGCTTTTCGAGCCCGGGCGCCGAACGCAAACTCATTCGCCGAATTTGACATTGCCGCGTCCTGCACCGCAGGGCGCGGCTTTCGCATGCCTGGCTGAAAGACCGGTGCCCGGATCGGACATTTCGAGCAGGGTAGCGCTCCGCCTAACCCGAACTGAGACAGGCCAATCGCGATCTGGCTCAATTGCGCAGTTCACCCCGATGGGATAGGCGCTCAGACTGCGGCATGGCCCGCGAAAGAAGATCAACGGGAACGCCGCAAGAATGCCCGGGCTCGTCGCGCTCACGCTCGCCTATGTGATGTCGCAGTTCTACCGCTCCTTCCTGGCGGTGCTGACGCCTGCGCTGACGCTGGATCTGGGCGCCACCAAGGGGGAGCTTTCGGCGGCTTCCGGCGCATGGTTCGCCGGCTTCGCGCTCGCGCAGTTCGTCGTCGGGGTGTCGCTCGACCGCTATGGCCCGAAGCGCACGGCCGCCTGGATTCTCGCCTGTGCGGTGGCGGCGGGGCGCTGCTCTTCGCGTTTGCGACGGCTCCCTGGATGATCATCGTCGCGATGGCGGCGATCGGGGTCGGCTGCGCGCCCGTGCTGATGTCGGCCTCCTTCATCTTCGCCCATTCCTACAGCCCGGCGCGGCTCGGCTTCCTGATCTCGTGGTATGTCGGCATCGGCTCGCTCGGCATCGTGATCGGCGCCTCGCCGCTTGCCAACGCCGCCGAAGCGCTCGGCTGGCGCGAGGTCATGGCGATACTTGCGGCCGTGACCGTGCTGACCGCACTCGGCATCGGCATCTTCGTGCGCGATCCGGACGTGGCGCGCGGCGAAACCGGCGGCGTCGGGTTCTCGGGCTATCTCGAACTGATCCGCATTCGCTATCTGTGGCCGATCATCCCGCTGGTCGGCCTGAACTACGCACCGGCGATCGGCATTCGCGGCCTGTGGGCCGGCCCCTACCTCACCGATGTCTACGGGGCCGATGCGCTCCTGATCGGCAGCGCGACGATGGTGATCTCGCTCGCCACCGTTGCCGGCGCCTTCGTCTACGGGCCGCTCGACAACTGGTTCGGCACGCGGAAATGGGTCTGCTTCACCGGCAATCTTCTGTCGGTTGTGGTGCTCGCATGGCTGGCGCTGCAGCCGGCGCCGGGGCTCTGGCGGGCCACCGCGCTGCTGGCGGTGATCGGCCTGGTCGGCAACAGCTACGGCATCATCATGGCGCACGGTCGTGCCTTCCTGCCGCCGCACCTGACCGGCCGCGGCATGACCCTGCTCAATTTCTTCTCGATCGGCGAGGTGGGCGTCGCGCAGTTTCTCAGCGGCCCGGTCTATGCCGCCGCGCAGTCGCCGGACCGGCCCGAGGCGGGCTATGCGGTCTTGTTCGGCTATTACGGCCTGCTGCTGGCGCTGGCGCTCGCCGCCTATCTTTTCGCTCGCGACGCCAAGCCCGAACGGGCCTGAACAGGTCGCATCGGCAACTCCCTTCTAACGTCACTTGCCAATCCATAACTTTGCAGTTATGCATAAATCATAACTGGCAGGTTATGAGTTTATGGACACCGCGCGCGACGAGATCTTCAGGTCCCTGGCCGACCCGACCCGCCGGGCGCTCTACGAGCGGCTGGCGCGGGAAGGCGAGCGCACGGTCAGCGCGCTGACGGAACGCTCGGGCGTGTCACAGCCGGCGGTCTCCAAGCATCTCGGCGTGCTGAAGTCGGCCGGACTCGTGCGCGACCGAAAGTCGGGGCGGGAGACGCATTACAGCGCCAGCCCCAAGGGACTGGCGCCGCTTGCCGACTGGATGAGCGTCTATGGGGCGTTCTGGAACGACCGTCTCGGCCGGCTGGAAGATCTGCTGGACAGGATGGACCAGTGAGCGCCGCCGATCCCGGAACCCGAAGCGTCGTCGTGGAACGCGAGATCGCGCATCCGCCGGAGCGCGTGTGGCGTGCGCTGACGCAGCAGCACCTGATCGAGGAGTGGCTGATGAAGAACGATTTTCGGCCAGAGCCGGGGCACCGCTTCAGCCTCACGGCGGCTTGGGGCGGCGTCGAATGCCAGGTCCTGAGCGTGCGGCCGCACGAAGCGATTTCGTATTCGTGGAACACCAAGGATCTGGAAAGCGTCGTCGCCTGGACGCTGACGCCGACGGCGACCGGCACGCTGCTGCGCATGGAGCAGACCGGCTTCCGGGACGACCAGGAGCCCTATTATCGCGGCGCCACGGCCGGCTGGCCGCGCTTCCTGGACGAACTCGAAAACGTGATGGCCCGCACCGAGCAGTAGCCGCGCATCGCAACGGCAATCGCCTAGGAGAGGATTTTTGAACTGGAACAAGTGGATACGCCAGTTTCATCGCTGGCTCTCGATCGTCTTCACCGCGACGGTCATCGCCAACTTTGTGACGATGTCGTTGGGCGCGCCGCCCGCGTGGATCGTCTATTCGCCGCTGCCGCCGCTTTTCCTGATGCTGGTGTCGGGCCTCTACATGTTCGCGCTGCCTTACGTAGCCAGCCGGTCGACGCGGATTTCCGGGTAGCGCCATGACGCAACCGAGATTGCAGATCCTGTTCATCCAGGGCGGCGGAGAAGGCGTCCACGACGAATGGGACCAAAAGCTGGCCGCCAGCCTCGAAACGGCGCTGGGGCCGAGCTGCGAGGTGCGATATCCGCGCATGCCGAACGAGGCCGATCCGAATTTTCATGCCTGGGGCGATGCCATTGGAGAGGAGATCGCCCGGCTGGATAATGGCGCCGTGGTCGTTGGCCACTCGGTCGGCGGAACGATCCTCGTTCACACGCTCGCCCGGCGTCCGGAACTTGCAAGGCGCGCCGCGGCCATCGTCCTGATCGCGGCGCCCTATGTCGGCGACGGTGGCTGGCCGAGTGACGAAATTGCCCCTGCAGCGGACTGGGCGGCACCGCTGGCCGAAACCGCGATCCGCCTCTACCAGGGCGACGCCGACGAAACCGTGCCGATGGAGCACGCCGATCTCTACGCGAAGGTGCTTCCGCGTGCACTGGTGCGGCGCCTGCCAGGCCGCGACCATCAGCTCAACGACGACCTCTCCGAAGTGGCAGAAGACATTCGGCGAGCAAGAACGAACAGGCAGTCCGATCGATGACCGGAGCCGAACAAATCGACGAATACATCGCCAGGCACGACGACTGGCGCGGCAAGACGCTGGCGAAGGTGCGCAAGGCGTTTCTCGCCGCCGATCCCGGCATAGTCGAGGAGTTCAAGTGGATGGGCAGCCCGGTGTGGTCGTGCGACGGGCTGATCGCAACCGGCAATGCTCACAAGGCCAAGGTGAAGATCACCTTCAATCACGGGGCCAAGCACGCCGACCCCGATGGCCTGTTCAATGGCGACGACAAGGGCGCCACGCGGCGCTCGATCGACTATTTCGAGGGTGACGAGGTCGACGAGAAGGCGCTGACGCGACTGGTCGAAATCGCCATCGCCTACAACCGGGCAAATCTCAAGAAGAACATGAAGAACGGCGCGGGCGCGAAGGCTGCGAAGAGCCGGAAGGGCTGAAGGCGCGCAATCATCCTTACCGTGAGCATGCCGGAGCAGTCTAACCGCCGCACCGGACGGAAGAGCAGTGCGCGATCGCCGGCAGGCAGGAGGCCGAGAAGATGAGCGAAGACACCAAATCCATCGTCGTGGAACGCACCATGCCGCACCCGCCCGAAAAGATCTGGCGGGCGCTGACACAATCCCATCTCATCGCCGAATGGCTGATGAAGAACGATTTCGAGCCGGCCGTCGGCCATCGCTTCCAGTTCCACGCGACGCCGATGCCGGGCTGGTCCGGCGTCACCAATTGCGAGGTGCTGGAAGTCGAGCAGCCCGCCAGGCTGGTCTACAGCTGGGGCGACGGTACCGAATCCGAGTCCGGCCTCAGGACGATCGTGACGTGGACGCTGGAGCCGGATGGCGAGGCGACGCGCGTGCGCATGGAGCAGTCGGGTTTCCGGCCGCAGGACGAGATGGGCTACAAGGGCATGGGCGGCGGCTGGCCGCGCATTCTCGGTGGGCTGGAACGGGTCGCCGGCACGTTCGACTGAGCCGCTATTTGAGCCCCTTGAGGAACTCGATGGCGCGGCCGGCGACGAGGCTGGTGGTTTGCGGCGACAGCACGTCTCCCGCGATCACGTGGTTCGACGGATCGCCGGTGTCGCCGAGCACCAGCAGCTGGTGCGGCCCGCCCCAGCGGTCGGCGACTTCCCGCGTGATGTCGGGCCGCACAACCTGGTCCTTCGACGAAAACACGAACAGCGCCGGCACCTCGATGTCCTCGACGGGGGCCTTGCGCGCCATTTTCGCCACGGCGCCGACGGGCAGGGTGGCGCGCGTCGGATAGCGGCTCGTCCAGTAGCGGGCATGATCGGCATTGATGGTCTGGAAGCTGCGCTCCGGCCCGACGATCAGTTCGGCGAGCTGCTTTCCCCACGGCCCGGTGAGCAGCGATGCGCCAGCGGCCTGCAAGCCGTAGTTCGGCGAGACCAGAACCATCGCTGCCAGGTCCTTCGAAAGGTCCGGCTGCGCCGCCGTCCACGTGGCGATCGAGCCGCCCGTGGAGGTCGCCATCACCACGACGCGGTCGCCGATGGCGCGACCAACCGCCATCGCCTCGGCGGCATCGTTGACCCACGCGTTGACCGAGCCCTCGGCCATCGCGGCGCCGTCGCGGCCGTGGCCGGTGAAGCGGGTGAAGAACAGGTTTGCGCCGAGCGCCCTGGCGACCATGTCGGGCACCGGGCGGATTTCCTGTTTCGAGGCCGAAAACCCGTGCATGTAGACGATGGCGAGCGGCGTCTTCGCCTTGGTCGCCGGATCGGCCCACACGATCTCCTTCTGCAGATTGTCGTGGATGCCGGGCACCGCCGCTTCCTCGCGCGCCAGATAGGCCTCGACGTCGTCGCCGATCCGCGACGGATCGAAGGTGATGGTGGTGTCCATGTCGACGCGCGGCCCGAGGAGATAGACCACGCCAAGGGTCACGATCACGACGATGAGCGCGATCACCAAGCGAAATCCCGTCCGGTTCAACAGCGACATCGGCGGCCTTTCCTCAATGCCACGTGACCGGCAGGTTGAGGATGCCGCGAAAAGCCCAGCCGCCGATCCTGACGGGCTCGTCCTCGACGAGCCGCATTTCCGGCATCCGCTCGAAGATCGCCGGCAGCGCGACCTCGGCGATCAGCGTGCGCGAGGCGGCCGCGCCTGCGCAGAAATGCGGACCGGCGCCAAAGGCGATCGATTTCGAGCAATCCCGGCCGACGTCGAACTTTTCGGGTTCCGCGAACACCGCTTCGTCGCGATTGGCCGAGCCGAACATGAAGAAGACGCGCTCGTCGGTCTCGAATTCGACGCCGCCATACGAACACGGCTTCGCTATGCGGCGCGGCGACATGCCGATGGGCGAAATCCAGCGGGCGTATTCCTCGAAGGCCTGCAGCCAGGTGGCCTGGCCGGCCTTGATCTTCGCCAGTTCGTCCGGATGCGTCAGCAGCGCCCAGATCAGGCCGGCGATGGCGTCGCGCGGCTCGTTCTGGCCGCCGGAGATCGCCAGCTTGATGTTCGCCCGCACGCTTTCCATCGGCATGCCGGCCTCCAGGCAGACGCTGAGCAGGCCGGGGTTCGGATGTTTTTTCGCCACCGGCAGCATGTCGTCGATCGCTGCGTCTATGCCGGCCGTCGCCTCGTGGCAGCGCGCCTCGATCGCCGGGTCGCCGGCATAGTTGGCGATGCCGTCGATCATGCCTTGCGACCACGCGTTCATGTCCTGGAACCGCATGTTCGTGAGGCCGGTGATTTCCTTCAGCGCCTCGGCCGAGGCCGGTAGCGCGAAATCGATGAACAGGTCGGCCTGACCGCGTGGCGCAAGCTCGTCGAGGATGCGGCTCACATGGGCGGCGAAGCGCTCGCGCCAGTGGTCGCGCACGGTGCGCGGAGAGATCGTGGGGAAGATGGCGCGGCGCTCGGCCATGTGGTCCTCGCCGTCCTTGCGCATCATGTTGTGGCCCATCAGCACGTTCATCAGCCCGGCCGGCTGGTGCGAGGAAAAGACGGCGACGTTCTTCTCGCAGACATAGATGTCGTCGCGGCGGGTGAGCAGCGTCGAGCCGAGCTGCGGCACGTAGGCGATCGGTGCTTCGGCGCGCATGGAAGCCAGCGCCGGATAGGGATCGGCCCAGAACTGCTGCGGATCGATGTCGAAATGCGGCGCCGTGCTCATAGCTCCTCCCAAAGCCGTGACGGCGGGAGAATTCCACGAAAGCGCGGGCTACGCCACCTCGTAGCCGGTTTCCGCCGCGGCATGGCACAATGTCACCCAGAAGGACCGGGCGAAGGAGCGGAAGACGTAGAGGTCGAAGCGCTCCGGCCCGGACCGCTGGATCAGCGCCGAAATGTCGTGATGGACGGTGGCGCGGCCGGCGCCCAGCGGAAACGCGGTGAGCGAGAAGTCGATGGCGAAGAGCTTCGCCAGCACCCATTCGGCCTTCTCGCCGGCGACGCGGATGGCGGTGCGGCCGTGCGAGAGGTCGGTGACCGTGCCGGTCTCGATCTTGATCGCGCCCGAGAGCCGGTCCGCCAGGCCTTCGGCGAGATCGACCAGCAGGAACTTGCCGGGGCCGATCCCGAAGGCTGCCTTGTTGTCGCCAACGATGCCGCCGCCCGCGCCGTCGGGAAGCGCCAGACCCGTGGCCTTGCGTAAGGCCTCGATCAGCGCCTTTTCGGCGCCGGGCCAGGCAGCGACCTGGACGATCGACCCCGGCCGGGTTTCGGTCAGCGTCACGCCGATGCCTTCTGCGGTATTGCCGTGCTTGCCGGGCCGATGGACAGGCAGGAGAGGCGAGTCGCGCTCAACCATGCATGCGGCTCCCTTCCGGATCGACGAAATGGTGGCTGACGATCTCGACCGCCCCGAACCGCCCGCGCAGCGGGTCGGAAAGGCGGGCGCGGCTGCCGATGCGTCTCACGCCATCCTCCACCAGCGCCAGGCCGATATATTTGTGCAGTTCGGGCGAATAGCAGTAGGCCGTGACATGGCCGATGCTGGCGCCGAGCCCGTCGTCGTTGCCCGCCTCCACGATGTGGGCGCCGCCGCCGAGCGGCCGGTTGTCGACCGACACGATGCCGACCAGCGACAGCCGATCGGGCGCGGTGAGCCCGTCGCGATCCATCATCGCCGAGCCGACGAACGGCTTCTTCTTCGACAACAGCCAGTCGAGATGCAGGTCGTGCGCGGTGGTGCGCCCGTCGATCTCGGTGCCGGTCACGTGGCCCTTCTCGATGCGCAGCGTGCCCGAGCGCCTCCAGCCCGTAGGGAACGATGCCGAACGGCTTGCCGGCTTCCAGCAGAGCCTCCCAGACATGGGTGCCGTGGCCGGCGCCGCAATAGACCTCGTAGGCCCGTTCGCCGGAAAAGGAGAGGCGGCAGATCATCACCGGCGCGCCGTCGATCTCGCCGCGCACGATCCCCATGAAAGGCAGCGTCTCGTTGTCGACCGCCGTGCCGGTCGACGCAGGCGGCGAGCACGTCGCGCGACTTCGGACCGGCGACGGCCGCGCCCGCCCACTGGTCGGTGACGGAGGTGAGATGGACCTTCAGGTCCGGCCACACCACGTCGAGGAAATACTCCAGGTGCTGCATGACCGGCCCGGCATTGGCCGTGGTGGTCGTCATCAGGAATTCGGTCTCGCCGAGCCTCCAGGTCGTGCCGTCGTCGAAGGCCAGCCCGTCCTCGCGCAGCATCAGCCCGTAGCGCGCCTTGCCGACCTTCAGGGTCGAAAACATGTTGGTGTAGACGCGGTCGAGGAACTCCGCGGCGTCGGGGCCCTGCACGGCGATCTTGCCCAGCGTGGAGACGTCGACGATGCCGACGCCGGCGCGCACCGCGGCTGCCTCGCGCACATAGGCCTGCTCGACCGTCTCGCCATGGCCGCCGTAGATCTGCGGCCGGAACCACAGGCCGGCCTGCTGCATGCGCGCGCCATGCTCGACATGCCAGTCGTGCATCGGCGTCAGCCGCTCGGGCCGCAGCTCGTCCTTTCGCTCGGCCGCCAGCGACGCCAGCGACACCGGAGAATAGGGCGGGCGGAAGCGCGTCGTGCCGACCTCCGGGATCGTCAGGCCGCGCTCGGCGGCCATGATCGCCAGCCCCGGCAGGTTCGACGTCTTGCCCTGGTCGGTCGCCATGCCGAGCGTGGTGTAGCGCTTCAGGTGCTCGACCGAGACGAAGCCCTCGCGGTGCGCCAGCCGCACGTCGTCGGCGGTGACGTCGTGCTGGAAATCGACGAAGGCCTTGCCGGGGGCGCGGATTTCCAGCACCGGCGCGGGGTGCGGATCGAGGGCGGGCGCCACGACGGCCGCGAAGCCGCGCCTTGGCGACACGACCGCCTGACGCGGCGCGGCCGGCCTGCTGCCCCTGTTCCAGCGCCTCGGCCGTGGTGGCGGCGCCGTTGAAGGCACCCGCACCGGTCCACGCCTGCGTCGGCTCCGGCGGCAGGAAGGCCTGCTTCTCCTCGTCCCAGACGGGCGCACGGCCGGCCTGGCTCGCCAGATGGATCAGCGGCGACCAGCCGCCCGAAACTGCGAGGCAATCGGCTGCTGCCTGGCGCGGGCGGCCGGACAGTTCGCCGGTCGCAAGGTCGTAGGGCTGCATGAAGATGCCGGCGAGGCCGTTGAAGCCCTGCGTGCCGACGACGGCGTGGCCGAGCAGCAATTCGCCACCGGCTTCGCCGGCCAGCGACCGCGCGGCATCCGAGATCGTCGGTCGCACGTCGACGATCGCGGCGACGCGCGCGCCGCCGCGCTTAAGTGCGGCGGCGGCGCGATAGGCGCTGTCGTTGTTGGTGAAGATCGCTACCTTCTGGCCGGGCAGGACGCCGAACTCGGCGACGTACCGCTCGGCGGCAGAGGCCAGCATGACGCCCGGGCGGTCGTTGCCGGGAAACACGATGCCGCGTTCCAGCGCACCGGTGGCGAGCACGACCTTGCCGGCGCGGATCGTCCAGTGGCGATGACGCGGTTCGCCAGGGTCGGCGCGCCTGAAATCCGATACGCGCTCGATCGCGGCGAGCGTGTTGTCGTCGTAGTAGCCCCACACCGTGGTGCGCGGCAGGAAGCGCACGTTGCCCGTCGCCGTCAGTTCCGCGATCTCGGCCGCCGCCCATTCGTCGGCCGGCCTGTCGCCGATCGTCTCGCCCGACCAGTTTGCCGAACCACCGGCGACCGGCTCCTGCTCGGCCAGGATGACGCGCGCCCCGGCCGATGCCGCAGCCTTCGCCGCCGCCAGGCCCGCGGGGCCGCTGCCGACCACCAGCACGTCGCAGTACGCATTCATGCGGCCGTAGGGCGCGGGGTCCGGAGCATCTCCGGCGCGGCCCAGGCCGGCGGCTCGGCGAATGAAGTGCTCGCAGAACATCCAGAACCGCGTGCCCTTCAGCGGCCCGAAGGCCGGGCCCATGAAGGTCTTGTAGTAGAAGCCGGCGGCGAGCAGCTTGCCGCCAAACCGGTTCACCTGGTTGAAATCCCAGGCGAGCGTTGGGAAGCGGTTCTGGCTTTCCGCGACCAGGCCGTCGTGGATCTCGACACGCGTCGCCGGAATGTTGGGTTCGCGCACCTTGCCCGAAAGCACGGTGACCAGCGCGTTCGGCTCGTCGACCCCGGCCGACATGACGCCGCGCGGCCGGTGATACTTGAACGACCGGCCGAACAGCCGCACGCCGTTGGCGAGCAGCGCCGAGGCGAGCGTGTCGCCGGGATGGCCGGCATAGGCCTTGCCGTCGAAGGTGAAGCGAATGGTGCGATCGCGGTCGATGCGGCCGCCCTCGCGAACGCGGCGCGGGCTCATGATGCAGGCCCCTCGGTGCGCCGGCGCGGTGGCGTGGCGGGAGAGGCGTCGCGCGCCATCTGGACCTGCTCGATCGCATGCGTGACGGTGTCGCGGATCACGACGAGGTGCGAGCGGCAGCCGCCCGAATGCTGCCAGTATTCACGATGCGCGCCGGCAGGATTCGGCCGCAGGTAGACATAGTCGTTCCACGCTTGCCGGTCGGTCGAAGCCGGATCGGGCCGCGTGCGGGTGGCGTCGCCCTGGTAGGTGAACTCCAGGATGTCGCGCGGTCCGCAGTAGGGACAGGTGATCAGCATCTTGGCTAGTGCAGCCGGGGCGTGGCGCCCTGGCCCTTCTCGTCGATGAGGATGCCGCGCTGGAAGCGGTCGAGCGTGAACGGCGCGTTGATCGGGTGCGGCTCGTCGCGCGCGATGGTCCAGGCGAAGCACCAGCCCGAGCCCGGCGTCGCCTTGAAGCCGCCGTAGCACCAGCCGGCGTTGAGATACATGCCGGGCAGGGGACCGGTGGTGATGATCGGCGAGCCGTCCATCGACATGTCCATGATGCCGCCCCATGAGCGCAGCAACCTGAGGCGCGCGAAGCCGGGAAACAGCGCCACCATCTCGCTCATCACGTCCTCGACCACCGGCAGGTTGCCGCGCTGGGCATAGGAATTGTAGCCGTCGATATTGCCGCCGAAGACCAGGCTGCCCTTGTCGGACTGCGAGACGTAGAGATGGCCGGCGCCGAAGGTGACGACCGTGTTCACGGCGGGCTTCAGCGATTCCGACACGAAGGCCTGCAGCACGTGGCTTTCGATCGGCATCTGGTCGATGCCGGCGAGCTTCATCACGCGGCCGGTGTTGCCGGCGACCGCCACGGCCACCTTGCGGGCGCGGATCTCGCCGCGGCTCGTCGTCACGCCGACGACGCGCTCGCCCTCCCGCAGGAAGCCGGTCACCTCGCAGTTCTCGATGATGTCGACGCCGCGCCGGTCGGCGCCGCGCGCGTAACCCCAGGCCACGGCATCATGACGGGCCGTGCCGCCGCGCGGCTGGTCGAGCCCGCCGACGATCGGGAACCTCGCGGAGCCGGAAAGGTCGATGCCCGGCACGCGCTTTCCGATCTCGGCCGGCGTCAGCCACTCGGCGTCGATGCCGGCATGCCGCATCGCGTTGCCGCGGCGGATCATGTCGTCGGCCTGGCCGGGCGTGTGGGCGAGATTGATGACGCCGCGCTGCGAGAACATGACGTTGTAGTTGAGCTCGTGCGACAGCTCTTCCCACAGCTTCAGCGAATGCTCGTAGAAGCGCATGTTGGCCGGCAGCAGGTAGTTGGAGCGCACGATGGTGGTGTTGCGGCCGACATTGCCGCCGCCGAGCCAGCCCTTCTCCAGCACCGCCACGTTGGTGATGCCGTGCTCCTTGGCCAGATAAAAGGCGGTCGCAAGTCCGTGGCCGCCACCGCCGACGATGATGACGTCGTAGGCCGGCTTCGGGTCCGGCTTGCGCCAGGCGGGCTTCCAGTCGCGGTTGCCGGAGGCGGCGTTCTTCAGCAGCGTCAGAAACGAATATTCCGCCATTCCCCGTCGCTTTCCGCCGGCGATGAACCCGTGGCACCGGTATAGAGCATGCCGTTCCGCAATGGCAATCGGCGGCGGCCGCAGCCAAGCCCATGCGGGTTGCGGCCAAGCGGCCGGCACCCTATCAATTGCCGGCAGGAAATTCCGGCAGAGCGACGGTTGGCAATGGCGTTTGTGAAAGTCGCGAGATTGCTCGCCGGTCTGCTGTTGATCGTCTCGATGCTCGGCGCCAGCGCGGGTTACGCGCAGGCGCCGACCGGCTCCGAAATCCTTTCCCAGGAAAAACCGGTCATCGAGGAACTGTCGCGCCAGGTCGACGCCCTCGCCGCGCGGCTGGACGAGGCGAGTGACAGCGACGCCAAGCTCGTCGACCTGCGCCTGGAACTCGAGCAGATCGTCCCGAAGCTGCTGGAAGCCGGTGTCACCTTCCGGCCCCGGCTCCAGAACATCAACGCCCGCCTCGAACAGATCGGACCGCCGCCGGCGGAAGGCGAGCCTCCCGAGCCGCAGGCCCTGACCGAGGAGCGCCAGGCGCTGCAGAAGGAAAAGGCCGAGATCAACACGGTTCTGGGCCTGGCCGAGGAAACCTCGCTGAAGGCGAACCGGCTGATCGACCAGATCGGGCAGCTGCGGCGTGACCTGTTCACGCGCACCCTGTCGAAGCGCTACGATGTCCGTTCAGCTCTTGACGCTCAGGCGCTGGTCGATTTCCGCAGCGAGGTCGCCGACCTCTACGGACGCGTTTCGTCATGGCTGAAGTTCGTCATGCGCTTCGAGCTCCGCGCGATGGTGCTGGCGACCTTCTTCGCGCTGCTTGCCGCCGCGGCGCTGCGGCTTGGCGGCCAGCGCGTTTTCGGAAGGCTGATCTTCGCCGACGCGCTGGTCGAGGACCCGTCCTACATCAGCAGACTGTCGGTGGCGTTCTGGTCTACGCTTCTTCCGTCCGCCGCCCTGGCCGTTTTCCTGAGCGCCACCTATTTCCTCTACAGCTACTACGGCGTGCTGAGGCCAGACATCGCTGCCATTGCAGTGACGTTGTTCAGCGTCATCGCCATCGTCTTCCTGGTCTTCCGTCTGTCCCGCGCGGCATTCTCGCCGCTGCCGAACTGGCGGCTGGTGCCGGTGACCGACAGGGGCGCAAGGACGCTGTTCTGGCTGACCTTCATGATGGCGGTGTTTACCGGTGCCGACCACGTCCTCAACCGGGTCAGCATCGTGCTCGGCTCGCCACTGTCGCTGACCATCGCCAAGAACCTGATCGCCACCGTGCTCGTCGGTGTGCTGGTGATCGCCGTGGGCCTGGCGCGGCCGCTGGCCGACAGCGAAGGCAGGCCGCGCGCCTGGCCCGTGCTGATCCGCTGGGGCGTGACGATCCTCGGAATGTTCACCGTGGCCGCCGCGCTGTTCGGCTTCATCGGTCTGGCACGCTTCATCTCGCAGCAGATCGTGTTCACCGGCGCGACGCTGGCGACGATGTATATCGGCTACCTGTCGGCGCGCGAACTCTCCGACCTCGGCGCGTTCCGCGGCACGGTGCTGGGCAGCGGGATCAGCAAGTGGCTCGGCGTCGACGAGAAGATGGCCGACCAGATCGGGCTGGCGATCAGCATCCTGGTCAACCTCCTCGTGCTGCTGGTAGGCGTGCCGATCATCCTGCTGCAGTGGGGCTTTCAGTGGGGTGACATCACCGCCTGGAGTTATTCCGTCGCCAGTGAGATCAGGATCGGCTCCGTCAGCTTCTCGCTGATCGGCATACTCACCGGCATCCTGGTGTTCATGATCGGCTACGTGCTGACACGCTGGTTCCAGAGCTGGCTCGACGGCTCGGTGATGACGCGCGGCCGCGTCGACACGGGCGTGCGCAATTCGATCCGCACCGGCGTCGGCTACGCCGGCATAGCGATCGCCGCACTGGTCGGCATCTCCGCCGCCGGCATCGACCTTTCCAGCCTGGCGCTGGTGGCCGGCGCCCTGTCGCTCGGCATCGGCTTCGGCCTGCAGAACATCGTCTCGAACTTCGTTTCGGGCCTGATCCTGCTGGTCGAGCGGCCGTTCAAGGCCGGCGACTGGATCGTGGCCGGCAGCACCACCGGCACGGTGAAGAAGATCAGCGTGCGGGCCACCGAGATCGAGACCTTCCAGCGCCAGACGGTGATCCTGCCGAACTCGGAGCTGATCAACTCCGCCGTCGGCAACTGGACCCACCGCAACAAGCTCGGCCGCGTCGAGATCAAGATCGGCGTCGCCTACGGCTCCGACGTCAAGAAGGTGCATCGGCTGCTGTCGGAGATCGCCTCCAACCACCCGATGGTGCTGAAGAACCCGGCGCCCTTCGTGCTGTTCGCCGAGTTCGGGGCCTCCTCGCTCGACTTCGAGATCAGGGTGTTCCTCAGCGACATTCTCGACATGCTGACGGTGCAGAACGACATCCGCTTCGCCATCGTCGAGACCTTCAAGCGCGAGGGCATCGAGATCCCGTTCCCGCAGCGCGACCTGCACATACGCAGCGGCCTGGAAGACATCGCCTCGAGGGCGCCGCGCGTCATCGAAGAGGAGCCGGTCGAAGCGGAGGAGGCGGGCGAAGTCGAGACGCCGGCGACCGGCCGGGGCCGGCGCGGCCGCCGCCGCAGGCCCGATCCGGACGCGCCGGCGTAGGCGCAACCTTCCCCAGCAGAACTCGTTCGGTTGCCGCCGCAGCCCCCGGCGGTGTAGGATCGGCTACTTTCGGGGCGGTTCGTCCGCCCACGCAATCAGAGGCGGTGGCAACACCGGGATCGAAGATGAACAGGCTGGGCTTGACCATCTGCACGCTGCTGGCGGCAACCGGGTCGGCGTTCGCCGCGAGCGCCGTCAACATGGACACCGAACCGCAGACGCTGGTCGTCACCGAAGGCGCGACCCAGTCGCAGCTCGTCATCGCGGCAGGCGAATCCGTGCAGTTCTGTCCCTCGGGCTGCTTCGTCACTATGCCGAACGGAGACCGCGAGGCGCTGACCGGCTCGGAGGCGATCGAGATTTCCGGTGGCAGGGCGCATTTCAAGTAGGTCGCAGCCGCTGCCGGCGGAACGCCTGGCGATTTTCGACCGACCGGCCAACGGCAGGGCGTGGATCGCGCTGCCCCGCATCTCCTGACTGCCCGCGAGTCGCGCCACTGTTTGGCGATGTCGCAAACAGGCTGCAAACGCCGCGAGACGCCGCCCTATAGTCCGCCCGCAATACGCTGTCGGAGTCGCGGGCAATGGCAAAATTTCCGGAACAGGCGAAGGTCGTCATCATCGGCGTTGGAGGCATCGTCGGCGCCTCCGTCGTCCACCATCTGGTCGAGCGCGGCTGGGACGACATCGTCGGCATAGACAAGTCCGGCATCCCCACCGACATCGGCTCGACCGCCCACGCTTCCGATTTCTGCTACGCCACCAGCCACGACTTCCTGTCGTGCTGGACGACGCTCTACTCGATGGATTTCTACGACAAGATGGGCCACTACGCCCGCGTCGGAGGCCTCGAGGTGGCGCGCGTCGGCGACGATGCGCGCATGGACGAGATCAGGCGCAAGGTAGCTTCCGGCAAGGCGTTCGGCACGCGCGCCCGGCTCGTCGACCCCGCCGAGATCAAGGAAAAGTTTCCGCTGATCGAAGAGGAGATGGTGCAGGGCGGCATGTGGGATCCGGATGCCGGCCTCGTCATCCCGCGCTCCCAGACCGTCGCCGGCAAGCTCGTCGACCAGGCGGTTTCGGCAGGCAAGCTGCAGGCGTTCGCCAACACGCCGGCGAAGTCGCTGGTCATCGAGGACGGCCGCATCAGGGGCGTGGTCACCGACAGAGGCACGATCCGCGCCGACTACGTGGTCGTCTGCGCCGGCCTGTGGGGCCGCCTCATCGCCGAGATGGCGGGCGAGGACCTGCCGGTGATGCCGGTCGACCATCCGCTGACCTTCTTCGGCCCCTACAACGAGTTCGCCGGCACCGGCAAGGAGATCGGCTACCCGCTGATGCGCGACCAGGGCAACTCCGCCTACATGCGCGATACCGGCGATCCGACGACGTCGGAGGGCGGCATGATCGAGTGGGGCTACTACGAGGAGACCAATCCGCGCCTCGTCCACCCGCGCGAGCTGCTGGAGAAGGACCAGGCGCGGCTTTCGCCGTCGCAGCGCGACCTCGACCTGGAACAGATCATGGAGCCGCTGGAGCGCGCCATCGAGCTGACGCCGATCCTCGGCGATCTCGGCTACGACGAGCGGCGCTCGTTCAACGGGCTGTTGCAGGTGACGAGCGACGGCAGTCCTTCCGTCGGCGAGAGCCAGAAGGTGCGCGGCCTTTGGTATTGCGTGGCAATCTGGGTGAAGGACGGCCCGGGCTACGGCAAGCTGGTCGCCGACTGGATGACCGACGGCCGCACTGCGATCGACCACCACGCCATCGACTTCGCCCGCCTCTATCCCCATACGTTCGACGAGAAATTCATCGAGGGCCGTTGCACCGAAGCCGCCCAGAAGATCTACAACCCGGCGGTTCATCCGCGCGAGCCCTACGCGACCGGCCGCAACGTGCGCCGTTCGCCGTTCTGGGAACGCGAGAAGGAACTCGGCGGCTACTTCATGGAGCTCGGCGGCTGGGAACGCGCCCACGGCTACGCCGCCAACGAACACCTGCTCGAAAAATTCGGCAACCGCGTTCCGGTGCGCGAGAACGAATGGGACAGCCGCCATTTCTGGCGGGTCTCGAATGCCGAACACCTCGAGCTGAGCGAGAATGTCGGCATCGTGAACCTGTCGCATTTCGCGATGTACGACGTCGCGGGGCCCGACCACGTGGCGCTGATGGAATGGCTCTGCGCAGCCAAGATCGGCGGCGACAACATGGTCGGCAAGGGCATCTACACGCATTTCCTCGACGACGAGGGCATGGTGCGCGCCGACCTGACGGTGATCCGCATGGCGGACCGCTGCCGCGTCGTCGACGGCGCGGACGCCGGCCCGCGCGATTTCCACTACATGCGCCGCGTCGCCGAGGACAAAGGCTTCGACGTCACCATCACCGACGTGACGGAGAAATACGTCACCATCGGCATCTGGGGACCGAACGCGCGCGAGACGCTGAAGAAGGTGGTCGAGGAACCGGAGAAGCTCGACCCGGAGAACTTCCCGTTCGCCGCGATCAAGCCGCTGAGGATTGCCGGCAAGGACGTCACCGCGTTCCGCATTTCCTATGTCGGCGAGCAGGGCTGGGAACTGCACATGCGCTACGAGGACGGGCTTGCCGTCTGGGACGCGTTGCGCTCGACCGGGGCAGCGCCGATCGGCGTCGAGACCTATGCCAACACGCGGCGCATGGAAAAAAGCCTGCGCCTGCAGAACGCCGACCTGCTCACCGAATACAATCTCTACGAGGCCGACCTGGCGCGCCCGAAGGTCAAGGAAGCGGATTTCCGCGGCAAGGCGAAGCACCTGGAATACCGGGCGCGCGATCACCAGCCGGCGATGCTGTGCACGCTGGTCATGACCGACAACACCGACTCGAAGGGCGTGGCGCGCTATCCGGTCGGCAACATGCCGGTCATGGACCCGGAGACGGGTGAGACGCTGGTCGACGAACTCGGCCGCCGCTCCTTCACCACGTCGGTCGCCTTTGGGCCGACCATCGGCAAGAACATCGCGCTCGCCTACCTGCCGTGGGCATACTGCCAGGAGGGCCGGAAGCTTGCGGTCGAGTATTTCGGCGAGACGTATCCCGTCGAGGTCGCAGCCGTCGGCTACAAGCCGCTCTACGATCCGGAGAACCTGAAGCCGAGGAGCTGACGCCCGGCGGCAGCGCCGTTTCCATCGCGCGAATGTGAAGGGACAGAACCGGCCGGCGGGCGAAGCGCCTTGCCAGTATCGGCACCCCGTGTAACGTTTGCCCGATGGATGCGGTCGCACTCGCCCTGCGGGCCGTCATCGCCGGCATCTTCCTAGCGTTGACGCCCGCCCTGGCTTCGACACCCGCCCACGCGACGGATGTCGACGTGGAACTCGTGCTCGCCGTCGATGCGTCCTGGTCTATGGATCCCGACGAGCAGCTGACGCAGCGCCAGGGGTATGCCGCCGCATTCCGGTCGCGCGAGGTGATCGACGCGATCCGCTCCGGCGCCTATGGCCGCGTGGCGGTCACCTATGTCGAGTTCACCAGCTACAAGACACAGAACGTGGTCGTGCCCTGGACGCTGATCGACGGCGCGCAGGCCTCCTACGATTTCGCCGACGCGATGGCGACTGCAAAGCCGATCGCCATGCGCAGCACCTCGATCTCGGGCGCCATCGACGACGCCTGCCGGCGGTTGGCCGAGAACGCGTTTTCAGGCGAACGTCGCGTCATCGACGTTTCGGGCGACGGCGCCAACAACAACGGCAGGGTGGTGACACATGCCCGCGACGACGCGGTCGCCAGCGGCGTTACGGTCAACGGGCTGCCGCTGATGATAGGCCGCACCGAACCGATCCCGGGTCATCCCGACAAGTCGCTCGACGAATACTATGCCGACTACGTCGTCGGCGGCAGCGGCGCCTTCGTCATCCCGGTGCACTCCTGGACGACGTTTCCCGATGCGGTGCGGCGCAAGCTCGTGCTGGAGCTGTCGTCGGCGAAATTTCCCGTGCTCGACGTCGCGCTGAGGCGGCGGCGATGAGAACCGGCCGTCACCGGTGGCCGTTGCACGCGGCTTTGCCGGTGGTGGCATGCACGGCCGCGCTGTTGACGGTTGGCGGGCCGCGGGAGGCAGCCGCGCAGGACGATGCGGTGGACATAGAGCTTATCCTGGCCGTCGACGTCTCGCTCTCCATGTCGCCGAGGGAACTGGGCATACAGCGCGAAGGCTACGTCGCCGCACTCACCCATGAGGCGGTCATCAACGCCATTCGAGAGGGCATTCACGGCAGGATCGCGATCGCCTACTTCGAGTGGGCTGGCGACACCACGCACTACCTGGTCGTTCCCTGGACGATCATCGCCGGCCGCGAGGATGCCGAGCGTGTTGCGTCGATGCTCACCGACGCTCCGCCGGCCAGCGCCCGGCGGACCTCGATCTCGGGCGCCATGCTTTACGCCGCCGACCTGTTCGCCGAGAGCCCGTATCGCGGCCTCAAGCGGGTGATCGACATTTCCGGCGACGGGCCGAACAACCAGGGGCCGTTCGTCGATGCCACGCGCGACCGCATCGTCGCCCAGGGCATCAGCATCAACGGCCTGCCGCTGATGACCGATGGCGGCCTGACCAGTGCCTTCGATATCACCGATCTCGACCGCTACTACGCCGATTGCGTGATCGGCGGGCCGGGCGCCTTCGTGGTGCCGGTCAACGACTGGTCGCAGTTTCCCGAGGCGGTACGACGCAAACTGGTGCTGGAACTGGTCGGCACCCCTGGCGGCGACCCCGCCGCGGGCGAGCGGTTTCCGCTGGTCAAGGCCGCGGTGTCCGGCAGCTACGATTGCCAGGTGGGCGAAAAACGCTGGCAGAACCGCACGTGGATCTTCCGCGATCCGTAGGCACGGTGTCAGCGTCGAGAGCTATGCGACTGTTTGCGCGAAACTTTCCCGGTCAGGCTGCTTGTCCGCGCCGGCGGCTGCACCATGTTTCAACTCACGCCAACGACAGAGGGAAAGCCCGCATGCCCGACTACTCGTTCGATCGGCCGATCGCCGTGTCGGATCTGTTGCCGCTGATAACCCAGGCCGGATGGGCGTTGCACCGCACCTTGGCGGAAGTCGGACATATGCTCACCCACTCCCAGCTTCAGATCGGTGTATGGGAGGGCAACGTACTGATCGGCTATGCGCGGGCGATCACCGATTTCCGGTATCGGGCGCTGATCGAGGACGTGATCGTCGAGCGCCACGTGCGCGGTATCGGCTTCGGATCGGAGATGATCCGCCGGCTGGTGGAGCGGCTGCAGCCGATCGAGCAGGTGATCGTCATTGCCGACGATGACACCGCGCCGTTCTACCAGCGGCTGGGTTTCATCACGCAGGTGCCGGCGTGGCGCTACGTTCCGCCGCCACAATAGGGGCTCGACGGGTTCAGGCCGCCAGCAACTGCTTGCGGTCGACGCGCTCCTGCTGCGGCGAGCGGGCATAGAGTTCGCGGTAGCACTTGGAAAAGTGCGAGGCCGAGACGAAGCCGCAGGCGACCGCCACCTCGACCACCGGCAGCGTCGACTGGATGAGCAGGTGGCGCGCACGGTCGAGCCGGATCTCGAGGTAGTAGCGGGCGGGCGAGCGCCCCATTTCCTGGCGGAACAGGCGCTCGATCTGGCGCCGCGACAGCCCGACGTGGTCGGCGATCTCGACCAGCGACAGCGGCTCGGCGAGATTGGCCTCCATCAGTTCGATGATGGTCAGAACCTTCGAGTTCTGCACGCCGAGACGCGCCCTGAGCGGCAGGCGCTGGCGGTCGGTCGGGCTCCTGACGCGGTCGGTCAGCACCTGCTCGCAGACGCGGTTCACCAGGCCGTCGTCGAAATCGTCGCCGATCAGCTTCAGCATCATGTCGAGCGCGGCGGTGCCGCCGGCGCAGGTGTAGATGTTGGCGTCGACCTCGAACAGGTCGGCATAGACGTTGGCCTTCGGAAAAGCCTCCGAGAAGCCGGGCAGGTTTTCCCAGTGGATCGCGCAGCGCCTGTTGGACAACAGCCCGGCGGCTGCCAGCAGGTGGGCGCCGGTGCAAAGGCCGCCGAGTGCGACGCCGCGATTGTGCTCCTCGCGCAGCCACGCCGACACGGTGCGGTTCACCTGCTTCTCGACGTTGATGCCGGAACACACGATGACCATCGACGGCCGTTCGCGGCCGGCCATCTTTCGCCGCTCGTCGTCGAGCGAGCCGTCGACCGCGCAGATGACGCCGTTGGACGCGCGCACCGGCCTGCCGTCGGCGCTCGCCAGCCGCCACGTGTAGGCGTCGTAGCCAAGCATCCGGTTGGCCGACCGCAGGGGATCGATCGCGGTCGCAAACGCGATCATCGTGAAATCTGGCACGAGGAAGAAGACGATCGACCGCTTGGTCGCACTGCCGGCAGCCATGGGCGTCTCCAGCCGCTCTGTGGCGATGGCGACATCAATGTCGCTATCAGCAAAGCGTCATCAAAAACCGGCTTTGCTGTCAATGGGATGGCGAGGCGCGGAAGAACAAATTTTTCGACGGCTCAGGATCGAAGGGCGTCGAGGGCGCGGATCGGCGTCGAAAAACGACGAACCGCGCGATGGGGCAGGGCCTCGCGCGGTTCGTGGATATTCGTGTTCGGAAGCGGCGTGGCCGCTACCGGATCAGTTCAGAATGTAGCCGAAGCGCTGGGCTGCCAGCGCGGCGGTCTGGCCGGGCATCGAACGAGCGAAGCTCCGACGCTCGCGCGTCAGGTTGGTTTCGGATGCTCGGTCGCCGCGGAGGAAGCGGGAAAGAATTCTCATGACACGTCTCCATGCAAAGTCGGTTTGGTTTTCACACGGAGCATCCTTCGCTTGAGAAAGTGGGGGGTGCTCGTTTGATAGCGCGGATATAGGGAGCGCCGGGCTCGGCATGCGCGTCAAATGCGAAGTGCATGGTGACAAATGCGACACGTCGCAATTTTTCCAGGCAGGTCGGATATTTCGCGTATTTACAGGTAGTTAACGAGGCTCCCGTCTGGCTCGATTCCGACGTCCGCCTTTGCCGTGAAAACCATCCGCATCGGGATGTTTTCAGCCGCCACGGCACCCTCCGGGTCCCGTGGCGACCACGGTTCGTCACTCATCGACGCGGGCCGATGCGACCCGCCAGACGGCTTCCGCAATCGGGGTAGTAGCCCGGCCATCCGATGTCCTTCTGGATGTCCGGGGGAAGGCCGTTGACGATCCGCGTGGTGCGGGCGCGCTGAAGACCTTCCACGAAGTGGGCGTAAGCCTGGACCATGAACATGACGTTCTCCTTTCCTTGGGCTCACCGGCGGTTTCCGTTCCGGCAGGATTGACTATGTTCCTGACCGGGTGTTCAATCAAACGAAATGAAATGATGTTTCTGTTCAGGGAAATTAATTCATTAGGAGCCCATCATGAACGCCCCGCTGAACCATCCGCTGCCGTTGCTGGACCTCGACGTGCTGCGCACCTTCGTGGCGATCTCGGAGACCGGCAGCTTCACGCAGGCGGCGACGTCGGTGTTCCGCACGCCTTCGGCGGTGTCGATGCAGATCAAGAAGCTGGAGGATCTTCTCGGGCGGCCGGTGTTCACCCGCGACGCCCGTTCGGTCTCGCTCACCAACGACGGCGAGATGCTTCTGGGCTATGCGCGGCGCCTGCTGGCGATCAACCGCGAGGCGGTGTCGAAGTTCATCATGCCGGACATCACCGGCGTGGTGCGCCTCGGTTCGCCCGACGATTACGGCGAGCGGGTGCTTCCCTCGGTGCTGAAGCGCTTCGCCGAGACGCATCCGGCGATCGCGGTGGACGTCACCATCGACCAGAGCTCCAACCTCAAGAAGCGGCTGGCCGAACGGCAGCTCGACATCACGCTGTTCACGTCCTGCCGCGTTCCTGACGGCGCGGAGGTGCTGCTGACCGAACCGGTCGTCTGGGGCGGCATGCGCGGCGGCTCCGCGCATCTGCGCGAGCCTTTGCCCGTATCGCTGTGGGAGGAGGGGTGCGTCTGGCGCGCCAACGCGCTCGAGGCGCTCGGCAGGGCAGGACGCAACTATCGCGTCGCCTACATGAGCGCGCACACCGCCGGCCAGCGCTCCGCCATGCTGGCCGACCTGGCCGTGGCGCCGCTGCCGAGGTCGTTCATCGGCGAAGAACTCGTGGCGCTCGGCGAAAAGGACGGATTGCCGGAGCTCGACGACTACAATCTGGCGATGATGGTGTCGCCCGACGCCAATGCGCCGGTGAAGGCTGCCGCCGATCACATCCGCGCGGCCTTCGAGGCCTTCAAGACAACGGGGAAGTTCTGAGTTCGGCTGTCTCCGGCTGGTGCCGAATAGGGCACCGACGGTTCGGGCACATCGGACAGCCACGCCACGATGTGGTCGCGGGCGCGGCGCGCCTCCGGCATGTCGATCAGCGGCCAGACGTGGAACATGCCTTGCTCGACCAGCAGGTCGACCTCGACGCCCGCAGCCGACGGCGATCTCGGCGAAGCGCTTCGTGTCGGGCGTGAGAATGTCGTGCGTGCCGGCCAGGATCAGCGTCCTCGGCAGCACCGAGACGTCGCCCTTGATCGGACTGATGCGCCAGTCGGCCCGCTCCAGGCCCGCGCCATAGAGGCGAACAGCCTCCAGCCCGCCCGCAATGCCAAGCCACGGATCGATCTTCTCCACCTCGAAGACCTCGGGGTTTTCGAGCGTCATGTCGAGGCCGGGCGAGATCAGAACCATGCGGCCGGGCGCGGGCAAGCCCTCGGCCGCGGCCATCATCGCCATCACCACCGCCATGTTGCCGCCGGCCGAATCGCCCATGAAGACGACTTCCGAAGGCGCCGAAGTCTCGAGCACGCGGCGGTAGGTCGCCATGCCGGTCTCGAAGATGTCGTGCAGGTCGTGCTCGGGCGCGAGCGGATAGATCGGCACGGTCACGCGCGCGTCGAGCCGCTCCGCCATCTCCGCGATCAGCCGCCAGTGATAGGGCGTGATCTCGAAGCAGTAGGCGCCGCCGTGCAGGTAGACGATATGCATGTCGTGCCCGCCGGATTTCGGCGTGACTTCGTAGACGGGAATGCCGGCAACCCGGTGTTCCGAAACGTTCACCCGCCGCGCGATCCGCGCGGGCGGCATGTGCGTCTCGTGCCTGCGCGAGCGCGCGATGCGTGCGTTCATCTGCTCGGGGCTGGAAAACGCGCTCTTGCGGCTGTGGCGAAGGACGAAGGCGACGATCTGGCTCTTGAGACTCGGCATGGCTGCACCGAAGGTCTTGTTTCGATCCTCCCAAGATAGGAACAAGAGCGCCGATGTTGCACTGCGTCACGTTTGCTCAGCCGGCGAACCACATCGCCGGCAAGGCCGTAGGCGCGCCTCAGCCGCCGGTTGCAACATCGAGCGCCAGCCGGGCCATCGCTTCGAGAGAGGATTGGCGTTCGTCGGCGCTGAGTTCCTCGCCGGTGACCAGACAGTCGGTCATCGTGCAGATCGACAGCGCCCGCGCATCGAACCGCGCGGCAAGCGTGTAGAGCGTGCTCGTTTCCATCTCCACGGCCATCACCCCGTGCCGGCGCAGCGCCGCGTAGCTCTCCAGTCCCTGCGGCTGGTAGAAGACGTCGCTCGACAGGATGCCCCCGGCATGCCAACGCGCACCCGACTGTTCGGCCAGCTCCGCGGCGCGCCGCAGCAGCCCGAAATCCGAGCACGGCGCGAAGTCGAACCCGCCGAAAATGTTGCGGTTCATCGCGCTGTCGGTGCTGGCGGCCTGTGCCAGAACGAGATCGCGCACCTTCACGCGCTCGTCGAGCCCGCCGCACGTGCCGACCCTCACCAGCGACTTGACACCGTAGACGTTGATCAGTTCGTGGACGTAAATCGCCAGCGACGGCTGGCCCATGCCGGTCGCCTGCACGCTGACCGGTTTCCCCTTCCAGCTTCCGGTGAAGCCCAGGCAGTTGCGCACGCGGTTTACCTGGCGGGCATCGTCCAGGAACGTCTCGGCGATCCATTTCGCCCGCAACGGGTCGCCCGGCAACAGCACGGCCTCCGCGTAGTCGCCCTTCGCCGCTTCATTGTGTGGCGTCATCTCGAACCCTATCTCCTTGCCTGTCGGTCCCACAGGACAACCGGGGCCGGTGCAAGTCAATCGCCTGCGGGAGACGGGGGGCTTGCCGGTGCAGCCGCGCCAGGCCGAAGGGACAAGGGGGATCACAACATGCGTATAAGGCATCTGAATTGCGGGACCATGTGTCCGTTGTGCCGGCGGCTGGTGAATGGTGACGGGTCGTTCTTCGAACGCGGCAGGCTGGTGTGCCACTGCCTCGTCGTGGAGCCTGACGACGGCCGGATCGTGCTGGTCGACACCGGCTTCGGCCTGGGCGACTGCGAAGATCCCGAGCGCTTCCCGCCCCGCTGGCGGCGAGAGGCCGGCCCCAGGCTCGACCCGGAGGAAACCGCGGTACGCCAGCTCGCCAGCGAAGGCATTGCGCCGGAACAGGTGACGGATATCGTCCTCACCCATCTCGACAGGGATCACGCCGGCGGCGTTCGCGACTTCCCGCAGGCGCGCGTCCATGTCCACGAACTGGAGTGGCGCGCGCTCAACGGCGAGGTGCCGTTGCGGCCCGGGCGCTATCTGGCGCAGCAGATGCCGCTGGCCGGACAGGTCAATCCAATCGCGACCGGCGGCGAAACCTGGTTCGGTCTCCCGGCGGCACGCCCCCTGGGAGAGGAGACGGACGTGCTGATGGTGGCGCTGCCCGGTCATACGCCGGGCCACAGCGGCGTGGCGGTGCGCGGCGAGGACGGACGTTGGCTTCTCCACGCCGGCGACGCGTTCTATCAGCAGCGCCAGCTTGCTGGACGCCGCCCCAGTTTCCTGCTGGGACGCTTCGAAAAGGCAGCCGCAAACGACAAGGCGGCGCAGGGTCATTCGCTCGCTCAGCTCCAGGCCCTGGCGAGAGAGCACGGCGACGAGATCGAAATCTTCTGCAGCCACGACCCGGCAGCCATGGGCTGATCCTCAACCACGATACCTGTCCCATTTCGGTGCGCCTGCGATATGGCACGGCGTTTGCAGCGTCGTCGTATGCCGAGGGCGAAGCAAGGCGCGCCGCACATTTTGCAGGCACAGCGCAAGGGGTTCGGCATCGCGCTCGCACCGGGCTGATCCGCCAGGCTCCGGTGCGTGGAGCGGGGGCGGCCGGCCGTTCGGAGGGCAAAATCCGGGCGGCCGGTCTCGTTCAGCCGTAGTGGTGGGGCGGCTTGGGCTCGGTGCCGTGAAAGCTGACGCCGGCCTTCTCGCCGTGCCGCCATTCGAGCTCGCAGCGATAGGCGTGGCCGTCGAGCGCCACATAGAGCAGGAATTCCTGCGGCAGATGTGCCAGCGAGGTGAGCTCGATCTGGGCGCCTTCCTCGCTCATGTTGTGGATCGTGCAGGCCAGCTCCAATTCGTGCACGCCGCGAATGACGATCGCGCCTTTCAGCACGCGCTTGCGGCGAACATGCCTGCGCTCCGGCTGGTATCCCGTGTGTGCGGTCTCGTCCTGCATGCCGGCCATGATAACGCCGCGCGGACACTGTTTCGTAAACCGACGTGGTAAGCGAATTGCTATCGCATCGACGCGGGAACCTGCCGCGCGATCTGCCGAAGCGGCGGTTCGGCGCTTGTCATGGCGCTCTCCGCCGGGCAAAGGTCGCTCATGTCCTTTCGCATCGCCACCTTCAACATCGAGAACCTGATGAACAGGTTCGATTTCTCCGGCTTTCGCAACGAGCTCAACCAGGATCGGGCGCTCGCCCTGTTCGACATAAGGGACGAGGCCGAGTTCAAGGAACTGGAGCGCGCCCGCGCCGTCGCCCATGCCGACGACACGCGCCAGCTCACCGCGCTCGCCATCGCCGCGACCCGCGCCGACATTCTGTGCCTGCAGGAGGTCGACAATCTGGAGGCGCTGAAGGCCTTCGAATACGGCTATCTGTTCAAGATGGTGGGCGAGGGCTACCGCCACAAATACATGGCGACCGGCAACGACAGCCGCGGCATCGACGTGGCGCTGATGACGCGCGAGGAAACCGCCGACGGTCAGCCGATCGAATTCGTGCGCATGACCAGCCACGCCCACATCACCTTCGACGATTTCGGCCTGTTCAACGATCAACTGGCGGCGCTCGGCATCGAGGCGAACGAGCGCATCTTCCGCCGCGACTGTTTCGAGGTGGACCTGACGATCGGCGGCCGGCCGGTGACGTTCTATCTGCTGCACCTGAAGTCGATGGGCGGGCCGCGCAACGGCATGACCGGGCGCGAGGCCTCGATGCCGGTGAGGATCGCCGAGGCGACCGCCGTGCGCCGCATCATCGAGAGCCGCTTCGGCGCCGACCACGCGGCGGCCAAGCGCTGGGTGATCTGCGGCGATCTCAACGACTATCGCGAGCGCGTCGTCGTTTCGGGCGACGCGCACGACGGCTACCGCTTCGATCCGGTACGCGAGGACGTCACGACCTCGGTCGACATCCTCACGGCGGGCGGGTTCTGCGAGAACGTCGTCGAACGGCGGCCGGAGCTCGACCGCTGGACGCTCTACCACACGCGCGGCCCGCAGGAGCGGCATCTGTGCCAGCTCGACTACCTGCTGGTCAGCCAGGGGCTGGTGAAGGCGAACCGCGGCGCCGTGCCCGACATCGTCAGGAACGGGCAACCGTGGCGCACCGTCTTCCCGCCAGGCCAGGAGGTGGAGCGATACCCGCGCACCGGATGGGACCGGCCGAAGGCGTCCGACCATTGTCCCGTTGCGATGTCGCTGACGATCGCATGAGCGGCGGGATGAGCTTCGACATACCTTCCGGCCGGGTGCTGCCGGTCGATGCCGTCGACGTGCGGCTCGAACCCGGCCCGCACCCGCTCGAGCGCGAAAACGCGCAAGCGATCGAGGCGAACTGGCAGCGCGAGGTGGCCGAACAACCGGCGCTGTTCAACGGCACCGTCGTGCTGCTTTCGCAGCTTTCCTATTCGGCGCGCCAGCTCGTCGGCGTGTGCCACCCGGTCTCCTATGCGGCCTTTCTCTACTGGCGGCGGCATCGCGAGCAGCCGGCCGCGCACTTCTTCGCCCATCCCATGCTGGTGTCGCGCGACGGCGCGCTGATCGCGGCACGAATGGCTTCCACCACGGCGAATGCCGGTCGCGTCTATTTTCCGGCAGGCATGTTCGAACCGCAGGATTTTTCCGGCGGCCGTGTCGACCTGCACGCCAACATGGTGCGGGAAGTGCGCGAGGAGACCGGCATCGACCTCGGCGCGGCAAGATTCGAGCAGGGCTGGCACGCGCTTGCCGGCGATGCCGGAACCGTGATCTTCGGCCGCTATCTGCTCGACCGGGATGCCGATGCGCTGGCTGTCGGACATCGAGAGATTTCGTTGCGGGCCAGGACGACCCGGAGATCGAGGGGCCGGTGGTCATCCGCGGCTCCGACGACCTCCCCGAGGGATTGATGCCGCACATGGTGGAAATGGTGAAGTGGCATTTCGGGCCGCACGCCTAGCCGGGCTGGTGCGCCGGCGCTAACCTTCACGTCCCGAACGTACGGAATCGGAGGCAAGACCCGTGAGTTCTGTCGAAAAGAGCCATGCAAGCGGAGACACGCCGCATCAGAGCTTCGGCACCGAAGGCCTGGCGCCGATGGACCGGCCAAGCGCGATCACCCGGCTGCTGATGGGAATCGTCGGCTGGGCCGAGCGGCTGAACCTGAAATACTCCAAGGTCGGAAATCCGCCGGTCTACGATCTCGCCACCTTCCCGTGGGCGAAGGAGATCGAGAGGGAGTGGCCGGCGATCCGCGCCGAACTCGACCGGGTCCTGGAGCGGCAGTCGGAACTGCCCAACTTCCAGGACATCTCCACCGACGTGAAGACGATCACCACCGACAGCCACTGGAAGACGTTCTTCCTGATCGGCTACGGCGTAAAGGCCGAACGCAACATCGAGCAGTGCCCGCAGACCTGGCGGATCGCGCAGAAGATCCCGGGGCTGAAGACGGTGATGTTCTCGATCTTCGAGCCGGGCAAGCACCTGCCGCCGCACCGCGGCCCCTACAACGGCGTTCTCAGGCTGCATCTCGGGCTGATCGTGCCGGAGCCAAAGGACAAGCTCGGCATCCGCGTCGACAAACAGGTCTGCCACTGGGAAGAGGGCAAGGCGCTGATCTTCGACGACGCCTACGAGCACGAGGCCTGGAACCACACCGACAAGACGCGGGTGGTGCTGTTCGTCGATTTCGTCAAGCCGCTGCGCTTTCCGGCCAGTTTCGTGAACTGGCTACTGATGAACATCGCCGTGTTCACGCCTTTCATCCGCGAGGGCATGGACAATCACAAGGCATGGGAAAAACGGTTCTACGCCGAGGCCGAGGCGCTGCGGAACCGATGATCCCCCGGTTGCGGCCGAAGCTGCCCGCCTGATCTCGATCAAGGCGGCGCTGCCTCGTCCGAGCGCGATCCTGCCGGCGCAACCGGAGGCAGGACAATGACGAGCAGGATAAGGGTCGAGCAGCATTCCTCGCTTGGAATGCTGTGGTTCGCCGGATGGCTTTTCACGCTGGGCTATCTGAAGCTCGGCTTCTGGTGGGGGCTGCTCGCCCTCATCGTGTGGCCCTACTTGATCGGCCAGCACTTCGCGCCGATGCCGACGTGACCAGCAGCGTGGCGCGCCCGGTCATTCGTGCCTGAGCGCGTCGATCGGGTCGAGACGGGCGCCGCGAAGCGCGGGAAAGAAGCCGAAGACGATCCCGATCACGCCTGAAAAGCCGACCGCGAGCGCGATCACCGACGCGCTCGGCACGAACGGAATGCCGAGCGTCATGGTCGCGGCGCCGGCGAGCGTCAGCCCGAGCACGATGCCGATCAGCCCGCCGAGCAGGGAAAGCACCGTCGCCTCCACCAGGAACTGGATGAGGATGTGCTTCTCGTGCGCGCCGATCGCCAGCCTTATGCCGATCTCGCGGGTGCGCTCGGTCACCGACACCAGCATGATGTTCATGATGCCGATGCCGCCGACCAGCAGGCTGACGCTCGCCAGAGCGCCCAGCATGCCGGTCATCACCGTGGTCGTGGAGGTCATGGCGTCGGCGATCTGCGTCATGTCGCGGACGTCGAAATTGTCCTCCTGGCCGACGCCGATATGGCGCGTCTCGCGCAGGATGTCCTCGATCTGGGCCAGTACGCCCGACGTCGGAACGCCGTCGCGGGCCGCCACGTAGATGGAATCGATGTCGCGCGCCCCGGCGATGCGGCGCTGGTAGGTCGGCAGCGGCATCATCACGACGTTGTCCTGATCCTGACCGAAACCGGATGTGCCCTTGGAGGCCAGCACGCCGATGACGCGGCAGCTCATGCGGTTGACGCGCAGCGCCAGGCCGTCCGGATCGCCGGCGCCGAACAGCGTCGTGCGCACGGTCTCGCCGATCAGGCAGACATTGGCGCCGCCCCGCACTTCCGATTCGGAGAAGCCGCGGCCGAGCGCGATGTTCCAGTCGCGCGCGGTGAAATAGTCGTTGTCCGTGCCGGTGACCTGGGACTGCAGGTTGGCGGCGCCGTAGACGACGCGCACCGCGGTCTGCGAGGCGGCGGAGATGGCGGCGACGCCCGTCAGGTTCTTGCGAAGCGCCGCCAGGTCCTTCTCGTCGAGCCGCCTGGGCGTGAAATCGGTGCCGCCGCCGCGCGACGGCCGCGAGGCGCGCACCACCAGCAGGTTGCTGCCGAGGCTCGAAATGTCCGCCTTGACCTTCGCCGTCGTGCCCGAGCCGATGGTGATCATGGCGATCACCGCGGCGACGCCGATGACGATGCCGAGCAGCGTCAGGAAAGAGCGCAGCGCGTTGCGGCGCACCGAGCGCAGCGCGAGGCGGACGGTTTCCAGGAACATCAGGCCGCCTCCGCCCTGAGCCTGTCCGAGGCGATGTGGCCGTCGAGGAAGCCGATGATGCGCTGCGCGAAGCCGGCGATGTCCGCCTCGTGCGTGACCATCAGCACGGTCAGCCCGGACGCCTCGTTGAGCCCGGTCAACAGCTCCATGATCTCGTGGCTGCGCTGCGTGTCGAGATTGCCGGTCGGCTCGTCGGCCACGAGCAGGGAAGGGCGGGTGACGATGGCGCGTGCGATCGCCACGCGCTGCTGCTGGCCGCCCGAAAGCTCGGCCGGCGTGTGGTCCTCGCGGCCGGCAAGCCCCACCTGTTCCAGCGCTTCCATGGCCAGCCTGCGGCGGTCGCGCCCCGGCACGCCGCGATAGACGAGCGGCAGTTCGACGTTCTCGGCCGCGGTGGTCCGCGGCAGCAGATTGTAGCCCTGGAAGACGAAGCCGATGTAGCGGTTGCGCAGCACCGCGCGACTGCCGCGGTCGAGGCGGCCGGCATCGACGCCCATGAAGCCGTAGCGGCCGGATGTCGGCGTATCGAGGCAGCCGATGATGTTCATCGCCGTCGACTTGCCGGACCCCGAGGGACCCATGATCGCCACGAACTCGCCCTCCCGCACCGACAGGTCGACGCCTGCCAGCGCGTGGACCTCGGCCTCGCCGCGGCCGTAGGTCTTCCACACGTTCTCGAAGCTGATGAGGGGGGCCTCGCTCATCGCGTCGCAGCCGACGCGCGGGTGGAGGTGCCGGTGATGACGCTGTCGCCTTCGTCGAGGCCCGGACAGGACCTCCGTCATCTCGCCGTCGGTCGCGCCGGTCTTCACCGTGACACGCGAGGGAGCGCCATCCTTCAGCACCCAGAGCGTGCGCGTGCCGTCGGCTGCCGCCTGGTTGCCGCTGCCCCGGCCGAAGCGGGGAAAGCGCGGCGAGAACAGGTCGCGCAGCGAGAAGCCGCGGCTTTCCTGGGTTTCGGGCGGGCTGAAGCGGAAGGCGCTGTTGGGGACCAGCAGCACGTCCTTGGCCTCGCGGGTGACGATCGACACCGAAGCCGTCATGCCCGGCCGCAACAGCAGGTCCGGATTGCCGACGTCGAGGCGGGCCTCGTAGGTGACGACGCCCTCGGTTTCGGTCGAGGCAAAGGAGATGTCGCGGATCGCCGCGTCGAAGCTGTGCTGCGGGAAGGCATCGACGGTGAAATGGGCTTTCTGGCCGGCTGCGACCGAGCCGATGTCGGCCTCGTCGACCGAGGCGTCGAGCTCCATCTGCTCCAGGTCCTGCGCGATGACGAACAGCACCGGCGCCTGGGTGGAGGCAGCGACCGTCTGGCCGGGATTGACCGAACGCGTCAGAACGACGCCGTCGATCGGCGCGTAGATCGTGCTCTTGTCGAGATCCTGCTGTTCGAGCGTCAGGTCGGCCTGGGCGATGGCGAGGTTCGCCTGCGCGGTCTCGACAGCCGCATTGGCGCGGTCGCGGGCGGCCGCCGCGGTGTCGAGCGCCTCGGTCGCGACCATGCCCCGATCGGCCAGTTTCTGCGAGCGCTCGAAAGCCCGAGTCGTCTCCTTCAGCGTCACCTGCGCGTCGTCGACTTTTGCCTGGGCGGCCTGAACCGAGGCCTTGGCGCGGGCGATCTGCGCCTCGATGCGCGAGGTATCCAGGCGGGCGAGCACGTCGCCCTTGGCAACGCGCTGGTTCTCCTCGACCGGTACGTCGCGCACCACGCCGGAGAGTTCGGTGGAGACCTCGACCTGGGTCAGCGGCTGCAGCGTCCCCGTCGCGGTGACTTCCACGGTGAGGTCGCCGCGTGCCACCGGCGTCGTCTGGTAGGACACCGTTTGCGTCTGCCGCCATCATTCAGATAGGCGAATAGACCCGCGCCCGCGATCAACAGCAGCGCGAGCGTGAAATATATCCATCGGCGGCGCCCGGCCTTTCGCCGCCCGCCCTTGTCCAGTCCCAGCGCCTGTTCGATGTCGGTGGGCGCTGCGGCATTCGGCCGCTTGACGAGCTGGTCCATCGCGAACCCTCTTCTGACCCGGTCCCTTGTTTTCAGAGATCGTGCGAGAAGAGCATGATTACAAATTAATTCTTGGCCATGTTGCCGCAGATCAAGCTGCGTCGGCTAACGCCGGAAAAGGAGAAACGATGAGCGCACGCCGATACCTGGTCTACGATGTCTTCACCGAGACCGCGCTTGGCGGCAACCCGCTGGCGATCGTTCTCGACGCCGATGGGCTGGACGGCCAGGCGATGCAGAGGATCGCCGGCGAGTTCAATCTGTCGGAGACGGTGTTCGTGTCGCCGGCGACGAAGCCGGCCCACACCGCATCCGTGCGCATCTTCACCCCGGCGAAGGAACTGCCGTTCGCAGGCCATCCGACGGTCGGGACGGCGGTAGCGCTGGCCTCCGAACACGGACTTCCGGCAGGCAATGGCGGGGCGATCCTGGTGCTGGAGGAAAAGGTCGGAGACGTGCGTTGCGCCGTGTCGGGCCAGACCAATTCCTTCGCCGAGTTCGACCTGCCGAAACTGCCCGAACGGGTCGATTTTCCCGCCGGACCCGAAGCCGTGGCCGCCGCACTCGGCCTCGACTATCACGAGATCGGCTTCGAAAACCACGAGATCAGCGCGTGGACGGCAGGCGTGCCCTATGTCTGCATTCCGGTGGCGGGACTGGAAGCCGCCGCCAAGGCCACGCTGGATGCGCGCCAGTGGCTGGCGCTCGCCGCGCCGGACGGGCATCTCATCGGCGACCCCTACGTCTATTGCCGCGAGACGGTCGGCCACGACTGCGACTTCCATACGCGCATGTTCGCCCCCTGGGCCGGGATCATGGAAGATCCGGCGACCGGTTCGGCCGCGGCCGCCTTCGCCGGCGCCGTCATGGAATTCGACCGCCCGCGCGACGGCTCTTCGGCTGTCCTGATCGAACAGGGGCTGGAGATGGGCCGCCCGTCGCGCATCCGCCTCGAGATCGACGTCGCGGCCGGGCGGATCGACGCCGCCCGCATCGGCGGCCATGCGGTGAAGGTGGCGGAGGGCACGCTCTACGCGTGACGCAATCCTTCGCGCCGGTTTTGCAGGCGCGACGCGTTGGACGTAAAGAAGGCTAGGAGGTGGTGGGTGATGCAGGGATCGAACCTGCGACCCGCTGATTAAGAGTCAGCTGCTCTACCAACTGAGCTAATCACCCGCCGGGTCACCGACCGAAGGCCGGATCAGGAGTGGGCGGTCTATAGCGGCTGGGGCCGGACCTGTCCAGTGCCCCGAAAGGCTCTTTTCCGACGAAAATCCGTAACTCAGGTTCCAGCCTCCGGATACCTCCTCGTCGAGGGAGCGATGTGTCGCTTCGACGGTCTCGCGAAAAGAAAAAAGCCCGCGCTCATTGTGGAGCGCGGGCTCTTTCGTTGGCGGGGACGAAGGGCCTAGAAGTCCATGTCGCCCATGCCGCCGGGCATGGCCGGAGCGGCGGAGGCTTTCTTCGGCTTCTCGGCGACCATCGCCTCGGTGGTGACCAGCAGGCCGGCAACCGAGGCCGCATCCTGCAGCGCGGTGCGCACCACCTTGGCCGGGTCGATCACGCCCTGAGCGAACATGTCGCCATATTCGCCGGTCTGGGCGTTCCAGCCCCAGGCGAATTCCGGCTTGTCGCGCAGCTTGCCCACGACGATGGAGCCCTCGGCCCCGGCATTGACGGCGATCTGGCGTACCGGCGCCTCGATGGCGCGGCGGATGATGTCGACGCCGTGGCGCTGGTCCTCGTTGTCGGTCCTGGACGGCGTCGAGCGCCTTGGCGGCCCGCAGAAGGGCGACGCCGCCGCCCGGCAGGATGCCTTCCTCGACGGCCGCGCGCGTGGCGTGCAGCGCGTCGTCGACGCGGTCCTTCTTCTCCTTGACCTCGACCTCGGTGGCACCGCCGACGCGGATCACCGCGACGCCGCCGGCGAGCTTGGCCAGCCGCTCCTGCAGCTTCTCGCGGTCGTAGTCGGAAGTGGTCTCCTCGATCTGCGCCCTGATCTGGGCGACGCGGCCGGAGATCTCCTCCTTCGAGCCGGCGCCGTCGACGATCGTGGTGTTCTCCTTCTCGATAACCACCTTCTTGGCGCGGCCGAGCATGTTGAGCGTCACGTTCTCAAGCTTGATGCCGAGATCCTCCGAAATCGCCGTGCCGCCGGTGAGGATCGCGATGTCCTGGAGCATGGCCTTGCGGCGGTCGCCGAAACCGGGCGCCTTGACGGCCGCGACCTTGAGGCCGCCGCGCAGCTTGTTGACGACGAGCGTGGCGAGCGCCTCGCCCTCGACGTCCTCGGCGATGATCAGCAGCGGCTTCGACGACTGGACGACGGCCTCGAGCACCGGCAGCAGCGCCTGCAGGTTCGACAGCTTCTTCTCGTGGATCAGGATGTAGGGATCCTCGAGTTCGGCGCGCATCTTGTCCTGGTTGGTGACGAAGTAGGGCGAGAGGTAGCCGCGGTCGAACTGCATGCCTTCCACGACCTCGAGCTCGGTCTCGGCGGTCTTGGCTTCTTCCACGGTGATGACGCCCTCGTTGCCGACCTTTTCCATCGCCTCGGCGAGGAACTTGCCGATCTCGGCGTCGCCGTTGGCCGAAATGGTGCCGACCTGGGCGATCTCGCCGTTCTGGGTGACCTTGCGGGCATTGGCCTTGAGCTCGGCAACGACCGCCTCGACGGCCTTGTCGATGCCGCGCTTCAGGTCCATCGGGTTCATGCCGGAAGCGACAGCCTTGGCGCCCTCGCGCACGATCGCCTGGGCGAGCACGGTCGCCGTGGTGGTGCCGTCGCCGGCCAGGTCGTTGGTCTTCGAGGCGACCTCGCGCACCATCTGCGCGCCCATGTTCTCGAACTTGTCCTCGAGCTCGATTTCCTTGGCGACAGTCACGCCGTCCTTGGTGATGCGCGGGGCGCCGAACGACTTGTCGATGACGACGTTGCGGCCCTTGGGGCCGAGCGTTACCTTGACGGCATCGGCGAGGATGTTGACGCCGCGCAGCATGCGCTCGCGGGCATCGGTGTTGAATTTCACGTCCTTGGCAGCCATTGGATCACTCCTTCAATAGGCAGCTTCGTTGACTGGATGTCGTTGGCGGCAAGCCGTCAGGCGGCCTTGCTCATGGTTGCGGGCGTCTCGATGATGCCCATCACGTCGCTTTCCTTCATCACCAGCAGGTCCTCGCCCTGCAGGCGGATCTCGGTGCCGGACCACTTGCCGAAGAGCACGCGGTCGCCGACCTTGACGTCGAGCGGCACCAGCTTGCCGGCCTCGTCGCGAGCGCCGGATCCGACGGCGACGACTTCGCCCTCCATCGGCTTTTCCTTGGCGGTGTCGGGAATGATGATGCCGCCGGCGGTCTTTTCCTCGGCATCGATGCGGCGGACGAGAATGCGGTCGTGCAATGGACGGAACGTCATTGTGTTCTCCTTCAAGGACAAACAGTTCGAGAGGTCCCTTCGAGCCGGACGCGAACTGTGCCGGCGCGACGGACGCGATCCTTTGAGGCGTCGCGCGCGGATGATTTGGCTGCTTCTTCCTGGTTGTTCAAGAGGGGTTCCATAAAATTTTGGCACTCTGCCATGGAGAGTGCCAAAACGTCGCGGCGACCCGACTGCTCGCCATCGCGGGCGCGGGCTGCTAGGCATGCACACGCAAGCTGGAGCGGGCTTTCGACATGACGGAAAGACTATCGCGAAAGGCGCTCGGCCGACTGCCGGGCGACGTTCTCAAGCCGGACTTTGTGCCCGCCGAGCACGGCGCGGGGATCGTGCATTTCGGTGTCGGCGCGTTTCACCGGGCGCACCAGGCCGTCTACACCGATGCCGCAATTGCCGCGGCGGGTGGCGACTGGCGCATCGACGGGATCAGCCCGCGCAGCACTGACATCGCCGACTCGCTCAATGCGCAGGACGGGCTGTTCACCCTGATCGAGCGAGGCGAGGGGGCGCGGACGCGCATAGTAGGCTCAATCCGTCGCGTCGTCGCGGCGGCCCGCGAACCCGGGTCGGCTTTGGCGGCATTGACCGATCCCGCGACGCGGATCGTCAGCACCACGGTTACCGAAAAGGGCTACGGCATCGACCGGGCGGCGCGCGGCATCGACAAAAGCCATCCCGCCGTTGCAGCCGACCTCGAAAACCCGCGCAGTCCGAAGGGCGTGCTCGGGCTGATCGTCGAGGCGCTCAGGCTGCGTCGCGAATCGGGAAGCGCGGCCTTCACCGTGCTGTGCTGCGACAACCTGCCCGACAATGGCGGCCTGCTGGCGGGCGGCGTGAGAGATTTCGCGCGACGAACCGACCCCGCGCTGGCCGACTGGATCGCCGATAACGTCGCATTCCCCTCGACCATGGTCGACCGGATCACGCCCGCGCCCACCGCGCAGACGCTGGAGGATGCGCAGCGTCTCACCGGGTTTCGCGACGAGGCCGCAGTGGAGACGGAAGTCTTCTCGCAATGGGTGATCGAGGATCGTTTCCCGGCGGGGCGCCCGGCCTGGGAAGCAGGCGGCGCGCTGTTCGTCGACGACGTGGCGCCCTACGAGGAGATGAAGCTGCGGATGCTCAACGGCACGCATTCGCTGATGGCCTATGCCGGCTTCCTGAGCGGACGCAGCTATGTGCGCGACGTCATGCGCGACGCCGCGCTCGCCAGGCTGGCGCGGCGGCACCTGCAGGCAGCGGGCGCCTCGCTGAAGCCGCTCGCCGCGATCGACGTCCCGAAATACGCCGAGGAGCTTCTGACGCGCTTCCGCAACCCGGCGATTGCCCATGCGACGCGCCAGATCGCCATGGACGGCACCGAAAAGCTGCCGCAGCGCATGTTCGCGCCGGCCCTGCAGGCATTGGCGCAGGGCAGGGAGGTGCGGCCGTTCGCCTTCGCGATCGCTGCCTGGATGCGCTACTGCCTCGGCCGCACCGATACCGGTGAGACTTACACGATCGACGATCCGCGCGCCGAGGCGATCGCGGCTGCTCTCGCCAGGGCGGGCGGCGGGGCGGCCTCCATCGTCGCCGCGCTGCAGTCGCTGCCCGGCTTCGTGCCGGAAAGCCTCGCCGGCGATCCGCGCTGGACGAACGAGGTCAACGGCGCGCTGGCGGCGATGCTGGAAAAGGGCGTGAGGGGCGCCGTGGAGGATGAAGCCAGATCGGTGGCGGAAGGCGGGGCGGCATGAAGATGCTCGACACCAACCACCGTTGGTTCCGGCCGCTGTGGGTCCGACTCGTCCTGATGGCGTTTCTCGCCTGCTGGACGGTGTTCGAGTTCGTATGGGGCTCGCCGATGTGGGGCGTGCTCGTCGCCGTCTTCGCCGCGCTGTCGTTCTACGGCTTCTTCCTCGACTTCAATCCGCAAGAGCCGCCTGAAGGCGAGGACGCGAAGGGCGGGAAATGACCCTTCAGGCGGTCGAGAAGCCGTAGGCCTGTCGCATGGCGGCAATCTCCGCCAGCTTGGCCTCGAACGTCGACCAGTCGTCCTTTTCCGCGATCGGCGCCCAGATCGCCTCCACTTCGTCGATCAGCATCGTGCACGGCGCCTCGCCGGCGAAATAGGGGTGGTCGAGCGCCCCGGGCAGGGCCTCGAAGCGGCTCAGCGCCTGTCTCACCGGCGCAAAGGATTCGGAAGCGTAGTGCCCGGCGGAAGGGCTGTTGCCTGCGCGATCCTCGCTCGCCAGTCCGCCCCGCCAGTCGAAGTAGAAGCGTTCGTACGGTGCCTGCGTCTCGATCAGGAAGCGCCAGAAGGACCGGGTGAGTTCGCCAGCCGCCTCCGCGCCTGCCGGCTTCAACCCGAGCCGTGCCAGCAATTGCGCCTCGAATGCCTCGCGGAAGGCGGTCTCGAAACCTCGCAGCGTCTCTTCGAGCTTTTCCTTCGGAGCAAGTGGCAGCAGGCATTCGGCGAGGCGGGCAAGGTTCCACAAAAGCGTGTCCGGCTGGCGCCCGAACGCATAGAGGCCGGTCTGGTCGAAATAGGCGGCGGTGAAGGCGGGGTCGAGCGTCGGGGCGAAGCGCCACGGACCGTAGTCGAAGCTCTCGCCGGTGACATTGATGTTGTCGGTGTTGAGCACGCCGTGCACGAAGCCGGCGAGCATCCACTGCGCGCCGGTGCGGGCGACGCGGCGGGTGACTTCCGCCAGGAAAGCCAGAGCCCGCTCCGCCGGATCGTCGCGCCAGGCGTCGGGCATGTAGACCTTCACCGCATAGTCGAGCAGCCGGGCGATGTTGTCGTGCTGGTCGAGATAGAGCAGGCGCTGGAAGCTGCCGATCCTGATGTTGGAATGGGAAAGCCGGACCAGGACGGAGGAGCGGGTGGGTGACGGCTCGTCGCCGCGGTAAAGCGCCTCGCCGGTCTCGATCAGGCTGAACGATTTCGACGTGTCGACGCCGAGCGCCTCCAGCATTTCCGTCGCCAGCACCTCGCGCACGCCGCCCTTGAGCGTGAGACGGCCGTCGCCGCCGCGCGACCACGGCGTGGTGCCACTGCCCTTGGTGCCGAAGTCGAGCAGGCGGCCGTCGGCGATATCCAGGCATTGCGCGAACAGGAAGCCGCGCCCGTCGCCGAGATCGGGATTGTAGGAGCGGAACTGGTGGCCGTGATAGCGCAGCGCCAGATGCGCGGCGAGGCTTCCGGGAAATAGCGCGAACCGGCCGAAATGCTCGATCCACTCGGCCTCGCTCAACGTATCGAGGCCGGTCCGCCGTGCCCAGCGCTGATTGCGGTAGCGCACGATGTGTTCGGGAAAGCGCGCGGGCTCGACGACGTCGAAAAAATCGTCGCCGAGGGCTGCATGGCTGTCGACGGGCCGGAAGGTATCGGAGATTGGCATGGCCCATAGGTAGAGCGCGCCAACGCGGAATGAAACCATGGGCGGCGGCGAATTCGGCATGGGAGGGGGAGGCGGATTGCGTTGCCCGCCCGGATGTTTGCTGACATTGTGGGCGCCATGACACCTGTTCAATGCCGCATGGCGCGCGCCGCCCTCCTGTGGAACCGCCGCCGGCTCGGCGACGCCGCCGGGCTTTCGGAGCGTGACGTCGCCCGCTTCGAGCGCGGTGCCCGCGTCGAGGCCGACGAGATCAGGCGCATGCGCCTGTCGCTGGAAGCCGAGGGGATCGAATTCCTCGCCGACGAGGGCATCGGCCCTGGCGTGCGGCTGCGCGCCAGCCACGAGGGCGATGCCGGAATCCGGCCAGATCAGCTCAGCGCCGCCAACGACGGCTGACCGAGGCGCTGCCTTTCGCGCATATCTTTGTGAATTGACCCGGTCCGTCCCGGCGCTACGTTCGTTGGCGGAGGGGATGCGACAGGATGAACATCATGAAGAACAAGAAGTTGCTTTCTCTCTGCCTCGCCTCTGTCCTTGTGACGGCCACGGCGGGCACCGCCTTTGCCCGGCCGGACGTGCGTACGATGACATGTGCGCAGGCCCAGGCGCTGGTGCAGCGCGAGCACTCGATCGTGCTGACCACCGGCGCGCACACCTACGACAAGTTCGTGTCGTCGGATCGGTATTGCGAACTGGCCTATAGCGGAAAGCGGACATGGGTCGCGACACGGGACAAGCAGGAATGTCTCGTCGGCCTGGTCTGCAAGCCGTACACCTACACCGCTCCCAACAACAACTGAGCCGTCGGGGAGGTCAGGCCCTGGCAGCGGCGGCTCGCGGTGGCGGGATCAGCCCCTGCGCCAGCAGGAATTCGACGATCCCCTCCACGGTTTCCGCCAGCGTCGCGTCCGGCAGCGTGCCGGTCGTGACGTCGCGCGCCGCGCGGTACTGCCGGCTGTCGTAGCGCTTGTCGGCCATCCGGGCGACCTGCTGGTAGTGGTAGTTGATGAAAGAACGCAGCGGATAGAAGTCGTCGTCGTGCTCGCAGTGCCGGTTGGCGTGCGCGACGAAGCGGTCGAGCGGAAGCATGTCGAACGCGTAGCCGTAGCGGCAGCCGATTGCAGCCACGAGATCCGTGAAGCAGACATAGCGGTCGGCGACGATGTTGTAGGCGCTGTCGGTGCGCGTCTTTTCGAGGGACAGCGCCACGATGTTGTGGGCCGCGATATCGGCCGGCAGCAGGCTGAGCTGGTTGGCCGTGCTCGTCGAGACACGGTGCCGGATCATGTAGCCGAGCATGCGCGCGACGATGTCGCCGCGCACATACGCACCGTTGCGCGAGGCGGTGACGAAGGCCGGACGATAGACATGGCCCGAAAGTCCGCGTGCGAAGGCGCGCCAGACGATCTGCTCCGACACCCATTTCGACTGCGCATAGCCGAAGTCGAGCTCGCGCATGTCCGGGTTGCAGTCCTCCTCGGCGGCCACGTCGAGACGGCTCCAGCCGTAGATCATGGTGGAAGAGACATGATGCAGCGTCTTGCGAACGCCGGCCGTGGCAAGTTCCACGATCGCCGCCGTTCCCAGCACGTTGGCTGCCCGCAATGCCTGGTAGTCCTTGACGTAGTCGACCGCCGCTCCGCAGTGGTAGATGTCGCTGACCTCGAGTGACAGGTTCTGCCAGTCGTCCGGCGACAGGCCCAGGCGCGGCGCGCCAAGATCGGATTCGATCACGGTGAGCCGTGCCGTCGCGCTGTCCCGCGGCACCCGGCCGAACACGCCGGTCTCCTCCAGCGCGGCCAGAACCCGCTCGTGCGCGCTCCTGCCGCCTTGCGGGCGCGCCAGCGCGACGATGGGTTGGTCGGTCTGGTCCAGCAGCGATGCGACAAGGAATGAGCCGAGGAAGCCGGAGGCGCCGGTGACCAGTCGGGCACCGCCCTGCGTCGAAGGCGCGTCCGCGGCGGGCGAAAAACCGTCGGCCAGCGAAACGTCCGCCGCCATGCGTCGGGCGTCCTCCTCGCGCAATTCGCGGGTCAGCCGAGCCAGGAGATCGGTGAGGTGGCCCCTGAGGCTGTCCGGATTGGACGCGTGCGCCAGCATCGCCTCGATATCCGGCATGCCGATCGCGCCGATCGCGCCGAGGTCGAAAAACTCTTCCGGCATTGCGCCGGCGCCCCTGCCCAGCGACTGCCACAGCTCTTCCATAGCGACGCTGAGTTCCACCAGCTCGATGGACGAGAGTCCCAGATCGGCGATGCGTGCGCCTGGGCCGAGGGCATGAAGCCGCGCGGCGATGTCGCCGAGAACGTCGCCCTCCTGGGTGCGTTCGTCCGCCGCCGGCACCTCGAAGCGTTCGATCGGGACGATGCGGCCGCCCTGCCACGCTTCCCGGATGCGGTAGCGGGAAATCTTGCCGGACGTGGTGCGTGCGATCACGCCGTGCCCGACGACCGCGAGCGTCGAGACCGGCGCGTCCGTCATCTCCTTCATGATGGCGTGCAGCGGCGCCAGCAACGGGATCGGCTGCCGCGCCCTGCTTTCGATCACCGCGACGAAGCTCTCGCTCCCGCTCTCGGAGCGATTGGCGAAGGCGGCGACGGCCAGACCGTCGAGGCCGTGTCGGCGCAGTGCTTCGGAAAGGGCTCGTTCGACGTCTTCCGGGAAGAAATTGGCGCCGCCCGAGACGACCATCTCGCCGATCCGTCCCTGCAGGAAGAGTTCTCCGTCGCGCAACGCACCGATGTCGCCGGTGCGCAGCCAGGTTCCGTCCTGGCCGGCGATGCTGGCGCGGAAGCGCGCATCGCTGAGTTCCGGCTTGTTCCAGTAGCCGCCGGCTTTCGAGGGGCCGCCGACCCAGACCTCTCCGAAGCGGCCCTCGGGCAACTCTGCCATCGTGACCGGGTCGACGATGCGCAGGTCGACGCCAGGAATGGGGGCGCCGCAGCTTTGCAGGCGCACCGATGCTTCACCGTCGACGGCGTCGGCGATTTCGCGCCGCTGGTCGAGCGCGTCGCGGGAAATGCTGATGCGCCGCAAGCCGCAGGTGGATACGCAAAGCGTGTTTTCCGCCAGCCCGTAGGCGGCGATCAGCGCTTCGCGCCTGAGCCCGGCCGGGGCGAACTTCTCCAGGAAGCGCTCCATCGTTGCCGGGCGCACCGGCTCGGCGCCGTTCATCAGCGCTTCCACGCGCTCCAGCCGGTAACCGGCGACGGCGGAAGCGGGGATCTTGTCCTCGCGCAGGCAGGTCTCGAAGGCGAAATTCGGCGCCGAGCTATGGGTCGCACCAGTAGCGGTCATCAATTCGAGCCACAGGGCGGGGCGCCTGACGAAGTCCATCGGTGAGAAGTTGTGGGCGGTGCCGCCGCGGATGATCGGCGCCAGCAGATAACCGATCAGCCCCATGTCGTGATAATGCGGCAGCCAGGACAACATCGAGGGACGGTCGACCGTCGTGCCGAACGTCGCGTTGTGGATGACGTTGGCATGGCTGACGATCACGCCGCGGGGACTGCTGGTCGAACCCGAGGTGTACTGCAGGAACAGCGTCTCGTTCCGAGTGATCGCATCGAGCTCGGCGTGCGGGTCGAGCGTTTCGAAGGCGATGAGGCGAGAAAGGTCGCCGCTACCCGACAGCCAGTCGGCGCCGCGAAGTTCGCCGCACCGCTTGGCGTCGGCGAGCACCGCGGTCGCCGAACAGTCCTCGATGACGGCGCGCATCCGGGTGTCGCCGCGGCCCGCCAGTGCACCCGCCGCGCTCGGCAGCGGCACGGGAATGGCGCCGATCTTGATGCAGGCGAAGAAGGCGCGAACGAAATCGATGCCCGGTCCGAAGGCCAGTGCCACGCGGTCCGCGAAGCCGATGCCGTGATCGCGCTTCAGCGAGGCTCCGAGCGAACTGGTGAGTGCATCGAGCGCTCCATACGAGACCCTGTCGGAGACCCGGCCGTGGCGGTCATAGAAGACGTAGGCGTCGCGGTCGTCGGCGCCGCCGGCCAGCGGCTCGGTGAGATAGGAGTGCATGCAGGTCCCTGTGCATCACGGTTCGCCCACGAGGGAGGGCGCCGGCTCGTCAGGAGGTTCATTCCAGCCTGCTCGACGGCCTAGTAAAGTGCCAACGGTCACGCCCGGGGGCAATCACCAGAAGGGACTACTTCCGACCCTATCAACAGCTTGATTCGACAGGAGAGTTGGTGCCCCGCGTTTACATGCGAACGCGCAGCCCCTTCGGGTCGTAGAGCGGCGCCAGGGAGGGGCTGGCTTCGAATCGCTCGCCGGCGATCTCGATCTCGTAGCGCGACGCCAGTACCGATGCGGCGTCTTCGCCCGGGCAGGGGACGTAGCCGAGCCCGACCGCGGCGCCCAGGAAATGGCCGTAATTGCCCGAGGTGATCGTGCCGACGATCTCGCCGTCGCGTACGATCGCCTCGTTGTGGAAGAGCAGTGGTTCGGTATCCAGCAACTTGAACTGCACGAGGCGGCGCGACAGGCCGTCCGCCCGCCTGGCGAGCACGGCATCGCGGCCGATGAAGTCGCCCTTTTCGGGCCTTACGGCGAAGCCGAGCCCCGCCTCCAGCACGTGATCCTCGTCGGTAATGTCGTGGCCGAAGTGGCGGAAACCCTTCTCGATGCGGCAGGAATCCAGCGCGTGCAGCCCGCACAGCTTGAGATCGAACGCTTCGCCGGCATCCACCAACGTCTCGAAGACGTGCGGCGCCTGGTCGGCAGACACGTAAAGCTCCCAGCCGAGCTCGCCGACATAGGAGACGCGGTGGGCGCGGGCGAGCCCCATGCCGATCTCGATCTCCTGAAACGTGCCGAACGGATTGTTCTCGTTGGAAAAGTCGTTCGGGCTGATGGTCCGGATCAGGTCGCGCGAGCGAGGACCCATCAGGCAAAGCACAGCCTCGGCAGCGGTGACGTCGGTGATGACGACGAACTCGTCGGACAGGTGCCGTTTCAGCCAGGCGAGGTCGCGGGTCAGCGTCGCTCCCGGCACGACCAGCAGGAAGGCGGTTTCGGAAAGCCGGGTGACGGTGAGGTCGGACTCGATGCCGCCGCGTGCGTTCAGCATCTGCGTGTAGACGAGCCGACCCGGCGCGACGTCGACGTCGTTGGCGCACAGGCGCTGCAGGAACGAACAGGCGTCGCGACCCTCCACCCTGATCTTGCCGAAAGAGGTCATGTCGAACAGGCCGACATTCTCGCGCACCGCCATGTGCTCGTCGCGATTGTTGTCGAACCAGTTCTGGCGTTTCCACGAATAGCGGTATTCCGGCGCCTGGTCAGGCCGGGCGAACCAGTTGGCGCGCTCCCAGCCGGCGACCTCGCCGAAGACGGCGCCGCGTGCCTTCAGGTGCTCGTGCAGCGGCGAGCGCCGCACGCCGCGGGCTGTCGCCATCTGGCGATAGGGAAAATGGTCGGCGTAGAGCAAGCCCAGCGTCTCGGTGACGCGTTCCTTGAGGTAGCGACGATTGCCCTGGAAGGGCATGGCTCGGCGGATGTCGACCTCCCAAAGGTCGAACGGCGGCTCGCCGTCTTCCAGCCACTGCGCAAGCGCCATGCCGGCCCCGCCCGACGAGACGATGCCGATCGAGTTGTAGCCCGCCGCCAACCAGTAGCCGGGCAGTTCCGGCGCCTCGCCGAGATAGTAGCGGTCGTCCGGCGTGAAGCTTTCCGGCCCGCAGAAGAAGGTGTGGATGCCGGCCTCCGCCAGCATCGGCATCCGGTTGACGCCCATCTCGAGGATCGGCTCGAAATGCGCGAAATCCTCCGGCAACTGGTCGAAGCAGAAATCCTCCGGAATGCCGTCCATGCCCCAGGGCTTGGCCACCGGCTCGAAGGCGCCGAGCATCATCTTGCCGGCGTCCTCCTTGTAGTAGGCGCACTCGTCGGGGACGCGCAGCACCGGCAGGCGCGACAGGCCTGCGATCGGCTCGGTGATGAGATAGAAATGCTCGCAGGCGTGCAGCGGCACCGTCACGCCCGCCATCGCGGCGAAGTCGCGCGCCCACATGCCGGCGCAATTGACCACGATGTCGGTCTCGATGACGCCCTCGTCGTCGCCGGCTTTCCACGAGACGCCGGAGACGCGGCCGTCCTTCTTGTGGACGGCGGTCACCTTCACACCCTCGAAAATGCCGGCGCCGCGCTGGCGCGCACCCTTGGCCAGCGCCATCGCGATGTTGGCAGGGTCGCACTGGCCGTCGAGCGGCAGGTGGACGGCTGCGACGACATCCGAGACGTTGAGGTGCGGATACATCTGGCCGACTTCCGAGGGCGAGATCTCTCGCACATCGACGTCGAATGCCCGGGCGAGGGAGGCCTGGCGGTAAATCTCCTCCTTGCGCTCCTGCGTCAGCGCCACGGTGATCGAACCGACCTGGCGCATGCCGGTGGCGATGCCGGTCTCTTCCTCGAGGCGCGCGTAGAGGTCGGCGGAGTATTTCGCGAGCCGCGTCATGTTGCGGGAGGCGCGCAACTGGCCGACCAGTCCGGCGGCGTGCCACGTGGTGCCGCTGGTCAGTTGCTTCCTCTCCAGAAGCACGATGTCGGTCCAGCCGAGCCTGGCCAGATGATAGGCGACGGAGCAGCCCGAAACGCCGCCACCGACGATGACGACCCGCGCCTTCGTCGGAATGGCGGAACGGCCTGCCGCGCTCGTCATGCGGTTCCGGTCCGCCGCGCCCGGTCGCCATAGGCGCCGAGGAACCGCTTGAGCCGGTCGGCCGCCTGCATCAGCACCTCGTCGGGCTGGCAAAGGCTGATGCGCACGTGTCCGGCCGCGGCTTCGCCGAAACTGGAACCGGGCATGAGGGCGATCTTTTCCTCTTCGAGCAGTGTCCAGGCGAACGCCTCGTCGTCCGGCTCGATCGCGGAAATGTCGAGCATGACGTACATGCCGCCCTCCGAACCGCGAACCTGGACGCCGTTCGTGCCGCGGATCGCGTCAAGGAAGGTTTTTCGGCGACCTTCGTAGCGTGCGGCAATCTCCGCCACGCCCCAGTCGTTTTCCAGCGCCTCGATCGCGGCGCGCGACACGAAGTCGGCCAGCCCGTAGGTGGAGACCAGATTGAGGCTGATCAGCAGTGAAACGATCCGGTCGGGCCCGGTCAGCCAGCCGATACGCCAGCCGGTCATGCCATGGCTCTTCGACATCGAGTTGATGACGAGCGTGCGTTCGGCCATCCCCGGCAGCGAGCGCGGCGAGACGTGCTGGCCGCCATAGGCCATCGTCCAGTAGACCTCGTCCGAAAGCAGCCAAAGGTCGTGGCGGCGGCAGATGTCGGCCAGCGCCTCGAGGCTTTCGCGCGTGTAGATCGCCCCCGAAGGATTGTTCGGCGTGTTGATCAGAATGGCGCGGGTTTCAGGCCTGAGGGCGGCCTCGACGGCCTGCGCATCGGGCTGGAAGCCGTCCTCGGCGCGCGCCTCGACCAGCGAGAACTCGGCGCCGGCGGCGCGAAACGTACCGAGGTAGGTGGCATAGTAGGGCGCCACCACGACGGCATGGCTGCCGGGGTCGCAGGTCGCCTGCACCGCGGCGTAGAGCGCGGCCTGGCCGCCGCCGGTGGCGATCACCTGATCGGCAGTCGTTTCGACGCCGGTGCAGCGGGTGGACAGTTTCGCCATGGCTTCGCGCAGGCGCGGCAGCCCGGGAAGCTGGGTGTAGTGGTGATAGCCCTCGCGCACCAGGCGGACGCACGCTTCCACTGTTTCGGCCGGCGTGTCGAAATCGTGATCGCCGACCGACAACATCAGGATGTTGTCGCCCGCCTGCTTGCGGCCCATGGCCTCGAAATGCACCTCCCAGCCGTCCTTGCCGGACGGCATGATGCCGGAGATGCGGGTGGATGGATGTGGCATTGGACTGCTTCTTGAGACTGTGTTCGGTTGACCGCATGCGGCCGGATTGGCCCGTTCCTACGCCTGCTGACGTCAGGCTTTCAACCTTTCGTTTGCGGGGTCCCAGAGCGGCCCGTCCGGCTGCACCGTCGCGGCGAAGCGCGTGCCGAATATCTCGACCTCGATCCGTCTGCCAGGCTCCGCAAGGTCGGAGCGCAACATCCCGAGCGCGATCGATTTGCCGATGCGATGGCCCCAGCCGCCGGACGTGGTTTCGCCGACGATCTCGCCATCGTGCCAAAGCGTCGACATGTAGGGTGCGTCGCATTCGCCCGGATCGTCGATGGTCAGGGCGACGAACCGCTTGGCGACGCCATGCTGCTTTTCCGACAGGAGCGCCGCCTTGCCGGCGAAATCCGGTTTGTCCCATTTGACGAAGCGCTCGAGCCCTGCCTGGAGCACCGTGTAGTCGGTCGAAAGGTCCTGCTTCCACGCGCGGTAGGCCTTCTCGAGCCGCAGCGAGTCCAGCGCGAACATGCCGAACGGCTTCAAGCCGTGCTTCTGCCCGGCTTCCCACACGGCGTCGAAGATGGCAGGCGTGTCGGCGGTGTGGCTGTGGATTTCCCAACCGAGTTCGCCGGCAAAGGAAACCCGCACCAGCTGGCACCATCTGTCACCGATCTGCACGGACTGGTGCGACAGCCAGGGCAGGGTGAGATCCGCACCTCCGACGTCGCCCAGGATGGCGCGGGAATGCGGCCCGCTGAGGATCTGGCAGCCGAAGTCCTCGGTGACGTCTTTCAGCGTGATTTCCGCGTCTTTCGGCAGCTTCTTCGCAAGCCACTCGAAATCATGCCATTGCGCCACCGCCGCGGTGATCAGGAAGAAGAAATCCTCGGCGATCGCCATCACCGACATCTCGGTGACGACGCGGCCCTTTTCGTCGGCGAAATAGGCAAGCCCGATGCGACCGGGCTTCGGCACCGCTCCGGTGATCAGGGTCGACAGCCAGTCGCGCGCGCCGGGACCTTGCAGGCGAAAGCGCGAAAAGCCGGGCAGGTCGAGAATGCCGGCCGCATCGCGCACGGCGAGACATTCCTCGCGGATGCGCGGGTACCAGGGGCCCTCGCGCCGGAAGGTCTGCGTCGCTTCCTCCGAGGTGTCGTCGCCGGGCCTGGCAAACCAGTTGGCACGCTCCCATCCGTTGTAGGCACCGAACTGCGCACCGAGCCCGGCCATGCGGTCGTGGATCGGAGAAAGCTTGCGGTTTCGCCCTGCCGGCCAGGAATGGCGGGGGAAATGGATGGCGTATTCGTGGCCGTATATTTCCAGCCCCTTGGCGACGGCGTAGTCGGGTTCTGCGGCGAAGGCGGTGAAGCGGCGCGGGTCGCACGACCACATGTCCCACTCGGTCGCGCCTTCCGTCACCCACTCCGCCAGCACCTTGCCGGCGCCTCCGCCCTGGGCAATGCCGAACGTGAAGACGCACGCCTCGAAGGCATCGGGAACGCCGGGCATCGGGCCGATCAGCGGGTTGCCGTCCGGCGCGTAGGGGATCGGTCCGTTGATCACCTTCGAGACGCCGGCCGTGCCGAGAATCGGCACGCGGGCGACTGCGTCTTCCAGATACCATTCGAGCCGTTCGAGATCGTCGGCGAACAACTGGAAGGAAAAATCCTTCGGCATCGGGTCGTCCACCGAAGCCCAGTGCGCCCGGCACTTGCGCTCATAGGGGCCGAGATTCATGCCGAACTTCTCCTGGCGCAGATACCAGGACGTGTCGACGTCGCGCAGCAGCGGCAGCTTGCCGCCGCCATGGCTTTCCGACCACGCCTTCAGTTCGGGAATCTCGTCGAACAGGATGTATTGATGGCTCATCACCATCATCGGCACGTCGCGGCCGAACATCCGGCCGATTTCGGCGGCGCGGTAGCCGGCGGCATTGACCACGTATTGGCAGCGGATTTCGCCCTGCGCCGTCGTCACGACCCACTCGCCGCGGTCGCGCCGCACACCCGTCACCGGGCAGAAGCGGACGATGGTCGCGCCGAGATCGCGTGCGCCCTTCGCCAGCGCCTGGGTGAGCTGCGCAGGGTCGATGTCGCCGTCGTTCGGATCGTAGAGCGCGCCCTTCAGGTCGTGTGTGGCGATGAAGGGATACTTCGCCTCGATCTCGTCGACGCCGAGCACGTCGATCGCCATGCCCTGGTAGCGGCCCATGCCCTTGACGCGCTGGAACTCGCGCATGCGCTCGTCGGTGTGGGCGAGCCGCAGCGAGCCGGTGACATGGTAGTTGATGGGATAGTCGACCGCATCGGCCAACCCGCGATAGAGCTCGGCCGAATAGCGTTGCATGTTCATGACCGACCACGAGGCGGAAAAGGTCGGGACGTTGCCGGCGGCATGCCATGTCGAGCCCGACGTGAGCTCGTCGCGCTCGATCAGGACGCAATCGGTCCAGCCGGCCTTCGCCAGGTGATAGAGCGAGGAAACGCCGACGGCGCCGCCGCCGATGACAACCACGCGCGCCGTGGACGGCAGCTCCGCCATTCGATCCCCTCCGGAGGCCGTGCCTCAATAAACCGGCGGGGAGACCACCCAGACGACCACCGCCGGTTCCTCGCCGGGATTGCGCCAGCGCAGCGGCGCATTCTTGAAGCGGAAGCTGTCGCCGGCGCCGAGCTGGTGCCGCATGCCCTCGATTTCGATCTCGAACGTGCCCGACACCACGTAGCCGGCTTCCTCGGTCTTGCGCATGACCAACTCGGCGAGTTCCGCCCCCGGTGCGAACTCGCGCCGGATCATCTCGAAGCTACCGCCGAGCACCGGCGAAAGCAGTTCTTCCACGCAGCCGGATTCGCTTGGGCCAAGCGAGCGACGGCTTTCGGCCCGCACGATCGTGCCAGCCTCGCTGACGTCGGTGACGGTGCCGTGGAACAGGCTGACCGGCACCTTGAACTGTTTCGCGAAGGCCTGGAGGTCCTGAAGGGAAGGGGTGGAGAGGCCGCGTTCGACCTGGCTGAGCCAGCCGATCGAGCGATCGACCATGTCCGACATCGCGGCCAGCGTGACGCCGCGCGCCTTGCGGATGGCGCGGATATTGCGCGCCAGAACCGCGGTGGCGGTGTTCTCCGTGATTGTCTCGCCAGGTTGGGATTGCGTCATGAAAATCCCTTTCGATTTTTCATTGGATGTGACATCTATGAAAAAAACAAGCGGAATTTCACCCGGACTTCTGCATGCAAGCTTGCGGCAATTGAAGTCCGGGTGCAAGCAGCGACGAGACGGCGAAGGAGCTGAACGAATGCTGGCACCGAAGCCTCTGGGCGCGCAGGACGAGGACGAGAACTGGACGGCGCAGGACAAGCGCGCCGTCGACAGGGCGATCCAGACGCGCCGCTCGGTGCGAGCCTTCCTGCCCGACCCCGTCGACGAGACGCTGATCCGCGAAATCCTGGAGATCGGCAGCCGCGCACCTTCGGGAACCAACATGCAGCCCTGGCACGTCTACGTCGCCACCGGCGGCAAGCGCCAGGAGATTTCCGACGCCATCCTGAACTCGGGCATTCGGGCCGAAAAGGCGGAGTGGGACGAGTACAAATACTATCCCGACAAGTTCTTCGAGCCTTACCTGACGCGGCGTCGCACCGTCGGCTACGCGCTCTACAACACGCTCGGCATCGGCCGTCGCGAGGTCGAGCGCATGCGTGCCCAGCACGACCGCAATTTCGTCTTCTTCGACGCGCCGGTCGGCATGATCTTCACCATCCACCGCGACCTCAACCAGGGGTCCTGGATCGACCACGGCATGTTCCTGCAGTCGGTGATGATCGCCGCAAGGGCGCGCGGGCTTCACACCTGCCCGCAGGCGGCTTTCGCTCCGTACCACAAGCAGATCAGGCCCGTCCTCGGCATCCCCGAGGAAGAGGTCGTGGTCTGCGGCATGGCGCTCGGCTACGAGGACACCTCGAAGCCCGAAAACTCCTTCCGCACCGAGCGCGCGCCGGTCGACGAGTTCGTCACTTTCGTGAAGTAGGAATCGCACGCGCCGCAATGTCGCATGCGTTGCCGGTACCCGTGAAAATCCCGTCCTGTACAGCCTGATTGCGTGGCCGAAATTCCCGGCAAAGCGGGCGGCGGCGAAAATCCGCTCCTTGAAAGCCTGCCGGCCGGTCCATAGGCTTCCACGCAAAACACCAAGAAGAACGGGACCGACGATGCTTTCTTCCGTCATCGACGCCATTGGCAACACGCCGCTGATCCGCCTGCGCCGCGCCTCCGAGGAGACCGGCTGCGACATCTACGGCAAGGCCGAGTTCATGAATCCCGGCCAGTCCGTGAAGGACCGCGCCGCACTTTTCATCATCCGCGATGCCGAGAAACGCGGGCTGCTGAAGCCCGGCGGCGTGATCGTCGAAGGCACCGCCGGCAACACCGGCATCGGCCTGACGGTGGTCGGCAAGGCGCTGGGCTACCGTTCCGTCATCGTCATTCCCGACACGCAGAGCCAGGAAAAGAAGGACGCACTGCGTCTTCTCGGCGCCGAACTGATCGAGGTGCCGGCAGTCCCCTACAAGAACCCGAACAACTACGTAAAGGTCTCGGGGCGGCTGGCGGCGCAGTTGGCGAAGTCGGAAGAGCACGGCGCCATCTGGGCAAACCAGTTCGACAATACCGCCAACCGCGACGGCCATATCCACACCACGGCGCGTGAAATCTGGGAGCAGACCGGCGGCAAGGTGGACGGCTTCGTCGCCGCTGTCGGCACCGGCGGCACGCTGGCCGGCGTGGCGGCCGGCCTGAAGGGGCACAGCGGCGACGTGAAGATCGCCATCGCCGATCCGCTGGGTGCGGCCCTCTACAGCTTCTACACCGAGGGGGAGTTCAGGTCGGAGGGAAACTCGATCACCGAGGGCATCGGCCAGGGCCGCATCACCGCCAATCTGGAAGGCTTCACCCCCGATTTCGCGTACCAGATACCGGACGCGGAGGCGCTGCCCATCATCTTCGATCTCGTCCAGGAAGAGGGGATGTGCCTGGGCGGCTCGAGCGGCATCAACATCGCTGGCGCCATCCGGCTGGCAAAGGATCTCGGCCCGGGCCACACTATCGTGACCATCCTTTGCGACTACGGCACGCGCTACCAGTCCAAGCTGTTCAACCCGCAGTTCCTTCGCGGCAAGAACCTGCCGGTTCCCGGCTGGATGGAACGTACGCCCGAGTTCGACGTGCCGTTCGAGGAGGTCCCTCAGGGCTGACGCGCGGCCGGAATCAGGTCGACGGGACTGTCCTGGACCAGGCGGCCGCAATCGTTGCGCGGCGGTTCTTTGTAGAAGCGCTCTGACAGCCAGTTCGCGGCCTCCGTCGCGCTGCGCCTGGCGATCGGGCCGTGACCGGTTCCGTCATGCCAGTCGAGTGTGACCGTCTCGCCGTTGGCGCACAGGCGCCTGGCGAAATCCACGGTGACCCTCGGCGTGACGATGGTGTCGGCCGAGCCCTGGGCAATGAAGACCGGCGCACCGGCCGGCGCATTGCCGGGCGAATTTTCGGCCAGCAGCGTCTTCCACGGTTCGAAGTCGACGAGATCTCCGTTGATGAACTCGTCGTTGAGCGGGTGCTCGCGCATCGCCACGGTCAGAAGCTCGGGCTTCGTCTGGATGCAGGTCTCGGCGATGCGGTCGAGGCTCCTGCGTTCCGCGGCGTCCACGACATCGTCGAGTGAGGCCCCGTAGACGCGGTTCCACGACCACAGCGCGAACGAGGTGAGAATCTTGCCGGCGCGCGTCGAGTAGTCGTCCTCGAGAAGTACCGACAGGTGCGTGGCCGGGGCTGCGGCCGCGACGCCGCGCAGTTCGAGATCGGGCGCGTAGGAAGCCGCAAGCTGGCCCGTGAACAGCGCCGCGTGACCGCCCTGGGAGTGACCCCACACGGCGAATTGCGTGCCAGCGCCCGTACCCTCGATGTTTCCCGCAGCGCGCACTCCGTCGAGGACCGAGCGCGCTTCGCTCTCGCCGATGAGATAAGCGTGCGGGCCGGGCGTGCCCAAGCCTTCGTAATCGCTCGCGACCACCACGTAGCCATGGTCGAGGAAGGTCTTCAGTCCGGGAATGCGATGATAGTAGCTGGCGTCGAGCAGCGACGGTGCGCAATTGTCCGCCACGCCGGTGGTCGGGTGAGCCCAGGCGATGACCGGCCGCTTGCCACCGGATACCAGCGGCGCATCGGGGGCGATGACCACGCCCGAGACCGCAATCGGCTGGCCGTCGAGCCCGGTCGACCGGTAGAGCACGCGCCACGCCCTGGCGCCCTCAGGCGGTTTCGGGAACGGCTCGACCCGCAGAACATGTCCGGGCTGGTTGTCGAGGAAGGCGCGCTGCCATTCGTAGAAGCTGCCCGGCAGCGGCGTCATCATGACACAGGCCGACACCAGGCCGAGCAACCCGATTGCCGCGATGTGCCGCAGCAGCCTTCTGCCGGTGGTCCGCGATTTGATATTCACCACGTATTCCCGCCTCGCCGAAATCGGCGTCAAGTTTTCCCGCGTCCGCAAGCCCCTTCCTGAATGATCCGTTTGCCCGTATTTCGTGAAGACGGGGTTTATGTGAGGGTTGCCCTCCGGCAGCCCCGAGGGCAGGCTTGAGCCGAAGCAGGGAGACTTCATGCAGACCGAAGCGTTGTTCCGCGAGGACGCCTATCTGAAGACCGCCGAGGCAAAGGTCGTCGGCATCAACGACCGCGGCGGCATCCTTCTCGACCGCACCATCTTCTACGCCACGTCCGGCGGGCAGCCGGGCGATACCGGCCGGCTGATACGAGCCGACGGATCGCAGGTGCCGATCGCTGCAACGGTGACGGGCCAGACCAAGGACGAGATCATCCACGTGCCGACTGCCGGTGCCGAGATGCCCGAGGTCGGCGAGGCCGTGACGCTGGAGATCGACTGGGAGCGGCGGCTGAAGCTGATGCGCATGCACACGGCCTGCCACCTGCTGACCGTGGTCTGCCCGTTCCCGATTACAGGGGCCGCCGTCGGCGAGGAAGAATCCCGTGTCGATTTCGACCTTTCGGATACCGGCTTTACCAAGGAAGACGTGAGCACGAAGCTGATGGAACTTGTCAGGGCCGACCATCCCGTCTTCAACCGATGGATCAGCGAGGACGAGCTCGCCGCCAATCCCGGTCTTGTGAAGTCGAAGAACGTCCGCCCGCCGGTGGGGGCGGGCCGCATCAGGCTGGTGTGCATCGGCGACCAAGGCACCGTCGACAGCCAGCCCTGCGGCGGCACGCACGTGCGCTCGACGGCCGAGATCGGCGAAATCCATATCGGCAAGATCGAGAAGAAGGGCAGGGAGAACCGCCGCTTCCGCATCCGTTTCGGTGGGGCGCCGGCATGATGGAGGACAACGTGGACGACAGGAGCCGCTTCGTGGTGTCGCCGGACTGGCTCGAGGAGCACCTGCATGATCCGGGACTCGTGGTGGTGGACGGCGCCTGGTACCTGCCGGCGCAGAACCGCGACGCCCGGGCGGAATACGAGGCCGGCCACATCCCCGGTGCGGTGTTCTTCGACCAGGACGAGGTCGTCGATCCCGACTCCGACCTGCCGCATACCCTGCCGCAGCCGCGCGTCTTCGCACGCCACGCCTCCGCGATGGGCATCACCCGCGACGACACGATCGTGGTGCATGACGGTCCGGGCATCTTTACCGCGCCGCGCGTGTGGTGGATGTTCCGGACCATGGGCGCGCCGAACGTGTTTGTGCTCGAAGGCGGTCTCGACGGCTGGAAGGCCGACGGCCGGCCGCTGACCAGCGAGCCGACCAAGATTGCGCCGACGCATTTCGAGACGTCGTTTCGACCGGGCAGCGGTGGTCCCGCTCCCTGAGATGCGCGCGATCGTGGCAAAAGGCGCCGCGCAGATCGCCGACTGCTCGTCCCGCCGGCCGTTTCGCCGGCGCCGAGCCGGAGCCGCGCAAGGTCTGCGCTCCGGCCACATGCCCGGCGCAAGGAACATCCCGACGACGAAATTGTCGAAAGATGGAAAGTTGTTGCCGCTCAGCGAGTTGCGGGCGCTGTCTTGAATCGTCTGGCCTGGACCTTTCGAAGCCCGTCGTCACCTCCTGCGGCTCCGGCGTCTCCGCCGCCGCCATCACCCTCGCGCTGCAATCGGTCGGACACGGCGGACAATCGGCTCTACGACGGCTCGTGGACGGAGTGGGGCGGGCTCGTCCGACACGCCGGTCGCGACGGGCGAGGCATGAGCCGCCGCCCGCGAACGCGTCCGCTGCTCGCCCGCGTCACGCATCTGCAGATGGACAAAGCCGCCGGCCGTGCGCGCGCCGGCGCCGCTAGGCATGCGGCTGGCTGCGATGCGCGCTGAAAACATGCCGCCGCATTTCTATCGATATCTCTACGAGCACGTGGGCAAGCCGCATCACTGGCTGCTGCGCCGCAATCTCGACGACGAGACGCTGGCTGCGCAGATCCACGATGAAGCGACCGAGATCGAAGTCCTCTATGCCGACGGGTCGCCGGCCGGCTTCTTCGAGCTCGACCTCAGCGACCTGCCGGAACGCGTGGAAATCCGCTATTTCGGGCTGGTTCCGGAATTCCAGGGCAGGGGGCTCGGCCGCTTCTTCATCTCCTGCGCGATCCATGCGGCGTGGGCGCACGATCCGCATATCGTGACGATCAACACCAACACGCTCGACAGCCCGCGTGCCTTGCAGCTCTACCAGAAGATGGGCTTCGTGCCCGTTTCGTGGTCGGAGGTGACCATCGAGCCGTGGCTGTGATCGGCCTGGCCGGGCCGGATAGTCCGGCTCCTGTCGGTCTCAGCGCGAATTCGCCACATTGCCCGCCATTGTGAGACGGCGAACCGTATCGCCAAGAAGGAGACTGCATGTTCCGCCGCATGCTCGCCGCCGTGTTGCTTGCAGCTTTCGCGCAGGGCATCGCCCTGGCGGAAGACATGCCGTCGGCGGGCCAGGTGGAGCAGGGGCTTGGCGGCGACGGGCAGGCGGCTGGGCAGGACCAGCGGGTCACGGTCGAGGAACTCAAGCGCCGGCCCGACATTCGCGGCAAGGCGCCGTCGATCGACATTTCCTCCATCAACTTCGCCTTCAATTCGGCCGTCATCCCGCCGTCGCAGTCCGGCAAGGTCAAGAATCTCGGATTGGCGCTCAGCCGGCTGATCGATCGCGAGCCGAAACTGCTCGTCCTGATCGAGGGGTACACCGATACGGTCGGTTCGGCCGCCTACAACAAGCAGCTCTCTCAGCGCCGTGCGGCGGCCCTGAAGAGGCTCCTCGTCGACAATTACGGAATACCCGCCTCCGCGCTCGAGACCGTCGGCTACGGCGAGGAATACCTGGCGGTGCCCGACGACGGACAGGACCCGCGCAACCGGCGTGTCACGCTGCGCCGCATCGACGGCCTGGTGAAATAGGTCCTCCGGCAGGTTTCGGGTGGCGCAGCCGCGAAGCGGGGCCCAGGATCGCGCAATCGATCCGCCCGGGAGCCAAGACCATGCACACCGACATCCGCTTTCTCGCAATGCCCACCGCCGATGCCCGTGCCTTCCAGCGCGGCGCGACCGATGCCTATGGCCTGCCGCCGGAGCGGAAGATTTCCGAAGGAGGCGGCGTTCCTTGCCGGCACTGCCTGCGCCAGGTGGCGGCCGGCGAGGACTATCTCGTCCTCGCCTACCGGCCATTTCCCGCGCTCCAGCCCTATGCCGAAACCGGGCCCATCTTCCTGCATGCGGAGGAATGCGAACGCGCGCGGGAGGCCGAAATCCTGCCTGAGATATTCCACGACACGCCCGATTACATCGTGCGTGGCTACGGTTCCGACGACCGCATCGTCTACGGGACTGGCGCAGTCACGCCGACGTCCGAGATCGTCGGCCGCGCACGCGAATTGTTCGAACGGCCGGACATCGCCTACGTCCACGTGCGCTCGGCCCGCAACAACTGCTTCCAGTGCCGGGTCGAGCGCGGGTGAGGCGAGCACTCGGCCGGCGCGGCGCCGTCGGGAAACGATGTGACGAAGAAAAAGGCCGCCGGCGAGATGTCGCCGACGGCCTCTTTTTCCGCGCAGGAGGAGCACGCGGAAGGTGCGGGAATCATCAGGCGGCGAGCGCGACGCTCGGCTCTGCCATCTCGTAGCCGAGCGCTTCGGCCACGGCGCGATTGGTGATGCGGCCGCGGTGAACGTTGAGGCCGTTCCTCAGATGCGGATCGTCGGCCAGCGCCTTGAGACCCTTGTCGGCGAGCTGCAGCCCGTGGAACAGCGTGGCGTTGTTGAGCGCCTGCGCCGAGGTCACCGGCACGGCGCCCGGCATGTTTGCCACGCAGTAGTGGACGATGCCCTCGACCTTGTAGGTCGGCTCCGAATGGGTGGTCGCGTGCGAGGTCTCGAAGCAGCCGCCCTGGTCGATGGCGACGTCGACCAGCACCGCGCCATCCTTCATGCCGGTCAGCATCTCGCGGGAGACCAGCTTCGGAGCGGCAGCGCCGGGGATCAGCACCGCACCGACGATCATGTCCGCGGCGAAGCAGGCATCCTCGAGCGCGTCCACGGTTGAGTAGCGCGTCTGGATACGGCCGCCGAAGATGTCGTCGAGCTGGCGCAGGCGCGGGATCGACCGGTCGAGGATGGTCACCTCGGCACCGAGACCGACCGCCATCTTGGCAGCATTGGTGCCGACCACGCCGCCACCGATGATGGCGACCTTGCCGGGCTGCACGCCGGGCACGCCGCCCAGAAGCACGCCGCGGCCGCCGTCGGCCTTCTGCAGCGCCGTGGCGCCGGCCTGGATCGACAGGCGGCCCGCGACTTCCGACATCGGGGCGAGCAGCGGCAGCCCGCCGCGCTCGTCGGTGACGGTCTCGTAGGCGATCGCCGTTACGCCCGAGGCGAGCAGGCCCTTGGTCTGCTCCGGATCGGGAGCCAGATGCAAATAGGTGTAGAGGATCTGGCCTTCACGCAGCTGCGCCCATTCCGACGGCTGCGGCTCCTTGACCTTCACGATCATGTCGGAGCGCGTGAAGACTTCCTCGGCCGTCTTGGCGATCTGGGCCCCGGCGGCGCGATAGGCGTTGTCGTCGGCGGCGATACCGGCGCCGGCGCCGGTTTCGATCAGCACTTCGTGGCCGTGCGTCACATATTCGCGAACCGAGGCGGGGGTGAGCCCGACGCGGTATTCGTGGTTCTTGATTTCCTTGGGGCAGCCGACACGCATTTCATCCTCCCGGGGGCGGGGTTGCAAGAGAGTGCCGATTGCACCACGAAAAGCCCCGAATGTGTTTGCGAAGTGCGTTGTGGCAGACCTAACTTTTCGATACTTGTTGCGTACGGCGCAGGCATAATCGAAGAAACCGCGAGAAATGGCTTTGGACAGGATCGATCTCGCCATCCTTGGAGTGCTTCAGCAGGACGGGCGCATGTCGAATGCGGCGCTTGCCGAAAAGGTCGGACTTTCGCAGTCGGCCTGTTCGCGCCGCCTCGACAATCTGGAAAAATCGGGCGCCATCTCGGGCTACCACGCACGTCTCGACAACACCGCGCTGGGCCACGGAATGACGGCGATCGTGCACATTTCGCTGTCCGGCCAGTTCGAGAAGACGTTGTCGGATTTCGAATCCGCCATAAGGCGTTGCCCGAATGTCCTCTCGTGTCACCTGATGTCGGGCGAGTACGACTACATCCTGCGCATCGCCGCCCGCGACCTGAAGGACTACGAGCGCATCCACAAGGAATGGCTGTCGGCGATGCCGCACGTCACCAAGATCAACTCCGCATTCGCGCTGCGCGAAGTGATCGACCGCACGGGCACCGGAATTTCTCCCGACATGGCTTGACCGGAGCACGGGCACAAGCCGAATTTGAGGGTTGCCCGTCAGGCAAATCCCTGGAGAAAGACGATGATCCCCGTCATTCCGATCGACGACGTTCTTGAAGAGAATTGCGATGACACGGTCATCGCCGCGGCGACGGGCTCGGGGTTCATGACCATCTCCGGCGTCGACCGGCGTTTCGACCTCGCCGAGGCGCGCCGGACGCTGCTGTCGCTGTTCGGGCAGGACGAGAGCGTGCGCCGCCAGACGCTGCGCCACAAATACGATCCTTCCCGCAAGAACGTCTATCGCGGGCTCTATCTCGCCGAGCCGGACAAGGACACGCATGTCGAGGGCTTCGACATGGGACCGGACGTTTCCGACGCAACGCGCTGCGGCGACGGCTCCGACCCGCTGACGGAGCCGACGCCGCTGCCGCCGATGGACGGGTTCGCCGAGGCGGCCGGCGCCTATTATCGCGCCATGGAGAAACTCGGCGGCGTGGTGACGCGCACCCTGCTGCGTGGCCTCGGCGCCGATCCCGACCGTGCCGACGCGATCTTTTCCGGCTCCATCTCGACGTTGCGCCTGCTCCATTATCCGCCGGGAGCCGCCGCACGCATGGGCGCGGCGCGCAAGCTGGACACGCCGCTCGGCGAGCGCTGGGTGATGACCGGCGCCCACACCGATTCTGGCTTCGTGACGTTGCTGTGGCAGGATCTCACCGGCGGCCTGCAGGCTCGCGCGCCTTCGGGCGAGTGGATCGACGTGCCGCCGTCCGAAGGCGGCATCGTCGTCAATTTCGGCCAGCTTCTGTCCGACTGGACGGGCGGGCGCATCAAGGCGACCGAGCATCGCGTCTATGGCGGGCTGGCCGAGCGCTTCTCCGTGCCGTTCTTCTTCGAGCCGGCCGTGGACGCCCGCATCACCGCGCTGTTCCCGGACCAGACGGACTGGCCCGGCGACCTCGTCTACGGCGACTACCTTTGGAGCCGCATCGGCAAGTTCGGCAATTTCGTCGGAGTGGAGCGCAGGCCGGCGGCATAGCCCGTGGCGCTCGGTGCGTCCGGGCGAGGGCGCCTCAGGTAGTGCGAACAGGACACATGATCGTCGACCGCATTCAACCCGCGCACCGCGTGATGGCGTCGTTCGCCCTGCACTCCCTGGCTGCGGGAACGCTGTTTACGCGGCTTCCGGAGATCCAGAAGGCGCTGGCGCTTTCGGAGGCGGCCTTCGGCATGGTCATGCTGGCCATGCCCGTCGGCGTGGTCATCGGCTCGATCCTCTTCGCGCCACTGGTGGACAGTCTGGGTCCGAAACGGTTGCTGGTCTACGGCACACCGTTGTTCGGCATCCTGTCCATTCCGGTCGCGCTGGCGCCGACCGGCTGGCTGCTCGGCGCCGCCATATTCGTGATCGGCCTGGCGTTTGCCTGTGGCAACATCGCGATGAATGTCGAGGCCGACAGGATCGAGGCTGCATACGGGACGCGCATCCTCAACCGCAGTCACGGCTGGTGGGCGCTCGGGTTCCTGGCGACGACGCTGGCCTCGGCCGGCCTGATTGGGCTTGGGGTAGCCCCCTTGCGCAGTTCATCGGCGTGGCCGTGCTGCTTTTGCTGCTGGTGCCGCCGATCCTGGGGCCGCTTCCGGTGAGCGTGCCGCGTGCCTTCGCCGCCCAGGTGAGGCGTCGTTTCGCACTGCCGACGCGCAGCACCCTGCTGATCAGCGGCTTCGCTCTTGCCGGCATCGTGCTGGAAGGCACGACGCGCAGCTGGGCGGTGATCTATGTCCGCGACACGTTCGATGCGGTGGACTGGCTGGCCGCGCTGGCGCTGCCGGCGATCGTGGTGACGCAGATGGCGGGGCGGTTCCTGGGCGACGGCTGGAGCGAGCGCTGGGGTGCGGCGAATGTCGGCCGTGCCACCGCGGCCGTCCTGCTCGCCGGCACGGTCGTCGTCGCTTTCGCACCGGCGGTCTCCGTGGCGCTGGCGGGTTTCGTTCTGGTCGGGCTCGGCATCAGCATCGTCGTCCCGCAATCCTTTTCGGCTGCCGCGAAATGGGGCGACCGCCCTGCCGCCGAGAGCATGGCGGCCTTTGCCACCGTTTCCACGCTGATCGGATTTCTCGGCACGCCGGTTTACGGGTTGGTCGCCGAATGGCTGGGCCTGCGCGCCGCGCTGGCATTGTTCATCCCGCTGCCGCTCGTCGCCATCGCATTCGCCGGCTATCTCGGCGCCGCGGCAGGATGAGGCGTCGACGGCGACGGGCGCTTGAACGCCCCGCCTGCGACCGCCACATCTCTGGAAAAGAGACGTGGCGGATCGTGCCGGTTTCGTGATTGATTGCGCGCATGGACGGGCAGGCTCACAGGGTGGTCATTCTCGGCGCCGGTTTCGGCGGACTGACGGTCGCCGAACGCCTGAAGGGCGCCGGGCTGGACGTCACCGTCATAGACCGGCGAAACCATCATCTTTTCCAGCCGCTGCTCTACCAGGTCGCCACCACGTCGCTGGCGACCTCGGAGATCGCATGGCCGGTCCGTCACCTGCTGCACGGCCGCAAGGACGTCACCACGCTGCTGGGGGAGGTGACCGGCATCGATACCGGCGCGCGTTGCGTGCTCCTCGATGGCGATGACACGGTTTCCTACGACACGCTGGTCGTGGCCACCGGCTCCCGGCACGCCTATTTCGGCCACGACGAATGGGAACCCTTCGCGCCCGGGCTCAAGACCATCGAGGACGCGACCCACATACGCGCGCGGCTGCTGCTGGCGTTCGAAATGGCGGAACGGGAGCAGGACCCCGAGCGCAGACAGGCGCTGCTGACCTTCGTCATCATCGGCGGAGGACCGACGGGCGTCGAACTCGCCGGCACGATCGCGGAACTGGCGCGCGACACCATGGCCGGAGATTTCCGCCGCATCGACACGACCATGACCAGGGTGGTGCTGATCGAGGCCGGCAGCCGCGTCCTGACCTCATTCCGCGAGGATCAGTCGGAACATGCACGCAAGGCGCTGGAACGTCTCGGGGTCGAGGTGGTGCTCGGCCAGGCCGTGTCGACATGCGACGCCGAGGGAGTCATCTACGGAAACACGCGCCTTCCGGCCCGGACGATCATCTGGGCGGCGGGTGTCATGGCCTCGCCGGCGGCGCAGTGGCTCGGCGCGGAGGCCGACAGGGCAGGGCGCGTCATCGTCGAACCCGACCTTACGGTCGCCGGCCATCCCGAGATATTCGTCATCGGCGATACTGCGCGCGTGGTCGCGCCCGACGGGTCGCAGGTTCCGGGCGTAGCGCCTGCCGCCAAGCAGCAGGGCAAGTTCGTGGCCAGCGTGATCCGCGCCCGGCAGGCCGGGAAGGCTGCCCCGGCAAGCTTCGCCTATCGCAACGACGGCAATCTGGCGACCATCGGCAAGCGCGAAGCGGTCATCGATTTCGGGTGGCTGCGGCTGAACGGGTGGGTCGCCTGGTGGGTGTGGGGGCTCGGCCACATCTACTTCCTCATCGGGCTGAGGAACCGGCTGGCCGTGGCGTTGTCGTGGCTGTGGATCTATTTCAGCGGCCAGCGCAGCGCCCGCCTCATCACCCAGATCGACGCCGGCGACGCCGCCTTCAGCTCAGCGCGTGACGACAAGCCTCTCAATCGTTGACGTCGGTGTCGGAGCGCACGCGCACCGCATTCTTCACGATGAGTTCGCGGTGCGGGTAGGGGATCTGGATGCCGTTTTCCTTGAATGTGTCCCACAGCGCCATCAGCACGCGGCCACGAATGTTCGTCAGCCCCTGCTGAGGGTCTCGGATCCAGAAGCGCAGCACGAAATCGAGCGAGGAATCGCCGAAGGCGGTGAGCCAGCAAACCGGCCGGCGTTCCGAGACGACGCGGCCAATTCCGCTGGCTGCCTTGATCGCCAGCTCGGCGACCTGGTGAGGATCGGAATCGTAGGAGACGCCGAACTCGACGTCGAGCCGGACCAGTTCGTCGGTGAAGGACCAGTTCACGACGCGCTGCGTGATGAAGTCCTCGTTCGGGATCAGGTATTCGCGCCCGTCCCGCGTGACGACGGAGACGAAGCGGGCGCGCAACTCGCGAATCCAGCCGAACGTGTCGCCGAGCGAGATCGTGTCGCCGGGCTTGATCGACTTGTCCATCAGGATGATGACGCCCGACACGAAGTTGGACACGACCTTCTGAAGACCGAAGCCGAGCCCGACGCCGACCGCGCCGGAAAACACGGTGAGCGCGGTGAGATCGATGCCGACGGCAGACAGCGCCACCGCTCCCGCCGCGACCACCAGGGCGATCTTGACGAGCTTTCCCACGAGCACGCGAACCGACGGCGTCAGATCGGGAAAGCGCTGCACGCGTTCGTCGAAGAAATTCCCGGCGAGCACGGCGATCCAAAGGGCTGCCGACAGCACCACGACGGACTTCAGCACGACCAGTGCAGACAGCCGATAGTCGCCGATCGGCAGCGCCGCGGCGTCGAGCACGGCGGCCGCTCGGTCGGAGAGATCGAGGATGGCCAGCGCCGCGTAAATCCAGACCAGCCACGCGACGACCCGCGCCGCCAGGCGGTTGCGGATGACGCGCGCCAGCACCGACGCTGCGAGCCATGCCAGGGCCAGGGAAAGGGCGGCCGAGACAAGCCAGCTTCGGCTCGGCCACGTCACCGCGCGCATGATGGTGAGCGCCAGGAAGCAGAGAACGATGAAGACGATCCAGTGCGTGCGCCGGATCAGCGCGACGACCACCCGCAAGACGCCAGGATGGCCCTTGATGTTGCGCGCGCGGGCTTCCGCCCGCGGCTCCAGCCAGCGCCCCGCCAGTACCGCGATGCCGAACAGCACGGCAACGATGATTGCCTGATAGGCGAACCAGGGCTGCAGCGCATACGCGACCGCCTGGCTCAGCCATGCAAGAACCGTTTCTGCGCCGTTCGCCAGGCTGTCGTTAGCCACCTTCGCCGATCCACACTGAGAGGCCGAAATTCCGGCCGGCCAAGACACTGCGGGAACAGGGTAGAGGATGACGCGGAAAAGGGAAAATCGTTCCGCGCTTCTGGCCGCGAGACCCGCCGGTTGCGGGCGGCGCGCGAACGCTCTTGATGCGGCTCCCCAGCGTCATCGCGGCGTCATCACAAACTGCTGGACTAGGGTTCGTTTCGGCGCAACAGTCGCTTTTTTACCAAACGATCCAGAATCGTCCGAAAGGGGAGACAAAGATGGACCGCCTGCTCAACTCGATTTCACGTCGTTCCTTCCTCGCCGGGGCGTCCGCGGCAGGCGCATTCGTCATGCTGCACCCGTTCTCTGCGCGCGCGGCGGCCAACCAGGCGCACCTGCGCATCATGGAGACGACCGACATCCACGTGAACCTGCTGCCCTACGATTACTATGCCGACAAGCCCAACGACACGATGGGCCTTTCGCGCACGGCTTCGCTGATCAAGGCGGTTCGCGACGAGGCCACGAACTCGATGCTGATCGACAACGGCGACCTTCTGCAGGGCAATCCGATGGGCGACTACATCGCCTACGAAAAGGGCATGAAGGACGGCGACCTGCACCCGATCATGAAGGGCATGAACCTTCTCGGCTACGAGTGCTCGACCTTCGGCAACCACGAGTTCAACTACGGTCTCTCCTTCTTCGACAAGGTCGTTGCCGGCGCCAACTTCCCCTTCGTGTGCGCCAACCTGATCCGCGGAACGCAGCTTGCCTCGAACCCGCGTGACGACAAGCTCTACGCCAAGCCCTACATCATCATGGAGAAGCAGATCACCGACGGTGCGGGCGAGACGAGCCCGGTCAAGATCGGCATCATCGGCTTCGTGCCGCCGCAGATCATGATCTGGGACTCCAAAAACCTCGAGGGCAACGTCATCACGCGCGACATCGTCGAGGCGGCCAAGGCCTGGGTGCCGCAGATGAAGGAGGAAGGCGCCGACATCGTCATCGCGCTTTCGCACTCGGGCATCGACGTCAAGCAGGGCGACATGATGGAGAACGCCTCGTTCTTCGTCGCCGGCGTCGAGGGCATCGACGCCGTCTTCACCGGCCACCAGCACCTCGTCTTCCCCGGCCCCAAGGATTTCCAGAACCTCGAGGGCGTCGACACCGAGAAGGGCACGCTGCAGGGCACGCCGGCGGTCATGGGCGGCTTCTGGGGGTCGCACATGGGCCTGATCGACATGCTGCTCGAGAAGGACGGCTCCGGCTGGCGCATCGTCTCGGCTTCCTCGGAGGCACGGCCGATCTACAACCGCGTCGATCGCAACAACGTGCCGACGGTCGGGGACGACCAGCGCATCGTCGATGCACTGAAGGAGGACCACGAGGCGACGCTCGCCTATGTTCGCCGCCCCGTCGGCGAGACCTCGGCGCCGCTCTACTCCTATTTCGCGCTGGTTGCCGACGATCCGTCCGTGCAGATCGTCTCCAACGCGCAGACATGGTACATCAAGGACCTGCTGAAGGATTCGGAGTGGAAGGACCTGCCGGTGCTTTCGGCGGCGGCCCCCTTCAAGGCCGGCGGCCGCGGCGGTCCCGACTACTACACAGACGTTCCGGCCGGCGCGATCGCCATCAAGAACGTCGCCGACCTCTATCTCTACCCCAACACCGCGCGTGCCGTGCTGATCGACGGCGCCAACGTAAAGGAGTGGCTGGAGATGTCGGCCGGCATCTTCAATCAGGTGGAGGCCGGCAAGTCCGACCAGCCGCTGATCAACCCGGACTTCCCGTCCTACAACTACGACGTGATCGACGGCGTGACCTACAAGATCGACGTCTCGCAGCCGCCGAAATACGATTCCAAGGGCAATGTCATCAACCCGGACTCCAGCCGCATCGTCGACCTGATGTATGACGGCAAGCCGATCGACCCGGCCCAGAAGTTCGTCGTCGCCACCAACAATTACCGCGCCGGTGGCGGCGGCAACTTCCCCGGCATCGATGGCTCCAACATCATCGTCGAGGCGCCGGACACCAACCGCGACGTGATCGTGCGCTACATCGTCGACAAGGGCACCATCAATCCCTCGGCCGACGCCAACTGGACGTTCAAGTCGCTGCCGGGCACCACGGTCCTGTTCGAAACCGGACCGAAGGGCAAGCAGTTCGCCTCTTCGGTCAAGGGCGTGAAGATCGAGCCCGCCGGCGACGGCGAAGGCGGCTTTGCCCGCTACCGCATCACGCTGTAGCGCCGCATTGCCTCGGGCGGCCCTTCGGGGCCGCCTTTTTCTTTGCGCAGCCGGCCTTTGCGGGGTAGGTGGCGGCACTTCGCACACGCAGCGCCTGCCAATGAATGAAAGCCGCATCCATCGCATCTTCCAGATCAGCGTGCTGCTGAAGGGCTTGCACGCGCTGATCGAGTGCGTCGGCGGCCTGGCGCTCTATTTCGTTCCGAACGCGGCGATCGAGCACTGGGTGTGGCTGCTGACCCAGAGCGAACTGCGCGAGGACCCGCGCGACCTGGTCGCCACGACCCTGCTCAATGCCGCCCGCGACATGTCGGTGGGAACGCAGTCCTTCTACGCGTTCTATCTGCTCACCCACGGTCTGGTGAAGGTCCTGCTGGTGGCGGGGCTGCTCAGGGAGAAGCTGTGGGCCTATCCGGTGTCGCTGGTCGTGCTGACAGCATTCATCGCCTATCAGGGATACCGGTTCAGCTACACGCATTCGATCGGGCTGGTCGTGCTGACGATATTCGACATCATCGTCATGGTGCTCGTCTGGCACGAATGGCGCCTGTTGCGCCGTCACGTCGAGGCAAGACGACAGGCCTAGCGAGGCTCCCGGCTCAGTCGCCGCGCGTCGCCTTGTAGGCGGCCAGCGCCTTGTCGCGTGCTTGACCGTGGTCGACGATCGGCTGCGGATAGGTTTTTCCGAGTTCGATGCCCGCTTCCTCGAGCGCTGCCCGGGACGCCTGCCACGGCTTGTGGATCACCTTGTCCGGCAACGACGCGATCTCGGGAACGTAGCGGCGCACATAGTCGCCATCGGGATCGAACTTCTCGCCCTGCAGGATGGGATTGAAGATCCGGAAATAGGGTGCGGCGTCCGCGCCCGAGCCTGCAACCCACTGCCAGTTGGCCGGATTGCTGGCGGCGTCGGCATCGACGAGCGTGTCCCAGAACCATTGCTCGCCCTGGCGCCAGTGCGTCAGCAGGTGCTTGCTCAGGAACGATGCGGCGACCATCCGCATGCGGTTGTGCATCCAGCCGGTCTGCCAGAGCTGGCGCATGGCGGCGTCGACCACCGGGTAGCCGGTCTGGCCGCGCTGCCAGGCTTCGCTCCTTTGCGCGCTGCCGCCCCAGTGGAATGCGTCGAAGCTGGAATCGTAGTTCTTCGTCGCGAGGTCGGGGAAATGAAACAGCAGGTGCCAGCAGAACTCGCGCCAGCCGAGTTCGGAGCGGAATTTCTCGGCATCGCGCGTCGGCGTGTCTGCCCCCTCCAGCGCGTGCCAGATCTGGCGCGGCGTGATTTCACCATGAACGAGATGAGGCGAAAGACGCGAGGTCGCCTCGCGATCCGGCCTGTCGCGGCTATCGCCATACGTCGCGACGCCGTTGGTCGAGGAACTCCGCGAGGCGTTCGGCTGCGCCTCTTTCCCCGGGCGTCCAGGTTTCGCGCAGACCACCGGACCAATCAGGTGTCGTCGGCAGCAGCTTCCAGTCTTCCAACGTCGCGGTTGCGACGTCGCCTATCGTAACCACGCAGCGACTTCGGGGCCTTGAGCGGTGCCCCTGGCTCGATCTGGCTGGCAAGCGCCCGCCAGAACGGCGTGAAGACCCTGTAGGGACCGCCGCTGGCCGTCTGCAGTCTCCACGGCTCGTGCAGCAACTGACCCTCGAAGCTTTCGGCATGCACGCCACGCTTGCCGAGCCATTCCTTCGTCGCCTTGTCGACCTCTATCGCCGCCGGTTCGTATCGGCGGTTCCACAGCACCAGATCGGCGCCGGTCTCCTCCACCAGTGCCTGCACCACCTCGTTGCCCTGGCCGCGGCGCAGAACGAGATTTGCGCCCAGGGTCTCGATATCCTTGGCAAGCGAGGAAAGGGAATGGTGCAGCCACCAACGCCTGGCGCCGCCCAGTGGTCGAAGGCCGGTGCTTTCCTCGTCGAGAACGAAGACGGGCAGCACCGGTTTGCCCGATTTCGCGGCAGTTACCAGCGCCGCGTTGTCGGCAACCCTCAGATCATGCCGGAAAAGCACGATGGCCGGGCGGTCGGTGCTCGGTCTGGCGGGCGGAAGTCGTCATCAAGTCTCCGGCTGGAATGGAAAAGCCGAGAGGAAGGCCGGGCGAGGGCACATGTCAAGCGACGGCGCAGGAGCGGCCAGAACCCACGAAAAAGGCGGCGCCATTGGCGCCGCCTGATGTTCGCTCGCGCTGACTTTCGCCTCACGGCCCGTAAGGAGAAACGCACTCCCTGCGGCCGCCATGATAGGGCTGCCAGGAATTGTCTCTCAGCCGATAGCTGTTGTAGTGATCGCGGCACCAATCGACATGGCGCTGCGAAAGCCGCACGACGTGGTCGTTGCTCCGGATCGAATTCGTGATGATGCCACCGATGATGGCCGCGGCGAAGGCATCCGGCGGGAACCAGAACCCGTTGTACGCGGCGATATCCGCGACGGTGCTCACGATAGCCGCGGTGGCCGTGATAATACGGAACGTCGCCGCGCATGCTGAAAGTCACGGTCGCCACGCCTGTCGCCGCGACGCCAGTTGTTGTCCCGACGCCAGTCGTCGCGATGTCTTTCGGCTACCTGGATGAGCGGGGCGTTTCCGATGGTGGGCTGGCTTGGCTGCATTGATCCGGCCGACGCAGCCGGCGCAAGGCCGATAGATGCCATGGACAGTGCCAAGGCCGCACACACGGGAGCAATTGTTCGTTTCATTGTTGTCTCCGTTGCAATTTCCCTTCGTCCTTAAAACGCCGGCCGAGGGGTTTGGTTCTCCGCCCGAATCGTTACATTTCGGCAATGCCGCGCGGCGTGGAAGAACTTGCGTCGGATCAAGGCAACTCCAGTGGCGCCCGGCTCTTTTCGGGCCGCCTGCCATTCCAGCCCCGAAGGTCAGCCAATATGACGATCCGCAATCTCGAATTCGCCACCGCGCCGAAATCGGTCGCGCTGATCGGTGCCTCGGAGCGTGAAGGGTCGGTCGGTCGCATCGTTCTGAACAACATCGTCGAGGGCGGGTTCGAGGGCGAAATCTGGTGCGTCAATCCGAAATACCGGCAAATCGGCGACCGCCCCTGCTACAGCAACGTCACCGACTTGCCCGGTGTGCCGGATCTGGCGGTGGTCGTGACGCCCCCGAAGACCGTGCCGACGATCATCGACGAGGCGGGAAGGAAGGGCACGAAAGCCGCAGTCGTCATCACCGCCGGCCTGACGAGGACGAACGGCTTGCGCCAGGCGATGCTTGATGCCGCGAGGCCGCATATGCTGCGCGTCATCGGCCCCAACACGGTCGGCCTCGTCGTGCCGCCGGCCAAGCTCAATGCCAGCTTCGCCCACATGCAGGTGAAGTCCGGCGGACTGGCGCTGCTGTCGCAATCCGGCGCCATCGCCACTTCGCTCATGGACTGGAGCGCCGACGAGGGCATCGGCTTTTCCAGCATACTCTCGCTCGGCGACATGGCGGATGTCGATGTCGGCGATTGCCTCGACATGCTGGCAGGCGACGCCCGCACGCGGGCCATCCTGCTCTATCTGGAGACCGTGCCCAATCCGCGCAAGTTCATGTCGGCGGCCCGCTCCGCAGCTCGCATCAAGCCGGTGATCGCCATCAAGTCGGGCCGCCACGCGCAGGCGGCGAAGGCGGCGGCCACTCACACCGGAGCATTGTCGGGCGCCGACAAGGTCGTCGATGCGGCACTTCATCGGGCCGGCATCCTGCGCGTGCGCGACCTGGCGGAACTGTTCGACGCGGCCGAGACGGTGGCGCGATTTCAGCCGCTGCCGCGCTCTCGCGTCGGCATCGTTACCAATGGCGGCGGGGCCGGGGTGCTGGCGGTGGACCGATTGGTGGACCTGTCGGCCGAACTCACCGAACTGACCCCTGAAACGCTTTCCGCCCTGGACGCGGCGCTGCCGGAAAACTGGTCGCACGCCAATCCGGTCGACATCATCGGCGATGCTTCTCCGGAACGATACGCGGCTGCCGTGAGGGCCGTGGCCGCCGATCCGGGCACCGACGCTCTGATGGTGATGAACTGCCCGACTGGTCTGGCCTCACCCGTCGATGCCGCGCATGCCGTGGCGGCGCTGACGGAGAAGGGCACGATCGGCGGCAAGCCGGTGCTCACCTGCTGGCTCGGTGCCTCTACGGCGCGGGAGGGGCGTGCGGTGCTGCAGGCGGGCGGCGTCGCCAGCTACGACACGCCCGGCCATGCAGCGGTCGCGGTTTCCTATCTCAGCGAATGGTCGCGTGCCGGCAAGGCGCTGACGCGTGTGCCGTCGAGCCGCAGCGAGGATGTCGCGCATGATCGCGACGCAGCGCTCGCAGTGCTGCGAAAGGCGGCGGGCGAGGGCAGGCGGATGCTCACCGAGCCGGAGGCCAAGGCAGTGCTTGCCGCCTACGGCGTGCCGGTGCCTGAAACGGAGATCGTGCGCACCGCCGCGCAGGCGGCCCGGGTAGCCAAGCACATGCTCAAGAGTGGCGGTCGGGTCGTGCTGAAGGTGCTGTCGAAGACGATCAGCCACAAATCCGACGTCGGCGGCGTCGTGCTCGACCTCGAGACACCCGATTCGGTGAGCGAAGCGGTCGTCGCGATGAAGAAGCGGCTCAAGGCAGCCGGCCTGAAGGACCAGGTCGATGGGTTCGTGCTGCAGCCGATGGTGGCGCGCCGCCACGCTCACGAACTGATCGTCGGCGTCAATCGCGACCCGATCTTCGGCCCTGCGGTGCTGTTCGGCGCTGGCGGCACGGCCGTCGAGGTGCTCGAGGACACCGCGATCGGCCTGCCTCCGCTCGACGACGTTCTCGCCGGCGACCTCATCGACCAGACCCGCGTCGGCAGGCTACTCGCGGGTTATCGCGACCGAGAACCGGCAAATCGCGAAGCGATCGTCGGCGCACTCAACGCCGTTTCGCAATTGGTCGTGGATTTTCCCTGTCTCGTCGGAATGGACATCAACCCGCTGCTCGCCGACGCCGATGGAGTGATTGCGCTCGACGCGCGCATCGAGATCGGCCCCGAGGCAGTCGAGCAGCCTGGGCCGAACCCGATGCTGGCGATCAGGCCCTATCCCGACGGCTGGGAGAGCCGCGTCTCGCTGGCAGGCAACCGCTACACGCTGCGGCCGATCAAGCCGTCCGACGTGTCGCTCTACCCCGATTTCCTGGCCAAGGTCTCACCCGACGATATCCGTCTGCGCTTCCTGGCGCCGCGCCGCAGTTTCCCGGACGAGATGCTGATTCGCCTGACGCAGCTCGACTACGAGCGCGAAATGGCGTTCGTGGCGCTGACGGACGAAGGTCAGCTTGCCGGCATCGGCCGCCTGTCGTCCGATCCCGACCAGGACTGGGCCGAATTCGGGCTGCTGGTTCGCACCGACCTGCAGGGGCAGGGGCTGGGATGGGCGCTGCTCGAGCGCCTGATCGAGTATGGAAAGGTCGACGGGCTGAAGCGCATCGAGGGTTTCGTGCTGCGCGAGAACACCCGCATGCTGGCGATGTGCCGCGAGATCGGCTTCACCCTGAAGGCGCATCCCGACGAGCCGGGCGTCACTGTCGTGACGCGGGACTTGGAAGGCCAGGTAAACTAGAGGCTTGGCGGGGTTTCGTGACTCGCGTTGCGAGGATTTGGTTGGCTTGCGGCGATACCCCTACGGCCGGCAAACCGTTGATCCATCGCAATGAGTCCATCGCTTCGCGCTCCTATTGCTTGGCTGTAATCGCCCAGCCGAAGGAGTGGAACCATGGCGTTCAAGACCGTGCTCAGCGTGATCGGCGTCGACCAGTCGGATCGCGATCTTCTTCTGGCCATCGAACTTTGCAGAAAGACCGACGCGCATCTGTCGGTGCTCGACCTCGCCATCGCCTCGCCGCCGCCGATCGGGGAATACGCCGCCGTTATCTCGGAAGCATGGATCGAAGAGCGTCGCGAGGAGAACGCGAAGCTGGCCTCCCATCTCGACCGACTGCGCGAGACGCTGGGGGCGAGCGACATCTCCGCCGATATCGAGAGCGAGTATGTGGAGCAGGCATGGGCGGACGACGTGGCGGGACGCCGCGCCCGTTACGCCGACCTGACGCTTGTCGGGCCGGAGCTCAACGCCAACGACAAGCTGAAGAACCTGGTTCTGAAGGGCGTTCTGTTCAACGCGCAGCGGCCGGTGCTGGTGGTTCCGGAAGGGTCGCCGGTGAGCCTCAGGCCGAAGAACGTGATGATAGCCTGGAATTCGAGCCTGGAGGCGTCGCGCGCCGTGCGCGAGGCGCTCGACCTGATCGCGGGGGCCCAGACCGTCAACGTTACGATGGTCGATCCGGAGGCCACCGAGCGCGGCGCAGGGCAGGAGCCCGGTGCCGACATCGCCGCCTATCTTGCGCGTCACGGTGCGCGGGTGACCGTCGACCGTGTACCCTGCGAAGGGCGCAGCGTCGCGGAAACCCTGCGCGCTCATGCCGTCGATCACGCCGCCGACATGATGGTCATGGGCGCCTACGGCCATTCTCGCCTGCGCGAGCGCGTGCTCGGCGGCACCACGCACGCAATGATCGAGAACCCGACGCTGCCGGTTTTCATGGCGAAGTGAATAACGCAAGTCTGGCGCGGGCTGGGGGGCAGTCGTTCGGCGCCGACCTTCGAAGTGAGGAAGAATTGGCTCCCCGGGACGGATTCGAACCATCGACCAACCGGTTAACAGCCGGTTGCTCTACCGCTGAGCTACCGGGGAACAGCATGCTCGCGTGAACGGAGCCGCCTATAGCAAACCCTTCTCGCGTTTGCAAAGCGGCTTCGGCAAAAAACACCCCGCCGAAGCCTCGAAAATTCACGCGCTCGCGATCATATGGTGCTGCTGAGCGGCGCCGGCAATCGCCGGCGCGATTGTAGAGCAGGTCGGGCGGGCGGCTGATGGAAGTTGACAGGACGCGGCAGGACCTCCCCGGCGACAACGATGGCACTCGCGGAGCGGCGGCAGGCGACGACGCATCTCCCGAGCCGCAAGCCTCCGCCCGTCCGGATATTTCAGCTGTTCGGGCGCCAGGTTCCGATGCCGCGCTCGCGCTTCATGCGCATCGTGCTCGGAGCGCTGCTCGTGGTGTTCGGCATTTTCGGCTTCCTGCCGGTCCTCGGCTTCTGGATGATTCCGCTGGGGCTACTGATCCTGTCCTACGAACTGGCGATCGTGCGGCGCTGGCGCCGCCGGGCGATCGTCTGGTGGCACGGCCGCAAGCGCGGCCGCTGACGGGGCGAGCCGGGACGGATCGGCAACACTGGAGCGGAACTTTGGGACGCCGGCGCATGGCGCCTTGACCTGCCTTGGCGGCGCTCCTATTGAAGCCGCGTCAGGCGCCGCACGCAGAGGCCTCGTGGCGGAGTGGTTACGCAGAGGACTGCAAATCCTTGCACCCCGGTTCGATTCCGGGCGAGGCCTCCAGCGTCGTTTGGCTGCCGCATCGCCGGTGGCCGCGAGCGCATGACAGGAAAGGTGAGCCGCCCCTTTCGGGCGTCAACAGCGCGGGCCGACTATGAACACTAACTTCGCCGAGCAGCGCCAGCGGATGGTCGACAGCCAGTTGCGAACGACCGACATCCACAATCCCGAGTTGCTCGATGCCATGGCCGAACTGCCGCGCGAGGAATTCGTGCCGCGCAAGCGCGCGTCGCTGGCCTATATCGACGAGGACCTGCTGGTTTCGGTCGCCCATGACGGACTGCCGGCTCGCTATCTGATGGAGCCATCGCCGTTCGCCCGTCTGGTAGAACTGGCGCAGGTGCGCTCAGGCGACTTCGTGCTCGATGTCGGCTGCGGCACCGGCTACTCGGCCGCCGTGCTTTCGCGCCTTGCAAGCTCTGTCGTCGCGCTCGAGAGCGATCCGACGCTGGTCGAAAGCGCCACCGAAACGTTGTCGCGGCTCGGCTACGACAATGTCGCCGTGGTGCAGGGGGCACTGACGGAAGGCTATCCGTCCGAGGCGCCCTACGACGTGATCTTCCTTGGGGGCGCCGTGGACGAGGTTCCGGCTTCGCTCCTCGCGCAGTTGAAGGATGGCGGGCGGCTGGTCGCCGTGGTCGGCCATGGCAATGCAGGACGTGCCACGCTGTTCGTCAACGATGACGGCGTCATGTCCAGCCGGCAGGCATTCAACTCGGCCGTGAAGCCGCTTCCGGGCTTTGAACGGGCTCCGGCCTTCGAGTTCTGACCCGATGATTCCGAACGCGGAAAGCCTGTTTTCGCAAAAGGATCATGTTGAGGTGAGATGTTCGGCGCGACGCCAATTTGCCGCGCCGACGAGTGGTGCGCGCCTGTCATAGGCATTTGCCGAACGGGCGCAGACGTGGAAAGATGAAGAGCGGTCGCGGGGCGTGTGGCGACCGAACGGGGGCAAAGGGGCGACACCGGCTTGCCGGTCCTTGGCCAGATGGCGTCGAGAGTGCGGCAGGTCGCGCCGGAACCAGTGAGGTGGGTAGTGTTCCAGTCCAGTAAGAAGCTTCTTTTGACACTTGCGCTTTCGGTGGCGATCGCCACCCCGGTTTCGGCGGAAACCCTTCAGAGCGCACTCGCCTCCGCTTACACGAACAATTCCAGCCTCAATTCGGCCCGTGCAGGACTGCGAGCGACCGACGAGACAGTGGCGATCGCCAAATCGGGTTACCGGCCGACCATAGCCGGGTCGGCCTCGATCAACTACGCCAGCCAGGCCGGCACGCGCATCACCACTGGCTCGTTCGGCGTGCAGATCAACCAGACGCTGTTCGACGGGTTTCAGACCCGCAACAACGTGCGCGCCGCCGAGGCGCGGGTGCGCGCCTCCAACCAGAACCTGCGCAACACCGAACAGAACACGCTGTTCAACGCGGCCTCCGCCTACATGGACGTGATCCGCGACCGCGCGATCGCCCATCTGCGCGAGCAGAACCTCGACTTCCTGGGCGAGCAGATACGCGCGGCAAATTCGCGTTTCGAAGTGGGCGAGGGCACCAAGACCGACGTCGCCCAGGCGCGCGCGAGCCATTCCGCCGCGCTGGCGCAACTGGCCGCTGCGCGCGCGCAGGCTGAATCGAGCGCCGCGGTGTTCCGCCAGGTCATCGGTCACGCGCCTGGCAATCTGGCGCCAGCCAAGCCGCTGAACGGCCTGTTGCCAAGAAGTCTCGACAGCGCAATGGCGATCGCCATGAGCGAGCATCCGGCAATCCTGGCGACGAAGCAACTGGTCGACGCCGCCGATTTCGCCGTCAAGTCGGCCGAAGGTGCCATGCTGCCCGGTGTCAGCGCCACGGCCGGCGTGTCGCGAAACTACAGCGAGAGGTCGCCTGCGAGCTTCCTGAGTTCCAACGGCTGGTCGGACAGCGCCAGCATCGGCGCGACGCTGACCGTTCCGATCTATCAGGGTGGCCGCGTTTCGGCGCAGGTTCGCCAGCAGAAGGAAACGCTCGGTCAGGCCCGAATCGACGTCGACGTAAGTCACGACCAGGTGGTTGCTGCGCTGACCTCGGCCTGGACGCAGTATATCGCCGCCCAGCAGGCGCTGTCGGCGAACCGGGAGCTCGTCTCGGCGGCGCAGCTCGCGCTGAACGGCGTCAGCGAGGAGCGAAATGTCGGGCAGCGCACGACGCTCGACGTGCTGAACGCACAGGCCGACGTGATCACCGCGCAGATCAACCTCGCCAGCTCGCAGCGCGACATCGTGGTCGCGAGCTATGCAATCCTGTCGGCGATGGGAAGGCTTTCTGCCGGACGGCTCGGCCTCGCCGTGGCCGAATATCGGCCCGAAGAGCACTACAATGCCGTCAAGGACAAGTGGTACGGTCTTCGCACGCCCGACGGCCGCTGAGTTCGATCAGGTCAGAGGCCATTCCGGCAAAGCTGTAGAAAAGATCCCTTGCCCGGTGGCGGGGGATTCTAACATCGCGCCGGCTTCGCTACGCTGAACCCGTGATTCGGCGTAAGTCTTCGCCAGCGGAGGTTCTCGCCGAGGCTATCAGGGAAATCCCGGCCGAGGCCGGAAAGTGGCGGCGGACCAACAATGGCACAGGCAAGCAGCGCGCAGCGGGAACCCTCCATGGAGGAGATTCTCGCTTCCATCAGGCGCATCATCGAGGATAGCGACAACGTCCAGTCAGACAGCGGTCAGCCGACCGCGTCCGCGGACGAATCTGCCGAGCCGGCCGCCGACCGCGAGGGCAGCGTCATCGAAGTGGATGCGTTCCGGCCGGAGCAGCGCGCCGCCGAGGCGCCGACATGGCAGGCCGCGAGCGCCAAGACTGCCTTCTCTGGCGCGGCAAGCGGAGCGCACGAGGGCTTCGCTGCAGAGCCGAGCACCGCGAAGGCTCCGGAGACGCCGAAGCCGGCCGAAGCGCCGAAGATGACCGAGATTCAATCGGCGGCGCGCCGCGAGGCGACCGAGGCAAAGCCTTCGCGCCCCGATTCCGCGAGGGCAGCAACCGCTCCAACGACTGGTTCGGGTGAAGAGTTGTCGGAGCCGTCATTGCTGCAGCCGAAGAACGCCGAGCCGAGCTTCCAGGGCGGCGACGCAGCCAGCCCGAAGGTGGAGCCGCGCGAGGAATTGCTGGATGCCGGCGACACCTTCGAAGACGATGCAGATGATGGCGACGCCGAGTCTGACACCGCCCGGCAGCGTGCGCCGATCATCTCGGAGCGCACCGGCCGGCAGGTCGCGGCGGCCTTCGAGGAGCTTTCCGAGGCCTTCCAGGCGAGCCGCCGCAAGAGCTTCGACGAGATGGCCGAAGAAATGATCCGGCCGATGCTGCAGGATTGGCTCGACAACAACCTGCCGGTTCTCGTCGAGCGGCTCGTCCGCGAAGAGATCGAGCGCATCGCGCGCGGCTGATCAGGTTTTCTTCACGAGGATTCGGGCGGGCGCGGATTTCCCCTGCTGCGGTATACCGGGCGGGCAGGTTTCTCATCGCCCGGGCTCGCCCGCTGCCTGACCTCGCCGGCGTGGCGACTGAAGGCCATTGCGCCGCGTTGACTTGGCACGCCGCATCCGGTTTACACCTGCGCGACCTCTCAATCCGTTCACCGGACACATTCCCATGCTGGACAAGACCTACGACGCCAAGTCCGTCGAGCCCGAGATCGCGAAGCGCTGGGAGGAGGCGGACGCGTTTGCGGCCGGGGCGGGTGCCGAGCCGGACGCCGAACCGTTCTCGATCGTCATTCCGCCGCCGAACGTCACCGGTTCGCTGCACATGGGGCACGCCCTCAACAACACGTTGCAGGACGTGCTGGTGCGATTCGAGCGCATGCGCGGCAGGAACGTGCTGTGGCAACCGGGCATGGACCACGCTGGCATCGCCACGCAGATGGTCGTCGAACGGCGACTGATGGAGCAGCAGATCCATCGCCGCGACCTCAGCCGCGAGGAATTCATCGAACGGGTCTGGCAGTGGAAGGACGAGTCCGGCGGCGCCATCGTCAATCAGCTCAAACGGCTCGGCGCATCCTGCGACTGGAGCCGCGAACGCTTCACCATGGACGAGGGCCTTTCGCGCGCCGTCATCGAGGTGTTCGTCACGCTCTACAAGCAGGGGCTGATCTACAAGGACAAGCGGCTGGTCAACTGGGACCCGAAGTTCCTGACCGCGATCTCCGATCTCGAAGTCGAGAATCGCGAGGTCGACGGCCACATGTGGCACTTCAAATACCCGCTGGCCGACGGCGAGACCTACACCTATGTCGAGAAGGACGCCGACGGCAACGTGGTTCTCGAGGAGGAGCGCGACTACATCTCGATTGCCACGACGCGGCCCGAAACGATGCTTGGCGATGGTGCGGTCGCCGTCCATCCGTCGGACGAGCGCTATGCGCCGATCGTCGGCAAGCTCTGCGAGATCCCGGTCGGTCCGAAGGAGCACCGGCGGCTGATCCCGATCATCACCGACGAGTATCCCGATCCGGAGTTCGGCTCCGGTGCCGTGAAGATCACCGGCGCCCACGACTTCAACGACTATCAGGTCGCCAGGCGCAACCGCATCCCGCTCTACCGCCTCATGGACGAGACGGCCGCGATGCGCCAGGACGGCGAGCCGTATGCAGTTTGCGCGGCACAGGCCATGGAAATTGCCCGGTCTGGCGATCTGCCGAGCGAGAGCCAGGTCGACGCGATCAATCTCGTGCCCGACGAATATCGCGGGCTCGACCGCTACGACGCGCGCCGGTTGATCGTCGAGGCAATCAACGCCGAGGGGCTTTGCGTCACCGTAAAGGACGCCGAGGGCAACGACATCCCCTATGTCGAAAGCCGCAAGATGACGCAGCCGTTCGGCGACCGCTCGGGCGTGGTCATCGAGCCGATGCTGACCGACCAGTGGTTCGCGGACGCCAGGAAGCTGGCCGAACCGGCCATCGAGAGCGTGCGCGAGGGCCGCACCAGCTTCGTTCCGAAGAACTGGGAAAAGACCTATTTCGAGTGGATGGAGAACATCCAGCCTTGGTGCGTGTCGCGCCAGCTCTGGTGGGGGCACCAGATCCCGGCCTGGTACGGGCCCGACGGCCATGTCTTCGTCGAGAAGACGGAGAAGGAGGCGCTCGACGCCGCGGTCGAGTATTATCTGGCCGTCGACACGCCGTGGAAGGCCTGGGTCGAGGAGCGCCTGGAGAACTTCGATCCCGGCGAGATCCTGACGCGCGACGAGGATGTTCTCGACACCTGGTTCTCTTCCGCGCTGTGGCCGTTCTCCACGCTTGGCTGGCCGGACGAGACAAGGGCTCTGGACACCTACTATCCGACGTCGGTGCTGGTCACCGGCTTCGACATCATCTTCTTCTGGGTTGCCCGCATGATGATGATGGGGCTGCACTTCATGGACGAGGAGCCGTTCCACACCGTCTACGTGCACGCGCTGGTCCGCGACAAGAACGGCGCCAAGATGTCGAAGTCGAAGGGCAACGTCATCGATCCGCTGGAACTGATCGACGAATACGGCGCCGATGCGCTGCGCTTCACGCTGACCAGCATGGCCGCGCAGGGGCGCGACATCAAGCTCGACCCGGCGCGCGTCGCCGGCTACCGCAATTTCGGCACCAAGCTGTGGAACGCGACGCGCTTCGCCGAGATGAACGGCGCAAAGCGTGGACGCCGGCTTCGTTCCCGACGATCGGCAAGGCTGAAGATCAACCGCTGGATTCTGACCGAACTGACGCGCGCCGCGGACGCCATCACCGACGCCGTGGTCGCCTATCGCTTCAACGAGGCTGCGGACGCCGCCTACCGCTTCGTGTGGAACCTGTTCTGCGACTGGTATCTGGAACTGCTCAAGCCGGTGTTCTCGGGGGAGGACGAGGCAGCCAAGGCCGAGAGCCAGGCCTGCGCGGCCTACGTGCTCGACAACATCTACAAGCTGCTTCATCCGATGATGCCGTTCATGACGGAGGAATTGTGGGCGCGCACGGCGGGCGAGGCCGGTCGCGACACGCTTCTGTGCCATGCGCGGTGGCCGCGGCCGGATTTCGCCGACACGGATGCGGCGGGCGAGATCAACTGGCTGGTCGAGCTGGTGTCCGGAATACGCTCGGTCCGCGCGGAGATGAACGTGCCGCCGGCCGCCATGGCGCCCCTGCTCGTGGTCGGCGCCGACGCCGAGACGCGCGAGCGCATCGCCCGTCACGAGCCGGCCGTGAGCCCGGCTTGCGCGAATTGGCGAGGTCGGCTTCGCCGAACATGCGCCGAAGGGTTCCGCCCAGATCGTGGTGGCCGAGGCGACCTTCTGCCTGCCGCTCGGCGACCTGATCGATCTCGCCGCGGAATCGGCGCGGCTCGAACGCGAGGTCAAGAAACTCGACGCCGAGATCGATCGGATCGACAAGAAGCTTTCGAACGAGAAGTTCGTCGCCAACGCGCCCGCTGAAATCGTTGACGCGGAGCGCGAGAAGCGGGCTGAGTTCGCGGAGGCGCGTCAACGGCTCGAGGCGGCGCTGGCACGCGTACGGGACGCCGGTTGATGGCCCGGGGCCGCAGGCGAACCAAGGCGGCTGCGGCAATGCTTCCGGACCAGGAAGCCGTCCGCCTGACGGCAGAGTTGATGCTCGCGCCGATGGTCGTGGCGATGCGAATGCCGCTTGCTGCTTCAGGAGGCGGCGAGCCTCAATCCCTGGCGCGTCGAGACGGTTCGGGCGGTGACGGAGAAATCGGCAGCATTGGTCGAAGGCATGCTGGCTGCACAGGTCTCGTCGCTCAACGCGATCTCGCGCTTTTGGCTCGATGCCGCGAGTGGGCCAGCGCCTTCGATCTGGAGCAGCAAGGCCGCACACCGTTCGCTGGAAGCAGCACTGAAGCCGGCCGGCCGGCAGGTGAAGGCCAATTACGAGCGGCTAGGCCGGAAGCGCTAGCGCAACGGCAAAAACCGCGTTCTCCGACGGGAGCAACGCGGTTTTGCCATTCAAACGCATGGCTGTACGCACACTTGGATACGCTTTACTCGAACTACGGCTCCGGTACGCGTGACCTGATCCGGAGCACGGGGCGGTTTCGATCGCCGCCTCGTGATCCGTTTTAGCCGGACATCGTTACCGTCGAGTTAGCAGGTGCTTAAGCGAAGGTGAATCGCAGACTTTTTTCGTTACCGCGGACGTAAGGTATTGCCCGATCAGTCCGCGTTCCCGCGCAGGAAATTGATGATGCCGGAAAAGTCGACGCCGTCGTTTCCCATCTGGTTGAACAGGGCATAAAGCTGCGTCGCCTCCGCACCGAGCGGCGTGACTGCACCGGATGTCTGCGCCGCCTCCTGCGACAGCTTCAGGTCCTTCAGCATGAGGGCGGCCGAGAAGCCGGGCTTATAGTCGCGGTTGGCCGGCGAGGTGGGCACCGGTCCGGGAACCGGGCAGTAGGTGGTCAGCGACCAGCATTGGCCAGACGAGGTCGAGGCGACGTCGAACAGCGCCTGGTGCGACAGCCCCAGCTTCTCCGCCAGCACGAACGCCTCGCCGACCCCGATCATCGAGATGCCCAGGATCATGTTGTTGCACATCTTGGCGGCCTGACCTGCCCCGCCGTCGCCGCAATGCACGACCTTGCCCGCCATTGGTTCGAGAATGCTTTCCGCCTTGGCAAAGGCTTCCTGCGAGCCGCCGACCATGAAGGTGAGCGTGCCGGCCTCCGCGCCGCCGACGCCGCCAGACACCGGAGCGTCGAGCGACAGCAACCCGTGTTCAGCGGCAATCTCATGCGCCTTGCGCGCCGAGGCGACGTCGATCGTGGAGGAATCGACCAGCAGCGCCCCCTTTTTGGCAGCCGGGCAGATGTCCTCGTATACGGCGAGCACATGCTTGCCGGCCGGCAGCATGGTGACCACCACATCGGCGCCATCCAGCGCCGCACGCGCATCGGGCATCACCTTGACGCCGTTCTTCTCGGCCGTCGCGAGGTTGTCGGCCATGAGGTCGAAGCCCTGGACCGTGTGGCCGGCCTTGACGAGGTTGGCGGCCATGGGGTTGCCCATGTTGCCGAGGCCGATGAATGCGATGGTGGTCATATGTGTCTCCTCCGGTGAGAGGGCAGTGGCCGAATTGGGTGGTGGACAGGAGCCGGGCGCTCGGTCCGACATCATACTGTGCCCTAGTTCGCTTACTGCCTTCCAATCAGGTGCCGCGCAATGATCACGCGCATGATCTCGTTGGTGCCCTCGAGGATCTGATGGACCCTGAGATCGCGCACCAGCTTTTCGACACCGTAGTCGTGCAGATAGCCGTAGCCGCCGTGGACCTGCAGTGCCTGGTTGGCGACCTCGAAACCGGTATCGGTGACGAAGCGCTTGGCCATCGCCGACCACTTGCCGGCGTCGGCCGCCTTGCGGTCGAGCTTCGAGGCGGCGGCGTAGAGCATGATGCGGGCCGCCTGCAGCTCGGTTTCCATGTCGGCCAGCTTGAACTGCAGCGCCTGGAACTGGTTGATGGTCTTGCCGAATGCCTCGCGTTCGCCCGCATAGGCGAGGGCCTTGTCGAGGGCGGACTGTGCGCCGCCGAGCGAGCAGGCGGCGATGTTGAGCCGGCCGCCGTCGAGCCCCGCCATGGCGATCCTGAAACCCATGCCTTCGCCCGAAAGCACGTTTTCCGCCGGCACCTTGCAATCCTCGAAGATGACCTGGCGCGTCGACTGCATGTGCCAGCCCATCTTGTTCTCGGTCGGGCCGAACGAGAGCCCGGGCGCATCCTTCGGCACGACGATGGTCGAAACTCCCTTCGGGCCGTCCTCGCCGGTGCGCACCATGGTCACGTAGACGTCCGAATCGCCGGCGCCTGAAATGAACTGCTTGGCGCCGTTGAGCACATAGTCGCTGCCGTTGCCGCCGGAGCGGACGGCGCGCGTCTTCAGGGCGGCGGCATCAGACCCCGCGCCGGGCTCGGTGAGACAATAGCTCGCCAGCCATTCCATCGAGGTGATCTTCGGCAGGAGCCGTTGGCGCTGCGCCTCGTCGCCGAACGTGTCGATCATCCACGCGGCCATGTTGTGGATCGAGATGAAGGACGAAAAGGCCGGGCAGCCGCTAGCCAACGCTTCGAAGATCAGCACCGCGTCGAGCCGTCCGAGCCCGGACCCGCCGACGTCCTCGCCGACATAGATGCCCCCGAAGCCGAGTTGCCCCGTCGAACGGATCACGCTGGAGGGGAAATGGCGCTCCCGATCCCAGTCGAGGGCATAAGGCGCGACCTGTTCGGCGGCGAACGCCTGCGTCATCTCCTGGATGGCGCGCTGATCCTCGTTGAGCTCGAACTGGGATCCGGCCTGCTCGACGACGGCGTCCATGACGACCTCCCGATGTTTTTGTCTTTGCTGGTTGCAATCTAGATCATTGCCGCCACGACGCAACGCGAGCCGGTGCAAACGGGCTGTGCGCCTCGGTGTGGCCCGCGGCGGAGCGAGGCGCCGGCCGCTAGTTGTCCATCAATTCCTTGCCGTCCGGATCGAAGACCTGGACGAGGCTGCACTCGAGATAGTCCTTGCGGTCCTCGCTGCCGCAAATGGCCTTCACCACCGCCTCCAGTTCGGCGCGCGACTGCAGGCCGCACAGATAGTCGTGCGAATGGAAGCCGTCCGCGTTCTGCCAGAACAGGTCGCCGCTCCACATCGCCGGGAAACACCATTTGACGCGGTAGCAATCGCTCGGGCCTATCCCTTGGCCCGCGGCCACGCACTTTTCGCGCGCGCACGCGAAAGCGGCGTCCGGATTGCCGGCGACGCAGTAGCCGTAGGAGTTTTCCGGCGCTACGACGAAAGCTATGCCGTCCGGCCCTTCGGCGAGCGCCGCCGATGGCACCAGCCATGCCATGAAAACGAGTACGGTTGTCAGCAGTCTCATGACGTTCTCGCGTCGATTTGCCCGCGGCGAAGGACGCCGGATGGCCGACCACAGGAGGGGTGTTTTGGAGCACGAAACGGAAGGCCTGACAATCCGACGCGCGGAGGCCGGCGACGTCGAGGCGATCGTCGCGCTGTTCGCCGCCGACGAACTCGGCGGCCACGGCGACACCACCGCACCCGAGGCGCTGCCGCTCTACCGCGCCGCCTTCGACGCGATCGCCGCAAGCGCCAACGACGCGCTCTACGTGGCGGAACTCGGCGGCGAGATCGTCGGCACGTTCCAGACGACATTGACGGTGTCGATGACGGGACGGGGCCGGCCCCTGATGACTGTCGAGGCGGTTCAGACGCGGTCCGACATGCGCGGGCGCGGCATCGGCGCTGCGATGATGCGCTTTGCCGTTGCCCGGGCGCGCGAGGCGGATTGCCGCCTCGTCCAGCTCATGTCGAACCTGAAGCGGGCGGATGCTCACCGCTTCTACGAGCGGCTGGGTTTCGTGCGCAGCCACGCCGGCTTCAAGATGAAACTGTGAGGCGGTTGAAGCGGCAGGCTGGCCCCTTGCCATCGTCCGGCGGGGACGCCATAACGCACACCAAGACGCGCACCGATTTCAGAGGATGCGGATGAAAACCTTCCTGACCCAGTTTTTCACCTGGTGGAACGGCCAGACGCTCGGCACCCGCTTCCACACCTGGCGCAAGGGCCAGAAGGTGGGCGAGGACGAGTTCGGCAACATCTACTATCAGGGCGGCACGGACTCCGAAGGCCGCACCCGCCGCTGGGTGATCTACAACGGGCTGGCGGAAGCCTCTTCGGTTCCGCCCGGCTGGCACGGCTGGCTCCACCACAAGGTGGACACGGCGCCGGTCGACGAGAACTACAAGCCCCATCCGTGGCAGAAGCCGCACATCGCAAACCTCACCGGCACGCCAGGGGCGTACCGTCCACGCGGCTCGGTGCTCACGGGCAAGCACCGGCCGCGCGTCACCGGCGACTATGACGCCTGGACGCCGGGAAGCTGAGCGGGACGGCGACGGAGCCGGCGCTGGTATTTTGTCGCCACATTTGTTGCGTAGTGCACTTCGGCATGAGGCGAGCGGCCGTCCGCGCGGGCGGCGGGCGACAGCAGGACCGACATGACTGACGGAACGAAGCGGCTGAAGACCGTTGTGACGACCGCCGCGATGGCGGCCGTGATCGCGGTTTCCGCGGGGACGGCGAAGGCCGAGCGGATATCCAACCCGGTGGCCGAGTTCACCGGCATGGACAAGATCACCGGCCGCATCATCACTTTCGACGTCTATATCGACGAAACCGTGCAGTTCGGAGCGCTGCAGGTGACGCCGCGCGTCTGCTACTCGCGTACCGACGACGAGGAACCGAAAACCGATTCCTTCGTCGAGGTCGACGAGATCACGCTCGACCGCAAGATCAGGCGCATCTTCACCGGCTGGATGTTCGCCGAAAGCCCCGGCCTCAATGCAGTCGAGCATCCGATCTATGACGTCTGGCTGAAGGGCTGCAAGCAGCACTCCGAAGTGCCGCCGCCCAATTCGGCTGGCAAGGCGCCGGACGACAGCGCCCCGGCGGATGCGCCGCAGAACGACGATTCCGCCGCGGCAACGGACTGACTTCGGCCGGTTTCGTCTACATTGCGGGTTCGTTCGCCTTCGGCCAATAGGTTCCGAAACACCAGACATTGCCCTCCGGGTCCCGGCACATGAACTCGCGGCTCCCGTAGTCTCGGTCGTTCAGCTCTTCCAGGATTTCGGCTCCGGCGCCCTTCGCCCGCACGTAGGCCGCGTCAGCGTCGGCAACCGCCACATAGAGCGACTTACCGCCGACGGTTCCTGAGGCGCCGACGACCTTGCCGTAGGCGTCGTCTCGCTCGCTTCCGAGCATGATAATGGAGGAACCGAGGACGAGCTCGGCGTGGCCGACCCGATCACCATCCATGTATTTCGCCCTGACGGCGAATCCGAACGCCTCGTTCAGCCAGTCGATCATCGCCGGGGCGTCGCGGAAGCGGAACGTCGGATAGATGCAGGGCGCTTCGGTGGTGCTGCTCATTGCGTGTCTCCCATGTTGGTTCGGGAGACGACGCTAGGCTATTGAGGGGCGGGCCGTATTGAAGGAATGTTACCTGCCATTCCGCGCCGCGAACATGGACGGGCTCATTCCAGCGAATTCGCAGAACTCACGAACCAGATGGGCCTGGTCGGCATAACCGCATTCGGCGGCAATCTGTGACCAGTCGCAGGCGCCGGGCCGGCGCGAGGCCGACAGGGCGCGATTGAAGCGCGCCATGCGCGCGACCGTCTTGGGGCCGATGCCAATTTCCTGGCGGAAGCGGCTGTTGAGATGCTTGCGACTCCACTCGAGTCTGGCGGCAATGTTGCCGATGCGCGCCTGGCCGGCAAACTCCAGGATATGACGGTAGGCCCACGAAACCGCGGCGCTGCCGCCGCGACCACGTGCCAGCCTGGTGGTCAGATACGTCTCCACCAGCGCAAACCGCGCGGGCCAGTCGGCCGTCTCGCCGAGACGGTCGCGCAGCTCCGCGAGCGAGGGGTCGCCGAGATCTTCCAGATGCACCATTCGATTGCTGATTTCGTGCATCGGCAGGCCGAGAAACCTGTAGGCGCCGAGCGGGGTAAAGTCGATCTGGATGCATTCGGCCGCGCCGGTCGAACTTATCCTGACGAAGCCGGGATAGAGCCCGGACACGAAGCTTCCGTAGCGGTCTCCTGCGGAGGGGTCGCGGCCGAGTGCGATCTCGAACGGCTGGGCGAAGCTGATGATCATCGGGACGACGAGCGGGGCAGCTTCGACAGAACCCTCGAGCGCGACGCCCGCCTCACGGTAGCCGGTGATGGCGAAGACGTCGTCCGCGAGCGCGCGGCTTACCGGATGCCGCGCCAGGAACGGCGAGTAGGCATCCGGAACCGAGGAATTGTGCCTGATGTTGACGGCGTCGTTCATCGCGGTTCCCGACCGAACGCTGCAGCCTAACCCGACGGCCGGGAGCCGGAAAGCATTCTGTCCACGCGACCGGTGGCCTCAGAACTGCGCTGCTCCGTCGAGCGCTTCCTCCAGCATCCGCTCGTAGCGGCGGCGCGGCACGTCGATCGCGCCGAAGCGCTTGAGGTGCTCCGTCGTGAACTGCGTGTCGAGCAGAACGAAGCCGCGCTCCCGCAGATGCTCGACCAGATGGACCAGGCAGACCTTGGAGGCGTCGGTCTCGCGCGAAAACATGCTCTCGCCGAAGAAGGCGCGGCCGAGCGTGACGCCGTAGAGACCGCCGACCAGCCGTCCTTCCCGCCAGGCCTCTACCGTATGGCAGTGACCGCGAGCGAACAGTTCGGCATAGGCTTCGCGAATCGGCGGATTGATCCAGGTCGAGTGGCGACCCGGCGCCAGCTCGCCGCAGCCCTCGATGACGCCGTCGAAATCGTGGTCCAGCCGTATTTCGAACTGCTGTCGGCGGATCGCCTTGGCAAGGCTTTTCGGCACGTGGAAGCCGTCGAGCGGAATGATGCCGCGCATCTCCGGGCGAACCCAGAAGACCTCCAGGTCATCCGAGCTTTCCGCCATCGGAAACACTCCCGTGGCGTAGGCGCGCAACAGGAGGTCCGGGGGGATGCGGTATCCGGGCGCGAACGGGCGGGTCATTTCAACCGTGAGCTTTCACTACGGTCTTATTTGTCACCCGCGAGGTATTTTTCCAGCCAGTGGATGTCGTAGTCGCCGTTGGCGATGTCGGAATTGCCGACCAGATCGCGGAACAGCGGAAGCGTGGTGTTGATGCCGTCCACGACGAACTCGTCCAGCGCGCGCCGCAGCCGCATCATGCATTCCACACGGTTGCGTCCGTGCACGATCAGCTTGCCGATCAGGCTGTCGTAGTAGGGGGGGATGCGATAGCCGGAATAAACGGCCGAATCGACACGCACACCGAGGCCACCCGGCGTGTGGAAGGTGGTCACGGTTCCGGGCGAGGGGGTGAAGGTGCGCGCATCTTCCGCGTTGACGCGGCATTCGATGGCGTGGCCGTTGAAGCGCACATCCTCCTGGCGCACCGACAAGCCGGCCCCGGACGCGACCCTGATCTGCTCGTGCACCAGATCGATGCCGGTGATCGCCTCCGTCACGGGATGCTCCACCTGCAGGCGCGTGTTCATCTCGATGAAATAGAACTCGCCATTCTCGTAGAGAAACTCGATGGTGCCCGCGCCGGCATAGCCGAGACTGGCGATGGCATCGGCACAGATGCCGCCGATCCGGTAGCGCGCCTCGCTGTTGAGGGCAGGGGAATTGGCTTCCTCCCAGACTTTCTGGTGGCGCCGCTGAAGGGAACAGTCGCGTTCGCCGAGGTGGATGCCGCCTCCGGCGCCATCGCCCATCACCTGAACCTCGATGTGGCGCGGCTTCTCCAGATATTTTTCGATGTAGACGGCCTCGTCGCCGAAAGCCGCACCCGCTTCCGAGCGGGCGGTGGCGAGCGCCATTTCGAGATCTTCCTCGGACTTGGCGACCTTCATGCCGCGGCCGCCGCCGCCGGCTGCAGCCTTGATGATCACCGGGTAGCCGATGTCGGCGGCAACGCGCATCGCCTCCCTGGGATCGGTGATCGCGCCTTCGGAGCCGGGCACGACTGGAATGCCGAGACGCTTGGCCGTGCGCTTGGCCTCGATCTTGTCGCCCATGATCCGGATATGCTCGGCCGAAGGGCCGATGAAGGTGATGTTGTGGGCGGCGAGGATCTCGGCGAACTTGGCGTTCTCCGACAGGAAGCCGTAGCCGGGATGGATGGCGTCGGCGCCGGTGATTTCGCAGGCGGCGACGATCTGGTGAATGTTGAGGTAGCTGTCGCGTGACGGCGGCGGGCCGATGCAGACGCTTTCGTCGGCCAGACGCACATGCATGGCGTTGGCGTCGGCCGTTGAATGCACGGCGACCGTCTGGATGCCCAGCTCCTTCGCCGCGCGCAGAACTCTCAGCGCGATCTCGCCGCGATTGGCTATGAGGATTTTCTGGAACATGAGCCCGCTACTCGATGATCACGAGCGGTTCGCCGTATTCCACCGGCTGAGTGTCCTCGAACAGGATCTCGATCACCGTGCCACTGCGCGGCGAGGGTATCTGGTTCATCGTCTTCATCGCCTCGATGATCAGCAGCGTCTGGCCCTCGCGCACCTTGTCGCCCACCTCGATGAAGGACTTGGCGCCCGGCGCCGGCGAGCGGTAGGCCGTGCCCACCATCGGCGCGGGGACGGCGTTCTTGGCCCGATCTGCCGCACTGGGCTGCGCGGCCTGCTGGCTCTGCTCGGCGGTCGCGACCTGCTGCTGTGGCTGGGGAGGCGGCGGCAGCGCGCTGGCGTGCACCTGCTGGGCCTGGCGCGAGACGCGGACGCGCATGTCGCCCTGCTCGACCTCGATCTCGGTGAGGTTGGTCTCGTCGAGGATACCTGCGAGATCGCGGATAAGCTGCTGATCCACACCGGATTTCCTTGTCGTCATTGGACTTGCGCCTCTTTTTGTTTGTCTGGCGGTCAAAGCCGGGCCGCGAGCGCCTGCAGCGCCAGCGTGTATCCAACCGGACCGAAGCCGCAGATCATGCCGATTGCGGCCGGCGCGATCAAGGACACGTGCCGGAACGCCTCGCGGGCATGTATGTTCGAAAGATGTACCTCGGCCACCGGCAACGGTGCCACGGCGCGAATGGCGTCGTGGAGCGCGATCGACGTATGGCCGTATGCGCCGGGATTGATGACGATGCCCGCCGCGTTCTCGCCCGCCTCGTGAATCCAGTCGACCAGCACGCCCTCGTGGTTGGTCTGGCGGAAATCGACGTCGAGGCCAAGGTCGGCGCCGGCGTCGCGGCAATCCTCGGCGATCTCGTCCAGCGTCTTGCCCCCATAGATGCCCGGCTCGCGCTTGCCGAGCGCGTTGAGGTTGGGGCCGTTCAGAACGTAGACGGTGGTGGCCATGCGATTCTTCCCGTGCGCGGCGGTTCGTGCCGCACCGGCATCTCTATAGTCGGCATAGGCGGTCGCGCAAAGGGTTCAAGCGACTTCTGCGCTACTCCACAGATCGGTGTGCGCCCCTGCCGACGGTCCGAATCGCGTTTCGATCAGTTGCGCGCTTCCTGGACCTTCTCGGCCAGGAGGTCGCGCCCGAGCGCTCCGAACACGACCTGGTCGCCGACGACGTAGGAGGGCGTGCCGGTGATCGCCAGCCGCTGCGCAAGGTCGTAGGTGTTGTTGACCGTCTTCTTGATAGAAGCGTCCTGCATTTCCTTGCGCAGCGCCGTTTCATCGGCGCCGAGCGAAAGTGCGACCTTGATCGCCGCTTCCTCGTTGGCGCGGCCCGGCGAACCGAGAAGCTGCGTGTGGAATTCGCGGTATTTCTCGGGCATCAGTTTCTTGAACGCCATCGACACGACTGACGCCTTTTGCGAATCGGGGCCGAGGATGGGGAACTCCTTGAGCACGAAACGCAGGTCGGGATCGTCGTCGACCAGCGCCTGCATGTCGCTCAGCGCCTGCCGGCAGTAATGGCAGTTGTAGTCGAAGAACTCCACGATGGTCGTTTTGCCGTCGGGATTGCCGATGACGCCGTCCGCGGCGGAATTGTAGATCTCGTCGGCCGCATCGCGGATCGTGTCGGTCTGCGCGAGCTGCTGCTTCTCGCGCTGCCTGGTCTCAAGGGCCGTCTGCACCTCGACCATGATTTCCGGATTGTTCAGCAGATAGTTTCGCACGATCTGCTCGATCGCCGCCTGGTCGGGGGCAGGGGCCGAAGCGACGGGCTGCGGCATGGCCGCTGCGTGTGCGGGAATATCCCGGTTGCCGGCGAGAAAACCGACGCCCAGCATGACGAAGGAAACCGCGATGCCTGCGGCGCCGACGATGATGGCATGTTTCATGGCGTGATCATTTCCTCTCTGCGGCGCGCAGATCCCGCGCCCCCTGTCCCAACTAAACTGTCTCGGCCGGTATGGTGAAGAATCGGTTCACCGACCGCCTCACTTGCCCTTCGGCCGTGCATTGATGATGTCCTGCGCCCTGAGCCATGCGGGGGAGCCCTTCTTCAGCTTCAATTGCGCACGGGCGGCGAATATCCTGGCTTCCTTGTAGTTCCCGGACTGGTAGTGCCCTTCCGCGGTGGCGAGTTCCGCATCGCCGACCTCGCCGGTGCGCCCGTAGGCCTGGGCGAGGTAGCGGTAGCCGGCGATGTATTCCGGATCGCGCTCGAGCCCGATCCGCAGCTCGCTGAGCGCAGGCTCGAGGTCGCCGGGACGGCCGGTGGCGAGCAGCGCCTGGCCGTGACCGACGCGCAACAGGCCGCTCTTGTCGGGATCGAGGCGCACCGCCTTCGCGTATGCCTTGGCGGCATCCTCGGCACGGTTGGCCTTGATGAGGATGTCGCCACGCACCTCCTGGAAATACGGATCGCTCGGCCGTTCGCGAATCAGCGCGTCGATCTTCTTCAGCGCATCTCGCGGGTTGCCGTAGAGATAGGTGAGGATGGCATCGCCGTAGCGCGCCGGCAGGCCACGCGGATTGTCGCGGAACATGCGCGCTACCGCTCCCTGTCCCTGCGTATACGCGGCGATCTTGGCGCGCATCATATCGTGGCGAAGCTGCAGGTCGGGCGGGTCCTTGCGGTCGAAATACGGGCTCTGGTGCGCCAGCGTCTCGATGTTGGCGATGCGGTCGCGCGGCATCGGGTGGCTGACGGTGTAGGGATCGACGTTGACGCCGGACAATGCCATTGCCGACTGGAAGCGCTCGAACGTCTTCAGCATTCCGCGCGCCGACTGGCCGGTCTTGTTGAGATAGGTGATCGCCGAGCGGTCGGCGGTCGCTTCCTCGCCGCGCTGGTAGCTGAGCAGGCCGCGCCGCGCGGCTTCGCTGCCGCCGATCGCCAGCCCCGCGCCGGCCTGGGCCAGGCCCGACGTGTTCGTCGTCGCGCCAACCGCGCCAATTCCGAGCCCGATGATCGCGCCGACAATCGCCATCGTCTGTGCACGCGCCAGCTGGTCGCGCAGGCGCTGCTCGTGCCCGCCGGCGAGATGCCCGGCTTCGTGCGCGATGACGCCGATCACCTCGTTGGGCGTATCGGCGAGCATCAGCGCGCCGGTGTTGATGAACAGGCGCCGGCCGGCCACGAACGCGTTGAAGCTGTTATCGTTGACGAGCACGATCTGGATGCCGGAACTGGCAAGTCCCGCGGCCTTGAAGATCGGCTTGGCATAGTCGCGGACAAGCGCCTCGATCTCGGCATCCCGCACAACGGCGACCTGCGAACGCGACTGCGCCGCCACGGGCTGCACGGCGACGTTGATCGTCGCGAGCAGGGCTGCGCCGAGCGCGAGGAGGCGGCCCGCTCGCCATGCGAATCCGGCTGGTGCGATGGCGTTCATGATGGATTTCGTCCTATCGGAGCGCCTTGGCCTTGGAAAGACGGGTGATGCTTGGTCATCAACTTGTGATCGCCATACCAATCGGGCAATTGTGCGGCGCAAGCGGTTCGCGAACCCGGTGCGAAAGGCAGGCATGACGATATCGATTTCCCGGCGCGGTGCGGCCGAGCCGTTCCACGCCATGGACGTTCTGGCGGAAGCCAATCGGCTTGCCGCCTCCGGCGCCGACGTCATCTCGCTGGCAGTCGGTCAGCCCTCCGACCCGGCGCCGGCGGTGGTCCGCGACGCCGCCCGTGCCGCGCTCGTGGAGGGCCGCATCGGCTACACCGACGCGCTCGGCATTCCCGAGTTGCGGCAGGCGGTCGCGAAGCACTACTCCGACCATTACGGCGTCGAGGTGCCCGCGTCCCGGGTCGTCGCAACCACAGGCTCCTCGGCGGCATTCAATCTCGCCTTCATCACCATGTTCGACGCCGGCGACCGGGTTGCGATCACCGTGCCCGGGTATCCGGCCTATCGCAACATATTGAAGGCGCTGGACATCGAGGTGGTCGAGATTCCCCTTCGCGAAACCGGCTACCTGACGGCCGCGGAGCTGCGCGAGGCCCATCGGCGCACACCGCTCAAGGGTCTGCTGTTCGCCAGTCCCGCCAATCCGACCGGCGCCGTGATTCCGCAGGCCGAACTGAAGCGCCTGCTCGATACCGCCGCCGAACTCGGGATCACCGCAATCTCGGACGAGATCTATCACCGCCTGACCTACGGCGCGCCGGACGTCACCGCCCTGGCGACTGTCGGACGACGTCACCGTCATCAACTCGTTTTCCAAATACTATTGCATGACCGGTTGGCGGATCGGCTGGATGGTCCTGCCCGCGCCGCTCGTGCGGCCGATCGAATGCGTTTCGCAGAGCCTCTACATCTCGCCGCCGGCGCTCTCGCAGATCGCCGCCGCCAGGGCGTTCGAGGCAACAGTGGAACTCGACGCCGTCAAGGAGCGCTATCGGGCAAGCAGAAAGGTGCTGATGGAGCGCCTGCCGCGCCTCGGCTTCGACCTCGCCGCGCCGATGGACGGCGCATTCTACGCCTACTGCGACGTGTCGAAGCATACCAACGACAGCATGGATTTCGCCCGCCGCATGCTGGCCGAAGCGCACGTGGCGACTACGCCCGGCATAGACTTCGATACTGCCGAGGGGCACCGCTACCTGCGGCTTTCCTATGCCGGCGGACCCGAACAGATCGCCGCGGCGTTGGACCGCATCGAGACATGGCTCACGTGAGCCGGAGATGGAGGAAACGATGCCAGACGCAGTCGACGACAGGATCGCGGTTTCGAGCTGGTCGTTTCACCGGCTGCTCGGCGTCACCTATCCGCACGACCTGACGACCGATGCTGTCGGCGCACAGGAACCGACCTACGGCGACGGCTCGGCCACGCTGCTGCAGTTGCCGCGGCTGGTCGCGGCCGAAGGCATCTCGCGGCTCGAGATCTGCTCCTTCCATTTGCCGTCGCGGAAGCCCGCCTATCTCGCCGACCTGAAGGCGGCGCTGGCGGATGCCGGGATGCGGCTCCAGACCCTGCTGATCGAGGCAGGCGACCTCAGCGATCCGGAGACGTCGGCGCGAGACGCGGACTGGATCAGCGGCTGGGTAGGCGTCGCGGAGGAACTTGGCGCCGACAACGCGCGCATCATCGCCGGCAGGCAGAAACCGACGGACGTTGCGCTGAAACTGGCGGCGGACGGGCTGAACACGATCGCCGAACGGCATGCCGGCTCGCCGGTGAGGCTCGTCACCGAAAACTGGTTCGACCTTTTGTCGACACCTGAAAACGTGCTGCGCCTGCTCGACGCCACGAACGGGCGTATCGGCCTCAATGCGGATTTCGGCAACTGGAAGGGTGCCGGCAAATACGAGGCGCTGGCGAAGATATTCCCGCACGCCTCGCTCTGCCATGCCAAGGCGAGTTTTCCTGGCGGTACGCTGGATGCCGACGATTACGGCCGCTGCCTCGACACGGCGGAGGCGGCCGGCTACGGCGGCCCCTACACGTTGATTTTCGACAGCGAAACGCCCGGCGAATGGGAAGGCGTGGCCTTCGAGCGCAGCTTCGTCAAGCAACGCTTGGCATCACCAAACGCTTGCAGAGGTCTGAGAAGGCAATACAAACAGGCGGGTTAGCCGAGCTTTCGGAATCGACACGTCAGCACATCGTAAAAGCAAGGCAGGACGGGCGGGTCCAAAGGGCCCGCCCGATTCCGTTTGGCAGCTAGAAGAAGCTCTTGCGCTGCCACCAGCCGCTCTTGCGCGGCTTCTGTTGTTCGCCATCGTTGGCGGCCACGCTCGACTGAACCACCGGCTCTGCGGCGGTTTCCGTGACGACATCCTCTACGGGTGCTTCCTCGGCGGCCACCTCCTCTGCGGGGCGCTCCTCGACAGGTGCCTTGCGACGGGAGGTGCGCCGGCGAGGCCGGACATCCTCGGAGCCGGGATCGAGCCGGGGCAGGATCGACTTCCGCGGCCGAGCCGTTGGCGGGGCTGGCATCGGCGGCTTGCAGATTCGGTTGCCTCCGCCGCTTCGGCAGCGACCATCGGTTCGGATTCGGCATCCGTTTTCTTGCGACGTGGCCTGCGGGCCGCCGGCTTCCTGGCCGGCTTCGCTTCCTCGCTGACGCTTTCGGAACCCTCGGAGTCGATTACCGCGGCAGCCTCGGCGGCCTGCTGCGGCTGCTCCGCGACAGCCTGTTCCGGCTCGGCGGATTCGCCGGGCGTCGGCCCTTCGGCGTGATGGTCGCTGCTGGCCGCAGCCTCGGACGCCGAACCCGCCTCGATGTCCTGCTGTGCAGTCGCCTCGACGTTCTCGTCCCTGCGATTGCGCCGACCGCCGCGCTTGCCACGCCGCCGCCGCTTGCCGCCATTGTCCGAACCCGTCTCGACAGCGTTTTCGGCCTCGCTGTCGACCAACTCGTCCCTCGTCGTCGCGTCGGCAGCGGGGCCGCCGAGGTCGCTGGATGCGTCCGCGACGTAGCCCGTCTCGTCCTGCCGCTGCTGGTCGTCGCGGTCGCGTCCGCCGCGCCTGCGGCGACGCCTGCGCCGCTTGCGCCCGCCGCCACCTTCGCCGCTGTCGCTCGCCTCGTGCCGCTGCTCTGCCTTTTCGAGCTCTTCGTCCGCGGCGATGTCTTCGGCAATGTCGTCGTCTTCGTCGTAGTCAATCGTTGGCGCTTCGATCAGCGGAGCCTCTGGCAGGCCTTCCGGCTTCTCGGCGACATCGCCCTTCACGATCGCGTAATGCTGCGAACCGACCGTGTCGTCAGCCTCCAGCGTTATCGTCAGCCCGAAACGCAGTTCGAGGTCGATCAGGTTGCGCCGCTTTTGATTGAGCACGTAGAGCGCGGTCGAAGCCGGCGTGCGAACGGTGATGTGGTTGCGCGAATCCTTGAGCAAAAACTCCTCGATGGCCCTCACCACCATCAGCGCCACCGAGGATTCCGAGCGCACATGCCCGGTTCCGCCGCAATGGGTGCACACCTGCATCGTGCTTTCCAGCACGGACGCCCGGATGCGCTGGCGCGACATCTCCATAAGGCCGAAATGCGAGATGCGTCCGACCTGGATGCGTGCCCGATCGTTCTTCAGGCAATCCTTGAGGCGCTTCTCAACCGCGCGGTTGTTGCGGTTCTCCTCCATGTCGATGAAGTCGATCACCACGAGCCCGGCCAGATCGCGCAGCCTCAACTGGCGCGCCACTTCGTCGGCCGCCTCCAGGTTCGTCTGCAGCGCGGTGTCCTCGATCGAGTGCTCCTTGGTCGACCGCCCGGAGTTGACGTCGATGGAGACCAGCGCCTCGGTCTGGTTGATGATGATGTAGCCGCCGGATTTCAGCGTCACCTGCGGCTGCAGCATCTTGTCGAGCTGGGCCTCGATGCCGTTGCGCGCGAAGATCGGGATCGAGTCGCGGTAGGGTTGGACTGCCTTCGCATGGCTGGGCATCAGCATGCGCATGAAGTCCTTGGCCTCGCGGTATCCGTCCTCGCCGGCGACGAGAATTTCGCCGATATCCTTGTTGTAGAGGTCGCGCACCGACCGCTTGATCAGGCTGCCTTCCTCGTAGACGAGGGCAGGGGCCGTCGACTGCAGCGTCAGCGTGCGCACGTTCTCCCACAGCCGCATCAGGTATTCGTAGTCGCGCTTGATCTCCGCCTTCGTGCGGCTTTCGCCGGCCGTTCGCAGGATCACCCCCATGCCCTGCGGCACGTCGAGATCGCGCACGATCTCCTTGAGGCGCTTGCGATCCTGCGCGTTGGTGATCTTGCGCGAAATGCCGCCACCGCGCGCGGTGTTCGGCATCAGCACCGAGTAGCGGCCCGCCAGAGACAGGTAGGTGGTGAGCGCGGCGCCCTTGTTGCCCCGCTCCTCCTTCACGACCTGGACGAGCAGGATCTGCCGGCGCTTGATGACTTCCTGGATCTTGTAGTTGCGACGGACCGGCTTGCGGCGGTCGCGAGCCTCCTCCAGCGCGTCCTCGGCGCCGACGGACTCGACTTCCGAATCGTCCCCGCCATTGCCGTTGCCGCCGTTGTCCTCCGAAGGGGCTTCCTCCGAAACGGTATCGGCAGCCATCGCTGCTGCAGCCGGAGAGGCGTCGTGGTGATCGCCGGAAGACTCGTCGGTAGATGCGTCTTCGCCGGCATCCTCGTCGCTGCTGGCGGCATCATCGGACGACTTGGCTTCATGGCCACGGCCACGGCCCTTGCCGCTGCGCCGCCGTCGCCGGCCTCGACCGCGCTCTTCCTCGTCTTCCTCGTCTTCGGCTTCAGCCGCTTCGGCCTCTGCCTGAAGCAGGGCCTGCCTGTCGGCAACCGGGATCTGGTAGTAGTCCGGGTGGATTTCGCTGAAGGCGAGAAAGCCGTGGCGATTGCCGCCGTATTCGACGAACGCGGCCTGAAGCGAGGGTTCGACCCGCGTGACGCGGGCGAGATAGATGTTTCCCTTTAGCTGCTTCTTGTCTTGCGATTCGAAATCGAATTCTTCGATACGATTACCGCGAACGACGACAACTCTCGTTTCCTCCGGATGGGAGGCATCGATAAGCATTTTGTTGGGCATTATGAGGTGTCTCCCCGGCACGACCGTACCGGAGCGAGCGCGTCTTTGCGCGCCGCCCGGAGCCCGGTGAAATTTGCGTGCCGGATAAATTGCAGCCCGCCGGCCGCGCGCCCGACGCGCCGAGCAGGTCGCCCGCAGCCTTCATGGCGCGGTCGTTTCCGTATCTGCTCGAAGTTGCGCGCAAAGCCATCGCGTATCCCAGCGGGACCATTGAACCTAGGCCCGGAAACCCGGACCGACTGTTTTGCTCATACTGAGCCGGCGCGAGATTGTCGGTCCCGGCCGTTTTTTCCTCACACTAAGGCTTCCGCTACGGCGGAGGCGCCTTGAAGAAATCTTTGCTGAATCACCGGTTCGGGCGCGGCATCACCGTGGTTCCGACCGCCTTTTTTCGCTTTTTACGCTGCGAGAGTCCGGCGGCGCGAACGGGCCACACACATTGCGGTGATCCTGCGTCGCTTTTATGATTTGATAGAGTATATGGCAACCCCGATTTCACCAGCGCGGCCGGGGCGGGGTCGCGGCAAGACTTGGTTAACCATGCGGCGGTAGCTGTTGCGTTAGAAAGTCACCGCAGGCTGCTGTCGCAAACAGTTGCGGAAAGGACGACAGCCGGGATTTCCCGAGGACGCAGCATATGTTCGCAATCCCTCGCCGATTCGGCCGCATAGTCGGCATGCTGCCGCGCATTGCACTGATGCTCGCGCTGTTGCTGGCAAGCTTTGCTGCCGTTGCCCCGGCCATGGCGGCCGCGGTGCCGGTTCTGGCGCATGGCTACAAGATGGCCGGCGACGACTCGCGGGTGCGGATCGTGCTTTATTTCGACCGGGAGCCGCAGCTTCATTCCTTCCTCCTGCGCGCGCCCTACAGGCTGGTCATCGACCTGCCAGGCGCCCGTTTCGGGATCGATCCCGGCGACACCTCTGCCCGCGGCCTCATCTCGGCGGTTCACTACGGAGCCACTGACGAGGGGACATCGCGCATCGTTCTGGTCAGCAAGGGGCCGTTCGAGGTCGAGAAGCTCGACGTCGTGGCGAACGAAAGCTCGCCGGGCTACCGCATGGTCGTCGACCTCGTTGCAACCTCGCCGGTGAATTTCGACAGAGCCCTGGCCAAGCAGGCGAAGATGACGCTTGCGGCCCAGTCAACCGCCAAGGACGATCGCCTCGGGGAGCCGCGCAAGGCGGAAAACAAGCGCTTCACCGTGGTGATCGACCCGGGCCACGGAGGGATCGACGGAGGCGCCAAGGGTGTCTCGGGAACGCTGGAGAAGTCGATCACCCTGGCGTTCGGCCTGGAACTGCGCGCCCGCCTCCAGCAGGACGGCAAATACGACGTCTACATGACGCGCGACGATGACACCTTTCTGCGGCTCGACGACCGCGTGCGCGTCGCCCGCGAGCACGATGCCGACCTGCTGATTTCCATTCACGCCGATTCGATCCACGTCCGCGGCATCCGCGGCGCCACGATCTACACCGTGTCGGATCGCGCCTCGGATGCGGAATCCGCCGCCCTGGCAGCGCGAGAGAACCTGTCGGACCAACTCGCCGGAATGGAGGTCGACGATGAGAACCACGAGGTTTCGGACATCCTGATGGACCTCATCAGGCGTGAGACGCATGCGTTTTCCATGCGCTTTGCCCGCTCGTTGGTCGGCGAACTGTCGCACTCGATCGAACTTATCAACAATCCGCACCGCTACGCGGGCTTTCGGGTGCTCAAGGCGCCCGACGTGCCGTCGGTGCTTCTGGAACTCGGCTACCTCTCCAACGCCAAGGACGAGGCCGAGCTGCGCGATCCCGAATGGCGCGGCAAAGCCATCGATTCGATCGTCGGGGCAATCGACCAGTTTGCCGCGGCAAGAATCGGCGGATGAGGCGGTGCCGATCCCTGCCGCATCGTTGCACCGAAACAACACAACGTGGTTTAATCCGGCTGTCTCGGGAGGCTCCGATTCTCGCCGCCGCATTTTGCCCACAAGCAGGCGGCAGGTAGGGCCGGACATAGGGGTCGCGGTCGACCGACGGCGCCATCGCTACATGACAGGCAGCACGACGGTCGCCACCCAATTACTGGAGCGGGCATGATTAGGCTCATCGGATATTTCTTCGGCATCGGCGTGGTGCTGGCACTCGCCGTGGCGGCGGGCGTGGGTTTCTACGTCGCCGACATCACCAAGGATTTGCCGGACTACGAGGTGCTGTCGAAATACGAGCCGCCGGTCACGACGCGCATCCATGCCGCCGACGGCTCGCTGATGGCCGAGTTCGCGCACGAGCGGCGCCTCTATCTGCCGATCCAGGCGGTGCCCGACCGGGTCAAGGCCGCGTTCCTGTCGGCCGAGGACAAGAATTTCTACAATCATCCCGGCATCGACATCGGCGGCCTGTTCCGTGCGGTCGTCACCAACATCCGCAACATGGGAAGCGGCCGGCGTCCCGTCGGCGCCTCGACGATCACCCAGCAGGTGGCAAAGAACTTCCTGCTGACGTCGAACCAGACCTACGAGCGCAAGATCCGCGAGATGGTTCTGGCCTTCCGCATCGAGCAGGCCTACTCGAAGGACCGCATCCTCGAGCTCTACCTCAACGAGATCTATCTCGGCCTCGGCGCCTACGGCATCGCAGGCGCTGCTCTGACCTATTTCGACAAGTCGGTGAACGAGCTGACGATCGCCGAGGCCGCCTACCTCGCGGCGCTGCCGAAGGGCCCCTCGAACTATCATCCGTTCAAACACACGGACCGGGCCATCGAGCGCCGCAACTGGGTCATCGATCAGATGGTCGCCAACGGCTACGTCACCGCCGATGAGGGCGAGAAGGCCAAGGCCCAGCCGCTCGGCGTCACGCCGCGCCGCGGCGGCACCTACCTGTTCGCGGCCGAATACTTCACCGAGGAAGTGCGGCGTCAGATCATCGCCCGCTACGGCGAGGACGCGCTCTACGAGGGTGGCCTTTCGGTTCGCACGACGCTCGATCCCAAGCTGCAGCTCATCGCCCGCAAGTCGCTGCAGCACGGGCTGATCAAATACGACACGCTGCGCGGCTATCGCGGTCCGGTCACGCACATCGACATTTCCGGCGACTGGGGCGTTCCGCTGTTCAAGGTGGACGGCCTGGACGATGTGCCGGAATGGAAGCTCGCGGTAGTGCTTGACGCCGACAAGGACGGCCTCAAGATCGGCCTGAAGCCGAAGGCCCAGGTTTCCGGCGAGATCGGCACCGAGCGCGACACCGCCTTCGTGGCGCTCGACGACATGAAGTGGGCCATGCGCCATGTCGTCGACGGCAAGCGCCTCAATGCGAATACGCCGGCCGACGTCCTGTCGCCGGGCGACGTCATCTACGTCGAGAAGAAGGCCGACGAGCAGGAAGGCGATTCCGGCTGGCTGCTGCGGCAGGTGCCGAAGATCAGCGGCGGCATGGTGGCCATGGATCCGCACACCGGCCGCGTGCTCGCCATGGTGGGCGGCTTCTCCTACGCCGAGTCGCAGTTCAACCGGGCCACGCAGGCCTATCGGCAGCCCGGTTCGGCGTTCAAGCCGATCGTCTATTCGGCCGCACTCGACAACGGCTACACACCGGCTTCCGTGGTGCTCGACGCGCCGATCCGGATCGTTCAGGGCAACCAGGTCTGGGAGCCCAAGAACTACGGCGGCAAGTTCGTCGGTCCCGCGACGCTGCGTTCCGGCATCGAGCATTCGCGCAACCTGATGACGGTTCGCCTGGCCAACGACATGGGCATGCCGCTCGTGGTCGAATATGCCGAGCGCTTCGGGGTCTACGACGATCTGAAGCCGTACCTGCCGATGGCGCTGGGTTCCGGCGAAACCACCGTCATGCGCATGGTCTCGGCCTATGCCGTGATGGCCAACGGCGGCAAGCAGATCAAGCCGTCGCTGATCGACCGCATCCAGGATCGCTACGGCAAGACCGTCTTCAAGCACGACGAGCGCACCTGCGAGGGATGCGTCGCCGACCATTGGGCAAACCAGCCGGAGCCGGAACTGATCGACAACGCCGAGCAGGTGCTCGATCCCATGACGGCGTACCAGATCACCTCGATGATGGAAGGCGTGGTTCAGCGCGGCACCGCCACCACCGTGTCCGAGCTCGGCAGGCCGATCGCCGGCAAGACCGGCACGACCAACGACGAGAAGGACGCCTGGTTCGTCGGCTACACGCCGAACCTCGTGGTCGGCGTCTACATGGGCTACGACACGCCGACCTCGATGGGGCACGGCGCCACCGGCGGCGGCCTGGCCGCGCCGATCTTCAAGGAGTTCATGGGCAAGGCGCTCGACGGTAAGCCGAAGGCCGACTTCAAGGTGCCCGAAGGCATGAAGCTGATCCCGATCGACCGCAAGACCGGCATGCGCGCCACCGCCGGCCAGCCCGGCGTCATCATGGAGGCGTTCAAGCCCGGCACCGGGCCCGCCGACAGCTATTGGGTCATCGGCAACGGCAATGAACTCGACAGCGCCCGCAACGAACCCTTGTCGCCACAGGCAACCGAGGCGGTGAGCACGGGCAGCGGCGGCCTCTACTAGCCGCCGGACCGGACCTGACGAGACGAGCCGGGGCATTCCCCGGCTCGTGTGCTTTACAGCGCCCGACCCCCTCCCTATGTTCCGCGCCCGACCCGCACCGACTGGAACCCGTAGACAGGACCTGCACGCAAGACATGCGCACCGAAACCGAAAACATGGTCGACGAAATCAAGCAGGCGATCGCCCTGCTGAGGAGGCATCTTTGACTGGGATCAGGCGCTGAAGCGACTTGATTACCTGAACATGCGCGCCGAGGACGCGGAACTCTGGAACGATCCTAACGAAGCGCAGAAGCTGATGCGCGAGCGTCAGAGCCTCGATGACAACATCACGGCGATCAAGGGGCTGTCGCAGGCGCTGGACGACAATGTCGAGCTCATCGAACTCGGCGAGGAGGAAGGCGACGAGGGCGTCGTTTCCGAGGCGGAGACAGCCATCCGGTCGCTGTCGGGCGAAATTCGCGCACGCCAGGTGCAGACGCTGCTGTCGGGCGAGGCCGATTCCAACGACAGCTATCTCGAGGTGCATGCCGGCGCTGGCGGAACCGAGAGCCAGGACTGGGCGCAGATGCTTCTGCGCATGTATACCCGCTGGGCTGAACGCCACCGCATGAAGGTCGACGTTCTCGAAGTCCACGAGGGCGAGGAAGCGGGCATCAAGTCCGCCACGGTGCTGATCAAGGGGCAGAACGCCTACGGCTTCCTCAAGACCGAATCGGGAGTGCACCGGCTGGTCCGTATCTCGCCATACGACAGCAATGCGCGCCGCCACACCTCGTTTGCCAGCATCTGGGTCTATCCGGTAATCGACGACACGATCGAGATCGATATTCCCGATTCCGATGTGCGCATCGACACGTACCGGTCATCGGGCGCCGGTGGCCAGCACGTAAACACGACCGACTCCGCTGTCCGTATCACCCACATACCGACTGGAATCGCGGTTGCCTGCCAGGCAGAGCGCTCACAGCACAAGAATCGGGCGAAGGCCTGGGAAATGCTGCGCTCGCGCCTCTACGAGGAAGAGCTGAAGAAGCGCGAGGCCGAAGCGAGCGCAACCGAAGCCTCCAAGACCGACATCGGCTGGGGCCACCAGATCCGCTCCTACGTGTTGCAGCCCTACCAGCTCGTGAAGGATCTCAGGACCGGGATGGAGAACACCAGCCCGCAATCCGTGCTCGACGGCGATCTCGACGAGTTCATGGAGGCGGCACTGGCGCTGCGCATCGAAGGCGGCAACGCGCAACCAGTCGAGGACATCGATTAGCCTGAGCGGCTACAGAAGGCGGCTGACCTTGTTTCCGGCCTTCAGGAAGGGCAGGGGATTCACCGCCTTGCCATCCTTGCGCACCTCGTAGTGCAGATGCGGCCCGGTGGAGCGGCCGCTGGAGCCGCTCTTTCCGACGATGGTCGAGCGGTCGACATGGTCGCCGACGCTGACCAGGATCTTCGACAGGTGAGCATAGCGGGTTTTCACGCCGTTGCCGTGGTCGACCTCGACCATGCGACCGTAGCCGCCGTTCCAGCCCGCCTTGGTAACGGTCCCCGTGCCTGAGGGGTGCACGTCGTGTCCGTAGGGCACGCGGAAATCCATGCCGGAGTGCAATGCCGGCTTGCCCAGGATCGGATCTCGCCGCACGCCGAAGCCGCTGGAAACCCCGAAGCCCCGCGCCGGATTGTCGATCGGCGCGGTCGCCGCGACAGTCTTGATCGCGTCCAGCCGGTCGAGCGCCTCGTCGAGCGCCTGCACCTGCACCTCGAACGAGGAGGGGGCGTTGTCGACCGGCAGCAGCGGTCCGCCCATATCCGAGTTTCCGTAGTTCGGGTCTACCTTCAGCCCCGCCGATTCGATGGCCTCGGTAATCGCGTCGGCGCGTTTGTCGGCATTGTCGGTGAGCGTGGCGATTCGCGTAATCTGGTCTGCTTCGATGTCGCGCAGCGACTTGTTGATCGCGACGAACAGGCGGTCGGCATGGTCCGCGGCAGATTCTTTGGCTCCAGCCTTGTCACGCGACCAGAACGAAAGTGCGGTGGAGGCGGTTTCAGTAGGTGCCACGCTTCCCGTCGGCGCAAGGTCGAGCGACATCGACAGGCGGGCCATCTTGGGCTGCGACGAGGCGTCTATGGCGGCGCGCTTTTCGGGCCTCTCTTCCGGAACAGGCGCCGCGGCGGGCAGCCCCGCTTCCTTTTCGGCGCGTTCGAGGATGGGTTCCAGGCGGCCGTGGCGGCGCGTAAGCAGCGCCTGGCGTTGAAGCAGTTCGCTTACCTTGTTCTCGACGAGCTGCTGATCGAGCAGTTGGCGGCTGGTGATGCGGTCGACCTGCGCCCTCAGTGCCGAGATACGGTCCTCGTAGGCCTGCTGAACCTGCGCCTGGCGGGCAGCCGCCGCGCCCATGAGGTTGTCGCGAAACACCAGGTAACTGGTGGCGAGAAGGTATCCGATAGCGATGGCCGCCAGGGCGGAGCCGGCCAGCGCGGCAAGCCACGGCCTGACGGTGAAATGTCGGATTCGGTCGCCGCTTGCTATGATGACGGTATGCGGTTCCCGCCTTCTGCCGAACACCGCTGTCTGGCGCGTATCAGTCACGAATAAGACAACCCGGTCACTGAAATAACTGCCAGGCATTACACAATGTTAGGGTTAACAAAGATTTTCAGCGTGCGCGGTTCGCCTTAACGTCGCACTGCGGCTGCTACTTCAGCTTTCGCGCCGCTTCCAGCACTGCCGCCGCGTGTCCCGGCACTTTCACCTTGCGCCAGGCGTCGACGATCTGCCCGTCCGAGCCAATCAGGAAGGTCGAGCGTTCGACGCCCATGTATTTGCGGCCGTACATGCTCTTTTCGACCCAGACGCCATATTCGCCGAGGGTCGCCTTTTCCTCGTCCGAGACAAGGATGACGTCGAGGCCGTGCTTGGCCTTGAATTTGGCGTGGCTCTTGATGCTATCGGGGGACATGCCGACCACCACCGCCCCAACTTCGTCGAATTCACCCTTCATGGCGGAGAAATCGAGCGCTTCCGCCGTGCACCCGCTGGTATCGTCCTTCGGATAGAAGAACAGCACGACGGGCTTGCCGCGCAGATCCGAGAGCCTGAGCATGCCGCCGCCCTCGCGCGGAAGCTCGAAATCCGGTGCCTGGTCGCCTGCTGCGGGAGTGGGCATGTCAATTCTCTCGTTGCGTTTCGCCTTGGCGTGGCTGGATATAATGGCAGAGGCGGATTCGTCCATTCCTGTTTGGCAGTGACGGAAACCGGTGTGGATCAAGAGGTCCCCAGACACGAAAAGATCAGGTTCAGGCGGCGCGAGATTTCCAGTCTCAATTCGCTGCCGTCCGCTGGTGCGCCGCGGCTGCGCTGGTCGGCTTCCATCGGCGTGGCGCTGCGCCGCGCAGCACTGGTTGCGCTGACGCTCGTCCTTGTCCTTTTGGGCATAACCGCCGGCGGGCTCTACCTGGTCGGCGCCACGGGGGTCGGCAACGAAAGGCTGCGCACCGAGGCCGAGGCAGCGATCGCCCGCACGATCGGCCTTCCGGTGGACGTCAAGATCGGGCGGCTGCGCCTGTCACTGGATGGCGTTCGGCTGGTGGCGCTCGAACTGCGCGACGTCGAAGTGGAAGCACGCGATACCGGCAAACCCATGCTGAATGCGGCTTCCCTGCGATTCGGGCTGAGGCTCGTGCCGCTCCTTTCCGGCAGGCTGGAGTTCGGCAGCGCCAAGGTGAGCGCCGCCACGCTCGACGTGTCCGATCTGCCGGGACGCTCCGGCGCCAGCCCGCTCGACCGCTTCACTGATGCCGACGGTCTGGTCGAGCCGGACCGGATTTCGTCGGCCGTCTTCGCCGCAGTCGATTCGGTGGCAAGGACGCTGGTCGCGGCGGGGCGCGGCACCATCGACGTGCGCAACGTCACACTCCGCTCGGGTGCTGATTCCGGCGCTTCGTCAGTGACGATCGCCAGCGGCCGCTTCTCGCGCGACTTCTCCGGCCATGTGGCCCTCAACGTCTCTGTCGAGCTCGCCGGCCGTGAGATTGCCGTCGACGGCCAGATGTCGGCCACTGCCGAAAGCCCGCAGCCCGACAGCTTCACCATCAGCCTGTCTTCGGGGCAGGAGCAGGCGGCATCGCAGGATGCCGCGCCCGGCAAGGAGGGCGACACTTCGCACGTGGGTGCCTTCGACGTGAAGCTCACCGGCACCCGCAATCACGATGCCGAACGCCGGCTTACAGCCGAGGTCGGCTTCCGCGACGCCAGCGTGTGGCTGGGTGACGAGGACACTATCGGCGGCGACGGTCGCATGAAGCTGCACCTCGATGAAGGCACGAACAGGATCGACATCGACCGGCTGGGGATCGACGTCGGCCGCAGCAGCTTCGCGTTCATGGGGACGCTGGGGGTCAGACGGGCGGAGGGGCAGGCAGGCACCCGGCCGGGCTATCGCTTCGAGCTGTTCAGCCCGGCGTCTCGCCTGGCACCGGCGGATTCGCCGGAGCCCCCCTTGGTCGCGCAGATCAGGATCAACGGCAGGATCGCCAGGGACTGGCGACGCATCGTTGCAGAGCGGCTCAGTGTGGACACGCCCTACGGCCGGGCCTTCGGCACATCGTCGATCCGCTTCGAACCCGGTCAGACGCCGGGCATCGACCTTGCCGTCGCGGTAGCCCGGATGCCGGTCGGCTACGTCAAGCAGATATGGCCCTTCTTTTCGGCCGCCGGCGCACGCGAATGGGTGATGGCGAACCTGTTTGGGGGCATGGTCGAAAACGGCCGGCTGCTGGTCCGCGTCGATCCCGGCCGCCTCGGCAACGGTGAGCCGCTGGATGCGCAAGAGGTGGAAGGTCATTTCGAAGTCAAGGACACGCGCTTCGACGTGGCCGGCAACATCCCGCCGATGCGGGACGCTGTGGGCGTGATCGACTTTGCCGGCACCCGCGTCGATCTCGCGTTGAAGTCGGGCACCGTCTACATGCCGAGCGGCAGAACGGTTGCCGCCAGCAACGGCACGCTGACGATGGAGGATGCCACGGTGCATCCCCTCATCGGCAAGCTGGTCATCGACGTCGCCGGCAGCGCGCCGGCCGTTGCGGAACTGGCCGGCTACGACCCGATCAACGTGTCGCGTTTCATCGATCTGCCGCCTGGTGATCTCCATGGTGACGTCACCGGCAAGGTCAAGGCGGACATTCCGCTGCAGGACGGGATCGATGCAGCCGACCTGGACTGGCGCGTCGAGCTTGCCTACCAGAATCTGTCCGTCGCCAAGTCGTTCGACGGCCAGAAGATCGCCGAGGCCAAGGGCACGATCGTGATCGATCCCCACGCGGCGGTGATCGATGCGGCTGGTGAACTCAATGGAGTTCCCGCCGATCTCCATTTGGTGGAGCCGCTTGGTGACAGCGGCGGCGAGCGCCAGCGCAACGTCGAACTGACTTTGAACGACGAACAGCGTCAAAAGCTGGTGCCGGGACTGGATTCGATTGTCTCGGGTCCGATCGTGGTGAAGCTTTCCGCGCTGACCGGCGGCGACAACCGGATCGAGGTCGACCTGACGCAGGCGACGGTCGGAATTCCCTGGATCGGCTGGGAGAAGAAGGCCGGCGTGTCGGGCAACGCGGCGTTCGATATGAAAAGCGATGGCGGCCGCACGACGCTTTCCAATTTCCGCATGTCGGGCAAGGACTTCGAGCTCGACGGCGAGATCGACCTGAAGGACGACGATCTCGCGAACGCCCGTTTCCAGACGGTGAAGCTCAATCCCGGCGACGACGCCGACGCGAAGATCGACCGGAAAGGGAACGGCTACGTCGTCACCCTGCGCGGCAAGAGCTTCGATGCGCGGCCGGTGATTTCGAAATATTTCGGCAAGGACGACATCGGCGGGAATGCCTCGCCGGACGAGGACGCCGGCGCTGCGACGGTCGATGTCGACGCCCAGATCGGCGAATTGCGCGGTTTTTCCGGCGAGACGGTGAAGAACGCCCGCATCGCCTATCGCGGCACCGGCTCCAGAACTGACACGATGCGCGTGACGGGAACCAGCGCCCAGGGAAACCAGCTCACCGTGATCGACACGACGGCTGGCGGCAACAGGACCGTGCAGGCGCGTGCGGGAGACGTAGGCGCCGTCCTGCGGTTCCTGAACGTTTATGATCACATCATCGGCGGCGAGGCGCTGATTACGCTCAATGGCCGCGAAGGGCAGCCATTGCGCGGCCGTGTCGAAATCAGCGACTTCTTTGTCGAGAACGAGGCGAAACTCGCCTCGATTGTCTCGACGCCGCCACCCGGTGGGGATCGTTCTCTAAACCAGGCGGTCAAGCGCGATATCGACGTCTCACGCGTCCAGTTCAACCGAGGCTCCGCGGATATCGAGAAGGGCGACGGCCACCTGTCGTTGTCCAACGGCGTCGTGCGCGGGCCGATGATCGGCTCGACCTTCCAGGGCCTGCTGTTCGACAGCGACGGCAACATCAACCTCACCGGCACGTTCATGCCGGCTTATGGATTGAACCGCATCTTCGGGGAAATACCGCTGATCGGGCAGATTCTCGGCAACGGCCGCGATCGCGGTCTGATCGGCATCACCTACAGGCTGACCGGCAAGATCAGCGCGCCGAAGCTGGAGATCAACCCGCTTTCGGTGGTCGCGCCGGGCATCTTTCGCTCGATCTTTGAATACCGCTGACGGCTGCGGTCCTTCCCGCTAGGCGTCGGCCAGGAAATCACGACCGCAGAACGCCAGGACGGCATCGAACAGAATGCCGTCATCGGTCCTGGCGATGCGGCTTTCGAGAGCGGCGCGCGTCGTCTCGAAGATGGCGGAGCCCGCTTCATGCGTGGTGTCGAGCTTCTTGAAGCCCATCGACCACTCGGCGAATGCTCGCGAGTCGCTCTCCTTTTCGAGGAGAACCATGTAGTTGCGGTGGCGGGGATCCCGGCTGATCCGGCCGGCCAGCGTCCGCACCACGGCGGCATCGCCCTCCAGAACCTGGATGAAGGTGCCGTTCGCGTGAAGAAGCACGCCCGTGACGCCGAGTTGCGAATTGTTCGATCGCGATACGCGCAGGATCTCGGCGAGTTCGCTGTCCTTCAGGTCGCCGACGGCGCCGCTTGCGTAGAGCAACTGGAAAACTGGCATTGCAGGTCTCTTGATGATCGTGGCTGCACTTCGGCCACGCTACCAGCCACGTCCTCCCACCCGGTTAACGGCGTCGCTTAAATGGGGCGCACCAGAATGTGCTTCTTGCGGCCGAGCGAGAGCTTGATCACCCCCTGCGCGGTAAGCTCGTCCATGCCGACCGTTCTGCGCTCGTCTGTGACCGCGATGTCGTTGATCCTGACGGCGCCGCCCTTCACGTGACGGCGGGCCTCGCCGTTGGAAGCCGCCAGCCCGGCAGTGACGAATAGGGAAAGCAAGCCGATGCCTGCCTTCAACTCCTCGGCTGAAATCTCGCAGGTCGGCAGCGTCTCCGCCAGGGCGCCTTCCTCGAAGGTCTTGCGCGCGGTCTCCGCCGCGGCATCGGCGGCGCCGCGGCCGTGCAGCATCGCCGTGACCTCGCTCGCAAGCACCTTCTTTCGCCTCGTTGATCTCCGCACCGTCCAGCGCGGCGAGCCGTGCCACCTCGTCGAGCGGCAACGTCGTGTAGAGTTTGAGGAACCGCTCGACGTCGGCGTCCTCTGTGTTGCGCCAGTATTGCCAGAAGTCGTAGGGCGACAGCATGTCCGGCGACAGCCAGACGGCACCGGCGGCGGTCTTGCCCATCTTGGCGCCCGAGGAGGTGGTCAGAAGCGGAGACGTCAGCGCGTAGAGCTGCGGAGTGCCCAGCCGGTGGCCGAGATCGATGCCGTTGACGATATTGCCCCACTGGTCCGAACCGCCCATCTGCAGCCGGCATTCATGACGCCTGTTGAGCTCCACGAAGTCGTAAGCCTGCAGGATCATGTAATTGAACTCGAGGAACGACAGCGACTGCTCACGGTCGAGCCTCAGCTTCACCGAATCGAACGACAGCATCCGGTTGACGGAGAAGTGCCGGCCGACATCGCGCAGGAACTCGACATAGTTCAGCGCCATCAGCCAGTCGGCATTGTTGATCATCATGGCGTCGGTCGGCCCGTCACCGAACGAAAGATAGGAGCGGAAATTCTCCCGGATGCCGGCCAGATTGTTGGTCGATGTCGGCGGGAGTGAGCAGCTTGCGCGCTTCGTCCTTGAAGGACGGATCGCCGATCATCGAGGTGCCGCCGCCCATCAGCGCGATCGGGCGGTGCCCCGTCTGCTGCAGCCAGTGCAGCAGCATGATCTGGATCAGCGAGCCGGCGTGAAGGCTCTTCGCCGTGGCATCGAAGCCGATATAGGCCGTCACGGTCTCCCTGGCCAGGAGCTCGTCCAGGCCCGTTTCGTCGGAAATCTGGTGAATGAAGCCGCGCTCTGAGAGAATGCGCAGGAAATCGGACTTGAAGGCAGGCATGATCGGTCTTCCGGCAGGAGGAAACCGCGGGCAAGCGCGCGCGGGGACGGCGCGGCTTTAGCACTGGCGCACAACAAATCACAAGAACGGCGGGGGTTTGGATGACGCTGAAATGCGCGATCGGCCTGATGAGCGGCACCTCGATGGACGGGATCGATGTCGCGCTACTGAAGACCGACGGCCACCAAAGGGTCGAGCGCGGTGCGTCCGGCTTTTTCCCGTATGAGGCCGCCTTCCGCCGGCGCATCGAAGCTTCGCTCGAAGAAGCGAGGCAGATCGGGCAGCGTGAGGAGCGACCTGGCGACCTGGCCGATCTCGAGCGCGAAATCACGCTGCGCCACGCGCGTGCCGTGGCTGAATTCCTTAGGACGCATCCGGATTCGGAAAAGCCGGAGCTGGTCGGCTTCCACGGCCAGACCGTGCTGCATCGCCCGCAGAAGCGGCTGACGGTGCAGATCGGAGACGGTGCATTGCTGGCGCGCGAAACCGGCATACGGGTGGTGTGGGACATGCGTGCCAACGACATGGCGCATGGCGGGCAGGGCGCCCCGCTTGCGCCGGCCTACCATGCCGCGCTGGCGCACTCGCTGCCGGCGGCGGAGCGCACATTTCCCGTCTGCTTCGTCAATATCGGCGGCATTTCGAACGTCACTTTCGTCCCGGAACGAGGCGATCCCGTCGCCTTTGATTCCGGGCCGGGCAACGCGCTGATCGACCAGTGGGTGGCGGGGCAGGGTGGCGTGCCGTTCGACGCCGACGGCATGATCGCCAGCGAAGGCGTTGTCGTCTCCGCGGTCGTCGAACGCTATCTCGGCAACTCCTTCTTCGAACGATCGGGCCCTAAATCGCTCGACCGCGGCGACTTCACGCTGGAACCGGCGGACGGCCTGGAATTGTCGGATGGAGCGCGCACGCTTGCAGCGGTGTCGGCCCGATCGATCCTGAAGGCGGTGGAACACCTGCCGGAAGTGCCGAAGCTGTGGATTGTGTGTGGCGGCGGACGAAAGAACCCGCATATCGTGGCGGACATGCGGCTGGGTGCGGAAACGACCGGGGGGCGCGTCGTGCTGGCGGAGGATGTCGGCCTCGATGGCGATGCCATGGAGGCCGAGGCCTGGGCCTACCTGGCGGTGAGGGCGAGCGAGGGCCTTCCGCTCACTTTCCCGACGACGACCGGCTGCCGGGAACCGGTGAGCGGGGGAGTGCTCAGCCCGCCCTGAGGCGCTGCGGATCTATTCAGGTTTCCCGAAGGCGCGCACGAGCGCGGCCATTTCGGTCACGTCGGACACGCCGCCGAGCTCGTCGAGCCCGCCGGCGACACCGGCGCGGTCGGCTGCGGGCCGGTTCTGGCTGACCTTCCACTTGCCCTGGAGGTCGGTGATCTCGATCTCCAGTCCGACGATGCCCCTGATCTGCGCCGCAACGAAGTCGGCTGGCGCGTCGGAAACCTGCCATGGCTCCGCGCGAGCGGCCTCATGCGTGTTGGTGAGTTCGGCAATCTGACCCGCAAGCCATTCGGGATCGTGGATCGTGCGCGCCCTGCCGCGGGCCTGCACGATCGCGTAGTTCCACGTCGGCACGACCTTGCCGGTCAGGCGCTTGGTCTCGTACCAGGACGGCGTCACGTAGCTCGCCGCACCCTGAAAGACGACCAGCACCGGCGAATCGGGCTGTTCCTCGAGAAGCCGCCAGTGAGCATTGGCCTTGGACAGGTGCGCGCGCAGTCGGCCGAACGGCGCCGGTATCTCGTCGAGCAGGAACGGAAGCAGATCGGCCACCGGTCCATCAGGGCCGTTCGAGACGAGCAGGCCGAGCGGGCGTTCGCGTATCAGCCCGTGCATCACCTCGACACGAGTCTCGCGATGATGCGGCGGCTGATACACGGCTGTCGGCTACCGGATCCGCTTCGGCCGCGGATCGGCGAGTTCGCCGTTGAGCCGCCGGTCGAGATAGTCGGCACATTCCTCGATCAGCACGTCGGCGTCCTTGGAGAAGAAGTGGTTGGCGCCGGGCAGCGTCTTCTGCGTGATGGTGATGCCCTTCTGCGTGTGCAGCTTGTCCACCAGGCCCTGCACGTCCTTCGCCGGCGCGACCTTGTCCGAATCGCCGTGGATGATCAGGCCCGACGAGGGGCAGGGCGCCAGGAACGAGAAATCGTAGATGTTCGGCTGCGGCGCGATCGAGATGAATCCCTCGATCTCCGGCCTGCGCATCAGCAGTTGCATGCCGATCCAGGCGCCGAACGAATAGCCGGCCACCCAGCAGCTCTTGGAGTCGGGGTGCAGCGACTGGACCCAGTCGAGCGCGGCAGCCGCATCCGACAGTTCCCCGGTGCCGTGGTCGAACTCGCCCTGGCTGCGACCGATGCCGCGGAAGTTGAAGCGGAGCGTGGTGAAGCCGCGCTTCTGGAACATGTAGAACAGGTCGTAGACGATTTTGTTGTTCATCGTCCCCCCGAACTGCGGATGGGGATGCAGGATGATGGCGATCGGCGCGCTTTTTTCCTTCGACGGCTGATAGCGGCCTTCCAGACGGCCTGCCGGACCGGCGAAAATCACTTCGGGCATGCTTTACTCCCGTTGGGGAGGCTTCGCGGGCGACATATCCTGACAAAAAAGATCAGGTCTTGACGCGGCTTGGCCGCCTCCATAGAAACTTTAGAACTCTTCCAAACTGAGCAGCCGGCGGCCGCTCGGTTCGGCAGACCGGCTAGATAGGATGCCGGGCCTTGAGATTTCAAGGAAATAACGCCGGTTCCGGCGAATGCGGACAAAGGAAGACGCGGTTTCGATGAAGCCTCAGCGCGCCTATCTCGACTATAACGCCAGTGCGCCGCTTCTGCCCTCGGCGCGCGAGGCGATGCTGGCCGCGCTCGCCATCGACGCAAACCCGTCCTCGGTCCACTCCGAGGGTCGTTCCGCGCGGCGCTTGGTCGAGGAGGCGCGTCGCGAAGTCGCCGAGCTCGCCGGCGGGGAGGCCGGCAATGTCGTTTTCACCTCCGGTGCGACGGAAGCCGCCTCGATGCTGCTGTCGCCGCGCTGGCGCATGGGCCGGGCGCCGATGCGCGTCTCGCGGCTCTATGTCGCCGCGTCGGACCATCCGTCGCTTCTGAACGGCGGCCGGTTTCCGCCTGAAGCCGTCGAACGGCTGCCGGTGGATGAAGACGGTCTGCTCGACCTTGCCGCCTTCTCGGAAGCGCTGGAGCATCACGACAAGAACGCCGGCCTTCCGCTGGTGGCGCTGCATCTCGCCAACAACGAAACCGGTGTGATCCAGCCGATCGAGGGAATCGCCGCCCTCGCGCGCGCCGCCGGCGCCATTCTCGTCGTTGATGCGGTGCAGGCGGCTGGGCGAATTCCGTTCGATCTGTCAAACGGCTACGCGGATTTCCTGATTCTGTCCTCGCACAAGATCGGCGGCCCAAAGGGCGCAGGAGCGATCGTTTCGTCCGGCAGCGTTGCCATGCCAGAGCCGCTCGTTACCGGTGGCGGCCAGGAGCGCGGCCACCGTGCCGGCACCGAAAACGTCGCCGCGATCGCCGGCTTCGGGTCCGCTGCCCGGCAAGCGCGCGAGAAACTGCCCGAAATCGATCGCGTTGCGAGCTTGCGTGGTGAGATCGAGGCAATCGTGCGGGAACTCGCACCCGACGCCGTCATCTACGGCGCCGCTGCGCCGCGGCTCCCCAACACGAGCTTCTTTTCAATTCCGGGGACCAAGGCCGAAACCATGCAGATCGCCTTCGATCTGGCGGGGGTTGCGTTGTCGGCCGGGTCCGCCTGTTCGTCCGGCAAGGTCGGGCCGAGCCACGTTCTGAAGGCGATGGGGTTCGGCGACGATGCGGCGGCGCTGAGGGTTTCGATCGGTCATTCGACGAATGCCGGGGACGTCGCGCTGTTTCGTGCCGCGCTGGAGGCGATTGTCGCGCGCCGGGCAGCCCGTCACCAGGCGGCGTAGACGACGAATGACAGGTCTGTGACTTCGGCCCGATTGGCGGGTGAATTCACGGCCACGGGATACTATATGAGGCACACGCCGCCGGCTCTCGAACGGGCGGTGCCATAGTTTGAAAACTGCCGGGCCTTTAACCCGGCGAGGATGGAGAACGCGATGCCTGCAGTGCAGGAAACGATCGAGCAGGTCCGCAAGATCGACGTGGACCAGTACAAATACGGCTTCGAAAGCTTGATCGAGTCGGACAAGGCCCCCAAAGGCCTGAACGAAGACATCATTCGCTTCATTTCTGCAAAGAAGGGCGAGCCCGAGTGGATGCTCGAATGGCGGCTGGGCGCGTACAGGCGCTGGCAGACCATGACCGAGCCGAGCTGGGCGCGCGTCTCCTATCCGAAGATCGACTTCAACGACATCTACTACTACTCCGCGCCGAAGAATTTCAACGCGCCGGAATCGCTCGACGAAGTCGACCCCGAGCTGCTCCGGACCTACGAAAAGCTCGGTATTCCGCTAAGGGAGCAGGAGATCCTGGCAGGCGTCAGGAAGCCGACGGCCGACGACGCCGAGGAGGCGATCGACAACGTCTACAAGTCGGGTCGCGTCGCTGTGGACGCCGTCTTCGATTCGGTCTCGGTGGTCACCACGTTCAAGAAGGAACTCGCCAAGGCGGGCGTCATCTTCTGCTCGATATCCGAAGCGATCCGCGAACATCCCGAGTTGGTGAAGAAATATCTGGGCTCGGTCGTGCCGACCTCGGACAATTTCTACGCCACGCTCAACTCGGCGGTCTTCACCGACGGTTCGTTCGTCTACGTGCCCAAGGGCGTGCGCTGCCCGATGGAGTTGTCGACCTATTTCCGCATCAACGAGAAGAACACCGGACAGTTCGAGCGCACCCTGATCATCGCCGACGAGGGCGCCTACGTCTCGTATCTGGAAGGTTGCACGGCGCCGCAGCGTGACGAAAACCAGCTTCACGCGGCCGTCGTCGAACTGATCGCGCTGGACGACGCGGAGATCAAATATTCGACCGTGCAGAACTGGTATCCGGGCGATGCCAAAGGCAAGGGCGGCGTCTACAACTTCGTCACCAAGCGCGGCGATTGCCGTGGCCGCAACTCCAAGATTTCCTGGACGCAGGTCGAGACCGGCTCGGCGATCACCTGGAAATACCCGTCCTGCATCCTGCGTGGCGACAACAGCCGCGGAGAATTCTACTCGATCGCGGTGTCCAACGGCCACCAGCAGATCGATTCCGGGACCAAGATGCTGCACCTCGGCAAGAACACGTCGAGCCGCATCATCTCCAAGGGAATATCGGCAGGACACTCCAACAACACCTATCGCGGACAGGTGTCGGCACATCGCAAGGCGACCAACGCCCGCAACTTCACACAGTGCGACTCGCTGCTGATCGGCAACGACTGCGGCGCGCATACCGTGCCCTATATCGAGGCCAAGAACGCCACCGCCCAGTTTGAGCATGAGGCGACCACCTCGAAGATTTCCGAGGACCAGCTCTTCTACGTGATGCAACGCGGCATCCCGGAGGAAGAGGCGATCGCGCTGATCGTTGGCGGCTTCGTGCGCGAGGTCATCCAGGAACTGCCGATGGAGTTCGCGGTGGAAGCGCAGAAGCTGATCGGCATTTCGCTCGAAGGCTCAGTGGGCTGACACGAATTTTCAGGGAAGACGACAATGCTTGAGATCAGGAATTTGCACGCCCGCATCGCCGAGGACGGCACCGAGATCATCCGCGGGCTGAACCTCACCGTTCAGGACGGCGAAGTCGCGGCGATCATGGGGCCGAACGGATCGGGAAAGTCGACGCTGTCCTACATCCTCGCCGGCCGCGAGGACTACGAGGTGACGGACGGCGAGATCCTCTACAACGGCGAATCCATCCTCGAGATGGATCCGGCCGAACGCGCCGCGGCAGGCATCTTCCTCGCCTTCCAATATCCGATGGAGATACCGGGCGTCGCCACGATGGAGTTCCTGAAGACGGCGATGAACGCCCAGCGCAGGGCGCGCGGCGAGGAGCCGCTGAAGATTCCCGACCTGCTGAAGCGGGTTCGCGGCGCCGCCGACGAGCTGTCGATGAACATGGACATGCTCAAGCGGCCGCTCAATGTCGGTTTTTCCGGCGGCGAGAAGAAGCGCGCCGAGATCCTGCAGATGAAGCTGCTGGAGCCGAAGCTGTGCGTGCTCGACGAGACGGACTCCGGCCTCGACATCGACGCGCTGAAGATCGTTGCCGACGGTGTCAACGCGCTGCGCGCACCCGACCGCTCGATCGTCGTCATCACGCACTATCAGCGGCTGCTCGATTATATCGTGCCGGACAGCGTGCACGTCCTTTACCGCGGGCAGGTGATCAAGTCGGGCGACAAGGCGCTCGCCCAGCAGCTCGAGCAGGAAGGCTATGCGGGTCTCGTCAGCGAGGCGGCGTGAGGTGTCGGAAATGAACATTCACATCACACCGCAGAACCTGACGCCGGCGGAAGCAGCGCTGGTGGACAGCTTCGTCGCCCGGGCCTCCGATCTGCCTGGCGATGGCGAAGTGACGTCGCGCCGCGACGATGCGGTCGAGCAGCTAAAGGCCGGACTGCCGTCGCGCAAGGTCGAGGCATGGCACTATACCGACCTGCGTCGTCTGCTCAGCAAGGTGCCGGCGTATGACGCCCTGGCTGCGCCCGAGAGCCGTGGAGCCGCTGCTGGAGCGCTCGGTCGTGCTTGCCGTGCGCAACGGCCGTGCCGACGAGCCGGCCGAGCTGAACGGGCTGGAGGTTTCCAGGCTCGGCCCGCTGCTGTCGCAGGGCAGGTTTGCCGACAGGCTGATGACGAGCGGTCCCGACGACTCGGTAGGAGCCATCAATGCCGCGCTGGTGGCAGACGGCTATGCGATCGAAGTCGAGGCGAACACCGAGCTTACCGCGCCGCTCGAACTGCAGAACCTGCAGGCTGGCGGACAGGCGCACGCACGTTTTGCGGTGAAGATCGGCGAAAACGCCAAGGTCACTGTCGTCGAACGCCAGACCGGCAGCGGCGACGCGCTGGTTTCCTCGGTGAGCGAGGTCGAAGTTGGCGAGGCGGCCGAGGTTCTGTGGCTGATCATCCAGGAACAGCCGGACGACGCCGTCGATCTCGCGCCAGTTCAAGGCGCGCCTCGGCAAGGATTCCAGGCTGGTCCTGTTCATCATGAATGCCGGCGGCAAGCTGGTGCGCCAGGAAGTGCACGTCGACGCGGCAGGCGAGGGCGCCGAATTCAAGCTGCGGGGCGTGAACCTGCTCGCCGGCTCGACGCATTGCGACGTGACGATGGTGCTCGATCATTCAGCACCGGCGACGACCTCTACCGAGGTCATCCGCAACGTCGTCACCGACAAGGCGCAGGGTGTGTTCCAGGGTCAGATCAGGGTCGACCGCATCGCCCAGAAGACCGATGCGCGCATGGCCTGCAACTCGCTGCTCCTGTCGGACGAGAGCGAATTCTCGACCAAGCCGGAACTCGAGATCTTCGCCGACGACGTGGCATGCGGACACGGGGCGACCGTCACCGAGATCGACCGGGACCACCTGTTCTACCTGATGGCGCGCGGTATTCCGGAAAAGGAGGCACGCGGGCTGCTGGTCAAGGCGTTCGTGGCGGAAGTCATCGAGGAACTCGAGGACGAAGGCGTGGTGACAGCACTGGAAGCCAAGCTCGACGCCTGGTTCGCGGCGCGCGGCTGAGCAACGGACTGGAAGGCGGAGAATGGACCAGAAGGTCGACAGCAAGGCCTACGACGTCGAGGCGATCCGCGGGGATTTTCCGATCCTGGCGCGGACCGTCTACGACAAGCCGCTGGTCTACCTCGATAACGGCGCCTCGGCACAGAAGCCGCAGGCCGTGATCGACGCGGTCACGCACGCCTATTCCAGCGAATACGCCAACGTCCATCGCGGCCTTCATTTCCTTTCGAATGCCGCGACTGATGCGTACGAGAAGGCGCGCGAGACCGCGCGCCGCTTCCTCAACGCCGAGAGCGCGGAGGAAATCGTCTTCACCAAGTCGGCGACCGAGGCGATCAACACGGTTTCCTACGGCTTCGCGATGCCCAGGATCGGCGAGGGCGACGAGATCGTTCTCTCGCTGATGGAGCACCACTCCAACATCGTGCCGTGGCATTTCATTCGCGAGCGTCAGGGCGCCAAACTCACCTGGGTGCCGGTGGACGAGCGCGGCGTGCTGGACATGGAGGCGTTCGAGAACAGCCTCACCGACCGCACGAAGCTGGTCGCCATCGCCCATGTCTCCAACGTGCTGGGCACCGTGAACCCGATCAGGGAAATCTGCAGGATCGCGCATGCACGCGGCATCCCCGTCCTGGTCGACGGCAGCCAGGGTGCGGTGCACCTGCCGGTCGACGTGAAGGACCTCGGCTGCGACTTCTACGTCTTCACCGGGCACAAGGTCTACGGACCGAGCGGCATCGGCGTGCTCTACGGCCGCAGAGAGATGCTGGAGGAGATGCGTCCTTTCCAGGGCGGCGGCGAGATGATCTTCGACGTGACCGAGGACAAGGTCACCTACAACGATCCGCCGCATCGCTTCGAGGCAGGCACGCCGCCGATCGTCCAGGCGATCGGCCTGGGCGCGGCCCTCGAATACATGGAGAAGATCGGACGCGATGCGATCGCCGCGCATGAAGCCGACCTCAAGGACTACGCGCACGAACGTCTGGGCGGCATCAACTCGATGCGCATCATCGGCGACGCGCCCGGCAAGGCGTCGATCGTTTCCTTCGAACTGCAGGGCATCCACGCCCACGACGTGTCGATGATCATAGACCGCTCGGGTGTGGCGGTGCGGGCAGGCACGCATTGCGCGCAGCCGCTGCTTGCCAGGTTCGGCGTGACCTCGACATGCCGTGCTTCCTTCGCCATGTACAATACGCGCGCCGAGGTCGACGCCCTCGTCGAGGCCCTCGAAAAGGCGCGGAAATTCTTCGGGTGAACGCAATGGACGAAAATGCCGCAGCGACCAGAGAAGCCGAGACGGCGGAGCCGGAAGACAGCGTTGTCGCTCCCGCCTCGATCCCCGCCGACGAGATTGCGCGGCTTACCGACGACATCGTCGCGGCGCTCAAGACTGTCTACGATCCGGAGATTCCGGCCGACATCTACGAACTCGGCCTGATCTACAAGGTCGACATCGAGGACGACCGTTCGGTCAAGATCGACATGACGCTGACCGCACCTGGTTGCCCGGTGGCGGGCGAGATGCCCGGCTGGGTCGAGAATGCGGTGAGCGCGGTCGAAGGTGTCTCGGGCGTGGAAGTGAACATGGTCTTCGATCCGCCCTGGACCCCCGATCGCATGTCCGAAGAGGCGCAGGTAGCGCTCGGCTGGTACTGACGACACAGCCTTTGGCGCGGGTTGCGCCGGACGCACCACATCGCCATGTTAGGAACGGAATCATTCACCGGGCCTTGAACCCGAGAGAATGGAGCAAGCGAATGGGCCGCTTTTCGGTTATCACCCTTACGGACGCCGCCGCCGAGCGCGTCCGCGAAATCATGGAAAGCCGCGACAATGCCGCCGGCATCCGCGTCGGCGTGAAGAAGGGCGGCTGTGCGGGCATGGAATACACGGTCGATCTCGTGACCGAGCCGAACCCGGCCGACGACCATGTCGAGCATGGCGGCGCCCACGTCTACGTTGCGCCGGAAGCGACGCTGTTCCTGCTCGGCACCGAGATGGATTTCGAGACCACCAAGCTCCGGACCGGCTTCACCTTCAGGAACCCGAACCAGGAATCGGCCTGCGGCTGCGGCGAATCCGTCGAACTGAAGCCGGCCGACCTGAAGAAGCTGGCCGAGGCTCGCGCGGCGGGCTGAGCGCAGCCGTCGGCGACAAGCTGTCGCGCATCCTTCCGCGCTTCCCCGCGTTTTGCCGGGACAGCAAAGGAGAAAAGCGATGTTCGACCGCAGCCAGATCAAGGAACACGCCGAGATTATCGGTGCCGACGGCGTCCACCTCGGCACGGTGGATCATGTCGAAGGCGATCGTATCAAGATGACGAAGAAGGACAGCGGGGTGGCTCATCAAGACCACCACCATTTCATCCCGCTGAGCCTTGTCGCCGATGTGGAAGGCGGAACCGTGAGACTGTCCGCCAAGGCGGACGTCGCCGCGGAAAACTTCGAGGAAGAGAAGAGCGGCCAGCCGATCTGACATCTCGGCAGGCACCGGACCAAGAAAAAAGCCCGCTTCGGCGGGCTTTTTCATTGACGGATTTATTGTGCGGGACCGATCAGGTGCGCGCCGGCACCTTCATGAAGGCCGGCATGTCGTCGCCGAACCCGAGCGGGGCGTCATCGTCGCTGCCGCCCTTGCGGCCAGACTTGACCGGCCTGCTTTCGTCCTGGCGATCCTTGCGCCCCGCATTGTCGCTGCGGATGGCATCCTTGCGCTGGCGCTTCTCGGCAGGTTTCGCCTCGGCCGGAGCTGCTTGCTGTTCAGCGGCGGCCGCGGTCGTGCTCTGCCGGCGCTTCGCTGGCACAGGCGCAGGCGCGGCTTCAGTGCTCTCCGCGGACTTGCGCGCGCGCGGCTTGCGGGAACGTTCGCCCTTCTTCTCGGCAGGCTGGTCGCTCTTGCCCTTCGAAGAGCGGCGGCCGCGACGCGGCGCCTCCTCTTCCTGCTCTTCGCCGAGCGAGGAAAGGTCGCCTTCGAGCCATTCGATATCCTGGCCGATCAGCTTCTCGATTGCGGCGAGATATTTCGTATCGGAGCGGGTGACGAGGGTGAACGCCTTGCCGGACTTGCCGGCGCGTCCGGTACGCCCGATGCGGTGGACATAGTCCTCGGCATGGATCGGCACGTCGAAGTTGAAGATGTGGCTGACGTCCGGGATATCGAGACCGCGTGCGGCGACATCCGAGGCGACAAGCAGCTTCAGCTTCCCTTTTCTGAAACTCTCGAGCATGGCCATGCGTGCGCGCTGGTCCATGTCGCCGTGCAGTGCGCCCGCGTCGAAGTCGTGCTTGACGAGCGAGCGGAAAAGCTCGGAGACGTCGACCTTGCGGTTGCAGAAGATGATCGCGTTCTTGAGGTCGTCGCCCTCGCTGCGAATGAGGTTGCGCAGCGTTTCGCGCTTGTCCCAGCCCTTGGACTTCGACTTCACCAGCCGCTGCGTGATGTTGACGCCGGTCGACGCGGCTTTGGAAACCTCGACCCGTACCGGCGCGTGCAGGAACTGCTCCGTCAGCTTGGTGATTTCGGGCGGCATGGTCGCCGAGAAGAAGAGCGTCTGGCGCGTGAACGGGATCAGCTTGCAGATGCGCTCGATGTCGGGAATGAAGCCCATGTCGAGCATCCGGTCCGCCTCGTCGATGACGAGAATCTCGACGCCGGTCAGGAGCAGCTTGCCGCGCTCGAAATGGTCGAGCAGTCGGCCAGGCGTGGCGATCAGCACGTCGGCGCCGCGCTCGAGCTTCTTCTCCTGCTCGTCGAAGGAGACGCCGCCGATCAGCAGCGCGATGTTGAGCTTGTGGTTCTTGCCGTAGCGGGTGAAGTTCTCTTCCACCTGCGCGGCGAGCTCGCGGGTCGGCTCGAGGATCAGCGTTCGCGGCATCCGTGCCCGGGCCCGTCCGCGCTCCAGCCTGGTGAGCATCGGCAGCACGAAGGACGCGGTCTTGCCAGTGCCGGTCTGGGCGATGCCCAGCACGTCCTTGCCTTCGAGCGCATGCGGAATGGCCCCGGCCTGGATGGGCGTGGGGGTGGTGTAGCCGCTGTCGGTGACGGCGCCGAGCACTTTCGGCGACAGTCCCAAATCGGCGAAGTTCGGCGCTTCCTGCGCGGTGTTGTCGTCTGACACGTCTTCTGGCTGCTTGTCTTGGCGATCTTGTTTTCGGCTTCAGCGCGCTGGCCGCCGCATCCGCGCCCAAGATTTGGGCGCCGCCAACCCTGTGGCCCGGCGTTACGGCGTCACCCGGTCGATGTCAACCGAAGCGGGCCCAAATAGTTCCATTTGCTGCGGTTTTGCTTAATGTTGGGCGTTCGGCGCGCCAATTCAATAGCGGAACTGTTCGGTCAGGATGCGCTCGTTCCAGGTGTGGCTCGCATCGAACAGCATCGTCGCGGTCGCGGTGCGCGATTCCCGAACCGTCACAGACAGCACGGACTTGATCTCGTCGTGGTCGGCGACCGCGTTCACCGGCCGCTTGTCCTCTTCCAGGATGTCGAAGCGCACCGTCGCCTGGTTCGAAAGCAGCGCGCCGCGCCAGCGCCGGGGCCGGAACGGACTGACCGGCGTCAGCGCCAGCAGCGGCGCGTCGAACGGCAGGATCGGCCCGTGGGCGGAGAGATTGTAGGCGGTGGAACCGGCAGGTGTCGCGACCATGACGCCGTCGCAGATCAGTTCTTCCAGCCGCACGTGGCCATCGACGCTGATCCTGATCTTGGCGGCCTGGGCGGACTGGCGAAACAGCGACACCTCGTTGATGGCGAGCTCGGTTCGCATCGGCCCGTCGCGCGTCACGGCGTTCATCTCCAGCGGGCGGATCGTCTCGGCGGTCGCGGCGGCCAGGCGCTCGCGCAGGCCCTCCTCGGAATACTCGTTCATCAGGAAGCCGACCGAGCCGCGGTTCATGCCGTAGATCTTGCGGCCCGTGCCCATGTTCTCGTGCAGCGTCTGCAGCATGAAGCCGTCGCCGCCGAGCGCCACGATGATCTCGGCCTCGCGCGACCTTCGACTGGCCGTAGAGCGCCGAAAGCCGCCGCGCGGCCTCGCGGGCATCCGCGTTGTCGGCCGCGACGAAGGACAGGGACTGGGGGAGTTCGTTCATGCTTGCTCGAGGCTGTTCCCGTCGGTCGTTTCGCCTAGCATGGGGCCGCGAAGCTGCAAAGTCATGTGGGTTGCACGAGCGTCGGCTGCCTGACCGAGCCCGTCGCATTCCCCTTTCCGGACCGACTGCAAATATGCTAACGGCGCGCCGTGCCCTTGTAGCTCAGCTGGTAGAGCAGCGGTTTTGTAAACCGTTGGTCGCGGGTTCGAATCCTGCCGGGGGCACCATCTTCCCGTCACTCTGCTGGATCGATTCGTCTAACACGCATTGCGCCGGGCACCGATCGGCGCTGCCGCGCGCTGTATGGTCGCCCAGGGCAAGAGCCCGGCGGCCCACAAGGGCATGGTCCATGCGGCCAAGGTCATGGCGGCCGTGGGCCAGCAGGCGTTTGCCGATCCGGAACTCGTCGCCGAGGCCAAGGCCGATCTGGCGCGGCGCACTGCGAAGACGCCTTACCGCTGCCCGATGCCCGCCGATACGCCCCCGCCGCTCGACATGTAGGCTCCCGCCTCGAAATCGCGCCGTTCCGTGCTTATCTTTTCAACCGAGGGACGCGCGGAGCGCTACACATGATCCGATTTCTTCTTTTTGGCATCCTGGCGATGCTGCTGGTGCTGGTGGTGACCCAGATCGCGAGATCGGTCCGCAGCGCCAACGTCGACTGGACCGGCGTCGTCTTTGCGGCCGGGTTCGTCGTCATGGCGTTCTACCTGCGTCACGTCACCGGAATGGGCTGAACGGTCGCGTTCACGCATTCCCCTGCCGCGCGCGGGCTCTCAGCGCCAGCACGAGGCCCAGCGCGAAGAAGGCGATGAAGCCCCCGGGCACCGACAGGGCGAGGTTGAGCGCCATGTCGAGTTCGCAGATACCGCCGCTGCGGCAGCTTTCGTCACCGTAGAGCGCGATCAGCATCAGGCAGTAGGTGATCGCCGGACCGCCGAGCAGCCCGAAGATCCCCCAGCGAAAGGCGCGATTGACGACCTGCCGCATCCGCTCACCCCTGCCTTGTGCCTATCGTTCAGCAGCCGATCATAGGCTAGGGCCCGCACGTGTCCATGTCGGCCGCCGTGAATTGCGGGGGCAGGGGAGCGGTGGGGGTCTACCGGCTTGCGGCCAGATGCTTCTCGGCGGCGTACATCGCGACCGCGGCCGCGTTCGAAACGTTGAGCGAGCGGATGGCGCCGGGAAGGTCGAGCCGGGCCAGCGTGGTGACGGTTTCGCGTGTCTTCTGCCGCAACCCCTTGCCCTCGGCCCCCAGTACCAGCGCGACGCGGTCACCGGAGAAACTGTCTTCGAGCCGTGCCGGCCCTTCGGAATCGAGCCCGATCGTCTGGAAACCGGCCGTCTCCAGTGCCTGAAGCGTCTCGGCAAGGTTGCGGACTTCGATATGGTCGATCTCTTCCAGCGCTCCGGAAGCGGCCTTCGCCAGAACCCCTGATTCGACCGGGCTGTGACGGGCAGTCGTGATGAGGGCGCCGGCCCCGAAGGCGACCGCGGAGCGCATGATGGCGCCGACATTGTGCGGGTCCGTCACCTGGTCGAGCACCAGCAGCAGACGCGTGTCGCCGAGCCGGTCGAGCGGCTTCGGCACAAGCGGTTCGGCCTCCGCCATCACCCCCTGATGCACGGCGTCAGCACCCAGCAGCCGGTCGATCGCCTTGGGCTCCACCGTCTCGGCGGGAAAGGGCAGGCCGGCGGGATTGTCGATGCCGAGGCGCTGCAGGGCGTTGCGGGTCACCAGCAGACGCCTGATCTTCCGGCGCGGATTGTCGAGTGCGGCGCGAACAGTGTGAAGGCCGTAGAGCCGCACCAGCCCGTCGGGCGCAGCCTCGCCCCCGCCGGGCTTCGCGCCCTGCGGTCGCGGTCCCGCCTTGGCGTCGCGATGGGCGCGCCGCAAGCGGGCATAGTGACTGTCCTTGGGAGTGTTCTTGTGATCGTCTTGGGTCATGGCAGATGCGTATACAGCTTCGCATCCACCCGCGATACCGCAACCGTGCCGAAGACAGCGGGAGCCGAGTGCGGTTCGCGACCGCACTGGCTGCGGCCAAAAAGCGCCTGCGGCGCGGTTGACAGGTTCAGGCCGCGCCGCCATAAGGCGCTTCGCGGATTTCGGGCCTCCGGTTCGAAGCCCGAACTGCCTCGCCGCACAGCTCCGGCACCAGCCAAGGAGGGGTGTCCGAGTGGTTAAAGGAGACGGACTGTAAATCCGTTGGCTATGCCTACGCTGGTTCGAATCCAGCCCCCTCCACCACTGCCGGTCCCGGAAGCTCGCGCAAGCTGCGAAACGTGCTCGCCTTTCGGCGCGGCTCGTGCGAAAAAGCAAGGCGGCGCGGGTATAGCTCAATGGTAGAGCAGCAGCCTTCCAAGCTGAATATGCGGGTTCGATTCCCGCTACCCGCTCCAAAGGAATTCCGACAGTCGGCCGCTGCTTCGAACGGGCACCACGCGCGCCAACGTGACACGCGCTGATGTCGCCCGCTGCGATGCTGCCTACCTAATGCCACTTGTCTTTTGCGACCGTTGTCGCTAATCGCCCCGCATTCGAAAGACACCCCTCCACGATTGTCAGGGAAACAGGGAATGGCCAAAGGTAAATTTGAGCGGAACAAGCCGCATGTGAACATCGGCACGATCGGTCATGTCGACCACGGCAAGACGACGCTGACGGCGGCGATCACGAAGTTCTTCGGCGAGTATCGCGCCTATGACCAGATCGATGCCGCGCCCGAGGAGAAGGCTCGCGGCATCACGATCTCGACGGCGCACGTGGAGTATGAGACGGAGAGCCGTCACTACGCCCACGTCGACTGCCCGGGCCACGCCGACTACGTGAAGAACATGATCACGGGTGCTGCGCAGATGGACGGCGCGATCCTGGTGGTGAGTGCTGCCGACGGCCCGATGCCGCAGACGCGCGAGCACATTCTTCTGGCCCGCCAGGTCGGCGTTCCGGCGATCGTGGTGTTCCTGAACAAGGTCGACCAGGTCGACGATCCGGAGCTTCTGGAGCTGGTCGAGCTCGAGGTTCGCGAGCTTCTGTCGTCGTACGAGTTCCCGGGCGACGACATTCCGATCGTTGCGGGTTCGGCGCTTGCCGCGCTGGAAGACAGCAACAAGGAGATCGGCGAGGACGCGATCCGCAAGCTGATGGCCGAGGTCGACGCCTACATTCCGACGCCTGAGCGTCCGATCGACCAGCCGTTCCTGATGCCGATCGAGGACGTGTTCTCGATTTCGGGCCGCGGCACGGTCGTGACGGGCCGCGTCGAGCGCGGCGTTGTCAAGGTCGGCGAGGAGGTCGAGATCGTCGGCATCCGTCCGACGACGAAGACGACGGTGACGGGCGTGGAGATGTTCCGCAAGCTGCTCGACCAGGGGCAGGCCGGCGACAACATCGGCGCGCTGCTGCGCGGTGTGGATCGTGAGGGCGTGGAGCGCGGGCAGGTTCTGTGCAAGCCGGGCACGGTGACGCCGCACACCAAGTTCAAGGCCGAGGCCTACATCCTGACGAAGGAGGAGGGCGGTCGTCATACGCCGTTCTTCACCAACTACCGTCCGCAGTTCTACTTCCGCACCACCGACGTGACCGGCATCGTGACGCTGCCGGAGGGCACCGAGATGGTGATGCCGGGCGACAACGTGACGGTGGACGTCGAGCTGATCGTGCCGATCGCCATGGAGGAGCGCCTGCGCTTCGCCATCCGCGAAGGCGGCCGAACCGTCGGCGCCGGTATCGTCGCAAGCATCACGGAATAGTTGCGGCAACACCGCAGCGCATTGCCGAAGCCGGGCGCTGGTCGCCCGGCTTTTTTCGTTTTGCGGTAGCTGTGTGCTGTCGCCGGACGCGCTTATCCTGCTGGCCAGCGGGGCCCGCAAATGCACACTTTACAGGAACGGCGGAAGCACTTAGGAAGCGCTCTGCCGCGTTTCCGGACGCGAATTAGGGGTATAGCTCAGTTGGTAGAGCGGCGGTCTCCAAAACCGCAGGTCGGGGGTTCGAGCCCCTCTGCCCCTGCCAGCGCTCCCGGCAAGCAGCATCGACTTGCCGGCGCGAGCGCACAAAACTGCAGCGGACACTTGCAAGCGGCCTGATTGGACTCTATATCGGAGCGACAGACACGTGGTGCGTGGAGCCGGGAAACTGCTTTACGCGCCTTAATTGCGTGGAAGAAATCCAGTCGCGAAAGATGGCAGCCGATTCGGTCCGTCCGAACGTGATTTGATCCCACGCAGTTCCCGGCAACGGGCAAAACGAAAAATGCCCGGCAGCGTCGGGCGCGTCAACAGAGCGGCAGATGGCGTCGAGAACCACCAATCCATTTACATTTCTCCAGCAGGTGCGCTCCGAGACCGCGAAGGTCACATGGCCGTCCCGGCGCGAGACCATGATCTCCACCATGATGGTTTTGGGATTCGCATTCTTGGCGGCGATCTTCTTCTTCGCGGCCGACCAGATCATGGCCTACGCCGTCGAGATCATTCTCGGCATCGGCCGCTAGCACCGGCGAACACGGAGAATTTTTTGGCAATGACTGCGCGGTGGTACATCGTCCACGCCTATTCGAACTTCGAAAAGAAGGTCGCCGAGGAAATCGAGAAGAAGGCGAAGCAGAAGGGGCTGAGCGACAAGATCGAGCAGATCGTCGTCCCGACCGAGAAGGTCGTCGAGGTTCGCAAGGGCCGCAAGGTGGATGCCGAGCGCAAGTTCTTCCCCGGCTATGTGCTGGTGCGCGCCACCCTGTCGGACGAGGTGTTTTCGCTCATCAAGAACACGCAGAAGGTGACTGGCTTTCTCGGTGATTCCAAGCCGGTGCCGATCACCGACGCCGAGGCCGACCGCATCCTGCAGCAGGTGCAGGAAGGCGTGGAGCGCCCGAAGCCGTCGGTCACCTTCGAGATCGGCGAGCAGGTGCGGGTTTCCGACGGCCCCTTCGCTTCCTTCAACGGCTACGTTCAGGAGGTCGACGAGGAGCGGTCCAGGCTCAAGGTCGAGGTTTCGATCTTCGGACGCGCGGTGCCTGTCGATCTGGAATTCGGTCAGGTCGAGAAGGTCTGACCGTAGGCGCGGACCCGCTTCGGCGGCAATGCGCTTGGGGCGCGGCTCTGTCGTCTGCCCGAACCGGTGGGAGGAAAGGGCGGTCTGGCCGGCCACCCGATCCGCACCACCGAACTGCAACCGCCGCTCCATGCCCGAGGGTGTGGCCGGCATGAGAAACAAGCAGGAAAGAGATGGCTAAGAAGATTGCAGGCCAGCTCAAGCTTCAGGTCCCCGCGGGCTCGGCGACGCCGTCGCCGCCGATCGGACCGGCGCTTGGTCAGCGTGGCATCAACATCATGGAATTCTGCAAGTCGTTCAACGCGCAGTCGCAGGAGATGGAGAAGGGTTCCCCGATCCCGGTGGTGATCACCTATTACCAGGACAAGTCCTTCACCTTCACCATGAAGACGCCGCCGGTGAGCTACTTCCTGAAGAAGGCTGCCAAGCTCAAGTCCGGTTCCAAGGAACCCGGCAAGACGACGGCCGGCAAGATTTCTCGCGACAAGGTGCGCGAGATCGCCGAAGCCAAGATGAAGGACCTCAACGCCAACGACGTCGATGCGGCAATGCGCATGGTCGAAGGCTCGGCCCGGTCGATGGGCCTGGAAGTGGTGGGCTGAGACGATGGCCAAGATTGCGAAACGAATTGCCAAGTCCCGTGAAGGGATCGACCGCAACAAGCAGTACGGCCTCGACGAGGCGGTGAAGATGCTCAAGGAGCGCGCCACCGCCAAGTTCGACGAGACCATCGAGGTCGCGATGAACCTGGGCGTTGACCCGCGTCATGCCGACCAGATGGTTCGCGGCGTCGTCAACCTGCCGAACGGCACCGGCCGCACGGTGCGTGTCGCCGTGTTCGCCAAGGACGCCAAGGCCGAGGAGGCGAAAGCCGCCGGCGCCGACATCGTGGGTGCGGAAGATCTGGTGCAGGCAGTGCAGGGCGGCGAGATCAACTTCGACCGCTGCATCGCCACGCCCGACATGATGCCGCTGGTCGGCCGTCTCGGCAAGGTTCTCGGTCCGCGCGGCATGATGCCGAACCCCAAGGTCGGCACCGTCACCAACGACGTGGCCGCGGCCGTCAAGGCCTCCAAGGGCGGTGCGGTGGAGTTCCGCGTCGAGAAGGCCGGCATCGTGCATGCCGGCGTCGGCAAGGCTTCCTTCGACGCCAAGGCGATCGAGGAGAACGTGCGTGCCTTCATCGACGCCGTCACCAAGGCCAAGCCGACAGGCGCCAAGGGCAACTACATCAAGAAGGTCGCGCTGACCTCGACGATGGGCCCGGGCGTCAAGATCGACCCGGCGACGCTGTCCGCAGCGTCCTGAAACTGAATTCGGAGCCCGAGGGCTCCGGGAAGAATTCCGGCGCGCCTCTCTCGCTTGAGGGTGGTGCGCCGGAAACCGGAAGGAAACTTCCGGTCATCCTGTCCGAGATTGCAGGCGGCTCGCCTTAATTCGTCAACGAGCCTGCATGAGACGGGGTAGAGCCGGACGAGGGGCGGCGTTGCCGTCCGTTGGAAGGTTCGAACCGCGTGCGGCCTTTTGTCAGCATGGCGTGAACGCGCCATGGCGGAAAGGGGGCAGGATCCTCGAGCGTCGTTCGGGTGATCCCTTATGGAAAACCCGGCCGGCAAAAGGCAACCGGCAGTATCCCGTAAGGGGCTGCCAACTGGAGATAGGCAGTGGATAGAGCGGAAAAACGCGAGTTCGTCGCCGATCTGAGCGAGGTGTTCAAGAGCACCGGCTCAGTCGTGGTGGCGCACTATTCCGGGCTCACCGTTGCGCAGATGAACGATCTTCGCACGAAGATGCGTACTGCGGGCGGCACGGTCAAAGTCGCGAAGAACCGTCTCGCCAAGATCGCTCTTCAGGGCACCGACTCCGAGGCCATTCAGGCGCTGTTCCAGGGACAGACCCTGATCGCCTACTCGGACGATCCGGTCGCGGCACCGAAGGTCGCCGCCGATTTCGCCAAGACGAATGACAATCTCGTCATTCTCGGTGGCGCGATGGGCACGACTTCGCTCGACGCCGACGGCGTGAAGGCACTCGCCTCGCTGCCGTCGCTGGACGAGCTGAGGGCCAAGATCGTCGGCATGATCAACACGCCGGCAACCCGGATCGCACAGGTCGTCAACGCGCCGGCGGGCCAGCTCGCCCGTGTGTTCGGCGCCTACGCCCGGAAGGACGAGGCGGCATGAGGCCGTTCCTCGCTGCAACCAGACACGCAATCGAACTTTCAAAGGAACTGAAAAATGGCTGATCTCGCTAAGATCGTTGAAGACCTGTCGAGCCTGACCGTCCTTGAGGCGGCCGAGCTCTCCAAGATGCTCGAAGAGAAGTGGGGCGTTTCGGCCGCCGCTCCGGTGGCGATGGCTGCCGCCGCCGGCGGTGGCGCTCCGGCAGAGGCCGCGGAAGAGAAGACCGAGTTCGACGTCGTTCTCACCGAAGCCGGTGCCCAGAAGATCAACGTCATCAAGGAAGTGCGTGCCATCACCGGTCTCGGCCTCAAGGAGGCCAAGGATCTGGTGGAGTCCGCGCCGAAGCCCGTCAAGGAAGGCGTGTCCAAGGACGAGGCAGACAAGATCAAGGCCCAGCTGGAAGGCGCTGGCGCCAAGGTCGAACTGAAGTAAGTACGCGTGTTCGGCGGGCGGGGTTCCCCCGTCCGCCGGTCCCGCCTCTTGCTGAGTTGGGGGACAAGTATCGGGAACCCTTTTCCTGTGGGCCGTGAAGCGGCTTTCAGGAAACGGGTTTTTGCCCGTTTTGAAGTGGTGAAGACCGTCGGCGCCGGCCGGCGGGGATGAGATGGCGAGAAGGCCAGGAAGGCAAGGAGCGACGATGGCTCAGACCCAGACGTTCAACGGTCGCAGGCGCGTGCGCAAGTTCTTCGGGAAGATCCCCGAGGTCGCGGAGATGCCGAACCTCATCGAGGTTCAGAAGGCGTCGTATGATCAGTTCCTCATGGTGGACGAGCCCAAGGGGGGCCGTCCGGACGAGGGGCTGCAGGCGGTTTTCAAGTCCGTGTTTCCGATCCAGGATTTTTCCGGATCCTCGATGCTCGAGTTCGTCAAATACGAATTCGAGGCCCCCAAGTTCGACGTCGACGAGTGCAGGCAGCGCGATCTCACCTTCGCCGCGCCGCTGAAGGTGACGCTGCGCCTGATCGTCTTCGACGTCGACGAGGATACCGGCGCCAAGTCGATCAAGGACATCAAGGAGCAGGACGTCTACATGGGCGACATGCCCCTGATGACGTCCAACGGCACGTTCATCATCAACGGCACCGAGCGCGTGATCGTGTCGCAGATGCACCGTTCGCCGGGCGTCTTCTTCGACCACGACAAGGGCAAGTCCCATTCGTCGGGCAAGCTGCTGTTTGCCGCGCGCGTCATTCCCTATCGCGGGTCGTGGCTCGACATCGAGTTCGACTCCAAGGACATCGTGCATGCGCGCATCGACCGCCGCCGCAAGATTCCGGCCACCAGCCTGCTGATGGCGCTCGGCATGGACGCCGAGGAGATCCTGTCGACCTTCTACAACAAGCTCACCTATGTCCGCGACGGCGACTCCTGGCGGATTCCGTTCTCCGCCGACCGCTTCCGCGGCATGAAGGCTACCGCCGACATGGTCGACGCCGACATCGGCGAGGTCGTGGTCGAGGCCGGCAAGAAGATCACCGCGCGCCAGGCCCGCCAGCTCGCCGAAAAGGGCCTGAAGGCCATCAAGGCGACCGAGGAGGACCTGCTCGGCAACTATCTCGCCGAGGACCTCGTCAACATGGAGACCGGCGAGATCTATCTCGAGGCCGGCGACGAGATCGACGAAAAGACCCTGAAGGTCCTGATGTCGACCGAGCCGGACGAGGTCAGCTTCCTCGACATCGACCACGTCAATGTCGGCGGCTACATCCGCAACACGCTCGCCGTCGACAAGAACGAGGGCCGTCAGGACGCGCTGTTCGACATCTACCGCGTCATGCGTCCCGGCGAGCCGCCGACGCTTGAGACGGCAGAGGCGATGTTCAACTCGCTGTTCTTCGACGCCGAACGCTACGATCTGTCGGCCGTCGGCCGCGTCAAGATGAACATGCGTCTGGAACTCGACTGCCCGGACACCGTGCGCGTGCTGCGCAAGGAGGACATCCTGGCCGTGGTCAAGACGCTGGTCGAGCTGCGCGATGGCAAGGGCGAGATCGACGACATCGACAATCTCGGCAACCGTCGTGTGCGTTCCGTCGGCGAGCTGATGGAGAACCAGTACCGCGTCGGCCTGCTGAGGATGGAGCGCGCCATCAAGGAGCGCATGTCCTCGATCGAGATCGACACGGTCATGCCGCAGGACCTGATCAACGCCAAGCCGGCGGCCGCCGCCGTGCGCGAGTTCTTCGGTTCCTCGCAGCTCTCGCAGTTCATGGACCAGACCAACCCGCTTTCGGAGATCACCCACAAGCGTCGCCTTTCGGCGCTCGGACCGGGCGGTCTGACCCGCGAGCGCGCCGGCTTCGAGGTGCGCGACGTCCATCCGACGCACTATGGCCGCATCTGCCCGATCGAGACACCGGAAGGTCCGAACATCGGCCTTATCAACAGCTTGGCGACGTTTGCTCGCGTGAACAAGTATGGTTTCATCGAGACGCCCTACCGCCGCATCATCGACGGCAAGGTCAGCCATGAGGTCGTCTACCTGTCGGCGATGGAGGAGGCCAAGCACTACGTCGCCCAGGCCAACGCCGAACTCGACAAGAACGGCCAGTTCACCGAGGAGTTCGTTGTCTGCCGTCACGCCGGAGAGGTGATGATGGCGCCGCGCGAGAACGTCGATCTCATGGACGTGTCGCCCAAGCAGCTCGTCTCGGTCGCTGCGGCGCTGATCCCGTTCCTCGAGAACGACGACGCCAACCGCGCCCTGATGGGCTCGAACATGCAGCGTCAGGCCGTGCCGCTGGTGCGCGCCGAGGCGCCGTATGTCGGCACCGGCATGGAGCCGATCGTCGCCCGTGACTCGGGCGCCGCGATCGGCGCGCGCCGCGGCGGCATCGTCGACCAGGTCGATGCCACCCGCATCGTCATCCGCGCCACCGAGGACGTCGATCCCGGAAAGTCGGGCGTCGACATCTACCGGCTGATGAAGTTCCAGCGTTCGAACCAGAACACGTGCATCAACCAGCGTCCGCTGGTCCGCATGGGCGACCGCGTCAACAAGGGCGACATCATCGCCGACGGTCCCTCGACCGATCTCGGCGATCTGGCGCTCGGCCGCAACGTGCTCGTCGCGTTCATGCCCTGGAACGGCTACAACTACGAGGACTCCATCCTCCTGTCGGAGCGCATCGTCGCCGACGACGTCTTCACCTCGATCCACATCGAGGAGTTCGAGGTCATGGCGCGCGACACCAAGCTCGGACCGGAAGAGATCACGCGCGACATTCCGAACGTTTCGGAAGAGGCGCTGAAGAACCTCGACGAGGCCGGCATCGTCTATATCGGTGCCGAGGTGCAGCCGGGCGATATCCTGGTCGGCAAGATCACGCCGAAGGGCGAAAGCCCGATGACGCCGGAGGAAAAGCTGCTCCGCGCCATCTTCGGCGAGAAGGCCTCCGACGTACGCGATACGTCCATGCGCATGCCGCCCGGCACCTTCGGCACTGTCGTCGAAGTGCGCGTCTTCAACCGCCACGGCGTTGAGAAGGACGAGCGCGCCATGGCGATCGAGCGCGAGGAGATCGAGCGTCTGGCCAAGGACCGCGACGACGAGCAGGCGATCCTGGATCGCAACGTCTATTCGCGCCTCGGCGAAGTGCTCGAAGGCAAGGAGGCGATCGCCGGACCGAAGGGCTTCAAGAAGGGCACCAAGGTCACGCGCGAGATGCTCGGCGACTACCCGCGCTCGCAGTGGTGGCAGTTTGCCGTCGATGACGAGAAGGTCCAGGCCGAGCTCGAGGCAATGCGCGGCCAGTACGACGAGTCCAAGAGCGCGCTCGAGCAGCGGTTCATGGACAAGGTCGAGAAGGTGCAGCGCGGCGACGAGATGCCGCCCGGCGTGATGAAGATGGTCAAGGTCTTCGTCGCGGTGAAGCGCAAGATGCAGCCCGGCGACAAGATGGCCGGCCGCCACGGCAACAAGGGCGTGGTGTCGAGGATCGTGCCGGTCGAGGACATGCCGTTCCTCGAGGACGGCACCCACGTCGACATCGTGCTCAATCCGCTTGGCGTGCCGAGCCGCATGAACGTCGGCCAGATCCTGGAGACGCATCTGGGCTGGGCCTGCGCGGGCATGGGACGCCAGATCGGCGAGCTGATCGAGGCCTACAAGGAAAAGGGCGACATCAAGCCGCTCAGGGAGACGATCGAGCAGATCATCCCGGACAACGACCGCAACGAGCCGGTTCGCCGCTACGACGACGAAAGCGTGCTCAGGCTCGCCGACCAGATGAAGCGTGGCGTTTCCATCGCCACGCCCGTCTTCGACGGCGCGCACGAGAACGACATCAACGACGCGCTGGAAATGGCGGGTCTGAAGTCGAGCGGTCAGTCGACGCTTTACGACGGACGCACCGGCGAGGAGTTCGACCGGCAGGTGACCGTGGGCTACATCTACATGCTGAAGCTCCACCACCTGGTCGACGACAAGATCCACGCCCGTTCGATCGGACCGTACTCGCTCGTCACCCAGCAGCCGCTGGGCGGCAAGGCGCAGTTCGGCGGCCAGCGCTTCGGCGAGATGGAGGTCTGGGCGCTCGAGGCCTACGGCGCGGCCTACACGCTGCAGGAAATGCTGACGGTGAAGTCGGACGACGTGGCCGGCCGCACCAAGGTCTACGAGGCAATCGTGCGTGGCGACGACACGTTCGAGGCGGGCATTCCCGAGAGCTTCAACGTGCTCGTCAAGGAGATGCGCTCGCTCGGCCTCAACGTGGAGCTGGAGAGCACGCGCACGGACGAGCAGCCGCTGCGTCTGCCTGACGCCGCGGAGTGACGATCATGGCGCATCGCGGGCCGCCAGGTTCGCGATGCGCCGCAGGTTTCGAGGCGGCGGAAAGCCGTCGCCGGCGTTGAGCGTGAACCGAGTGGACGGCCGTCGGCCGGAACAGGTCGCGTTACCGGGCAATTGGCCCAACAGATTTGAAAATCGGGGTTTTCGGCCCCGCAAAGGAGATCGGCATGAACCAAGAGGTCATGAATCTTTTCAACCCTCAGGCGCCGGCGCAGACATTCGATTCGATCCGGATTTCGCTCGCCAGCCCCGACAAGATTCTGTCCTGGTCGTTCGGCGAGATCAAGAAGCCCGAGACGATCAACTACCGCACCTTCAAGCCGGAGCGTGACGGCCTGTTCTGCGCGCGCATTTTCGGTCCGATCAAGGACTACGAGTGCCTGTGCGGCAAGTACAAGCGCATGAAGTACAAGGGCGTCATCTGCGAGAAGTGCGGCGTCGAGGTGACGCTGTCGCGCGTGCGCCGCGAGCGCATGGGCCACATCGAGCTCGCCGCCCCGGTCGCGCACATCTGGTTCCTGAAGTCGCTGCCTTCCCGCATCGGCACGCTGCTCGACATGACGCTCAAGGACATCGAGCGGGTTCTCTACTTCGAGAACTACATCGTCACCGAGCCCGGCCTGACGGCGCTGAAGGAAAACCAGCTCCTCTCCGAGGAGGAGTACATGATGGCCGTCGACGAGTACGGCGAGGACTCCTTCACCGCCATGATCGGCGCGGAGGCGATCCACGAGCTGCTGTCGTCGATGGACCTGGAGAAGATCGCGGGTGACCTGCGTTCCGAACTCGCCTCCACGACGTCGGAGCTCAAGCAGAAGAAGCTGCTCAAGCGCCTCAAGGTGGTCGAGAACTTCATCGATTCCGGCAACCGCCCGGAGTGGATGATCATGAAGATCATTCCGGTCATCCCGCCGGACCTGCGCCCGCTGGTTCCGCTGGACGGCGGCCGCTTCGCCACGTCCGATCTCAACGATCTCTACCGCCGCGTCATCAACCGCAACAACCGGCTGAAGCGGCTGATCGAGCTGCGCGCGCCCGGCATCATCATCCGCAACGAGAAGCGCATGCTGCAGGAGGCCGTCGACGCGCTATTCGACAACGGCCGCCGCGGCCGCGTCATCACCGGGGCCAACAAGCGTCCGCTGAAGTCGCTGTCGGACATGCTCAAGGGCAAGCAGGGCCGGTTCCGCCAGAACCTGCTCGGCAAGCGCGTCGATTACTCCGGTCGCTCCGTGATCGTGACGGGTCCGGAGCTCAAGCTGCACCAGTGCGGCCTGCCGAAGAAGATGGCGCTGGAGCTGTTCAAGCCCTTCATCTACGCCCGCCTCGACGCCAAGGGTTACTCCTCGACCGTCAAGCAGGCCAAGAAGCTGGTCGAGAAGGAAAAGCCGGAAGTCTGGGACATCCTCGACGAGGTGATCCGTGAGCATCCGGTGCTCTTGAACCGTGCGCCGACCCTGCACAGGCTGGGCATCCAGGCCTTCGAGCCGACCCTGATCGAGGGCAAGGCGATCCAGCTTCACCCGCTGGTCTGCACGGCCTTCAACGCCGACTTCGACGGTGACCAGATGGCGGTCCACGTGCCGCTGTCTCTGGAGGCCCAGCTCGAGGCCCGCGTGCTGATGATGTCGACCAACAACATCCTGCACCCGGCTTCCGGCGCGCCGATCATCGTGCCGTCGCAGGACATGGTTCTGGGGCTCTACTACCTCTCGATCATGAACCAGAACGAGCCGGGCGAGGGCATGGTCTTCGCCGACATGGGCGAGCTGCATCACGCGCTGGAGACCGGCGCGACGACGCTGCACGCCAAGATCAAGGGCCGTTTCAAGACCGTCGACGCCGAGGGCAACGAGGTGTCGGCGATCCACGAGACCACTCCGGGCCGCATGATCATCGGCGAGCTTCTGCCGAAGAACGTCAACGTGCCGTTCGCCATCTGCAACCAGGAGATGACCAAGAAGAACATCTCCCGCATGATCGACACGGTCTATCGCCACTGCGGCCAGAAGGAGACCGTGATCTTCTGCGACCGCATCATGCAGCTCGGTTTCGGCCACGCCTGCCGCGCGGGCATCTCGTTCGGCAAGGACGACATGCTCATCCCGGACGACAAGGCCGAGCTGATCTCGCAGACCGACGCGCTCGCGAAGGAATACGAGCAGCAGTACAATGACGGCCTGATCACCCAGGGCGAGAAGTACAACAAGGTGGTCGACGCCTGGGCCAAGTGCTCGGAGAAGGTCGCCGAGAAGATGATGGCCCGCATCAAGGCGGTCGAGTTCGACGACAACGGTCGGCAGAAGCCGATGAACTCGATCTACATGATGAGCCATTCCGGTGCGCGCGGCTCGCCGACCCAGATGCGCCAGCTCGCCGGCATGCGCGGCCTGATGGCCAAGCCGTCTGGCGAGATCATCGAGACCCCGATCATCTCGAACTTCAAGGAAGGCCTGACCGTGCTCGAGTATTTCAACTCGACCCACGGCGCCCGCAAGGGCCTGGCCGACACCGCGCTGAAGACGGCGAACTCTGGCTATCTGACGCGCCGCCTGGTCGACGTGGCCCAGGACTGCATCGTGGTCGAGGACGACTGCGGCACCGACAAGGGCCTCACCATGTCGCCGATCGTCGACGCCGGCCAGGTCGTCGCCTCGATCGGGCAGCGCGTGCTTGGCCGCACGTCGCTGGACGACATCACGCATCCGGCGACCGGCGAGATCATCGTCGCCGCCGGCAAGCTGATCGACGAGCGTGACGTCGACGCCATCGAGGGCGCCGGCATCCAGTCGGTGCGCATCCGCTCCGCTTTGACCTGCGACGTCAGGACGGGTGTGTGCGCGGTTTGCTACGGGCGCGATTTGGCCCGCGGCACGCCGGTCAACATCGGCGAGGCGGTCGGCGTCATCGCGGCGCAGTCGATCGGCGAGCCGGGCACCCAGCTCACCATGCGCACCTTCCACATGGGCGGTGCCGCGCAGGTGGCGGACTCCTCGTTCCTCGAGGCTTCCTACGAGGGCACGATCCAGATCCGCAACCGCAACGTGGTGCGCAACTCGGACGGCCATCTGGTCGTCATGGGCCGCAACATGGCCGTGCTCATTCTCGACGAGCAGGGCAAGGAGCGGTCGGTCCACCGCATCGCCTACGGCAGCCGCATCTTCGTGGACGACGGCGACAAGGTGAAGCGCGGCCAGCGTCTGGCCGAGTGGGATCCATACACCCGTCCGATTCTCACGGAAGTAGCGGGCACGATCGAATTCGAAGACCTCGTCGACGGCATCTCGGTGCAGGAGACGACCGACGAATCGACCGGCATCACCAAGCGCGAGGTCATCGACTGGCGGTCCACGCCGCGCGGTTCCGACCTCAAGCCTGCGATCACCGTCATCGACGAGAAGGGCAAGGTGGGCAAGCTCGGCAAAGGCGGCGATGCCCGCTTCATGCTCTCGGTGGAAGCCGTGCTCTCGGTCGAGCCGGGCTCGAAGGTTGCGCCCGGCGACGTCGTGGCGCGCATCCCGATGGAGAGTGCCAAGACCAAGGACATCACCGGCGGTCTGCCGCGGGTGGCGGAACTGTTCGAGGCGCGTCGTCCGAAGGATCACGCCATCATCGCCGAGATCGACGGCACGGTGCGGTTCGGACGCGACTACAAGAACAAGCGTCGCATCATCATCGAGCCGCACGACTCCACGCAGGAGCCGGTCGAGTACCTGATCCCGAAGGGCAAGCCGTTCCATCTGCAGGACGGCGACGTCATCGAGAAGGGCGACTACATCCTCGACGGCAACCCGGCGCCGCACGACATTCTTGCGATCAAGGGCGTGGAGGCTCTGGCTTCCTACCTCGTCAACGAGATCCAGGAGGTCTACCGTCTGCAGGGCGTGGTCATCAACGACAAGCACATCGAGGTGATCGTTCGTCAGATGCTGCAGAAGGTCGAGATCACCGTCCAGGGCGATTCCGGATACATTCCGGGCGACCATGTCGACATGATCGAGCTGGACGAGGTGAACGAGCGCCTGGTCGAGGAGGGCAAGAAGCCCGCTGAAGGCCAGCCGGTGCTGCTCGGTATTACCAAGGCCTCGCTGCAGACGCCGTCCTTCATCTCGGCCGCCTCCTTCCAGGAGACGACCCGGGTGCTGACGGAGGCTGCCGTGGCCGGCAAGACCGACATGCTGCAGGGCCTGAAGGAGAACGTCATTGTCGGCCGCCTCATCCCGGCGGGCACGGGCGGCACGATGAGCCAGATCCGGCGCATCGCCACCTCGCGCGACGAGCTCATCCTCGACGAGCGGCGCAAGGCGTCGAACGTCGAGATGGCCGAGCCGATGCTGGCGGACCTGTCCGGCGAGCCGGCGGAGTAGGTCGCCGACGCGGCCGCAGGCCGTTTCGTGAGAAGCCAAGGGGCCACCGGAGCGATCCGGCGGCCTTTTTCATTTCAGGTCTCGATGCGCAGTTCAGGCGGATCGACGCAGCGGGGCAGGGCGCCCGCGCCGTCAAAGCGTTTCCTCGAAGGTGACGATCGCGACTTCGCCTTCCACCGCGCCCTGCCAGGCCGACTGGTGCGGTTCCTCGTCAGGCATGCCTTCCATGTCGCCGATGCGGTCCAGCTCGGCTTCCTGATAGCCCTCGCGGGCGAGTGCCTCGAGCGCGGTGCGCACCGCCGTGTCGTCGTCGGGTGCGACCAGCATCACGTGCACGCCTTCCGACTCGCCACCCTTGCGGCGCCAGACTCGGCCGGTGATGATGGTGACCGAGGGTTCCTCGTTGTCGTTCATCGCTGATTCCCTTGCCGCGTTCGCCTCGTCCTCGATTCTTCGTATATGGACCCTGCGCAGCCGGCATGACAGTTCGTGGCGGGACATTTTCGACGCAATGTCGCGATCGCGGAGCAACTTCCTTGCGGGGGCGCCGGGAAGCGCCGGATTCGGCGAGATAATTGGCAGCGCGGGGTTGACTGAATCCCGTGGAAACTATAGATGCCCCTTCGTCCGAGCCGATGTGAGGCTTTGCTTTCCGCCGCGACGCGCGGTGGAGTTCCGCCTCAAACAGGGTTCGTCTTACGAGCGAAAAGACATTCCGGCGTGCACGAAGCGGTCACCGCTTCCTCTGCTTTTGTTCGGGCAGGACCGCAGCGAAGCGGTTTGGTGCCCGGATTGTCGTATGGAAAAGCGCTCGCGAGAGGCCTCTGACAGGGCTTGAGACACGGGATTTGTACGAGAAGGACGGCGAATGCCTACCGTAAATCAGTTGATCCGCAAGCCGCGCGTCGCGCCGGTCAAGCGCAACAAGGTTCCGGCCATGCAGCAGAACCCGCAGAAGCGGGGCGTCTGCACGCGCGTCTACACGACGACGCCGAAGAAGCCGAACTCGGCGCTGCGCAAGGTCGCGAAGATTCGCCTGACCAATGGCTTCGAGGTGATCGGCTACATTCCGGGTGAGGGTCACAACCTTCAGGAGCACTCCGTGGTGATGATCCGCGGCGGTCGCGTGAAGGATCTTCCCGGCGTGCGCTATCACATCATCCGCGGCGTGCTCGACACGCAGGGTGTGAAGAACCGCAAGCAGCGCCGTTCGAAATACGGTGCAAAGCGTCCGAAGTAAGGGTTTCCCGGCTTCGGCGCTTTTTTGTTGCGCCGGGCCACGAAGGTGAAAGACGAAGAAGATGTCCCGACGCCATAGAGCAGACAAGCGCGAGATTCATCCGGACCCGAAGTTCGGTGATCTGGTCATCACCAAGTTCATGAACGCCGTCATGTATGACGGCAAGAAGTCGGCTGCCGAGACGATCGTCTACGGCGCGCTCGACCAGATCGAGGAAAAGACCAGGCAGGAGCCGGTCGCCACCTTCCACGCCGCGCTCGACAATGTCGCTCCGCACATCGAAGTGCGTTCGCGCCGCGTTGGTGGCGCCACCTACCAGGTTCCCGTCGATGTCCGTCCGGAGCGCCGTCAGGCGCTGGCAATCCGCTGGCTGATCTCGGCGGCGCGCAAGCGCAACGAGACGACGATGGTCGACCGCCTGTCGGGCGAGCTCATGGATGCGGCCAACAATCGTGGCACTGCCGTCAAGAAGCGTGAAGACACGCACAAGATGGCCGAGGCCAACCGCGCATTCGCGCACTACCGCTGGTAAGAGCGCGACACAGGAATACGAGAGGCACCTCCCATGGCCCGTGATTACAACATCGAAGACTACCGAAATTTCGGCATCATGGCGCATATCGACGCCGGCAAGACGACGACCACCGAGCGCGTCCTGTTCTACACCGGCAAGTCGCACAAGATGGGCGAGGTCCATGAGGGCGCTGCCACCATGGACTGGATGGAGCAGGAGCAGGAGCGCGGCATCACCATCACGTCTGCCGCGACCACGACCTTCTGGCAGGGCCGCGACGGCAAGAAGCGCCGCTTCAACATCATCGACACGCCCGGCCACGTCGACTTCACCATCGAGGTCGAGCGTTCGCTGCGCGTGCTCGACGGCGCGGTCGCGCTTCTCGACGCCAACGCCGGCGTCGAGCCGCAGACCGAGACCGTTTGGCGCCAGGCCGACCACTACGAAGTGCCGCGCATGATCTTCGTCAACAAGATGGACAAGATCGGCGCCGACTTCTTCCGCTGCGTCGAGATGGTCAAGAAGCGGCTGGGCGCCACGCCCGTCGTCATGCAGCTCCCGATCGGTGCCGAGAACGATTTCAAGGGCGTCGTCGATCTCATCGAGATGAAGGCCTATGTCTGGCGCGAGGAAACCCTCGGTGCTGCATGGGACATCCTCGACATCCCGGCCGACCTCCAGGCCCAGGCCGAGGAATACCGCGAGCAGCTGATCGAGGCCGCCGTGGAAATGGACGAGGGCGCCATGGAGCGCTACCTCGAAGGCGATATCCCGTCGAACGACGAGATCCGCAAGCTGATCCGCAAGGGCACGATCGGCGTCCAGTTCTTCCCGATCCTTTGCGGCTCCGCCTTCAAGAACAAGGGCGTTCAGCCGCTGCTCGACGCGGTGGTGGACTTCCTGCCGTCGCCGATCGAGGTGAAGGCGATCCGCGGCATCGATCCGAAGACCGAAGAAGAGATCATCCGCAAGTCGTCGGACGAAGAGCCGCTGTCGATGCTGGCCTTCAAGATCATGAACGACCCGTTCGTCGGTTCGCTCACCTTCTGCCGCGTCTATTCGGGCGTGCTGAAGAAGGGCTCGTCGGTCGAAAACACCGTCAAGGGCAATCGCGAGCGCATCGGCCGCATGCTGCAGATGCACTCCAACTCGCGCTCCGAGATCGAAGAAGCCTATGCCGGCGACATCGTCGCGCTGGCCGGCCTCAAGGACACCACCACGGGTGACACGCTGTGCGACCCGCTGAAGCCGGTGATCCTGGAGCGCATGGAGTTCCCCGATCCGGTCATCCAGATCGCCATCGAGCCGAAGACCAAGGCCGACCAGGAGAAGATGGGCCTCGCCCTCAACCGTCTGGCTGCCGAGGATCCGTCCTTCCGCGTCAAGACCGACGAGGAAAGCGGTCAGACCATCATCGCCGGCATGGGCGAGCTTCACCTCGACATCATCGTCGATCGCATGAAGCGCGAGTTCAAGGTCGAGGCGAATGTCGGCGCGCCGCAGGTCGCCTATCGCGAGACGATCACCCGTCAGGCCGAGGTCGACTACACGCACAAGAAGCAGACCGGCGGTTCGGGCCAGTTCGCCCGCGTCAAGCTGGTGTTCGAGCCCAACCCGGAAGGCGAGGACTTCGTGTTCGAGTCCAAGGTCGTCGGCGGTTCGGTGCCGAAGGAATACATCCCCGGCGTCGAGAAGGGCATTCGCTCCGTGCTGTCGTCGGGTCCGGTCGCGGGCTTCCCGATGCTCGGCGTCAAGGCGACGCTGATGGACGGTGCCTACCACGACGTCGACTCCTCGGTTCTCGCCTTCGAGATCGCGTCGCGTGCGGCCTTCCGCGAAGGTGCCCAGAAGGCTGGTGCGCAGCTTCTCGAGCCGATCATGAAAGTCGAGGTGGTGACGCCCGAGGATTATGTCGGCGACGTGATCGGCGACCTGAACTCCCGGCGCGGCCAGATCCAGGGAACCGAGCCGCGCGGCATCGCCCAGGCGATCAACGCCATGGTGCCGCTGGCCAACATGTTCAAATACGTCGACAACCTGCGTTCGATGTCACAGGGCCGTGCCCAGTACACGATGCAGTTCGACCACTACGAGCCGGTGCCGACCGCGGTCGCACAGGAAATCCAGAAGAAATACGCCTAGTCCGGCTGAGGGCTTTTCACCGCCCTGACGGGCAGCAGGAAATGGAGAATTCACATGGCCAAAGGTAAATTTGAGCGGAACAAGCCGCATGTGAACATCGGCACGATCGGTCATGTCGACCACGGCAAGACGACGCTGACGGCGGCGATCACGAAGTTCTTCGGCGAGTATCGCGCCTATGACCAGATCGATGCCGCGCCCGAGGAGAAGGCTCGCGGCATCACGATCTCGACGGCGCACGTGGAGTATGAGACGGAGAGCCGTCACTACGCCCACGTCGACTGCCCGGGCCACGCCGACTACGTGAAGAACATGATCACGGGTGCTGCGCAGATGGACGGCGCGATCCTGGTGGTGAGTGCTGCCGACGGCCCGATGCCGCAGACGCGCGAGCACATTCTTCTGGCCCGCCAGGTCGGCGTTCCGGCGATCGTGGTGTTCCTGAACAAGGTCGACCAGGTCGACGATCCGGAGCTTCTGGAGCTGGTCGAGCTCGAGGTTCGCGAGCTTCTGTCGTCCTACGAGTTCCCGGGCGACGACATTCCGATCGTTGCGGGTTCGGCGCTTGCCGCGCTGGAAGACAGCAACAAGGAGATCGGCGAGGACGCGATCCGCAAGCTGATGGCCGAGGTCGACGCCTACATTCCGACGCCTGAGCGTCCGATCGACCAGCCGTTCCTGATGCCGATCGAGGACGTGTTCTCGATCTCGGGCCGCGGCACGGTCGTGACGGGCCGCGTCGAGCGCGGCGTTGTCAAGGTCGGCGAGGAGGTCGAGATCGTCGGCATCCGTCCGACGACGAAGACGACGGTGACGGGCGTGGAGATGTTCCGCAAGCTGCTCGACCAGGGCCAGGCCGGCGACAACATCGGCGCGCTGCTGCGCGGTGTGGATCGCGAGGGCGTGGAGCGCGGGCAGGTTCTGTGCAAGCCGGGCACGGTGACGCCGCACACCAAGTTCAAGGCCGAGGCCTACATCCTGACGAAGGAGGAGGGCGGTCGTCATACGCCGTTCTTCACCAACTACCGTCCGCAGTTCTACTTCCGCACCACCGACGTGACCGGCATCGTGACGCTGCCGGAGGGCACCGAGATGGTGATGCCGGGCGACAACGTGACGGTGGACGTCGAGCTGATCGTGCCGATCGCCATGGAGGAGCGCCTGCGCTTCGCCATCCGCGAAGGCGGCCGAACCGTCGGCGCCGGTATCGTCGCAAGCATCACGGAATAGCAAGAAACATGGTCTGTCGCGGGCGCGGGTAAGGCCCGCGCCCGCGGAAGACTTGAAGGAAGTGACGATGAACGGACAAAATATCCGCATCCGCCTCAAAGCGTTTGACCACCGGGTGCTCGACACCTCGACGCGCGAGATCGTGCAGACGGCCAAGCGCACGGGAGCGAGCGTGCGCGGACCGATCCCGCTGCCGACGCGGATCGAAAAGTTCACGGTCAACCGCTCGCCGCACATCGACAAGAAGAGCCGCGAGCAGTTCGAGATGCGCACGCACAAGCGGCTGCTCGACATCGTCGACCCGACCCCCCAGACCGTCGACGCTCTGATGAAGCTCGACCTGGCGGCCGGCGTCGACGTCGAGATCAAGCTCTAGGGAAAAGAGGCGTGGAGCTTCGCCGGGCTTTTCGGCGGGGCGACAGGGAACTCTGAAGGAAATCGAACCGATGCGTTCAGGTGTTATTGCACAGAAGGTGGGGATGACCCGCATCTACAACGATGCGGGGGAGCACGTCCCTGTCACGGTTCTTCGCATGGAGAACTGCCAGGTGGTGGCGCAGCGCACCGCCGAGAAGAACGGCTACACCGCCGTGCAGCTCGGCGTGGGCCTGGCCAAGGTGAAGAACACGTCGAAGGCGATGCGCGGCCATTTCGCTGCCGCTACCGTCGAGCCCAAGGCCAAGGTCGCCGAGTTCCGGGTTTCGCCCGACAACATGCTCGATGTCGGCGCCGAGATCACCGTGGATCACTTCGTGGCCGGCCAGAAGGTCGACGTCACCGGCACCTCGATCGGCAAGGGCTTCCAGGGTGTCATGAAGCGCCACAATTTCGGCGGCGGTCGTGCCACCCACGGTAACTCGGTGTCGCACCGCACGCACGGCTCGACCGGCCAGCGCCAGGACCCCGGCAAGGTGTTCAAGGGCAAGAAGATGGCCGGTCACATGGGCGACACCCGCGTGACCACGCAGAACCTCGAGGTCGTCCAGACCGACGCCGAGCGCGGCCTGATCCTGGTGCGCGGCGCCGTCCCGGGTTCCAAGGGCGCCTGGATCATGGTGCGCGACGCCGTCAAGGCACCGCTGCCCGACAACGCGCCGAAGCCCGGCGCGGTGCGCGCGGCGGCCAGCAAGAACGAGGCTCCGGCCGAAGCGGCCACGGCGGCCGAGGGAGCGGAATGATGGACGTCAAGATTACAACGCTCGCCGGCAAGGACGCCGGCAAGGTCAGCCTGTCGGATGCGATCTTCGGCCTCGAGCCGCGCGACGACATCCTGCAGCGCGTCGTGCGCTGGCAGCTGGCCGGAAGGCAGCAGGGCTCGCACAAGGCCAAGGGCCGTGCGGAGATAGCGCGCACCGGCGCCAAGATGTACCGCCAGAAGGGCACCGGCCGTGCCCGGCACTCGTCGGCCCGCGCCCCGCAGTTCCGCGGCGGCGGCAAGGCTCACGGGCCGGTGGTGCGCGATCACTCGCACGATCTTCCGAAGAAGGTCCGCGCGCTCGGTCTCAGGCACGCGCTGTCGGCCAAGGCGAAGGCGGAGAACCTGATCGTCATCGACGATCTGGCGCTCTCCGAGGCCAAGACGAAGGCGCTGATCGACAGCTTCGCCAAGCTGGGCCTGACCAACGCACTGATGATCGGTGGCGCCGAGCTCGACCAGAACTTCCGTCGGGCGGCGTCGAACATCCCCAACATCGACGTGCTGCCCGTGCAGGGCATCAACGTCTACGACATTCTGCGCCGCGGCACGCTGGTCCTTTCCAAGGCCGCCGTCGAGGCGCTCGAGGAGCGGTTCAAATGACTGACCTTCGCCACTACGACGTGATCGTCAGCCCTGTCGTGACCGAAAAGTCGACGATGGTCTCGGAAAACAACCAGGTCATCTTCAACGTCGCGCGCCGGGCTTCCAAGCCGGAGATCAAGGCTGCGGTCGAGGCGCTGTTCGGCGTCAAGGTCACCGGCGTCAACACTCTCGTCCGCAAGGGCAAGGTTAAGCGCTTTCGCGGCATGAAAGGCCAGCTGAGCGACGTCAAGAAAGCCGTGGTGACGTTGGCCGAGGGCAACTCGATCGACATCGCGACCGGCCTCTGAGAGCGCTGAGGAAGAACAATGGCACTCAAGACATACAATCCGACGAGCCCGAGCCAGCGCCAGCTGGTCATCGTGGACCGCTCCGGCCTCTACAAGGGCAAGCCCGTCAAGGGCCTGACCGAGGGCCTGACGTCCAAGGGCGGCCGCAACAACACCGGGCGCATCACCGTGCGCTTCCAGGGTGGTGGTCACAAGCGCACCTACCGCGTCATTGACTTCAAGCGGCGCAAGCACGATATGACGGCGACCGTCGAGCGGCTGGAATACGATCCCAACCGCACTGCCTTCATCGCGCTGGTGAAATACGAGGATGGCGAGCTCGCCTATATCCTCGCGCCGCAGCGTCTCGCCGTCGGCGATCAGGTCGTTGCCGGTGCGAAGGCCGTCGACGTCAAGCCCGGCAACGCGATGCCTCTGGGCGTCATGCCGGTCGGCACGATCGTCCACAACGTCGAGCTGAAGCCCGGCAAGGGCGGTCAGGTCGCGCGGTCGGCCGGTGCCTACGCACAGCTCGTCGGTCGCGACCAGGGCATGGCGATCCTGCGCCTGAATTCGGGCGAGCAGCGCATCGTCTCCGGCTCGTGCATGGGCACCGTGGGTGCGGTTTCCAACCCGGACCACGGCAACATCAACGACGGCAAGGCGGGTCGCAGCCGTTGGCGCGGCAAGCGGCCGCACAATCGCGGCGTCGCCATGAACCCGGTCGATCACCCGCACGGCGGCGGCGAAGGCCGCACCTCGGGCGGCCGCCATCCGGTCACCCCCTGGGGCAAGCCGACCAAGGGCAAGCGGACGCGGTCCAACAAGGCGACCGACAAGTTCATCATGCGCTCGCGCCACCAGCGCAAGAGCTAAGGAAGAGGTAAGGCTGACGTGACTCGTTCAGTTTGGAAAGGCCCGTTCATTGACGGCTACATGCTCAAGAAGGCCGACAAGGTTCGCGAAGGCGGGCGCAACGAGGTGATCAAGATCTGGAGCCGCCGCTCCACGATCCTGCCGCAGTTCGTCGGTCTCACCTTCGGCGTCTACAACGGCCAGAAGCACGTGCCCGTCTCCGTCAACGAGGACATGGTGGGCCACAAATTCGGTGAGTTCGCTCCGACCCGGACCTATTTCGGCCACGGCGCGGACAAGAAGGCGAAGAGGAAATAGAAATGGGCAAGGCCAAAGCCCCGCGCCGGCTTGCTGACAACGAGGCGCGCGCCGTGTTGCGCACCATCCGCATCAGCCCGCAGAAGCTGAACCTCGTTGCCGCGATGATCCGCGGCAAGAAGGTCTCGGCGGCGCTCGCTGACCTGGAGTTCTCGCGCAAGCGCATCGCCGGCACGGTCAGGAAGACGCTGGAATCGGCGATCGCCAATGCCGAGAACAACCATGATCTCGACGTCGACGCGCTGGTTGTGGCCGAGGCCTATGTCGGCAAGGCGCTGGTCATGAAGCGGTTCCACACGCGCGGTCGCGGTCGCGCCAGCCGCATCGAGAAGCCGTTCTCGAACCTGACCATCGTCGTGCGCGAAGTTGAAGAGAAAGTGGAGGCCGCCTGATGGGCCAGAAAGTCAACCCGATCGGTCTGCGGCTGGGCATCAATCGCACGTGGGATTCGCGTTGGTATGCGAACACCGGCGAGTACGGTTCGCTGCTGCACGAGGATCTGAAGATCCGCAAGTTCCTCGAGAAGGAGCTGAAGCAGGCCGCCGTCTCGAAGATCGTCATCGAGCGCCCGCACAAGAAGTGCCGCGTCACCATCCATGCCGCGCGCCCGGGCCTCATCATCGGCAAGAAGGGTGCGGACATCGAGCGTCTGCGTCGCAAGCTGACCGAGATGACGAAGTCCGACACCAGCCTCAACATCGTCGAGGTGCGCAAGCCCGAGACCGATGCCACGCTGGTCGCGCAGTCGATCGCCCAGCAGCTGGAGCGCCGCGTCGCGTTCCGCCGCGCCATGAAGCGCGCCGTGCAGTCGGCGATGCGCCTGGGTGCCGACGGCATCCGCATCAACTGCTCCGGCCGTCTCGGCGGCGCCGAGATTGCGCGCATGGAGTGGTATCGCGAGGGCCGGGTGCCGCTGCACACGCTGCGCGCCGACGTCGACTACGGCACTGCCGAGGCGCAGACCGCCTACGGTGCCTGCGGCGTCAAGGTCTGGATCTTCAAGGGCGAGATCCTCGAGCACGATCCGATGGCTTCCGAGCGTCGGGCGGTCGAGGGTGATCACAGCCATGGCGGTGGCGGTCGCCGTCGCGAGAACGCGTAACGGTCGAAAGCCGGACGAGAATATTCGGAGTCATAAGAGATGCTGCAGCCAAAGCGCACAAAGTTCCGCAAGCAGTTCAAGGGTCGCATCCACGGCACAGCCAAGGGCGGCACGGAGCTGAACTTCGGCGGATACGGCCTCAAGGCGCTTGAGCCCAACCGCGTCACGGCGCGCGAGATCGAGGCGGCCCGCCGCGCGATCACCCGCCAGATGAAGCGCCAGGGTCGCGTGTGGATCCGGGTGTTCCCGGACGTTCCCGTCACCTCCAAGCCGACCGAGGTCCGCATGGGCAAGGGCAAGGGCTCGGTCGACTACTGGGCAGCTCGCGTCAAGCCGGGCCGCATCATGTTCGAGATCGACGGCGTGGCCGAGAACATCGCACGCGAGGCGCTGCGCCTCGGTGCCGCCAAGCTCTCCGTCAAGACGCGCTTCGTGCAGCGCATCGCCGAGTAGGAAAGGGCGGAACGATGAAATCCATGGACGTAAGGGCCAAGACGCCCGACCAGCTCTCCGACGAGCTCGCCGCCCTGAAGAAGGAGCAGTTCAACCTGCGCTTCCAGAAGGCGACCGGTCAGCTCGAGAAGACATCGCGCATCAGAGAGATTCGTCGCGACATCGCGCGCATCAACACGATTTCGGCCGAGCGTTCGGCCGGCAAGAAAGCTTAAGGACGAGACAAATGCCAAAGCGCGTCATGCAGGGCACGGTCGTCAGCGACAAGAACGACAAGACCGTCGTCGTCGACGTCGAGCGTCGCTTCACGCATCCGGTGATGAAGAAGACGGTGCGCCAGACCAAGAAGTACAAGGCGCATGACGAGACCAATGCCTGCAAGGTGGGCGATCGGGTCCTGATCGAGGAATCGCGGCCGATCTCGCGCAACAAGCACTGGGTGGTCGTGCAGAACGAGACCCAGGAAGCGGCGGCGAAACAATAAGGTTTGTACCCGGCGAGGGCGCTCGGCCCCCGGGTGAGAAGAAAGAAGGCGGCCAGTCATGATTCAGATGCAGACTAACCTCGACGTGGCGGACAATTCCGGCGCCCGTCGTGTCATGTGCATCAAGGTGCTGGGCGGGTCGAAGCGGAAATACGCCTCGGTCGGCGACGTCATCGTCGTGTCGATCAAGGAGGCCATTCCGCGCGGCCGCGTCAAGAAGGGCGACGTCATGAAGGCGGTCGTCGTGCGCACGGCGAAGGACATTCGCCGCTCCGACGGCTCCGTCATCCGTTTCGACAAGAACGCTGCCGTTCTCGTCGACAACAAGAAGGAGCCCGTGGGCACCCGTATCTTCGGACCGGTTCCGCGCGAACTGCGCGCTAAGAACCACATGAAGATCATCTCGCTGGCGCCTGAAGTGCTTTGAGGAGTTAGGACGATGCAGAAGATCCGCAAAGGCGACAAGGTCGTCGTCCTCGCCGGCAGGGACAAGGGCCGCACCGGCGAGGTGCTGCGCGTCATGCCGAAGGACGACCGCGCCCTCGTGCGCGGTATCAACATGATCCGCCGCCACCAGGCGCAGACGCAGTCTCAGGAAGGCGGGATCATCACCAAGGAAGCGCCGATCCATCTGTCGAACCTCGCGCATGTCGATCCCAAGGACGGCAAGCCCACCCGCGTCGGGTTCCAGGTGCAGAAGGACGGCAAGAAGGTTCGGGTCGCCAAGCGCTCGGGAGAACTGATCGATGGCTGAGGCAAAATACGAGCCGCGCCTGAAGACGCTGTACCGCGAAAAGATCCGCGCCAGCCTTCAGGAGCAGTTCAATTACGACAACGAGATGCAGGTTCCGCGTCTCGACAAGATCGTCATCAACATGGGTGTCGGCGAGGCCACGGCGGATTCCAAGAAGCCGTCCGTCGCTGCCGAGGACCTGGCGCTGATCGCCGGCCAGAAGGCCGTGGTCACCAAGGCCCGCACTTCGATCGCCGGCTTCAAGGTGCGCGAGCACATGCCGATCGGCGCGAAGGTGACGCTGCGCAAGGACCGGATGTACGAGTTCCTGGACCGTCTCGTCTACATCGCGCTGCCGCGCGTGCGAGACTTCCGCGGTCTCAATCCCAAGAGCTTCGATGGCCGTGGCAACTTCGCCATGGGCGTCAAGGAACACATCGTGTTCCCCGAGATCAACTACGACAAGGTCGACCAGATCTGGGGAATGGACATCATCGTTTGTACGACTGCCAAGACGGACGACGAAGCCCGGGCGCTGCTCACCGGCTTCAACTTCCCCTTCAGGCGGTAACGGCAGCGAGAAGAGGATTTTTTGAATGGCTAAGACCAGTTCAGTCGAGAAGAACAAGAAGCGCCGCAAGCTGGCGGATCGCTACGCGCCCAAGCGCGCGGAGCTGAAGGCGATCATCATGGATCGCGATCTGCCGATGGAAGACCGCTTCCGCGCCCAGCTCAAGCTGGCGGCGCTGCCGCGCAACTCGGCCAAGAACCGCATTCGCAACCGCTGCGAAGTGACGGGCAGGCCGCGTGCTTACTATCGCAAGCTGAAGATGAGCCGCGTCGCGCTGAGGGATCTCGGCAACAACGGGCTGATCCCCGGCCTGGTCAAGTCGAGCTGGTAAGGAGGGCAAGTCATGTCCATGAGCGATCCTCTCGGCGATATGCTGACGCGCATCCGCAACGCCTACGGCCGCAAGAAGACCAAGGTGTCGACGCCGGCCTCGACGCTGCGAGCCCGCGTCCTCGACGTGCTGAAGTCGGAAGGCTACATCCGCGACTACAGCCGCATCGACTACGACAACGGCAAGTCGGAAATCGAGATCGAGCTGAAATATTTCGAGGGCGAGCCGGTGATCCGCGAGATCGCCCGCGTCTCGAAGCCCGGCCGCCGCGTTTACGTGTCGGTCAAGTCGATCCCCCACGTCGCCAACGGGCTTGGCATTGCCATCCTGTCGACGCCCAAGGGCGTGATGGCCGACCACGAGGCGCGTGAGCAGAACGTCGGCGGAGAGTTCCTCTGCCAGGTCTTCTGATCCGGCGCCGAGGCTGAACGAAAAAGAACGAGGACAGGACAATGTCTCGTATTGGCAAGAAACCGATTGCGGTGCCGGACGGCGTGACCGCGGCCGTCGATGGCCAGACCGTCACGGCCAAGGGGCCGAAGGGCGAACTGAAGTTCGTCGTCAACGACGAGGTTCTGGTCAAGATGGACGAAGGCGCCATCAAGGTCGATCCCGTCGACGAGTCCCAGGAAGCCCGCTCCAAGTGGGGCATGTCGCGCACGCAGATCTCCAACATCCTGCACGGCGTCAAGAACGGCTTCGAGAAGCGCCTCGAGATCAATGGCGTCGGCTATCGTGCGGCGATGCAGGGCAAGAACCTGCAGCTCTCGCTCGGCTACAGCCATGACGTGATCTACGAGGCCCCGGACGGCATCACGCTCGCTGTCACCAAGCCCACCGAGATAGTGGTTACGGGCATCGACAAGCAGGCCGTCGGCCAGGCCGCCGCCGAGATCCGCGAGTTTCGCCCGCCGGAGCCCTACAAGGGCAAGGGCGTGAAATATGCCGACGAGCGCATCGTGCGCAAGGAAGGCAAGAAGAAGTAGGCCACGGTGCGCGGTCGCGGGAGGCTTTGCCTACCGCACACGGCCGCTCCCGTTTCAAGGCAAGGAACGACGAAATGGCTTCCAGGCAATCCATCAACAAGCGGGCGCTGCGCGTCCGCCGTCAGGTCAAGAAGGTCGCCGGAGACAGGCTGCGCCTTTCGGTGCATCGCTCCTCCAAGCACATCTACGCCCAGGTAATCGACGACACCAAGGGCCACACAGTGGCTGCGGCCTCGTCGCTCGACAAGGACCTCAAGCCTTCGCTGAAGACCGGCGCGGACGTCGCCGCGGCTGCCGCGGTTGGCAAGCTGGTCGCCGAGCGCGCCGCGAAGGCCGGCGTCAAGGAAGTCGTTTTCGACCGCGGCCCGTATATCTATCACGGCCGCGTCAAGGCGCTGGCGGATGCCGCGCGCGAGGGCGGGCTCTCCTTCTAATTCACCGCCACTGCGACAACGCAGGGCAATCGTCTCAATCGGTGCTTTCCGGAAAAGAACAAGGACAGGATCATGGCACAGGAACAGCGGGGCGGCAGGGATCGCCGTGACCGGGAGGAGCGCGACAGCGAATTCGTCGACAAGCTCGTCCACATCAACCGCGTCGCCAAGGTGGTGAAGGGTGGCCGTCGCTTCGGCTTCGCAGCCCTCGTCGTCGTCGGCGACCAGAAGGGCCGCGTCGGCTTCGGCCACGGCAAGGCGCGCGAGGTTCCCGAGGCGATCCGCAAGGCGACCGAGGCCGCCAAGCGCGAGATGATCTTCGTGCCGCTGCGTTCGGGCCGCACGCTCCACCACGACGTGGCCGGCCGCTGGGGCGCGGGCAAGGTCCTGCTGCGTTCGGCCAAGGCCGGCACGGGCATCATCGCCGGTGGTCCGATGCGCGCCGTCTTCGAGACGCTCGGCATGCACGACGTGGTCGCCAAGTCGATGGGGTCGTCCAATCCGTACAACATGGTGCGGGCCACCTTCGACGCGTTGAAGCAGCAGATGCACCCCAAGGACATCGCTGCACAGCGCGGCATCAAGTATTCGGAACTGCAGTCGCGCCGCGGCGCGGCGGTGGCCGCCGAAGAATAGCGGCGCGTCGACCAGGGGATTACGATCATGGCCAAGAAACAGGGCAAGACCGTTACGGTCGAGCAGACCGGCAGCGCCATTCGCCGCCCGTCCGAGCAGCGCGCGACGCTGATCGGGCTGGGCCTCAACAAGTTGCATCGTCGTTCGACGCTGGAGGATACGCCTTCGGTGCGCGGCATGATCGCGCGCGTGCAGCACCTCGTGCGCGTCGTCGACGAAGCCTAGTTCGACGCGGGAGATTTTTCGATGAAACTCAACGAACTGCGTGACCGCGAAGGCGCGACCCATTCGCGCAAGCGCGTCGGACGCGGCATCGGCTCGGGCTCCGGCAAGACCGGCGGCCGCGGCGTCAAGGGCCAGAAGTCCCGTTCGGGCGTCGCGCTCAACGGCTTCGAGGGCGGCCAGATGCCGATCTACCGCCGTCTGCCGAAGCGTGGCTTCAAGAACCTCTTCGGCAAGGACTTCAACACCGTGTCGGTGGCGCGCGTCCAGGCCGCCGTCGACGCCAAGAAGCTCGACGCCAAGGAGACGGTGACGGCCGAGGCGCTCGCCAAGGCCGGCGTTATCCGCCGCGTCAAGGACGGCGTTCGCCTGCTCGGTGACGGCGAGATCAAGACCAAGCTCGCCTTCGATATCGCCGGCGCTTCCAAGACGGCGATCGAGAAGGTCGAGAAGGCTGGCGGTTCGGTCAAGCTGCCTGAAGCGGCCCCGGCCGAATAGACTTGTTTGACGGGCGGCGGCACGCTCGCGATCGGGCTGAAAGGTCGCAGGACCTGATGCCGGCGCGCAGCGGCCGCCGCTTGCATCTTTGCCGGCCGGAGCCTATCTCGTGGCTTCGGCGACATGCGTGCCTGCCTGAAGGCGCCTACGCGCGCGCATGACGAAGCGGAGAACTCCTCATGGCATCTGCTGCTGAACAGCTCGCGGCAAACCTCAATTTTTCGGCCTTCGCCAAGGCCGAGGACCTCAAGAAGCGCATCTGGTTCACGCTCGGCGCGTTGCTGGTCTACCGGCTCGGCACCTACATTCCGCTGCCCGGCATCAATCCCGAGGCGTTCGCACAGGCCTTCCAGCAGCAGTCGGGCGGCATTCTCGGCGTGTTCAACATGTTCTCCGGCGGCGCCGTGAGACGCATGGCGATCTTCGCGCTGGGCATCATGCCCTACATCTCCGCCTCCATCATCATGCAGCTCATGACCTCGGTCGTGCCGTCGCTCGAGCAGCTGAAGAAGGAAGGCGAGCAGGGCCGCAAGGTCATCAACCAGTACACCCGCTACGGCACGGTGTTGCTGGCCGCCGTGCAGGCCTACGGCATCGCGGTCGGCCTCGAAAGCGGCAACAACATCGTCACCGATCCAGGCTGGTTCTTCCGCATTTCGACCGTCATCACGCTGGCCGGCGGCACCATCTTCCTGATGTGGCTGGGCGAGCAGATCACCGCGCGCGGCATCGGCAACGGCATTTCGCTGATCATCTTCTCCGGCATCGTCGCGGGCCTGCCGCGGGCGATTTCCGGCACCCTGGAGCTCGGCCGCACGGGCGCGCTGTCGACCGGCATCATCCTGGCGATCATCGTGCTGGCGATCGCCGTCATCGGCGTCATCGTGTTCTTCGAACGGGCGCAGCGACGGCTTCTGATCCAGTATCCGAAGCGACAGGTCGGCAACCGCATGTTCCAGGGCGACACCTCGCACCTGCCGCTGAAGCTGAACACCTCGGGCGTCATCCCGCCGATCTTCGCATCGTCGCTGCTGCTGCTGCCCGCCACGGCCGCCGGTTTCACCGACACCACGGCGCTGCCGAGCTGGGCCGCCACGATCCTGGCCACCCTCGGCCATGGGCAGCCGCTGTACATGCTGCTCTACGCGGCGCTGATCATCTTCTTCGCCTTCTTCTACACGGCGATCGTCTTCAACCCGCAGGACACGGCCGACCAGCTCAAGAAGCATTCTGGCTTCATTCCGGGCTACCGCCCGGGCGAGCGGACGGCCGAATACATCGACTACGTTCTGACGCGCATCACTCTGGTCGGCGCGATCTATCTCGTCGCGGTCTGCCTGCTGCCGGAGTTCCTGATTTCAGCGACGGGCGTGCCGTTCTATCTTGGTGGCACCTCGCTTCTGATCGTCGTCAGCGTCACGCTCGACACGGTTTCGCAGATCCAGGGACACCTGATCGCGCACCAGTACGAGGGGCTGATCAAGAAGTCCAAGCTTCGGGGAGGTAAGAGGGGACGATGAGATTGATATTGCTCGGACCGCCGGGCGCCGGGAAGGGGACCCAGGCGCAGCGGCTGGTCGAGAAACATGGAATTCCGCAGCTTTCCACCGGTGACATGCTGCGTGCGGCGGTCGCCGGGGAAACGGAGATCGGCCTGCGGGCCAAGGCGGTGATGGATGCCGGCGAACTCGTCTCCGACGAGATCGTCAACGCCATTGTCGCCGAGCGCGTCGAACAGTCCGATTGCGCGCGCGGCTTCATCCTCGACGGATACCCTCGCACGCTCGCGCAGGCCGACGCGGTCGAGGCGATGCTGCGCGAGCGCGGCCTGAAGCTCGATGCCGTGGTCGAACTCGTCGTCGACGACAAGGCGCTCGTCGGGCGCATCGTCAAGCGGGCAGAGGACGCCCGCGCAGCCGGTCAGCCCGTTCGCAAGGACGACAACCCCGAGGTCTTCGAGGACCGTCTGCGCGAGTACTACAAGAAGACCGCGCCGCTGGTCGGCTACTATTATGCCAAGGGGATGCTGAAGAGCGTCGACGGCATGGCCACCATCGACGAGGTCACGGCGAAGATCGACGCGGTTCTGGGCACGGTGACTGCCTAGGTCTGGCACGGTTGCGCAACCCGTCGAGCTCCGGTTCAGCGGCCTTGCACGGCGTCTGCTGATTCAGGCAAGGGGCCGGTTGACAGGTCTGGGAGACCGGACTATAGCGGCGCGTCTCCCATCCAGACGCGTTTTGGCCGGGCCGTGAGGCTCGGCTTCGTCATTGGGAAAAGATAAACCGCAGGGGCCGGCCTCCACCGGACGCGGGATAACCTTGAAGCGCCGGCATTGCCGGCCCATATGGAGAAGAAGATGGCTCGTATAGCCGGCGTCAATATTCCGACCAACAAGCGCGTCGTCATCGCGCTGCAGTACATCCACGGCATCGGACCGAAGCTCGCCAAGGACATCACCGAGAAGGTGGGTATCCCGGCGGATCGTCGTGTCCATCAGCTCACCGATGCCGAGGTGATGCAGATTCGCGAGACGATCGACCGCGACTACCAGGTCGAAGGCGACCTGCGTCGCGAAGTGTCGATGAACATCAAGCGCCTGATGGACCTTGGCTCTTACCGAGGTCTTCGCCATCGTCGGTCGCTTCCGGTCCGCGGCCAGCGCACGCACACCAACGCGCGCACCCGCAAGGGCCCGGCCAAGCCGATCGCAGGCAAGAAGAAGTAAGCTTGGGGAGTAGGGCGGTAAGGCAGTAGGGCAGTATGTTTCGGCTGAAGCCGGCCGATATCTGAAACATACTCCCCTACTGCCCTATTCCCCTACTGCCTTCAATTAGGTGTAGCCGCTGGCGTTACGGCGGCGTCGATATCGAACGAAAGGACTGAAATGGCCAAGGAAGCCGCACGTGTTCGCCGCCGCGAGCGCAAGAACATCTCGTCGGGCGTCGCGCATGTGAACTCGACCTTCAACAACACCATGATCACCATCACGGACGCGCAGGGCAATGCGATTGCCTGGTCGTCGGCCGGTGCCCAGGGATTCAAGGGGTCGCGCAAGTCGACCCCGTTCGCAGCCCAGATGGCGGCCGAGGATTGCGCCCGCAAGGCGGCAGAGCACGGCATGCGCACCCTCGAGGTCGAGGTCTGCGGACCCGGCTCCGGCCGTGAGTCGGCCCTTCGCGCGCTGCAGGCGGCGGGTTTCACGATCACTTCGATTCGTGACGTGACGCCGATCCCGCACAATGGCTGCCGCCCGCGCAAGAAGCGCCGCGTCTAGGAAGAACAAGAACTGCCGCGCGAGCGTCGGCCGCAAACAGGCGTCCGGCGCTCCTCCACGGTCTCCAGATCGCCCGTCACGATTGGATGGTGACGGGGCACGGAAGGAAGACATCATGATCCAGAAAAACTGGCAGGAACTGATCAAGCCCAACAAGATCGAGTTCTCCTCCAAGAACAAGACGGTGACGACGCTCGTCGCCGAGCCGCTCGAGCGAGGCTTCGGCCTGACGCTCGGCAACGCGCTACGCCGCGTGCTGCTGTCGTCGCTGCGCGGCGCCGCCGTCACCGCCGTCCAGATCGACGGCGTGCTGCACGAGTTCTCCTCGATTGCCGGCGTCCGCGAGGACGTCACCGACATCGTGCTGAACATCAAGGAAATCGCCATCAAGATGGAAGGCGACGGGCCCAAGCGCATGGTCGTGCGCAAGCAGGGTCCGGGCGTCGTCAGCGCCGGTGACATCCAGACCGTGGGCGACGTCGAGATCCTCAACCCCGATCACGTCATCTGCACGCTGGACGAGGGTGCGGAAATCCGCATGGAGTTCACCGTCGATTCCGGCAAGGGCTACGTCCCGGCCGACCGCAACCGCGCCGAGGATGCGCCGATCGGCCTGATCCCGGTCGACAGCCTCTATTCGCCGGTCAAGAAGGTCTCCTACAAGGTCGAGAACACCCGCGAGGGCCAGGTGCTCGACTACGACAAGCTGACCATGACCATCGAGACCGACGGCTCGATCACCGGCGAGGACGCCATCGCGTTCGCCGCCCGCATCCTGCAGGACCAGCTGGCCCTCTTCGTCAATTTCGAGGAGCCGCAGAAGGAACAGCCTTCCGAGCAGGTCACCGAGCTCGCGTTCAACCCGGCGCTGCTCAAGAAGGTCGACGAGCTGGAGCTGTCGGTGCGTTCGGCGAATTGCCTGAAGAACGACAACATCGTCTATATCGGCGACCTGATCCAGAAGACCGAAGCCGAGATGCTGCGCACGCCGAATTTCGGCCGCAAGTCGCTCAACGAGATCAAGGAAGTTCTCGCCGCGATGGGTCTGCATCTGGGAATGGAAGTGCCGGACTGGCCGCCGGACAACATCGAAGACCTGGCCAAGCGTTACGAAGACCAGTATTGAGGCGCGGATTCACCGCCCGGAATTTGAAGGAGAAAGGCGATGCGCCACGGAAAATCCGGTCGCAAGCTGAACCGAACCGCAAGTCACCGCAAGGCGCTGTTTTCGAACATGGCGGCCTCGCTGATCGAGCATGAGCAGATCGTCACCACGCTGCCCAAGGCCAAGGAACTTCGCCCGATCGTGGAGAAGCTCGTGACTCTGGGCAAGCGCGGCGACCTGCACGCCCGCCGCCAGGCGGCCTCGCAGATCGGTTCCGAGGATGCCGCCAAGCGGCTGTTCGACACGATCGCTCCGCGCTATGCCTCCCGCAACGGCGGCTATCTGCGCATCATGAAGGCGGGCTTCCGCACCGGCGACAATGCGCCGATGGCGGTCATCGAGTTCGTCGATCGTGACGTCGAGGCCAAGGGCGCAGCCGACCGTGCGCGCATGGAGGCCGAGGGCGCCGAAGAGGCCGAAGCCGCGTGAGCCGAGCGCGACGCTGCAACGTGTGATACGAAAAGGGGCCTGCTGGGCCCCTTTTTCGTTGGCGCTGCTTTGACCCCGAAGTGCGGCCATCGGCCATCTGTTTTGCACATTCGGCGCGGAATAGATGGCGTGTGTCATCTGGGGAGATCAAGTCATGCCGCATCGTCGCCGTTTCCGCCTGGCAGCCGTCGCCGTCGTTCTGACGCTGGCAGCGGGCCTTTCCGCCTCGTTCGCACTCGCCGACGATGCAAAGTCGCCGCTGCAGGAATTCGGCCAGGCGATAACCGACCTGTTGCGCGGCACCCAGGACGCGGTGACGGGCCACAAGCGGATACCGTTCGGCCGCCGCGAGATCGAACTCTCCTTCGCGCCGCTTGTGAAGGAGACGGCGCCGGCGGTCGTGAACGTCTATGCCTCCCAGCAGGTGCAGGTGCAGTCGCCCTTTGCCGGCGATCCGTTCTTCGAGCAGTTCTTCGGGCAGCAGATGCCGCCGCGCGTCCAGCAGTCGCTGGGCTCCGGCGTCATCGTCGATCCGTCCGGGCTCGTGGTGACCAACTACCATGTCATCGGCAATGCCGACGAGGTGAAGGTGGCGACCGCCGACGGACGCGAGTTCGAGAGCAAGATCCTCCTGAAGGACCAGTCGCTCGACCTGGCGGTGCTCAAGATCGATTCCCCGGATCCGTTCCCGACCATCCAGATCGGCGATTCCGACGCGCTCGAGGTCGGTGACCTTGTGCTCGCCATCGGCAATCCGTTCGGCGTCGGGCAGACCACGACTTCCGGCATCGTCTCGGCGCTGGCGCGCACGCATCTCGGCATTTCCGATTTCGGCTTCTTCATCCAGACGGACGCGGCGATCAATCCGGGCAATTCCGGCGGTGCGTTGATCGACATGGCCGGCGACCTCGTCGGCATCAACTCGGCGATCTACAGCCGCTCGGGCGGTTCGATAGGCATCGGCTTCGCCATTCCCTCCAACATGGTGCGTGCCTTCGTCGATGCGGCGAAGACAGGTGCCGACCATTTCGAGCGGCCATACATGGGCGCCGATTTCGCACCGGTGACGCGTGACATCGCCGACGCGCTCGGAATGGGGCGGCCGACCGGCGCGCTCGTCAACTCGGTCGCCAAGGACGGGCCGGCTGCCAAGGCTGGCATCAAGGCCGGCGATGTCGTCCTGGCGATGAACGGCGCCGACATCGAGCACCCCGACGCGCTCGACTATCGCCTTGCGACACAGCCCGTGGACGGCACTGTGGAATTCACGGTGCTGCGCCAGAATAAGAAGTTCACCGTCACGGTGCATCTGGAACGAGCACCGGAAGGCGCTTCGGCCACACAGGTCACCATCGACGGCTCCGGGCCGTTCGCCGGGGCCAAGGTGGCATTGCTGTCGCCGCGTCTGGCGCAACGCCTGCGACTGCCCTCGCAGGCAAAGGGCGTGGTGATCGTGGACATCGAGCGCAACTCGCCGGCGGCGGGCATCGGCTTCCGTCCCGGCGACATCGTGCGCGAGGTCAACGGTGAACAGATCGACACGGCCGACAAGCTGGAGCAGATTGCAAACACCGATACGCGCTGGTGGCGCTTCACGCTCGACCGTGACGGCCGCACCCTGCGCCAGGTGTTGCGCTACTGAGGTTCGTTCCGCCGCAATGGCAGATCTTTTCCAGGCAGATGCCGAGAGCAGGCCGAAGGCCGGCCAGCCGCTTGCCGACCGCCTGCGGCCGGCGACATTGGGTGACGTGGTCGGCCAGGAGCACCTGACCGGCGAGGATGGCGCGCTGACGCGCATGATCCGCTCGGGCTCGCTCGGTTCGATGGTGTTCTGGGGGCCGCCGGGCACGGGCAAGACGACCGTGGCGCGGCTGCTCGCCGGCGAGACCGGTCTGGCATTCGAGCAGATCTCGGCGATCTTCTCGGGCGTGGCGGACCTGAAGAAGGTGTTCGAGGCTGCCCGCATGCGCCGCGCCAACGGGCGCCAGACACTGCTCTTCGTCGACGAGATCCACCGCTTCAACCGTGCCCAGCAGGATTCCTTCCTGCCGGTGATGGAAGACGGCACCGTCATTCTCGTCGGTGCCACCACCGAAAATCCGTCCTTCGAGCTCAACGCGGCCTTGCTGTCGCGGGCGCGGGTGCTGACGTTCCATTCGCTGGACGGCGCGTCGATCGAGCGTCTGCTGTCGCGGGCAGAGCAGGCGGAGAAGAGAAAACTGCCACTCGACGACGAGGCGAGGGCGGTGCTCGTGCGCATGGCGGACGGCGACGGCCGAGCCGCCCTGACGCTTGCCGAGGAGGTCTGGCGTGCGGCGCGCAAGGACGAACTCTTCGATGCCGAGGCGCTGCAGAAGATCGTGCAGCGGCGCGCGCCCGTCTACGACAAGGGCCAGGATGGCCACTACAACCTGATATCGGCGCTGCACAAGGCGGTGCGGGGCTCCGATCCCGATGCCGCACTCTACTATCTGGCGCGCATGCTCGATGCTGGCGAGGCGCCGCTCTACCTTGGCCGCCGCCTCGTGCGCATGGCCTCCGAAGACATCGGTCTGGCCGATCCGCAGGCGCTGGCAGTCGCCAATGCGGCCAAGGACGCATACGATTATCTTGGCTCTCCGGAGGGTGAGCTCGCGCTCGCCCAAGCCTGCGTCTACCTCGCCACGGCGCCGAAATCGAACGCCGTCTACACCGCCTACAAGGCGGCCATGCGCGCGGCAAAGGAAAACGGTTCGCTGCTGCCGCCGAAGCACATCCTCAACGCGCCGACCAAGCTGATGAAGGAAGAGGGCTACGGCAGCGGCTACGAATACGACCACGACGCGCCCGAGGCGTTTTCGGGCCAGGATTATTTTCCGGACGAAATGGGTCGGCAGACCTTCTACGACCCGCCGGACCGCGGCTTCGAGCGCGAGATCAGGAAGCGGCTCGACTACTGGTCCAAGCTGCGACGCGAGCGCAGCGGCAAGTCCTGACGAAAGCGCTGTCGCGCCTTGCTTTTGCTTGACCCGTATCAATGCCACGCTCGCCCCGTCGGGCCACGATGGCGATGCAGGACAGGGAGAGCGCCATGCGCATCGATATCGTCTACGGCACCGTCGAGGGACAGACGCGCAAGATCGCACGTCACATCGGCGAAGCGCTTGAGGCGGAAGGCCACGAGGCGCCGATCCACGATGCCGCCGACCTCGCGGACTACGAGCCCGAAGAGGCGGACGCGGTCGTCGTCTGCGCGCCCATTCATGCGGGCCGCTATCCCTCCGCGGTGACGCATTGGCTCAAGAAGAATTCGGCCACACTGAACGAGCGCCCTTCAGCCTTCATTTCCGTGTCGATGGCAGCCGCATCGAAGTTCGATGCCGAGCACAGCGAGATCCAGAAGATCGCCGAGCATTTCCTGGAAGGTGTGGGATGGCACCCGGCGCTGGTGCATCAGGCGGCCGGCGCGCTGCGGTTTTCCGAGTACGATTTCTTCAAGCGCATGCTGATGCGCTACATCGTTCACAAGGAAGACTCCGACCTCGATCTTCACCGCGACCATGAGTTCACCGACTGGGCGAAGCTCGATGGCTTCGTCACCGAACTCTCTGGCCATTGCCGCGAGCGGCAGGCAGGCGGACCGGACTACGGGCAGCGCCTGAGCCCCTCATGCGTGACCGGCTAGATGCCGGGCGGCGACAAAGCGTGCGGTTCGCCACGATCATCATTTGACTTCGCCGCCCGCTCGCGACAGGACAGCTTCATGAAACACGTCCTGCTCGTTGCCGCCGGCGGCGCATTCGGCGCCGCCTTTCGCCATCTGACGACGATGGCCGCCATGCGGCTGTTCGGCGGCGGATTCCCATGGGGCACGATGACCGTCAACATCGTCGGCTCGTTCATCATGGGCGCCTTCATCGAGTTGCTGGCGCGCAAGTTCGGCGCTTCCAGCGAACTGCGCCTGTTCATCGCCACCGGAGTACTCGGCGGTTTCACCACCTTCTCGTCGTTTTCGCTCGACGTCGCCTTCCTGTTCGAGCGCGGCGAGCAGGGCGTTGCGTTGACCTATGCCGCCGTCAGCGTCGTTGGCGCCATCGCGGCGCTTTTTGCCGGCCTCTGGCTGGTCCGGGCCCTCGTGTAGGAGCCGCGGATGCCGGGCGTCGAACAGATCGAGGTGGAAAGCGGCGAGGCGGGCATGCGCCTCGACCGCTGGTTCAAGTCACACTATCCGGGGCTCGGCTTCGGGCAGTTGCAGAAGCTGTTGCGCTCCGGCCAGGTGCGCGTCGATGGCGGGCGGGCGAAGTCGGATACGCGCGTGCAGCCGGGGCAGGTCGTCCGGGTGCCACCGCTCGCCACGGATCGCAAAAGCGACCAGCCGCCGACCGCGCGAGAGCTGCGCGGCGGCGAGGATGCCGACTTGCTGCGTCGGATGCTCCTCCACGAGGACCCCAAGGTCTTCGTGTTCAACAAGCCCGCCGGCCTTGCGGTGCAGGGCGGTTCCGGTGTGTCGCGCCACGTCGACGGCATGCTGGAGGCGCTGCGCAGCAAGAAGGGCGAGAAACCGCGGCTGGTTCACAGGCTCGACCGGGACACCTCCGGCGTGCTGGTTGTGGCGCGCACGCGGCTTGCCGCAATGAAGCTGGCGGAGGCGTTCCGCGCCCGCGAGACGAAGAAGGTCTACTGGGCGCTGGTAAAGGGCGTGCCGAAGCAGTCCAGCGGCCGCATCTCGAGCTGGCTCGTCAAGGAGCAGACGCCGGATGGCGATCGCATGCGCGTGGCGCGTCACGGCGAACCGGGCGCCGATCATGCCATCTCGCACTACCGGGTGGTGGAGCAGGCCGGCAACCAGCTGTCGTGGCTGGAGATGGAGCCCTACACCGGCCGCACCCACCAGCTGCGCGTGCACGCCGCCGAACTCGGCTGTCCGATCATCGGCGATCCTAAATATTTCGAGGCGGATCAGAACTGGGACTTTCCCGGTGGTATCCAGAACAGGCTGCACCTTCACGCCCGTCGCATCCTCATTCCGCATCCCGAAGGCGGAATGATCGACGTGACCGCGCCGCTGCCGCCCCACATGCGCCAGAGCTGGAACCTGCTCGGCTTCGACGAGGCGAGCGCCGGCGAGGCCGGGCAGGGGGAGTGACGGTGCTGCCTTCCAGCATCGGCCGCCGCGACGCCATCGACGGTTTCGCCGCGGCCGTCATGGTCGGCATTACCTTCTCCTGGGGCCTGAACCAGGTGGCGATCCGTGTCGCCGACACCGGCTTCAGCCCGGTTTTCCTCACCGCCGCACGCTCCGCGATCGGCGGACTGCTCGTGTTCGCGTGGTGCAGATATCGCGGGATTCCGCTGTTCGAGCGCGACGCGACGCTTCCTGCCGGGATCGTTGTCGGACTGCTGTTCGGCGCGGAATTCGTGCTGATCTTCATCGGGCTGGATTTCACGACCGCCGCGCGCGGCACCCTGATGCTCAATACGATGCCGTTCTTCGTGCTCGTCGGCGCGCATTTCTTTCTGGGCGAGAAGATCACGCTGCCGAAGGCGGGTGGGTTGCTGCTTGCCTTTTCCGGCGTCTACCTCGTCTTTTCCGACAATGTCAGCCTTCCCGACCCGCAGGCGATCAAAGGCGACCTGATGTGCCTGGTTGCCGGCGCGGTGTGGGGCGCCACGATCATCATCATCAAGCGATCGCCGCTGGCCGGCGTCAGCGCTGAAAAGACGCTCCTCTACCAACTCGCCGTTTCGGCCGTCATGGCCGTCTGCCTCGTGCCATTCGGCGGCCCGATCTTGCGCGACGTGTCGCTGATCGCCATATCCTCGTTGCTTTTCCAGTCGATCTACATCGTCGGCTTCACCTACGTGATGTGGTTCTGGCTGATGCGGCGCTATCCGGCTGCCGGCCTGTCGAGCTTCACCTTTCTGACGCCGGCCTTCGGCGTGCTCCTGGGTGGCCTGCTGCTCGGCGAGCCGCTGTCGGTGAAGATCTTTGCAGCCCTGGCGTTGATCGCGGTCGGGCTCGTAGTCGTCAATCGCCCGCCGACGCGCAGGCAGTCTCCACAGCCGGGCAAACGGGAAATGATGGATGCGTGATATTCTCGAGGATCTGGAAGCTGGCCGCGAGGCATTTGAGGCCGATCCTGTTCGCCGCGCGCAGGCGGCGATGCGCACGCCGCTCCCCAAGCGGTTCTACAAGGAAGCGATGGTCACCGCCGGCGGGGCCGGGCACGCCGTCAAGCTGGATGGCAAGCCGGTGCGCACGCCTGGCCGCAACCTGCTGGAACTGCCCACTCGTTCTGCAGCCGATCTCGTCGCCGGCGAGTTCGCCGCGCAGGACGAGGTGATCGACCCGATGACGATGCCGGTGCTCAGGCTCGCCAATACCGCGATCGACGGTGTGGCAAGCGATCCTCAGGCCGTCCTGGAAGACATTCTGCGGTTCGCATCCTCCGATCTGGTCTGCTACCGCGCCGAAGGGCCAGACGGGCTGGTGCGCAGGGAATCCGAGGCGTGGGACCCGATCCTCGACTGGGCGCGCAGCGCGCTCGGCGCGCGCTTCTACCTTGCCGAGGGCGTCATGCACGTCGAGCAGCCGCGCGAGGCGATTGCCGCCGTCGGGCTGCACCTCAGGCAGCGCGCCGAGCCGATGCGGCTCGCGGCATTGCACGTGATGACGTCGCTGACTGGCTCCGCGCTCTTGGCCATCGCCGTCGAGGCGAGGGCGATCACGGCCGGGGAGGCCTGGAAGGCGGCGCACGTCGATGAGGACTGGAACATCTACCAGTGGGGCGAAGACGCCGAAGCCGCGGCCCGTCGTGCCATGCGCGAGCGCGACATGATGGGCGCCGCGCGCCTGATCGAGGCCCTGGACGCCGACTAGTCAGGCGCTCGGCTGAACCAACGTCTGCCTGCTTCCTGGCAAGCTACCTTGTTCAGCGCTTGCGCTCGCTGCGACGCTCTTCCTCGATAGCTGCATCGTGATACCAGCCGGCGCCACAGGCAACCTTGGCGAACCCGCGGCCGGTATCTTCGTCGGCGGCGTGTTCTGCTTCGCGCAAGCCGAGCCGGCCGCGCGGCGGGAATGTGTAAATCTTCGCCGATTCGCGCTGAAAATTCGTGGCCATCGGTCTTGTTCCTTTTTCCTCACGGGATTCGTAAATACCACATCGCGCCGGCAGGCGTTGGCAAATTGTTTCGATCAATAGTTTCCCGAAATTTATGGGTTTGAACGCAAAATGGGCGAAAGTGCACTTTGCACACGTTCCGATCAGTCAGAAATACTTACCTATCTTTTGTTTTTCTGCGACGGATTTGAGCAGACCTGAGCGCTGCACAAAAAGCGGGCAGGCGGTTTGCGTCCTGCCGATATCGGGCGCATCGACCCGACATGATTTTCGTTCGGCAATGCCTCGGTCGCGAAAATGCGGCTCTTCCGCAATCTGGCACACATGTTGCATCCAACCAGAGCAGAGGAATTTCGACCCTCAACGGGCGAACTGGCAGATGCGTTCCTCACGCTTTGCACAATGGTTTGAGAGGCAGGCATGACGAAATACAAGCTCGAATACATCTGGCTGGACGGCTACACCCCGGTCCCCAACCTCCGCGGCAAGACGCAGATCAAGGAGTTCGACACCTTCCCGTCGATCGACGAACTGCCGCTGTGGGGCTTCGACGGCAGCTCCACCATGCAGGCCGAGGGCTCCAACTCCGATTGCGTGCTCAAGCCCGTCGCCGTCTATCCGGATGCCGCGCGCACGAACGGCGTTCTGGTGATGTGCGAGGTCATGATGCCCGATGGCGTCACCCCGCACCCCTCCAACAAGCGCGCCACCATCATCGACGAAGAGAGCGCCTGGTTCGGTTTCGAGCAGGAATATTTCCTCTACAAGGACGGTCGTCCGCTCGGCTTCCCGGCCAACGGCTTCCCGGCTCCGCAGGGCCCGTACTACACCGGTGTCGGCTTCAAGAACGTCGGCGAGATGGCCCGGCAGATCGTCGAGGAGCATCTCGATCTCTGCCTTGCCGCAGGCATCAACCACGAAGGCATCAACGCCGAAGTGGCCAAGGGGCAGTGGGAATTCCAGATCTTCGGCAAGGGCTCGCGCCGCGCCGCCGACGAGATGTGGATCGCGCGCTACCTGCTGCTTCGCCTGACCGAGAAATACGGCATCGACATCGAGTTCCACTGCAAGCCGCTGGGCGATACGGACTGGAACGGCTCGGGCATGCACTGCAACTTCTCGACCGCCTATATGCGCGACGTCGGCGGCAAGGAGTATTTCGAGGCCTTGATGAAGGCTTTCGAAGCGAACCTGCAGGACCACATCGACGTCTACGGTCCTGACAACCACCTGCGCCTGACCGGCAAGCACGAAACGGCACCCTGGAACCGCTTCAGCTACGGCGTCGCCGACCGCGGCGCATCGATCCGCGTGCCGCATTCCTTCATCCGCAACGGCTACCGCGGCTATCTCGAGGATCGCCGCCCGAACAGCCAGGGCGACCCCTACCAGATCGCATCGCAGGTGCTGAAGACCATCGCCAGCGTCGATACGCAGAGGGTCTCCGCGGCCGCCTGAGCGGCCTTCCACAAGGGAATGGAAGATCGAGGAGCCCGGGAGAAATCCCGGGCTCCTTTCTTATTGGCGGGGGCGAATCGCGCACGGCCGGGGGCGCCTCGGTTTGCTTGCTCGGGAGGGAGGGCGACTCGACTCCTGGGCCTTGCCTGTCATCATCGAGGAACGATGACACGACCGGCGGACTGGAGGACCTCGTGGTCTCCGTAGTGCGCGCGGTTCAGCCGTCGCCGCATGCGAAAACCCCGCCGAAGCTTTCGCTCCGGCGGGGTTTTCCTTGCGTCCCCGCTTGTGAGGTCCGTCGGATCAGACGGAGTAGTACATCTCGAACTCGACCGGATGCGGCGTCATCTCGTAGCGCATCACCTCGGCCATCTTGAGCTCGATATAGGCGTCGATCTGGTCGTCGTCGAAGACGCCGCCGGCCTTCAGGAAGTTGCGGTCCTTGTCGAGGCTCATCAGCGCTTCGCGCAGCGAGCCCGACACGGTCGGCACCTTTTTCAGCTCCTTCGGCGGCAGGTCGTAGAGATCCTTGTCCATCGGCTGGCCGGGGTGGATCTTGTTCTTGATGCCGTCGAGGCCGGCCATCAGCAGCGCCGCGAAGCCGAGATAGGGGTTCGCGCCCGGATCGGGGAAGCGGACTTCGACGCGCTTCGCCTTCGGCGATGAGCCGAAGGGGATGCGGCAGGAGGCGGAGCGGTTTCGCGCCGAGTAGGCGAGCAGCACCGGCGCCTCGTAGCCCGGCACCAGCCGCTTGTAGGAGTTCGTCAGCGGGTTGGTGAAGGCGTTGATCGCCTTGGCGTGCTTGATGATGCCGCCGATGTAGAACAGGCAGCTCTCCGAAAGCCCGGCATACTCGTTGCCGGCGAAGGTCGGTTTGCCGTCCTTCCAGATCGACTGGTGAACGTGCATGCCCGAGCCGTTGTCGCCGTAGATCGGCTTCGGCATGAAGGTCGCCGTCTTGCCGTAGGCGTTGGCGACCTGGTGGATCACGTATTTGTAGATCTGCATCTTGTCGGCGTTGCGCGTCAGCGTGTCGAACTTGATGCCGAGTTCGTGCTGGGCCGCGCCCACCTCGTGGTGGTGCTTTTCAACGACGACGCCCATCTCGGCCATCACCGTCAGCATCTCGGAGCGCATGTCCTGCGCCGAGTCGATCGGTGGCACGGGGAAGTAGCCGCCCTTGACGCGCGGACGGTGACCCAGGTTGCCGGTCTCGTATTCGGTGTCGTCGTTGGACGGCAGCTCGGTCGAATCGAGCTTGAAGCCGGTGTTGTAGGGATCGGCCTTGTAGCGCACGTCGTCGAACACGAAGAACTCGGCCTCGGGGCCGACGAAGCAGGTGTCGCCGATGCCTTCGGACTTCATGTAGGCCTCGGCCTTCTTGGCCGTGCTGCGCGGGTCGCGGTTGTAGGATTCGCCCGAGATCGGATCGAGAATGTCGCACACGACCGCCATGGTCGACTGTGCGAAGAACGGGTCCATGTGGGCGGATTCGGTGTCCGGCATCAGCACCATGTCGGACTCGTTGATCGCCTTCCAGCCGGCGATCGAGGAGCCGTCGAACATGACGCCGTCGACGAACATGTCCTCGTCGACAGCCGCGACGTCCATCGTGACGTGCTGCATCTTGCCCTTGGGGTCCGTGAAGCGCAGGTCAACGAATTTGACGTCGTTGTCCTTGATCTGCTTGAGGATCTCGTTTGCTGAACTCATTTCCCTGTCCCTGTGTGATGACTGCTGTTGCGGATCGGCAGCGCGTGCCGAACCGGACTACTAGACCGCGTCGATGCCCGTTTCGCCCGTGCGGATACGCACGACTTCCTCGATATTCGACACGAAAATCTTGCCGTCGCCAATACGCCCGGTCTGCGCCGCCTTGCGGATCGCCTCGACCGCCCCGTCCACGGCGTCGTCTCCGAGAACCACCTCGATTTTCACCTTCGGCAGAAAGTCGACGACGTATTCCGCGCCGCGATAGAGTTCGGTGTGGCCCTTCTGGCGACCGAACCCCTTGGCCTCGGTGACGGTGATGCCCTGCAGCCCGACTTCCTGAAGCGCTTCCTTCACCTCGTCGAGCTTGAATGGTTTTATGATCGCTTCGATCTTCTTCATGCGGTTTTGGCCTCCAGTAGGGGTGCAAACGGATTGTCCGAACCCCGCTCGCACTTGCCAAAGCATGAACCGTGCCAAAGCCGGCCGGCATAAGCGCGTGCGGGATCAATGAACGGAAGGCATGCCGGGCGCAACCGTTTTCGGTGCCTTGTGGTGCGGCATGCGGCCTCCCGGAGCCGCTCGAAGGCCGCAGGGTCGCTGCGAGACTGCCTATTGGGTACGCATTGTGCAAGCAAAGAAGGCAAATTGCCGGTTTGAGGCCGGGTCCGACAACCGCTAAGCTCCCGCCGATTTCGTAGCGGCGGCAATGCGATGGGTCTGGAACTCCTGACACCCGAGGAAATGGCAGAGGCGGATCGGCTGGCGTCGCGGGACGGGCCATTCGACGGCTTCGGCCTGATGCGCAATGCCGGTGCCGCCATCGCCGCGCTCGTGCTCGAGCGCTTTGCGGGGCATGCCCGCGTCGACGTGCTTTGCGGCCCCGGCAACAATGGCGGCGACGGCTACGTCGTCGCGCGTCATCTCCGTGAAGCCGGCATGGAGGTCGAGCTCTGGCGGCTCGGCTCGCCCCGGGACGGCGGCGACGCGGCGCGCGCCGCACAGGAATGGCCCGGCGCCACGCACGATCTGGAAGCCTTTCAACCGGGCGAGGGCGCACTGGTCGTCGACGCGCTGTTCGGTGCCGGGCTGTCGAAGCCGCTTGATGGGGCGGCTGCGCAGACGGCGGAAAAATGCCGCAAGGCGGATGCGCGCGTCGTCGCCGTCGATCTGCCGTCAGGCGTCTCGGGAGCAAGCGGCAAGGCGCTCGGAACGTCTTTCCAGGCCGACCTGACCGTGACGTTCTTTCGCAAGAAGCCCGGGACATCTGCTTTTCCCCGGGCGTACATTGTGCGGCGAAACGCTCGTCGTCGACATCGGTATCCCCGAAACGGTGCTGGCGGAAATCGGCCCGACCTGCTTCGAGAACGCTCCCGACGTGTGGATGGCGGCGTTCCCGAGGCCGCGGGTCGACACCCACAAATACGCGCGCGGCCATGTCGCTGTCTGCTCCGGCGGCGCCTCGGCAACCGGCGCGGCCAGGCTTTCGGCGCGCGCGGCCGCGCGAATCGGGGCGGGGGCCGTCACAGTGCTTTCGCCGGCGAGCGCGATGCTGGTCAATGCCTCCCAACTCACGGCCATCATGGTGCGAAGGGCGGACGACGAAGAAGAGCTCTCGGCTTTTGTCGGCGAGCGCCAGCCCGCGGCTGCGGTGCTGGGGCCAGGTTTCGGGGTTGGCGAAAAGTGCCGCGCTTTCGCCCTGGCGCTGCTGGCGTCCAACAGGGATCGGCCGGAGCACGAGATGAAGGGCGTCGTGCTCGACGCCGACGCCATCACCTCTTTCAGGAACGAGCCGGAGGCGCTGTTCCAGGCTGCCGGCGAGGAACGTGCCCCGACCGTGGTGATGACCCCGCACGAGGGGGAGTTTGCGCGGCTGTTTCCCGATCTTGCCGCCGACGACAGTCTTTCGAAGCTCGACCGCGCCCGCGCGGCCGCGTCACGCGCGCATTCCATCGTCGTCTACAAGGGGCCGGACACCGTGATCGCCACGCCGGACGGCCGCTCCGCGATCAGCACCAACGGCACGCCCTGGCTGGCGACGGCCGGCTCCGGCGACGTGCTTGCGGGCTTCATCGCGGGGCTGTTGGCGCAGGGAATGCCCGGCTTCGAGGCGGCGTGCGCAGGCGTGTGGCTGCATGGCGAGGCAGCCCGCAGCTTTGGGCCGGGCCTGATTTCGGAGGACCTGCCCGAAATCCTGCCGCGCGTGTTGGCGCAGTTGATGTCGGACTGACCGAGAGGCAAGGACAATCAGATGGAAAATGCGCGGTATCGGGACTGTGCCGAGGACTTGCTGAATGCATTCGACGGGGCGACCACGGTCGGGCTTCTGAGCGCAACCGATCCGGGCTTCGGGCTTGAGGACGCATATGCCGTCTCCGGCGAGCTTCTGCGCGCCCGCATGGCTAGAGGAGAGCGTCCGGCCGGCTGGAAGATCGGCTTCACCAATCGCACGATCTGGGACGAATACGATGTCCACGCGCCGATTTGGGGGCCCATATACGACACCTCGGTGCGTGAGGTCGCAGCCGGCGAACCCGTGCGCCTAGACGTGTCGCGATTCTGCCAGCCCCGCATCGAGCCGGAAATCTGCTTTCGCATGGCTCGGCAACCTGCGCCGGGTATGTCGGAACCGGAATTGCTGGCGTGCGTCGACGCCGTGGGCCATGGCGTCGAGATCGTCCAGAGCGTATTCGCGGACTGGCGCTTCCAGGCTGCGGATACCGCCGCTGCATTCGCGCTGCACGCGCTCTACCGCCACGGACCGCTTGCTCCGCTGGCGGCCAAGCCGCGAGACGAGTGGCTTCGCGTCCTTTCCGGGTTCTCCGTTACGCTTTTCCGGGACGGCGTGGAAATCGACCGGGGCGTCGCGCGAAACGTGCTCGACGGTCCCCTGTCGGCGCTGAAGCACTTTGTGGATGCGTTCGATCCCGCTCCTTTCGGTCGCGGCATCGAGGCCGGCGACATCGTCACCACCGGCACGGTCACGCGGGCCTGGCCGGTCGAACCCGGCGAGACATGGTCGACGCGGCTGGAAGGTATCGACCTGCCGGGCCTCTCGCTCGCCCTGTGATCTCTCCCTATTCGTCGACCAGTTCCTGCAGCGCCATGGCGCCCTGCGGCGCGCGAATCTTGCCCTCGTGGATGATGTAGGCGAACACGTCGCGCGGCTTTTCCTCCAGCTTCACCTCCTCGTCCGCCAGCGGCAGGTCGCCTGGCATTCCGCCCGAAGCCCAGCTCTTCAGCCGCTCGGCCCACGCCGAAAGATCGGCGGGCGTATAGGCCGTCGGCACCTCGTCGTGGCCGCGCTGCAGCCGCGCATAGACGAAGTCCGCGGTGACGTCGGCGATCTCCGGATATTCGAAATGGTGCGCGTAGCAGATGGCTGCCTTGTATTTGCGGGCCAGCGCCGCGAACTCCGGCACGCAAAAGCTACCGTGGCGCACTTCCAGCACGTGGCGCAGCGCCACGCCGCCGGTCTTGTCGGGCAGCAGCTTCAGGAAGGCCTCGAAATCGTCGGCCTCGAACTTCTTCGTCGGTGCGAATTGCCACACGACCGGTCCGAGCCGGTCGCCGAGTTCGGAGACGCCGGTGTCCCAGAATTTCTGCAGCGATTCGCCGGCTTCGCCGAGCACCTTCCGGTTGGTCACGTAGCGGCTGCCCTTGACCGAAAACACGAACCCGTCCGGCGTCTCGGACGCCCACTTGGCGAACGTCTCCGGCTTCTGGCCGCGATAGTAGGTGCCGTTCACCTCGATCGTTCTGAGGTGGCTGCTGGCAAATTCCAGCTGCTTCTTCTTCGGGAGGTCTCCGGGATAGAACGTGCCTTCCCATGGCTCGAAGGTCCAGCCGCCGATGCCGCATCGAATGGTGCCGGAACTGCTCATGTCGTTCTCCCTGTTGGTGATCCATTGATAGCCCGCCGTTCGGTGGCGGAAAAGCTCGCGCGGGCGACGCTCCTGCCAGCCATGAACACTGCGTCTTCCGGTGAAGGGTTCCAGCGTGGTGGAACCTCGAACCGCATATACCTATGTGCGGTCGCGACATGCGAGGGCACACGATGACAGACCGACCCGCCGATACCGACCTGATGAGCCGCGCCGGGCTTCCGGACGACCTGCTGTTCCTCGCCAGGAAATATCCGCGCGAGGACTGGCAGGCGCACGACAACATCGCCGGAATGGCCGGCATGTGGTTGCAGCGGCACGCCATGTTTCGCGAACTCGGCGGCATCCTCACCGGCGCGATCGGCGACTATCGCGAGGGAAGGCTGTCGGCGCCGGAGTTCGCGCAGTTCTTCGCCCCGCGGTTGAACTTCTTCCTGGGCAACCTGGATGGGCACCACAATGTCGAGGACTTCCACTATTTTCCGGTCTTCGCCCGCGCCGAGCCGCGCCTGAAGCGCGGCTTCGACATTCTCGACGGCGATCATCACATGATCCACGAAGGCCTCGAGATGAATGCCGAAACGGCCAACGAGTTCATCCGCGCGATGCAGGAAAACGAGGACAAGCAGCGGTGGGCCGCCGACCGATATGCCGCGGCCAACGACTCCCTTGTTGCCATGCTCAATCGTCACCTGGACGACGAGGAAGATCTGATCATTCCGCTGATTCTCGACCGCGGCGATCGCGCGCTCGAACCGGGCTACTGACGGTCGCGGTCGACCCCGCGCCTGTAGAGGATGTGGGCGAGGTAGGCGGCCGCGACCGCCGCCGCGACGCCCAGCCCGGCGCCGATCAGCAGCCTTTCGTGCTTCATCAGTTCGTCGCCGATGAAGGTCTCCGCGCCCAGGCCGAACACGTAGCCGATGCCGCCGAACAGTGCTGCCCACACCAGCGCGGATATTGCGTTGAGAACTAGGAACAGGGCGACCGGGATGCCCGACAGGCCAGCCGCCACACCTCCGACCAGCCTGAACCCGTAGACATAGCGATTGAGAAGCACATAGAGCGCCGGATGCGCCTGCATCAGCCGGTGCGCGTGTGCGAAACCCGGCTTTTGCCGCAACTGCTCGACATAGGGATGGTCGGCGAATTGCCGGCCGGCAAGGAAGAAGGCGACATCGCCGAGAAACGCTCCGACGGCGGTCACGGCATATGCGTGCCACGGCACGAACACGTGCTGATGGGCGAAAAACCCGGCGAGGATGGCGGCCGTCTCGCCTTCGGCCAGGCAACCGAGGAAAACCGCGATAAGCCCGTACTGCTCGATCAGGTAGTGGATCGTGTCGTTCATGTGCCTTGGTTCTTGGCCTCGAGCGTGTCGCCAAGGCGTGCCAGTTGCGTCGCGATGTCGGAAATCTGCTCGCGCATGGCGATGATCTCGCGATGTCTCAGTTCATCGAGCTTCTCGTGCAGCGCCATGATCTCGATTTCGGCCTTGAGGTTCACTTCGTAATCGTGCTCGGCGTCCAGCCGGTCGCGCGCCGCCTGCCGGTTCTGCGACATCATGATGACCGGAGCCTGAATGGCCGCGAGCATCGACAGGAGCAGATTGAGAAAGATGAAAGGGTAGGGATCGAAGGCGTGGGTGGCCAGCACCAGCGTATTGACGGCCGACCACAGCACCAGGAAGCCCAGGAAGGCGATGATGAAGCCCCAGGACCCTCCCACGCGGGCGATCGAATCGGCCAGCCTGTCGCCGACGCTGAGCCCTTTGTCGTAAGTCTGGCCAACGTCCCGCGACACCGGCGTCTGGTCGATCGCGCTCTGCAGAACCCGGTTTTCCGTTTCGCTCAAATGTTGCTGGCGATGCGGAAACCAGCGCCTCGCGAGATCGGCTACTGTCCTGGCCATTGTCATCTCCCTCTTGGCAGCCTGTCCTGCCTATAGGAGAATCCGCCGCGACGCGCCATTGTGTCGGTGCGGAGGCGGTTCATGAGCGATTTCGACAAGATTCGGGCCCGTGCGGCCGAGCGCAAGGGCGGCGAGGACGTGCTTTCCTCGCTGCTGGGAACGGCGCCCGACAATTCTGCCATGGCCGATATCCCCGACGACCGCATCCTCTCGATCATGACGAAGCGCGTCTTCTGCGCAGGCTTCGTGTGGCGCGTGATCGAACAGAAATGGCCGGGTTTCGAGGACGCCTTCCTCGACTTCGAGCCGAAGCGCCTGCTCTTCCAGCCCGACGATTTCTGGCACGACCTCGCCTCCGACAGCCGCATCGTGAAAAACCCGCAGAAGATAAGATCGGTGCGCGACAACGCCGCCTTCGTGGACAGGGTATCGTCCGAGCACGGCGGTTTCGGCAAGTTTCTTGCCGAATGGCCGCCTGACGACCAGCTCGGCCTGCTCGCCTATCTCGGCAAGCACGGCAGCCGGCTGGGCGGCAATACCGGCCAGTATTTCCTGCGCTGGATAGGTTGGGACGCCTACATCATGTCCGCCGACATGCTGGGCGCGCTGCGCGACTGCCGGCCTCGAGGTGGGCGAGGGCACTTCGAAGAAGGACAGGCAGGCGATCCAGGAGCAAATGAATCTCTGGCACGAGCAGACCGGGCTCGCCTACACGCACCTGTCGCGCCTGCTGTCGCTTTCGTGGGGCACCAACCACAGCCCCGAGGAGCTCCGGCAATATATGGGCGACTGATGGCCCAATGCTTCCGCATTGCCGGTCGCTATCGACCGCGATAGACGAGTAGCGCATGACCGAAGCAGCCCCCGACACGATCCGCATTGCCGTCGCCCAATTGAACCCGATCGTCGGCGACATCGCCGGCAACCTCGCCAAGGCGCGCGAGGCGAGGGCGGACGCCGCCCGCCACGGCGCCGACCTCGTGCTGTTCACCGAGCTTTTCATCGCCGGCTATCCGCCCGAGGACCTGGTGATGAAGCCGGCCTTCCTGTCGGCCTGCGAACTGGCGGTCGAGGAACTGGCGAAGGACACCGCCGACGGCGGCCCGGGCGTCGTCATGGGCACGCCGCTGAAGCGTCCGAGCGGCGTCCACAACTCCGTCATGGTCCTCGACGGCGGCGCGGTGATCGCCGAGCGCTACAAGCTCGACCTGCCGAATTACGGCGAGTTCGACGAAAAGCGCGTCTTCCAGGCCGGGCCCGACATGCCGGGGCCGGTCAATTTCCGTGGCGTCAGGCTCGGCATCCCGATCTGCGAGGACATCTGGGGACAGCTCGGCGTGTGCGAGACCCTGGCCGAAAGCGGCGCCGAGATACTGCTCGTGCCCAACGGCTCGCCCTACTATCGCGGCAAGGTCGACGTGCGCCAGCAGGTGGCGATCGTCCAGGTCATCGAGAGCGGGCTGCCGCTCATCTACGCCAACCAGCTTGGCGGCCAGGACGAACTGGTCTTCGACGGCGCCTCCTTCGCTATCCAGGCCGACAAGTCGCTGGCCTTCCAGATGAGCGAGTTCGAGGAGTCGGTTTCCATCTCCACGTGGCAGCGCGAAGGCGACACCTGGCGCTGCGCGAACGGCCCGATGTCGATGATCCCGGAAAAGGAGGAGGCGGACTACCGCGCCTGCATGCTGGGGCTGCGCGACTACGTCAACAAGAACGGCTTCAGGAATGTCGTGCTCGGTCTTTCGGGAGGCATCGATTCGGCGATCTGCGCCGCACTCGCCGTCGACGCGCTCGGCGAGGAGCGCGTGTTCTGCATCATGATGCCCTACCGCTACACCGCGAAAACCTCGATCTCCGATGCCGAGGCCTGCGCCAGGGCGCTCGGCTGCCGCTACGACGTCGTGCCGATCGCCGAACCCGTCGAAGGTTTCACCAGCGCGCTGTCGCGACTGTTCCAGGGCACCAAGGAAGACATCACCGAGGAGAACCTGCAAAGCCGCACGCGCGGCACCATCCTGATGGCCGTGTCCAACAAGTTCGGCTCCATGGTGGTGACCACCGGCAACAAGTCGGAGATGTCGGTCGGCTACGCCACGCTCTACGGCGACATGAACGGCGGCTTCAATCCGATCAAGGACCTCTACAAGATGCAGGTCTATGCGCTCGCCCGCTGGCGCAACGCCCACGTGCCGCCCGGCGCGCTCGGTCCCTCTGGCGAGGTGGTGCCGGTCAACATCATCGACAAGGCGCCGTCGGCCGAGCTTCGGCCCGACCAGACGGACCAGGATTCGCTGCCGCCCTATCCCGTCCTCGACGAGATCCTCGAATGTCTCGTGGAAAACGAGATGGGTGTCGACGAGATCGTCGCGCGCGGCCACGACCGCGAGACGGTGCACAGGGTGGAGAACCTGCTCTACATCGCCGAATACAAGCGCCGGCAGGCCGCACCCGGCGTGAAGATCACGAAGAAGAACTTCGGCCGCGACCGCCGCTATCCGATCACCAACCGGTTCCGCGACAGGAGCTGAAGACAGCTTCCAGCGTGGGCGCCTTGCAAGCGGCGCTCGCGGCGCATGGTTGCATTCCCCTGCGTCAGTCGTCAGACTGCCGCAGCGCCCCCGACGGGGCCGTCGACCAGAAGATCGGAGAGACAGCATGACCGCCGGAGCGAGCTTCTTTTCACGTTTGATGTGCCTTCTGGCGCTCGCCGTTTGTTCGAGCCTGCCGGCGGCCGCGCAGGAGGCGGCGCCTCACAAGACCATTCTGGTGCTGGACGCCTCCGGCTCGATGTGGGGCCAGCTCCAGGGCGAGGCGAAGATCACCATTGCCCAGCGTGTGGTCACCGACCTGCTGGACCGGCTTCCCGACAGCCAGCAACTCGGGCTGATGGCCTATGGCCATCGCCGCAAGGGCGACTGTTCCGATATCGAGTTGCTGGTGGCTCCCGGCGCGGATACCCGCGACGAGATCGCTGCCGCGGTGGCCAGGATCAGCCCGAAAGGCAAGACGCCGCTTTCAGCGGCGGTCATCCAGGCCGCGGAGCAGCTCAAATATGAGGAAGAGCCGGCTACCGTCATCCTGGTCTCCGACGGTCGCGAAACCTGCGACATGGACCCTTGTGAAGTGGGCACGGCGTCTCGAGCAGACCGGCGTCGGCTTCACGGCCCATGTCATCGGCTTCGACGTGTCCGACGCCGAGGACCGGCGCCAGCTGCAATGTCTGGCCGAAAATACCGGCGGGCGTTTTCTCACCGCCTCCAATGCCAGCGAACTGTCGGAGGCGCTGGAGGAGGTCAGCGCGACGCCGGCGCCGCGAGCCGCAGCCGGCGAAGATCGACGTCGTGATCGAGGCGATCGACGGCGCCGGCGGCAAGCCGATAACACGTGGCCTGACCTGGGATCTCACCAATCTGGACAGCGGAACCGCCGTGCTTTCCGGCTTCGATATCGCGACCGTCAACATGGCGCTCGAACCAGGCAGGTATCGCGCCGATGTGACCCGCAGCGACGATGGCGCCAAGGCGTCCGCCGAATTCGAAGTCGCCACCGGCGGCGACCAGCACCACCAGCTCGTGCTGGAGTCGACTTTGCCCGACGCCACAGTAGCGGGGCCGCAGACGGCCGCCGCTGGCTCGACGGTCATGGTGGAATGGACGGGGCCTGAAGCCGCCAACGACTTCGTCAGCGTCGCGAAGCCCGACCAGAAGGGCGGGCAGTACGTGAACTACACCTATGTTCGGGAGGGCTCGCCGCTGAAATTGCTGATGCCTGCCGAGCCCGGCCAGTACGAGCTGCGTTACGTGTTGCGGGATCGGGGTGAGATCCTTGCGCGGCAGGCCGTGAAGGTTGAAGCCGTGACGGCCTCGGTGAGTGCGCCGGCCACGGTCGCAGCCGGCTCCACCATTCCGGTTCAATGGACCGGCCCAGACTACCAGAATGACTACGTTTCCGTCGCCAGGCCCGACATGGAGGGCGGCCAGTACGTGAATTACACCTACACACGCGAAGGCTCGCCGGCGAAGCTGGTGATGCCGCCCGAGCCCGGCGACTACGAAATCCGCTACATTCAGCGGCAGGATGGGACGATCTTGGCGCGGCAGGCCGTGAAGGTGGAAGCCGTGCAGGCGTCGGTGAGCGCCCCGGCCACTGTGGCGGCCGGCTCGACCGTTCCGGTTCAATGGTCCGGCCCGGACTATCAGAACGACTACGTTTCCGTCGCCAGGCCCGACATGAAGGGCAGCCAGTACGTGAACTACACCTACACGCGCGAAGGCTCGCCGGCGAAGCTGGTGATGCCGCCGGAGCCCGGCGACTACGAGATCCGCTATATCCAGCGGCAGGATGGTACGGTGTCTGGCGCGGCAGGCCGTGAAGGTTGAAGCCGTGCAGGCCTCGGTGAGCGCCCCGGCCACGGTGGCGGCTGGTTCGACGGTGCCGGTTCAGTGGACCGGCCCCGACTATCAGAACGACTACATTTCCGTCGCCAGGCCCGACCAGAAGGGCAGCCAATACGTGAACTACACCTACACGCGCGAAGGCTCGCCGGCGAAGCTGGTGATGCCGCCGGAGCCCGGTGACTACGAAATCCGCTACATCCAGCGGCAGGGCGGAACGGTGTTGGCGAGTCAGTCGCTGTCGGTCAGCGACGTCGATGCCAGCGTTTCAGGGCCCGCGAGCGCTGATGCCGGCGCTCAGATCGTGGTCCAGTGGACCGGCCCCGACTACCAGAACGACTTCATTTCGATAGCCGAGGCAGGGTCCAAGGGCTCGCAATACAAGAGCTACGCCTACACCCGTCAGGGCTCGCCGGCGAAACTGAAGGTCCCGGATGCGGCAGGGGCATACGAGTTGCGCTACGTCATGCGCCAGTCCGGCCGCATCCTCGCCTCGCAATCCTTCGAGGTGAAATAGCCCGAGCCCGGCCCGAACGGCTGCCAAAGCCCGCCGTCGGAACGTTGGCGGCCGACGGGCGCAGATCGCCCTGGCCGAATCCGCGCCTGAGATCTGACCGTTGATTCCGGTGCCGCGAGGGTGCACCGTCCCGGTGTTTCATCTTCGGCCGTTACGCTCGAAGCCATGGCGTCGCCCCTGGCTGCCGTCGACGGCCCATTTTCCTCAAGGTCGTTTCCAATGGGCTTCGTTTCCTTCATCCGCGACAACGCGCGCTGGCTCGCTGGCGGCTTTCTCCTCACCTATTTCTCGTCGTTCGGGCAGACCTTCTTCATCTCGCTGTCGGCCGGCAACATTCGTGACGAATACGGGCTGTCGAACGGCGGCTGGGGCATGCTCTACATGATCGCCACGCTGGCCAGCGCGTTCACGATGCCCCGCTTCGGCCGCATCGTCGACCGCTACTCCGTCGCCACGGTCACGCTGATCATCGTGCCGGTGCTGGCGATTGCCTGCATCCTGATGTCGCTGTCGAGGCAGGTCGTCTTCCTGGTCGTGGCGGTCTATCTGCTGCGCCTGTTCGGGCAGGGCATGATGAGCCAGAACGCGTTGACGGCGCTGGGGCGGTGGTTCGTCGGCCAGCGCGGCAAGGCGATCGCGCTCGGAGCGCATCGGCGTCAATGCGGGAGAGGCGACGTTTCCCTTCCTGTTCGTGCTCGCCGCCGGCCAGTTCGGCTGGCGTTCGACATGGCTGATGGCCGCCGCCGTGCTGATCGTCGTGGCCCTGCCGCTGATATTCTCGCTGGTGAAGCTCGATCGCGCGCCGCGTGCCAGCGATCCGGCCGTCCGCGTCACCTATGCACGCGACTGGACGCGCGCCGAGGTGTTGCGCGACCCGATCTTCTACCTCGCCATGCTCGGCGTCATGGCGCCCGGCTTCATCGGCACGACCATCTTCTTTCACCAGGTCTATCTGGTCGAACTGCGCGGCTGGTCGCTGGAGGTCTTCGCAGCGTCCTTCACCTTCATGGCGATAATGGTCGTCTCGAGCGCGCTGGTGGCGGGACAGCTCGTCGACAAGCTCTCCGCCGTATCCCTGCTGCCGGTCTTCCTGGTGCCGCTCGGGTTTGCCTGCCTGGTGCTCGGCCTGGGCGAGGCGCAATGGAGCGCCTTCGTCTTCATGGGGCTTATGGGGCTGACCTACGGGTTTTCCAACACCATCTTCGGCGCGCTCTGGCCCGAGATCTACGGCATGAAGCACCTGGGAGCCGTGCGGGCGATGACGGTGGCGATCGGCGTCTTCGCCACCGCCATGGGGCCGGGGCTGACCGGCTATCTCATCGACGCCGGCGTCGACTATCCCGCCCAGATCGTCACCATGGGGCTCTACTGTTTCGCCGCGTGCTTCATGCTGCTGTTCGTGTCGCGGCGGCTCAAGGCGCGCGCCTTGCCAAGCGCGGAGGCCTCGGCTACGCCCGCCAGATGACCGTCACCGTCCGTTTCGCGCCGTCGCCTACCGGCAACATCCATATCGGCAACGCGCGCACAGCCTTGTTCAACTGGCTGTTCGCGAAGAACCATGGCGGGCGGTTCATCCTTCGCTTCGACGACACCGACCGCGCGAGGTCGCGCGAGGAATATGCCATTGGCATCGCCGAGGACCTCGCCTGGCTCGGCATCTTTCCCGACCGGGTTGAGCACCAGTCGAAGCGCATCGCCAAATACGAGGCCGCGGCCGGGACATTGAAGGCGGCCGGGCTGCTCTATCCCTGCTACGAGACCGCCGACGAACTGGAGCGCCGCCGCCGTCAGCGCCGCGCGCGCAAGCTGCCGCCGGTCTACGGACGCGAGGCGCTGACGCTTTCGGCGGACGACCGGGCGAAGCTCGAGGCGGAAGGACGCAAGCCGCACTGGCGCTTTCTGCTGCCCAACTTCGCGTCCGATCCGCAGCGGCCCGAGCGAACCGAGATATTCTGGGACGATCTGGTGCGCGGCCCGCAGACGGTCGATCTCGCCTCGCTCTCCGATCCGGTGCTGGTGCGCGAGGACGGCACGTTTCTCTACACCTTCACCTCCGTCGTCGACGATGCCGAAATGGCTGTCACGCAAATCATTCGCGGCGACGACCATGTCACCAACACGGGCGTCCAGATTGCGCTCTTCAAGGCACTGGACAGCACCCCACCGGCATTCGGGCACCACAATCTGCTCACCGCGGCTTCGGGCGAGGGGCTGTCGAAGCGCAGCGGCGCGCTGTCGCTCCGGGGGCTGCGGGAGGCCGGCATAGAGCCGATGGCGGTTGCCTCTCTGGCCGTGCTGGTCGGCACCTCGGAAAGTGTGGCCGCCGTCGCCACGATGGAGGAGCTGCAGCAGCGCTTCGACCTCGCTCATGCCTCGCGTTCCGCGGCCAAGTTCGACCCGGCCGAACTCGGGCTGCTCAACCGTCAGCTCGTCCACGAAATGCCCTTCGACGCCGTGCGTGACCGGCTGGCCGGCTTCGGCATAGAAGGCACCCGCGGCAGACAGTTCTGGGAAGCGGTCCGTCCTAATCTTGAGACCGTCGGGGAGGCGGGCGAGTGGTGGCGCATTCTTGCCGACGGCCCTGCCGAACCGGTCTCACTTGGTGAGGACGATCTCGAGTTCGTCCGCTACGCCTTCGATCACCTGCCGCCCGAACCCTGGGACGGCGAGACCTGGAAGCGCTGGACCGGCGCCTTGAAGGTGAAGTTCGGCAGGCGCGGCAAGGAACTGTTCCTGCCGCTGAGGCTGGCGATCACCGGTCGCGCGTCCGGCCCGGATCTCGCAGGTCTATTGCCTCTCCTGGATCGGGAAGGAATGCTGGCCCGACGACCCTGACATGGCGCTCGCCTTCGCTCGAGGCGGCGCCTGCCGCGGCCTCGGGCGCCGTCGCGTCGATTCCGCGCCGCAGTTCCCCGTCAAGGCTGGCAATGGCTTCATCCTTGCGGGTCTTGATCGTTTCTATGCTCTTGCCGAGCGTCTGCTGGGGCGATTCGCCGTCGCGGGCCGGCCGGCGCGCCTCGACGGCGCCGTCGTCGCGCGACTCGCCGGCAAGAATCGAGAAGCTCTTCGTCGTCGCCATGTTGCAGCCGCACTGCGCAGGTCGTGCCGCGTCGGTGCGCTTGTAGAGGAACGCGTTCGGCAGTTCGGTGTACGGAGCCCCGGTCGACGCCGAGACCATCGCCGAGGACTCCTGCTCGGGAAAGGCGTGATAGTAGAGCTGAACGTCTGCTCCAGGGCAGAGCCGTTCGCAGCTCTGCTGGTCGCGCGGAAAGTCGAAGCGGGTGGCTTGGGTCGAGATCGGAAAGAAATAGCCGTCGCAGGTTCTGACGCAGAGCGTGCGAAGTCTGGTGCCCGGAGCCTCATCGGAAGCAGTGTCGCGAGGCTCCTCGCGCTCGTCGATCGACGATTCCGTTTCGCCGATGCCCTTGCGTCTGGCATTCTCCATTTCCTGGATCGCGCGATAGCGGTCCTGGCGGTCGAAGAGCCTGTCGTAGAGCGACCGGTGCCTGTCGCGGTCGTCTTCGAGGTTAGCGGCCGTCTCGGCGCGCCCGCCACGACAGCCGTTTAGTTCGAGCGAGGCCAGGATATGCGAGCGCTGGCGTTCGGGATCGCCGCGACTGCCGGCGGACAGCTCGTTGAGCCGCGCCTGGAGCTCGAACAGGTTGCGCCGCATCTGGTCGATGGTGGCATTGAGCGTGCCGCAGCGCCTGTGCATTGCCGGCCGAAATGCCGAAGCCGCAACCGGCGGAGCGCGCCTGACGGAGGGTCGCATCCAGTTGGCGCTGCTGCCGATCGACCGCCTGTGAATAGGCACGGAATTCCGCAGACCCGCCGGCGGGCGGCAACGCGGCGAGCTGTGCTTCAAGCTGCCTGCAAACGTTGCGAGCCGCCGCGGGATCGCCTCGCGAAAGCGGTCAAGCCAGGAGCGCGAGGGCGCCGAGAAGCCAGCGGCCTGCCGGCCGCCGTGTGCGCTGCCCGCTTGCCGTTCCGTTTCGTGGTCGCCCGGTCATTCGAGGTTCTGCCCGCGCCCCGGAGATTGCGCAGGATTTGCGAAGGGGAGAATCACTCCGCCTCGCAGCCTCACGCCTACCGCAGCGGACGTTAACCTCTGCTTAACGATGATCGCCGGCTGGCGGGTAGCGCCTGCTGCTCGGGCGTTTTGCGATGCCTCCACCACCGCAAGCGCCGTCATGTTGACGACGCCGCGCGAGGTCACGGACGGCGTCAGGATATGCGCTGGCTGGGCGGTGCCGAGCAGGATAGGCCCGACATGCAGACCGTCCGTCATCGCCTTGACGGCATTCAGCGTGATGTTGGCGGCGTCAAGGTTGGGAAACACCAGCAAATTCGCATCGCCCGTCAGCCGCGAATGCGGGAAGACGCGCTGCCTGTAGGCTTCCACCAGTGCCGAGTCGGCATGCATCTCGCCATCGCAGACGAGGTCTGGCGCGATCTCGCGCAGCATTTCGGCCGCCCGGCGCATCTTCAGCGAGCTTGCGCTGTCGCGCGAGCCGAAATTGGAGTGGGACAACAGGGCCGCCCGCGGCTCCATGCCGAAACGGCGGATCGCCTCGGCCGCCAGCAGCGTCATTTCAACGATTTCGTCGGCGGACGGATCGAGCGAGACATAGGGATCGGAGAAGAAGACCACGCCGCGCTGCGTGATCAGCATCGACAACGCCGACAGGTCGCACTCGCCGAGGTCGGGGCGCGCGCCCAGGATCACGCGCACGTTTCGAATGTGGCGCTCGAAGCGGCCCTCCAGGCCGCAGATCATGGCGTCCGCGTCGCCGCGCTTCAGCGCGATCGCGGCGATCACCGTCGTATCGGTGCGCACCATAGTGCGCGCGGCTTCCTGCGTGACCCCGCGACGCCCGGCCAGTTCGATCAGCAGGTCGACATAGGCGCGGTAGCGCGGATCGTCTTCCGGGTTGATCAGCTCGAAATCGACTCCGGGGCGGATCTTCAGCCCGTAGCGTTTCAGCCGCGTCTCCACCACGCTTGGGCGGCCGACGAGGATCGGCCGTGCCAGCCCTTCCTCCAGCACTACCTGTGCGGCGCGCATCACGCGCTCGTCCTCGCCGTCGGCGTAGATGACGCGGTCGCGCGCGGCGTTCCGCGCTGCCGAGAACACCGGCTTCATCACCAGGCCCGAGCGGAAGACGAAGCGGTTCAGCCGGTCGAGATAGGCGTTCATGTCCTCGATCGGCCGCGCCGCCACGCCGCTTTCCATGGCCGCTTTCGCGACCGCGGGCGCGATGCGCAGGATCAGCCGCGGGTCGAACGGGGAGGGGATCAGGAAGTCCGGGCCGAAGACCTGCGTCTCGTCGGCATAGGCGCGCGCCGCGACGTCGGAAGGCTCCTCACGTGCCAGTCCGGCGATCGCGCGGACCGCGGCCAACTTCATTTCCTCGTTGATGGCCGTGGCGCCGACGTCCAGCGCGCCGCGGAAAATGTAGGGAAAGCACAGCACGTTGTTGACCTGGTTGGGAAAGTCCGAGCGCCCCGTGCAGATCATCGCGTCCGGCCGCGCCTTGCGGGCCACGTCCGGCATGATCTCGGGCACCGGGTTGGCCAGCGCGAGGATCAGCGGCCTTTCGGCCATATCCGCCAGCAGTTCCGGCTTCAGCACGCCGGCGGCCGAGAGCCCGAGAAAGATGTCCGCGCCGCCGATCACGTCGGCCAGCGTGCGCGCGTTCGTGTCCTTGACGTAGGCGTCCTTCCAGCGATCCATGTCCTCGACACGGCCCTTGTAGGCGACGCCGTGGCGATCGGTGATCCAGATCTGCTCGCGCTTCGCGCCCAGCGAGACCAGCAGATTGAGGCAGGCCAGCGCGGCCGCGCCCGCGCCCGAGGTGACGATCTTCACGTCCTCGATCTTCTTGCCGGCGAGTTCCAGCCCGTTGAGGATCGCCGCGGCCACGATGATGGCCGTGCCGTGCTGGTCGTCGTGGAACACCGGGATGGCCATGCGGCCTTTCAGCTGCTCCTCGACCTCGAAACACTCCGGCGACTTGATGTCTTCGAGATTGATGCCGCCGAAGGTCGGTTCCAGGGCCGATACCGTCTCGACCATGCGTTCCACGGACGGGGCGTCAATCTCGATGTCGAAGACGTCGATGCCGGCGAACTTCTTGAAGAGGACGGCCTTGCCTTCCATCACCGGCTTGGCCGCGAGCGGGCCGATGTCGCCCAGGCCCAGCACTGCCGACCCGTTCGACACGACGGCCACCAGGTTGGCGCGCGCGGTGTAGTCGGATGCGCGCGCAGGGTCGTCACGGATCGCCAGGCAGGGTGCCGCCACGCCTGGCGAATAGGCGAGCGCCAGGTCGCGCTGGTTGCCGAGCGGCTTCGTTGCCTGGATTTCCAGTTTGCCCGGCACGGGGTAGCGATGGAAGAAGAGCGCGCCTTCTTCCAGGTCGCTGAGGCCGGCTGTCTTCCCGCCGTCGCTGCTCATGCCGCTCCCCCGCTCGCCGCCCGCCTCAGCCGGCGACGACCTTCTGCCGCTGTTCACCAAGGCCGGCGATCCCCAGGCGCATCTCGTCGCCCGGCTTCAGGTAGACGCCGGGATTGCGGCCCATACCCACGCCGGGCGGCGTGCCCGTGATGACGATGTCGCCCGGTTCAAGCACCATGAACTGCGACAGGTAGGAGATGATGTGCACGACCGGGAAGATCATCGTCGCGGTGTTGCCGGTCTGCATGCGCTCGCCGTTGAGGTCGAGGAACATGTCGAGATCCTGCGGATCGGCGACCTCGTCGGGCGTCACCAGCCACGGACCGAGCGGCCCGAAGGTGGGAGAGCTCTTGCCCTTGATCCATTGCCCGCCGCGATTTGCCTGAAAGTCGCGCTCCGACACGTCGTTGCAAAGCGTGTAGCCGAAGATGCAGTCGAGGGCGTCTTGCTCGGCAACGTAGTGGCTGCGCTTGCCGATGACGAAGCCGAGTTCGACCTCCCAGTCGAGCGCGGTTGGAGTTCCTGGGCAGCATCACCTCGTCGTACGGTCCCGGAAAGGCAGCTCGGCGCCTTCGAGAACACGATCGGTTCGGTCGGGATCGCCGCGCCGGATTCTGCGGCATGATCGGCATAGTTGAGGCCGATCGCAATGAAGTGGCCGGTGCGCGACAGGGGCGCACCGATCCGCGCGCCTTTGGGCGCCGCCGGCAGCGTCGACAGGTCGGCTGCTCGCACTTTCGCGATGAGATCGGGACCGATCGTCTCCGGCGTGATGTCGTCGACCAGCGATGAGATATCGCGGATCGTGCCGTCGCCATCCAGAACCCCGGGCCGTTCGCTACCCTTCTCCCCAAAACGCAGAAATTTCAATGAAGTATCCTCCTGATATCATGTGAATTGCTAAGCAGGGAACGCCTTGCTCCGGCCGAGCGGTCAAAATGCGCTCGGGTAGAGCCCGCCGTCAATCAGCAGGTTCTGGCCGGTGATGTAGCCGGCATGGACAGAGGCCAGGAACGCGCAGGCCTTGCCGAACTCCTCCGCGTTGCCGAGCCGCTTCGCCGGCACCTCGGCGGCCATGCGCTCGGCCTGTTCCTCGATGCTGGTGCCGGCCTTCTGGGCGTTGAATGTCATGCTGCCGCGGATGCGGTCGGTGTCGAACTGTCCGGGCAGGATGTTGTTTATGGTCACGTTGCGGTCGGCCACCGTCCGCGCCACGCCGGCCAGGAAGGCGGTCAGCCCGGCGCGCGCTCCGGAGGACAGGTCCAGCCCGGGGATCGGCTGGTAGACCGAACGCGACGTGATGTTGACGATCCGCCCGAAGCCACGGGCGGCCATGCCGTCGATGACGGCCTGCACGAGTGCGATCGGCGTCGCCATGTTCTGGGCGACGCCTTCCAGAATGTCCTGACGCGACAACTCGCGGAAGTCGCGGAAGGGCGGTCCGCCATTGTTGTTGACCAGGATGTCCGGTTCAGGACACGCATCGAGCAGCGCCTTCTGGCCTTCCTGCGTGGAAACGTCGGCGGCGATCTCCGTCACCGTGACGCCGAACCGTTCGCGGATGTCGGCGCCGGTTGCGGCGAGCTTGTCCGCATCGCGACCGTTGATCACGACAGAGCAGCCAGCTTCCGCCAGCGCAATTGCGCAGCCGCGTCCCAGTCCACGGCTCGAGGCGCAAACGATCGCCTTCCTGCCGGCAATGCCGAGATCCATGCTTCATCCTCTCCTCCGAGCTGAACTTCCTATCGCGCGACAGCGCGAAAGCACAACCGTCATAAGCCTGTGACAGGAATCGTGGCAAGGCGGGCGCGGACAACGAAGCAGCGGAAGTCGACATGCAAGCCGAGACGCCACGCCGATACCGGACATTGTTCATTTCCGACGTCCACCTCGGCTCGAAGCCGGCGAAGGCGGAATACCTGATCGACTTCCTGCGTCATCACGAGGCCGACACCATCTTCCTGGTCGGAGACATCGTCGACGGCTGGCGGCTGCGCCGCAGCTGGCACTGGCCCCAGGCGCACAACGATGTGGTCCAGAAGCTCTTGCGACAGGCCCGCAAGGGGGCAAGCATCACCTACATCGCCGGCAACCACGACGAGTTCCTGCGCGATTTCCAGGGAACGCATTTCGGCGGCATCGTCGTCGCCGACCGCGTCGTCCACGAGGCGGCCGACGGCCGCCGCTATCTCGTGCTGCACGGCGACCAGTTCGATTCGCTGGTCCACAACGTACGCTGGCTCGCCTATCTCGGCGACAAGGCCTACGACATGGCGATCGTCGTGAACCGCGTCGTCTCGCGCATCAGGCGCATGGCGGGCATGCCCTACTGGTCGTTTTCTTCCTGGGCCAAGATCAAGGTGAAGAGGGCGGTCAACTTCATCAGCTCGTTCCAGGAGGTCGTGGCGCAGGAGGCCCGCCGGAACGATGTCGACGGCATCATCTGCGGCCACATCCACCACGCCGCGATCGAGCAGATAGACGGCGTGCGCTACATCAACACCGGGGACTGGGTGGAAAGCTGCTCCGCCGTCGTCGAACATTTCGACGGCACGATGGAGATCCTCTACTGGACGAACGCCGAGGTTCGCCCCGCGCTGACCGATGCGCCTCCCGTGCCGATCAGGTTGCCGGAAGAGGTCGTGCGGGCCGCGTGAACGCGCTCAGCCCCAGACCTCGGCGGTCGGCGGGGAGATCATCGAGCCGGTGAACGTCAGTCCGGGATGGCGATCGCGCGCCAGAAGCAGCGGCCCGTCGAGATCGACATAGTCGGCATCCTGCGCCAGCAGCACCGCCGGCGCCATCGCCAGCGACGTGCCGACCATGCACCCCACCATCACGCCAAATCCGTGGTCGCGCGCCTTGTCGCGCAGCCTGATGGCCGCGGTCAGCCCGCCGGTCTTGTCCAGCTTGATGTTGACGTAGTCGTAGAGCTCGGCGAGCCGCGGCAGATCCTCTTCGGTATGCACGCTCTCGTCGGCGCAGATCGGCACCGGATGCGGGATGGTGCGCAGGATCTCGTCCTGACCGGCGGGCAGGGGCTGTTCGATCAGCGCTACCCGCGACTGCGCCGCCGCCAGCAAATGGTCGCGGATGTTGTCTTCCGTCCAGCCCTCGTTGGCATCGAGGATGATGCGCGAATCGGGTGCCGCACCGACGACGGCATGGATACGGGCGATGTCGTTGGCCGTTCCCACCTTGACCTTCAGCACCGGCCGCTGGGCGTGGGCACGCGCCTGCGCAGCCATGTCCTCCGGCGCGCCGAGCGAGATGGTGACGGCGGTCGGCACCGGCCGGGGCGGAAGCCGGCAGGCGGTAATATGAGCACGGCGCCCCTCGCGCTTGGCCTCGAGGTCCCAAAGGGCGCAGTCTATCGCGTTGCGCGCGGCTCCCGCCGGCATTTTGGTCAGCAGATCGTCGCGGCCGATGCCGTTCTCCACGTCCGCGCGCATCGCCTCGATCGCATCGCGCACGCTGTCGAGCGTCTCGCCGTAGCGGCTGTAGGGAACGCATTCGCCTCGGCCGAGGCTCTCGGCTTCGCCGACCGTGCAGGTGATGACCTCGGCCTGCGTCTTGGAGCCGCGCGAGATCGTGAACAGGCCGGCGATCGGGAAACTCTCTGACTGCGTGGTGAGTTGGCGGGCCATCGCATTGCTCCGGAATTGATTCCAACGGGAAGAGGGATGGTCTAAGAGTGGCGACCATGTTGGACAATGCCCGCCACAAGACAAGGCCGAAGACGGAAGAAGACCCCCGGGTTCCGCGCATCGAGTGTTCGGACGGCGGAGGCCACTTCCAGTGCCGCCTGTCTGGCGACTGGCTGACCATCAGGATCTCGGCAGTCGATGCGGAGATACGTGCGCTCGAGGAGCGCGGCGACGTCGGCAGGCTCGACCTCGACCTGTCCGGCATCGAGCGGATGGATACAGCCGGCGCCTGGCTCATCAAGCGGCTTGCCGTCGCGCAGCAGAAGCACGGCGCCCATGTGGAACTCGTCGGCGTCGAATGCAAAGGCGCAGGTGCTACTGGACGCCGTGGACGAGGCCGCGAGTGAATTGGCCGACCAGCCCAGGCGATCTCGCGGCGCTTTCGTGCTCGACTGGACTCGAGGCGCTCGGGCACGGCGTCGTTCACGTCGGCAACGATTTCCTGCTCGGCATGCATATTCTCGGCGCCACCATTCGCGGCGCCCAGACCAAGATCGGCCGTGGTCACACGATCAACCTGGCCGCGATCGTCTCGCAGATCGACAGGATGGGCATCGGCGCGATCGCGGTAATTGTGCTGATGTCTGCGATCGTCGGCGCCATCATCGCGCAGCAGGGCGCCTATCAGCTCCGCTATTTCGGCGCGGAGATCTTCGTCGTCGACCTCGTCGGCATTCTCGTGCTGCGCGAACTGGGCGTGCTGATGACCGCGATCATGCTGGCCGGCCGCACCGGCAGCGCGATAACCGCCGAGATCGGTTCGATGAAGATGCGCGAGGAGGTCGACGCGATGACCGTCATCGGGCTCAACCCGGTCGGCGTGCTCGTCTTCCCGCGGCTGCTGGCGCTGCTGATCGCGCTGCCTCTGCTTACGATCCTGGCCGATTTCGCGTCACTTGGCGGTGCGATCCTCGTCTCGTGGTACTGTTCGGGAATCACGCCCGAAGCCTTCATCGACAGGCTGCGAACCGGCATCGACCTGAGCACCGTCTTTGCCGGCCTCATCAAGGCGCCCTTCATGGCCGTCATCATCGGCATCATCGCTTCCGTCGAGGGCATGAAGGTCGAAGGCAGCGCCGAGTCGCTGGGGCGGCGGGTGACCAGCTCCGTGGTCAAGGCGATCTTCATCGTCATCGTCGTCGATGGCTTTTTCGCAATTTTCTATGCGCAGATAGACTTCTGAGGAACGCAGCCGGCATGCAGACCGACGAACTGGCGACAGCGCCGGACGCCACCGACAGCGAAGCAGTGGTGCTGTCCGTCTCCGACGTCACCGTGGCGTTCGGCGAGAAGGTGATCCTGGATCGCCTGTCGCTCGACGTGCATCGCGGCGAGATTCTCGGCTTCGTCGGGGCTTCGGGCGCCGGCAAGTCGGTGCTGCTGCGGGCCGTCCTGGGCCTGGTCCCCAAGCGCTCCGGCGCCATCCGCGTCCTGGGTGTGGACGTCGATCGCGCGACCGAGGCCGAACGCACGATGATCGACATGCGTCTCGGCGTGCTCTTCCAGCACGGCGCGCTGTTCTCGGCCCTGACGGTTCTCGAAAACGTCCAGGTGCCGATGCGAGAATACCTGGACTTGCCGAAGAAGCTGATGGACGAGCTCGCCCGGCTGAAGCTCGAGCTGGTCGGCTTGCCGATGGATTCGGCCGACAAGCTGCCCTGGCAGTTGTCGGGAGGCATGATCAAGCGTGCGGCCCTGGCGCGGGCGCTGTCGCTCGATCCCGAGATCGTGTTTCTCGACGAGCCGACATCGGGGCTGGACCCGATCGGCGCGGCCGAATTCGACGAACTCGTCGGCAAGCTGCGAGACACGATGGGCTTGACTGTCTATATGGTGACGCACGATCTGGACAGCCTGTTCTCCGTCTGCGACCGGGTGGCGGTGCTTGGCAACAAGAAGGTTCTGATCCAGGGAACCATCCAGGACATGCTGGCGTCGGAAGAGCCGTGGGTGCGGTCATATTTCCGCGGTAAGCGTGCGCGACAACTCGATCTTTCGGCGCGCAAGAACGCCGGTGAGGAATAGAAAGTCGAATGGAAACCAGGGCGAACTACATAGCCGTCGGTATTTTCACGCTGCTTACGATCATCGCGGCGTTTGGCTTCATCTACTGGACGGCCGGCTATGGCGAGCAGGGCGAAACCGTTCGCCTGCGCGTGCGCATCCCGGGCTCCGCCTCGGGGCTGAGCCGCGGCAGCGCGGTGCTGTTCAACGGCGTCAAGGTGGGCGACGTGCGGCGGGTCTTCATCGACGTCAACAACCCGGAAGTGGCGGTCGCGGACACCGTGGTCGACCGGCTGACGCCCATCACCAAGTCGACCAAGGCCGACATCGGCCTTGCCGGCCTTACCGGCACCGCCAATATCGAACTGAAGGGGGCCAGCACCGCCGAGCCCAATCTGCTGGACGAGGCGGAGCGCAACGGCACGGTGGCGGTCATCACCGCTAACCCGTCCGCCGTCACGAACCTGCTGCAGACGGCCCAGACCATCCTCACACGCGCCGACAAGGTCGTCTCGCAGCTGGAGGGTTTCGTCGGCGATGCGCGCCAGCCGCTCACCGACACCGTCAACAACGTCCAGGCCTTCTCGGAAGCGCTGTCGCGCAATGCCAAGGGCATCGACACGTTCCTGGAGAACGTCGCCAGCCTCTCCGACACGCTGAAGGGCGTGTCGGGCCAGCTGAACGGGACGCTGAAAAGCGCCCAGGACATCCTGTCGGCCGTCGACCGCGACAAGGTCGCCCAGATCGTCGACAACGTCGACAATTTCTCCCAGGCGCTGTCGCGCAACGGCGACAACATCGACAAGATCGTCGCCGACGTCCAGAACCTGTCGACGCGCCTGAACGGCGTCTCCGACAAGCTCGACACCACGCTGACGAGCGCCAACGATCTGATCGGCGCTGTCGACAAGGAAAAGATCGCGGCGATCGTCGCCAACGTCGACAATTTCTCCCAGTCGCTGTCGCGCAACTCCGATGCCATCGACACGCTGGTTTCCAACGTCAACGGCCTCACCACCAAGATAGCCGGTGTTTCGGACCGGCTCGACACCACGCTCAACAGCGCCGACCAGTTGATCAAGTCGGTGGATCGAGAGAAGGTTTCGACCATCGTCGCCGATGTCCAGACCTTCGTCGCCAACGCCAAGCAGGCGACGAGCGGGCTCGACGAGATCATGGCCGGCGTCGACGATGCGGTGAAATCCATCAACAGCCTTTCCGACAACGCCAACACCATGGTCACCAAGGCGAACGGGGTTCTGGAAGGCGTCGACCCCGCGACCGTTCGCACGGCTCATGGCGAATTTCGAGCAGGCGAGCACGACGGTCAACAAAGCCGCCAACGACATCGCGAAGGTCACCTCGAAGGTGGGCGACAGGTCGGAAGACATCGACAACTTCATTCAGAACGCCACCCAGCTCTCGGAGCGGCTGAACAAGGCTTCGGTGCGCATCGATGGAGTGCTGGCGAAAGTGGACAACCTGCTGGGGTCCAAGGACACCAAGAACCTGATCACCGATGCCAGCGAGACGCTGCAGAAGTTCCGCGACGTCGCCGAGAAGCTCGACGCCCGCATGGGCACCATTACGGAAGGCCTCGCGCACTTCTCCGGCCAGGGGCTCCGCGATGCCGAGGCGCTCATTCGCGATGCCCGCCGGGCGGTGAGCCGTATCGAGGAAGCCGTCAGCTCCATCGAGCGCAATCCACAGCGTCTGCTGACGGGCGGCGACGGGGCGGTGCGCCAGTACGACGGTCGGACGCGGCGTTGACTTTGTGCCTGTGTCGCCCCAAGACAGAACGGTTTGGCGGATGACCGGCCGCCGTTTTCGACGATGCGGGTGATTAGAGTGGGTGCGGCAAGCAAGATCGTCGGCGGCGTTTTGGTCGCGTTGAGCCTGTCGGGCTGCGCAGTTCTCGGCGGCACTCCCGCGCCGCTCGACACCTACGAGCTCACCGCACCCACAGCCGCCGGAAAGCGGCGCCCGCCGCAGCCGTGTGCAGATTCTCGTTGCCGAGCCGACGGCGCTGAAAGCGCTCGACGGGCAGGACATCGTCATCAAGCCGTCGCCGGGCGTCATCCAGTATCTGAAAGGTGCGCAGTGGGCCGACCGCCTGCCGAAGATCGTGCAGGCGCGGCTGGCCGAAAGCTTTCAGCTCTCAGACCGCGTCGGCGGCGTCGGCCGGCCGGGCGAGGGGCTTGCGATCGACTATCAGATCATCGTCGACATTCGATCGTTCGAGATTCGTCTCGACGGTGGAGCACGCGCCGAAATCGAACTCTACGCACGCATTCTGAACGACCGGAACGGCGTCATCCGCGCCTCGCGCACGTTCACGGCGACCGCACCCGTCGCCGGGAGCGGCAGCGACGCATTCGTCGCGGCTCTCGACCGCGCTTTTGCGAAGGCGGCCGTCGAGATCGTCGACTGGACCGTTCCACACCTGTAGAGGCCGGACAACAGCCGCCTCTGGTTTCCGGAAACCATGTTCAAGAACAGGTAGATGAAACGCGGCTTTGATTCTGCGTTTGCATGCGCCGGACGTGAGACTTCATGCGGCTTGGCAGCCGCACGCAAGAACTCGACCGGTGTGCCGACTGCTGCAAGCTCGACCGACACGAAAAAGGCGGGCCAGAGCCCGCCTTTCTTTACCGGAATTCGCCTGGTAATGGAGGACGTCAGCGAAGCCTTCCGCTGGCATGCGCCAGCATCGTGTAGACCTTGCCGGTGTCGGAAGACAGGTAGGTCTCCACCATCATATTGTCGCGATCGTTGCGCGAGACGTCCTCGAGCAGCTTTTCGAAGTCCCGGCAGTAGCGGTCGACGGCGGTGCGGAACTCGCCGTCCGACTGGTACTTGCGGCGGATCTCGTCGAACGTCTGCTGGCCCTTCAGCGTGTAGAGACGGCGCGTGAAGACGTTGCGCTCGCCGCGGCGATAGCGATCCCACAGCTCGATCGCTGCGTCGTGGTCGATGGCGCGGGCGATGTCGACCGACAGCGAGTTCAGCGATTCCACGACGTGCAGCGGAGAGCGCTCCGCCTGGCGCGGCGCCTCGTGATCGTGGGCCGGAGCGGCCTCGTCCTCGCGCGAAGCACCCCGCAGGAGGTCGTGGACCCAACCGCCGCCCTGCGACTGGTCCGGAGCCTGCTCGCGCTGCGGCGCGGCCGGACGGCGCGGTGCCTGCGGGGCAGGGCCTGCGGCCACCGGTTCTGGCCGGCGCTGCTGTGTCGGCTGCCTGGGGGCGGGGCGTTGCGCGCCCTGTCCACCCTGGCGCGGCGCGCCGGAGTCGCGGGGGCCGGAAACGTCGAGGTTGCGTCCCGACTTCGCCACGATGTCGGAGAGCTCCTTCAGCGCGTTGATCTGCTCGGTGACGGCGCGACGCATGGCGGAGGTGGACTCCCGCGTCTCTTCCGGCAATTCGAACACGCCCTTCTTGATCTCCGAACGGGTCTGCTCGAGTTCCGAGCGGATGCTGCCGGCGGTTCGCCGCAGTTCCTCGGTCGCGTCCGCGAACCGTGAGGTGGCGGCTTCCACTGCCTCGGCAATGGTCGAGCGGATGTTTTCGGTCGACTGCTTGGTGCGGGTTTCCGCCGTCTCCAGCGACCGACCGACGAGGTCCTCGAACGAATTCATGATCCGCTCGATATCCTCGGACTTCTTGACCAGGCCGATCGACAGCTCCTCAAGCGCCGACTGCCGCTCATCCAGGGTGGAGGCGAGGTTGGTCTGCGCCGAGCCGATGAGGTCGGATGCCGTGGTGAGGACGCGGCTGTGCTCGTCCAGCCGGCTGGCGATCGCCGCGATGTCCTTGAAGGTGCGCGAGGACAGTTCCGTCAGCCTGGTGGCGTTGGAATCGACCAGCCGCGCCGAGCTGGCGAAGGACTGTGCGGCCTTTTCGGTCGTGGCGGCAAAGTTGTCGGTCGTGTCCGACAGCTTCTCGTCGATCCCGGAAAGGTTGGCGGCGGCGGCCTGGATGAGCTCGCGCAGCCTGCCGTTGTTGGCCGACAGCTTGTCGATAAGGGCGGTGACGCCTTCCGACAGGCTGTTGCTTGCCGCGTCAACGGCCGTGAGCGTCTCGGCCGTCCGCGTGGCGAGCGCATTGACGAGCTGATCGCTCTGCGCACGCAGGCGTTCGGAAGCCTGGCTGGTCGCTTCCTCGAGCTTGTTCTGCAGTTCATCGCCGCTCTGTGCGAGCTGGTCGACCAGCGGCCGCGCCGTCTCGTTGAGGATGCGCGAGATCTCCGAGGAACGAGCCGCCAGCATGGCGTTGAGCTCCCGGGTGCGTTCGCCGATCGTGCGGGCGGCTTCGTCGGTGCGCTGACCGATGTGCTGGTTGACCGCGGTGAACGTGTCGGCGATCGAGTTGGCGCGCGCCACGAGCTGGGCTTCCGTCTGCGCCACATGCTCGTGCAGCCGTTCGCCGATGAACTCGGCGCCCTTGCCGAGGCGGGCCTCCGCATCGCTGATCTCGTGATCGATGCGCACGACGACGTTGCGCGCGCCTTCGCCCAGCCGCTGATCGACACCGTCAAGCGTCTCCGCGATGGCGCGGGCTCGGGCGTCGAGCTCGGCCGAGGTCTGATGCGTGCGGGCGATGATGCGCTGGTCCGCGTTCTCGAACGCGGCGGCCAGTTCGCCGGTCCTGGCGGCGATGCGCTTGTCGCTGTCGTCGAATGCGCCGGCGATCACCTCGGCCCGCGCCGTCAGCGATTCGGCCGTGTGCTCCACACGCTCGGCCAGCAGGCGCTCGCCTTCGCTGAAGGAGTTCAGCATCTGGGTGGCCCGTTCCACCAGCTGGCGCGACAGCTGGTCGGCTCGCTTGGTGATGTTCTTCTCGCTCTCCTCGAATGAACCGGCGATTTCGGAACTGCGCTCGACGAGGCTCTGCGCCGTCTGTTCGAGCCGCTCGTTGAGGGCGGCCGACGTGTACTCGATGCGCTCGGACAGTGCCTTGCCGGTCTGGCTGGTGCGCTCCAGGACGCGATCCTGGCTCTGCTCGAAGGCGCCGGAGATCTCCGCGGCACGCGCGCTCAGCGCCTGGCCCATCTTCTCGGCGCGCTCCAGCACGCTCCGTTCGCTCTGCGCAAAGGACCCGGCGATCTGTTCCGCGCGGGCGCTGAGCGCCTGACCCATCTGCTCGGCCCGTTCGATCGTGCGCTGCTCGCTTTCGGCGAAGGCGTTGGCGATGTCCGCGGCCCGCGCGCTGAGCGCCTGCCCGGTCTGCTCGGCACGTTCGATCGTGCGCTGCTCGCTTTCGGCGAAGGCGTTGGCGATGTCGGCGGCCCGTCCCGGTCAGCACCTGGCTCGTCTGCTCCGCGCGCTGCAGCGTCCGCTGCTCGCTCTCGGCGAAGGTATTGGCGATCTCGGCCGCACGGGCGCTGAGTGCCTGTCCCGTCTGCTCGGCACGCTCGATCGTGCGCTGTTCGCTCTGTGCGAACGCGTCGGCGATTTCGTTGGCGCGCTCGCGCAGGCTGAGGCCGGTTTGCTCGGCGCGCTCGATCACGCGCTGCTCGCTCTCCTCGAATGCGGCCGCGATGGCCGCGGTGCGTTCGGCGAGCATGTGCGAGGTGAGTTCGGTGCGTGCGGCGATGCGCTCGTCGGCGTTCGTGACGGCGCGTTCTGCCTCTTCGCCGATCGAGGAGGTGATCTCCAGGACCTTTTCCCGCAGCGAACCGGCGACCACGGTCGCGGTGCCTTCCAGGACCTTGCGCACGTTGTCTACGCCGGCGCTGAGAGCCTTGCGCATCGTCTCGGTGCGTTCTTCGATCACGCCGGTCTGGCGCGTGAATGCCTCGTCGATCTTGCCGACGTCGATGTCGAGCGCGTTGGTCAGGTCGGCCTGGCGCTCGGTGATCGTGCGCACGTGCTCGGTGATCGTGCTGTCGATTTCCTGCCTGACGGCGGCCAGGCGGTCCATGTCCTCTTCGAGGGCGCGCGTCATGTAGCCACGGCCTTCGACCAGCTTGTCGGCGTGCTTCTCGACTGCCTGGTCGATTTCGGCGCGTACGGCCGCGAGCCGCTCGAGATCCTGCTCCAGCGCCCGCGTCACGCTGTTGCGGTCGGCCAGCGCCTTGTCGGTGTGGGCCTGAATGGCGGCATCGATCTCGCCGCGGGCGGCGGCGATCCTGCCGAGGTCGTCTTCCAATGCCCGGCGCATCAGTTCACGTCCAGAGGAGAGCTTCTCCACGTGACTCTGCACGGCCGAATCGATGCTGGCGCGCGACTCCGAAAGCCGCTTCAGGTCGGCTTCCAGCGCTTCGGCGATTTGGTCGCGTCCTGCAACCAGGCGATCGACGAAATCCTTGGCGCGACCGTCCAACGCCTGCAACCCGCCGTCGAACGCGTTGCTGATCTCCTCGCGGCTCGAGGCGAGTCGCTCGGCTATCTTGTTGGTGCGGCCGTCGATGATTTCAATGTCGGCCTCGAGCGCTTCGCTGAGCTTCTTCCGGTTGGCGGCGACACGTTCAGCCAGCTCGTTGCCACGACCTTCCAGAGCCTGTAACCCGGTGTCGAACGCCTCGGCGATCTTGTCGCGATTGGCGTTGACCCGGTCGGTGATCTGGCTGCTGCGGCTGTCGATGACATGGAGATCGGACTCCAGTGCCTCGCTCAGCATCTGGCGATTTGCGGCGAGCCGCTCCGCCATCACGTTGCCGCGATCTTCCATCGCGTGCAGGCCGGTTTCAGGGGAAGACCTCCGCAATTCTTTCACGGTTGGCGTCGAGCCGCTGCGCAATCTGGTTGGTACGGCCGTCGATCAGTTCTAGATCGGCGGCGAGGGCATCGCTCAGCTTTTGGCGGTTTGCCGCCACGCGCTCGGCGAGCTCGTTGCCGCGTCCCTCCAGAGCCTCGAGGCCCGTATCGAAGGCTTCGGTGATCTTGTCGCGGTTGGCGAGCAGGCGGTCGGCAACCTGGCTGGTGCGCCCGTCGATCATCTGCAGGTCGGCTTCCAGCGCGTCGCTCAGCATCTTGCGGTTGGCGGCGAGCTGCTGGGAGAGTTCCTTGCCGCGCCCCTCGAGCGCCTGGATGCCCGTCTCGAAGACGTTGGAGATTTCGTCGCGGTTTGCCGAAAGGCGAATGGCGATCTCGTTCGCGCGGCCGTCGATCACGTGCAGGTCCGATTTCGAGCGCATCGCTCAACGTCTTGCGATTCGCGGTCAGCTGCTGGCCGAATTCGCGGCCGTGCATCTCCAGCATCTGCGACGTCGAGGTGACGAGGTCGGAAAGATCGGCGCCGATCTTCGACTTGCCCTCCTCGATGAGCCCGGTGAGGCTGTCCTTGCCCTGCGAGAAGGTGGTGGCGATTTCGCGCGCCCGCTCCACCAGCGTCTCGTTGATCTGGCGAGCGCGTGCCTCGAGCGCGGTGTTCAGCTTCTGCGCCCCGGTGTCGAGCGCTTCGGCGCGCGTCTGGAACTCGCTGATGAGCGACTGGCCGCGCTCGGCGAGCGTCCTTTCGATGTCGCCGAGCCGCGAATCGAATTCGTGTGCCAGAGTCTGCGTCTGGTTGCCCAGCACCGAGACCATTCCGGAGGTTCGTTCCTCCATCATGTCGGACAGCGAGCGCACGGCGACGTCGGTGGTCTCCGTAAGTCGCGCGATGCGCGTGTCGAGCAGGCTGGCGAACGCCTCGCCGGACGTGGAAATGCGGTCCGAGATGACGTCGAGCCGTTGGTCGAAAGCGTCGTACATGGACGAGCCGCTTTCGTTGATGCGGTCTACCAGCGCGTCGCCCGCCTGCGAGATCGTCAGCGAAAGCTGCGAGGAAGACTTCATGATATTGTCGCGGATGATATCGCTGGCCGAGCCCAGCTCGTCGCGCAGCGCCTCGTGTGCGCCGGAAATCGAGGCGCGCACGCGTTCTGCGTGGGTGACGACCGCCTCGCGCTCGGATCCAAGGCCGTCGACGAGCGCACGGATACGCGACTCATTCTCCGAGTAGGCGCGCTCGAGTTCGTTGACCTCGCCATGGACCAGCGTTTCCAGTTCCACGGCGCGGGCGAGGGTGCGTTCAATGCCTTCGCCCATGGCCTGGACTTCGCGGCGCACCGCCTGTCCGACGGTCATTACGCGGTCCTGGGCGAGATGCTCCGGCTCTGCCAGCCGCATCGCGACCTCGGCCATGGAGCGTGCCGCAAGCCGCATTTCCTGCGCGCGACGCACCATCACCGCGAAGCCCCAGAACAGCAGGACGGGCACGAAAATGCCGACCGCGAACATGATCGCGTAAGGCGCGTCCAGCAGCTCGTTGACGCTGCGGATTTCCCAGATGCCCGGACCATAGAGCATGTCGGCCAGCACGACGCCGCCGCCGATCCAGGCCAGCGAAAGCAGCGCGACCATCCAGTAGACCGTGCGCGGCGCACGGCGGTTCAGCGACTGGAGCGCGCTGCGATAGTCCTTCTGACGATCGTCGTTTGCGGCCGGAGGCAGGGGGGCGGCTGTCGGGCGTGTGGGTTCAACCGGACGAAGCTCCGATTGGCTGTGGTTGGCTGCGGCCGTCTTTTCGGTGCGCTTCTGAGCGGCCTCTGCCCGTGGCGCTGTCTCCACCGTGCCGCGTCCCTCGCGCACCAGTTCGTCGGCTGCCTTGGAGATCTGCTCTTCCAGATCGTGCATGGATGCGGCGATGTCGAGCTCGTCCGATTCGTCCATGTTGAGGTCTATGTCGAGGGCTTCCTCAAGCTCCCGCGCCATATCGCTGTCGAGGTTTTTGCTCGTCGACGCATTGCGTGCCATGCCGCTCTACCCTGTACAATTGGCGCGGAAGCACCGTTGCCGGCCCCCCGTGTCCGCGCGGAGACATATTTGGTCGTCCGTATCGTAGTGGCACAGACCGGTAAAGGGAACATTGATTTCGGCGCATGCGTAAAACTTTAAACATAAGGTTAACGCCTTGAAGTGCCGTGCATATAATGTACCGGCAGCCTTGCCCGTTAACGCCTTGTCCACGCCGGCCGCCCTAGGCTCCCTGTGACGGAAGTGCCAGGGGACCGGACATGGAATCGAACGCACAGTCATTCGCCTTCTCGCGGCCGGGCGGGGAGCGATGCGGCGACACGCACTCGCGGCCGATAAATCTCGTCTATCTTGCCCGCCAGACGCTCGGCGACAGGGCGGATCGAGGAGGAGGTGCTGGCGCTTTTCGCCCAGCAGGTCGCCGTGGCGAGGGAACGGCTTGTTGCGGCCGAGCCTGCCGAGCGCGGGCGCCTGGCCCACACGCTCAAAGGGTCGGCGCGAAGCGTCGGGGCATTTCCGATCGCCGATTGCGCCGCCCTGATCGAGACCTCGCCGTGGGACGAAGAACGCATCGGCCAACTCGCCGTGCTCATCGACGAAGTTCGGGATTACATCGCCGCGATAAGCCGCTGACGAGCGCCGAACCGGTGCGCCGGCTGCCGGCGTGCGATTGACAAGGCCGCCGGAGTGATTATCTGGCGTCCCAAGCTCCAGTTTGATCTCTCCCGGCAGGCGGTTCATGACCAAGATCACCTATGTGGCCTTCGACGGCGCGCGCTTCGAAGTCGAGGCGGAAAACGGCTCGACCGTCATGGAAAACGCCATCCGCAACGCGGTGCCCGGCATCGAGGCGGAATGCGGCGGCGCCTGCGCCTGCGCGACGTGCCACGTCTACGTCGAGGAGGAGTGGTCGGACGTCGTCGGGCCGCCCAACCCGATGGAGGAGGACATGCTCGACTTCGCCTACGACGTGCGGCCGACGTCGCGCCTGTCCTGCCAGATCAAGGTGAGCGACGAACTCGACGGCCTGGTCGTGCAGGTTCCCGAGCGGCAGGGCTGACCAAGGCCGGGCGCGCCAGCACACGTCGCTTCTCGCGGTTTCCCTCGGCGGCGCAGATTGCTATGCGTGGCCGCCGTTCGGGCGACGGCAGCGCGTTTCCACAAAATGGGGTAAAAAATGGCAGAGACGATCAAGACCGACGTCGTCATCATCGGGGCGGGGCCTGTCGGCCTCTTCGCCGTGTTCGAGCTCGGTCTGCTCGATCTCAAATGCCACCTCATCGACATCCTCGACCGCCCGGGCGGCCAGTGCGCCGAACTCTATCCGGAAAAGCCGATCTACGACATTCCGGCATGGCCGACCATCGGCGCCCAGGAACTGGTCGACAAGCTGATGGAGCAGATCAGCCCCTTCCACCCGCAGTTCACCTACAACCGCATGGTTTCGAGCCTGCAGAAGCTGGAAGACGGCAGCTTCCGCCTGACCACCGACGAGGGCGAGGTTTTCGAGGCGAAGGTGGTGGTGATCGCGGCAGGTGGCGGCTCGTTCCAGCCGAAGCGGCCGCCGATCCCCGGCATCGAGCAGTTCGAGCCCGAGAGCGTGCGCTATTCGGTGCGCCGCATGGAGGATTTTCGCGGGCATGACCTGCTGATCGTCGGCGGCGGCAATTCGGCGCTCGACTGGACGCTCAACCTGCAGCCGATCGCCAACAGCCTGACGCTGGTCCATCGCCGCCCCGAATTCCGCGCCGCGCCCGACAGCGTCAACAAGATGCTGGCCCTGCGCGACGACGGGCAAGCTCAGCCTTCCAGGTCGGCCAGGTGACGGGGCTGAAGGGGGAGGGCGGCGTCCTTGGAGGGTGCCACGGTGAAGGGGCCGGACGGCGAGGTGGAGGTGGCCTGCACGCGCATGCTTCCCTTCTTCGGCCTGACGATGAAGCTCGGGCCGATCGCCGAGTGGGGCCTCAACCTGCACGAAAACCTGATCCCGGTGGATACCGAGAAGTTCGAGACGTCGACGCCGGGCGTCTTCGCCATCGGCGACATCAACACCTATCCCGGCAAGCTGAAGCTGATCCTGTCCGGCTTCCACGAAGCGGCGCTGATGGCGCAGGCAGCCAAGCGCATCGTCGATCCGGGCGAACGCGTGGTGTTCCAGTACACCACCTCCTCGACCAGCCTGCAGAAGAAGCTCGGCGTGGCGTGATCGCGGATCAGCCTGGAATACGGCCTTCCTCGATCTGCTGCATCCGGTAGCGCAGCAGCCGCATGATGCGGCTTTCGAAATTGATTCCCTCGATCCGGTCGAACTCGTCCTGCGCGCGGTCGTGCTTTGCCAGAATCTGCTGCGTCACCTCCTTCGCCTTTGCCGCCACGAGGTCGCAGTCCTTCTTCGGATAGATGGCGTTGAGCGCGTTCTCCAGCTCGCGTGCGTGATTTTTGGCGATCACGACGTGGCTTTCCTCGTGCCGCTTGATGTCGGCGGACAGCGTGTCCCAGATCAGCCTCGTATCGGGATCGGCATGCCGGCGCTGGCGCCAGCGCGGAAGCGTCATGCGCACCTTCAGGATCACGTGCGCGTTTGCCACGCGACAGCGCCCGTTCTTCTCGCCGTAGGAGATCTTGGTGTTGAACTCCATGCGGGTCGCGCCCGGGTGGCGTGCTCCCTCGCCGTGGAGTTGCGGCCCGTGCTTCTGCAACTCCTTGTCGATGTCCTCGAGCGTGCGCCCGTGGATCGAGTAATAGGCATAGCTCTTGGAAAGGGTGATGGCGTGGGCCGGCAGCGGCAGCGCGAGGACGGCGAGGAGGGCGAAGAGGCGGATCATCCGCGAATGATTGCGTCACTCCCCGGGCTTGCGCAATCGAAATCGGTGCGCCATGTCGGCGCGGTCGAACCGGCGTCTCGACGACCGGGGCATAGCCTGACCCGGCCGGAGCATGAACGCACCATCCTTGGACAACAGCATGAACACGCGCATCTGGCGACTGGCGCATGATCGAAACCTGGAGCTCGGGCCGGTGGCATGGGTCATGGGCGTGCTCAACGTCACGCCGGATTCCTTTTCGGACGGCGGCGCGTTCGCGGATGTCGAGGCCGCGGTGGCGCAGGCGCTGCGCATGCAGGCCGAAGGCGCGGCGATCATCGACGTCGGCGGCGAATCGACGCGGCCCGGCGCCGGCGCGATCGACGCGGCCACCGAGCAGCGACGCGTCCTGCCCGTCATCGAGGCGCTGGCCGGCTCCGGCGCCCTGATTTCGGTGGATACCTACCGCAGCGAGACGGCGCGGCTCGCCGTCGCGGCGGGGGCTCACATCGTCAACGATGTCTGGGGACTGCAGCGCGAGCCGGATATCGCGCGTGTCGCCGCCGACACCGGCGCGGGGCTGGTGATCATGCATACGGGACGCGGCCGCCAGAAGCTCCCGGACGTCGTGGAAGACCAGTTCGTCTTTCTGCGGCGCTCGCTCGGGATCGCGCAGGAAGCCGGCATTGCAGAAGACAGGATCGTGCTCGATCCCGGCTTCGGCTTCGCCAAGGAGACGGCGGAGGAAAATCTCGACCTGATGGCGCGATTCGCCGAGCTGAAGGCCCTCGGCTTTCCTTTGCTGGTCGGCACGTCGCGCAAGCGCTTCATCGGCACCGTCACTGGCCGCGAGGCGGCCGACCGCGACGTCGGCACTGCCGCGACGAGCGTCATCCTGCGCATGCAGGGCGCCGACATTTTCAGGGTCCACAACGTCGCATACAACGTCGACGCGCTGCGCATCGCGGATGCTATGCTGGCGCGCAAATCATCCGAAGGCTGACGCCGATGTACCAGATCAGCATGAAGAACTGCGCCTTCTTCGCGCGCCACGGCGTGCTCGACGAGGAGGAGACGCTCGGCCAGCGCTTCTATGTCGACGCCGATCTCTGGGTCGAGCCCGGCACGCCTCTGGAACAGGATTCCATCGCAGATACAGTCGATTACGGCGTTGCCTTCAAGGTGATCGAGGAGATCGTCACCGGCAAGCGGCGCTTCCTGATCGAGGCGCTCGCCCACGACGTCGCCCGCGCGCTTCTGCCGCCGTTTTCCGCAGATCGCGCGCGCCCGCATCACGGTGCGCAAGCCGAACGCCCCGGTGCCCGGCGTGCTGGACCATGTCGAGGTGACGGTTGAGTGGCCTGAATAGCACCGCCTTCCTGGGGCTGGGCGGCAATCTCGGCGACCCGCGCGCTGCCTTTGGCGCCGCGCTTCGCGGGCTCGACCGCAACGCGCACGCGCACGTGGCGGCGGTCTCCTCGCTCTACAGCACCCCGCCGTGGGGAAAGACCGACCAGCCGGATTTCCTCAACGCCGTGGCGAAGATCGAGACCGACCTGCCGCCTCGCGGCCTGCTCGATCTTTGCTTGTCCACGGAAGGCGAGCTGAAGCGCGTGCGCACCGAGCGCTGGGGACCGCGACCCATCGATCTCGACATCCTCATGTTCGACGATCTGCGCATCGACGAACCCGGGCTGACGGTCCCGCACCCGCGCATGCTGGAACGCGCTTTCGTGCTGGTGCCGCTCGCCGAGATCGCGCCGGACCTCGTGCTCGATGGGCGACCGCTGGCCGAACACCTTGCCGCGCTCGATGCCACCGGCATCGCGGTTGCGCGACGCGGCGGCGACTGGTGGCGCGAAGGGCTAGGGAACGCGCGTCAGTCGGCCGGGGCCGGCTTGATCATCCCCGCCGTTTCCTCGTTGAGGCCTCGTCCCTTCTTGCGCGGCTGCGACAGCGGCTCGGGAACCGGTGCGTTGCCGCGAACGAGGCTGTTGCCGGCATATATGCCGCCGGCGACCTGCATCTCCAGCCGCGCCGCGTCGCGCTTGCGCACTTCGCGCATGATCTCGGCCGCTTCCTCTTCGGCAACGCCGAGCCTCAAAAGCGTCTGCTCGCCGAATTCCAGTGCGGAGTGAAGGGTTTCGCGCAGCTGGTAGTCGACGCCCGCCGCCAGCAGCCGGATCGAGGCCGCCCGGTCGAAGGAGCGCGCCAGCACCTTCACGAAGGGGAACTCCGCCTTCACGTGCTCGGTGATCGCCAGCGCCGCCTCCGGCCTGTCGACGCAGACCAGCACCGCCTCCGCCTGCTCGGCGCCGGCGGCGCGCAATATGTCGAGCCGCGTTCCGTCGCCGTAATAGACCTTGAAGCCGAAATTCGCCGCCGCCTGGATCATTTCGACATCGTCGTCGATGATCGACACGTCGACGCCGCGCGCCAGCAGCGGCTGGCTGACGATCTGGCCGAACCGTCCGAAACCGATGATGAGGACGCGGCCGGTCAGCCCGTCCGCCTCCTCCACGCCTTCCGTCGAAAGGGCTTCGTCCGGCAGGAGGCGGCGCAGCAACATCACGCCGAGCGGCGTCAGCGCCATCGAGATGATGACGGTCGCCGTCAGGACCGCGCTGGTGCCTGGCTCCAGGATGCCGACGCTTGCTGCGGCCGCAAACAGCACGAAGGCGAACTCGCCGCCCTGTGCAAGCAGCGCTGCGCGTGTCAGCGCCTCCCGGTTCGCTGCGCCGAGAAGCCGTGCCACGACATAGATGCCGGCGGCCTTCAGCGCCATGTAGACGACCACCGAGACAAGGATCAGCGTCCACTCTCGTCCCAGCACCGAAAGATCGAGCGACATGCCGACGCTCATGAAGAACAGGCCCAGAAGGATGCCGCGAAACGGCTCGATATCGGCCTCCAGCTGGTGCCGGAACGTCGATTCCGACAGGAGAACGCCCGCAAGGAACGCTCCGAGCGCCATCGAGAGGCCGCCGATCTGCATCGCCAGCGCCGCCCCGAGCACGACGAGCAATGCAGCAGCCGTCATCACCTCGCGTGCATGCGCCTGCGCCAGGATGCGGAACATCGGGTTGAGCAGCCAGCGGCCCGCAGCCACGAGCAGTGCGATCGAGGCCAGAGCGATGGCGATTCCGACCGCCCGGTCCGACAGGCCCATGTCTTCGCCGCCGGGCGCCAGAAATGCGATCAGCGCAAGCAGCGGGACGATCGCGAGGTCTTCCAGCAGCAGGATCGACACGATCCGCTGCCCGGCGGCTGTCGCGGCCTCGCCGCGCTCGGTCAGAAGCTGCATGACGATCGCCGTCGACGACAGCACGAAGCCGGCGCCCGCCACGAACGCCACCAGCGGGCCGAAGCCGATTCCGATGCCCGGCAAGCGTGAGCAGCGCGCCGCAGACGAGAACCTGGAGCGCGCCGAGCCCGAATATCTCGCGCCGCAGGCTCCACAGGCGCGACGGCTGCATCTCCAGCCCGATGACGAACAGGAACATGACGACGCCGAGTTCGGCGACGTGCAGGATCGACTGGGGATCGGAAAAAAGCCGCAGGCCGAACGGGCCGATCACCAGCCCGGCGGCGAGATAGCCGAGCACCGAACCGAGGCCGAGCCGCTTGGAGATCGGAACCGCGACCACGCCGGCCGCGAGAAGGGATACAACCTGGACGAGGTCGGAACCGCCGACTTCCGTGGTCATGTCAGCCACCCTGGCGCTCGGGCGGTCCACACCGCCGCATCAGGGCAATTCATAACGCAAACGACGGAAGGCGGAAGAGGGCGGCTCCCGTCCCGGTAACCGTGCGGCAGTGCCTACTTGCTGGCGACCGCTCCGACCGAACGCGCGTCCACCCGCTTCAGCGAAACGCCGATCACCGGCACGAGCTGGCCCTGCACATTGACGGACACGGTGATGTTCATCGTGTTGGCGTCGGGCAGGCGGGCGAGCATGGCGCCGTTGAGGGCGTTGCGGTTGAGGGCGAACACCACCTTGTTGGCCTGCACCTTGCCCGAAACGACATCGAGGCCCTTGCCCTTGGCGCCGTCGAGGAACGTGCCGCGATAGTCCGCGCCTGCCTTCTCGACGATGGCGCTCATGCTCTGGGTGAACAGCCCGACACGGCATCCGCCGTCGAGCGACATGCCGACCTTGCCGTCGGGCGTGGCGCCGGTGAAGTTGCAGACGAACTTGGTGCCCTTGTACTTGCCGGCGACCACCTCGCCGGGGCCGGTCCATTCACCTTCGACCGACTGGAAGAACCTGCGCTCGCGCTCGGATGCCTTTGCCGATGTCGCCGGTACGGCGATCGCGGCGACCGTCGCAAATGCAAGGGCTGCGGACAGGAATTTGCTGGCGATCATGGGGCACCGACACCGGAAACTGGAGGAAGAGAGAACCAGCGAAACCATGAACAGGAATGGTTAACGCTTCGCTATCGCGGCACTCGCGCGAGCCTACTCGGCGTGGCGTCAAGCGCGCAAGCTCATTCCGCTGCCGGGCCGTTCTCGCCTTGCTGGCGCCGCGCGAAGCGGGTGAGGGCGGTCAGGAAATCCCCCATTCCCGGCCGTTTCACCGCGCTGAACGGCAGCGGACGCGCGGTGTCCATCGCCGCCATGCCGATTCGGGCCGTCATCATGCCGTTGACGACGCCTTCGCCGAGCTTCGCCGACAGCTTGGCGGCGAGCCCGTGGCCGACGATCTGCTGCACGAAACTGTCGCCGAAAGCGATCGAGCCGGTGACGGCCAGATGCGCCAGCACGTCCCGGGCAAGCCGGAAGAAGCCGAGCGTGCCCGGACGTCCGCCGTAGAGTTCGGCCAGGCGGCGAATCAGCCGGCCCGCCTCGAACACGACGTAGGCGACGTCGGTGATGGCGCGCGGGCTGACCGCCGTCACCAGCGAGACGCGCTTGGCCGCGTCGAGGATCATCGCCTGGGCGCGGGCGTCCAGAGGAGCCAGAAGCTCCGTCTCGGCCAGCCGCACCAGGTCGGCGCCGTCGATGATGTCGTCGCGTGTCTCAGCCAGTGCGCGACGGCCGGATGCGGTTTCCGGCTTCGACGAAAGCAGGTTCGACAGGTCGTCGACCAATTTTCGCGCCGCACGTGCATCGTCGGCGGCGATCGCCTCCGCGCCTCGCCGTCGCAGCTTTTCCACCGACGCCAGGCGCGCCAGCGCCACGATTTCGCGCAGCACGATGATGACCAGGGTCAGCGCGGCGATCGCCGCAACGCCGAGCGCCAGCCAGCCGAGCCAGTCGGCGCGGGAGAACAGATCGCGGACCAGTCGGTCGATCCACAGCCACACCGCAAGCGAGAGCAACGCGCCGGCGGAGGTGAAGAAGATGGCCGCAAGCCGCGAGCGCCTGCGCGGCGCGGTCGCCGGAGGCGGGGCGGAAAGCGCCTCGTCCTGTGCATCGAAGACATCGATCTCGGCGGGTGTCACGACGGCGACGTCCGCCCGGACGGCGCGAGGCGCGCGCGGTGCCTCGGGTGCTGCCGTTTCAGGCTCCGCCTTCTGCTCCGGCTCGATGCGGAACGCGGCCGGTTTGCGCGGCGTGCTCATGCCAGCCGGTCTCCGAGCAGGAACTGCAAGGCCCGGTCGAGGCGGATGTGGGGGAGCGAAAGCGAAACTCCCTCCGCGGTGCGCTCCAGTCTGGGCGGGCGAAACCGCACGAACCTGATGGGCGGCTCGCCGCCGGCGGGGGCCGCGTTCGCGCCCTTGAACAGGTCTCCCGGCTTTTCCGGAAGGTCGCCGGGAAACACCGCCGTTTCCGTCTCCCCGTCGAAGGTCTCGCCGCCGATCGTCTCGCCCTTGAGCGGGGTGCCGATGATCACCGGCAGGGTCTCGCGGCCGTGCTTGGCTGTCCCCTCCCGGGTCGCGCGCACCGCCGCCATCGCCACGACATCGACGGAAGCGCCCGAAAAGTCGGCGCGGGCAATGGCGCGGTCGGCCAGCCGCCGCACGATCGCCTGCAGCCGGTCGTGGCTTTCATGATGGATGTGGTCGGCCTTGGTCGCGGCGACGAGGATCCGGTCGATGCGCCGCGCGAAGAAATCGGTGAGGAAGCTGCCCCGGCCGGGCCGGAAGCAGGCCAGGATCTCCGTCAGGGCCCGTTCGAGGTCGGCGACGGCCGCGGGACCGGCATTGAGCGCCTGCATGACGTCGATCAGCACGATCTGCCGGTCGAGCCGCGCGATGTGCTCGCGGAAGAACGGCTTCACCACATGCGTCTTGTAGGCCTCGTAGCGCCGCTCCATCATCGCGTGCAGCGATCCCGTGCGCGGGCGGCTGCCGGGTTCCAGCGGCAACGGCGAAAAGGTCAGCGCCGGCGAGCCTTCGAGGTCCCCCGGCATGAGAAACCGGCCCGGCGGCAGGGTCGACAGCGCCCGCCCGTCCTCCTTGCAGGCCTTGAGGTAGCCGGCGAAGGCTTCGGCCAGCCGCCGCGCGACCATCTCGTCGGCATCCGAGCCTGGATCGGCGGCGCCGGCGAGTTCGCGCCATGCGGCGGAGAGATCGGCGCGCGCCGGCAAGGCGGCCAGCTCGAGCGCGTCGTGGGAAAATTCGGCGTAGCTCTTGCCGAGCAGCGGCAGGTCGAGAAGCCATTCGCCGGGATAGTCGACGATGTCGATCGACAGCTTGCCTGACGAAAACATGCGGCTCCAGGCCGAGGCCGATTCGAACTCCACCGTCAGCCTGAGCTCGGATATGGCGCGGGTAGAGTCCGGCCACACGCGCTCGTCGATCAGTGCCGCGATGTGATCTTCGTAGGCGAAGCGCGGGACCGCGTCGTCGGGCTGGTGCTCGAGGAAGGCGCGCGAGATGCGACCCGATTTCTGGGCGTCGAACAGCGGAAGCCTGCCGCCATGGATCAGGTTGTGCACGAGCGCGGAGATGAAGACCGTCTTGCCGGCGCGCGAAAGCCCGCTGACGCCGATCCTGACGGACGGCGAAAACAGCCCCGTGGCGCGCTCCGAGAGCGTGTCGAGGGCAATGCGCGCCTCGTCCGTGATCGTCGTCAGTGCCGCCAACTACTCGCGCTCCCCGGTGAACGGTTCGCATATAGGGGCGCTGCGCGGCATTTGAAATGCCGCTGCGGGGCGGCCCCTCAGAGCGTCTTCGGGGAGAACATGTCGACGAGCCGGCCGGAGCCTGCGCGCACTTCCGCCAGCGGCCCCTCGAACTCCAGAACCGCGAGCGCGGACTTGCCGAAGCCGCGCCGCAACGTGGCGAGCGCCTCCGCCTCGCCGCCGTGGGCAAGTTCGCAGGCGCTTTCTTCCATGGTCGGGTTGTGGCCCACGATCATCACGGATGGCACGTCGTCCGCCTCGTGGACGGCGCGCAGATAGCCTGCGGTGTCTGCCGAATAGAGCGCGTCGCTGTACCTCACGTCGGCCGCGTCGACCGCAAGATGCTCGGCCGCGCACTCCCAGGTCTCGCGTGCGCGCTTGGCCGTCGAGCACAGAACCAGCGACGGCTGGTAGCCGCGTGCCGCCATTTCCGCGCCCATCTGGGCGGCGTCTTCGCGGCCCGTCTGGACGAGCGGCCGGTCGAAATCGCGCATGCCGACGCCCGCGGACGCAGCCTTGGCGTGTCTCAACAGGTAGACGCGGCTCATGGGCAGGCTTCCTCCTCGTCGGCGCTCTTCACCTGTTCGCGACGCCGGCACGGGTGTAAAGCGGGGCGCTGCCCGGTGCAATCGGCATCCATTTGCCTATGGACACGCCTTTAGCCGCAATTTCGCCCCTCCGACCGCCGATTCCCGGTCGTTTTCAATGGCATGAACAAATCGTGATGACGGGTGGCTTTGCGCTTGTGCCTGCTGTGAGCCGCGAATATATAGGCGCCGGGTCTTTAGTGGGGTGAATCGCATGAATGAACTCGCAGAAACCGACTATGTCCCCTCGGAAGATGAGCCGTTCATGAACGACCGGCAGAAGGCCTACTTCCGTTCCAAGCTCATGACCTGGAAGAGCGACATCCTGCGCGAGGCCCGCGAGACCCTCGAGATACTTCAGCAGGAAAACGCCCATCATCCCGATCTCGCGGATCGCGCATCCTCGGAGACCGACCGTGCCATCGAGCTTCGTGCCCGTGACCGGCAGCGCAAGCTGATCGCCAAGATCGACGCGGCGCTGCTGAGGATCGACGAAGGCACCTACGGCTATTGCGAGGAGACGGGCGAGCCGATTTCGCTCAAGCGCCTCGACGCTCGTCCCATCGCCACCTTGTCGATCGAGGCGCAGGAGCGCCACGAGCGGCGCGAGAAGGTCTACCGCGACGACTGAGGCGGGTTAGCCCGCGAAGGCTTGCCCGATCTGAAGGTTCGGCCGACTGCCGGCCGCAGGCTTTTGCCGAATCGCTGTCGGTCAGCGCTTGCTGCCCGACAATTCCCCGAGAAGCTTCGACATTTCGTCGTCGAGAGACGCCGATTGCGTCGACGATTCGCTCTTGCCCGGCGTCTTTTCCTTTGCCTGCACCTCACTGCCCATGCCGGCGCGCAACTCGCGTACGAGCTTGTCGTCGATGTCGGATCCGCGCTGGGCTGGCCTGCGTCTGGGGCTTGGCGGGCTGCGAGGTCGCCGGCGAAGCGGATGTCGACGGAGACGCCACTCGCGGTGCTTGCGGCTCCGTGCGGCGCGGCGGCGGCGAATACGGGGACGCCGTGGCTCGTACAGGCCGCGCGGCCGGCGAAGGTGCGGGCTCCGGGGCAGGAACCGGTCGGGGCTGCGCGCGCACCGGTTCGGGCGCAGGCGCCCGACGGGCCGGCGCCAGGAGGCGGATGTTCTGCTCCACCACGACGTCGGTGGGGCCGCCGATGAGGATCAGGTGCTCGACGTCGTCGCGGCGCACCAGCACCAGCCGGCGCTGGCTGTCGACGGCGGCCGCGTCCATCACCGCCAGGCGCGCCTTGCGGTTGCGCCCGCCGGCCACGAACGTTCCGAACGTCAGGCTGCGCACGATCTTGATCAGAACCAGCACGACCAGCAGCAGCGCCAGCGCCCCGAGCGTCCACATCATCGCCGATGCATAGGCCGGTCCCGCCACGCTCTCCAGCCACTCGCGCATGAACCGATCCTCCCTGCATCTCCGGTCGTGGCGACACTATCCACCAACCCCTTGTCCCGCAAGCGGCCGGCAATTGCGCGAGCCGCCGCTCGCGCCTCGTGGCGACCTTGCGGGAATCGGCGGCGGTGATGTATGCCGGGAACGCATCAGGGGCGGACATACCGTGCTGTCTCGCGACAACAGCGGCAGGCGTTGAATGGCCAGAGAACGCGGCGATATCCATCCCGCACCGATCGTCGATCAGAATACCCGCCCCGGGGCCATAACCCGTCTTGTGATCTTCACCGCCGTGCTGACCGGCGCGGCGATCATGTTCGCGATTTTCCAGGAGCGGCTGGGCGACCCCTTCCTGCTCGGGCTTCTCGGCGTGCTGGCAATGATCGGCGTCGGCTATCTGTTCGCCACCGCCATAGGCTTCGTGCAGATCGCGCCGCGCTCCAATGCCGACGATCTCGCCAAGGCTTTCATCGACACGCTGGGGCAGGGGCTGGTGGTCACCGACCAGAAGGGCCGTGTCGTCTACGCCAACGCCGCCTATGCGGAGATGACGGGCGCCACCTCGGCCGCCGATCTGCGGACGGTCGACGGGCTGCTTGTCCGACGATCCCGAGGCCTCGCCGACCGTCGTGCGGCTGGCCGCCGGCCTGCGCGACGGCGTGGCCGGCGACGGCGAATTCCGCCTCTCGCACGCGATCAAACCGGGCAGCGATGCCGGCGCACGCTGGTACAGGGTTCGTGCCCGCGTGTTCGCCGTGCCCGGCAGGCCGCAGCCGCTGCAGGCCTGGCAGCTCGCCGACATCTCGGAGGAACGTGCCGAGCAGGAGCGCTTCTTCCTCGACCTCCAGAAAGCCATCGATCACCTCGATCACGCGCCGGCCGGCTTCTTCGCCGCCGACACCGACGGTCGCGTCACCTACATCAACGCCACGCTCGCGGAATGGCTCGGCATCGATCTCGCGAGCTTCACGCCGGGGGCCATCTCCCTGCCCGAGATCGTGGCCGGCGACGGGATGGCGCTGATCCGCTCCGTGAAGGCCGATCCGGGCACCACCCGCAACGCCGTCATCGACCTCGACCTTGCCACGGCCGGCGGCGAAGTGCTGCCCGTGCGCTTCATGCACCGGGTCACCGCCAGCCGCGAGGGCATAGGCGGCCCGACGCGCACCATAGTGCTCAACCGCAACCAGGGCGAGGATGCCGCGGGCGACCTTCGCTCCGCCGAGATTCGCTTCACGCGCTTCTTCAACTCCACGCCCATGGCGATAGCCGGCGTCGATGCGCAGGGCCGCATCCTGCGCACCAACGCGCCTTTCCTGTCGCTGTTCTCCGCTTGCGTGGATCGCGACGCCGTAGACCGGCAGGTGAGGCTCGACACCGTCATTCACGAGCGTGACAAGCCGAGCTTCGCCGCAGCGCTGGAAAAGGCGGTCCAGCACCAGGCCGACATCTCGCCGATCGACACCGTTCTTCCCGGCGAGGAGGAGCGGCACATGCGCTTCTACGTCAACGCGGTCACCGACGGCGTCGAAGAGGGGCAGGAAGCGGCGATCGTCTATGCCGTCGAGACGACCGAGCAGAAGGCGCTCGAGGCCCAGATGGCGCAGAGCCAGAAGATGCAGGCCGTGGGACAGCTCGCCGGCGGCATCGCGCACGATTTCAACAACGTGCTGACAGCCATCATCATGGCGTCGGACCTGCTGCTGACGAACCACCGCCCGTCGGACCCGTCGTTCCCGGACATCATGAACATCAAGCAGAACGCCAACCGCGCCGCCTCGCTGGTGCGTCAGCTGCTGGCGTTCTCGCGGCGCCAGACGCTGCGGCCGGAGGTGCTCAGCCTCACCGACGTGCTGGCGGACCTGCGCATGCTGCTCGCCCGTCTCGTCGGCAACGACGTGACGCTGAAGATCGAGCACGGACGGGATCTGTGGCCGGTGAGGGCCGACATCGGCCAGTTCGAGCAGGTGGTGGTCAACCTCGCCGTCAACGCGCGCGACGCCATGCCCGGTGGCGGCGATCTCACCGTTCGCACCCGCAATGTCGTGCAGGAGGAGTGCGCCGGTTTCGGCCATCGCGAGCTGACGCCGGCCGACTATGTGCTCGTCGAGGTCGAGGACACGGGAAGCGGCATCGAACCGGAGACCCTCAAGAAGATCTTCGAGCCGTTCTTCACCACCAAGGAAGTGGGGAAGGGGACCGGCCTCGGTCTGTCGATGGTCTACGGCATCATCAAGCAGACCGGCGGCTTCATCTTCTGCGAATCGGAAGTCGGCAAGGGCACGACGTTCCAGATTTTCCTGCCCCGCCATGTCGCGGCCGCGACGACCGGCGAAGGCTCCGTCGCCAGCGCGGACAAGGAGCGCACCGCCGAGCCCCGGTCTGAGAAGGAGACCGCCGCGGCGCGGCAGGCCGATGAAGCCGCCAAGGACCTCTCGGGTTCGGCCACCGTGCTGCTGGTCGAAGACGAGGACGCGGTTCGCATGGGCAGCGTACGGGCATTGTCCTCCCGCGGCTACACCGTCCACGAGGCGTCGTCGGGCGTCGAGGCGATGGAAATATTCCACGAACTGGACGGCAAGATCGACCTGGTCGTTTCCGATGTCGTGATGCCCGAGATGGACGGGCCGACGCTGCTCGGCGAACTGCGCAAGGTGCAGCCGGACATCAAGTTCATCTTCGTGTCCGGTTACGCGGAGGACGCCTTCGCGAAGAACCTCCCGGCCGACGCGCAATTCGGTTTCCTGCCGAAGCCGTTCTCGCTCAAGCAGCTCGCCACCACCGTCAAGGACATGCTGGAGCGCGACTGACGCTCCTGCTTCCGTCTCGTCTCGACGAAAAAGCCCCGCAGACAGATGCCTGCGGGGCCTCGAGGCATTTGTGGTGCAAACAACCTCTGCCGGAGGAACGCTCCGGTGGCGTGAATCTAGGCTGTCACGGCGCCCGTTACCAACGCGATTTGCGCCGATCTCCTGATGAACATTGAGGCAATTACCTGAGCTGCCTAAAATGTAGACAGAGCCAGCTCGCACTGCTGAAAAAACCCTCAACAGAAGATTAACCGCATCCCGGCCCCTTGTTGCGATGTGTGCGGAGCGCCTCGCAACCTATTGATCTGACGCAGTTTTCCAAACGGAGAAAAATCCGGCCCTGGAAACTGGCACGGCAGTTGCAACGCTATGGGCGGTGCAAACAACCCTGTTCGGAGGTTTATTCAATGAGGGGAACTTTCAAGAAGGCAGCCGGGCTTCTGGCCGCGAGTGCCGTAGCCATGGGCCTGCTGGCAACAGTGCCGGCCCGGGCCGAGGAGGATACGATCAAGGTCGGCATCCTCCACTCGCTTTCCGGCACGATGGCGATTTCCGAGACGACGCTCAAGGACGCCATGCTCATGCTCATCGACGAGCAGAACAAGAAGGGCGGACTGCTGGGCAAGAAGCTCGAGGCGGTCGTCGTCGATCCGGCCTCCGACTGGCCGCTCTTCGCCGAGAAGGCCCGTGAGCTGATCAGCCAGGACAAGGTCGCCGCCGTGTTCGGCTGCTGGACGTCGGTGAGCCGCAAGTCGGTGCTGCCGGTGTTCTCCGAGCTCAACTCGCTGCTCTTCTACCCCGTCCAGTACGAGGGCGAGGAAAGCGAGCGCAACGTGTTCTACACCGGCGCTGCGCCCAACCAGCAGGCGATCCCCGCCGTCGACTACCTGATGAGCGACGATGGCGGCGCGGTGAAGCGGTGGGTGCTGGAAGGCACCGACTACGTCTATCCGCGCACGACCAACAAGATCCTCGAGGCCTACCTGAAGTCGAAGGGCGTGGCCGACGAGGACATCATGATCAACTACACGCCGTTCGGCTTCTCCGACTGGCAGACCGAGGTCTCCGCGATCAAGACCTTCGGCTCGGCCGGCAAGAAGACGGCGGTCGTCTCCACCATCAACGGCGACGCCAACGTGCCGTTCTACAAGGAACTCGCCAACCAGGGCATCAAGGCGACCGACATCCCGGTCGTGGCGTTCTCGGTGGGTGAGGAAGAGCTTGCCGGTCTCGACACCGCTCCGCTCGTCGGCCACCTGGCCGCCTGGAACTATTTCGAAAGCGTCGACACCGAGCAGAACGCCGAGTTCATCGACACCTGGCACAAGTTCATCGGCGACGACAAGCGCGTGACCAACGACCCGATGGAAGCCCATTACATCGGCTTCAACATGTGGGTTAAGGCGGTCGAGAAGGCCGGCACGACCGATCCCGACGCCGTGATCGACGCCATCATCGGCGTGTCGGTGCCGAACCTCACCGGCGGCTACTCGACCATGATGCCGAACCACCACATCACCAAGCCGGTGCTGATCGGCGAGATCCAGGATAACGGCCAGTTCGAGACGGTCTGGGAGACGCCGGGCCTGGTGCCGGGCGACGCCTGGTCGGACTACCTGCCCAACTCCAAGGACCTGATCTCCGATTGGCGCAAGCCGATGTCGTGCGGCAACTTCAACGTCGCCACCGGCAAGTGCGGCGGCAAGGGAAGCTGACCCGAGGCATGATCCCGAAAAGCGGATACCGGTTTTCGGACAGGATCATGCCTGCGTGAACACCATCCCGGCTGGAACCTCCTCCCTCCAGCCGAGACACCTCCCGGGCGGGCTCCTCCTCCCGCTCGCCCGGGAGACACCTTCCAGATGCTTCGGGACGGTCGCCTGAAATGAACCTGCTACGCGCCATCGGCCTTCTGGCCCTGTTCCTTGCCGCGCAACTGGCGCCGGCACAGGCGGACGAGGCGGAACTCCGGGCGATCATCGCGAAGTTCGCCACCTCGCGAAGCTACAGCCAGACCGAGGAAATCGTCGGCGAGCTCGTCGCCACCGGCGAACCGGCCGTCGCCCGCGTCCTCAACGCGCTCTCCGACGGCGATCTCCACTTCCGCAAGGCCGACAAGCAGGTCTTCATCGTTCGCAAGCAGGGCGGCGTCGTCGCACTTCTCGACCCGTTGAGCGGCGACAAGGTCGGCGAGGCCGAGAACACCCGCGAACTCACCAAGATCAAGGTCAACAACGGCCTGCGCGGTTCGATCCGCGACGCGCTCGGCACCCTCACGCTCGGCTCGCCCAATCCGGCGGTGCGCATGCAGGCTGCCGAAACGCTGTTCAATTCCCCCGATCCGGAGCAGATCGACATCCTCGACGCCGCGATCGCCAAGGAAGCGGATGCCGACGTCAAGGCCCGCCTGCAAGAGGCGCGGGCGGCGGCCGTGCTGATTTCCGACCTCGGCGAGGAACAGAAGCTCGCCGCCATCTCGACCATCGCGGCCCGCGGTGATCGGACGGCGCTGTCCATGCTGCGTGCCATTGCCTCCACCTCGGAAGGCAGTCTCAAGGATGCCGCCGAAGCTGCCGCCGAGAGCGTGCGCTCGTCCCTGGCGGCGTGGGACGCCGCGCAGAACGTCTGGTTCGGCATCTCGCTCGGGTCCGTGCTGCTTCTGGCCGCAATCGGGCTCGCCATCACCTTCGGCGTCATGGGCGTCATCAACATGGCGCACGGCGAGATGGTGATGCTCGGCGCCTACACGACCTTCGTCGTCCAGGAACTGATCCGCACCTACGTGCCCGGCCTGTTCGACTGGTCGCTGGCGATCGCTCTGCCGCTTGCCTTCCTCGTCGCCGGCGGCGTCGGCTTCGCCATCGAGCGCGGCATCATCCGCTTCCTCTATGGCCGGCCGCTGGAGACGCTGCTCGCCACCTGGGGTGTCTCGCTCGTCCTACAGCAGGCGGTGCGCACGATCTTCGGGCCGACCAACCGGCAGGTCGGGAACCCCTCATGGATGTCGGGTTCCTTCGAACTCGGCCATCTGGCGATCACCTGGAACCGGCTGTGGATCGTCGCCTTCGCGCTCTGCGTGTTCGCGCTGCTCCTCTACATTTTCAACCGCACGCCCTGGGGGCTGCAGATGCGCGCGGTGACCGCCAACCGCCGCATGGCATCGTCCATGGGCATCCGCACGCCGATGATCGACGCGCTGACCTTCGCGCTCGGCTCCGGGATCGCCGGCATCGCCGGCGTGGCGCTCAGCCAGGTCGACAACGTCTCGCCCAATCTCGGGCAGGGCTACATCATCGACAGCTTCATGGTCGTGGTTTTCGGCGGCGTCGGCAATCTTTGGGGCACGCTGGTCGGCGCCTTCTCGCTCGGCATCCTCAACAAGTTCCTGGAGCCCTATGCCGGCGCGGTGCTGGGCAAGATCCTGGTGCTGGTGCTGATCATCCTGTTCATCCAGAAGCGCCCGCGTGGCCTGTTCGCGCTCAAGGGCAGGGCGGTGGAGGCATGATCGCGGCGCGCTTCTTCGCTGCCGGCCTGTCGCGGCGGGTGATCGCCGCGCTGGTCATCCTTCTGGCCATCGCCGTTATGGTGCCCGTGCTGCACCTGGCGGTGCCGCGCGGCAGCGCGTTCCACATGCCGTCCTACATGGTGGCGCTCACCGGCAAGTATCTCTGCTACGCGCTGCTGGCGCTGGCCCTCGATCTCGTGTGGGGGTTCTGCGGGATACTGTCGCTCGGCCACGGTGCGTTCTTCGCGCTCGGCGGCTACGCGATGGGCATGTACCTGATGCGCCAGATCGGCACCCGCGGCGTTTACGGCAACCCGATCCTTCCCGACTTCATGGTCTTCCTGAACTGGAAGGAACTGCCCTGGTACTGGTACGGCTTCGACCACTTCTGGTTCGCCGCGATCATGGTAATGCTGGCGCCGGGGCTGCTCGCCTTCGTTTTCGGCTGGTTCGCCTTCAGGAGCCGGGTGACCGGCGTCTATCTGTCGATCATCACCCAGGCGATGACCTACGCGCTGCTGCTTGCCTTCTTCCGCAACGACATGGGTTTCGGCGGCAACAACGGGCTTACCGACTTCAAGGATATTCTGGGCTTCTCGGTGCAGGCCGACGCAACGCGCTCGGCGCTGTTCGCCACGAGCGCGATCGCGCTGGCGCTCGGTGTCCTGATGGTGGCCGCGATCTCCGGCTCCAAATACGGCAAGCTGATGATCGCCGTGCGCGACGCCGAAAGCCGAACCCGCTTCATCGGCTGGCGGCCGGAGAACATCAAGCTGTTCGCCTTCACGGTCTCGGCCGTCATGGCGGGCATCGCCGGCGCGCTTTACGTGCCGCAGGTCGGCATCATCAACCCTAGCGAGTTCGAGCCTGCGAACTCCATCGAAGTCGTGGTGTGGGCGGCCGTCGGCGGGCGTGGCACCATCGTCGGCCCGATCCTCGGCGCGCTTCTGGTCAACGGCGGCAAGAGCTGGTTCACCGGCGTGCTGCCGGAGTTCTGGCTGTTCGCGCTGGGCGGCCTGTTCATCGCCGTCACGCTGTTCCTGCCGAGGGGTATCGTGGGCACGTGGGATGCCTGGCGTGAAAAGAGGGGCCAGAGCCTCGCCGCGGCCGCGCAGCCCGAGCCTGCCGAGAACGAGCCGGTCGAGCCCGAGGACGGCCCCGTGATCCAGCCGCAGCGCCCGTACGATCCGCCGCGATCTTCCGACCCCGAACCGCAGCCCGCCGAGTAGCGACGATGTCGAAATCCAACACCATCCTCTATCTCGACGGCGTCTCGGTCTCTTTCGACGGGTTCAAGGCCATCAACGAGCTGTCTCTCGTGCTCGACAAGGGCGAGATGCGCGCGATCATCGGCCCCAACGGCGCCGGCAAGACGACGATGATGGACATCATCACCGGCAAGACGCGGCCCGACGAGGGCGTGGTCTTCTTCGACGGCGAGATCGACCTGACGCGCCACGACGAGGCCGACATCGCCATGCTCGGGATCGGCCGGAAATTCCAGAAGCCGACCGTCTTCGAAAGCCACAGCGTGGAGGACAACGTCCGCCTGGCGATGGCGGGGCCGCGCTCGATCTTCCCGGCACTCTTCCACGCCCGCTCCAATGACGAGGACGAGCGCGTCGACGCTATCCTCGAACGCATCCGGCTGGCCGAGAAACGCGACATGCTGGCGGCCAATCTGAGCCACGGCCAGAAACAATGGCTGGAGATCGGCATGCTGCTTGCGCAGGACCCCAAGCTTTTGCTCGTCGACGAGCCGGTCGCCGGCATGACCGACGCCGAGACGGTGGAGACGGCGCGGCTTCTGAAGGACATCGCGCGCACCCATTCGGTGATCGTGGTCGAGCACGACATGGATTTCGTGCGCGAGCTCGGCGTCAAGGTGACCTGCCTGCACGAGGGCTCGGTGCTGTCGGAGGGCACGCTCGATCACGTCAGCGCCGACCAGCGCGTCATCGAAGTCTATCTGGGGCGGTAGCGATGCTGACGGTGACCGACGCAACCCTTCACTACGGCGCCGCCCAGGCGCTGCGCGGCGTTTCGATGGCGGCCGATGCCGGCAGGATCACCTGCGTGCTCGGCCGCAACGGCGTCGGCAAGACCAGTCTGATGAGAGCGATAGTCGGCCATTACCGGCTGACGTCGGGCGAGATAGCCTTCGAGGGGAAGGCGCTCGACCGGAGCGCGGCGTACGATCGCGCCCGGTCGGGCATTTCTTTCGTTCCGCAGGGCAGGGAGATTTTCCCCCTGCTCACGGTGCGCGAAAACCTGGAGACCGGCTTCGCACCGCTGAAACGGGGCGACCGAACGGTGCCGGAGCACGTGTTCGAACTGTTCCCGGTGCTCAGGGACATGTTGTCCCGCCGCGGCGGCGACCTGTCGGGCGGCCAGCAGCAGCAGCTGGCGATCGGCCGCGCTCTGGTGATGCGGCCGAAGCTTCTCGTGCTCGACGAGCCGACCGAAGGAATCCAGCCGTCGATCATCAAGGATATCGGACGGGCAATTCGTTTCCTGCGCGACCAGGCCGGCATCGCCGTGCTGCTGGTCGAGCAGTATCTGGACTTCTGCCGCGAACTCGCCGACGAGGTCTACATCATGGATCGCGGGCAGGTGGTCCACCACGGTCCCGCAGCGGACCTCGACCACGCCCATGTGCGTCGGCACCTGACGGTCTGAAGCAATGCCAGGAAAGGTGAGACCGGTCTTCGGTCCGGAGTCACGCGATAACAAGAATTTGGAGCGGTTCATCGACACCGTGAAACGATGAACCGTTCTTGGCCCGGGTCGGGCCTCCCGGACGTCTCAATCGCCTTCGGGAACACCCTCGTCGGCTTGGCCGTCGGGACTTTGCGAGCTGGAGCCGAGCACGCCGAAGTCCTGAGACTTCGCGCCGTCGCCTGCGCCGAGAAAACCTTCGGCCGCCAGTCCGCGCCGCAGCAATTCGCGCACCGCGGCTGCCCGGCTCGGCATCCGGTTGTTGAAGCGGAAATCCTCCAGGGCCCTCAACTCCTCCGGGCTGAGCATGATCTGCAGACGTTCGGGTCTTTCCAACTGGGTCATCTAATGCCTCCCCGCGAGGCCAGACGCTTCGCTTCGCCATCCATCATTTTAGCAGTCACCGTAAAGTTAGTAACCAACGCATTTTCAAGCAATTTGGTTGCAAACGCCAAAGCTGCCAACTTCGACCAATGCTATGGGTGCGCCAAGCTATTATCCTACTAACTATTTGAAAAAAAAGAGAAAATGCCTTGCCTTCGTGCCGAAGGGAGCCCATATTGTCGACATGACACACGAAATCGAAACCGGCTCCTTCGACGTGAGCCCGATCATTGGCCGCCGTTTGTCGGCGGACCTGATGGAGGATATCCGCACCTCGGTGACGCGCGCCTGGAAGCGCGACGGTATCGTCAACGTCCCGGCACTTGCCGAGACTGTCCGCGTTCGCCACGAAGCCGAAAACGTCGCACTCGAGGATTTGGAAGCGCAGGTGATGTCGGCCGCGATCAAGGTGAGCGCCGTGATCACCTTCAACTCCAACTGGTACGTGCAGCGCTAGAGCAATGCCGGGAAAGGTGAAAACCGGTTTTCCGTCCGGCATTGCGTGTAGGATGAACAGCGGTTCGCCACCATGAACCACGCGTGGCAAACGCGTCTTCGCCGGCGATTCGGTACTCTTGCTTCGCAGTGCCGACTTCCCCTGATATTGGCTACGCGCTCGTCCGGACCTGGCTGAAACTGCCCCCCGCTCCGGGTGTGCGACCCCGCCGCGATGAACAGCATTTGCCTTTGGCGCACCTGTGCTGCCATGGTCCCTCCGGCCACAGGAGATTTGCCGCCATGGACATCGTGATTGCAGGCCTTGTCGTCGCCGCCATCGCTGCATTCGCCACGTGGCGCGGCTACAGAAAACTTGCGCGCGGCGACCTCGAAAAATGGGGTGTCAGCCTCAATCCCGTCCAATGCCCGAGCTGCGGAACGGCCCTGCCGATGTTCCGTCAGCCCACATCGTGGCGCCAGCGCATGTGGGGCGGCTGGACGTGCCCCGGCTGCGGCGCGGAGATCGACAGGAAGGGCAGGCTGATTGCCGCGACCGGCGAGGATCAGAGATCGAATTCGCCCTGACCCTCGTCGAGCGCGCCAACGACGCTCGCCGCCAGCGCCCGGCTCACTTTCGTCTTTCCCTCGAGCGCTGCCCGGTCGAGCCGCTCCACGACGTCGATAGCCGTCGCCAGCGAGCGCTCGATCCGGCGCACCAGATATTGCACGACGTGCGGCTCCACCTCGACCTGGCGGTCGGCGAACAGCTTCATGATGACGCCTTCCAGAAGCAGGTCGTCCGGCTCGCCGATTTCCACCGTCGACACCGCCTTCAGACGTGAGACGAGATCGGGAAGGGTGGCGCCCCACGCGGCGGGAAAGCGCCGCGCCGTCATCAGCAGGCCTGTGCCGGATTCCCGCACGGCGTTGATCAGGTGGAAGAGCCCCGGCTGGTCGAGCGGCGCGAGATCGATGTCGTCGATGAAGACCGGCCCCTTTTCGGCAGCTTCGATGGCGCTGTCGCCGAGCCGCGGTGCATCGAGGGCGGTTGCGCCTGCGTGCTCGCACCAGATGGCGCCGAGATGCGACTTGCCCGATCCCGGCGGACCCGCCAGCACGGCGACGGGCGAGGGCCAGTCCGGCCACGCCTCGATCAGCCGCACGGCCTCGGCATTCGCGGGGCTGAGCACCAGCTCGTCGCGGGAGAAGCCCGGCGGCAGTGCGAAATCGAGCGGCAGCTGCCGCGGTTTTCCCTTTTCCGGCATGGCGTCTTCAGTCCGCGTCGGGGCGGCTCGTGCGCGCACGTCGGCGCGGGGCAGGGGTTTTCCGCGCGGGCGCCGCAACCACGGGATCGGTGACGGCTCCCCCCGGATCCTTGCCGGTGTAGAGCGGCGAGGCGAGATAGCGCGACAGCGCGAACCGCACCAGCACCGCGACGGCCGCTGCAGCCGGCACGGCGATCAGCAGTCCGACGAAGCCGAACAGCGAGCCGAAGGCGAACAGCGCGAACATCAGCCACACCGGGTGCAGACCGACGCTCTTTCCCACCAGCTTCGGCTGCAGGATGTTGCCTTCGATGAACTGCCCGACGAAGAACACCGCCGCCACGGCCACGATCCACTGCCAGTCGGGCCAGAACTGCACGAACGCCACGCCGAGGCTGAGCGCCAGTCCGGTCAGCGATCCGACATAGGGGATGAAGCTGATGAGGCCCGCGAACAGCCCGATCAGCAGGCCGAAATTGAGGCCGACGACGGTGAGCCCCACCGCGTAGATCACCCCGAGGATCAGGCACAGCGTGCCCTGGCCGCGCACGAACCCGGCGGTCGCGGTGTTGATGTCGGTGGCGATCTGGCGGACCGTGCCGACATGCTGGCGCGGCACCCAGCTGTCCACCTTGGCGACCATGCGGTCCCAGTCGAGCAGCATGTAGAAGGCGACCACCGGCGTCACCACGAACAGGCCGGCAAGGTCGATCAGCGTCTTGCCCGAACTCCAGACCGACTGGAACAGCGCGGCCAGGAAGCCGGCGCCCTGGGTCACCAGCGTCGACAGGCCCTCGCGCAGCGCGTTGGCGTCGACGCCGATCGTCTTGTGCAGCCATTCCGGGTCGATATTGGTGATCAGCGCCTGCAGCCGCGCCAGATAGTCCGGGAAGCGGCCGATGAAGTCGGCGAACTGGGCGGCAAGCACGGGAATGAGGATGATCATCGCCAGCACGAACGCCAGCACGATGCCGATCAGGATGACGATCGTGGCGCCGAGCCGCGACAGGCCGAGCCGCTCCAGCCTGTCGGCGACCGGATCGAGGAAATAGGCCAGGATCATGCCCGCCAGGAACGGCAGCAGGATGGTGCTGAAGACGTAGAGAAACAGGACGAGGAAGGCGGCCGCGATCAGCCAGAACACGATCTGCCGGCGGAACGCACGGGCGTAGGCCGCATCCGCGGCTTCGTTTTCAGCTCGCACCGTCGCCTTCGCCATGGGAGTTCATGTGCCTGAACCAGGCTACGAGATAGGCCGCGGCGGAAGCCGCGGTCAAGAGGCCGGACAGGATCACCAGCCCCGCACGCAGCGTCCCGCCTTCGACGTGCAGCGCCAGCTGCGCCAGCACCAGCGCCGCCAGCACGATCTGCACGGCGGTGTTGGCTTTCGAGATGAAAAGCGGCTTCATCTCCACCGGGTTGCCCATGATGGTGGACAACAGCACCGCGCCGACGATCAAGCCGTCGCGCGAAACCGCCAGGATCACCAGCCACAGCGGCAGTTCGCCGGTCAGTCCCAGCATCACGAAGACGCTGACCAGCAACAGCTTGTCGGCGATCGGGTCGAGATAGGTGCCGAGCTCGGAGCGCTGGTCGAACTGGCGCGCGATGAAGCCGTCGATGCCGTCCGACACGCCCGCGATCACGAAGAAGGCGAAGGCCCAGACCATGTGGCCGGCTGAGCAGCGCATAGACGATGCCAGGCACCAGCATGAACCTGACGAGCGTGATCATGTTGGGGACGGTCATGTCGGCATTCTCCGCGCAGCCGTCCTGATATGGCGACGGCAGGCCGCCATCGCCAGACCGGTCAGACGGCTGAAGCGGCTTCGAGCCCCCGTCGCAGATCGGCCTTCAGGTCCTCGACATCCTCCAGCCCGATCTGCAGGCGGATGACCGGGCCGCCGTAATTGTCCTTGGCGACCTGCCGCGCCTCGAGGTTGGTGCGCTGCGCCAGGCTCTCGTAGCCGCCCCAGGAGGCACCCAGCCCGAAAATCTGGAGCGAGTCGAGAAAGGCCGCCGCCTTTTCCGTGCCGCCGCCGTCGAGGACGACGGAGAACAGCCCGCTGGAGCCGGAAAAGTCGCGTTTCCAAAGCGCATAGCCGGGAAAACTTTCGAGCGCCGGGTGCAGCACGCGCGCCACGCCGTCCTGGCTTTCCAGCCACTCGGCGATCTCCAGTGCTGCCTTTTCCTGGTGCGCCAGCCGCACGCCGAGCGTCCGCAGGCCGCGCAGCACCTGGTAGGTGTCGTCGGGCGAGGGGGTGGCGCCGAGCGTCTGGAAGGCCTCCTGCAGCCTCGGCCAGGCAGCCTCGTTGGCCGACATCGTGCCGAAAAGCACGTCGGAATGGCCGTTCATGTATTTCGTCGCGGCGTGGATCACCACGTCGACGCCGAAATCCAGCGCGCGGAAATAGAGCGGCGTCGCCCAGGTGTTGTCCATCATCACGATGGCTCCGCCTTCGTGCGCTGCCTTGGCGATGGCGGGTATGTCCTGCATCTCGAACGTGCCGGAGCCGGGCGATTCGGTGAACACGACGCTCGTGTTCGGCCGCATCAGCTCGGCGATCTCGGAGCCGAGATGCGGGTCGTAGTATTCGACCTCGACGCCCAGCCGCTTCAGCATGGAGTCGGCAAAGCGGCGGGTCGGGAAATAGACCGAATCGACGATCAGCACGTGATCGCCGGCCGAGACGAAACCGAGCAGCGGCACCGTGATCGCGGCCAGCCCGCTCGGCGCCAGCACCGTTCCCGCCGCCCCTTCGAGCTCGTTGAGGGCGGCGACCAGCGCGTCCGTCGTCGGTGTCCCGTGCGTGCCGTAGACATAGCGCTGGGCGCGCTTCGCCATCGTATCGTAATCCGGGTAGAGCACGGTCGATGCATGCACCACCGGCGGATTGACGAAGCCGAAGAAATCGCGCGGGTTGTTGCCCGAATGGGCAAGCCGCGTGTTGATACCCTTGTTGGCGCTGTCGGATTTGGTCATAAGCCCTCACGGGAAAGATGGATGATCCCGCATTAATGCCGCCCGGGCCGCCGCGCAACTCGCTCGCCGTCGTTGGCGAGGAAGAAGATGACCGCAACCAGCAACCAGACGCCTCAAGATAGCCGACCGGGTCCGCACAGGCGCCTGGGTGCGGCGGTGGGCGGCGCGTCGGCGCGCATCAGGCGGCGCAAGGCGAATCCCGCGGGCCGCGTGTGGACGTCGAAGCTGTTGTGGATCGCGCTCGCAGGCATCGTGCTGGCGCTGGCCGTCGCCCCGTTCGACGGCGACATCACCCGCTACGTGCGCAGCCACGGGCGCGTCGGCCTGATCGGCCTCATGGCGCGGCTTACCGATGTCGGGCTTGCGCAGTGGTATATCGCCGCCGGCGCGCTGGTCTTTCTGGCGGTGGCGATGATCGACTGGAGCGGCCATGGCATGCGCGGCCGGGCGCGGCTGTTGTTCCTTCTGGGCCAGGGCGGCTACGTCTTCGCCGTCAGCGTGCTTGCCGAACTCGTGACCGACGTCGTCAAGATCCCGATCGGACGGGCACGGCCAATCGGCTTCGACCAGTTCGGCCCCTATCACTTCGAGCCATTCAGCGTCAGCCATGCCTTCGCCAGCCTGCCTTCGGGCCATTCGGCGATGATGGGTGCGGTCGCCGCCATTCTGGCGATCTGGTTTCCGCGCTTCAAATGGGTGTTTCTCGCGCTCGGCTTCCTCGCCGCCGCGACGCGCGTTGCGTCGGGCTCGCACTATCCCTCCGACGTGGTCGCGGGCTTCACTGTCGGGGTGCTTCTGGCGATCGTCGTGGCGCGCTGGCTGGCTTCTCGGGGCGTCGTATTTCGCCTCCTCGAAGGGCGGCTTTTTCCGCGCGTCCGCAACGCCACCGCGCTCCGATCGCCGCCCCGCAAGTCTCAATCGATTTGACGTTGACCGCGAGCGAGCGGTTTTTCGGCGCGGACATCGCGGATTTGCGATGTCTAAGAGGCTTGACCGTGGAAACTTTATGGCCTTCGATGGCCGCCGTGGACGGGAGGCGGAGCATGCGCGCCCTGGACGGCGCGGATTCGGGCGAATTGCCGGGATCGGTCTGCTGCTTCCGCACAGAACCGCACGGAGTTCTACTCCGACAAAGAGGGGCATCGGCCTCGAATAAGAAACGAGAGGGTTTGGGTATGAAGAAATTCGCAATGGGAATGCTCGGCGTTGCTGCCGTGACGCTCGCCTATGGCGTGAGCGCCGCGTCCGCGGCGACGCTCGACGACGTCAAGTCGCGCGGCAACCTGAAATGCGGCGTCAGTCAGGGCCTGCCGGGGTTCTCCAACCCCAATTCGAGCGGCAACTGGTCTGGCCTGGACGTTGATTTCTGCCGCGCCGTGGCGTCGGCGATCTTCAACGATCCGTCCAAGGTTGAGTTCGTCCCGCTGTCGGCGAAGGAGCGCTTCACCGCCCTTCAGTCTGGCGAGATCGACATCCTCTCGCGCAACACCACCTGGACCATGAGCCGCGACACGCAGCTCGGGCTCAACTTCGCCGTCGTCAACTACTATGACGGCCAGGGCTTCATGGTCCGCAAGGAGATGGGCATCACCTCCGCGCTTCAGCTGTCGGGCGCGGCCGTGTGCACCAACACCGGCACCACGACCGAGCTCAACGTCGCCGACTACTTCCGCGCCAACAACATGGACTACGAACTCGTCGCCTTCGAGAAGTCGGACGAGGTCGTGGCCGCCTATGACGCCGGCCGCTGCGACGTCTACACCACCGACCAGTCGGGCCTCTATGCGCAGCGTCTGAAGCTGACCAACCCCGACGACCACGTCGTCCTGCCGGAGATCATCTCCAAGGAGCCGCTCGGCCCGGCAGTGCGCCAGGGCGACGACCAGTGGCTCAACATCATGAAGTGGACGCACTTCGCCATGGTGCAGGCCGAGGAATCCGGCGTGACCCAGGCCAATGTCGACGAGATGAAGAATTCCGACAACCCGACCATCAAGCGCCTGCTCGGCACCGAGGGTGAGTTCGGAACCGCCATCGGTCTCGGCAACGACTGGGCCTACCAGATCATCAAGAACGTCGGGAACTACGGCGAGGCGTTCGCCCGCAACGTCGGCCCCGACACCCCGCTGGCGATCTCGCGCGGCCTCAACGCGCTGTGGACCAAGGGCGGTCTGCAGTACGCGCCTCCGATCCGCTAAACGGCAGTTACGAGACGGGAAGGTCGCCCTCGGGCGGCCTTCCAGCCCGCCAGGCAAAATACGTCGCGCCACCAATCAAACGCCGTGCGGCATCGCCGCAATGAGCACAATGCGCGCGCACGAGGGGAACGAGCATGGCAGCAATGACCGGCGACGACCGGGACGCACCTCCGCGCGTCGCGCTTCTCAACAATCCGACTGCGCGTGCCTGGATTCTCCAGATCGTGCTTCTTGCCGCACTTGTCTGGCTCGCCTGGGTGGGCATCCAGAACATGTTCGCCAACCTGCGCGCCGCCAACATCTCGTCGGGTTTCGGTTTCCTGACTCGAAACGCCGGCTTCGCGATCAGCCAGACTCTCATCGACTATCAACAGGCGACGTCGACCTATCTGCGCGTCTACTTCGTCGGACTGTTCAACACGCTGCTGGTGTCGATCATCGGGATCGTGCTGGCGACGATCCTCGGCTTCATCGTCGGCATCGCGCGCCTTTCCAGCAACTGGGTGGTATCCAGGCTGGCTGCGGTCTACATCGAGACGCTGCGAAACATCCCGCTGCTTCTGCAGATCTTCGTCTGGTATTTTTCCGTCCTTCGCTTCCTGCCTGACCGCCGCGATTCGCTGAGCCTCGGTTTCCTTGGCGAGATCAACATCGCCGGCTGGTATGCACCGAAGCCGATCGGAGGCGAGGGCATTTGGGTCCTCGTCGGCGCGATTGTTCTCGCGATCGTGGCCATCATCGTGCTGGCGCGCTGGGCTGCCAAACGACAGGAGGCGACCGGCCAGCGCTTTCCGGTATTCTGGACCTCCGTCGGGATACTGATTGTCCTGCCGCTGATCGGCTATTTCGTCGGCGGCATGCCGCTGTCGTTCGAATATCCGGTGCCGGGCAATTTCGGCCCGCGCGGCGGGTCGCGCATCTATCCCGAGTTCATCGGCCTGCTTCTGGCGCTCTCGATCTACACCGGCGCGTTCATCGCCGAGATCGTCAGGGCAGGCATCCTCGGCATCAACAAGGGCCAGACAGAGGCATCCTATGCGCTCGGCCTGCGTCCCGGCCAGACGCTGCGCCTCGTCATCGTGCCGCAGGCGCTGCGGATCATCATTCCGCCGCTGACCAGCCAATATCTGAACCTGACGAAGAACTCGTCGCTGGCCGTGGCGATCGCCTATCCGGATCTGGTGTCTGTCTTCGCCGGCACCGCGCTGAACCAGACCGGCCAGGCGGTGGAAATCCTGCTGATGACGATGCTCACCTACCTCGGCCTCTCGCTGATAATCTCCGCCTTCATGAACTGGTACAACTCCAAGATGGCTCTGGTGGAGCGCTGACATGGCGAACGATCCCGACGACGACAAGCGCCCGGCCGACGAAGGCTGGAATCCGCCGCACCGCTCGGGCAAGGCCGCCGATGCGGAGGCCCACGAGGGCGAGCCGGTGGCGTTTCACCACGAGGCCGACTCGCTGGCGCCGCTGCCGGACGACTGGCAGAACTTCGCCTATGTGCGTACCGAGATGTCCCGCTCCGAACCGGCGCCGACAGGGACCAGCGGCCCGATCGCCTGGGTTCGCGAGAACCTGTTTTCCAGTATCGGCAACACGCTGCTGACGCTGTTCGCGCTCTATCTGCTCTACCTCATATTGCCGCCGCTGATCGATTTCATCTTCGTCAACGGCGTGTGGACCGGGTCGGATCGTGCCGTCTGCACCACCGAGCAGCAGGGCGGAATGCAGCCCAACGGCTGGTTTGGTGCGTGCTGGACCTACGTCGGGGCCTATTTCAACCAGTTCATCTACGGCCGCTATCCCAACTCCATGCAGTGGCGTGTCAACGTCGTCGGCATCCTGCTGGTCATAGGGCTGGTGCCGCTGCTTATCCCGTCTGCCCCGTTCAAGCGGCAGAACATCTTCTACATCGCCATCTTCTTCCCGATCGCCGCGTTGATCCTGCTGACGGGCGGCGACTTCGATCTCAACGGCTTCCTGCCGACGGGCTGGCTGCTGCGCGAGGGAACCGCCAAATTCTGGCTGGACTACGTGATCCTGTCGGCGATCGTCGTCGGCATCGCGGCACTGATCGCGCGTGCGTCGGACAAGGAGGCATGGCCGAGCGTGCGCAACGCCTGCGGCATCATGCTGGCACTCGCGGTCGTCATGTTCCTGCTCGGGCTCGATTTCGGAATGACGCCGGTGCCTACCGATCGCTGGGGCGGCCTGCTGGTGACGCTGGTATTGGCGGTCACGGGCATCGCGGTATCGTTGCCGATCGGCATCGTGCTGGCGCTCGGGCGGCGCTCGAAGATGCCGATCGTGCGCTTCGCGTCGATCGTCTTCATCGAGTTCTGGCGCGGCGTGCCGCTGATCACAGTGCTGTTCATGTCCTCGGTCATGCTGCCGCTGTTCCTTCCCGAAGGCGTCACCTTCGACAAGCTGCTGCGTGCCGTGGTCGGCGTGGCGATGTTCGCTTCCGCCTACATGGCAGAGGTGGTACGCGGCGGCCTGCAGGCGATTCCGAAGGGGCAGTTCGAGGGCGCCATGGCGCTTGGCCTCAACTACGGCCAGATGATGCGCATGATCATCATGCCGCAGGCGCTGAAGCTGGTGATCCCGGGCATAGTCAACACCTTCATCGGCCTGTTCAAGGACACCACGCTGGTGCTGATCATCGGCCTGTTCGACTTCCTCGGACAGATTCAGTCGTCCTACTCCGACTCCTCCTGGGCGAGCCCGGTGCAATCGCTGACCGGCTACCTCTTCGCCGCGATGGTGTACTGGGTGTTCTGTTTCGGCATGTCCCGATATTCGATCTTCATGGAGCGACGCCTCGATACGGGCCACCGCTAGGCGCCGGCCGCGAAAGCCGGCAACACGACAAGGGGAATTTTCGATGTCACTGGAAAGCGCTGCAGCGACCGAAGGCCAAACGATCGACCGCGTGAAGATGCAGGTGTCGGAAACCGACGTCGCCATCGAGATCGTCGACATGCACAAATGGTACGGCGAATTCCACGTGCTGCGCGACATCAACCTCAAGGTCATGCGCGGCGAGCGCATCGTGGTTTGCGGCCCGTCAGGCTCCGGTAAGTCGACGATGATCCGTTGCATCAACCGCCTGGAAGAGCATCAGAAGGGCAAGATCGTCGTCGACGGCATCGAACTCACCGACGATCTGAAAAAGATCGACGAGGTGCGCCGCGAGGTCGGCATGGTGTTCCAGCACTTCAACCTCTTCCCGCACCTCACCATTCTCGAAAACTGCACGCTGGCGCCGATCTGGGTGCGCAAGGTCCCCAAGAGGGAGGCGGAGGCGACTGCCATGCACTTCCTGGAGCGGGTCAAGATCCCCGAACAGGCCAACAAATATCCGGGCCAGCTTTCGGGCGGCCAGCAGCAGCGCGTGGCGATCGCCCGCTCGCTGTGCATGAACCCGCGCATCATGCTGTTCGACGAGCCGACGTCCGCGCTCGACCCCGAGATGATCAAGGAAGTGCTGGAGACCATGGTCGGGCTCGCCGAGGAAGGCATGACCATGATCTGCGTCACCCACGAGATGGGTTTTGCGCGGCAGGTGGCCAACCGCGTCATCTTCATGGATCAGGGCCAGATCGTCGAGCAGAACACGCCCGACTTGTTCTTCGACAACCCCCAGCACGAGCGCACCAAGCTGTTCCTCAGCCAGATCCTGCACTGAAGCAATTCCAGGAAAAGTGGAAACCGGTTTTCCGTCCGGAATTGCGTGAAAACAGGAACTTGGCGCGGTTCATCGATTCCGTGAAATGACGAACCGCGTCCGGGACGCGGGGCAGCGCTCCTAGCCCACCGCCTCCGCATCGTAGCCGTAGAGCGGGTCGAAACCGGCCGTCAGGCTGCCCGAAGGCAGCAGCGCCAGCACCAGGTTGCGCGCCGGCACGATCGGGCCGCGCGCGTGGTAGGTGAAGTGCAGGAACGAGGCGCCACGCGCCACCCTCTGCACGCGCGGCCTCCGCAGCGCCTCGAACCGCGCCAGCGCCGCCGCCGGCTCGTCGGGCCGGCCGGCGACGAGCTTTGCGAGCATTGCCGCGTCCTCGATTGCCATGGCCGCGCCCTGGGCGGCGAACGGCGTCGTCGCGTGCGCGGCGTCGCCGATCAGCACCATGCGCCCCTTGTGCCAGGGCGAACCTGCGATGGCGACGTGGATCGGCCAGGCCGTCCATGGCGCGGCGTCGCGTGCCAGCGTGGAAAGCGGCCCGCCCATCGCAGCCATCGTCCGTTCCAGCCAGGACATGTCGCCGGCATTCGCCCATTGCGCGGCCAGCGCCGGTCCGTTGCCGAGCGCCACCAGGTTCAGCGCGGAGCCGGCTCGCACCGGGTAGGCGACCAGGTGCAGCGTGGGGTGCATGAAGGCGGTGACGGCGTCGGCGGGTGCCACGGCCGACAGCAGGCGGCCGGCCGGCGTGTCGAGCGCAACCGTGGTTCGCCAGGCGGTGTGGCCGGTTGGCCGGCTCGGACTGGCGCCGACCAGATGGCGCACGTTCGACCAAACGCCGTCGGCGCCAACCAGCAGATCGCCCGTCAGTTCGCAGGTCGAGCCGTTTCCTTCACAGACGGCGGTGACGCCATCGGAGGACTGCCGCGCGGTCGCGACGGTCGTGTCCCGCACGAAGTCGATGTGCTCCTCGTCCTCCACCGCCTGCAGCAGCGCCGCCTGCAGGTCGGCGCGATGGATCACAAGGTAGGGTGCGCCCCAGCGCCGTTCCGCGGCATCCCCGAGCGGAACGGAAGCGAGCTCGCGCAATGTCCTGGCATCGCACAGGCGCACCGCGCGCGGCTTCACCGCGGCAGGCAGCAGGCGCGGCAGCACGCCGAGCCGTGCAAGCAATCTCGTTGCATTGGGCGAAAGCTGGATGCCGGCGCCGACCTCGCCGAGCACGGCGGCACGCTCGCGGATGGCGACATCAAACCCCTGCCTGGAAAACGCCAGTGCCGCGGTCAGGCCGGCAATGCCGGCGCCCGCGACGACGACGCGCCTGTCCGGCCGCTTTGACGACATCGCCCGCCGGTGCCGTGCTCAGGCGGCGCGCGACAAATAGAGGCAGCCTTCCGGTCGCGTCTCGTCGGCCCTCAGGGCGGGATTGTAGCGGTAGAGCGTCGAGCAATAGGGGCAGACCCGTTCGCTTTCGTCGCCCATGTCGAGGAACACGTGCGGGTGGTCGAAGGGCGGATTGGCGCCCACGCACATGAACTCCTTCACGCCGATCTCGATCGTGGAATGTCCCGCGCTGTTCTGGAAATGCGGTGTGCCGTGATCGTGCGCCATGCTGGTTCCCTGTCTCGTCGTTGCCGACCCTGTCGCCTGCGGTTTGGGACAAAATCGCACCGTTTGCAAGGCGCTCAGCCCAGCACCTCGAATTGTCCGAGGATCCACACCACTTCGGCAACGAGCGCCAGCGCCACGAGGATCTGGTGGAAGCGCTCGTTCTTCACGAACATGGCGGCGACGGCGAGACCGCACAGCACCGCCTGGCGCACCGGGTAGTAGATGCCGAAGGAATGGAAATGCTCCGCGCCCTTCACCGCCGTGTCGACGAGGTCGATGGCGAACAAGCCCGCCAGGAGCCCGTAGAACCAGTGCTGGCGCGAATGGAAGTACTGCCGGAAGCCGGAATACTCGTCCATGCGGTCAGGGAACACGATGGCGCAGGTGAAGAAGATGAGGGCTGCGTAGAAGATGACGAAGAAATAGACCTCGAACGTCCACACCTGGATGCGCGACAGGCCGAACTCGAACCACCAGAAGTGGATCACGGCCAGGATGAGATAGAGCGCCCAGCCCAGATGCACCGAATAGACCTGGTCGCGCAGCGGATGCTGGACGAAGCGGGCGAGCCCGGTCAGCAGCCGCGTCACGGACAGGCCCGTCACGATGCCGACGATGACACGCACATGAAAGAAAAGCTCCTGCGGGGAGGGGCCGGCATCCATCCTACGGGTCCTCGCCGAAATATTGAGTGTGAAGCTGCTCGATGAAGTCGCGCTCGTGCAGCCCGAGCACCTCCAGCGTCAGGGGGCGCGTGAGCTGGCTGCGGCGCGTCAGGCCGAACCCGTACTTGTCTGGCTCGAAGATCGGGCCGACGACGTCGAGGTTCGCCTCCGGGTGGGTGTGCGAATAGTATTCCAGCACCGGCCCGTCGCCGATGATCGCGGCGAGGTCGCCGTCCTTCAGCGCGGCGACGGCTTCCTCGATGTCCTTGTAGGAGTGCCGCTCCAGGCCTTCGCGGCGCGCGAACTCCTCGGCCACCGAACCGGTGAACACGCCGATGTCTCGGCCGCGCAGGTCCTCGACCGTGTTGATCTCGCTGGTCAGCGACAGCGTGGTCATGACGCTGGTCACCGTCGACGTCACGTAGGCGAGCACTGCGATGCCGCAGACCAGCCATATGCCCTGCCAGATGCGCCCCATCCAGCCGAACAGGTTCTTCCGCGACGGGGGCCGCCCGGTCGTGGCGACCGACATCACGCTGTAGAAGCTTTCCGCCATGCCCTCGCGCCACGCCTTCGGGAACGCCGGGTCGAAGCGCCGGTCGAACAGCGTCAGGATGAAGGTGGCGACGATGATGACCAGCGCCAGCCACGCATAGGCGCGCAGGAACCCGGCATCGGCCAGTCCGGTCACGAGGTCGCCGAAGCTGGTGTCGCGTTCGCGATCGACCATGATGCGCATGCCGGCATCGAACCAAGGCTGCGTGAAGTCGATGCGCTCGGCGCGGCCCTGGGTGATCGTCAGATTGGTGACGGCGACGTCGACCTCACCGCTCTCGGTGGCGGCGAGCAGCGCCGAAATCGTCTTGTAGGGACGGTAGCGGTAGTCGATGCCGCGCGCCTTCGCCAGCGCCTCCCACAAGTCGATGGCCATGCCGGTGTAGTGGCCGTCCTTCTCCATCACGAAAGGCGGGCTCATGTAGAGCCCGACATCGACGGTCTCGGGCGTCGTCGTCCCGGCGTCCTGCGCCTGGGCGGTCAGCGGTGCTGCCATGAAGAGCGCGAGCAGGGTCACGATCAGGCGTAGAGGGGCCAGGGCGTGTCTGGTCGAGGTGTATGTCATCGAATCGGCGGTATCCCTCGGTCATTCCTGCCGAAAACACCTACCGCCGAACCGTAAGCGTCTCGTGAACACCGTCATGATAAGCATAAAGACCCGTGCTATCGTCGCGGCGAGCAAGCCGTTACTGTCGCGGCGGGTGCAGACCGCGCGGGCTGAAGCAGGAGCAACAGGGCATTTCGATGGACGCCGTCAACGAGTTGAAGCCGGTACACAGCGAGTTCGCGAGCACCGCCACCCCGTCGGTGGAGGGTCCCGAGGCGAGCCCCGACCGCTTCGTCAACCGCGAGTTCTCCTGGCTGCAATTCAACCGCCGCGTGCTCGAGGAATCGCGCAACCCCAATCACCCGCTGCTCGAGCGCCTGCGCTTCCTGTCGATTTCGGCCGACAATCTCGACGAGTTTTTCATGGTCCGCGTCGCCGGTCTCGCCGGGCAGGTGCGCGAGGGCATAGTCACCCGCTCGGCCGACGGGCGCACGCCCGCCCAGCAGCTCGACCAGGTGCTGGTCGAGGTCGGGCGGCTGCAGACCGAGCAGCAGGAGTGCCTGTCGGAACTGATGGCGCTTCTCAAGAAGGAGCGCATCGAAACGATCCGCGCCGACGCGCTGACGCGCGATGACAAGAACTGGCTGGAAGACCATTTCCTGGAAGCGATTTTCCCGGTTCTGACCCCGCTGTCGATCGACCCCGCGCACCCGTTTCCGTTCATCCCCAATCTCGGCTTTTCCATCGCGCTGACGCTCGGCAATCCGAAGGACAAGCAGGAAATGACGGCGCTGCTGCGCCTGCCCGTCGCGCTCAAGCGCTTCGTGCGCCTGCCGGACAAGCGCTCGCACGTACGCTTCATCGCGCTGGAAGAGGTGGTCGGCATGTTCATCGGCCGTCTGTTTCCCGGCTACCACGTCAAGGGATCGGGCACGTTCCGCATCATCCGCGACAGCGACATCGAGGTCGAGGAAGAGGCCGAGGATCTCGTGCGGCTGTTCGAATCCGCGCTCAAGCGGCGGCGCCGCGGCCAGGTCATCCGCATCGAGTTCGACGAGCAGATGCCGGCGCCGCTGCGCGACTTCGTCGCCTCCGAGCTCGGCGTCCACGCCAACCGCATCTCGATCCTCAAGGGACCGCTCGCGGTCAACCAGATCTCGGAGATCGTCTCGGTGGCGCGCGACGACCTCAAGTTCGAGCCCTACAATCCGCGCTTTCCCGAGCGCATCCGCGAGCACGGCGGCGATTGCCTGGCCGCCATCCGGGAGAAGGACATCATCGTCCACCATCCCTACGAATCCTTCGACGCCGTCGTTCAGTTCCTGCGCCAGGCGGCGGCCGACCCGGAAGTGCTGGCCATCAAGCAGACGCTCTACCGCACCTCCAACGACAGCCCCATCGTGCGCGCCCTGGTAGACGCGGCGGAGGCCGGCAAGTCGGTGACCGCGCTCGTCGAGCTCAAGGCGCGCTTCGACGAGGAGGCCAACATCCGCTGGGCCCGCGACCTCGAACGCGCCGGCGTGCAGGTGGTGTTCGGCTTCATCGAGCTGAAGACCCACGCCAAGATGTCGCTGATCGTGCGCCGCGAGGAAGGCAAGCTCAGGAACTACGTCCACCTCGGCACCGGCAACTACCACCCGATCACGGCGCGCATCTACACCGACCTGTCCTATTTCACGACCGACAGCGAGATCGCGCGCGACGTGGCGCAGGTGTTCAACTTCATCACCGGCTACGCCGAGCCGACATCCGAGATGCGGCTGGCGATCTCGCCGTTCACGCTCCGAAACCGCATCTGCGGCCACATCGCCGACGAGATCGAGCACGCAAAGGCGGGCCGGCCGGCGCAGATCTGGATGAAGATGAACGCGCTGGTCGATCCCGACCGTCATCGACGCGCTCTATGCCGCCAGCCGCGCCGGCGTCGAGATCGACCTGGTGGTGCGCGGCATCTGCTGCCTGCGCCCGCAGGTGCCCGGCCTTTCGGAGAACATCCGCGTCAAGTCGATCATCGGCCGCTTCCTCGAGCACAGCCGCATCTTCTGCTTCGGCAACGGCCACGGCCTGCCGTCCGACGAGGCGATCGTCTATATCGGCTCGGCCGACATGATGCCGCGCAATCTCGACCGCCGCGTCGAGACCATCGTGCCGCTCACCAACGGCACCGTGCACGAGCAGGTGCTGGACCAGATCATGCTGGGAAACATCATGGACAACCAGCAGAGCTTCGAAGTATTGCCTGACGGCACCTCCAGGCGCATGGCGCCGGAGGAGGGCGAGGAACCTTTCAACGCTCAGGAGTATTTCATGACGAATCCGAGCCTTTCGGGCCGCGGCACGTCGTTGAAGTCCCACGCGCCGAAAAGGATCGCCCGTCACCGCCGCAAGAAGAAAGAGCAGGCTGCTTCCTCCGCATGATTTCCTCCTCGCAGGGCCGACTGCAGGACCGTCGGCCGCTGTCGGTCATCGACATCGGCTCGAACTCGATCCGTCTCGTCATCTACGAGGGCATCGCGCGCTCGCCCACCGTACTGTTCAACGAGAAGATGCTGGCCGGCATCGGACGTGGCGTGGTGACCACCGGCAAGCTCGATCCCGACGGCGTCAACCGTGCCGTCGACGAGTTTCGGCGCTTTCGCGCGCTGACGGAGCAGGCGGGTTCGGAAAGCCTGCACGTCATCGCCACCGCTGCCGCCCGCGACGCCGAGAACGGGCCGGACTTCATCGAGCGCGCGGAAGACATCCTCGGCACGGAAATCCGCATCCTGACCGGCCGCGAGGAAGCGCGGTACGCCGCCTTCGGCGTCATCTCCGGCTTCCACGACGCCGACGGGATCACCGGCGACCTCGGCGGCGGCAGCCTTGAGCTCACCGATGTCACCAAAGGCGAGATCGCCGACGGCATCACGCTGCCGCTCGGCAGCCTGTCTCTCCAGGAAATGGCGAAGAACTCCACCTCGTCTGCCGGCAAGCTGGCGCGCAAGGAACTCGCCAGGGCGCCGTGGCTGAAGGCGGGCGAGGGGCGGGCCTTCTATTGCGTCGGCGGGACGTGGCGCAATCTCGCCCGTCTCCACATGCTGTCGACCGGCTACGGCCTCGCCGTCATGCATCACTACGAGATGGACACGACGGCCTCGGCCGACTTCCTGGCCCAGGTCGCCAAGGGCGATCTCGACAAGATCAAGGGCATCGAGCGCATCTCCAAGAGCCGGCGCGCGCTGCTGCCCTACGGCGCCGTCGTGCTGCAGGAGATCGTGCGCGCCATCAAGCCGTCGAAGATCATCATCTCCGCGCTCGGCGTGCGCGAGGGCTATCTCTATTCGCTACTGACGCCCGAGCAGCAGCAGACCGATCCGCTGATCTCGGCGGCCGAGGAAATCGCGCTGCTGCGCTCGCGGTCGACGACCCATGCGCAGGAACTGGCGGACTGGACCGGCACCACCTTCGCCGCTCTCGGCGTGGAGGAAACGGTCGACGAGGCGCGCTACCGCCGCGCCGCGTGCCTGCTGGCCGATATCGGCTGGCGCGCCCATCCCGACTATCGCGGCACCCAGTCGCTCAACATCATCGCGCACGCCTCCTTCATCGGCATCGACCATCCCGGCCGCGCCTTCATCTCGCTGACCAACCTGTTCCGCCACGTAGGCATCTACGACGATGCGGTGTCTCCGGAGATGCGGGCGCTGGCGACGCCGCGCTACTACGAGCGCGCCAAGCTGCTGGGCGCGCTGTTCAGGGTCGTCTACCTGCTGAGCGCTTCGATGCCCGGCATCATCCCGCGCCTGATCTGGCGCCGGAAGGAAGACGGCACCCTGGCGCTGCTGGTGCCGAAGAGCCACGAGGCGCTGATCGGCGAACGCCCGCGCGGGCGCATGGCGCAGCTCGCCAAGGTGTCGGGCCTGAAGCTGGAACTGGCCGTGGAGCCGGGCTGAGCCCGGCCCCGCGCCAGAGAAAATATATCGCGTTATCCGCTGGTTAGGTCACACGATTTCAGAAACGAGTCGATTTCCGAGAACAGCTCCGCGTGGTGGCCGATCCAGATGTGGCCGCCGGTCGGGTAGACCACCAGCTTTGCTCCGCGGCACCTGCGCGGCGATGTAGCGCGCGCCGTCCAGCGTGCCGAAGCGGTCGTCTTCCAGCGAAATCGCTACCGTCGGCGCGGTGATCTTCTCCAGTTCCTGCTTCGCCGGATCGGCGGCAAGAACAGCATCGTTCAGCAGGCCCTTCGCCCTGCGGCTTACCGGCAGGATCTCGCGCAGGATGCGTTCGGCGCGTTTGCGCTCGTCCGGTGCGGCGGCGGCGATAAGCGCCGGGTCGGTCGCGAGCATCGTGGCGTACATCTGGTCGCGCATCAGCTGCATGGCCGACCAGAACAGGAAGTCGGAGTTTAGCATGGCGCGCATCGCCCGTTCCTGCATCGGGCTCATCGGTTGCCATGCCGGGCGCTCCGGCGCATAGGTCGCCGGAACCAGCGGCAACGAGCGCGCTGCATCGGTCGGGATGGCGGATGGCGAATTCGATTGCCGGCAGGGCGCCGGCCGAGCCGCCGACCACCGGGAGCCTGTCGATGCCGAGCGCATCGAGCAGTTCGACGAACTGGTCGGCCTGATTGGCGGTGGATGCTTCGGCCGGAAAGTCGGTGCGCAATAGCCGAAACGAGAGGGTGAATCAGCCGGTAGCCGAGATCGACCAGCGGGGAGGCCATCGAAAGCCCCTGGTCGAAGCCGCCGCCCGTGCCGTGGATCATCAGCAGCGGCGGCCCATCTCCGGCGACCGCGTATTCCAGTGTGCCGAAGCGCGTCGAAACGGTCTCGCTGCCGCTCGAAACCCGCGCGTTCGCCTCGCCGATCGCCTCGCGGTAGGAGGCTGCGAGCCGCGCCGCCGGTGATCGCGACCCCGCCGGCCGCGGCCGCGCCCACCAGCAAGCTCCTGCGCGAGATCATGGTCGTGCTCCGTCGCCCGTGTGACGAAACACAATGGCGCGAACAGTCCTGCCGCGCGTTGACGGGGATCAAGCTCCACAAGCAGCGCCGGAGCCGACGCGGGTCAGTGCCTGGCGGAGCGGCGTTCCCTCACGGCTTCGCCGAAGGCCTTGAACAGTGCCTGGTTGATCGGGTTGGTCTGAGGGTCGTATTCGGCATGCCACTGGACGCCGAGCGCGAAGCCGGGTGCATCCTTGATGCAGATCGCCTCGATCGTGCCGTCTTCGGCGACGCCTTCGGAGATGACACGGCTGCCGCGCTCCAGGATGCCCTGGCCGTGCAGCGAATTCACGCGGATGTTCTCCTTGCCGAGGATCTGCGCGAACACGCCGTTCGGCAACAGCTGCACGTCGTGGCGGTCGGCGAACACCACCGCGGGATCGGGGTGGATTTCGCCGGTTTCCAGGCGCGGCATGCGATGGTTCATGCGCCCCGGCAGTTCGCGGATTTCGGGATGCAGCGTGCCGCCGAAGGCGACGTTCATCTCCTGGAATCCGCGGCAGATGCCGAACAGCGGCACGCCCATGTCCACGCACGCCTCGATCAGCGGCAGCGCCACGGCGTCGCGTTCCTCGTCGTAGGGCTCGTGTTTCTCGTTCGGCTCCATCCTGAAGCGCCGCGGATGGACGTTGGCGCGGGCCCCGGTCAACAGAATGCCGTCGACGGCCGAAAGCAGGTCGGAAATGGGCGACAGAACGGGGCTGCCGCCGAAGATCAGCGGCAGCGCGTCGGCCACTTCCGCCACCGCGCGCATGTTCTTTTCGCCGGCCATCTGGACCGTGAAGCGGTTCTCGACCGAATACGAATTGCCGATGATGCCGATGACTGGTCTGCTCATTGTGCGATCCCACCTCGCGGCCCGGCTCCTCCCGTGCCGAAACCTCTTCCCGAAAACCCTCCCGCCGTCGCATGGCGCGACACGGTCACTCCGCCGCCTCGCGCACGTCGAACACGGAGATGCGGCGATTGTCGAATCTCAGCGCCAGTTCGCCGCGCACCAGCCGCAGCGCCTGCTCGCCGAACACCTCGCGGCGCCAGCCATGAAGCGCCGGCACGTCCGCATCCTCGCCGGCGGCGGCCAGCCGGTCGATGTCGTCGCTGGAGGCCAGCATCTTCGGCGCCACGGCGGCCTTTTCGGCCACCAGCTTCAGAAGCACCTTCAACAGTTCCGCCGCAGCTCCCGCGCCCTCGGGCGTATGCTGCTGGCGCGGCAGGCGAGGCAGCTCTTCCTTCGGGATCGCCAGCGCCTCGTTGACCGCCTCCAGCAGCCCGGCCGCGGCGGCAGAGCGTTCCCAGCCCTTCGGCGTCGAGCGCAGCCGCGACAGCGCCGCCTGGTCGGCCGGCGCCTGCTGGGCGATCTCGAAGATCGCCTCGTCCTTGAGGACGCGCCGGCGCGGCTGGTTGCGCTCGCGCGCCTCGCGATCGCGCCAGGCAGCGACCTTCTGCACGATCGCCAGTTCCTGCGGCTTGCGCACCCGCATCTTCAGCCGCTTCCAGGCGTCGTCCGGGTGCGGGTCGTAGGTCTCGGGCGTGGTCAGCACCTCCATCTCCTCGTTGAGCCAGTGGGCGCGGTCCTCGCGCTCCAGCTCGTCGCGGAGATGGCGGTAGACGTCGATCAGATGGGTGACGTCGGCGAGTGCGTATTCGAGCTGCTTGTCGGTCAGCGGCCGGCGCCGCCAGTCGGTGAAGCGCGACGACTTGTCGAGCCTGGTGCCGGTCACCTTCTGCACCAGCTGGTCGTAGGAGACGCTGTCGCCGAACCCGCACACCATCGCCGCCACCTGGGTGTCGAAAACCGGGTGGGGGATGAGGTTGCCGAGGTGATGGACGATCTCGATGTCCTGCCTGGCGGCATGGAAGACCTTGGTCACCTTCTCGTTCGCCATCAGCGCGAAGAAGGGAGCGAGGTCGATGCCGGGTGCCAGCGGATCGACCAGCGCCGTCGTGTCCGGGCTAGCCATCTGGATCAGGCACAGCTCCGGCCAGAATGTGGTCTCGCGAATGAACTCGGTGTCGACGGTGACGAAATCGGACTTTTCGAGCGCGGCGATCGCCGCCTCCAGCTCGTTCTGGGTCTTGATCAGTTGCATCGGGTCTTCTTAGGGTTTTTCGCCTTGCTGTTGAAGCGTTTCCTTGGCTTTGTCGCTGGACGCAGTGTCACGTTTCGGCCGCGTCCCCTTGGCCAGCCGCCCGAAAAGCAGCGACGTCCTGAGCATGGCGCGGAAGCGTCCGCGCTCTTCCGCCGGGACCGAGGGCCGCGCATTCATGCGGTAGAAGATGACCGCGATGAACACCGCGTAGACGGCCACCGAGAACATGAACAGCGCGTGCGGGCCGAACATCTCCATCACGTTCGCCGCCGCGAAAGGACCGCCGATGGCCCCGAAGGAATAGAACAGCATCAGCCCGGCATTGACGAGCACGAACTCGTTCTGCCCGGCATGGTCGTTGGCGTGCGCGGCCGACAGCGAATAGAGCGGCATGGCGAACGAGCCGAAGATGAAGACGATGACGAAGTTGATCAGCGGGTCAGAGCCGGCAAACAGCGCCAGCGCCAGTGCCGCAAGCATGGCAAGCGCGGTCGTGACCAGCAGCACGATGCGGCGGTCGTAGCGGTCGGAGATGTAGCCGAGCGGGTACTGGATCAGCACGCCGCCGATGATGGACACCGACACGAAGGTGGCGACGTCCGTCACCGAGAAGCCGATATCCTCGGCATAGATCGGGCTCAGCGTGCGGAAGGAGCTGTTGGTCAGCCCGACGGCGATGCAGCCGATGGCCGCCAGCGGCGAGATCTGCCACGCGCGCCTCAGGTCCAGCCGAACGTCGTCCGGCGGCTTCGGGTTCGAACGGTCGCCGAGCGACACCGGCACCAGCGACAGCGTGATCATGATCGACATCACCGCGAAGATGGCGAAGCCGTCCGCGCCCACAGCCGGGATCAGGAACTGCGCGCCGGTGACGCTGCCGAGATCGATGATGCGATAGATGCCCAGCACCCGCGCCCGGTCGCGGTTGGCGACGCCGGAGTTCAGCCACGCTTCCATCACCGTGAACAGGCCGGCGAAGCAGAAACCCGAAACGAAGCGCACCGCGCTCCACACCACGGGGTCGATGACCAGCGCCAGCACCAGCGTGCCCGCCGAGGCGACGGCGGCGAGTGCGGAAAACGCCCGCACGTGCCCGACCATGCGCATGATCTGGACGATGAACAGGCAGCCGAGCAGGAAGCCGGCGAAATAGGCCGTGCCCATGAAGCCGATGGAGGCCGCCGGAAAGCCTTCGCGCGTTGCCCTGAGCGCGATCAGCGTGCCCTGCACGCCGTTGCCGCCGAGCAGGATGCCGGCGGCGAGCAGGAGAGGGATCAGCGGTCTGAGCGAGGACATGCGTGCCCGAACGGGTTTTTCCCTCCATAGGTCCGTTCGCGCGTTCGCGCCAGATGCCAAGTCGCAGCCTCGCGCGGGGCCAGCGTCGCCCGGCCCGCAACGTGCACCGCATCTTTGGATTTCCGAGCGATCGCGGCTATATTACCGAGCGGTGGAGATGCAGATGCCCGATGCCCGACTGAAGATGCGCCCTGAACTGAAGGACTGGATCGATTCGCGCGTGGCGACCGGCGAATTCGCGTCCGCGGAGGCCTATCTGTCAGATCTCGTCGAGCGGGACATCGCCGCCAAAGGCACTGCGGAGGAACGGATCGCAGCCCTGCGGCAGATCGTCGAGGACGCCGAGCGCAGCGGGGTCAGCGAGCGGACAAATCGCGAGATATTCGCCGAGGCCGTTGCGGTGGCAAAGGCGCGCGGCACGTATCGTGACTAGCGTCGCGTTCTCGGAACGAGCGCGGCACGACCTGTTGGATATCTACCTTTTCGGCATAGAGACGTTCGGGTTTCGGCAAGCCGAGCGCTATGCGAGCGAATTCGACCACTGCTTCTCCCTCCTCGCGGACAATCCGCGCATGGGAAGACCGGCGGCCAATCTCGGTGCCGGGGTCCGGCGCCACGAGCATGCCAGCCATGTCATCCTCTATCGCGAAACCGGCGACGGCGTCCTGATCCTTGCCGTGGTCCACGGCCGCAGCGTGCGCGGTCTCGAGTTGTAGGGATCGTGAGGCCCGGTGCCGGGCTGCGTGGCTCGCCTTGACAATCCGCCCCTCCCATGCGCTTTTCCGCGCCAAATTTCAGGGCGCCCTCGCGCCCGTTCTCATCTCGATCCAATGGAACACGACATGCACCGCTACCGCAGCCATACCTGCGCCCAGTTGAGGAAATCCGACGTCGGCGAGACCGTGCGCCTGTCCGGCTGGGTGCACCGCGTGCGCGACCACGGCGGCCTGCTGTTCATCGACCTGCGCGACCATTACGGGCTCACCCAGATCGTCGCCGACCCGGATTCGCCCTGCTTCAAGGTCGCCGAGACCGTGCGCGGCGAGTGGGTCATCCGCGTCGACGGCGTCGTCAAGGCGCGCACGGACGAGGCCGTGAACCCGAACCTGCCGACCGGCGAGATCGAGGTTTTCGCGCGCGAGATGGAGGTCCTGTCGCAGGCGAAGGAACTGCCGCTGCCGGTATTCGGCGAGCCGGACTATCCCGAGGACATCCGCCTGCGCTACCGCTTCCTCGATTTGAGGCGCGAGACGCTGCACCGCAACCTCGTCAAGCGCACGCGCATCATCGCGGAAATGCGCAAGCGCATGGGCGAGGCGGGCTTCACCGAGTATTCGACGCCGATCCTCACGGCTTCCTCGCCGGAGGGCGCGCGCGACTTCCTGGTGCCGTCGCGCCTCCACGAGGGCAAGTTCTACGCGCTGCCGCAGGCGCCGCAGATCTACAAGCAGCTCATCATGGTCTCCGGCTTCGACCGCTATTTCCAGATCGCGCCTTGCTTCCGCGACGAGGACCCGCGCGCCGACCGGCTGCCGGGCGAGTTCTACCAGCTCGACCTGGAGATGAGCTTCGTCGAGCAGGATGAGGTCCTGTCCACCATGGAGCCGGTCATGCGCTCCGTGTTCGAGGCCTTCGCCGACGGCAAGCCGGTGACGCAGGACTTCCCGCGCATTCCCTATGACGAGGCGATCCTGAAATACGGCAGCGACAAGCCGGATCTCCGGAACCCCATCGTCATGCAGGACGTGTCGGAGCATTTCCGCGGCTCCGGCTTCAAGGTCTTCGCCAACATCCTCGACAGCGACGCCGGCAACGCCGTGTGGGCCGTTCCGGCACCGAGCGGCGGCAGCCGCGCCTTCTGCGACCGCATGAACTCGTGGGCTCAAGGGCAGGGGCAGCCCGGCCTCGGCTACATCTTCTGGCGCGAGGAGAACGGTCAGGTGGAGGGCGCCGGCCCGATCGCCAAGAACATCGGCCCGGAACGCACCGAGGCGATCCGGCTCCAGATGTCGCTGAAGCCCGGCGACGCCTGCTTCTTCGCCGCCGGCGACCCGAAGAAATTCTACCCATTTGCCGGTGCCGCCCGCACGCGCGCCGGCGAGGAGCTCGAACTGATCGACAAGGATCGCTTCGCGCTGTGCTGGATCGTCGATTTCCCCTTCTACGAGTGGGACGAGGACGAAAAGCGCATCGATTTCGGCCACAACCCCTTCACCATGCCGCGCGGCGGGCTAGGCGCGCTGGAGACGGAGGATCCGCTTTCGATCAAGGCCTACCAGTACGATCTCGTCTGCAACGGCTTCGAGATCGCCTCGGGCGGCATCCGCAACCATCTTCCCGAGGTGATGGTCAAGGCGTTCTCGATCGTCGGGCTCGACAAGGATGTGGTCGAGGAGCGCTTCGGCGGTCTCTACCGCGCCTTCCAGTATGGCGCGCCGCCGCATGGCGGCATGGCCGCCGGCATCGACCGCATCGTCATGCTGCTGGTAGGCGCCAGGAACCTGCGCGAGATCACCATGTTCCCGATGAACCAGCAGGCGCAGGACCTGCTGATGGGCGCGCCCTCGGAGGCCACGCCGCAGCAGCTCCGCGAACTGCATCTGCGGCTTTCCCCGAAGGCCAGGGAAGGCTGATTGCCAACGGCCGCTCGGTCTGCGGCGCCGCCAATCGTGGCGCTTGCCTGAAAGCCCGAGTTGAGCAATTGATTCCTTCGGCGGCCGATCGGCGCCGCCGGAGGCCGACATGGATGATCTGGCAGCCACCGGGCATGCCGCGCCGCTTTCCGCGGCGGAGATCCAGTTTCACCTGGAAGAATACAAGTCGCTGCGCGCCGAAATCGCCGCCAACATCAAGGCGGCATTCGACGCCTATCTCTATGCGCTGGTGTCCAACGGAGGCATCGCCGCCTGGTTGCTGACGCACAAGACGGACATCGCCTCGTATGGCGTCCTGGGGCGGATGACTGCGTCAGGCCTGCCGCTATTCGTGACGGTGCTGGCCCTGATCCTCACCCAGTTCCACATCCGCAACATGGGGCACGCGGCTGCCTATCTGCAGAGGCTGGAGAACCGCATCGGAGCGGCCGGGCTCGGCTGGGAAGGTTTTCATGTCGAGACGCATGAGCGCATACTCGGCCTGCGCTTTCCGTCCGCGATGGCGGTCTTCTGGTTTCTCCTGATCGTTGGCGATATCTTCTTCGCCGTCATGATGTGACGTTCGCGGGTGAAGCGGTAGAAGGCATCGATGTTCGAAGACGGTTCTGTGCGAAACGGATTTCCTGCCGACCCGAAAGGTTCTAGAAAACTGCGCTGCCGGCGCTGATCTCCTGCGGGAAGGATCTCGTGCCGTGCAGGCCGTTCTGCGGGATGTGGCGAGGCTTCGTGTGGCGTGCGCATCGTTTGTCTTCACAGTCATGATTATGCGCGGCTGACGGGCGGATACGTCTACAACAGCCGCCTCGTCGCCGCATTGGCGGCGCAGGTGGGCGACATCGCCGAGCTGTCGGTTGCCGTGGCATTCCCGACGATCGGGCAAGCCGATCGAGAGCGGATTTTGTCGCACGTCGAGGGACTGCCGGCGGGCTCGGTGCTGCTTGCCGACCACCTCCACATCGCCGATCTGCAGCAGCACCTGCGCACACGCCGCTTCCGAATCGTCTCGGTATTCCACCACGCTCGTGCCACGGAGGATCATCTGAACGGTTTGGCCGCCGACTGGCAGGCGGAGCGGCGCTCCTTCGAGGTTTGCGATGTGGTAATCGCTACCTCGGAGGCGACGCGAGACCAGCTCGTGAGCAAGCTGGGCGTTCTGCCCGAACGCATTCTCGTTGCGTTACCCGGCGACGACGCCGCGTCCCGGTCGCCGGGGCCGGCGTCGGGCGCCCGCCATATCCTCACCGTCGGTGCGGTCATCCCGCGCAAGCGGCAGGACTATCTGGTGGAGGTGGCTGCCGCGATGCGGACCGGCGACTGGTATTGGACCATGGCGGGCGATCTCGATCGTGATCCTGACTATGCCGGCCGCGTGCGCGCCGCGATCCGTGCTGCCGGCCTCGCGGGCGCGATCGAGCTTGCAGGCGGCGTGGAACGAGCGGGCATGGAGCAGCTGTGGGCGCGGACCGCACTGCTCGTCGCCGCATCGCATCACGAGGGCTACGGCATGGCAGTCGCCGAGGCACTGCGCCGCGGCGTGCCCGTCGTGACCACCGAATCGGGCGCCGTCGCCACATGGGTGGAGGGTGGCGTCACGCTCGCTTCGCCGGACGATCCCGCCGGGTTCGCGGCGATCATCGACGGGCTGCTGGGGAACCCGTTGGCCCTCCGGCAACTGAGCGAGGAGGCGTTCGCCTTCGGGGCCACGCTGCCGGACTGGGACCAGACCTTCGCGGGAATCGGCCAACGCATCGCGGCAGCGCTCGTCGCCCCTTCCGTGGCGGCGTGAACGGACCTAGTCTGCGGAGCATGGATCGAAAACCCCGCCTGCTCGTCACCGGCTTCGAGCCTTTTCCCGGCGCCCCGGTCAACCCGACCGAGTGGCTGGTCTCGGAACTGGCTGCCCGTCCGCCGCGCAGCGCGGCCATGGATGCCTTCCGTGCGGAAGTGCTGCCGGTCGACTATGCGGCGGTCGGGCCGCGGCTGAGCCGGATCGGCCGCGAATTCGCGCCGGACATCGCCATCCATTTCGGCCTGGCGAGGGAGTGCCGCGGCTTCCGGCTGGAGCGTCAGGCGCGCAATTCCTTCGCCGGTGCCCGACCCGACAATTCGGGTGCCATGCCTTCCTCCGCGCGCATCTGCAACGGACCGGACATCATTCCCTCGGGACTGCCATTGCAGGCGATCCATGACGCGCTCGCCACAAAGGGCCTGCCGGTCGAATGGTCCGACGATGCCGGCGGCTATCTCTGCAACATGGTCATGACGCTGTCGCTCGCGAAGGCCTGCGAGGGCTTCGCCCCGTCCGTCAGTGGCTTCGTGCACGTGCCGAATGTCGGCGACGGCGAGGCGCTGACGCACGACGAGCTGCTGCAAGGTGCAGGCCTCATCATGGATCTCTCCGTCGAAAGCTGGCGAGCGGGCGTCCTCGCCTGACACGAGAAGGCGGACAGGGCAGGGGCGCTATCTTGCCGCGCGCGCCAGCCCGTGCGCCACCAGCCGGTCGATGACTTCCGGATAGCTCACTCCGCTCGCGGCCATCGCCTTGGCATACATCGAAATGTCGGTGAAGCCCGGGATCGTGTTGACCTCGTTGAGGACGAACGAGCCGTCCGCCATCACGAAGAAATCGACGCGCGCCATTGCATCGCAGCCGAGCGCGCGAAACGCTTCGGCGGCGGTGTCCCTGATGCGCCGTTCCAGTTCCGCCGGAAGATCGGCCGGCACGGTCAGCACGGCGCCGTCTGCGTCGACATATTTCGCGTCGTAGGTGTAGAAGCCGTGGCTTGCCGCCGACGCGATCTCGCCGGGGCGTGACACGAACAGCGTGCCGTCGGCCTCCTCGAGCACGCTGCACTCGACCTCGCGCCCGTCGAGGAACTCTTCGGCCAGCAGCTTGCGGTCGTGCCGGAAGCCTATGTCGAGGGCCTCGGCAAGGTCTTCTTCGCGCGAGACCTTGCTGACGCCGACCGAGGAGCCCTGGCGCGCGGGCTTCATGAAGATCGGCAGGCCGAGTGCTGCTTCCAGCTCCGCGAATGAAGGCACGCTGTCGGTGCGGATGACCACCGAGACGTGCCGTCGGAATGCCGGCGTCGCGCAGCAGCCGCTTGGCGATGTCCTTGTCGATCGCCGTCGCCGAGCCGGTCAGCCCGCAGCCGACGAGCGGCACGCCCGCGACCTCGGCAAGGCCCTGCACCGACCCGTCCTCGCCATGCGGCCCGTGCAGCACAGGAAACAACAGGTCGATTTGCGGGCCGGCCTGCGGGGTGCCGTCCGCGCCGAGCGCCAACATGCGGCCGAGCCCGCCAGGTAGCAGGCACAGTTCCGTACCGGCGTCGGGCGTTGCCAGCCTGCCGTTTTCGAGCGCGCTTTCGAGCCATCTTCCGTCGCGGGTCACGAAGACCGGCAGCACCTCGTATCGGGCCGGGTCCATCGCAGCGACGACGTTGGTCGCCGACATGATCGAAACCTCGTGTTCGGCCGAGCGGCCGCCGAACAGCACCGCCACGCGCGGTCTTCGAGGCGTTTGGCCTTCTGTCATGATCGGCTCCTGATTGGTGGGTTGCCGGCCCGGACACCTGGACCGGCAGCAAAAAAGAGCCCGGCGCTGAGGCCGGGCTCGCGATGCACCATGCGTGCGAGTGCTACTGGTCGGTATTCGCGTCGACCGTGACGCCGAGTTGCTTGGGCAGCGATTTCGGCGCCGACATCGCCGCGGCCATGATCATCGCGAACGGCACCGGCTTCTCCGGCTCGGCGTCGACCTCGATGTTCTGCGGGTCGTCGAGGAAGGTCGAGACGGCTTCGGAGGTCTGCGAGGAGAGATCGGGATCGTTGAGCTGCATCATCATGAACGGCACCATCGCCTTGGCCTGGTTGGCGATGTCGGAGGGCTTGACGCCCTGCTGGGACGCCACGAACTGCAGCACCTTCTGCGTCAGCGAATCGTCGATGAAGTAGATGCTGGCATTGCGGAAGCTGAGCTGCTGCATCAGCCCGAGCATCGCCATTCCCATGGCCGAGTTGTCCTTGCCCTGGTTGGCGGCGGCCTGGGCCTGCATCTGCCGCAGCGACTTCACGAATTCCGGCGTGTAGCCGCCGATCTCCAGGCTGATGCCGATCGTGCCGGCATCCTTGATGCTGACCTCGTAGTGATCGAGCGTGATCAGCCCGTCATCCGGCTGCCAGCTGCCGGCGATCTCGCCGTCGCCGTCCAGTTCGCTGTAGCCGAGCGCGGCCGCGATGGCGCGCGCCTTCGGGTCCTGCAGCGCCGACAGGTCGACCTTGAAGCTTTCGGCCGCGCCGGTGAACTCCATCGGGTCGCCGTCTTCCGGCGGCGTCACCTCGAAATGCAGGTCGTTCATGGTGAAGACCTGCTTGTCGTGGATGTGGAGCGTCATCCCGCCGAGCGCGGCGCTGTCGTACATCATCATTCCGCCGAGCGGCCCGCTTTCGTCGCCGTCGGCCGGCAAATGCAGGTTGGTCATCGAGATGGCGTCGAGTTCCACCGCGCTGTCCTTGTCGGCATAGGAGAAATGCGGGACCGAGAGCTCGCCGATCGTGTAGCCGCCCTTGCCGTCGTCGGTGATGCCGTGCAGCTCGACGCCGCTGTCGACCGGCACCGTGTTGCCGTCGACCTCGACGGTGACGCCGCTCAGCGACACCGCCTGGTTGCCGTCGGCGTCCTTGAACGCGTTCTCGCTGGTCCAGGCGAGCGTCGTGCCCTGCTTGGCCAGTTCCTGCTTCAGCCTGGCGAGCGCGGCGTCGGCGTCCTGGGCGAAGGCGGCGCCGGGCGCAAACGCGGCGGCGAGCCCGGCCATCGCCAGGCCGGACAATGTCCTCGTCATCATGTTCATTGAAGCGATCCCTCTGTCGGTCTGTCGGTCTGTCGTTATGTGATCTCTGCACGCGCCGCGGCCGGCTGCATGTCGCGCCGGCGGGCGGTGGCGGCGAGCAGAGCCTAGGATTGCGCGCAAAAATGGGCAAGCCATGCCGCGAGCGAGATCGCAGCGCGTCCAAGCCTGTGCGCGCCGGTCCCGCGCCACTTGCCGCGAATCAGCCACTCCGCTAACCGGAACACATGGGAAACGACCTCGTGAAGCCAGGCGGCGAGGGCGGCGGCGACGGAGACGGCATCGAGCCCGTCGACCTGAAGGAGGCGCTCGAGGAGCGCTACCTCGCCTACGCGCTCTCCACCATCATGCACCGCGCCCTGCCGGACGTGCGCGACGGGCTGAAGCCCGTCCACCGGCGCATCCTGCACGCCATGCGGCTTGCCAGGCTCGAGCCCGGCACGCGCTTTTCCAAGTGCGCCGCGATCGTCGGCGACGTCATGGGCAAGTTCCACCCGCATGGCGACCAGTCGATCTACGACGCGCTGGTCAGGCTCGCCCAGACCTTCGCCATGCGCTACCCGCTGGTCGACGGGCAGGGCAATTTCGGCAATATCGACGGCGACAGCCCGGCGGCCATGCGCTACACCGAGGCGCGCATGACCGAGGCCGCCGGCGAGCTTCTCGACGGCATCACCGAGGACGCGGTCGATTTCCGCCTCACCTACAACGAGGAGAACGAGGAGCCGGTCGTGCTCCCCGGCGCCTTCCCGAACCTTCTGGCCAACGGCGCGTCGGGCATCGCGGTCGGCATGGCGACCTCGATCCCGCCGCACAACGCCGCCGAGATCTGCGACGCAGCCCTCCACCTGATCGCCCAGCCCGACGCCTCCACCGCCGACCTGCTGCAGTTCGTGCAGGGCCCGGACTTCCCGACCGGCGGCACCATCGTCGACCCGCGCGCTTCGATCCGCGAGGCCTACGAGACCGGCCGCGGCTCCTTCCGCCAGCGCGCCCGCTGGCACCGCGAGGACCAGGGCAGGGGCACCTGGATCGCGGTGGTCACCGAGATCCCCTACGGCGTGCAGAAGTCGCGGCTGATCGAGAAGACCGCCGAGCTGCTTCTGGCCCGCAAGCTGCCGCTTCTGGAAGACATCCGCGACGAGTTGGCCGAGGACATCCGCATCGTGCTGATGCCGAAGAGCCGCGCGGTCGATCCCGACCTGTTGATGGAATCGCTGTTCAAGCTCACCGAGCTCGAGACGCGCTTCCCCCTGAACATGAACGTTTTGAGCAAGGGCCGCGTGCCCGGCGTGCTGTCCTTGAAGCAGGTGCTGCGCGAGTGGCTCGACCACCGCCGCGAGGTGCTGATCCGCCGCTCGAGGCACCGGCTGGCCGAGATCGAGCGCCGGCTGGAAGTGCTCGGCGGCCTGCTGATCGCCTATCTCAACATCGACGAGGTGATCCGCATCATCCGCACCGAGGACGATCCCAAGGCGGTGATGATCGCCCGCTGGGACCTGTCCGACCTGCAGGCCGAATCGATCCTCAACATGCGCCTGCGCGCCCTGCGCAAGCTCGAGGAAATCGAGATCCGCAAGGAGCACGACGCCCTCGTCGAGGAGAAGGGGCAGATCGAGGCGCTGCTCGCCTCCACCGCCAAGCAGTGGCAGACCGTGCGCTGGGAGGTCGAGCAGGTCCGCGCCAAATACGGCCCCGACACCGAGCTCGGCAGGCGCCGCACCGATTTCGCCGAGGCGCCGGAGGTCGATCTGGCCGATGTCGCCCAGGCGATGATCGAGAAGGAGCCGGTCACCATCGTGGTCTCGGAAAAGGGCTGGCTGCGCGCCATGAAGGGCCACATGTCCGACACCAGCGCGCTGACCTTCAAGGAGGGCGACAGCCTCAAGCTCGCCTTCCACGCCCAGACCACCGACAAGATCCTGCTGGCCACCACCGGCGGCAAGTTCTTCACGCTGGGGGCCGACCGGCTGCCCGGCGGGCGCGGCCACGGCGAGCCGGTGCGCATCATGGTCGACATGGAAAACGACCAGGCGATCCTCACCGCCTTCGTCCACGACCCGGCGAGGAAGCGCCTGCTGGTCTCGTGGACCGGCAACGGTTTCGTCGTGCCGGAGGCCGAGCTCGTCGCCAACACCCGCAAGGGCAAGCAGGTGATGAACGTCAAGTCGCCCGACGAGACGAAGCTGTGCCTGGAGATGCCCGAGGGCGCCGATCACCTGGCGATCGTCGGCGAGAACCGCAAGATGCTGGTCTTCCGCTTCGCCGGCGAGGGCGCCCGGGACGCCGACCGCATCCCCGAAATGCCGCGCGGCAAGGGCGTGCGCCTGCAGAAATACAAGGACGGCGGCGTTTCCGACGCAAAACCGTTCGCCGGCGCCGACGGCCTGTCATGGACCGACTCCGCCGGCCGCGTCTTCGTCAAGCCGCTTGGCGAGCTGACCGAATGGCTGGGATCACGGGCGGCGGCGGGCCGCATGGTGCCAAAAGGGTTTCCGAGGACGGGGCGGTTTTAGGGGTGCACTAAACGACAATCAGCCGGTGTAGGCGGCTATTGTCGCCGATTTCGGTAATCGCATGAAACATTTGATCGCCTAGGTCATACGCTTCCTTCATCAGCTCCGCAGATTTCTTGGCATCCATAAAACTGTCGATGAGAGAGGCTTCATTCAAATTCGTCCGCTCTAAAAAGATCTCGTGACTGACTTAATACACCCTTCACTGCGGTTCTCGCTTCACCAAGCTCCTCCTGCCGAAGGAGCCATTCCAGCCGCTCCGTCGGCGTCATTTGCGTCATGACTCTGGCGTCATCAGGAGACACAGATCCCTTCTGTCGATAAAATGCTAAGAGCACAAGCAAGGCAGAATAGCATGTCAGTAGACGGCTGTGTTTTAGCTTGTAGTTCTTTAGCTTTCTCTTAGCCTTCTTCATGCTGGGTTTGCGCTCGGTTCTTGCTTCGTGATTTACGCAGAACGTACGCCATAGCCGCAAGATATCATTTGCTAAAAAACCGGGGACAAAATCCGTCTTGTGATCTTTGTACTCCTGCCAGTATTCGGCCAATACCTGGCTTATTACATCCTCGTAAACATCTCCACCGAGAAGCGGGCGGCTTTCCAGAAGAAGAAGCAGCCGCGCCGTAAATGTATTCGTAGCGTCGTCTTCCTGGGTGCCAAGCGTCTTTGTTAATTCGTGTACCAGAAGTGAACAAGATAACGACCGTCCCCGTCAAATTCTGGTATGTTTAGCTGCCTCGTAGCTTCAATTAGGTCTGCCTTTATGCAGATTTCGTCCAGCCGCTTCAGCTGACTTTGTGCAATGCCGTCCTTGGATAAATTTTCTTTTTGTTTTCCTACGAGAAATAGATCTAAGTCACTGGTAACTGGCTTGCTTCCTCACGGCCGAATGAACCGGTTGCATAGGCGCACGCCTTTCCGGCAATAAGCGACTTTGGCATCTGCGAGATGTGCCTGGAGTTCTGCGACGCGCCTCCGGGTTTCCTCTCGGCGTCTTTCGAGTTCACCCATTGCCACCCTCCCATTCAAATATGTTGGCGAAAATCTCAGCCTGCTCGATCGCATCATCAAGCGCGTGATGCGTGTGCGGTCTAGTGGATTGAAGAAGTCGCGGCAGCCTCGAGCGACCAGCCATTGAGATTGGAACTTTTGCCTTCACGGCTACCGCGGTCTTGATATCGAAACACCGAGAATAGTCAAAGGGCGATCCGTAATTGAGGAATCTCGTAAAATACCAATAAAGCCATGTCCAATCGAAGCTCAAAGGATACGCAACCAGCACAGGTTTTCTGTGCCCCGCTATATGCCGTATCCACAACGAGGCGTCCGTGAACGCGCGTTCAGGACTTTGCCCTGCCAGCAGTAGTTTGTTACGATCCAAGCCATTGATCGCAAGCGCTTCTTCTTGAAATTCATCGGATATTGGCTTCACTTCCGAATAGAACGATTTCTGGTAATCGGATGGGCGCACAAATTGCGTGCCATCAAAGGATCCAGCGTAAACAATCGCGAACACAGAATCGAATACGGTCCAGGAATAGGTCCGTCCGTCTCGACGTCGGCGGAAAAATACGCGTCAGTGCTTTCAGGCATATTCAACGGCTTCCCCGTGGTCGACTGCAACGCAACGTAAGACATAGGTGGCCTCGCTCCTTAGATATGCCCATTGGTCTGCGATGTCTCAGAGGTCACTCAGCCTGAGGAGAATTGCGTCAGGCCACATCATGCCATACCACTACCAAGCGCTTCGGAACAAACAATGAACATAATGGGTTTTCCCCGCGCTGTGGCATATCTAGACAGCGGGTACCGTTGCCGGCCAGCCAAGGTTCCGGCACCATGATGCAAAGCAGGCCAATCAAGGCTGCGGTTATCGGAGGAACAATCATGCCCTAGGGCGGCTCGAAAGTTGCTTCGGTCGGCTTCGTCGTTTCCCAACAAGCGATCCTCATGCCCGAAACCTCCCTCTACGCCCCGGTCAAAACCTTCCTGGAATTGCTCGGCTACGCCGTGAAAGGCGAGGTCGGCGGGTGCGACGTGCTGGCGGTGAAGGACGGCGAGCCGCCGGTGCTGGTCGTCTGCGAACTCAAGCTGCGCTTCAACCTCGAACTGGTGCTGCAGGGCGTCGAGCGCGCCGCGGCGGCGACGAAGTGTGGCTGGCCGCGCGGGTCACCGACAGCGCACGGGCGAGGGGGCGCGGCAGGGGTAGGGAGGCCGACAAGCGCTTTCGCCAGCTCTGCCGCGGGCTCGGCTTCGGCATGCTCGGCGTGCTGCCCGACGGGCGCGTCGAGGCGATCGTCAGCCCTGTCTCGCCGTTTCCGCGCCGCGACCCGAAGCGCCGCTCGCAGCTCCACGAGGAATGGACCAAACGCCGGGGCGATCCCGCCGCCGGCGGCTCGACACGGGCGCCGATCATGACAGCTTACAGGCAGGAGGCGCTGGCCTGCGCGGCGGCCCTCGCCGAGGGGCCGATGCGGCCGCGCGACCTGAAACCGCAGAGCGGGCGCGCCTACGGAATACTGCGCAACAATGTCTATGGCTGGTTCGTGCGCGAGGCGCGCGGCCTCTACGGCCTCACCGAGGCGGGCCGCGAAGCGCTCGTGCGCTGGCAGCCGGCCGGCTGATCCTTTTTCGTTTGCGGCCGGCGGCGGCGGGGTCGACCTCTGGAGTATCACCCGAAAGCCGGAAAAGCCGGCTTTCGGGAAGGGATCGTGCTCTGGCAGGAAGCTCGGTGGCGATGGCGGTTCAGCCGCTTCGGCTCATGCGCACCAGCGAGCCGACCAGCCCGATCACGCCGCAGGCAAGAAGAATCGATTCCAGCGTCGCCACTGCCGGGCTCGGCGCCTCGCCCGACGACGACAGCATGGAAAAGCCGGCCAGCGCGATGCCGATCGCGCTGATGATGGCGGTTGTTCGCGGATTCATTTTTGGTGTTCCTTCCCCAGGGGAAACTATCTGATATCCGGCTTTCGGCCTCTGTCAATCGGGATGGCGGGGAGGGGGCAGGGCGCGGCGTGCTGCCACCCTCCGCGATTGGCAGAGCCATAAATGCAGTTCGTCATCCCGGAAGGCGGATGGCGCGAAGCGGCGTGCGCCTATCCGGGACCCATTCCGGAAGAGATCGGAAGCGCGAGGCGGCGGAGAAAGGGTGCCGACGCTTCTTGCCCCCGCCCGGTAGCGATGCTTCCGTCTGCCTTAGGGGGTCCCTCACAGCCGGCCGCTCCTCCCTTCCAATCGGCCCGGGTTCCGAGATGCCGCGGAGGTCGTGCCATCCCCTCCCCCTTGAGGGAGAGGGTGGACCGGAGCGCAGCGACGGGACGGGTGGGGTAGCCTCGGCCGTGCTCGGCGTGAATTTCCTGACGTAGCAAGTAGGCCGCCCTGGCACCGCCCCCCGCTTGACCCCACCTCGCTCTTGCTCGGCGATCCTCCTCCCGTCGAGGGGGAGGTGAGGCGTCGGCGCTTGGGCCAGCCCCCAAACGTGGACAGCCGCGCCACACTGTATCGCCTAACCCGTTGTTCCCACTCACTACTCCCTATTCCCTACTCCCTTTTGTCCCCACCCTCTCCACCCTCCCTTACCATCGCCCTCAGTCCCTTCCGCGGGAACACCGGTCGTGACGGTGATTGCGTGGGGAGGGACCGGCGCCTCCGTCGGATCGCGTAACGTGCGCGGTTCGTCCGGGGCGGCACTGTCCAAGGGTTCCCCTGGGGGTACTACCGGCCCCTGTGCGCTGGACGAGCGCTTAAGGGTACCCGGCGAGGCGGCGGTGATGAGCCGTCGCTGCTGGAGGAAGAGGCGGGAGCGACGCGAATGTCGCTTGTCGCGGAAAAACTCCTGAAACCGGG
>CAWFKS010000006.1:0-284886 GCA_963816435.1 uncultured Alphaproteobacteria bacterium
GCGCGAGCTGAATCCGCGGTTCGCCCGCGTCGGGCGAGGCATACCAGGCCGCGCGTCGGCGCTTTCGGCGGGCGTCATGTTCTTCGCCACCGTGGCCATGATCTTGGCGTAGGCGGTCTCGTTGCGCACGCCGTCGCGAAACAGCTCCATCTGGCGGCGAATGTAGGGGGCCGACAGGCCCGTCAGCAGCGGGAACTGCGCGGACTGCTTGCCCGAATGGCATGCCTGGCAGGCCGGCACGTTCTTGCCGGGAATGCCGTGCTCGGCGATGTCTCGGCCGCGCGCAACAGCCTCTTTCGGCAGGTTTTCCTTCGTGTCCGGCAACGGCGCGCTGTGGGCGTAGTAGAGGACATATTGCGCCAGCGCCTTCTCGTCCTTGGATGCGGCGACGGGCTCCATCATGCCGCTCTGGCGGGTATTCTCGCGATATTCATGCAGCGATCGGGCGAGATAGGCCGCGCTCTGGCCCTGCAGCGCCGGCACCTCGTCGCTGATGGGTGGCGTCGTGCGGTCGCCGTGGCAGCGCGAGCAGAATGCCAGATCGGCACCGCTTCCTTCGTGCTTGAAGGCGAAGTCGTCGCCGGCCGGACTGGCGTCCGTCATGGCGCGGTAGTCGGCCGCCTTCATGCCCGGCAACTGCTCGATGAAGGCGACCAGCGGCCAGACCTCGTCGTCGCGGCCGGCGCCCGACCAGGCCGGCATTCCCGTGAACTTCAGCCCGTGCCGCACGATCCAGAATATTTCCTTCCGGTTCCAGTGCTTGGTCGCGACCGTCAGCGGCGGCGGCGTCGGGTACATGTTCTTCACGACGGGGCTGCGGTCCTTCGCGGGACTGCCGTGGCAGGGCTGGCACCCAAGGCGGAAATGGTTGGCGCCCAGGCGCACCATGTCGGGGGTGAACTGGGCAGGCGGATCGATGCCGAGACTGTGTGTCGAGACGGAGCGGTGGAGGGAGAACTTGATGAGCCGGTCGGTGATGGCGAAATGCGGGACCGAGGCGGCGACGTTGTAGAGACCGAAACTGGCGACGGCCGCAACAATCACGGCGGCTGTGGCCGTGAAGATGACCAGCCAGTAGACCCCGCGCTTCCAGTTGAGTTTCGGCATTTCAGCGCCTGCTCGCGGGACGGCAAATCATCAGCGCTGGCGCGCGGCGTCGCTTGAGTCGCGGCGCGCATCGGGTCAGCTGGAAAGCGAGCGCAGACATTTGCCCGGCCGGCGGGCCGCCGATCTCCCACATGGTTCATGAACACGCGCAGCACGGAATTGTTCCGGCGCATGGCGGGTTTTGCGTTCGCGGCGAGCTGCCTATATCAGTCGCTTCCGAAACCGGTGCGAATGCGCACCGCGGAAACTCGACCCGCAAGCAACCGGAAACGCCACCCTTGGGACTGGCCTACACACGAGATGATCCGCATCGGCCGGTGATCGCCGTCGCGCCGATGATGGACTGGACGGACCGCCACTGCCGGTTCCTGCACCGGCAGCTCAGCCGGCGGGCGTTGCTCTATACCGAGATGGTGGTGGCCGACGCGGCGATCCATGGCGACCGCGAGCGGCTGCTCGGCTTCGATGCGATCGAACATCCGCTTGCCCTGCAACTCGGCGGCTCCGACCCGTCCAGGCTCGCCGAGGCGGCGCGCATCGGCGCCGATTTCGGCTATGACGAGATCAACCTCAATGTCGGCTGTCCGTCCGACCGCGTGCAGTCCGGCACGTTCGGCGCCTGCCTGATGAAGGAGCCGGCGCTGGTCGCGGACTGCGTTGCCGCGATGAAGGCGGAGGTTTCGGTGCCGGTGACGGTGAAGTGCCGCCTCGGCGTCGATGATCAGGATTCCGAAACTGCGCTCGACGAACTGGCCGAACGCGTGTTCGCGGAGGGTGCCGACGCGCTGTGGGTGCATGCGCGCAAGGCCTGGCTCCAGGGGCTTTCGCCGAAGGAAAACCGTGACATCCCGCCGCTCGACTACGGTCGCGTCTATCGGCTGAAGCAGCGCTGGCCGAACCGGTTCGTCGGCATCAATGGCGGTATCCGGACGCTCGACGAAGCTGCGGATCACCTGGCGAACGGCGTCGATGGCGTCATGCTCGGCCGCGCCGCCTACCACGAGCCGGCGCTGCTCGCCGAAGTCGATCATCGCTTCCACGGCGAGCCGGAACAGCCGGTGGACTGGGCGGCCGTGATCGCGGCCATGGCGGATCATGCGGGCCGCCACATCGCGGCAGGCGGGCGGTTGTCGCACGTCACCCGGCACATGGTCGGGCTGTTCCACGGCCTGCCTGGTGCGCGCCGCTTCCGCCAGATTCTGTCCACCGAGGCGACCCGTCCGGGCGCCGGTCCGGAGGTGCTGCACCGCGCCTTCGCCGAGGTGCGGCTCGACGGCGCACGGGCGGCGGCCTGACTTCAATTCCCGGGGCTGGCCGCTTCATTTACATCCTCGGCCGGCTTCGGTAGATCAGCCGGACTGTCGTCCGTCAGGCCTTCCTTCTGCAGCCGGAAAAGCGCTCCAGCCCAGCCGGGAGCTGTCTGCGAATTTTCGCCCGCCGCGCCTTGTCGGCGTTGCGCGAGAGGGGAACGCATGAACGGAGTGCCGTGGGGCGAAATCGTGCCCTACATCGCGGCCGCCGCCGCGGCCGGGGCGGTTTCGGGCCTGCTCGCCGGCATTTTCGGCATCGGCGGCGGCGCCGTGTTGGTGCCGGTCTTCTATCAGGTGCTGGGGATACTCGGCGTCGACGAGGCGGTGCGCATGCATCTTTCCGTCGGCACCTCGCTGGCGATCATCGTGCCGACCTCCATCCGTTCCTTCCTGGGCCACAAGGCCCGCGGCGCCGTCGATATGGCACTTCTCAGGAGCTACGTGATCGCGGTGCCCGCCGGCGTCGTGGCCGCCTCGGTGGTGGCGGCGCACATATCCGGCGAGAGCCTGCGCGCCATCTTCGCCGTGATCGTGCTGGTCGTCGGGCTGCGGCTGCTGTTCAACCGCGACACGTGGCGGCTGGGCACCGAGGTCCCCGGCAACCCGGTGCGCGGTATCGTCGGCTTCCTCATAGGCTTCTTCTCGACGCTCATGGGCATCGGCGGGGGCGTGCTCAACAACACGTTCATGACGCTGTTCGGGCGGCCGATCCATCAGGCGGTGGCGACGTCGGCCGGCGTCGGCGTGCTGATCGCGATTCCCGGCACGCTCGGCTACATCTGGGCGGGCTGGGGCGACAAGTTGCTGCCGATCGGCTCGACCGGCTTCGTCAACTGGATCGGCGTGGCGCTGATCATCCCGGTCACGCTGCTGGTCGCGCCGCTGGGCGTGCGGATCGCCCACGTGCTGAAGAAGCGCCAGCTCGAAATCGGCTTCGGCCTCTTCTGCCTGATCGTGTCGGTTCGGTTTTTCGTGAGTCTTTTCTGACTGATGAGGCCGAAGGCTAATCCATCAGGATCATTCGATCGCCGCGGATCTGGAACCCGTTCAGCGAGCCGATGAAATCCATGCCGAGCAGGCTCTGGCCGAGCCGGCCGTCCTCGGCGACCAGCACCGGAACGTGCTCGCGCACAATCGAGCCGATGCGGACTTCTCGCGCGACGACCCGAGCGGCGCTGGTGGTGCCGTTGGCCGTCTCGACCGGGATCGAATAGGAAAGCTCGCCGGGCTTGAAGCCTGCGCGCTGCGCGTCGCTCGCCGTCAGCACGGTGACGCTGGCGCCGGTGTCGACGATCATCGGCACGGTCACGCCGTTGACCTCGGCGCGGGCTCCGAAATGGCCGTTCGCCAGCTTGTCGAGCACCACGCTGTCGCGGCCGTCGACGGTGAGCGACATCGGGCTGCCGGGGATGAGCCCGGCGGTGAGGCGGCTTCCGAAATCCTGCAGCTCGTAGCGATACTGGTAGCCGGCGACCAGGACGACGACGATCGCCAGCCAGATCGCGATCGACCGTGCCGCGCCGCCGAGCGTGACGCGCGAGGCGAGAACGCCCGCGCCGATGACAAGTGCCAGGGCGCCAAGCCGCACCAGCCGCGCGAAATCGTAGTTCTCGATGCCGAAGACATTGCCGGCGTCGGAGCGCAGCAGCAGCAGGATCATTCCGCCGCCGATCAGCGCCATCACGATCCAGAAGAGCCGGTTCACCGGATCACGTCCTTTCGTCGCGCTCGCGCGCCATCCGTGTGCGTCGCGTCTCGCGGCGCGGCTTGCGTTCCACCGTCTCCAGCCGCGCCGGCAGGGCTGCCATCACCTCGCGGCGCTCCTCCGGGGCCATCTCGATCCATCGCGTGATCTCGTCGCGCGTGCGGCCGCAGCCGAAGCAGTAGCCGGTCTTCATGTCGATGGAGCAGACGAGGATGCAGGGAGACTCGATGGCGGGCATGAACGTTCCTTCGTGACAAAAGACATGGTGCCATCGCAGCAGCCATGCAAGTCGCGCAAATGCGTCGGGCGGCGTCGCCATTGTGCGCCTGCGGCGCGAGCGGTTATCCGGGACCGCCATTCCAGCCGGAGCTATCAGCCAAGATGACAAGCGGCCTGCCTTTCGACGATTTTCGCGCGCTCCTGCGTCAGTTGCCTGGTGCGGACAGCCGGGCCGCCGACCGCGTGATGCGCGCGTTTGCACCGGCTGCCGGCCAAGACCAGCGCAGGCCGGGCGTCTCGCGGAAATCGGCGAGTGGCTGGCTGCATGGTCGGGCAGGGTGCCGCCGCAGGTGACGCGTCCGCTGGTCGCGGTATTCGCGGGCACGCATGGCGTCGCGCAGGCGATTGGCGGCAGCGATCCGACGCAGGCGATGGTGGAGCGCATCGCGGCAGGCGGAGCGGTCGTCAGCCAGGTCTGTGCGTCAGGCGATCTCGGCCTGAAGGTGTTCGACCTCGCGCTCGAGGTGCCGGTCGCGGACATCAGGACGGAAGCTGCGCTCGACGAGCGCGGCTGTGCGGCGACGATGGCCTTCGGCATGGAGGCGGTCGCCGGCGGAACCGACCTGATCGTGGTGTCGGGGCTCGGCTTCGGCGGCGAGATCGGTGCGGCAGCACTTCTGTCGGCGCTTTTCGGCGAGGAGCCGGAACGCTTGCTGGGGGAGGGGGCAGCGGCGGAAGCTGCGGCTGCGGCACTCGCGATGCACGCCGGCAAGCTCAAGGACCCGCTGGAGGCGTTGCGTCGCCTCGGCGGTCGAGAGACGGCGGCCATTGCTGGCGCCGTGCTCGCGGCACGCACCGAAAAGGTCCCGGTCGTGCTCGACGGTTTCTCCGCCTTGGCAGCGGCGGCGGTGCTGAAGGCGGCGAACCCTGCCGCGCTCGAACATTGCCTGCTCGGCCAGGTCGGAACTGGTGCGGAGCGACGTGCCGCCGAACTGCTCGGGCTCACGCCGCTTCTCGATCTCGGCATTGCGTCCGGCGATGGTACCGGCGGCGCACTCGCGGCGGGTGTCGTGAAGGCGGCGGCGCAGGCGAGCGTTGGCGCGATGGCTGCCGCTTAGGGTGCGCGCTAGGCGCTGCGCTTGGCGCGGCCGGTCGGCATCGCCGGCAGTTCTTCCATGACGCGCGATGCCGGGAAGGTGACGATCGCCTCGGTGCCCTCGCGCAGCTTCGACTTCAGGTCGAGGGTTCCGCCGTGGAGCTGGGCCAGCCCCTGCACGATCGGCAGGCCCAGGCCCGTGCCCTGCTCGGCACTCTTGATGGCGATGGAGCCCTGGCCGAAGGCCGACAGCACCACCGGGATCTCGTCGGGCGGGATGCCGGGACCGTTGTCCTTGATCGAGACATACTGCCCGCCGCCTACCGTCCAGCCGACGCGCACCCTGATCTCGCCGCCGGTCGGCGTGAACTTCACCGCGTTGGACAGCAGGTTGAGGACGATCTGCCGCACCGAGCGCATGTCGGCGGAAAGCCGCGGCAGGCCCTGCTCGAACTGCTGGACGACGCGAATGTCCTTGTTGCGCGCCTTCAGTTCGGTGAGATGGCAGCACTCCTCGACGACGTCGGCGAGGTCGAGCGGCTCCGGCGTAAACTGGTAGCGGCCGGCCTCGATGCGCGACAGGTCGAGGATCTCGTTGATGAGATTGAGCAGATGCTGGCCCGAATCGTGGATGTCGCGGGCGTAGTCGCGATAGTTCTCGTTCTCGATCGGGCCGAGAACCTGATTGGCCATCACTTCTGAAAAGCCGAGGATCGCATTGAGCGGCGTGCGCAATTCGTGGCTCATCGAGGCGAGGAAGCGCGACTTTGCGAGATTGGCTTCTTCGGCGCGGCGGCGCGCCTCGTCCGACATCGACTTGGCGGTCTCCAGCTCCGCGATCAGCGCGTCCTTCTCGGTGCGGAACGACAACAGCATGACGGCAGATTTGTTGAGATTGCCGGCGACATAGCCGAAGAACGGCAGCGAGACGATCAGCAGCCCGACCATGATCGCCTCCACCGGCACCCATATGTTCACCGATGTGAGCGCGAAGACCGCGACCGGCAGCGCGAAGGAGACGATCAGCGCGCCGCGCTGCGCCCACGACAGCAGCGCCGTGGCGGCGATCGCCATCAGCAGGATCACCGCCTTGACGATCGTGAACTGGTCGATGCCGCACTGGTCGCAGCCGAGCATGGCGAAATAGGCCCAGCCGATGCCGCTGACGAAATGGCCGAGCAGGAAGTCGCGGCGAACCGGCGGCGGGTTGATGTCGGCGGCATCCATCCGGTCGACACGCCGGGCGATCAGCGCCAGACCGCCGTAGCAGCCGACCGTGAGCAGCGCCCAGATGACGATGTCGAGGCTCATGCCGGCGAACAGCCCGGCAGCACCGATCAGCAGCACGAGCACGGGTATGGCGGTGGCGGCGGTCATCACCGCGCGCGCATGCAGCTTCAGCAGTTCGCGGTCGAAGGCGGGGCTGCCCGCACGCTGCGACAGGCGATCACGCGTGCGGCGCACGGCCTTGGCGACGTCGCTGTTGCGATGCGCCTTGGTGCGGTCCACAATGATCTTGTCCGCCGTGTTCGAGCGTTGCAGTTCCATCCCGCCAATTCAGTGCTTTGCGCGCGCCGGTCCGTTGCGGCAGGCTAGGGGCGAATGATTAATGGACCCTTCCGCATCGCCGGCGAGGGCGGTATTCCGGCGGAGCACGATTGCCGGCAAGCATCAAAAAGGGAGTGAGACGGAATGAAGCTGTTCGACGGCGGCCGCGCGCCGAACCCGCGCCGCGTGCGCGTCTTTCTTGCCGAAAAGGGCATCGAGGTGCCGCTGGTGCCCATCGACATGGGAGCGTTGGGGCACAAGGGCGACGAAGTCACGCGTCGCAACCCATTGCAGCGCCTGCCGGTGCTGGAGCTCGACGACGGTACCGTCCTTACCGAATCGGTCGCCATCTGCCGCTATTTCGAGGAGACGCAGCCCGAGCCGCCGCTGTTCGGCCAGGGTGCCCTCGGCCGGGCGCTGGTCGAGATGTGGCAGCGGCGCATGGAGCTGAACTTCATGTTTCCCGTGGCGCAGGCATTCCGCCACATCCATCCGGCGATGAAGGAATGGGAAGTGCCGCAGGTGCCCGAGTGGGGCGAGGCGAACAAGCCGCGCGCGCTGGAGTTCCTGGAGGTGCTGGACGAACAGCTCGCCGACAACGAATTCGTCGCGGGAGACGCCTATTCGATTGCCGACATCACCGGCCTGGTCGGCATGGAATTCATGAAGCCGGCGAGGATCGCGCTGCCCGAAACCGGGCTGGACAACGTCAAGCGCTGGTTCGGGCAGGTCTCGGAACGGCCAAGCGCGAAGGCGTAGGGGCAAAATTCCAGAAACGTGCCGACACGAGACCTCGCCGCCCGCCTGGCGGAAATCCGCTCCTGCCGCATCTGCCGCGACAAGCCGGCAGGTGAACGCCTGCCGCACGAACCGCGACCGGTCGTGGTGGCTTCGGCGAGCGCCCGTGTGCTGATCGCCGGTCAGGCGCCGGGCATCAAGGTGCACGCCAGCGGCCTGCCGTTCGACGACCGTTCCGGCGACCGGCTGCGGGACTGGATGGGGGTCACACGCGAGGAATTCTACGATCCGTCAAAGTTCGCCATCGTGCCGATGGGGTTCTGCTTTCCAGGCTATGACGCCAAGGGCGGCGACCTGCCGCCGCGGCGAGAATGCGCACCGGCCTGGCGGGCCGACCTGCTGGCGCTGATGCCGCAGGTCGAGCTGGTGCTGACCATAGGCCAGTATGCGCAGGCGTGGCATCTCGGTGCTGACCGGAAGGCCAGCATGACGCAGACGGTGGCGGCGTGGCGCGATTATTACCGTGACCGCGCCGTGTTGCCGCTGCCGCACCCGTCGTGGCGCAACACCGGCTGGCTGAAGAAGAACCCGTGGTTCGAAGACGAGGTGCTGCCGGCGCTGAGGTCTGAAATCCGCCGCCTGGCCTAAGTTTGGAATGCGGCACCGGAATCCGGCCGACATCTGAGAAGAATTTTCTTGTGCAGCGGCCGACAACGGAAGCATATAGAACTCGATTTCGCCGGAGTCTCCAGATGGATCGCCTCGACCGCAAGATCCTGCGCCTTCTGCAGGAAGATTCGACGCTCGCCGTGGCCGACGTCGCCAAGAAGGTCGGCCTGTCGACGACGCCGTGCTGGCGGCGCATCCAGAAGCTGGAGGAGGAAGGCGTGATCCGCCGCCGGGTCGCCATTCTCGACCCGGTCAAGGTCAACGCTCGGGTCACGGTATTCGTGTCGATCCGCACCAATTCGCACAGTCATGAATGGCTGAAGCGGTTCTCGGAGGTGGTGCAGGATTTTCCGGAAGTGGTCGAGTTCTACCGCATGAGCGGCGAGGTCGACTATCTGCTGCGCGTCGTCGTGCCTGACATCGCCGCCTATGACGAGTTCTACAAGAAGCTCATCTCCAGGATCGAGATCCGCGACGTGTCGTCGGCCTTCGCGATGGAGCAGATCAAGTACACCACGCAGCTTCCGCTCGACTACCTGGTGCTCGACAAGGGTGCGGGTTCGCAGGCAGCCTAGGGCATCCGCCTAGCCGCGCCGCAGCCGCATGACGTGGCGGCGCTTGCCGGCCATGCCGACTTTCTCGAAATCGCGCTTCTCGAACATCGGCCGGAAACCCATGAAGCGGTAGCTGTGCGACTCCGGATCGACCGGATAGCCCTCCACCGCCTCGGCGCCGCTGGCGAAGGCATGCTCCACCGCCGCGTCGAGCAGCGCGCCGGCCAGACCCGAGCCGCGCCTGGCCTTGGGCACGAAGAAGCAGGCGATCGACCAGGTGCCCGGCAGTGGCTCCTTCACAGCGGCGACCCGATAGTACGTCTCGCGCGGGGCAACAGAGCACCAGCCGACGGCCACGTCGTTTTCGTAAGCGAGAATGCCGACAGGCAGCCTGTCCTTCACCAGCGCGTGCATGGCCTCTTTCTTGTCGGCGGAACTGGCGCCCTTCTTGTCGGGCATGAAGCGCCACGCCATGCACCAGCAAAATTTCGGTGCGCCGGGCGCCTCGAACAGGGTTTCGAAATCCGGCCACGTGTCGGGCGAAAGCGGCGCGAACCGTATCGAGTTCATTGGCCGGTCTTTCGTCGCAGCCGCGCCAGCGTCTTCTCGGCGGTGAGTTCGCGCACCGCATCCTTTCCGATCCAGCGCGCGGTCTTGTCATCGGCGGCGGCGAGCTTTTCCGCCAGCGCCAGTGCCGGGCCGCGCAGGTCCAGCGAACGCTTGCCGATCGAGCGCAGCGCCCAGTTGACCGCCTTCTTGACGAAATTGCGCGGATCGCCGGAATGCCGCTCGATCGTCGGCAGCAGGTCGAGGAAGGTCGCGTCCGGCTCCTTCTTCCGGTGAACGGCTGCCCAGGCGATCATGGCGAAGGCGGTCCGGCGAACGAACTCGCGGTCGTCGGCGGCGAAGATGTCGATCAGCTGGCGCCATTCGGCCATGTCGACGAAGAGATCGGAGATGCCGTCGACGACGTCCCAGGAGTTGAAATCCGCCGCCCAGCGCACCGCGTCGTCGACGGACATCTTCGCCGGATCGGCCGTCAGCCCGGCAAGCAGCCGGGCGTCGCGTGTCCCCGTCTGCCACAGCGCCAGTGCGCGAGAATGATCGCGCCTGATCTTGCGTGCCAGGGGCCGCAGCTCTGACAGCGACACGCCGTAGGTGTTGTCGACCCTGATGCCGAAGCGGGCCATGCCGGCCCGGTTTTCCGCTGAATCCCTTGCCGCGAGCCAGGCGACGATCTGGTCGACGCTCCAGTCGGGCGAGGGCGGCTGCACGGACTAGCCTTCCAGGCGCGCCAGCAGGGAGGACGTGTCCCAGCGGTTGCCGCCCATCTTCTGGATGTCCTTGTAGAACTGGTCGACCAGGGCGGTCACCGCCAGCGTGGCGCCGTTGCGGTTCGCCTCGGCGAGGCAGATGCCGAGGTCCTTGCGCATCCAGTCGACCGCGAAGCCGAAATCGTATTTGCCGGCGTTCATCGTCTTGTGGCGATTTTCCATCTGCCACGAGCCGGCGGCGCCCTTCGAGATGACGTCCACCACCTTCTCGATGTCGAGTCCGGCCTTCTTGCCGAAATGAATCCCCTCGGCCAGGCCCTGCACCAGACCGGCGATGCAGATCTGGTTGATCATCTTTGTGAGCTGTCCGGCGCCGGCGGGGCCCATCAGCCCGACCATCCGGGCAAAGGCGTCGATCACCGGCCTGGCCTTGTCGAAATCGGCCTGGCTGCCGCCGCACATCACCGTCAGCACGCCGTTCTCGGCGCCCGCCTGGCCACCGGAGACCGGCGCATCGATGAAGCCGAAGCCGCGCCTGTCGGCCTCTTCGGCGAGTTCTCGCGCGACCTCGGCGGAGGCGGTCGTGTTGTCGATGAAGACGGAGCCCTTCTTCATCGCCTCGAACGCGCCCTCGGGGCCCAGCGTAACGGAGCGCAGGTCGTCGTCGTTGCCGACGCAGGCGAACACGAAGTCCTTGCCCTCTGCTGCGGCGGCCGGCGTCGGCGCGAACTCGCCGCCGTATTCGGCAGCCCACTTTTCTGCCTTGGCGGTGGTGCGGTTGTAGACAGTCGTCTCGTGGCCGCCCTTGTTCTTCAGGTGGCCGGCCATCGGATAGCCCATCACCCCCAGCCCGATGAATGCAACCTTCGCCATGCGACCGTCTCCCGTTCGTTGTTGCTGGTTTCGGCGCGCACTATCGCCAAGCCGCTGCATCGCTGCAAGTCGCGGAGGGAGCGCGTTCAGACCGAGCGCTCGATGAAATCCGCGATGGCGGCGACGTCGTCGAGATCGAAAACCGGCAGGGTCTCGCCCGATTGCGGGCCATCGGCGGCGACCGCCAGCACGCTCGCGTCATTTTCGCTCAGCCGCGCCGTATCCTCGCCTCGGCGCGCCGGCATTCGATCTTGGGATGGGGCTCGCGCTTGTATCCCTCGATCAGGACGATATCGCACGGTGACAGGCGCGCGAGAATATCCGCCAATGCGGGCTCGTCTTCTTCGAGGAGTTCGTGCATCAGAACCCAGCGCCGCGAGGAGACGATGGCTACTTCGGCAGCGCCGGCCTTGCGATGGCGGAAGGAATCGGTGCCCGGCTGGTCGACGTCGAACTCGTGATGAGCGTGCTTGACGGTGGCGACCTTCAGGCCGCGTCGCGAGAATTCGGCGACGAGGCGTTCCGTCAATGTCGTCTTGCCGGAATTCTTCCAGCCAGTAATGCCGATGACGCGCTGCTTCATGGCCGGCAACTCGCGACAGAGGCTTTCCGCCTCCGCCAGTTCGTCGGGCGTGTTGACGTTGAAGAAGGGTCGCACCTCGCGAGCTCCGACCCGTAGCGGCGGGAATTTGACAGTCTCGAACCCGTGGCGACCGGCCCAGTCCGCGATGCGGCTCTTAGCCGGACCCGCAAGGAACGTGTCCAGATCGTCTGCCAGCGCCACCGGCCACAGCCCGAACACGGGATGCATGTCGCTCTCGTCGGCCGCCAGAACGATGCGGCCTGGATGGTTCGCCTCGACGTCGCGCAGCCGTGCCACGAGATCTGGCGGAAAGAACGGCGTGTCGCCGGCGACCGTGACGACGCGCGAGGTGCCGGGATCACCTGCTGCCCATCGCATGGCGGCAAGAATGCCGGACAGGGGACCGCGGCTTTCGGCGGGACGGTCGGGCAAGACCGGCAGGCCGAAGGCGCGGAAGCGGTCGGGATCGCCGTTCGCGTTGATGGCGAGAGGCATCGCCTGCCGCATGAGGCCGTCGATGACGTGGGCCAACAACGGGCGCCCGCATAACGGCTTCAGCACCTTGTCGCCGCCGCCCATGCGCTGGGACCTGCCGCCTGCCAGAATGACGCCCGCGATTGCCTCCACCACCCGGCGCTCCTCAGATATCTCCGGCGACGCGCGCCACGTGAATGACGTAGAACGTCGCCGCCGCGGCGAGAAGGCTGGAGGCGAACATCACCCACAGCAGCGGAGCCGCGCCGCTTTCGGTCGAAATCAGGGCGCCCGCGAGCACCGACAGCAGCGCCCCGCTGCCGACCTGGATGGTGCCGCCCAGCCCTGAGGCCGAGCCGGCGATGTGCGGTCGCACGCTGACGATGCCCGCATTCGCGCTCGGCAGGCTGAGGCCGTTGCCGATGCCGAGGATCAGCATTGGCCCGAACAGCGACATGCGGGTGGTAGAGCCCGAACGCGAACAGCAGGAGCGCGACACCCGTTCCGACCGTCGAAACGATTCCGCCCGCCAGCATCATCCGGTTGAGGCCAAGGCGGCGCGAATAGCGTCCGGAGAGGAAGTTGCCGGCCATGTAGCCAAAGGACACGAGCGCGAAATAGAGGCCATAGGCTGAGGGTGACAGCGACAGGATTTCGGTGGCGACGAAAGCACCGCCTCCCAGGAAGGCGTAGAACGCTCCCGTCGTGAAGCCGGCGGCCAGCGAATAGCCCCAGAACCGCCGCGATCGTGCCAGCTCAGGGTAGTTTCGCATCTGCGCGCCGAAGCTTGCTGTGCGCTGGTGGTTGGTCTCGCCCAGGTCGAACCAGACGAGTGCGCTGACAGCCAGTCCGAAGCCGAAGATGAGCCAGAAGCTCGCCTGCCACCCAAAGACCTCGTCGAGCAATCCGCCTATGGTTGGCGCGATCATCGGCACCACCGCCATGCCCATGGTGACGTAGCCGATCTTGGAGGCGGCGTCGTCGGCCTCGACCATGTCCCGCACGATGGCGCGAGACAGCACCATTCCGCCGGCGGAGAATGCCTGGAACACGCGCGCCACCAGCAGCCATTCGATCGACGGCGCATAGATCGCGGCCATGCTGGCGACCAGGAAGACCGCCAGGCACGCCAGCAAGATCGGCCGGCGGCCGAACCTGTCGGATGCCGGGCCCGATGACGAGTTGCAGCAGCGCCGTTGCCGCGAGGTAGATCGAAACGGTGAGTTGCACCACGCTGTAGCTGGTGTCGAAGTGGCGGGCGATGCCCGGCAGCGACGGCAGAAACACGTTGCTGCTCATGGTGTTGAGGGCGGTCGTCAGAACCAGCGTGACGATGTGCGGGGGAGAGAAGCGATGAAAGGGGCGCGGTGCGGGTCCCTTCGCGTTTACGGCCGCGTTGGTCGCCGGCTCCGGTTGCACCGCCATTCAAACTTCCTCAGATGCCGTCTGGCGCCATCGCCGGACCCGTGCTCTCGGCCACCGGCTGGAGGTGGCCGACCCGACGTTCTCGATACAACGCATAGAGGCCGGAGGAAACGACCAGGCAGGCTCCCGCGATCATGACCGCATCCGGGACGTCGCCGAAGGCGAGATAGCCGAGAAGGATCGACCACAGCAGCGCGGAATAGCGGAACGGCGCGATGAAGGAAATTTCTCCGACGCGCAGCGAGGTGATGATCGACTGATAGGCGACGAGAAGCAGGACTGCCGCTGCCAGGAGCTTCAAGATCGTCGCCCCGCTCATCGGCGTCCATCCGCCGTAGGGCGCGAGCAGGGCGGCGCCGGCCAGAGCCAGACCCGCCGATGTCGCGGTCGACACCAGGAGCGTCGGGATTTCGCCGGGTATCTGCCGGGTGGCGAGATCGCGCACCGCACACAGCAGCACGCAAAGCAGCGCCAGCAGCGAATAGGCGTTGAAGCCGGAGAAACCCGGCCGCATGACGATCAGGACGCCCGCGAAACCGATGCCGATGGCAAGCCAGCGCCGCCAGCCGACGGGCTCGGACAGGAACAGCGCGGCACCCATGGTCACGGCGAGCGGCAGTGCCTGCAGCACGGCGGAGACATTGGCGAGCGGCATGTGCGACAGGGCGATGAAGAAGCAGGTCGTGGCGGCGATCTCGCACAGGACGCGTATCGCCACCGCCGGATGGAATGCAGAGCCCGGGCGCTTCAGCGCGCCACGCGACCAGGCGAGCGCGGCGATCATCAGCGTGGCGAAGATGCCGCGCACCAGCATCGCCTGCGCCATGCTGAGGTCGGCGAAGACCGATTTGGTGAGCGTGTCGTTCCCGGCGAAACTCGCCATCGCGACGAGCATGAAGGCCGCGCCGCGGGGATTGGATGTGGTCTGCACTGCGAATCCCGCCGCGAACGATTGAATGGCAAACCCATTATGGCCGCAGACGGGCATTGGCAATCTCGCCAGCAGCGCGATTGCGTTGGTCCTGCCGGAGCGGGGCAGGCGGCGCGGCTACATGCCGAAATAACGTCCGCCGGTGGCGAAGATGATGGTGAGCACGCCGAGCGCCAGATTGATCGCGACGATGACGCGGATCTGGTCGAGGCGGCGCGCCGCTTCCGGCAGATCGTTGCCGTCCACGGCCACACGGAAGCGCTTCCACGGGCCGAAGAGCAGATGAAGATAGATCAGCATCATGATGATGCCAGTGGTCATCATCAGGTTGACGTGCATGGGGGCGGCAGGAAAGCCGCCATAGGCGCCGAAAATGATCCAGACGCCGGTGACCAGCAACAGTGCGGCCGCTACGCCCGCCCAGGGCAGGAAACGGGCGAACACCCGCCGCCAGAGCGGCAGGCGTGCGGCCGGCTCGAGCGGCCCGGCCGCCGGCCTCAGCATGAAATAGGCGAACGCCATGCCGCCGACCCAGAAGACGGCGGAGAGTGCGTGAATGGTGACGAGAAGGGGAACCATCAGGGACCGCTCAGGCTGTTGGCGATAGGGCCGACCACCGGGTCGTATCTGTCGCGCATGGATTGCGGATAGCGCAGCAGCACCGAATGCACGGTGTCGCCGGAGAACTCGAAACGCTGGTAGAAGATGTCGCCGCCCTCGATGCCCGAAACGACGGCCCAGCCCTTGCCGGCGCGCCGGTAGGTGACCTGCGGCACCATCGGGCAGCCAGCCGACCCGTTGGTCGAGATAGGCGTTCAGGCGATAGATCCTCGATATTGTAGGAGCCGAACACGGTGAGGCTGCCGCCGTCTTCGGCCGTCCACTTCATCCCGTCGCCATTTGTCGGCGGTTCCTCGCGCGTCTCGAAAAGTTCAGCGGGGAAGGTGACGTGCGTGCCGAAGCGATCGTTCGAGTAGGTGAGACTGTCGGCTCTTGCCGGGCGGGACGGCAACGGCAGGCGATCAGCAACGCCGCGGCTGCGGCGAGCGCATAGCCGATGCGGGCGGATTTCGCCGCGGAGCCGCATCAGCCGCCGGTCACGCTCATGTGGCGCGAGACGGCAGGGCGCCTCGTCTTGCGGTCGATGACGAAGTCGTGGCCCTTGGGCTTGCGGCCGATCGCCTCGTCTATGGCGTTGTTGAGGAGCTCGTTGCCTTCCGAGGCCCGCAGCGGCGCGCGAAGGTCGGCGGCGTCCTCCTGGCCGAGGCACATGTAGAGCGTGCCGGTGCAGGTCAGGCGCACGCGGTTGCAGCTCTCGCAGAAATTGTGGGTGAGCGGCGTGATGAACCCCAGCCGTCCGCCGGTCTCGGCGACCTCGACATAGCGCGCCGGCCCGCCGGACTTGTAGGGGATGTCGGTCAGCGTGAACTGGCGCTCGAGATCGGCGCGCAACTGCGACAGCGGCAGGTACTGGTCGGTCCGGTCGGCGTCGATCTCGCCCATCGGCATCGTCTCGATGACGGTGAGGTCGATGCCCCGGCCGTGCGCCCAGCGCATCATCTCGGGCAGCTCGGCATCGTTGAAGCCTTTCAACGCGACCGCGTTCAGCTTGATCTTCAGCCCGGCACGTTCCGCAGCCTCGATGCCTTCCATGACCTTCGCCAAATTGCCCCAGCGGGTGATGGCGTGGAACTTGTCGGGATCGAGCGTGTCCAGCGAGACGTTGATGCGCCTGACACCGCAATCGGCCAGTTCGTCGGCGAAGCGCGCAAGCTGCGAACCGTTGGTGGTCAGCGTCAGTTCGTCGAGAGCGCCTGTGTCCAGATGACGTGAAAGCTGGCGCACCAGATGCATGATGTTCTTGCGCACCAGCGGCTCGCCGCCGGTCAGCCTGAGCTTGCGCACGCCGCGTTCGACGAAGGCCGTGCACAGGCGGTCCAGTTCTTCCAGTGAAAGCAGGTCGCGCTTGGGCAGGAACGTCATGTCCTCCGCCATGCAGTAGGTGCAGCGGAAGTCGCAGCGATCCGTCACCGAGACGCGCAGATAGGTGATGGCGCGCCCGAACGGGTCGATCATGCTGCTGCTTGCGGGGTTGAATTCCATTCTCGGTTCGCCTGTCCCTCGGTCCCTGCAATGTGGCCTCTGGAGAAAAGGATTCAAGCCTTCCTGCGGGGCCCTTCTTTAGCATCGCATGGGCGTCACCGGCAATGCGGGCCGGATGACGCATGTCAGGTCTCCGGCGGCAAGGGCTGCGCGACCGTTCGCTCGCGGAAGACCACGTAGAGGCCTGCCGACATCGTCACGACGATGCCGAAGGCGGCAAGGCCATTCGGCAGATCGCGGAAGATGAGCCAGCCGATCAGGGTGGCGAAAGGGATTTCCAGATACTGGATGGGCGCGAGCGTGGCCGATGGAGCCAGCCGCAGCGCCCACGTCATCACCAAATGGGCGAGCGTGCCGAGGACGCCCAGCGCGAGCAGCAGCCACACGGCCTTCGTCCCGGGCGCGACAAAGGCGAGGGCGGGTATGTCTGCGCCGATCGTCGCGATGCCGACCACCGCCAGGCCCCCAAATCCCATCAGGCCGGTCGTGGCCTGCATGGAGATCGGATCCACGTCCCGCGAAACCTGTCGCGTCACCAGCATGTAGAGGGCGAAGATCACCGCCACGCCCAACGGAAGCAGCGCAGGGGGCCCGACCACGGCGAAACTCGGCTGCACCACGAGCAGCGTCCCGGCGAAGCCGACGACGCAGGCGGCCAGCCGGCGCGGTCCGATGTCCTCGTTGAGCACGAGCTTGCCGAGCGCCAGAAGCAGGAACGGCATGACGTAGGCGATGGCGATGGCGTCGGCGAGCGGCAGGTAGCGAAGGGCGGCGAACATGGTGCCGATGCCCGCGATTTGCAGGAACGTCCGGACGACCGTCAGCAGCAGGGTGCGACGCGACATGCGCCACGAAAGCCGGCTCCACCAAACGATAGGCACCAGCAGGCCTGCCTGGATCGCGAAGCGCACCGTCAGAAGCTCGAACAGCGGCACGGTGTCGCCCGCCAGCTTCGCCATGGCGTCACCGGCGGGAGCCAGTGCGCAGAAGACGATCATCAGGACGATGCCGGCAAAGGGTCGGTCAGCTTGCATGCCCGCGCCTTACGCAAAGTGGCGCGGCGGCACAATCGGCCTGCGGGCCGGCACCGGTCGGGCCACGGGCTTTTCAATGGGTGCTTCCGGGCCTAGACCTGTCGCACCGAGTTCAACGCTCCGAGAGCCGAAGGAACACGCACTATATGCAACCACCCACGGAACTCAGGGTCTCGAAGGACAGGCGGCAACTCACCGTCAGCTTCGCCGACGGACAGCGTTTCGAGATTTCGGCCGAAATGCTGCGCGTGCTTTCGCCCTCGGCCGAGGTGCAGGGCCATTCGCCGGAGCAGCGCGTCACCGTGCCCGGCAAGAAGGACGTCGCGATCTCCCGCATCGAGCCGGTCGGCAACTACGCGGTGCGCATCGTCTTCGACGATTTCCACGACACCGGCATCTACAGCTGGACCTATCTCAGGAAGCTCGGCGAGCAGCGCGAGACGCTGTGGCAGGCCCATCTGGACGAACTCGAGCAAAAGGGGCTCGCGCGGTAGCCTCGCCCGGGCGAGTCGCCCGAGGCGGCTCGCGCGAGCGTCATGCAGGGGCTTGATGCTTGCGTGTCGCCGCAGGCCGGAAGATCAGTTCTTTCGTCAATCGCTTCGGAAAGGAGCCGTGATGTCCAGGATTTCGTCGGTCGAGGAGATCGAGGCGCTCTACGGCGAGCCGGGCGAGGCGTCGCTGGTCAAGGAAACCGACCGGCTCATTCCCGAATATGCGGCGTTCATCGAGGCTTCGCCGTTCCTGGCGCTGGCGACCTGCGGCCCGGAAGGGCTGGACTGTTCGCCGCGCGGCGATCTCGCCGGCTTCGTGCGCATCCACGACGACAGGACGCTGATGATGCCGGACCGGCGCGGCAACAATCGCGCCGACTCGCTGAAGAACATCGTGCGGGACCCGCGTGTAGCCCTGCTGTTCCTTGTGCCCGGCTCGGGCACGACCCTGCGCGTCAACGGCCGCGCCCATATTTCCGTCGACGCCGATCTGTGTGCGTCGTTCGCGGTCGAAGGCAAGCCGGCGCGCTCCGTCACGGTCGTCGAGGTCGAGACGGTCTATTTCCAGTGCGCCCGCGCCATCAAGCGCTCGGACCTCTGGAATCCCGAGAAGCACGTCGATCCCAAGAGCCTGCCGACGCCGGGTCAGATCCTCGCCGCCACCAGCCGCCACCGGATCGACGGCGAGGCCTACGACCGCGAGTGGCCGGAGCGAGCAAAGGCGACCATGTGGTGAGTGCCTACTGAGCCGACGCGACCAGCGCGCCGGAGTCGCGCGACTTCGGCACGAGGTGCACGACGTGGAAGCCCTGCGCCTTCAGGGAGTCCAGGAAGGCCGGCAGCATCTTCACCGTGCGCGCATGAATGTCGTGGAACAGCACGATGCCGCCGTGCTGCCGTTCCAGCGCCGTCATCGTGCGGGCGCGCACCTGCTCTGGCGTGGAGGAGAAATAGTCCTTGGAATCGACGGTCGGCGACACAACCACGATGCCCCGCATGGCAAGGTGCCGGCGCAGGCGTTGCGTCGAGGCAAGATAGGGAAAGCGGAAGAACGGCGCGACTTTCGAGCCGGTCGGGATCAGCGCCCGTGCGACGCTGCGCCGGCCCCTGTCTATCTGGTCCACGGCGCTGTCGAAGCTCAGGCTCGCCAGGTTCTTGTGGTCCTGCGTGTGCGTGCCGATCGAATGCCCGTGGGCGGCGACGTCGCGCACCAGCTTCGGATAAGATTGCGCCATCTGGCCGACCATCAGGAACGTTGCCTTGACGCCGTAATCGTCCAGGATCTTCAGGATCGCCGGCGTCTTGCCGGGCATCGGACCGTCGTCGAAGGTCAGCACGACCTCGTTTCTGGCGAGCACCAGGTCGGAGATGCTGCCGACGCGGATCGTGCGGCCTCGCAGACCCGACCGCGGCCCCGGAAAATGCATGACATCGTCCGGCCGCAGCAGGGCCGGGCGCAGTGCCGGCTCCTCGGCAAAGCCAAGTGCCGGCGGGGGCGGGGCGGGTTTGGTCTGGCACCCGGCGAGGCCGATCGCCGCGAGCGCCACCAGGAGGAGAGGGGAGAAACGCATGGCGACACACTCGAGTCGGCTGCAACTGACGCGAGTGTGCCGAATCATGGTTAACGACCGGATAATCGAGAGCCCGGCGCCGTTTACCATGATCGCCCGCCTTGCGGCCTGCTCAAGGCCCGGTGATTTCGTCCAGTTCCGTCAAATCCTCCGCCGTCAGCTTCCAGCCGACCGCCTCGGCGTTGGCCTTCACCTGCTCGGGCTTGCTGGCGCCCGAAATCACGCTGGCTACCTGCGGCTTCATGGCGAGCCAGCTCATGGCGAGTTCCAGCAGCGAATGGCCGCGCTGTTCGGCGAAGACGATCAGCCTTTCCACCGTGTCGAGCTTCTCGTCCGTCAGGCGCGACTGGAAACGCGGCTGCGACAGTCGCGAATCTTCCGGCACTGACTGCCCCTTGCGGTATTTGCCGGTGAGCAGGCCGCTGGCGAGGGGGAAATAGGGAAGCAGCGAAACGCCGATATGGTCGAGCGCGGGCAGAAGCTGCCTTTCGGCGTCGCGGGACATCAGGTGAAGCTCGGCCTGTGTGGACAGGAACCGGTTGAGACCCCAGTGGCGCGACGTCCAGTCGGCGTCGACAAGCTGCCAGGCCGGGAGGTTCGAGCAGCCGATGTAGCGCACCTTGCCGGACTTCACGAGATCGTCGAGCGCGCGCAGCGTCTCCTCGATCGGCGTCAGCGGATCGGGGAAATGATACTGGTAGAGGTCGATCCAGTCGGTCTTCAGGCGGCGCAGACTGTCTTCGACCGCCTTCATAATGTAGCCGCGCGAGCCGTTGAAGCGGGTGCTCTTTTCGCGATCCATCGGCGAGGCGAACTTCGTGGCGAGCACGATATCCTTGCGTCTGTCGCCCAGCGTTTCGCCGAGCGTCAGTTCCGAGCCGCCGTCGATGCCGTAGGAGTTGGAGGTGTCGAACAGCGTGATGCCGGCGTCGAGCGCGGCATGCACCACCTTGCGCGCGCCCTCGGTGTCGAGCGAGGGTTTCCAGCCGCCGAATGCGTTGCAGCCGAGGCCGACCAGCGAGACTTCGAGGCCCGAGCGGCCAAGCGTGCGGTATTCCATGGGCGGACTCCATTTTCCGGAACGGTTCGGGTGTGGGGCGGCGATCGCCTGCCGCGCGTAAGGCGGGGGATGCCTACTCGTCCAGCGTGTCGATCGGCAGTCCGGCTTCCTTCCAGGCGGAGTAACCGCCCTCGATATGCTTGACCGGTGACAGGCCCATGTCCTGCGCCGTCTTGGTGGCTAGCGCGGAACGCAGCCCGCCCGCGCAGAAGAAGATGAAGGTCTTGCCGCTCGCAAAGAGCGGCTTGTGATAGGGGCTTTCGGGGTCGATCCAGAACTCCAGCATGCCGCGCGGGCAGTGCTTGGCGCCCGGGACCATTCCGTCGCGGCGCAGCTCGCGGACATCGCGGATGTCGATCAGCACGGCCTCGCCGCTCTTCGCCTCCGCTGCCGCCTCGGCCGGCGAAACCGCCTCGATCTCGGCGTTCGCCTCGTCGAGCAGCGCCTTGTAGCCTTTTTTCATCGCTTGTCCTCCGCTGGTCGCGCCCGCCACCAATTGCATAACGGCTGCGGGCGGCGCTGCCAATCCGCTACCGCCGCACCCGCACCTTGGACTTGCCCGAGGCGGCTGGTAGACAATGCAGGTGATACCGCGCGTGGCATCGGCGAATCTCCCCGAAGGGCAGGCATGGCTTCCATCGATCAGGTGACGCTCAACTTCAGTCCGGCGGGCCTGACGGCACTCAATGTCGTGCTCGGCATCGTCATGTTCGGCGTCGCACTCGATCTGAAGGTCAGCGATTTCGCGCGCCTTCTCCGGACCCCGCGGGCCTTCTTCCTGGGCTTCCTGTCGCAGTTCTTCCTGCTGCCGGCACTCACCTTCGTCCTGGTGCTGGTGACGCGGCCGAGCCCCAGCATGGCGCTCGGCCTGATCCTCGTGGCGGCCTGTCCGGGCGGCAACATCTCGAACTTCATCACCCATCGGGCCGGCGGCAACACCGCGCTTTCGGTCAGCCTCACCGGCGCGGCGACGATCTGCGCCATCGTCATGACGCCGTTCAATCTCGCCTTCTGGGGCGATCTCTACGCGCCGGCCGCGCCGCTCGTGCGCGAGACCAGCGTCTCGCCGCTCGAGATGGCGGGCACGGTCGCCGTGCTCCTGCTCCTGCCACTTGCCATCGGCATGGCGGTCAATGCGCGGCTGCCGGTGCTGGCGGAGCGCATGCGCGGGCCGATGCGGGTGCTGTCGCTGCTCATCTTCGCCGGCTTCGTGCTTGCCGCGCTCGCGGCGAACTGGCGCTATTTCATCGACTATGTGGGGGCGGTCGCCGGCATCGTCTTCCTCCACAACGCTCTCGCACTCGCGGGAGGCTACGGGCTCGCCGCGGCAGGCGGGCTCGACGAGGGCGATCGCCGCGCCGTCGCGATCGAGACCGGTATCCAGAATTCCGGCCTCGGCCTGGTGTTGATCTTCAACTTCTTCCACGGGCTGGGCGGCATGGCGATCATTGCCGCGTGGTGGGGCGTCTGGCACATCCTGTCGGGCATGGCGCTCGCCGCCTGGTTCCGCCGTCGCGACGCGCGGGACGCTGTTGCATGAAAGCCGCACTGGCGATCACGTTTGCGTCATGGGGGCGCCGGAGCGCTCTCGCGCAAGGGGACGCGGCTTAACGCTGCCGGCTTGAACCGGTATAGTCCCGGTTCGATGCGGTTCCCGTCAGGCTGAGACCCGGCGGCGGAAAATCAGGTGAATTATGGGAAGCAGAAAGACTCTTGCCACGGCAGCGGGCGCTATCGCCGCGGTGGTTCTCCTCGGCGTGCCGCAGGCATGGTCGGAGCAGTACCTGTTCGACATGCTGTTCGGCAAACGCACCGAGAGCCACGAAGCGCAGCGGCAGCGTCCACCTGAGGAAGAGCCCAGGCAGGTCGTCAAGGCGCCCAAGGTTTCCTCGCCGACCTACTACAACTACAAGGTCGACCCGCTGGTGAAGGTCGACTTCTCCGGTGTCATCGCGGCGAAGACGGGTGACGATTTCGCGCCTTCGCTCGACAATGACGGTTTCGCCGAGGCCCGCGACGCCCTGTCCGACCTCGATATCCGCGCCGAGAAGGACGTCGCCGAGGCGCTCGCCGCCCACTACGCGGCCGATCCGCATTTCGTCTGGGTGACAGGCTTCAGCATCAATTCGCGCGCCAGGCAGGCGATGGATATGCTTGCGGATGCCGACAGTTACGGCCTGCCAGCCGCCGAATACGCGATCTCGGCGCCGTCCGACTCCTTCTCCATCGACGATACGCACGCGCGCATGCTCGATCTGATGCGCTTCGAGATGCGGCTTTCCGCGAAGGTGCTGCGATACGTGCACGATGCCGAGGGCGGCCGCGTCGTTCCCGAGCGCCTGTCCGGCTATCACGACCTCCAGCAGAAGGATCTTCACCTGAAGGAGGCGCTGGATGCACTTTCGGCCACGCAGGACGTAACGGCCTTCCTCAGCTCGAAGCATCCGCAGAATCCGCAATACGAGATGCTGCGGCGCGAGCTCGCGTCGCTGCGGGCCAGCCAGGAGGACCAGATCGTCGTCGATCCCGACATGCTGGTTCATCCGGGCGAAAGCCATGACGATTTCGGCAAGGTGCTGCAGCTCATCAAGCGCAATGCCGACGAGTCGTTCACCGAGGAATACGGCGACCAGCTTGCGGCCAATGTCAGCGCGACCGAATACTCGAAGGATCTGGTGCCGCTGATCAAGGCGGCGCAGAAGGCGGCCGGTGTCGGCGCCGACGGCATCATCGGCCCGCGCACGATTGCCGCGCTCGGCGGCGACTCCCGCGCCGACCGTATCCAGAAGGTCATCATCGCCATGGAGGAGATGCGCTGGCTTCCCTCCGAGTTCGGCAACACCTACGTGTTCGTCAACCAGCCGGCCTTCGTGGCGAGCTTCATCAAGGACGGGCAGCCGCAGCTCACGACGCGAGTCGTCGTCGGCAGGCCGACCAACCAGACGAGCTTCTTCTACGACGAGATCGAGGAGGTCGTTTACAACCCCTATTGGGGCGTGCCGCGCTCGATCATCGTCAACGAGATGCTGCCGAAGCTGCTGCGCGATCCCGGCTATCTCGACCGCGCCGGCTACGAGGTCACCGACTCCAAGGGGCGGCATATTCCTTCCGCCTCGATCGACTGGGGCCGCTACGGCGCCAACATTCCCTATGACGTGCGCCAGACGCCGGGCGAGGCCAATGCGCTCGGCGAGTTGAAGATACTGTTCCCCAACAAGAACGCGATCTACATGCACGACACGCCGTCGAAGAGCCTGTTCCAGCGCGACGTGCGGGCCTTCAGCCATGGCTGCATCAGGCTGCAGAAGCCGCGAGAGATGGCAGCCGCGGTCCTTCAGAGCACGGTCGACCACGTGGTGAGCAAGCTGAAGCAGGGCCACTCGACCGAAAAAGTGCCGGTGAAGATCCCCGTCTACATCTCCTATTTCACGGCGTGGCCGGATGCGGAGGGGACGGTTCACTACTACCAGGACGTCTACGATCGCGACGAGCACACGGCCGAGGCGATGGACAAGGTCGCCGCGTCCCGCGCCGCGGCGAGCTGACCGACGGTAGGCCGGTCCGGGCACCGCGCCCGGACCGAGGCCGCTCTCCGGGGAGGGAACTGCACAGGCGGGGTGCCCGCCTTTGCTGTTTATCTATCGCTTGGTCCGTCACGCCCTTTCGTTCATCGGCCACAATATGCTGCTGTGGCGGATGATCCTTCCGGCGGCATCGACGATCAGCGACAGGCGTGAGGCGCCGAGCCGGAAGGTGAGGCGGTAACGTCCGGCGTCCTCCTGCTCGCCGCGCTCGCACAGTGCCAGCATGCGGCCGTTCCTGAGGAACGCTGTCACCTCTGCCGGATCGCCGAGCCGAAACTGCTCGGCCAGATAGCGGGCGTCGACCTCGAAGCTTCCGCCGTCGATACGTATCGGGTTCGACGCGCGCACTGCTCCCTCAGCCATGGTGTTCGGCTCCAGCCAGGGTGTGCGGCAGATCGAGAAGCCGTGCGAGATCCGGCGTCTGCAGATCGGCAAGCGTGTATCTGGACAACACCTCGATGAAGCTGCGAAGCGCTTCGCCGATGATGCCCTTCAGCCGGCAGGCGGGCGACAGGCAGCACGCCTCGCTTCCACCGACGAAACATTCCACCATCGCGAAATCGGCTTCCATCGCCTGGACGACCGCGCCAAGGTTGATCTCGCCGGCATCGCGCGCCAGCACCACGCCGCCCGAGCGTCCCCTGTGAGTGTCCACGAAGCCGGCACGCGAAAGCCGCTGGACCACCTTCGTCAGGTGGTGCGGCGAAATCGCGAACGTCTCGGCCATCGTGTCGACCTGGGCGCGTTCGGCGGGCCGGGCGAGCAGATACATCAGCACCCGCAGGCCGTAGTCGGTGGCAAGGTTCAGTCTCATCGGCACCTCGTCCTGTCGCCTCGGAGCAGTTGCCCACCAGTGAGCTGCTCCTTTGCACTGCTTTTCGCGCTTGAACCGGTCACGCATACGATATAATCGGTAAATCAGATACCACTTTTGAAGGCCATGGCAATGCCTCTCGCCACCGCCGCCCGTTCAGCGCCCGTTGCCGAAGCCCCGCTCGAGCATCCCGGGGTGGACAGGGCATTCATCGGTCGCCTGGTGCGGACGTTCTATGCACGCGTGCGCGGCGATGCCCGGCTCGGTCCGATCTTTGCCGGCGTGATCGGCGACGACTGGGAGCCGCATCTGGAGAAGATGACGGAGTTCTGGTGCGCCGTCATCCTCAAGACGCGCGGGTATCAGGGCCGCCCGGTGCCGGCGCATCTCAAGCTGAAGACCGTGCGCGAGGACGATTTCGACATCTGGCTGGATCACTTCCGCCAAACCGCGGCGGAGCTGTGCCCGCCGGGCGTGGACGCCGTCTTCGTCGAACGTGCCGAGCGCATCGCGCAAAGTCTGAAGCTCGCGATGTTCTTCCGGCTGCCAGCGGCAGGCGTGGCGAACACCGGCTGAGCAGGCGGCAGCGCCGGCGGCCCGCCGGGAATCTATCAGACTTCGAACACTGGAGAAGAAGCATGAACTCACAACTCGGCGACCATCGCTCCGCACTCGGCACCGACCCGCAGCCGAGCGAAAGCACGCTGCTGCCCATGCTGATTGCCGGGCTCGTGCTGATCGTGCTCGGCGCGGTTGCGGTGATGTATTTCGTCTGACGGGCAGCGGTTTGACGGATTGACGTCGAGGCGAGGGGCCTTCGCACTCTTGGCAGAACCGCCCGTGCCTCAAGCCCCCAGATAGGCGCGGCGCACGCCGTCGTCGGCGAGCAGTTCCTCGCCCGTGCCCGACAGGGTGATGCGGCCGTTTTCGAGCACGTAGGCGCGGCTGGCGAGCTTGAGCGAACTGGCGACGTTCTGTTCGACCAGCAGGCAGGTCATGCCCTCGGCATTGAGGTCGCGGACGGTCTGCAGCACGCCCTGGACCGCCAGCGGCGCAAGGCCCAGCGAGGGTTCGTCGAACATGATGAGATCCGGCGCGCCCATCAGGCAGCGCCCGATCGCCAGCATCTGCTGCTCGCCGCCGGAAAGCGTCCCGGCAGATTGATTGCGGCGCTCGGCGAGCCGCGGGAACATCTCGTAGACGTGCTCCAGCATCCTGTCGCGCGCTTCGCGTGCACGCGGGATCATCGCGCCCATGGCGAGGTTCTCGCCCACCGTGAGGTTGGGAAAGACCTGCCGGCCTTCGGCGACCTGGCCGACGCCGAGGTTGCAGACGCGGTGGCTCGGCCGGCCGGCGATGTCCTCGCCGCGAAACACGATACGGCCGGCCGCCGGCTTGTGCATGCCGGCGATGGTGCGGATGAGCGAGGTCTTGCCGGCGCCGTTCGCCCCGACGATCGCCACGATCGATCCTTCCTCGACTTCGAGCGAGACGCCGTCGAGCGCCTGGGCATCGCCGTAGAACAGATCGAGGCCTTCGACGCTGAGGATCATGCGAGCGCTTCCGTGCCGAGATAGGATTCCACGACCGCCGGATCCCGCACCACTTCTTCGGGCGTGCCGCGTGCGATCGGCGCTCCGTGGTGGAGCACCAGGATGCGGCCCGCCAGCGCCATGACGGCGCGCATCACGTGCTCGATCAGCACGATCGTCATGCCGGTGTCGCGGTTGAGTTCGCGAAGCACCGAAACCATCCGGTCGGTCTCGGTCGGTCTCAGACCGGCCATCACCTCGTCCAGCAGGAGCAGTCGCGGGTCCGTCGCCAGCGCACGGGTCACTTCGAGACGCTTGCGGTCGGGGAGGGTGAGCGACGCGGCAGGCAGCGAGCGCTTGTCGAAGAGATCGAGCCGGCGCAGCAATTCGTGCGCGTGGTCGCGCGCCTCGTCGACGCCCGAACGGCGCAGCAGTGCGCCGATGACGACGTTGTCCTCGACCGTCAGTCCCGGAAACGGGCGCACGATCTGGAAGGTGCGTCCGATCCCCAGGCGGCAAACCTGGTCGGCCTGTTTTCCGTCGACGCGATGTCCGGCGAAGGTGATCGACCCGGCATCCGGCGCCAGCACCCCGGCGATCATGTTGAACAGCGTGGTCTTGCCGGCGCCGTTCGGCCCGATGACGCCGAAGATCTCGCCGGGCTCGACATCGACATCGACGCCGTCGACGGCGACCAGTCCGCGGAACCGCTTGGTGACGCCCTGGATGGAAAGCAGGCTCATTTGCTCGACCCCGTCAGCCGTAGCCGCCTCGCCAGCCAGGGCCAGACCCCGCCCGGCAACGTCACGATGACGAACAGAAGGCACAGCCCGTAGAGCACCTGGCGCGCGCCCGGCAGGTCGAGGCCGAGCGTCGAAAGGATACCCGTCAGCAGCTCCGACAGCCCGGTGAGCACGAAGGCGCCGACGATGGGTCCCAGCAACGTTCCCAATCCGCCGATGATCGGGCCGACGATCAGCTCGATGGAACGCGAGATGTGGAAGACCTGCTCGGGAAACAGATTGTTGTAGTAGAAGGCGTAGAAGACGCCGGCGAAGGCCGTCATCCCGGCCGAGATCACCACGGCAGCCATCTTGTAGCGGAACGTGCTGATGCCGGTGGCGCGTGCGGCCTCCTCGTCCTCGCGGATCGCCAGCCAGAAATAGCCGATGCGGCTCTTCAGCAGCAGCCGGCTGATGATCAGGGCGATCACCGTCGCTGTCAGCATGACGTAGTAGAACATCGTCGGCGGCCCGCGCAGCAGCCACAGGTCGACGGTTGCGTGACTGGCGACCGGCAGGAACAGGCCGCCGGCGCCGTTGACGATCGACAGATGGTCGAAGCCGATGCGGGCGAACTCGGCAAAGGCGATGGTCAGGATGGCGAAGTAGACGCCGGTGACGCCGAAGCGCAGCGCCAGGAAGCCGATCACGGCGCCTGCGGCCATCGCCAGCGGGATCGCGCCGAGCAGGCCGATCCACGGGCCGACGCCGAAGGTCTTGAACAGGTAGGCCGACAGGTAGCCGGCGAGGCCGACATAGAGCGCGTGGCCGAGCGAAAGCTGCCCCGTGAAGCCCATCAGGATGTTCCACGCCTGGCCGACATAGGCGAAGTAGAAGATCACGATGAGCACGGTGATCAGATAGTCGCCCGCGAACAGCGGCAGCGCCACGAGTGCTGCCAGAAGGATCGCCAGCAGGACGAGGTTGCGCCCGCTCAGGTCGCGCCACAGAAGTCTCATTGCGTGCGCTTCCCCATGATGCCCTGCGGCCGGAACATCAGTACCAGCGCCAGGATGGCGAAGCCGAACATGCTCTTGGCCGACGGCGTGAACAGCAGGCCGGCCATTGCCTCGGTCAGGCCGATCAGCACGCCGCCGAGCAGCGCGCCGCCCATCGAGCCGAGGCCGCCGGTGATGACGATGACGAAGGCAAGCAGCGTGTAGGCCGGGCCGACCGCCGGCGTCACGTCCGTGATCAGCACCAGCATGGTGCCGGCCGCGCCGACGCAGGCGAGCCCGAGGCCGAAGGTGAGGGCGTAGAGGTGGCTGACATCGAGGCCCACCACCAGCGCGCCGGTGTGGTTGTCGGCACAGGCGCGGATCGCGGTGCCCGTGCGGGTGAAACGGAAGAAGGCGAACAGCGCGGCCGCCACCACGATCGAAGCGCCCGCGGCGTAGGCCTTGGTCGCGTCGATAATCAACGGGCCGATGGCGTAGCTGTCATAGGCGTAGCTCGCCTGCACGCCCTTGGCGTCCGGACCGAAGACGATGAGCAGGACGTTGGTGATGATGATGGCGATCGCGATCATCAGCAGGAACTGACTGGTTTCCGGCCGCGTGACGAAGGCGTTGATGACGCTCTTCTGCAGCACGTATCCGAGCGCGAACATCACCGCTGCGATCGGTACCAGCATGACCAGCGGGTCGAGGCCGAGCGAGGAGAACAGCACGACCGCGATATACATCCCGACCGTCATCATCTCGCCATGGGCGAAATTGACGACGCGGACCACGCCGAAGATGACCGAAAGGCCAAGCGCCATCAGCCCGTAGACGAGGCCGGTCAGCACCCCGCTCACGGCGACGTTCAAGTAGATTTCGATCGGCACCCCGTCCTCCGGCATGCTCCGGCCGCTGCCGCGGCCGGAGCGTGTCTGTGTCTACCCCGCGCGTCCTAGCCGCGTTCGTTGTAGGGCTTCAACGGCCATTCGATGTCGGCGTTGGACGCTTCCTTCGGGGCGATGGTGACGAGCTTGCCGTCGCGGTTCTGGATGGCGCCGTCCTTCACCTGGGCGTTCTGGCCCTTCTCGTTGAAGCTGATGCCGGGGCCGATGCTGACATTGTCGGTGATGTTGGTGGCGCGGATGGCGTCCGTCAGCGTCGCCGGATCGGCCGAACCCGCCCGCTTGTACGCATCGGCCGCCACCAGCAGCGCCTCGAACGTGTAGATGTGGTTGGTGTTCATGTTGACGTCCGGGAAGGCCTTGTTCATGGCGCCTTCCAGTACGGACGTCAGCTTCTTGTTCGGGTCGTACCACGGCACGAAGCTGATGGGCCCGTTGGCCAGGTTGCCGAGCGTCTTGAAATACTGGTCCTCGTACCAGCCCGGGCCCATGCTCAGGATCGCTTCCGGCGTCCAGCGCTGCTTGACCAGTTCGCGGGTCATCAGGATGGCGTCGTTGAGGCGGCTGACGACCAACAGGATGTCTGCCTTGGCTGCCTTGGCGCGGGCCACCTCGACGGAAAGATCCTTCGTCGACGGATCGTAGGAGATGGTGTCGGCGATCGTGTAGGGCAGGTCGAACTTCGGTGCGACCGCCTTGACGCCGCCGGCCATCGCCGTGCCGAACGTGTCGTTGACGTGGAGGAACACAGCGGTCTTCGGCGACGATCCCGTCCGCTGGAAGATCTCCAGCTGGTTGGTGAACGCATCGCCGAGGATCATCGGGGCGGTGGGGAAGTTGCGGAAGACGTGCTTGTAGCCCTGCTCGGTGATGTCGGGAGCGGCCGCGATGTTGATGACGAAGGGAATGCCCTTCTGCTCGGCCACCTGCGCGATCGCCGCGCTCTGGCCGGAGTCGAAGGCGCCGACCAGAACCTGCGCGCCCTCGCTGATCATCTGTTCGGCGCGCGAGCGGGCGGTTTCCACGCTCGAACTCGGTGTCGCCGTTCATGATGTCGAGGTCGGGCAGGCCGAGATCCTTGAGGATCGGGCCGGCTACGTCGACGCCGCGCTGGCAGTCCTGGCCGATGCCTGCCTCGTAGCCGGAGCGCGGCAACAGCACGCCGACCTTCAGCGGCGCGGACTGCGCACGCGCCATGCGCAGCGGCGCGACGCCGGCTGCAAGCCCCAGCGCTCCGGCGCCGGCAAGAACGGTGCGGCGCGTGACGCCGCGCCCGGTGAGATGCTTGTCCGATGGTGTCGTCATGTCATTCCTCCCTTGGTTGATCCGGCCTGCGGCTCCGGATCGCGGTCCTCCCCAATTGTTAGGGAAGGCGGCGCGGATAGGCAAAGGCAATTTCATCTGTTTGCCTGATCTTGTGCGTGACCAGCCGTCCCAGCGGTAACGGCCGACAGCCGGAACAAGCCGTTGCCAGCGGTGGGCAGCATCTCCATGATGCGCCCGGACATTCCGCTTTCGCCGCTGCGTGCCCGGCTATGCCGAACCGCGGCCGGCTTCGCGTCCCGAACGAGCCTGGACATGAACGCGATTGCCATCCTCGATTATGTCGGCGTGGCGCTGTTTGCGGCGACCGGCGCGCTCGCCGCCTCACGCAAGCAACTCGACATCATCGGCTTCCTGTTCCTCGGCGCGGTGACCGGCATCGGCGGCGGAACTGCGCGCGATCTCATCCTCGACGTTCCGGTCTTCTGGGTACAGAAGCCGGTCTATGTCCTGGTCTGCGCGGCGGCGGCCGTCTTCGTCTATTTCGGCGCGCACCTGATCGAGTCACGCTATCGCCTGCTGTTGTGGCTGGATGCCGTGGCGCTCGCGGCCTATGGCGTGTTCGGGAGCTACAAGGGATTGATGGTGACGGACTCCGCGATCGTCGCGGTCATCATGGGCATGCTCACCGGGACGCTGGGAGGTATCCTCCGCGACGTCCTGGCGCGCGAACCTTCCGTTCTCATGCGCCAGGAGATCTACGTGGCGGCGGCACTGGCGGGGGCGGTGGTCTATGTCGGCGCGCGGGGCATCGGCCTGCCATCGTCGGGCGCGGCCGTCGCCGGCTTCCTCGTCGCCTTCGGCGTGCGTAGCGGTGCGCTGCACTTCGGCTGGACGCTGCCGCCGTACCGGTCCCGGCCAGGCCGCGATCCGCACGTCTAGGCTGCAATCCATCCGCTCCGGCCGCGCTCAGAAGAGGCCGGCAACCTGCGAGAGGCAGGCAGCAGAGTCATAACAGTTAGGGGATTTGGCTGGTGGGCGCGGTAGGGATTGAACCTACGACCCCACCCGTGTGAAGGGTGTGCTCTCCCGCTGAGCTACGCGCCCGTCGGCCGTCGCGGCACCGTCTTGCGGTGCGCCGGCCGAGCGAGCGCGATATAGGGTGCGGCGGCTCGGCAAGTCAAGTGCGCCCGGGCAGGCCTTCCGCCGCCGCCGTCAGCCGTTCCGCCAGCTCCACCGTCAGCTCGTCGAAGTGCGAGATCACCCTGGAGGGCTCGAACTCCGAAACGGGCCGGTCGGTGTATCCGAAGTCGACGGCGACGACGGGAATGCCTGCCGCCTTGGCGGTGTCGATGTCGGTTCGCGAATCGCCGATCATCACGGCTCGGCCCGGATCGCCGCCGGCCATCTCGATCGTCGCGGTCAGGTGGCGTGGGTCTGGCTTGCGGAAGTCGAACGTGTCCTGGCCGCAGATCGCCGAGAAGTGCGAAGCCAGGCCGAGCGCGCCGATCAGGCGCTGCGACAGGTTCTCGTACTTGTTGGTGCACACCGCCAGCAGCCAGCCGGCCGCGGCGAAGCGTTCCAGCGTCGCCTGCACGCCCGGGAACGGCTGCGAGCGACCGGGCATGTGCGCGGTGTAGTGCGCCAGAAATTCCGCCAGCAGGTCTTCCAGGTGGCGCTTGTCGACCGACTTGCCTTCGGCCGCGAAGGCCCGCTCGATCATCACCTTGCGCGCCGAAGCCGACATATTGCCTGAGCGTCGGCTCGTCGATGCGCGCCAGGCCGGCGCTCTTCAGGCAATGGTTGAGGCTGTCCAGCAGGTCGGGCGCGGTGTCGACCAGCGTCCCGTCGAGGTCGAAGACGATTGTCGGTCTGCTCATGTGTGCTGCTCCCGCCGGACTTGCGATTTGCTGCGGCGATAGTGCCAGCCGGCGGGCTTTGCAAGCTGCAGCGGCAGGCGGTTTGCCTCGCCCGGCAAAGATGCTAGGAGCGGCGCGGTCGGCGCCCGGGAGCGTCGCAACTTCGGACGCTGAACGCATGGATGCACGAACGCTCAAGATCGAGGCCGCGCGCGCCGCTCTTGGCCATGTTCGCGAAGGCATGCGGCTGGGCATCGGCACGGGCTCGACGGCGGAGGAATTCGTCCGGCTGCTGGCAGCCGCCGTCGCCGACGGGCTGAACGTGACCGGCGTGCCCACCTCGGAGCGCACCGCGACGCTGTGCGCGCAGCTCGGCGTTCCGCTGTCGACGCTCGACGACATGCCCGAACTCGATCTAACCATCGACGGCGCCGACGAAGTCGACCGCGAGCTGTCGCTGATCAAGGGCGGTGGCGGGGCGCTGCTGCGCGAAAAGATCGTGGCGGCGGCATCGGCCGACATGATCGTCATTGCCGACGGTTCCAAGCTCGTCGACTGCCTCGGCCGCTTTCCGCTGCCGATCGAGGTCAACGGGTTCGGGCTTCGCGCCACGCAGAACGCCATCGAGAAGGCGGCGTCGCGGCTCGGCCTGTCGGGCCCGGTCACATTGAGGGTGACGAGCGGAGCGCCCTTTGTTACAGACGGCGGGCATTTCATTCTCGATGCATCTTTTGGCCGCATTCGGGATACAAGAGCGCTCTCCGAGGCTCTTCACGCCATTCCCGGCGTCGTCGAGCACGGTCTGTTTCTTGGGATGGCGACGACGGCGATCATCGCCGGCGCCAATGGCATCGAAACGTTGCACGCGCCCGCACAACAAGGAGTCGAAAGCTAATGAACCTGGCCATTCGCGCCCGTCAGATACTCGTCGCACTCGTCGGCTCGGCCCTGATGGTGTTCGTCGTTCTCGCGCCGGCGTCCGCGCAGGACGAGATCAGCGACAGCCATCTCAAGGCCGCACGCGCTGCGATTGCCGCGCTCAAGGCGACCGAGCAGTTCGACCAGGTGCTGCCGCAGGCGGCACAGGCGCTGCGGGTCGAACTGGTCCGCAAGAACCCGGACATGCGCGAGCTCATCAATTCCGTGGTGGACAATGCCGCGCTGAAGCTCGTCGACCGCCGCGCCGATCTCGAGAAGGAGGCGGCGACCGCCTACGCCAGGGTGTTCAGCGAGGACGAGCTCAACGCCATCGCCACGTTCTACAACTCGCCGGCCGGCCAGAAGCTGCTTTCGGACGGTCAGATCGCCCAGCGCGAAGTGCTGCAGGCCGCCCAGATCTGGCAGCGCGGCATCGCCCGCGACCTGGCCGACGCGGTGGGCAAGCAGCTCGACCAGGCCACCGCGAGCAATTCTTCGCAGGACGCGCAGCAGCAGGCGCCCGCCCAGGACGGCCAGGCGCCGGCGCAGGCCAACCAGTAACCGGCCACGCCTCTTCAGGCAGGGTTTCAAGGCCCGGCGCCATCGCGCCGGGCTTTTCTTTTGCGGTCCCGGCTTCTACCTGTGTCGGTGTCCAACCCGAACGATGGAGCCGCGAATGTCCCGCCACGACTATGATCTTTTCGTCATCGGGGGCGGCTCGGGCGGCGTGCGCGCTGCCCGGCTGGTGGCCGGCCTCGGCAAGCGTGTCGCGATCGCCGAGGAATACCGGTTCGGCGGCACCTGCGTCATCCGCGGCTGCGTGCCGAAGAAGCTGTTCGTCTACGCCTCGCAGTTCTCCGAGCATTTCGAGGATGCCGCTGGCTACGGCTGGACCGTCGGCGAGACGTCGTTCGACTGGCCGACGCTGATCGCCAACAAGGATCGCGAGATCGCCCGCCTCGAAGGAATCTACCGCAGCGGGCTCGAAAAGGCGGGCGCCGACGATCATCGAGGACCGGGCCGTGCTCGAGGACGCCCACACGGTGAGACTGGTCAACCAGGATCGCACCGTCACCGCCGACAGGATCCTCGTCGCCACCGGTGGGCGGCCCAATCCGCACATCGCGCTGCCGGGGCGCGAGCACTGCATCTCCTCGAACGCGGCGTTCGACCTGAAGGAACTGCCGCGCGCCATCGTCATCGAGGGCGGCGGCTACATCGCGGTCGAGTTCGCCAACATCTTTCACGGGCTCGGCGTCGACACGACGCTGATCTATCGCGGCAAGGAGATCCTCGGCCATTTCGACATGGATCATGCGCCGGGGCCTGCATGAGGCGATGGTGGCCAAGGGCATTCGGATCATCTGCCAGGACGTGCTGGTGGAGGTGAAGAAGCAGGATGACGGCAAGCTGTGCGCCTTCACCTATGCCGGCGAGATTCTGACCGTCGACCAGGTGATGCTGGCGATCGGCCGCGTGCCGAACACCGACGACCTCGGTCTCGAGAAGGCGGGCGTCGAACTCGGCCAGCGCGGCGAAATCCCGGTCGACGAACATTCGCGCAGCAATGTCGAAAACATCTGGGCGATCGGCGACGTCACCGACCGGCTGCAACTGACGCCGGTGGCCATCCACGAAGCGATGTGCTTCGTCGACACCGAGTACAGGGGGCATCCGGTCAGCCCCGACCACGAGACGGTGGCGACCGCCGTGTTTTCGCAGCCGGAGATCGGTACCGTAGGCCTGACGGAAGAGGACGCCGCGCACAAGTTCGACGAGATCGATGTCTATCTGGCGAAGTTCCGGCCGATGAAGAGCACGCTGTCGGGACGCGAGGAAAAGATGGTGATGAAGCTCGTCGTCGATGCGGCTTCCCAGAAGGTGGTTGGGGCCCACGTGCTCGGCGCCGATGCGGGCGAACTGGCGCAGGTCCTGGCGATTTCGCTGAAGGCCGGGCTCACCAAGTCCGACTTCGACCGCACCATGGCGGTTCACCCGACCGCGGCCGAAGAGCTGGTGACGATGTACCAGCCGAGCTACCGCGTGAAGAAGGGCGAGAAGATCGCAGCCTGAGGCCGATCCGGCGACGCTTCGCGCCCCGTGGCTGACACCAGCGTCGTCATTGAAGAATTTGCCCTCCGAGGTTCGGGCCGCTGCAACTTTCGGGCCGCCGAAGCCGTGACTTCGCGGTGAGCCCGACGCAGCGTTCGCGCACGCGAACGTGACGCGGAAGTGAGGCCGCTGCCGCCGCGATCCGTGGTAGATCGGGCACCGAAAGCAAACGACGAGGTTCCGCGATGACCGCGAGACATTTTTCTAAATCCGCGACCCGCTTCGCCGGCCTGGCGCTGGCCGGCGTCGTGGCTGCCGGCCTGCTCGCCTGGCAGTCGCCGGCGAATTCCGCCGAGCCGGTGTTCGAAATTCCGGCCCCGGCGCTGGACGAGCAGGCGACCGCCGGTACCGAGAAGGCCGTCTTCGCCGGCGGCTGCTTCTGGGGCGTGCAGGGCGTGTTCCAGCACGTCAAGGGCGTCGAGAACGCCGTGTCCGGCTACGCCGGCGGCGACAAGGCGACGGCGCACTATCAGATCGTCGGCACGGGCGCGACCGGCCACGCCGAGTCGGTCGAGATCACCTACGATCCCTCCAAGATCACCTACGGCAAGCTGCTGCAGGTGTTCTTCTCGGTGGCGCACAACCCGACGCAGCTGAACTATCAGGGGCCGGACCACGGCACCCAGTACCGTTCGACCATCTTCGCGGAGAGCGCCGAGCAGAAGAAGATCGCCGAGGCCTATATCGACCAGCTCGGCAAGACGGATGCCTATCCCGGCAAGATCGTCACGACGCTGGAAATGGACAAGCCGTTTTACCCGGCCGAGGACTACCACCAGAACTTCCTCGAGCTGAACCCGCGCTATCCCTACATCGTCTACAACGACCTGCCGAAGGTCGAGGCGCTGAAGAAGATGTATCCCGACCTCTACCGCGACAAGCCGGTGCTGGTGGACGTGCCGAAGAGCTGAGCTTCGCATCGGCCGTCTTGCGGTCGGCGGGCGCCGGCTCTATCTCGGCGCCATGAACGAAGAAAACATCGAGAACGCCATCGACGAGGCTGCCCAAGGCGGCCTCGTCGCCTATTTCGGCTACGGCTCGCTGGTCAACCGCGCCACCCACCGCACCGAGATCGTCTCGGCGGTGCCGGCCAGGCTGCGCGGATGGCGCCGCGCCTGGCGGCCGCGCCCCGACATGCCGGGCTTTCCGGCAGCGCTGCTGACCGTGGTGCCGGAGGAAGGCGCCGTCTGCGACGGGCTGCTGGTCTTCGACCGCGCCGAGAACCTGGCCGCCGTCGACGCGAGGGAGGCCCGCTACAACCGCCACCACGTCCAGGTCGACACGCTGGAGTTCGTCGCGGGCGACGCCGAGATCGACTGTCCGGTCTATGTCTACGTCGCCGACGAGACGCTGCCGCCGCATGCCGAGCCGCCGCTTATCCTTCGCTCCTATCTCGACGCCGTCATGCAGGGTTTCCTGGTCGAGCACGGCGAGGAGGGGTTGAGGCGCTTCGTCGCCGAGACGGCCAACTTCGACACGCCGTTCCACGAAGACCGCGAGGCGCCCGTCTATCCGCGCGCGGTGGTGCTGAGCGACGCCGAGAGATTGCTGTTCGACTCGCTGCTGGCGGCTCGCTCGACGCCGGCATCATAGTATTCGTCTTCGCGCGGATTGCGGGGTAGAATGCCACGCGACCATCCGGTATAGGACCGCGGGCCCGAGAGGCCGGGTGGAGCTGCCCCCGAAGAAGAAGGCGCGGGGGTTCAAACAGTGGGTGCGAACATGTCGAAATGGTCTCCGAATTCCTGGCGCGGCAAGCCGATCAGCCAGGTGCCGGCCTATCCCGATCAGGCCGCACTGGCCGAGACCGAGGCGCGCCTTTCGACCTTTCCGCCGCTGGTCTTCGCCGGCGAGGCGCGCAAGCTGAAGAAGCAGCTGGCGCAGGTCGCCAACGGCGAGGCCTTCCTGCTGCAGGGCGGCGACTGCGCCGAGAGCTTCGCCGAGCACGGCGCCGACAACATCCGCGACTTCTTCCGCGTCTTCCTGCAGATGTCGGTGGTGCTGACCTTCGCCGGCTCGCAGCCGGTGGTGAAGGTCGGCCGCATCGCCGGCCAGTTCGCCAAGCCGCGCTCGTCCGACAGCGAGACCAAGGACGGGGTGACGCTGCCGAGCTATCGCGGCGACATCATCAACGGCATCGAGTTCGACGAGAAGTCGCGCACGCCAGACCCGGCGCGCCAGGAGATGGCCTACCGGCAGTCGGCCGCCACGCTCAACCTGCTGCGCGCCTTCGCGCAGGGCGGCTACGCCAGCCTCGAGAACGTGCACCAGTGGATGCTGGGCTTCATCTCCGACAGCCCGCAGGCCGAGCGCTACCAGGCGCTGGCCGACCGCATCTCCGAGACGATGGACTTCATGCGCGCCGTCGGCATCACCTCGGAGCAGAATTTCGCGCTGCGCGAGACGGATTTTTATACCAGCCACGAGGCGCTGCTGCTCGGCTACGAGGAGGCGCTGACGCGCGTCGATTCAACCTCGGGCGACTGGTATGCCACGTCCGGCCACATGATCTGGATCGGCGACCGCACGCGCCAGCCCGACCACGCCCACGTCGAATACGCGCGCGGCGTCAAGAACCCGCTCGGCCTGAAGTGCGGCCCGTCGATGGAGCCGGACGGGCTGATCCGCCTGATCGACATGCTCAACCCGGAGAACGAGCCGGGCCGGCTGACGCTGATCGCGCGCTTCGGCTCGGAGAAGGTCGGCGACCATCTGCCCAGGCTGATCCGCGCCGTCGAGCGCGAGGGCCGCAAGGTGGTGTGGTCGTGCGACCCGATGCACGGCAACACGATCACGCTCAACACCTACAAGACGCGGCCGTTCGACCGGGTGCTGAAGGAGGTGCAGAGCTTCTTCGAGGTGCACCGCGCCGAGGGCACGCATCCCGGCGGCATCCACATCGAGATGACCGGCAAGAACGTCACCGAATGCACCGGCGGCGCGCGCGCCATCTCGGCCGAGGATCTGCACGACCGCTACCACACGCATTGCGACCCGCGGCTCAACGCCGACCAGGCGATCGAGCTGGCTTTCCTGGTGTCGGAACTGCTGAAGAAGGACCGCGGCGCGCAGCCGGCGAAGGCCGCCGTCAACGCCTGAGCCAAGCCTGACAACAAGGGCAGGGCGGTTTTTTGCCGCCTCGACTCCGAGAGGCAAAGGAAACGGCCCGCATTGCGGGCCGTTTCTTTTTTGGGATCGTCACACGGGTTTGCCGTTCGCGCCGCGCGAAATCTTTTTTGCGCGGCCCGGCGAGATCTATCCCCGTTTTTCCAAAATGCCGGCGGCGATCACGACGTATCGGGGTTTGCTTCCAGCGCCCAGAAGGCGAGGCCGTGGGTGGTCTCGAGGATTTCGTGGACCAGGTGGCGATGCCGTAGGCCTCGCCCTGCCGGGTGATGCCCGGGCGGGTGGCCGGTGCGCAGCGGCCAGGTTCGCCTGACCAGCCCGGCCTTTCTGCGCGCCTGCCATCTGGCGAAACGCGTGGCGTGGCGCGGCAGATCGTCGAGCACGTCGCCGAGGGCTGCAAGCCGCAGCGCCAGCGGGCGCGCGTCGACCGGATCGTCGGGCGAGGGTTTTGGCGGGATCGCGAACGGCCGACAAAACCCCGGAAAGCTGATGCGGGGAACGCCGGCCGGCGCCGGCCGCGCTTCGCCAGAAGAAAGCCGGCGCGGCGGATCGAACAGCGCGAACGTTGGGCGGGCGGCCCGAGCTTCATGTCTCCGGTATCGATCGGCCCCCACTCTGCCTCGCGGTGCTCGGCACCTCTCACCCGCTCGACGTGGGAGAGGAAGGGCGCCTGGTGCTGCCGCTGCGGTTTCCTCGCCCCCCTTGCGGGCAGGGCTATCGCATATGAGTGATTACGTGGAGAAGATAGTCGTCGTTCCAGGCGCATTTCTTGATGCGGTGGCTAATGGGGACTTTGCCGGTATCGGCCAGCTGAAGGATGTTTGTGGCGAGGCGGTTGAGGAGCGCGGTATTGGCGGGGGCATTGCCCTTTCGGGCGCGGCTGAGATCCTCGTTGAGGTGGACGTCCAGCATCCAGTGCAATCCGTTTTCGATCTGCCAGTGGGCTCTTGTGAGGTCGAGCGCCTGATCGGGCGAGAGCAGCGTAGAGGCCATGAACAGGCGCGTCAGCGGCTTGGCCTCGTCGCGGCGGCTGGTGACGCGGATGAACGCCTTGTGGCCTGGCATCAGCGGCTCGCTTGCCGCCACGACCTCGGCCTGCCGCCATTCGTTGCGGCCATGGCTGGTTTCGGTCCGCTCGGCGATGGCGGGGGTTGCCTCGGCCAGGTGCTGCCTGGCGCTGGCGAGCCAATGACGGCGGTTTCCCTTGAGCGCAAGCAGGTAATCGCCGCCGCCGCCGGTCACCGCCTCGGCCATTCGGGTGTGGCAGTGAAGGGCGTCGGCCGTGATCAGTCTATCAGTAAGATCAATGAGTTCGATGACTTTGAGAGCCGTCTCGACCTCATTCTCGCCGGGCTTGGGCGAGGCCGCGGCCAGGCACAGGCGCGTCTGCGCGGCGAAGGCCGATACCGTCAGCGGCGGACTGGCCGCCAAGCCCTTTTCGTAGGCGCGCCGCAAAGCTTTGCCGTCGAGCGACACCACTTCCGGCATCTCTTGCCGTGCCCGCGCAAACGCCGCCGCCAAGGCAGCGAAGGCGCGCCCGAAAGCCTCCGGATCAAGCAGCCGCAGCAGCCGCGAGAAGGTATCGTGGCTGGGGGCGGTGTCATAGTCGATCAGCCGCGACAGCGCTTGCTTTCGCTCCTGTGCGAACAAGGCGAACTCCGTCGCATTGCTGGCGCCGCACAGGCTCGCCGCGATCATCATCACAATCAGATCGCCAAGCCGGTGACTGGCGTTGGACGCGCGTGGATCGGGCACCGCGCCAAAATAGCTCTCAAGGCAGGCCATGGCAGTAGCTCCCTCGCTAGACCGCCAACCCCAAGAATCCCTTCTCAGCCCAAACTCAAGCCAAAAATCGCCATATGCGATTCCCCTGCCCTCAAGGGGGGAGAGGTGGGTTGCGCAGCAAACCGGAGTGGGGGTCGAACCGCCCTGGCGTGGTCGTGGCCGGAATGTTTCGGTTCCGGCTGGCTCGGACGCGCCGTCGGCACGGCGACGACGATGCCGCGCGCGGCGACGATGACCAGCCGCCGCGCCGCGGCCTCGGCCGGGCGCAGCAGCCGCAGCACGGCGCGGCGGAGATGGCGGGGCAGCGTGATGGTTCGACGCCCACGCCCGGGCCTTCCCCTTCTTCGGCGGTGGTCGTCGCTCGCATTCCAGTGCAAGTTGGTTCCCAAGCACTTGTGGTTACCGAGCCCTTCGATGAATAGGTCGATCCGTTTCCGGGTGTGCCTGCACGCGCGTCATCTACGACAACATGAAGACGGCGGTGGAGACGGTCTTCGTCGGCAAGGAGCGGAAGTACAACCGTCAATTCCTGCAGATGTGCAGCCATTATCTGGTACTGCCCGTCGCCTGCAGGTCGGCGTCGGGCTGGGAGAAGGGCAAGGTAGAGAACCAGGTCGGCTTGGTGCGCGAGTGCTTCTTCACGCCGCGTCTGTGCTTCCGGACTTATGAGGAGCTGAACGCTTGGCTGCTCGACACGTGTGTGGCCTACGCCAAGGCGCATCCCCATGTCGACCAGCCGGATGATCTCCAGCTTCTCCGATGCGGGCTATCTCATTCGTCGTCTCCTCCACCCGGTGGCCTGCTGCCGGCTTTTCGGACACGCAGTTAGGCTAGCCTAGCTTTCTCCTCGAACTCTACGGGGCTCAGATAGACAAATGTCGAGTACCGTCGCCGAGGGTTGTAGAAGCGCTCGATGTAATCGAACACATCCGCCCTGGCGTCATCCCTCGTCCTGTAGACCTTGCGGGCTGTCTGACGCCCTTCTGTTTGTCAAGCGGCGATGCGGGTCTGATTGATCTCCCTGTGGCGCTTCGTGATTATGTGGAAGACCTCCCGCGCGATGTATCGTTTGAGGGCCCGAATGGCATCGAGCTTGGAATGACCTTCGCTGATACGTCGGTCAACATACACCTTTGTCGTCGGATCGGTTCGGAGTTGCCCGATAGCGATGATGTGGAGGGCACTGTTTGCAGCGCGATCACCGCCCCTGTTGAGCCGATGCCGGATGGTCTTTCCGGAAGACGCGGGGACCGGACTGACGCCGCAAAGTGCTGCGAAGCTTGCCTCCGACTGCAGACGTTCGGGATTGTCGCCGGCCGTCAAGAGCAGCTGTGCGGCACCGATATAGCCGATCGAGTTGCGTGCGATGAGTTCGGGCGCCAGGTCGTCGACGATGGCACCGATCATCGCATCGAGATCTGCGATCTCGTCATGAAGCTCGAGATAGCGTCGGGCGAGCGATTTAAGACTGATTCGATAGGCCGCTTCCACATCACGATAGGCCGTCAGATCAGGCCGCCAAGCTGCCAGGGTCCTCACGAGCTGCATGCGTGTCATGGAGCGCAACGTATCGCGCAACCCGTCCGGCGCGCTCACGATCGTGGTCTGGATTATCTGGATTGCAACTCGGCGAGCAGCGACGGCGGTTTTGCGGCAGACCATGAGGACGCGCAGGGATTCGACCATACCGTCGCGGCTTCTCGGCGTGACCGTTCTCTTCCCGGCGAAGGCTGCATGCGCAGCGTTCTGGGCATCGAAGTCGTCGTTCTTGCCACGTCTGCGCCGGTCATGCTTGTCCGGTGTGGTGACCTCCATCACCTCGATGCCGGCTTTCTGCATGAAGCGCAGCAGGCCCGCGCCATAGGAGCCGGTCGATTCTATGCCGATGCGCCTCAGGTTCCCAAACGACCGCATCCAGGCAAGCATTTGCCGGTATCCCTGCCGGGTGGTGGCGAAGCAGCCGGTTCCCAGGACACGATCCCGTTCATCCACAATTGCCGCGACATGGAGATCCTTGTGCGTGTCGACGCCACCGACGACGTGGCGCGTCCCCTCTTCGATGCTATCCATTCCCAGTCTCCAGCTTGGACCGTTTGACAAACGGCTTCGCCAGACCGAGTGCGCGGACAGGACAGTCACGAGACCATGAGGTCAGGCCCTTCTCGGGTCACAGGCATCGGCGAGGCAAAGCCCCACCGCAGGGCGTTCCCGGGAGGTCGACAGGTCCAGGGAAAGACACGACTGGCCGATCGGTGTTTGAGCCAGACCACACCGGGGCGCCCTACGGCGCCAGCATACCAGTCGGTCCATCGCTGTGAGAGTCAGACCGCCCAGGAACTGGCGGTCATTCTTTGACTATCGCTGTGATGCAGCAGGCTGTCGGGCCTGCCTCGGCGCCAGATCGCCATGACCAAGGCATCGGTGACTAGCTGGGCCGTCATCTCGGTCTTCATCGCCCAGCCGACGACACGGCGGGAGAACAGGTCGACGACGGCCGCAACGTAGAGCCATCCTTCGGCGGTCCAGAGATACGTGAAGTCGGCCACCCACTTCTGGTTCCGAGCCGATTGACACCGATGCCTCGAAGGCGCGATCGAGGATATTTTCCGACCCGACCGTTCGCTCGCCTGTATCCTTCGGCAACCCGCGACGCCGCGGCCGGGCACGCAGACCGTTCTCGCGCATCAGCCTCTAGACGCGATGCAGGCCGCAGGCGAGACCTTCCGCCAGCACATCATAGGCGTTCGATCGGGTTCGTAACCGGTATAAGATTCCTGGTGCCGAAGTCAGGCTTCGGTTTTGTTGCCCGAGGCGTATGGTGCGACCATCCGGGACAGAGGCACCGGGAGCACGAAGGTGCGGGCAGGCCGATCCACACGATGAGCTGCGAGCTCGTGTTAGTAGCTGGCCGCCTCTGCGACTCGCCCGGTTGCGCTGAGAGCGCGAATCCGTAGTTGTCGTGTCGCCCGCCGCTCCCGTCGTCAAGCTGATGGACAGGAGGCGCTTATGCGACGCGTTATCGGAATGGATATCCACCGGACCTTCGGGGAGGTGGTTTTCTGGGAAGAAGGCAAGCTTCGCCATGGTGGCCGTGTCGACATGACCCGGACAGCGCTGGAGGGCTTCGGCAAGAGCCTTTTAGCGACGGACGAGGTGGTGATCGAGGCGACCGGCAACTGCATGGCGGTGTCACGGGTGCTGTCGCCGTTCGTGAAGCGGGTAGTGATCGCCAATCCGCTACAGGTGAAGGCGATTGCCCATGCCCATGTAAAGACCGACAAGATCGATGCGGGCACGTTGGCAAGCCTGCATGCGGCGGGCTATCTGCCGGAGATATGGGCACCGGATGCCGCCACCGAGCGGATGCGCAGGCTGTCTGCTCGCCGCTACCAGGTCGTGCGACATCGCACGCGGATCAAGAACGAAGTGCATGCGATCCTGCATGCTCATCTTATACCGAAGTGCCCGCACGCTGATCTGTTCAATGGTCGCGGCCGCGCTTGGCTGATGCGCCAGCCGGTCCCCAAGGATGAACGTGTTGCGATCGAGCGGCATGTGCGCGAACTGGATCGGCTTGCCGAAGACCTGGCGATCCTTGACAGGGAGATTGCCGAGAGCAGCCTGGATGACGTAGCGGTCAGGCGACTTCTGACCATCACCGGCGTCAATCTGACGGTGGCGGTCGAACTGATGGCGGCGATAGGCGATATCGCCCGGTTCAGGTCCCCGCAGAAGCTGGTCAGCTACTTCGGTCTCAATCCTCGGGTGCGTCAGTCCGGCCTCGGCGCCGCCCACCATGGGCGCATCAGCAAGGTCGGGCGGAGCCATGCCCGCGCCATGCTTGTCGAAGCGGCCTGGGCGGCGGCGAAAGCACCTGGCCCACTGCATGCCTTCTTCGTTCGAGTTCGAGCCCGGCGTGGGCATCAGGTGGCCGCCGTCGCTGTGGCGCGGAAGCTGGCCGTTCTTGTCTGGCACATGCTGACGAAGGAGAGGGACTATCTGTGGGCGCGGCCCAGCCTGGTGGCTCACAAGGTGCGAGGCATGGAGCTGCAAGCGGGGAAGCCACAGAAGAAGGGGAACTCGCGAGGTCCGACCTATGCCTACCACGTCAAGGAACTGCGGCATCAGGAGATGAACATCGCCCGAAAGGCCGAGGAGAGCTACGAGCGCTTTGTCGGCTCCTGGCGCCCGCGCCCGCCCAAAGGAAGGGCGCGCGGGCGCCTCAATCCGGCAAGGCTTGAATAGGCTGCCCGGCGGCGCTTGCAGCCGATGCACCGCGCTTCGCCACGAGGTCGCCCGCGCATATGGAGAATACCACGCCCCGAAGCGGAAGGCTTGTCGATCTTATCCGTCGAATGCAGCTTCGCCCGGTGCTCCTTCGGGAAGGTGATGTAGGCGAGCACGTCAGGCTCGGCGTCATCGAGAATGGCGGCGAGCTTTGGCACCTTCGGTCGAATCTGGTCGGCGACGGCGCGCCACTGGGTGCTGGCGGCTTCCGGTGTCTCCTGCGCGAAGGATGTGGCGATGATGGCGGAGACGACGCGGCGGCCGCTCCTGCCTGCGTGCGCCAGCACGTTCCGCATGAAGTGGACGCGGCAGCGCTGCCAGGTGGCCGAGAGAACCTTGGTGACGGCCGCCTTCAGGCCTTCATGGGCGTCGGAGACGACCAGCTTCACGCCCCGCAGACCCCGGCGTGTCAGCTTGCGCAGGAACTCCGTCCAGATCGGCTCGGCCTCCGACGTGCCGATCTCCATGCCCAGAACCTCGCGCCGGCCGTCACTGTTGACGCCGACGGCGATGATGACGGCGACGGAGACGATGCGACCACCTCGGCGCACCTTCAGGTAGGTCGCATCGATCCACAGGTATGGCCAGTCACCCTCGATCGGCCGTTCGAGGAAGGCCTTCACCTTGCCGTCGATCTCCTCGCACAGCCGCGACACCTGGCTCTTGGAGATGCCGCTCATGCCGATGGCCTTGACCAGGTCGTCGACCGAACGTGTCGAGATGCCCTGCACATAGGCCTCCTGGATGACGGCGGAGCGCCTTCTCCGCCATGCGGCGCGGCTCAAGGAAGCCCGGGAAGTAGGAACCTTCCGGAGCTTCGGGATGCGCAGCTCAACGGTGCCGGCCCGCGTCTCCCAGTCCCGGTGGCGATAGCCGTTGCGCTGGGCCGTCCGGAGCGGGCTCTTCTCGCCCAGGCGGCGCCGGTCGCCGCGCCCACCTCCATTTCCATCAGCCGCTCGGTGGCAAAGCCGATCATCTCGCGCAGCAGATCGTCATCAGGTGTCTTCTCCACGAGTGCGCGCAGGTTCATCATGTCGTCGGTCATCGGTAGTCTCTCCAGAAAGGTTGGTGTCGCAACCACACCCTACCGGAAAGCGCCGATGACCACCGCGCTACCCACCTACACCACGTCTAGGGACGTCACCCCGGCCCTGGCGATGCCGATGGTTCGGACGAACAGCCTCATGCGATCTTTTTGCTCCGCGAAGACATGCTCGACGCGGGCCCGGACTTTGGACTTCGCAGCATTGCCCTTGGCGATCGGCTTCGGCATCGGCTTGTCTTGATGAATGCGGCTGAACTTGCCCGAGCTTTCCAGAAACGCCTCGTTGGCCGCCGACCGGTAGGCCGTGTCGGCCCATACGTCCGAAGCCGTGTTGCCGGATCGATCAGGCCTTCGCGAAGCCGGGCACCATCATGGGCGGCGGCATCAGTCACAAGAGCGCGGCGGACATGCCATGCCGCCGATCGATCGAGATGTGGTTCTTATAGCCGAAGAAGGGTATGGCGATGTCGGTCTGCGGCTGGCCGTCGTCGTTCGGCCTTGCCTAGAAGAACTTCACTGTCCAGCGGGCATCGCAGTCCTTCTGGCGGAACGTTGAAGCTTTGTCCTTCCACGCTTCAGGAACCTCGCCTCCCTTGATGGCGACCTTCTCGCCATCGGTGCGTTGCTTCGGCGCAGCCACCAGCGTCGCATCGATGATCTGGCCGCCCATCGGCAGATAGCGCGCTTCCGCGATCGCCCGGTCCTGCCGCTCGAACAGCCTGTCGAGCGCCTTGGCTGCGGTAAGCCCTCAAAGCGTGTTGGCGTCCGGCACCGTATCGCCGGGGCCGAGCGCCCAATACTGCATCCAGCTCAAGCGATCCTGCACCAAGTAGCTCGTCTGGGCCAATGAAGGCCATAAAGCCCCTGCAGCACGAGCATGCTGAATTTCAGCACCGGATCGAAACCGGGACGGCCGCCCTTTGAAGGATGGCGCCGGCGCAACGCCTTCAACAAGGCCGGCCGGAACATCTCGAAATCGACCGTCGCGCCGAGCTTCTCCAATGGATCGCCTTCCACCGAGAACTCCTTCAGCCGAGTCCTCCACGTCCCAGAAACCGCCCTGTCCCCGCATCCACTCCCTCCGGCAAATCAATGCCGGAATTGAATCACGAAACTCATCCAGCCGCCGGTTTCCGGAGGCGTCCACCTTGTCTTCGCGGGGAAAACGATCGCCACCACGGCGACGGTCTCGCTGGTGAGCGTGATCGGTTTGATCGCCTGAGTGCACAAGGAACCTGAAAGCGGGCAGCGACGCGACTGGCGGTCGAGGTCAGGCGTCGATAATCGATCAAGCCTTGGCTGGCCGTGGCGGAACAACATGCGGGAACGCGCAGTCTGGTTCGTCATGCCCAAGGAAGCCGCACAGTTCCCCCCATCCGCCGCCGCTGGTGATGTCGAGTGTACGCAGGTCGCATTCTCTGCCGCGAAAATAGTCGTGCACCTCGGAATTGTGCCGGGCGTATCTCGCCAGATAGACGTCCTCGTTTCCGACAGGCGAGCCAGCGCCATAGATCCATTGGCGCATCGGGGTGCTGCGGCTACCGAACTGCGACAGGACACTTCTGATCCATTCTTCGGGAGGGCGTATCGTCAGCACGAACTTGCTGCCCGGCCAATGCCTGTCCATCTCCCGATAAAGCAGCGGCCACGGGTTGTCCTGGAAAGCGTCGTATCGTTCGCTGAGTGCCAGTGCCATCGGCAGAGCGTTGGTCGAAATGTCGGGATCCTGTGTTCGGTTCGGCCCGGTGACCGAGTAACCGAGAATGCCCAAGGCGCGCCCCAGCGAACTCGTCCCGGTTCGGTGGAAGCCTATGCAAAAGACCTTTCGCACGACAACCTACTGCGCCCCAACTCTTCCGGCCACTCCCGACTGGATCAAGTCCTGCATCTCGCAGAGAGCCTCGCGCTGTTTTTCCGTCCTGGGTTCTATTTGCTCGAGGACCCGCGCGACCGCCGCCGGACTGAATGCACGTTTCCCGTATTCGGACTTGAGGCCGCTGTGTTCGGTCGCAAAGCAAGCCTGCATCGCGGAGAGGACGCTTGCCCTTTCAGAGTCCGGGAGGCCAAGCGCATTTACCTGTCGGATGATCTCGATCAGGTCGTCCGAAATCGAAACGTTTGTGTTTGCGAGCGGCTTGAAGTCGTCGGCCTGCCGGATCCCGACCGCCGACCGCAACGCCGACATCCAGTCCTCTTCGTAATGGGCCACCCACACGTCCTTAGCACCGAAGGCGCTTTTCAGATCTTCTCGCAAGGCCTGCACATTGGACAGCCGAACGACGCGGGGCAGTTTGCTGAACTCATCCAGGCTCAGGCTGGTCGCATAGTGAAAGCCCGGGATCGCAGGGGGATTTATCACCGACTGCTTGTAGTACGATCGCCGCCACGATGCCGGATTTCGGGAAATCAGAAACACGAACACGTCGTACGTCGCCGTCATCGCTCTAAATCTTTCGAGCGCGGCAGGTCTGAAATCGTAGAGGTGGTTGCTCAGACCTTCCGAAGAAAGCAACACCGTGCCGAAATCGCTATTTTCCAACTCTGACTGGAGCCTTAGCAGATTCCCCGTTTGCAAAATGCCCACCAGGTACTGGTGCTTCGGCATTACCGTGTCGTCAGATGTGACGGGATAGTCGACGCCCTGCTTTCGAAGCTGCTCCCGATTCTGATCGCACCAGGTCTGCAGCGCGCTCGTGCCTGTTTTCGGCAAGCCTACATGAAGGATCAACCTGCGCTTGCCGCTCATGAACGTCTCCAGGCCGGATTGAGAAATTTGTCGCGGTGGTCGCGCGTGGATGCAAGTGATCCGATTACATCAATCGCATCGACTATGCTCGCGTTGAGGATCTCGATGCTGGATGCCATCTCCTCAGAAACCGCATCCGTGTTCATGGTGCTGTCACCATTGAACCGCCCAGGGTACTGCGGCACGTGCGCGCTCGACAGGTGAAACGCGCACGGCAACTCGACTTCCTTGAAGATATGCAGGATCGTGTTGAGTTGTGCCGGTAGAAATTCAACGTCTTCTTCCATGTCCTCCATGGCGACAGCGAAACCCACCTGATCGACATGCACGCCCCACCTCTCCAGCAGGATGCGGTTTTCGATCAGCCAATCAGCCCACTTTTTCCAGGTAGAGGCAAACTCTTCCCGCCTCTCGCGGGGGGCTGCCACCAAGGATCCGCAAATGTTGTTGATATGGGTCTCGCGAATGCCGTGTCCGCCGGGGCACACCGCCATTCCTGGCCTGTACGGCCGCCCAAGCCCGCTAGCTTCGAGTATCGAGCGAAATATGCGGGGGGGCGGAACAGAATGGTTGTTGGGCGGGGCCCGGAAGCGCCAGGAACTAAAGAATGGAGACGGATCGTCGACGAAAAACAAATCGGCATCGGTCACGACCGTATAGTCGGACCGATAATCGTCGAAGAACGGCCCGATCTTATTGCAGTGGGGCGAGCCTACCACAACTTGCTCCAGGCGCCGCACCTCAATGCCGTTAGACTGGGCCCATGCAACAAGGTCGGCCGGCACGGCGCCGACGAAATACGCCACGGGCTGGATTGTATCCGGCAGGTGATTTCTGACGCAGATCGTCCAGAGAATGAACTCGACATAGAAGCGTGGGTGCGCATCGACAACGCAGCAGAGCGTAAAGGTTGTCGGTCGATCTGGAGGTCGTCTGTTTGACTGTTCCTGCATTGCGCCGTCCATTTGCCTCTGGCCGCGTTCAGTGCCAAAAGGCCGCGGCGCTTTCAAGCATCTTCCAGACCGGCGCGACACACGCTGGCGGCGATCGAGGGGAATGGCACCGCTCAACCAAACCCGGCGATCTGCCCGGCCGCTGGTTGAGGACATGAAGCCGTGGCGGCTTCTGCGCGCCAGATGCATACGGAACCCTGCCAGCGACCATGACGGCGTCCCGCACCCGCTACACCGAGCGCCTGGCCGAGGCCAGCATCGAGCCATCCGTCGGTAGCGTGGGAGATTCCTACGACAACGCTCCCGCCGAGACGATCAATGGCCTCTACGAGGCCGAGGTCGTTCATCGCCGCGGACCGTGGCGGAGATTCGAGTCAGTCGAGTTCTCGACACTGACCTGGGTCAACTGGTTCAACAATCGCCGGCTGCTGGAGCCCAGGGGCAACATCCCGACGGCCGAAGCCGAGAACGCTACCACGCCAACCTGGACGAGCCTGTCGGGGCCACGTGACTCAAATGAAACGGCCTCCGGCGAATCCGGGACGGTTCAAAGCTCCGCCAGAAGGACTGCGATGCCCGCTGGACAGTGAAGTTCTCCAAGGCAAGGCCGAACGACGAGGGCCAGCCGCAGACCGACATCGCCATACCCTTCTTCGGCTATAAGAACCACATCTCGATCGATCGGCGGCATGGCATGTCCGCCGCGCTCTTGTGACTGATGCCGCCGCCCATGATGGTGCCCGGCTTCGCGAAGGCCTGATCGATCCGGCAACACGGCTTCGGACGTATGGGCCGACACGGCCTACCGGTCGGCGGCCAACGAGGCGTTTCTGGAAAGCTCGGGCAAGTTCAGCCGCATTCATCAAAACAAGCCGATGCCGAAGCCGATCGCCAAGGGCAATGCTGCGAAGTCCAAAGTCCGGGCCCGCGTCGAGCATGTCTTCGCGGAGCAAAAAGATCGCATGAGGCTGTTCGTCCGAACCATCGGCATCGCCAGGGCCGAGGCCGCCGTCACGCTCGCCAACATGGGCTACACCATGAAGCGTTGGTGCTGGTTCGCCGGGCGGAGTTTGCCTGCCTGACCACAAAAAGAGCGCATCGGGGGCCTTAAACCGCCGAAACCGCGACGAAAGCTCGTCAGGTCAGGATCGCTCCGCTTCCCCTAACGGCAAACCGCTGTTCCGGACGTCTCTATCTCACGATTGGGGAGATGCGTGACTACGCTACACTTGTCGTTTTGCCAGACCAGAATTGCGTTTCGCCGGATTTGCCGGAGACGGTGAGCTGATGGAGGGGCAAACCAACCGAGATCACATGAAACTGTAGAGGACCCGGCTACTCCGCCGCTTCGACCTTCCGTTCTCCCGGCCTTCGCTCCAGCAGTTCCTTCAGGAACGCGCCGGTGTAGCTGCGCGGTTCGGCCATGATGTCGGCGGGGCGGCCCTGGGCCACCAGTTCGCCGCCGCCGTCGCCGCCCTCGGGGCCGAGGTCGAGAATCCAGTCGGCGGTCTTGATGACCTCGAGATTGTGCTCGATGACGACCACCGTGTTGCCCTGCTCGACCAGCTCGTGCAGCACTTCCAGCAGTTTTGCCACGTCGTGGAAGTGCAGGCCGGTGGTCGGCTCGTCGAGGATGTAGAGCGTCTTGCCGGTCGCCTTGCGCGACAGCTCCTTGGCGAGCTTGATGCGCTGCGCCTCGCCGCCCGACAGCGTCGTCGCCTGCTGGCCGATATGGACATAGCCGAGGCCGACCTTCTTCAGCGTCTCCAGCTTGTCGCGCACGCCCGGCACGGCGGCGAAGAACTCCGCGCCTTCCTCCACCGTCATGTCGAGCACGTCGGCGATCGACTTGCCCTTGAACAGCACCTCCAGCGTCTCGCGGTTGTAGCGCTTGCCGTGGCAGACGTCGCAGGTGACGTAGACGTCGGGCAAAAAATGCATCTCGATCTTGATGACGCCGTCGCCCTGGCAGGCCTCGCAGCGCCCGCCCTTGACGTTGAAGGAGAAGCGGCCGGGCTGGTAGCCGCGCGCCTTGGCCTCCGGCAGGCCGGCAAACCAGTCGCGGATCGGCGTGAAGGCGCCGGTGTAGGTGGCGGGGTTGGAGCGCGGCGTGCGGCCGATCGGGCTCTGGTCGATGTCGATGACCTTGTCGAGGAACTCCAGCCCCTCGATGCGGTCGTGCTCGGCCGGGTGCTCGCGTGAGCCCATGATGCGGCGCGAGGCGGCCTTGAACAGGGTCTCGATCAGAAAGGTCGACTTGCCGCCGCCCGAAACGCCGGTGACGGCGGTGAAGGTGCCGAGCGGGATCTCGGCGCTGACGTTCTTCAGATTGTTGCCGCGGGCGCCGACGACCTTGAGCTTGCGGCCCTTCTTGCCGGGACGCGGGCTGTCGCGCGAGGGGATCTGCAGCGCGCCCGACAGATATTGCCCGGTCAGCGAGTTCGGGTTGGCCATGATCTCGGCCGGCCGGCCCTCGGCGATGACGCGGCCGCCGTGGATGCCGGCGGCCGGGCCGATGTCGACGACGTAGTCGGCGGTCAGGATGGCGTCCTCGTCGTGCTCGACGACGATGACGGTGTTGCCGAGGTCGCGCAGGTGCTTGAGCGTGTCGAGCAGGCGGGCGTTGTCGCGCTGGTGCAGGCCGATCGACGGCTCGTCGAGCACGTAGAGCACGCCGGTCAGCCCCGAGCCGATCTGGCTGGCGAGGCGGATGCGCTGGCTCTCGCCGCCCGACAGCGAGCCGGAATTGCGCGACAGCGTCAGGTAGTCGAGGCCGACATCGTTCAAAAAGGTCAGGCGCTCGCGGATTTCCTTGAGGATGCGGCTGGCGATCTCGCGGTGCTTGTCGGACAGCTCGGCGGGCAGCGCCTCGAACCAGTCGCCGGCCTTGCGGATCGACATTTCGGTGACCTCGCCGATGTGGCGGCCGCCGACCTTGACCGCCAGCGCCTCGGGCTTCAGCCGGTAGCCGTTGCAGGCGGGGCAGGGGTAGGACGACATGAAGCGCTCGATCTCCTCGCGCATCCACGCCGATTCCGTCTCCTTCCAGCGCCGCTGCAGGTTGGGGACGACGCCCTCGAAGGTCTTGGTGGTGTTGTAGGAGCGCAGGCCGTCGTCGTAGTGGAACTCGACGCGGCGCTCGCCGGTGCCGTTGAGGATGACGTCCCTGGCCTCGTCGGAGAGGTCGCGCCAGCGGTCGCCGACCTTGAAGCCGTAGGCCTTGCCCAAGCCCTCCAGCGTCTGCAGATAGTACGGGCGAGGACGACTTCGCCCACGGCGCCACCGCGCCCTCGCGCAGCGCCACGTGCTCTTCGGGCACGATCAGCGAGGGGTCGATGGCGCGCTGGTTGCCGAGCCCGTCGCAGGTCGGGCAGGCGCCGAACGGGTTGTTGAAGGAAAACAGCCTGGGCTCGATCTCGGGAATGGTGAAGCCGGAGACCGGGCAGGCGAATTTTTCGGAAAACAGGATGCGTTCGTGGGTGTCGTTCTTCGACTTGTTGACCGCGTCCTCGCCGGTCTGGCTGGCGTCGAGCGGCTTGTCGGCGAACTCGGCGACGGCCAGCCCGTCGGCGAGCTTCAGCGCGGTCTCGATGGAATCGGCGAGCCTGGTGCCGAGGTCTGCTCGCACCACGACGCGGTCGACCACGACGTCGATGTCGTGCTTGTATTTCTTGTCGAGCGCCGGCACCTCGGCGATCTCGTAGAAGGTGCCGTCGACCTTGACGCGCTGAAAGCCCTTCTTCTGCAGCTCGGCCAGTTCCTTGCGGTATTCGCCCTTGCGGCCGCGCACGATCGGCGCGGTGATGAACAGGCGGGTGCCTTCCTCCAGCGCCAGCACGCGGTCGACCATCTGCGAAACGGTCTGGCTCTCGATCGGCAGGCCGGTCGCCGGCGAATAGGGCACGCCGACACGGGCGAACAGCAGCCGCATGTAGTCGTAGATCTCGGTGACCGTGCCGACGGTGGAGCGCGGGTTGCGGCTGGTCGTCTTCTGCTCGATGGAGATGGCCGGCGACAGGCCGTCGATCTGGTCGACGTCCGGCTTCTGCATCATCTCCAGGAACTGGCGCGCGTAGGCCGACAGGCTCTCGACGTAGCGGCGCTGGCCCTCGGCGTAGATCGTGTCGAAGGCGAGCGACGACTTGCCGGAGCCGGACAGGCCGGTCATGACGATGAGGCTGTCGCGCGGCAGGTCGATGTCGACGTTCTTGAGGTTGTGCTCGCGCGCGCCGCGAATGGAAATATGCTTGTTGTCGGCCATGCCGCCTGCCGCCTCGCCTGATTACCGGCCTGAAATGTCTGGATTGGACCGGCTTCCGCGCGGCCAAGCCGACATGTAGTGCATACCCGCGCCGAATTCGAGGGCGGACCGCGTTGTTTCCCGCCTCGCGCGAACCTGCGCGATCGAGCTTTCCCGCGTGCGGTTTTCCTTCGTTTCGCCCGGCGGAGCAAGCGAAAAGAACAAAGGTCGAACGGTCACTGCTGACAGGACGATGTCAGGAGCGCGGCCGCATCCCAGCCGCGATCACATTTGACGAAGACCGGGGCATTTTTCTTGACGCGCGCACGGGCGGGGCGCAGACTTTTTTCGTCGCCCGATCGCCGTTGCCGGCGCTCCGCGCTGCCGGTGGGCAGGCCCGCGTGGTGTCGCGGACCGTGCGTCGAGCAGCCAGGTGGACGGGCGCATCGGCGACAGGAGCAACCGTCAGAGGAGGAGGCCATGACTCCACCCGACAGTCCCGGCAGGCTCCACGCGTTTGTGGAGCCACGGCAGGCATAGGTGCCCGGTCCGCATGCCGGGCAAACCATGGTTTGCCGCCAGACCTACAATTCGACATCCTGCGCGGACGCGGCCTTGCCGCCGATCCGCATTCCGGCCGGTGAACCCACTCGGCCATCAGGGGCAGCGCCCCAAGCAAAAAGGCCTCGCGCGCATCCCGAGGGAGCGGCGAGGCCGTCTGTTTCCGGTCTTCAGTGCCGACGCGAAGGACGCGCCGCCGCCCTGACCGTCAGCGCATCATCGCGGTCATCGGCGCCGTCGCTTTCTGCCACGAGGGCCGCGCTTCCATGCGGGCGATCCAGGCGGCGACGTTGGGCGCAGCGTCGAGCGAAATGCGGCCGGGCTCGCGGAAGACGAACAGCGTGGCGAGGGCGAAATCGGCAATGCTGAGCTCGCCGGCGATCCATTCCTTGCCTTCCAGGCCGTCTTCCAGCACCGGCAGGAACTGGTCGACCTCCTTGAGCTGCGGCTGGATCGCGCTCTCGTCCGGTTCGCCCATGCCGAAGAGCGGCTTCAGCATGCGCTCGAAGACGACGCGCTGGATTGCGGGCCCGAGATGGATGGCGCCCCAGTACGACCACTGGTCGATCACCGCACGCGTCTTCCGGTCGTCGGGGTAGAGACGCTTTTCGGGTACGCCGGCTGCCAGGTAGGCGTCGATGGCGCGGCTTTCCCAGAGCACGAAGTCGCCGTCGACGAGCACCGGCACCTTGCCGTTCGGGTTCAGCTTCAGGAATTCCGGCGTCCTGTTGCCGCCGTTGCGCAGATCGACGTCGACGATCTCGATGTCGAGGCCGAGTTCGTTGGCGACGGCGCGTGCGCGCAGCGCGTTGGGCGACAAATTGGCGTTGTAGAGCTTCATGGCGGGGTCCTCGGGATGAGGCGGCCGGCGAGATCGCGGCCGCGGGGAAATTCTAGTTCAGGGGCGCACGCCACGCCAAGGCGGGTGCGCGGCTTCAGGCAATCGTTACGGCAGGTGCGCGTTGCTCCCTACCTCTTGCGTCCGGCGGTCCGATGGTGTAGAACAAACAAGGAACAAATGAGTTGTGGAAAGATGCCGGGAGTTGCCACGGTGGCGCGGCTTTGCTCGCGGGCGCGGCGACGATCGGCTAGAGTGCGAAAAATTCCAACTTAGGACGAGCAGTGGAGCGGCGTCATGGCAGGTAGCGTAAACAAGGTCATTCTGATCGGCAATCTCGGCGCCGACCCCGAAATCCGCCGGCTGAATTCGGGCGACCCGGTCGTCAACATGCGTATCGCGACTTCGGAGACCTGGCGCGACCGCCAGTCCGGGGAGCGCCGCGAGCGCACCGAGTGGCACAACGTGGTCATCTTCAACGACAATCTCGCGAAGGTGGCCGAGCAGTACCTGAAGAAGGGTGCCAAGGTCTACATCGAGGGCCAGTTGCAGACGCGCAAATGGCAGGACCAGTCCGGCCAGGACAAATACACGACCGAAATCGTGCTGCAGAAATTCCGCGGCGAACTGCAGATGCTGGATTCGCGCGGGCAGGGCGGCGGCCAGGACCAGGTGTCCTACGGCGATCGCGGCGGCGGCTCCGATTTCGGCCAGTCCGGCCCGGGCGGCGGCGGCTCCGGTCGCGGTGGCGGCGGCGGCGATTTTTCGCGCGAACTGGACGACGAAATTCCGTTCTGATGCCGGACGGATCGCGCCGGGGCGGATGCTGCGCTCCGGTGCGCTTTTCGTGTCCGTCTCAGCGGGGCCTGTCTCAGTTGAGTTCGTGCCAGTAGGGTTCGCGTAAGTCGGGTTCGTGCCATGTGTCAGCTTTGCGGTGACATCGCCCACGACGTCGCGCTGACCGAACGCCCGGCGCACACGCTCGCCGGGCGGATGTGGGAAGGCACGTTCGCCGAGGCAGCCGAGGGTGCGATCCACGCGCTGATCGCCGAGGTGAAGGCGTTCTCCGATGCGCGGACGACGCTCTGGAAGAGCCCGATCGTCGGCATCTCCTGGAACGACCGGCCGGACGGTTTCCGCTATCTCGTCGGCGTCGCGCCCGATCCGGGCGAGACGCTGCCGGGAAATTTTTCGACGGTCGAGCTTCCCGAAATGCGGCTGGCCAGCGCCTGGCACGGCCCGGAAGACGGGGAGGTGCCGGGGCACTATTCGCGCATGCTGGAATGGCTGCAGGCGGCCGGGCTGTCGTGGGACCGGGCGCATTTCCATCATCGCGAGGAATACCCGCCCGAGGTCGACCTGGCCGCGCCGCCGGCGCTGCGCCTGCTGCTGCCGGTCGCCGGCGACATCGGCGCGCCCGTCGGAGGGCTGATGCGGGACGGCTAGGGCAGCAGCGGAAAGTCGCTGCTCCAGGGCTCGGGATCGTCGGTCGGTCGCAGGCCCGCCGGTTCCGACAGTGCTGCCTCGTAGACGGTCGAGCGATCCGCCAGCCAGTCCGCCGCCTCCGCCCAGTTCTCCCGGTCTCCCATGTCGATGCGCAGCCGCGTGTCGAGCAGGAACGTGGTGCCGAGCCGCAGGTCGGATCTCCCCAGCCTCGCCGCGAGTTCGTGCCGGCGCGGAAACAGCAGTTCGCGGACGTGGCCGATCCGCGTTCCCCGCGCGCCGCGCACAAAGATGCCGACGGCGCCCGCGCCGATGTAGTGCGCCACGACGAAGGGGATCGGCCCGACCGAAAGCCAGCGCGTCGTTTCGTTGCCGCGCTCGGTCCGTGCGTCGAGCCGGGGATGGCGCTCCGCGAAGAGCGCCCAGAACGCACGCCGATGCACGGTGATCTCGGCAACCATGTCAGCCTCCCGGTCGCGCCCGCCTCATGCGGCCGCGATCAGCGCCGCGATGCCGTCGGCGACGAACTGGACGGCGAGCGCGGCAAGGATGAGGCCGAGCAGCCGCGTCAGGATCGAGCGTCCGGTGGCGCCCAGGAAGCCTTCGACGCGCTCGGCCAGGATGAACATGGAAAACGAGATCAGAAGTGCTGCCAGAAGGATGGCGAGCAGCGCGATGCGCGCCATCGGCTTCTCGTAGGAGCCGGACAGGAGCACGGTCGCCGAGATCGCGCCGGGCCCTGCAATCAGCGGAATGGCGAGCGGGAAGGCGGCGATGTTGCGGATGTGATCGCGGGTGACGGCGGTGTCGGCGCTCTTTTCCTTGCGCTCGTTGCGGCGCTCGAAAATCATCTCGAAGGCGATGAAGAACAGCAGCAGCCCGCCCGCGACCCTGAAGGCCGGCAAAGTGATGCCGAAGACGCCGAGGATGGCCGAGCCCGCGACGGCGAACAGGGCGAGCACGGCGAAGCCGATGACGGAGGCGCGCGTCGCCACCTGCGTGCGCTCGGCGCGCGTCATGCCGGCCGTCAGCACGAGGAAGAGCGGCGCCAGCCCCGGCGGGTCGATCGTCACCAGCACGGTGACGAGGGCGTTGAACATGCTGTCGAGGCTCGGCATGGCGCTCCCTCCCGAAGATGCCGCAGGCACCCGGCGCAGACGCCTTCCTTGATAAACACTGTGGGCCGCGAAGCCAATCGCCGCCCATCGAAGGACGGTGCGGCGAGGGCGGCCGGAGCCGTTTTCGGGGGCGAAAACCGCGGCTGGGGTGCGTGGCGCGGCCAGGTTTATTCACCGCTTTTCACCGGCGCTTCTATCGCATTGAAATGACTTGTGAAATCGGAAGCATGGGGAGGGGGAGCGACTTGGAGAATCGGCACCGCTTCCTATATAAGAAGCACGTGATTCCCAAACATTGATCGTGATCCGATTTGACTGACCAAACGACGCCGCCCGGCCCCGGCGATCCCGACGACATCGAGCCGGTCTCCATCATCGAGGAGATGCAGCGTTCCTATCTCGATTACGCGATGAGCGTGATCGTCAGCCGCGCGCTGCCCGACGTGCGCGACGGCCTGAAGCCCGTGCACCGGCGCATCCTCTATGCCTCCCACGAGAGCGGCTATCACTGGAACCGCAAATACGTGAAGTCGGCGCGCCCGGTCTCCGACGTGATGGGTAAATACCATCCGCACGGCGATGCGGCGATCTACGACGCGCTCGTGCGCATGGCGCAGGACTGGTCGATGCGCGTGCCGCTCATCGACGGACAGGGCAATTTCGGCTCGATCGACGGCGATCCGCCGGCGGCCATGCGCTACACCGAGACGCGGCTGACCAAGGTCGCGCACGAAATCCTCGAGGACATCGACAAGGAAACCGTCGACTGGCAGGACACCTACGACGCCTCCGGCCGCGAGCCGAAGGTGCTGCCGGCGCGCTTTCCCAACCTCTTGGTCAACGGCTCGGGCGGCATCGCCGTGGGCATGGCGACCAACATCCCGCCGCACAATCTGGGCGAGGTGGTCGACGGCTGCGTGGCGCTGATCGACAATCCGGCGATCGACCTGCCGTCGCTGATGGAGATCATCCCCGGCCCGGACTTCCCGACCGGCGGCGTCGTGCTCGGCCGCTCCGGCATCTACAACGCCTACTCGACCGGCCGCGGCTCGATCGTCATGCGCGGCAAGGTGCATTTCGAGGAAATTCGCGCCGACCGCGAGGCGATCATCATCACGGAAGTTCCCTTCCAGGTGAACAAGTCCGCGATGATCGAGAAGATGGCCGACCTCGTGCGCGAGAAGCGCATCGAGGGGATCTCCGACATCCGCGACGAAAGCGACCGCCAGGGCTACAGGGTGGTCATCGAGCTGAAGCGCGACGCCGTGGCCGACGTGGTGCTCAACCAGCTCTACCGGTTCACGCCGCTGCAGACCTCGTTCGGCGCCAACATGGTGGCGCTCAACGGCGGCAAGCCGGAGGTGATGACGCTTCTCGACATGCTGAGGGCCTTCGTCGCCTTCCGCGAGGAGGTCGTCAGCCGCCGCACCAAATACCTGCTGCGCAAGGCCCGCGACCGCGCCCACGTGCTGGTCGGCCTGGCCATCGCCGTCGCCAATATCGACGAGGTGATCCGGCTGATCCGCCACGCGCCCGACCCGCAGACGGCGCGCGAGCAGCTGATGGAGCGGCGCTGGCCGGCCTCCGACGTCGAGGCGCTGATCCGGCTGATCGACGATCCGCGCCACAAGATCAACGAGGACGGCACATACAACCTGTCGGAAGAGCAGGCGCGCGCGATCCTCGCGCTGCAGCTTTCGCGGCTGACCGCGCTCGGGCGCGACGAAATCGCCGACGAACTCAACAAGATCGGCGCCGAGATCTCCGACTATCTCGAGATCCTGGCCTCCCGGGCCCGCATCCAGCAGATCGTCAAGGACGAACTCGTGGCCGTGCGCGACGAGTTCGGCACGCCGCGGCGCACGGAGCTGACCGACGGCGGCGCCGACATGGAGGACGAGGACCTCATCCAGCGCGAGGACATGGTCGTCACCGTCAGCCATTCCGGCTACATCAAGCGCGTTCCGCTGGCGACCTACCGGGCGCAGCGGCGGGGCGGCAAGGGCCTGTCGGGCATGGCGACGCGCGAGGAGGACTTCGTCACGCGGCTGTTCGTGGCCAACACGCACACGCCGATCCTGTTCTTCTCCTCGCGCGGGATCGTCTACAAGGAGAAGGTGTGGCGCCTGCCCGTCGCGTCGCGCCAGTCGCGCGGGAAGTTCCTGCGCAACCTGCTGCCGCTCGAGGAGAACGAGCGCATCACCTCGATCATGCCGCTGCCGGAAGACGAGGAGAGCTGGGCCGAGCTCGACGTGATGTTCGCGACCACGCGCGGCACGGTGAGGCGCAACAAGCTGTCCGACTTCGTCCAGGTCAACCGCAACGGCAAGATCGCCATGAAGCTGGAGGACGAGGGCGACGAGATCCTCGGCGTCTACACCTGCACCGAGAACGACGACGTGCTGCTGACGGCGGCTTCGGGCCAGTGCATCCGCTTCCCGGTCTCCGACGTGCGGGTGTTCGCCGGGCGCAACTCGATCGGCGTGCGCGGCATCAATCTGGCCGACGGCGACCGGGTCATCTCGATGGCGATCCTCGGTCATGTCGAAGCCACGCCCGCCGAGCGTTCGGCATACCTCAAGCAGGCCGCCGCCGAGCGGCGGCTGGCGACCGGCGAGGACGAGGAGATCGTGCTCACCAACGAGGAGGTGGTCGAGGACGCGCAGCTTTCGGCCGAACGCTACGAGGAGCTCAAGGCCTCCGAGCAGTTCGTGCTGACGGTTTCGGAAAAGGGCTTCGGCAAGCGCTCGTCGTCCTACGATTTCCGGGTGATCGGGCGCGGCGGCAAGGGCATTCGCGCCACCGACGTGTCGAAGGTGGGCGAGATCGGCCAGCTGATCGCCGGGTTCCCCGTCGAGAACGAGGACCAGATCATGCTGGTCTCGAACGGTGGGCAGATCATCCGCGTGCCGGTGGGCGGAATCCGCATCGCCAGCCGCGCCACCAAGGGCGTGATCATCTTCAACACCGCTGCCGGCGAGAAGGTGGTGTCGGTGGAGCGGATTTCAGAGCCGCAGGCCGACGAGGAAGAAGTCGAAGCCGGCGACGAGGTTGCGGGTGAGGCTGAGGGGCCGGCGGCCGGTTCCGCGGGCGAGACGCCGGACGGCGCGTGACGCGCCGCCCGTGGCTCGAATTGCTCAGTAGCGGGAAAGGCCGCGGCGCACCGCAAACGGATTGGTCGCGCGGCGCCGTTCCTCGGCCTTGATGTGCACGGTCTCGTTGTGGACCATGACCATGGTGGCGATCATCATGGAGAGCGTCATCGCGCAGGCCAGAATGATAATGAACATGTCCTTCTCCGTGTGTGCGGTGCGGATTTGACTTGACAACGCATCCCGCGCGCCGTGGTTCCGCTGACAGGATCCGATCATAACGGCGCTGGTTGAACGCACTCCGAAGCTCGCGTTCATCGTGCGTTCATGTTGCCCAACTCGCGAATTGCCTTTGGCGGGACGGAAAGCTAGAAGCCGCCCATGACCCAGCGCACCGCATTCTATGCCGGCTCGTTCGATCCGCTGACCAACGGCCACCTCGACGTTCTCAAGGGCGCCCTGACGATCGCCGACCGGATCGTCGTCGGCATCGGCATGCACCACGGCAAACAGCCGCTGTTCTCCTTCGACGAGCGGCTCGACCTGATCGTCAGGGCGGCCGAGGCCGAACTCGACGGCGAGGCGGACCGCATCGAGGTCGTCGCCTTCGACGGGCTGGTGATCGACGCCTCGCGCGAGCACGGCGCCTCGATCATGATCCGCGGCCTGCGCGACGGCACCGATCTCGACTACGAGATGCAGATGGCCGGCATGAACGAGACCATGGCGCCGGACCTGCAGACGGTTTTTCTGCCGGCCAGCCCTTCGGTGCGAACCATTACCGCCACACTCGTGCGCCAGATCGCCTCCATGGGCGGCGACATCAGGCCGTTCGTGCCGGACTGCGTGGCCGCCGCCCTCGACCAGAAATTCCCTGCCTGACCCACGGGAGCAGATTCATGCAGCTTTCCAAGCTCGTACTTTCGTTCGCCCTCCTTGCCGGCCTCGCCCTTTCGGGCGTGCAGGCCAGCGCCCAGGAGGCGAGCCCCGAAAACACGATGATCATCACGCTCAAGGACGGCGACGTTAAGGTCGCTCTGCGGCCGGATCTGGCGCCGGAGAGCGTCAAGCGCATCAAGAAGCTGGTGCGCGAGGGCGCCTACGACAACGTCGCCTTCCACCGCGTCATCGACGGCTTCATGGCGCAGACCGGCGACGTGCAATTCGGCGACACGAAAGACGGCTACGACCCGCAGCGCGCCGGCACCGGCGGCTCCGACCTGCCCGACCTCAAGGCCGAGTTCTCCGACCATCCCTACGTGCGCGGCACGGTGGGCCTGGCGCGGGCGCAGGACCCGGATTCGGCGAACTCGCAGTTCTTCATCATGTTCGCGCCGGCCCACTCGCTCGACGGCCAGTACACGGTCATCGGCGACGTGGTGAGCGGCATGGAATATGTCGACAAGATCAAGCGCGGCAACGGGCCCAACGGCATGGTCCAGGACCCCGACCGCATGCTCAAGGTGCGCATCGCCGCCGACGGGCAGTAGACACTCAGACGAATTGAAAGGAAGACCCGATGGCCGAGATCAAGGACCCGGAAAACACCCTGCTTTTGGAGACGACCAAGGGCAACGTCGTCATCGAGATGTTCCCCGACCTGGCGCCGGGACACGTCGCGCGCATCAAGGAGCTGGCCCGCGAGGGCGCCTATGACGGCGTCGTCTTCCACCGGGTGATAGACGGCTTCATGGCGCAGACCGGCGACGTGAAGTTCGGCAACTCCAACAGCTCCTCCTTCAGCCCCAACCGTGCCGGCATGGGCGGCTCCGACAAGCCGGACCTGAAGGCCGAGTTCTCCAACACCAATCACGGTCGCGGCACCTGCTCTATGGCGCGGGCGCAGAACCCGAATTCGGCCAATTCGCAGTTCTTCATCTGCTTCGACGACGCCGGCTTCCTCAACCGCCAGTACACGGTGTGGGGCCAGGTCATCGAGGGCATGGACAATGTCGACAAGATCAAGCGCGGCGAGCCGGTGACCGATCCCGACAAGATCGTGTCGATGAAGGTGGCCGCGGACGCTTGACGCAACGCAAGGCGTGCCGGCACGATCGATGGCAATTCGAAGCGGGCTGAGAACGGTGGAGACCTGCCATGTCCGACAACGAATTTGGCCGCGACGGCGGCATGACGCGCCGCGAGGAACGCCGCGAGAGGCGGGCGGCGCGGCGCGAGGCACGCTGGGGGAAGGGCGGCGCCTGGATCGGCGGCGTCATCCTGATCGCGCTCGGCGTCGTCTTCCTGCTGCAGAATTTCGGCTTTCCGCTGCCGAAAAACTGGTGGGCGATCTTCATCATGATCCCCGCCATCGCCGCCTTTGCCGGCGCCTTCCAGATCTACGAGCGGGAAGGCGAGTGGACGCGCGCGGCGCTCGGAGCCGCGATCAGCGGCGTCATCCTGGCCGGCATCTCGCTGGTCTTCTTCTTCGGCTTCGACTTCGGCAAGTTCTGGCCGGTCATCCTGATCGTGCTGGGCATAGGGGCGCTGACCGGCGCCAACTGGCCGAAGGGCGGAAACGGCAGGACCGGCGAGTAGGCTTTCCACTGGATTGCGCAGGTCGCCCACCGTCGGCGCGGGAGGCAGGCGCGTGAAGGTCGATCTGTTCGACTTCGACCTGCCGGAAGAGCGCATCGCGCTGAGGCCGGCCGAGCCGCGCGACGCCGCGCGGCTGCTGGTCGTGCCGGAAGAGGGGGATTTTCGCGACAGGATCGTCCGCGACCTGCCCGAACTCCTGCAGCCGGGCGACGCCATGGTGTTCAACGACACGCGCGTCATCCCCGCCCAGCTCGAGGGCACCCGCCAGCGCGGCGAAGCGGTCGCGCGCGTCGAGGCGACGTTGCACATGCGGACCGGCCCGGACCGCTGGAAGGCGTTCCTGCGGCCGGCCAAGCGCGTTTCGGAGGGCGAGCGGATCAGCTTCGGCCACTCCGGCGAGGCCTGCTATCTCGGCGCGCTCGACGCGACCGTTGCCGAAAAAGGCGAGGCGGGCGAGGCACTGCTGGTCTTCGACCTTTCCGGTCCGGCGCTCGACGAGGCGCTTCACGCCGTCGGGCCACGTGCCGCTGCCGCCCTATATCGCCTCGCGCCGCCCCGAAGACGCGCGCGACACGACCGACTACCAGACCATCTACGCACGCGAGGAAGGGGCGGTGGCCGCGCCGACCGCCGGCCTGCACTTCACGCCCGAGCTTTTTGCCGTCGCTCGACGCGCGCGGCATCGAACGCCACTTCGTGACGCTTCACGTCGGCGCCGGCACGTTCCTGCCGGTGAAGGCGGAAGACACCGAGAACCACAGGATGCATGCCGAGATCGGCCACGTGAGCGCCGAGACCGCCGACGCGCTCAACCGGGTGAGGGCGCGCGGCAATCGCGTCGTGTCGGTCGGCACGACGTCACTCAGGCTGCTCGAAAGCGCGGCGAGCGAGGACGGAAGCCTGAGCCCGTGGTCGGGCGCGACCGACATCTTCATCACGCCGGGCTATGGTTTTCGCGCCGTCGACGTGCTGATGACCAATTTCCACCTGCCGCGCTCGACGCTGTTCATGCTGGTTTCGGCGTTTTCGGGGCTGGAGACGATGAAGGCCGCCTACGCGCACGCGATTGAAACCGGCTACCGGTTCTACTCGTACGGAGATGCGAGCCTGTTGTTTCGGGCCAACCGATCATGAGCGCCGGCGCCCTGTGTTGCCCCCCTCTGGCCTGCCGGCCATCTCCCCCACACGGGGGGAGATCAAACGGCCGCTTTCTCGCCGCTCGTTCTTCTACGGAGGCGATCGGCGAAAGCCGAGGTGACATGCAATCTCCGGCAGGCCAGAGGGGCGCGCGACAGAGCGCGGGGCCCCGCCGATGACCCCCTTCTCCTTCCGCCTTCTCGCCACCGACGGCGCGGCGCGCCGCGGCGAGATATCCATGCCGCGCGGCACCGTGCGCACGCCCGCCTTCATGCCGGTGGGTACCGGCGGCACCGTCAAGGCCATGTACATGGACCAGGTGCGCGAGCTCGGCGCCGACATCATTCTCGGCAACACCTACCACCTGATGCTGCGCCCCGGTGCGGAGCGCGTCGGCCGGCTCGGCGGCCTGCACGAATTCGCCCGCTGGCCATGGCCGATCCTCACCGATTCCGGCGGCTTCCAGGTGATGTCGCTGTCGCAGCTGAGGAAGATCGACGAGAAGGGCGTCACCTTTCGCAGCCATGTCGACGGCGCGGTCCACGAGATGTCGCCGGAACGCTCGATCGAGATCCAGGGCCTGCTGGATTCCGACATCCAGATGCAGCTCGACGAGTGCGTGGCGCTGCCGGCGGAGCGCGACGACATCGAGCGCGCCATGGAGCTGTCGCTGCGCTGGGCCGAGCGCTGCAAGGCGGCGTTCGGCGAGCAGCCCGGCAAGGCGATGTTCGGCATCGTGCAGGGCGGCGACGTGCCCGAACTGCGGCTGCGCTCGGCCGAAGCGCTGACGGCGATGGACCTGAAAGGCTACGCGGTCGGCGGGCTCGCCGTCGGCGAACCGCAGGCGGTGATGCTGGAACTGCTGGAGGCGACCTGTCCGGCGCTGCCGGCCGAAAAGCCGCGCTATCTGATGGGCGTCGGCACGCCCGACGACATATTGAAATCGGTTGCGCGCGGCATCGACATGTTCGATTGCGTGATGCCGACGCGGGCCGGGCGGCACGGGCTGGCCTACACGCGGCGAGGGAAAATCAATCTCAAGAATGCCCGCCACGCCGAGGACAACCGGCCGCTGGACGAGGAGAGCGACTGCCCGGCCGCGCGCGACTACAGCCGCGCCTACCTGCATCATCTGGTGAAGTCGGGCGAGGCGCTGGGCGGAATGCTGCTCACCTGGAACAACCTCGCCTACTACCAGAGCCTGATGGCCGACATCCGCGCCGCCATCGAGGCGGGCCGCTTCGCGGCACGCGCCGGCGAGATCAGCGAGCAATGGGCGAGGGGCGACCTGCCGGCGCTGTGAGGTGCCGTCGAGGGCCTCAGGTGCTCAGCGTCTTCGTCTCGTTGAGGCTGACGCCGCTGATGCGCCAGACGCCGTCGGGTTGCAGTTGCAGCATGTAGACGGCTTCGTAGGTCTTGCCGTCGGGGCCGACGATAAGCACGTGCTGCACGACGGAGCCGGACGCTGGCTCCTCCGCCGCGCCGAAGGCGTAGCTCTTCGGATGCCACACCGGCTGGTAGCCGCCCTTCACCATGCCCATGAACTGGTCCAGCGTCGGGAACAGGCGCTTGATCATCGGCGCGGCCAGGTCGTAGGCGGCGTCGTCGTTGCCGGCCCGGAACGCCTCGATCTGGTTCTGGATCGTGGTCTGCGCGGCGCTCACTTCCGCCTCGCCGGCGAACGCCGTCGCCATCATCAGCGGAACCGCTGCCGCTGCGGCAAGTTTCTTCAACATGGCTCATCTCCCTGAGGGCGGCTGCCGTGCCATCCCACGGCACAGCATAATACACGAGGCGACAGCGCCCGCAGTTTCACGCAATCCGCATTCCGCCTGCCTCGCCTTTCGCCAGTGCATGCCTGCGAGGCCGACTTGGCACTTCAGGCTGCACAAAATTCAGGCATATGCGGCCGATCTCGGGGCCGCGCGCGGAAAACTGGCGGAAAGACTTGCATTTGCGGCCGTGCGACAGTGAAATCGCGCGCAGGGGAGTAGCAATTGGCAGCGTTCGATGAAATGCGCCCGGACGACTCCGGGCCGAGAACACCGTACCAGAAGTACGAAGAGTGGCTGCGCGCCCAGGACGCCAAACGTCTTGCCGAGAAGATGCAGGATGCCGAGCGCGTGTTTCGCAAGACCGGCATCACCTTCGCGGTCTATGGCCAGGCCGAGGCCGCCGAGCGGCTGATCCCCTTCGACATCGTGCCGCGAATTCTCTCGGGCAACGAATGGCGGCGCCTGACACGCGGCATCGAGCAGCGCGTCCAGGCGCTGAACGCCTTCCTCGACGACATCTACCACCGACAGGAGATCCTGCAGGGCAGGGCGCATCCCCAAGGAGCTGATCGCGGCCAACGAGGCATTTCTTCCCGAGATGATCGGCGTGCGCCCGCCGGCCGGCGTCTACACCCACATCATCGGGGTCGACATCGTCAGGACCGCCGAGAACGAATTTCACGTGCTCGAGGACAACGCGCGAACGCCGTCGGGCGTCTCGTACATGCTGGAGAACCGGGAGACGATGATGCAGCTCTTCCCGGAGCTGTTCCAGCAGGTGAAGGTTCTGCCGGTGGAGAACTATCCGCAGCTCCTCAGGCATTCGCTGTCGGCGGTCGCCCCGCACGGCAATTCGTCGCCGACCGTCGCCGTGCTGACGCCCGGCCTCTACAACTCGGCCTATTTCGAGCACGCCTTCCTGGCCGACCAGATGGGCGTGGAGCTGGTCGAGGGACAGGATCTGCGGGTCGTCGACGGCCATGTCGCGATGCGCACGACCGAGGGCTACAAGCAGATCGACGTGCTCTACCGCCGCGTCGACGACGCCTTCCTCGATCCGCTCACCTTCAATCCGGACTCCACGCTTGGCGTGCCGGGCATCATGGACGTCTACCGGGCCGGCAACATCACCATCGCCAACGCGCCGGGCACAGGGATCGCCGACGACAAGGCGATCTATTCCTACATGCCGGAGATCGTCGAGTTCTACACCGGCCGGCCGGCGCTGCTCGGCAACATCCCGACCTGGCGCTGCTCGGAGCCCGACAGCCTCAAATACGTGCAGGAGCATCTCGACGAACTGGTGGTCAAGGAGGTGCACGGCTCGGGCGGCTACGGCATGCTGGTCGGCCCGGCGGCCTCCAAGAAGGAGCGCGAGGCCTTTGCCGCCAAGCTCGCGGCGAGGCCCGGCAACTACATCGCCCAGCCGACGCTGTCGCTTTCGACCTGCCCGATCCTGACGGAAAAGGGCCTGGCGCCCCGGCACGTCGACCTGAGGCCGTTCGTGCTGGTCTCCAACCGGGTCCAGATCGTGCCGGGAGGCCTGACGCGGGTGGCGCTCAAGGAGGGCTCGCTGGTCGTCAATTCGTCCCAGGGCGGCGGCACCAAGGACACATGGGTGCTCGATGACGAGTAGGCGGAGAACAGGGAGACCAGATTGGAAGGATGCTGCGTGCGTTGATCCGGACGCTGCAAAGCAAGTCGCCGAAATGAACCACTGCCTACTCCCCGCTCCCTGTTCCCCCATCAGCAGCGGAGACTGCTGATGCTGCTGGGACGCACGGCCAACGGCCTCTACTGGATGAGCCGCTACATCGAGCGGGCCGAGAACATGGCGCGGCTGATGGATGCCGGGCTGCGGCTGGCGCTGACCCGCACCGGCGATTCGGCCGAGGAATGGAGCTCGGTGCTGAAGAGCGCGGGCGTCGACCAGGCGTTCGCCGAGCGCCATGACCGCGTGGATGCCATTGGCGTCTCGGATTTCCTGCTGCGCGACACCTCCAACCCTTCCAGCGTCATGTCGTGCCTGGAGACGGCGCGCAACAATGCGCGGATGGTGCGCACCGCGCTCACCCGCGAAACCTGGGAATCGATCAACGATGCCTGGATGTCGTTCCGGCGCATGCTGTCGCAGCCGATCGACCAGCGCGACCTGCCCGCGGTGCTCGACCTCATCAAGCGGGAGACGGCGCTGATGCGCGGCGCCTTCCACGGCACGATGCTGCGAAACGAGATCTACGATTTCTGCCAGCTCGGCACGTTCGTGGAACGCGCCGACAACACCGCACGTATTCTCGACGTGAAATATTACGTGCTGCTGCCGTCGGCTTCCTGGGTCGGCTCGACGCTCGACAACTACCAGTGGGAATCGATCCTGCGCTCGGTGTCGGCGCATCGCTCCTACCGGTGGGTCTACGATGCCGAGTACAAGCCCGGCAACATCGCCGACTACCTGATCCTCAACAAGCGGATGCCGCGTTCGCTGCTGTTCTGCTACCGCGCGATCCTCGACAATCTGGAGTATCTGGCCGGCGACTACGATGCCCGTCACGGCTGTCACGACACGGTGGCCGGCATCTACCGGCGCGTCAGCAGCTGCTCGATCGAGGACGTGTTCGAGTTCGGACTGCACGAATTCCTTTCCGCGTTCATCCGCGACAACTACCGGGTGGGCGACGAGCTGGCGCGTGACTACCGGTTTTATTGAGGATACGGCTCTCGTATGCGCCTGAAGATCAGCCATCGCACCGAATACAGCTACGACCAGCCGGTGACGTATGCCCTGCAGCGGCTGCGCCTGGTGCCGCGCAGCGGCCACGCACAGGCCGTGCACTCGTGGTCGCTGGAGATCGAGGGTGCGCGCGAGGAGGTGCGCTTCGAGGATCAGTTCGGCACCGAGACACGGCTGATCAGCGTCGAGGGCGCGCCGCGCCAGATAACGATCTCGGCGTCGGGCGAAGTGGAGACTTTCGACACCGCCGGCATTTCGGGGCCGCATCGCGGCTTCGCGCCGCTTTGGCTGTTCCAGGCGGCAACTCCGCTCACGCTGGGCGGCGAAGGCATCGCCGAGCTGGCGCACTCGGCACCGCCGGGCGCGGATCTGGACCGCCTGCACGCGGTTTCCGCGGCGATCCGCGGCAAGGTCGACTACGTGGTGGGCGCCACGCATTCGGCGACGACCGCCGAGGAAGCCTTCGGGCAAAACAGCGGCGTCTGCCAGGATCACGCCCACATCTTCCTTTCCACTGCCCGGCAGATGGGGTTTCCGGCGCGCTACGTCAGCGGCTATCTGATGCTCGACGACAGCGACCAGCAGGCGGCCAGCCACGCCTGGGCGGAGGCCTATGTCGAGGCGCTCGGCTGGGTCGGCTTCGACGTCTCGAACGGCATTTCGCCCGACGAACGCTACGTGCGGCTTGCCGTCGGCCGCGACTACCGCGACGCGATGCCGGTATCGGGGATACGGCTCGGTGCGGCGAACGAACGTCTTGCGGTTCACATCACGGTCGAGCAGTAATTGCGAATCGCATTTCGCGACCGGTAATTTGAATGACCTATTGCGTGGGCCTGACGATCGACAAGGGGCTCGTCTTCATGTCCGACACCCGAACCAACGCGGGGGTCGATTCCATTTCCACGTTCCGCAAGATGTACAGCTGGTCGGTTCCCGGCGAGCGCGTCGTCGTCCTGGCGGCAGCCGGCAACCTGGCGACCTCGCAGGCCGTCGTCAGCCTGCTCGACGAGCGCACCAAGGCGCCGGAGGATCGCGCGCCCTCGCTGCTGCAGACACCCTCGATGTACCAGACCGCGCGGATCATCGGCGACACGGTCAAGGAGGTGATCGAGAATTCGACGCCGACCGGGCAGAAGGCCGACGCGTTTTCGGCGTCCTTCATCCTGGGCGGGCAGATCAAGGGATCGCAGCCGCGCCTGTTCCTCATCTATCCCGAGGGCAATTTCATCGAATCGTCGGACGACACGCCGTTCTTCCAGATCGGCGAGACCAAATACGGCAAGCCCATCATCGTGCGGGCCTATGAGCGGGCGATGAGCTTCGCCGAGACGGTCAAGCTCTTGATGGTGTCGTTCGATTCCACCATCCGGTCCAATCTTTCGGTTGGACTGCCGCTCGACCTGCTGTTCTACGAGCGCGACAGTTTCCATATCGGCTATCGCAAGCGGATCATGCAGGACGATCCGTATTACCGCGAGATATCGGAAGGCTGGTCGAAGGCGCTCAAGGACGCCTTCAAGAGCCTGCCGGATTTTCCGGTCTGAGCCGGGTTGCCGGCCGCCTGCAAGTGCCAGCCACGGGAGAGTTCGAGTGGACAATGACGCCTTTCGCCGGTGGTCGCTGAAGGCGGCGAACTGGGGCGCCGACTATCGCGCGACGCTGCGCGAGCGCCCGGTGCGCGCGCAGTCCGCGCCGGGCGAGATCGCGGCGCGGATCGCCGCCTCGCCGCCGGAGCAGCCGGAACCGATGGAGGCGATCTTCGCCGACTTCGAGGAGACGATCGTGCCGGGCATGACGCACTGGCAGCATCCGCGCTTCTTCGCCTATTTCCCGGCCAACGCCGCGCCGGTATCGGTGGTGGCGGAGTATCTGGTCTCGGCGATGGCTGCGCAGTGCATGCTGTGGCAGACCTCGCCCGCCGCCACCGAGCTCGAGACGCGCATGCTCGACTGGCTGCGTCAGGCGCTCGGTCTTCCCGACACGTTCACAGGCGTGATCCAGGATTCGGCGTCCTCGGCGACGCTGGCCGCCATGCTGACCATGCGCGAGCGCGCGCTTGACTGGAAAGGCAACCAGAAGGGGCTTTCGGGCGCGCCGGCACTGCGGATCTACTGCTCCGACCAGGTGCACACGTCTATCGACCGCGCCGCCTGGGTTTCCGGCATCGGCTCCGACAATCTGGTCCGCATTCCCGGCAAGGGGCCGCATCACGGCATGGACGTCGCGGCGCTCGACGCCGCGATCGCGGAGGATCGCGCAGCCGGCCATCTGCCGGCCGGCATCGTTGCAAGCGTCGGCGGCACCAGCATCGGCGGCACCGACGACGTCGCTGCCGTCTGCGATGTCGGGGCCCGGCACGGGCTCTATGTGCACGTCGACGCCGCCTGGGCGGGCTCGGCGATGATCTGCCCCGAGTTCCGGCAGTTCTGGACGGGCGTGGAGAAGGCGGACTCCATCGTCTTCAACCCGCACAAATGGCTGGGCGCGCAGTTCGACTGCTCCGCGCATTTCCTGCGCAACCCGGACGATCTGGTCCGCACCCTGGCGATCCAGCCGGAATTCCTGAAGACCCACGGGCGCGACGGCATCATCAACTATTCGGAATGGTCGATCCCGCTCGGCCGCCGGTTCCGCGCGCTGAAGCTCTGGTTCCTGCTGCGGGCGACGGGGCTGGAAGGTTTGCGCGCGATGATCCGCGATCACGTGGCCTGGAGCACCGAGATCGCCGGCCGTTTCGCCGAGCATCCCGACTTCGAGATCGTGACCGAACCGTTCCTGTCGCTGTTTTCGTTCCGCCACGTAGCTGCCGGCGTGGCCGATCCCGATGCGCACAATCTCGCTCTCGTCCAGGCGATCAACGACGACGGGCGGACCTATCTCACGCAGACGCGGGTCGCCGGCCGGGTGGCGATCCGTTTCCAGGTGGGGCAGTTCGAGACGACGCGCGAGGACGTCGAGACCGCCTACCGGGCCATCCTCGACGTCGCCGGCGGCTTCACGACCTGAACGTGAAAAAGCCCGCGCCGGGTGGCGCGGGCTTCGTCTGTCGGTCCTGCTGGCTCGATAGACCTTGAAACGCCTCAGAAATAGGGCGAATCGCAGATGCCGGCGCGGGCCGTTGTAGGGCTGCCAGCTGTTGTCGGATTCGCGATACGACCGGTAATGGTCGTAGCACCAGGCCGCGTGCTTGCGCCACACGGACTCCGGCACGGCGTCGGGACGACCCTGGTAGCGCTCGTTCTGGCTCTGCGCCGCCGCGCCCGCGATGATCCCGAGCGGCGATCGCGGGGAACCAGAAGCCCTGGTATTCGTGGTAGCCTGGGCGGCGGTGACGGTAGCCACGATAGCCGTTGTACCACGGGTCGTCGTGGCGCCATTCAATGCCGCGGCCGTGATCGCGACGGGATGGTCGCGATTCCACCGGTCGCGATCGCGATTCCAGTCGTGATGGCGATCCGTGTAGTCGTCACGGGTCCATCCGGCGCGGGGCCAGGTCTGGCGGAACCCCGAGCCGCCGCAACCCTCGAATTCCGTTCGCCCGCAGGCCGGACTGTACAACTGCGCCTCGGCAGGCGCGATTGCGCTGATCGACGAGACGAACACTGTCGAAGCAAGCATCGCTGCGGCCGTAAAGCCTGAAACGATTCCTTTCACTGTGACCTCCTGGGTGAGAGAGCGACGTCCCTTCGTGTGGGAGTTTGAAACAGAATTGTGTTCGGGTCACGATGGTTCCGTTAAGCAGTATGCGTGTGACATCGTCTGTTCGAGTGCCGTGACATCTGCTCAGAGCCATGATGCCACGGGTTTTTGCGGTTGACCGGTGAACCCCGTATTCCTATGTTCCGGCGCAATTTCCCGGGGCCTGCGTGCCCGCGTGGAGCGCGTAGCTCAGCCGGTAGAGCAACTGACTTTTAATCAGTAGGTCCAGGGTTCGAACCCCTGCGCGCTCACCAGCCACTTGGTTTTCCAGAACCATAGCGGGCGCTCCGTCTTTGCGTGAACATCACGAGCCGGGACGGCAGAATTCGATGAAGGTCGTCATCCACGGAGGCATGCACAAGACGGGCACGACGACCCTGCAGCACTACCTGTTCCGCAACCGCGGCCTGCTGCGAGCGAACGGCATCTACTATCATGACGACCACATGGTGAGCAGCTTCGTGCTGAATGCCAAGACCGACGACTGGACCGGCGCGGAATGCGCGCGCCAGCTGCGGCTCGCACGGGAGGCGGGGTGCGACGTCCTTCTGCTCTCGACCGAAGTCGTGTCGGGACTGTCGAGCGACCAGATGATGCGCATGGCCGCCTGTTTCGACGGCTGCGACCTCACCTTCGTGTTCGCCTTTCGGCATTGGGCGAGTTTCTGGCCATCGCGGTGGGCGCAGTATTGCCAAAGGCGGGATACGCAGAGCTTCGCGTCGTATGTCGCCATGATGAGCTCCGACACCCATCACATCAACCGGCGCTTCGACCTCGTCATCGAGCGGGCGTCAGCGGTCGGGAAAGTGAAGGCGATCTCCTACGACAATGCCATCTCGGCGGGGGGCGATATCCTTCCGGTGCTGCTCGATGCGCTGGAGGTTCAGCCACCTGCGGCTTTGCCAGCGGCCCGTTCGAACGTGCGCCAGCCCTGGCAGGTGACCGAACTGTGCCGGCTGCTGAATGGCGGCCTGGCCGACCGGCTCGGGGTCGAGCAGGACGAAATGGTGATGTCGACGGGCGCGCACCGGCACTGTTCCACCTCGTTCTTCCTCCTGGAGCCGGTCAAGCGGCTCGATCCAGGCCTGAAGCGGGAATTGTTTTCGGCGATCGAGAGCCGTGCCGTGACGCGGCGCGTCAGTCAACGCGACGTGCCCGCCGACGTGGAGGCGGCTCTCGACGGACCTCTCGCGCACCACTTCCTGAACCGGGTGGACGGACGGGCGTTCGCATCGCCTGCCTGCCCGGAGGTCAGGTGCACCGACTGCACCTGGGAGGACTTCGCGGCCGCGCATCCGCACCTGATGGCGGCTGCCATGGATGCGGTCGACGATGCGCTCTCGAAGCGCGGCGGCGTGTGAGCCGGCCGTTTCAGCGACCCTATGCCACGTTCTCGTGACTGGAGCGTCAATGTCCATCCGTCTATAGGGGCGGTCACGCCGAACAGGCAGAAACGGAAGACGGGCAGGCCAAGATAGATGGCGGTAGATGTCGGCATTGTCAGTGCAGTGGGCGCGGGGGCGATCTCGTTCCTGTCGCCTTGCGTGTTGCCGCTGGTGCCGCCGTACCTGTGCTACATGGCCGGCGTTTCGGTGGAGGATTTCCGCGGCGCTCGGGCCACTAGTGATGCCGCGGCCGTGCCATCCGTGGCGCGTCAGGCGCTGCTCTTCGCCGCGGTCGCCTTCGTGCTCGGATTTTCCACCGTCTTCGTGGCGCTGGGAGCGGGGGCTTCGACCATCGGCGGATTGCTGCGGGCATGGCAGCAGGAACTGGCGATCGTCGCGGGGCTCGTGATCATCGTCATGGGGCTCAATTTCCTCGGCGTCATCCGCATCCCGCTGCTGTCGCGCGAGGCGCGGTTCCAGTCCGGCGGGCGTCCGGCCAGCGCCGTCGCCGCTTACGTCATGGGACTGGCCTTCGCCTTCGGCTGGACGCCGTGCATCGGCCCGGTGCTTGGGCCGATCCTCACTTTGGCGGGCGGCCGCGAGACGGTGGGGCAGGGCGCGCTGCTGCTCGCGGCCTATTCGGCCGGCCTCGGGATTCCCTTCATCATCGCGGCGCTGTTTTCCAACGCCTTCATGCGCTTCCTGACGCGCTTCCGCAGCCATCTCGGGCGGGTCGAGAAGGTGATGGGCGGGCTTCTGGTGGTCGCCGGCGTGCTGTTCGTCACCGGCGGCATGCAGGCCATGTCCTACTGGCTGCTCGAAACCTTTCCCGGCCTCGCCAGCCTCGGCTAGCGCGCGAGCCGGCGGCGTGTCGGCAGGGTCGCGAGGATCACCCCGCCCATGACGAGAGCAATGCCCGCGGCGTGGAACGGTTCGAAACTCTCACCCAGTATGGCGACGGCCATCAGTACGCCGTAGGGCGGCAGCAGATACATGAACACGCCCGCCACCGAAGGGCCAAGCGTGCGCACGCCGAACTGGAATCCGGAAAAGGCCAGCAGCGAGGAAAACACAATGATGCCGGCGATGCTGGTCCAGCTTTGCGCGTCAGTCGGAAAGGTGCTGGCCCAGCGCGTGCTCGACGATCATCGCCGGCAAGAGCAGGAGCGAGCCGGCCGCCGCGACCATCGAGAACAGCGCCATGTTCGACAGTTTTCCCAGCCGCGGCGAGCGGTAGAGGATCGAATAGCCGGCCCAGCAGGTGGCCGCGAGCAGGAACAGCAGGTCGCCGGGATTGAAGTCGAGCGACAGGATGGCCTGCGGCCGGCCGCGCAGGATGATCGTCGCCACCCCGACCAGTGCCAGCACCGTGCCCGCGATTTCGCGTCCGCGTGGCCGCCGCCCGAGGAAGGCCGCCTCGAACAGCACGATGATGACCGAGGAGGTCGTGTAGATCAGCGTTCCGTTGGTCGCCGTGGTCGATGCCAGCGCCAGGTAGACGACGCCGCCGCACACCCACATGCCGAGAAATCCCAGCACGAGGATGCGCCATGGATCGACGCGCAGGATGTGGCGCGCGGTCGACCATTCGCGCACCAGGAAGGGCGAGAGCGCTGCCGCCACGGCCGTCCAGCGTATCCATGCAAGCGTGAACGGCGCCACGTCGCCGACCACGCCGCGCCCGAAGATCAGGTTGGTGGAAAAGACGAGCGGCGTGAAAACCATCACCAGATAGGCGATGCCGACGCGCCCGGAAGCCTGTTGGTTCAATTTTGCAGTCCTGCGGAGCGATTTGACCGGGCCTTGCGCGGTGATACAGATGTCGGGATTCCCGCGTCAATGCCAATCCGGAACTTCCCATGAGCCAGAGAACCTGCCTGTCGATCATCCTTGCTGCCGGCGAGGGCACGCGCATGAAAAGTGCCATGCCGAAAGTGCTGCACAGGATCGCCGGGCTGCCGATGGTCGCCCATGTCGCCCGCACCGCGGTGGCGGCTGGCACCGGCGAGATCGCGCTGGTGACCGGCGGCGGCGGCGAGGACGTGCTCAAGGCCGTGTCGGCGCACGCCAGCGCGGAGCGTTTCGAGCAGACCGAGCGGCTCGGCACCGCGCACGCTGCTTTGGCCGCACGTGATGCGATCGCGCGCGGCTTCGACGACGTGCTGGTGCTGTTCGGCGACACACCACTGGTGCGCGCCGAGGATCTGGCCGCCGCACGCGCCAGGCTGGCCGAGGGGGCGACGGTCGCGGTGATGGGGTTCCGCACCGAACGGCCGGCGGGCTACGGGCGGCTGATCGAGGACGGCGAGCGGCTCGTGGCGATCCGCGAGGACCGCGACTGCAGCGAGGCGGAGCGGCGCATCACCTTCTGCAACGGCGGCGTCATGGCGATCGACGGCGGACATGCGCTGGCGCTTCTCGAAAAGGTCGGCAACCGCAACGCCAAGGGCGAATTCTACCTGACCGACATCGTCGAGATCGCCAACGGCCAGGGGCTGACGGTGGTGGCGACGGAAGCGCCGCATGAAAGCGTGCTCGGCATCAACAATCGCGCCCAGCTGGCGGAGGCCGAGGCGATCTGGCAGCGCGACAGGCGCCAGCAGGTCATGCTCGACGGCACAACGCTGGTGGCGCCCGAGACGGTGCATCTCGCCTGGGACACGCAACTGGGCCGCGACGTGCTGGTGGAGCCGAACGTGTTCTTCGCGCCCGGCGTCACCGTGGCGGACGGCGCCACCATCCACGCCTTCTCGCATCTGGAGGGCGCCAGTGTCGGCCCGAACGCCGATGTCGGGCCGTTCGCGCGGCTGAGGCCCGGCGCCGAGCTCGCCGAAAAGGCCAAGGTCGGCAATTTCTGCGAGGTCAAGAAGGCGCAGATCGGCGCAGGGGCCAAGGTCAACCATCTGACCTATATCGGCGACGCCTCGGTGGGGGCAGGCTCCAACATCGGCGCCGGCACCATCACCTGCAACTATGACGGCTTCGCCAAGCACCGCACCGAGATTGGCGCCGGGGCGTTCATAGGGTCGAACTCGTCGCTGGTGGCTCCCGTCTCCGTCGGCGCCGGCGCCTATGTCGCTTCCGGCAGCGTCATCACCAAGGACGTGCCGGACGACGCGCTGGCGTTCGGGCGTGCACGACAGGCGGTGAAGGAAGGCGGTGGTGCGACGATCCGTGCCCGCAACGCCTCCGTGAAGAAAAAGGACTAGGCGGCAGCAGCACGCGCTGCCGCGGAAATCTGTTGAAATCCGTTTTGACTTTCTTAGGCAGCAATCCTGTCCTATGCGCAGGACCGGGGTGGCGAAACCCGGCAAGCGCCGCGTCGCGGCAGCAAGTTGCCCCTGCGGTGCGCCCGCAGGGTCTGACGGGGCAAGGAAGAGGCTTCAATGTGCGGGATCGTCGGCATCGCAGGAACCACCGCGGTCGCGCCGCGCATCGTCGATGCGCTGAAACGGCTCGAATATCGCGGCTATGACTCGGCCGGCGTCGCCGTCATCGAGGACGGGCACCTGCTGCGCCGCCGCGCCGAAGGCAAGCTGATCAATCTCGAAAAGAAGCTGAAGGACGATCCGCTCCACGGCACGATCGGCATCGGCCACACCCGCTGGGCCACGCACGGCATTCCCAACGAAGCGAACGCGCATCCGCATTTTTCCGGCGGGGTGGCCGTCGTCCACAACGGCATCATCGAGAACTTCGCCGAGTTGCGCGAGGAACTGACGGCGGACGGCCACGCCTTCGCCTCTGCCACCGACACGGAGGTCGTGGCGCATCTCGTGGCGCGCGAGATCTCCCGGGGCAGGAGCCCGGTCGAAGCCGCCCATGCGGCGCTGGCGCGGCTGGAAGGCGCGTTTGCGCTGGCCATCATGTTCGAGACCGACGACGACCTGATCATCGGCGCGCGCAACGGCCCGCCGCTGGCGGTCGGCCACGGCAACGGCGAGATGTTCCTCGGATCGGATGCGGTGGCGCTCGCCCCCTTCACCAACTCGATCACCTACCTGGAGGATGGCGACTGGGTGACGGTGCGGCGCGAGGGCATGCAGATCTACGACATGCAGGGCAACGAGGTGACGCGGCCGCGTCGCCAGTTCGCCGGCACCAGCCTGATGGCCGACAAGGGCAACCACCGGCATTTCATGGAAAAGGAAATCCATGAACAGCCCGAGGTGATCTCGCGGACGCTCGCGCACTATCTGGATTTCACGACGCACCAGCCGAGGCCGTTCGAGTCCCCGATCGATTTTTCTGCGATCGACCGGCTGGTGATATCGGCCTGCGGCACGGCCTATCTTGCCGGGCTGATCGGCAAATACTGGTTCGAGCGCATCGCCAAGCTGCCCGTCGACATCGATGTCGCCTCGGAGTTCCGCTACCGGCAGGTGCCGCTGTCGGACCGGAGTGCCGCGCTTTTCGTCTCGCAGTCGGGCGAGACCGCCGACACGCTTGCCTCGCTGCGCTATTGCCGGGCGGCCGGCATCCCCATCGCCTCGATCGTCAATGTCAGCGAATCGACCATGGCGCGGGAATCCGACGGCATCTACCCGACGCTCGCGGGCCCGGAGATCGGCGTCGCCTCCACCAAGGCGTTCACCTGCCAGCTCTCGGTTCTGGCGTCGCTGGTGGTGACGGCGGCGAGCGCGCGCGGCACGATCGGCGACGAGGAGCGCCGTACGCTGGTGCGCCAGCTCGCCGAGGCGCCGCGGCTCGCCAACCACGCCCTGAAGCTCAACGAGCAGCTGGAGCGGGTGGCGCGCGACCTGTCGCGCTACCACCACGTCCTCTATCTCGGGCGCGACACCAGCTATCCGCTGGCGCTCGAGGGGGCGCTGAAGCTCAAGGAAATCTCCTACATCCATGCCGAGGGCTATGCGGCGGGCGAACTGAAGCACGGCCCGATCGCGCTGATCGACGAGAACATGCCGGTGATCGTGATCGCCCCGCACGACCGCATCTTCGACAAGACCGTCTCCAACATGCAGGAGGTCGCGGCGCGCGGCGGCAAGATCATCCTGATCACGGACGAGACCGGCGCGAAGCGCGCGAATATCGACGCGCACGAGGTGATCGTCGTGCCGACGGTGCCCGACTTCGTGACGCCGCTCGTCTACGCGCTGCCGATGCAGATGCTGGCCTACAACACCGCCGTGTTCATGGGTACCGACGTCGACCAGCCGCGCAACCTGGCGAAGTCGGTGACGGTCGAATAGCGGCTGCCTTGCGGCGGCCCCAATCGCTATTCAAAATCGGTGCAAGGTGGCCTATCTGTATGAGGGTGGGCCAAGCTTCCCGCCGAGCCACCCCCCGAGGCCAAGCCGTTGATGACCCGCCTGCGCAACTATTTCCTCACGGGATTCATCGTCACGGCGCCGCTGGCCATCACCGCCTATCTGGCGTGGACGCTGGTCGGCTGGGTCAATTCCTGGGTGAAGCCCTACATTCCCGACCGCTATACTCCAGACCACTATCTTCCCTTCACCGTGCCGGGCTTCGGCCTGATCGTGGCGCTCGTGCTGATCACGCTCGTCGGCTTTCTGACGGCGAACTTCGTCGGGCGCACCGTCGTCGGCTACGGCGAGTACTTTCTTGACCGCATGCCGCTGGTGCGCAGCGTCTACCGGGGCCTGAAGCAGATTCTCGAGACGGTGCTGTCGCAACGCGCCGACGCCTTCACCAAGGTGGCGCTCATAGAATATCCGCGTCGCGGGACCTGGGCGATCGTGTTCATCGCGTCCGCCCAGCAGAGCGAGGTCGGGCACCTGCTGGCCGGCGAGAACGCGGAGGACAGTCTCGCGGTGTTCCTGCCCTCGACCCCGAATCCGACGACCGGTTTCCTGCTCTACGTGCCGCGCTCCGACGTCATCGAGCTCTCCATGACCGTGGAGGAGGCGGCCAAGCTGGTCATCTCCGCCGGTCTCGTTGCGCCCGAATACGACAAGAAGACGCACGAACTGGCCGAGGTCGCGCGCGAGGAGAAGGCGCGGCAGGAGCAGAAGAAGGCTTCCTGAGCGGCCAGCCGCTTCCGCCTTACCCCGCACGCAACAGGCGCACGGCTTCGTCCCGTCCGAACAGATAGAGCAGCAGCCTCAGCGCCGCGCCGCGATCGCCCTGCAGTTCGGGGTCGCGCGACAGGACCAGCCTGGCATCGTCGCGCGCCACCTCCAGAAGGTCTGCATGGTGCTCCAGCCGCGCGACCAGGAAGCCCGGCGTGCCGGACTGGCGCGTGCCCATCAGCTCGCCTTCGCCGCGCAGCTTCAGGTCCTCCTCGGCGATGACGAACCCGTCCTCGCTCTCGCGCATCACCGACAGGCGGCGCGTCGCCGTCTCGCCGAGCGGCCCCTTGTAGAGCAGCACGCAGGACGATTCCGCCTGACCGCGGCCGACGCGGCCACGCAACTGATGGAGCTGCGCCAGTCCGAACCGCTCGGCATGCTCGATCACCATGATGGTCGCGTCGGGAACGTCGACGCCGACCTCGACCACGGTGGTGGCGACGAGGAGGCGTGTCGTGCCGTCCTTGAAGGCGGTCATCGCGGCATCCTTGTCGCGGCCGCTCATGCGACCGTGCACCAGTCCCACCTTTTCGCCGAACACCGTCTTGAGCTGGCGCGCCCGCTGCTCGGCCGACATCAGCTCGGTCTCGGTGGAATCCTCGACCAGCGGGCAGATCCAGTAGATCTTCTGGCCTTCCGCGATCGCCGTCTGCAGCCGCTGCGTCAGCTCGCCCAGCCGTTCCAGGGGCAGGGTGACCGTACGGATCGGACGCCGGCCTGCCGGCTTTTCGGTAAGCCGCGACACGTCCATGTCGCCGAAGGCGGTCAGCACCAGCGTGCGCGGAATCGGGGTGGCCGTCATCACCAGCATGTCGGGCGCGTTGCCCTTCGCCGTCATCGCGAGGCGCTGGTGAACCCCGAAACGATGCTGCTCGTCGACCACGGCGAAGCCGAGATCGTGGAAGCGCACCGCCTCCTGGAAGAGCGCGTGGGTGCCGACCACGAAATTCACGCGCCCCGAGGCGATCCCGTCGAGGATTTCGGCGCGCTCGCGGCCTTTTTCACGCCCGGTCAGGATGGCTGCCTTGAGGCCGGCCTTTTCGGCGAACGGCGCGATGGTCGAAAAATGCTGGCGCGCCAGGATTTCGGTGGGCGCCATCAGTGCCGACTGCGCTCCGGCTTCGGCCGCACGTGCCATCGCCAGCAGCGCCACCACCGTCTTGCCGGCACCGACGTCGCCCTGCAGGAGCCGCAGCATGCGTTCAGGCTGTCCGAGATCGGCGAGGATTTCAGCCACCGCCTGCTCCTGCGAGCGGGTGAGGGAGTAGGGAAGGGCCGACCTGATGCTGTCGACGAGATGGCCGTCGCCTGCCAGCGGTCGGCCCGACAGCCGCTTGATGCGCGACCGCACCAGCGCCAGCGACAGTTGGCCGGCGAGCAGTTCGTCGTAGCCGAGGCGCCGCCAGGCCGCGTTCTCGGGCGAGGCGTCGAGCGGATCGCGCGGATTGTGCAGACGTTCGAGCGCTTCGCGGAACGACGGGAAGGTTTGGCGGCGCACCACCTCCGCGTCGAGCCATTCCGGCAGGTCCGGCAGACGGGCCAGCGACTGCTGCACGGCACGGCGTAAGAGCTTGGGCGACAGGCCGGCGGTCAGCGGGTAGACCGGCTCGACCAGCGGCAGGTCTTCGGCCGCCTCCACCAGCACCATGTGGTCGGGATGGACCATCGAGGGACGGCCGTTGAACCATTCCATGCGGCCCGACACGATGACGCTTTCGCCGACCGGCAGCGCCTTTTCGAGCCATACGGGACGGGCGTGGAAGAAGGTCAGCGCGATCTCGCCGGTCTCGTCGAAGCAGAACACGCGGTAGGGCACGTTGCCCCGTCCGCGCGGCGCCGGCTGGTGTCGGTCGACCGTCACCTCCAGCGTCACGATCGCGCCACCGGGGGCCGACGCGATCTCCGGCCGGTTTCGCCGGTCGATGACGCCGTGCGGCAGCACGAACAGCAGATCGCCGACGCGCAGCTCGCGGCCGTTCGTGTCTCCCGGCGCAACCTGCCGCAGCAGTTCGACGACGCGATCGCCGACGCCGTCGAGCGACTTGGCCGGCGCGAAGAGCGGATCGAGAAGGGAAGGGCGCATGGGCGCGACATTAGGGGCTGAATGCAGCCACGCAAGGCTGACAGGTGGCGTCGTCCACGCTATAGCGGCCTCTCGCAACAGCAAAGGTCGAACAAATGAGCGGCAGCCGGCTCTCGAGCGCCGAACTGGACACCCGCCGCAGGCGGCTGCTTTTCCGCTCGTGGCACCGCGGCACGCGCGAGGCCGACCTCATCCTGGGGGGCTTCGCCGACGATTTGCTGCCGGTCTTGAACGACGGCGAACTCGACCAATATGAACATCTTCTGGACGCGCCGGACACCGACCTCGTGACGTGGGTGACCGGCGAACGTCCGGTCACTCCCGAACACGACACGCCGCTTTTCCGCAGGCTTCTCGCGCATCGCGCGGCGGCCGCGGGCCAGGAACCGACCGACACTCCATGAGCCTCATCGATCCCATCCGCCTCGACGCGCAGCGGGCGCAGCGCCTCGTCCTCGACGGCGTCGCCGAGGGCTACGAGGCGTTCGCGCTTTCCGCTCTGGCCGACGGCATCGGCGCCGACAGGCCGCTGGTCTTCGTGCTGCGCGACGGTCAGCGCCTGCCGGGGCTCGTCGACGCGCTGGCCTTCGCAGCGCCGAACCTTCCGGTATTGGAACTGCCCGGCTGGGACTGCCTGCCCTACGACCGCGTCTCGCCCGGCGCCGACGCGGCTGCGCGCCGGCTCGACGCGATGGCGCAGATGGCCGCATTGAAGGAAGCCCCGCACCGCGCGGTGGTGCTGGTGACGGTCAACGCGCTGCTGCAGCGCATGCCGCCGCCCGACGCCATCGCCCGGCAGGCCGTGTCGGCGCGTCCCGGCAACCAGATCGACATGAAGCAACTGGTGTCGCGGCTGGAATCGGAAGGCTTCGACCGGGTGCCGACGGTGCGCGAGGTCGGCGAGTTCGCGGTGCGCGGCGGTATTCTCGACCTGTTCGCACCGGGCGCGGACGAGCCGCTGCGGCTCGACTTCTTCGGCGACACGCTGGAATCGATCCGCGCCTTCGACCCCGCCAGCCAGCGCACCACCGGGCAACGCAACCAGCTCACGCTCAACACGATGAGCGAGGTCGCACTGTCGGCCGAGGCGATCAGCCGCTTCCGCCGCAACTATATCGAGGCGTTCGGCGCGCCGGCGCGCGACGATGCGCTCTACGCCGCGATCAGCGAAGGCAGGCGGTTTGCCGGCATGGAGCATTGGCTGCCGTTCTTCCACGAGGGCCTGTCGAGCCTGTTCGACTATCTGCCGGATGCGCCGGTGGTGTTCGATCACCTGGCCGCCGACGCGATCGCGGAACGCCATACGCTGATCCTCGACCACTACGACGCGCGCCAGCGGCAGGCCGAGGGCGCCGGATTCGGCGAGGCGGTGCCCTACAAGCCGGTGAAGCCGGACCTGCTCTATCTCACGCCCGACGAGGTGAAGAGCCGCGCGACGGAACGGCTTTCGGCGGAATTCTCGCCGTTTTCAGCACCGCCCGGCGAGGACCGCCGCATCATGCATGTCGGCTCGCGCGCCGGGCGCAGTTTCGCGACGGAGCGCGCCGATCCGTCGGCGAACGTGTTCAAGGCCGCGGTCGACTACGTTTCCGATCTGCGCGCCGCGGGACGGCGCGTTCTCGTCGCCGGCTGGAGCGAAGGGTCGCTCGACCGGCTGACGCAGATCCTGGAAGAGCACGGACTGGGGAATCTCGCCCGCGTCGACACGCTCGGCGAACTCGAGAAGCTGCCCAAGCAGAAGGCCGGGCTCGCGGTGCTGCCGCTGGAGACCGGGTTCGAGACCAACGCTCTCGCGGTCGTGGCCGAGCAGGACATTCTGGGCGACCGTCTTGTGCGGCGCCCGAAGAAGAAGCGGCGCGGCGCGGACTTCATCGCCGAGGTCGCCTCGCTCGACGCCGGCGACATCGTCGTCCACGCCGACCACGGTATCGGCCGCTTCATCGGGCTTAGGACGATCGAGGCGGCGGGCGCGCCGCACGATTGCCTGGAGATCCACTATGCCGGCGACGACCGGCTGTTCCTGCCGGTCGAGAACATCGATCTCCTGTCGCGCTACGGCTCGGACGCCGCCGACGCGCCGCTCGACAAGCTCGGCGGCGGCGCCTGGCAGGCGCGCAAGGCGCGGCTGAAGAAGCGGCTGCTCGACATGGCCGGCGGGCTGATCCGCATCGCCGCCGAACGGCAGATGCGCGGTGCGCCCGTCATCACGCCGCCGGAAGGGCTCTACGGCGAGTTCGCGGCGCGCTTCCCCTACGACGAGACCGAGGACCAGCAGAACGCCATCGACGCGGTGGCCGACGACCTCTCGCTCGGCCGGCCGATGGACCGGCTGGTCTGCGGCGACGTCGGCTTCGGCAAGACCGAGGTGGCGCTGCGCGCCGCCTTCCTGGCGGCGATGGAAGGGCTGCAGGTCGCGGTCGTCGTGCCGACGACGCTGCTGGCGCGCCAGCACTTCAAGACGTTCACCGAGCGCTTTGCCGGACTGCCGGTCAAGATCCGGCAGGCGTCGCGGCTGGTCGGCGCCAAGGAACTCGCCGAGACCAAGAAGGGCATTTCCGACGGCACGGTGGACATCGTCATCGGCACCCATGCGCTGCTCGGCACCGCCGTGAAATTCGCCAATCTCGGCCTGCTGATCATCGACGAGGAACAGCATTTCGGCGTCAAGCACAAGGAACGGCTCAAGGAGCTGAAGTCGGACGTGCACGTGCTGACGCTGTCGGCGACACCGATCCCGCGCACGCTGCAGCTGGCGCTTACCGGCGTGCGCGAGCTGTCGCTGATCGCCACCCCGCCGGTCGACCGCATGGCGGTGCGCACCTTCATCTCGCCCTTCGACCCGCTGGTGATCCGCGAGACGCTGCTGCGCGAGCGCTACCGCGGCGGCCAGAGCTTCTATGTCGTGCCGCGTATCTCCGACCTTGCCGAGGTCAAGCAGTTCCTCGACGAGAACGTGCCGGAGCTGAAGGTCGCCGTCGCCCACGGGCAGATCGCGCCCGGCGAACTCGACGACATCATGAACGCCTTCTACGACGGCAGTTACGACGTGCTCCTGTCGACCACGATCGTGGAGTCCGGCCTCGACATTCCGACCGCCAACACGCTGATCGTGCATCGCGCCGACAGGTTCGGCCTGGCGCAGCTCTACCAGCTGCGCGGCCGTGTCGGCCGCTCCAAGCTCAGGGCCTACGCGCTGTTCACGCTGCCGGCTAACCGCAAGCTCACGGGAACGGCAGACCGGCGGCTGAAGGTGCTGCAGTCGCTCGACACGCTGGGCGCGGGTTTCCAGCTCGCCAGCCACGACCTCGACATTCGCGGCGCCGGCAATCTGCTGGGCGAGGAGCAGTCCGGCCACATCAAGGAGGTCGGCTTCGAGCTCTACCAGCAGATGCTGGAGGAGGCGGTCGCCGAACTGCGCGGCAACGAGGACGCGGCCGACCGCGGATGGTCGCCGCAGATCACCATCGGCACGGCGGTGATGATCCCGGAAGCCTACGTGCCGGACCTGCAGCTGAGGCTCGGCCTCTACCGGCGCCTGGCCGATCTCGACCAGCCGGAGGAGATCGACGCGTTCGGCGCCGAGCTCATCGACCGGTTCGGCCCGATGCCGGAGGAGGTGCAGCACCTCCTGAAGATCGTCTACATCAAGGCGCTGTGCCGCAAGGCCAATGTCGAGAAGCTGGATGCCGGGCCGAAGGGCGTGGTCGTGCAGTTCCGCAACAATTCATTCCCCGACCCGGCCGGGCTGGTGGGCTACATCGGCGAGCAGGGGCCGCTCGCCAAGATCAGGCCCGACCAGTCGGTGGTGTTCATGCGCGACTGGCCGAACGCCGAAAAGCGGCTGTCGGGCTCCGCCGTGGTGATGACGCAGCTTGTGAGGCTGGTGGACAAGGCGGCGGCATAGCCGCTCGGCCTTCCTGTCAAGCGCAGGAACAGAGCGGGGGTCTATCCCGCCGTTTCCAGCTCGCCCTTGGCCTTGGCTTCGGCCACCTTGCGGATCGCGTCGGCCAGCACCTCGGCGTCCTGCGCGCCCATCACCGCGTAGCGGCTTTCGAGCAGGAAGCAGGGAACGCCGGAAATGCCCATGTCCTGGGCAGTGGCGATCTCCTGGCGCACGTCCTCGACGTCGGCGTCGCCCGACAGCAGCGTCTCGACCACCGCGACGTCCATGCCGGCATCCCGCGCGACGCCGAGCAGAACCTCGCGATCCGAAATGTCGGCGCCGTGTTCGAAGAACAGCGAGAACAGCCGGCGCACCACTTCGCCCTGCACGTCGGGTCCCATCGCGCCAGCCCAGCGGATCAGCCGATGTGCATCCAGAGTGTTCGGTGCGCGCTCGATGGCGTTGAAATCGAAGGCAATTCCCTCCGCCTTGCCGAGCTGTTCCAGCCTCGCGTGACCCTCGTCGACGCGCTGCTTGGAGCCGAACTTGGCGATCATGTATTCCTGCCGGTCCTTGCCCTCGGGCGGGATCGTCGCGTCGAGCTGGAAGGGTCGCCAGCGCACGTCGACGCGCACCTGCGGATCGGCCGCCATGGCGCGGTCGAGGCGCTTCAGGCCCATGTAGCACCACGGGCACACGACGTCGGACACGACGTCGATGGTTATCGGGGCGAGGTCATCCATCTTATGCTCCTGTGTCGGAACGGGCGCGCCCGCTATTGCTGCGGTTCGCGCCACCAGGTCTCGAGCTGATAGCCGTAGAGGGGCGTCTTCTCCGGATGATGAAGATAGCTCCAGTAGGCCATCCATTCCTCCTGATTGTGCTGCAACGGTACCATGTAGGCGCCCGACATCAAAAGGCGATCGAGCGCCCGCACCGCGGCCACGTAGTCGTCGTTGGAGCGGGCGTTGAGCATGGCGTCGATGACATGGTCGATCGCCGGGCTGGAGGCGCCGGCCAGGTTGAACGAGCCCTCGGCCTCGGCCGAACTGGAGCCCCAGCGCCCGATCTGCTCGATGCCGGGCGACAGCGAGTTCGAAAAGCCCTGCGAGGCGATCAGCACCTCGAAGTCGAAGCGCTGCTTGCGCTGCTGCATCTGGGTGTCGTCGAGCGAGCGGATCGTCACGTCGATGCCGAGCTTTGCCAGCGTGCGCTGGTAGATGGCGGCCAGCCGCTCCTCCGACTGCGAGGCGGTGAGGATCTCGAAGCCGAACGGCTTGCCCTCCTTGTCGAGCATGTGGCCGCCCTGAAGCTTGAGGCCGGCATCGCGGAACATGTCGAGCGCGGCCCGCAGCACCTTCCGGTCCTGGCCCGATCCGTCGGTTTCGGGCGGCTGCCAGGTGCCGTCCATGATGGAGGGCAGCACGGCGTCGGGGTAGGGCGCCAGCAGTTCCTTCTCCTTTTCGCTGGCCGGCCGGCCGTAGGCGGAAAGCTCGGAGCCCTGCCAGAAACTGACGGTGCGCTCGTATTTTCCCTCGAACAGGTTCCTGTTGGCCCAGGCGAAATCGTAGAGCATGGCGAGCGCGCGGCGCACCTCGGGGTCCGAGAACTTGTGCAGGCGCGTATTGAACAGGAAGCCGGTGACGACCGGCGGGATGCCGGTCTTGAACGTCTCGGTCTTGATCCGTCCGTCCTGGGCCGCCGGAAAATTCATGCCGCGCTCGCGCTTGACCGGGTCGCTCTCGGTGTGGATCGCACAGATGCCCTTCTTGAAGGCCTCGAAGCGGGCATTGTCGTTGAGGAAATACTCGATGGTGATCTTGTCGTAATTGTCGAAGCCGCGGCGCGACGGGACGTCCTTGCCCCAGTAGTCGGGGTTCCGGCGGAAGGTGACGCGCTCTCCCGGTGTCACCGAATCGATCACGTAGGGTCCACTTCCGATCAGCGGGTCGAGCGTCGTCTGGTCGAACGTGTCGAGGTTGAAACCATGCCTCGGCAGGATCGGCGTCATCGCCACGATCAGCGGAAACTCGCGATCGGCCTTGTCGTTGAAGGTGAAGCGCACCGAATGGGGGCCGGTCTTCTCGAGCTTGGAGATCCGGTCCATGCGGGTGGAGTAGGGCGGCCGGCCCTTCTTCGTGTAGGCGTCGTAGGTGAACAGCACGTCGTCGGGCGTCACCGGCTGGCCGTCCGACCATTTCGCGTTCGGGTCGAGATGGAACTCGATCCAGCTGCGATCCTCCGGCATCTCCACCGATTTCGCCAGCAGCCCGTAGAGCGTGAACGGCTCGTCGGCGTTGCGCGCCATCAGCGGCTCGAACACCAGGTTTCCGAAGATCGCGTCGATCATGCCGCGCGCCGTTGTGCGCAGGCTCTTGAGGATGAACGGGTTCAGATTGTCGAAGCTGCCGATCACGCAGTAGGTGATCTCGCCGCCCTTCGGCGCGTCCGGATTGACGTAGTTGAAGTGCGTATAATCCGGCGGCAGTGCCGGCTCGCCGTGCATTGCGATCGCGTGTCGCGCCTCTGTCGCCGACGTGGCCGCCGACGACAGCACGACGAAGGCCGCGGCGAGCAGCGTCGAGACGATACGATTCATGCAGAAGCTCCGTTTTTCGCGGCGCCGGCGTCCGCCCGCCGGCTTCATTCCCGGCCTCGGGAGGGCCGCGCCTCCGGGGCTGGATTCGAGTCGGCAGGCAGTGTAACACGCGGCCCAAGCCATCCTGTTGCCTCATTTGAGCAACAGGAAGCCGGAACCGCGGCCGAGAGAGCCGAACCTTTTCAACCGAGAGGATCAGAGTGAAGATGAAGACCCGTATGACCCACGCGTCGCGTCTTGCAATTCTAACGGCAGGCGTCGCGGGCGTGCTCGCGTCCGGCTTCGTCCCGGCACCGGCCCAGGCCCAGCAGGCGCAGAACGAGCCGCCGAAGGGCTGGTACAAGACCTGCGCCAAGCAGCAGGACGTCGACATCTGCAGCCTGCAGAACGTCATCATCGACCAGTCGGGCGTGGTCGTCGCGGGCGTCAGCCTCATCGAGGTGAGCGGCAAGGTGAACAACAAGGTCATGCAGATCGTCGTGCCGACCTACCGCCTCGTTCCTCCCGGCGTCACCGTCCAGGTGGACAACAACAAGGCGCGCAAGGTCGACTACTCGATGTGCCTGCCGGATCGCTGCATCGCGGAGGCCCCGCTCAGCGACGACCTGATCAATGCGTTCAAGCGCGGGCAGGGCCTCACCCTGACCTCGGTGAACTTCCAGAACCAGCCGTCCACCGAGCAGATGACGCTGTCGGGCTTCACCGACGCCTATGACGGTCCGCCGCTGGCGCAGGACAAGGTCGACGCCCGCCAGGAGCAGCTCGACCAGTTCGTCAACAACAACAAGGACGAATTCAACAAGCGCTATATCGACGCGCAGAAGAAGGCGCTCGAAGGCGACAAGTGATCGCCTTCGCCCTTCGCATGCCGATCAGAAAAGGCGGGGTTCGACCCCGCCTTTTTTCATGCCCGGAGAAATGCGGAGCGGTCAGTGGCAGGCGCGGTCGCGCGGCCGGTAGTTTCCGTCGTCGGTCTTCACGAACATGTCCGGAAGCTGCGGGTGGGTGACCGGTACGCCGGAATCGTCGTCCAGCAGGTTCTGCTCCGACACATAGGCGATGTAGGTGGCGTCCGAGTTCTCGGCCAACAGGTGGTAGAAGGGCTGGTCCTTTCGCGGCCGGACCTCCGAGGGGATCGCCTCGTACCATTCCTCGGTGTTGGCGAATTGCGGATCGACGTCGAATATGACGCCGCGGAACGGAAACACGCGGTGGCGCACCACCTGGCCGATCCGGAATTTCGCGGTTTTCACGTCGTTTTTCATGACACGCCTCTCGGCCGGTGTATTAGCCGTTTCCACTGATGCAGTTCAATACCGCCACGGCTTGACGCGGCTCCACGCTGCGCTGTAGCCCGGCCTACCTCGTCCCGCGCGGTGTTACATGTCTGACGTCTTCGGCCTCGTCCTGCCGTTCTTCGGCCTGATCTTCCTCGGCTTCGTTGTCGCCCGCCTGACGCGGCAGCCGCTGGAGGCGCTTGGCTGGATGAACACGTTCATCCTCTATGTGGCGCTGCCGGCGCTGTTCTTCCAGCTGCTGTCGAAGACGCCGATCGAGAAGCTGACGGAGTGGCGCTACGTGTTCGGGTCGGTGCTCGCCACCTACATCATCTTCACGCTGATGTTCGTCGGATCCGTGCTGACGTCGCGCGGCAACGTCGCCGAAAGCACGATCAAGGCACTGGCCGCCGCCTACGGCAATATCGGCTACATGGGGCCGGGGCTGGCGCTGCTGTCCTTCGGCGAGGACGCGGCCGTGCCGGTGGCGCTGATCTTCTGCTTCGAGAACATCATGCACTTCGCCATCGCGCCGACCATGATGGCGGTGTCGGGTGCGGATCGCGAAAGTCCGGCCCAGCTGGTGCTCGGAATTCTGCGGCGCATCGCGCTGCATCCCTTCATCATCGCCACCGCGCTGGGGGTCGCGGCCGCCGCGATCCAGTTCCAGCCACCGGTGGCGCTGGGGCGAATGCTCGACTACCTGGCCCGCGCCGCCGCGCCGTGCGCCCTGTTCGCGATGGGCGTGACGCTGGCACTCAGGCCGCTGCGGCGCATGCCGAAGGCGATCGCGCCGATCACGGTGCTGAAGCTCGTCGTCCACCCGATCGTCTGCTACGTGGTGATCAGCGCGGTCGGCAATTTCGACCCGGTGTGGGTCTATTCGGCGGTGCTTCTGGCCTCGCTGCCGACGGCCACCAACGTCTTCGTCATCGGGCAGCAATACGGCGTGTGGGTCGAGCGCGCGTCGGCCAGCATCCTGGTGACGACGATCGGCTCGGTCGTCACTGTGACGGCGCTGCTCTACCTGATCACCGCCGGCTATCTACCGCCCGACCTGTTTCCCTGAGCCGCCGAACAGGCCCGAAAACCCGCTGCCGGGTTTCAGCCCCTCGCGCATGAACAGGCCGCGCAGCGGCGCGAATGCCCCGAGCGCGCCGAGCCCGGCGCTGCGGGCGATCTGAGCCGGCAGCATGTTCGACAGGAGCGAGCGGTTGAGCATGGTCACCGCGCCGGTGCGCGCGAGTACGTCCATGCGCCGCCTGCGGTCGTATTCGGCAAGTGCTGAAGGCGCGCCGGGATCCTCGCGATGCTCGGATGCCACGGAAGCCAGTTCCTCGACGTCACGCAGGCCGAGATTGAGGCCCTGCGCGCCGATCGGCGGGAAGACGTGGGCAGCCTCGCCGACAAGGGCTATCCGGTTCGAAGCGAACCGCGACGGCGTGACGGCAGACAGTGGATAGACCTGGCGTCCACCTTCGAGCGTGACGCGGCCGAGCATCGACTGCATGCGTTCCTCGACGGCCACGGCGAAGGCGGCTTCGTCGAGGTCGGCGAGTTCCGTGGCACGTTCGGGCCGCACCACCCAGACGATCGAGGAGCGGCGGCCGGGCAGGGGCACCAGCGTGAACGGCCCGGTTTCGGTGTGGAATTCGGTGGAGATGTCGCCATGATCGCGGGAATGCTCGATGGTCGCCACCACCGCGGCCTGCGGGTAGGGGCCGCCAAGCGTCCTGATGCCGGCGGCGGTGCGCGCGGGAGAGTTGCGGCCGTCGGCGGCCACCGCGAGACGCGCCGCCAGCTCGCTGCCGTCCCGCAGGGAGGCGCCGGCCCGATCTCCCGTCAGGCTCCAGCCGTCAACGAGCGATTCGACGCGGGAAATCGCGGGACGGGCCGCGACGGCTTCAGCGAGCACGGCGACCATGTGGCGGTTGGGGATGTTCATGCCGAACGCGTCCTCGCCGATCTCGGAGGCGCGGAAGGTCACCGTCGGTGCGCGCACCAGCCGCGTCGTGGCGTCGATGATGCGCATGGTGCGCAACGGTGCAGCCTCGCGCCGCAGGTCTTCGCCGAGGCCGAAACGGTCCAGGAAAGCCAGCGCCGGCGTCATCAGCGCCGTCGTGCGATCGTCGTCGCGGTTGGCGGGCGGGCCGGCGAGCGTCACGTCGAATCCTGCATCGCTCAGCGCGATCGCGGCGACCATGCCGGCCGGGCCCGTGCCGACGACCAGAATTTCGGCTTCGCTGCGGTCTTCCATCACGCATCCTCTCCTTCGGCGTCGGTGCGTTGCGGGCTGCCCGTGATATGGCAGCGGCGCCGGAACCGGGCAAGTCATCGGCGGCGGCATTGCTGCGCTGCAATGGATTCTTCCGGCGAAAGCGCTTATGTAACGGCGGTCGAAGCGATGGAGCAGTTCTGCAGCACATGACAACCGGTCTGGCCGAAAACATCGAGAGTGCGGGCACAGCGCCGGCCGCACTCGACTTCAGCATCGCCGAACTCGTCGAGAATGCACACGACGCAAGCGAGCTCCTGAAGGCGCTCGCCCACGAGACGCGGCTTCTCATCCTGTGCCTGCTGATCGAGGGACGCAAAAGCGTCGGCGAACTGGAGCGGCTGCTGGAGCTTCGCCAGCCGCTGATCTCGCAGCAGCTCGCGCGCCTGCGCGCGGACGACCTGGTGCAGGCAGAGCGCGACGGCAAGAACATCTACTATTCGATCGCCCGGCCCGAGGTGATCGCGGTGATCGGCTCGTTGCACAAGGCTTTCTGCGAGCGCTGAACCGCCGCTGTCCGCGCCGGCTTCGCCGGTGCGCTGCCTCCTCGCGCGGCGGGCTTGCTACCTCTCGCCGCCTTGCATATATTCAAGCAATTGAATGTGTTCGGAGGGAGGTTCTGCCATGCGGCTTCGGGTGCTCGATTTCGGCTTCGTGCCTGCGCTGCGCAGCCAGGCGATCTATCACGGCATCGCCGACACCATCACCGCCGACGGCGAGCCGGTGCTGACCCTGGTCAACCCGGAGACGCCCTATGTCAGCGTCGGCGTGCACCAGGAGGTGGGCAGGGAGGTCGACGAGACGTTCTGCGCCGAGCACGACCTGCCGATCGTTCGCCGCCATGTCGGCGGCGGCGCGGTCTATCTGGACCGCAACCAGATGTTCTTCCACTTCATGTTCCCGCAGGCCCAGGCGCCGCAATACGCGGCGAACCTCTATCCGCGCTTCATCGAGCCGGCGGTGCGGACCTATCGCGATTTCGGCGTGAACGCGGAGTACCGCCCGGTCAACGACATCCAGGTCGCGGGGCGCAAGATCGGCGGCACGGGGGCTGCCTCGATCGGGGAGGCAACCGTGATGGTCGGCTCCTTCATGTTCGACTTCGACACCGAGACGATGGCGCGCTGCCTCAAGGTGCCGTCGGAAAAATTCCGCGACAAGCTGCGCCAGGGTCTCAACGACTACATGACGACCATGACGAAGGAACTCGACACGCTGCCGACGCGCGACGAGGTGAAGGCGCGGTTCCTGAAGCATGTCGGCGACGTGCTGGGCGTCGAGCCGGTCGAAGACACTCCCACCCAGGCCGAACTCGACGCCATTGCCGCGCGCGAGACGGAACTTTCCGATCCGCAGTGGACGCACCGCCAGGGGCGCAAGCTCACCGAGCTCGGCGTCAAGATCGCCGCCGGAACGCACCTCACCGAGAGCATGCACAAGGCGCCCGGCGGGCTGATCCGCACGCATCTTCTGGCCCGCGACGGAAAGATCGCCAGCCTGATGCTGTCGGGCGATTTCACCTGCCTGCCGGAGGACGGCGTCGACCGGCTCGCGGAGCGCCTCGTCGGCACGCGGCTGGAGGAGGGCGAGGTGGCGCGCGCCGCCGAGGCGGCAATCGCCGATCTCGGGCTCGACATGCCCGGCGTCCAGCCGGCTGACATCGAGACGACCATCATGGGCGCTGTCGCTGCCGATGCCTGATCCCGGCGCGCCGCGATCACGCCCGGAAGGACCGGCGATCGCCAGGACGCTGTGCGTGCTGCAGCACACCGAGGCCGAGTATCTCGGCCTGCTGGAGGACCATCTCGAAAGCCGCAACATCCGCTTCCAGTACTGCCGCCCGTTCACGCCGGGCGGCGTGGTGCCGTGGGTGGCGGACGGTTTCGACGGGCTGGTGCTGCTCGGCGCGGGGCCGCTCGGCGTGGTCAGCGGCAACCTGGTGCCGAGCCTCGGCGCCGAACTGCGGCTGACCGCCGATTTCCTGGCCAAGGGGCTGCCGGTGATCGGCATTGGCGTGGGCGCGGTGATCCTCGCCGTGGCGGCCGGCGGCGGCGCCGACGAGGCGCCGTTGCGCTTTTGCGTCGAGCGGGCGCGCCGCGGTCGCGGAACGACGCGCTCGGCGGGCGTATGCCCCGAGAATTTCCGCTCGCCGCTTATATGCGCGACCGGCCGGTGCTGCCGGCAGGTGCCGAGGTCCTTGCGCGCAACGAGGCCGGCGAACCGGCGGTGTTCGCCGTCGGCGGCAATTCCCTCGGCTTCACCGGGCATCCCGGCATCAAGTCAGGCATGGTCGAGGACCTGATCATGGAGTTCGACGAGACACCCGACGACACCGCCGCCGAACTGGCGCGCCTGCGGGCGGCGCAGGGCGAGATCGCGACCGCGCTGACGGACCTGATGGTCGGCATGGTCGAGCATACGGGCCTGATGACCGACCGCGGCTGAGCGCGTTCGCCCGCTCGACTTCCCTACCGTCAACATTTCGCGGTAGACACGTATTCAAAGATTGCTATATTTGAATCGTTAAGGGTTGGAGGACCCTTTGAACGTTGCGGTAGCGGCGTTCGTTTCCAGGGAGGTATCGCCGCGTGGCGCAGAAGCTCATCATCATCATGGTCAACACCGATCCCCGCAACGGCGAGGAACTCGGCGCGCCGTTCTTCCAGGCGACCGTCGCGGCGGCCATGGACTACGATGTCGAGGTGATCTGCACCGCCACGTCCGGGCAACTGATGAAGAAGGGCGTAGCCGAGAAGCTCGTGGTCAAGCCGGGCTCTCCGAAGACGGTCTACGACTTCATCAAGGACGCGCACGAGGCCGGCGCGAAATTCTTCTGCTGTTCCCCCAATCTCGACCTCTTCGACATGAGCGAGGAGGATCTCATCCCCGAATGCGAAGGTATCGTCGGCGGCGCCAAGGTCATCGAGGCGGTGATGGAAGACGACGATGCGAAAGTCCTGACCTACTGACGATGTGATGAACGCGGCAACCCAGACCCAGTACACGTCGATCGCCGACCCGATCTCGACCGAGCCGGCGGTGCCGTTCGAAAAGCTCGAGGAGATCTTCGAGGACATCAGCTCGCATCTCCTCTACGACCACGAGCTGCACGGCTGCCTGAACTGCGGCATCTGCACCGCCACCTGTCCTTCCGCGCACTATTACGACTATTCGCCGCGCGAGATCGTCCAGCTGCTCTGGACGGAAAATCTCGAAGGCATCTACGACGCCATGCAGGAAAAGATCTGGGCCTGCGCCCAGTGCTACACCTGCGCGGCGCGCTGCCCGTTCGAGAATTCTCCCGGGCGGGCTGGTGATGATCATGCGCGAGGTCGCCATCAAGCACGGCATGGAGTCGGCGCGCGACGTGCTGCGGCCGTTCTCGCGGGTGCTGCTGAAGGTCATTTCGACCGGCAACCAGCTGGCGCCCAACATGATCACGCGTGACGCCTTTCCCGACTGGGGACCCGAACGTCTCCAAGGTCGACGCGCCGCTCGACATCCTCAGGAAGGCAATCCCGGTGCCGACCATGCACACGCTCGACACGGCGTGGGTGGTGAACCTGAAGACCTCGGTCGAACTCTACACGATCTGGGAGGCGACGGGCGTGCTCGACCAGCTGGAAACCGTCGACGAGAACCTGTTCGACGTCGTCTCCGACGTCATGGACGAGAAGCGGGAGGAATACCAGGACTGGCTCGACGAGCAGGACGACGAAGACGAGGACGATTGAGAACCGGCCGTCGCGGCGGCCGGAGCGGAGGAGAACATGCAGAAGCCGGAAGACGGAAACGGCGCATTCAGCGGGTTCGGCGAGGAGTGGAAGCCCTCGAACCTGTCGCCGACGGAGGCGCGCGCCGCCACGTCGTGGGTCGAGCAGCGGATCGACCGCCGCTCGATGCTGACGAAGAAGGACCGCGTCGAGGACGTTCGCGACGCCATGTGGCAGCTCGAGAAGGACGGCGAGATCGTCGTCCACCGGGTCGGCGAACAGCATGATCCGGTGATCGCGCGCACCCTCTACGGCTGGGAAAAGAAGATCCCGACGACCAATCTCTGGCACCACAAGTCGTGCGGCCAGTGCGGCAACATTCCCGGCTACCCGTCGAGCGTCATGTGGCTGATGAACAGGCTCGACGTCGCCTATATCGACGAGACCGACCAGACATCGTGCACGGCCTGGAACTATCACGGCTCGGGCATCGGCAACGTGGTGTCGCTCGCCGCCGTGTTCCTGCGCAACTTTCCACCAGGCCTATGTTTCGGCGCAGTCGCAGGGCCTGCCGCTCGGCACCTACTATCCGCTGGTCCACTGCGGCACGTCCTTCGGCAACTACAAGGAAATGCGCATCTTCCTGATGCACTCGGCCGAACTGCGCGCCGAAGTGAAGAAGATCCTCGCCAAGCTCGGCCGGCTGATCGACGGCAAGCTGCTGATCCCCGAGGAGATCGTGCACTATTCGGAGTGGCTGCACGTGATGCGGCACAAGGTGCAGGAGCGCCAGGAGATCGACGTCTCCGGCATCCGCGCCACGGTGCATCCGGCCTGTCACGTCTACAAGATGGTGCCGCAGGACGTCATCTACGACGAGACGGTGCTGAACGGCGACCGCGTCGCCGTCTCCACCGGCCTGCTGCAGACGCTCGGCGCCGAGGTGGTCGACTATTCGACCTGGTACGATTGCTGCGGCTTCGGCTTCCGCCACATCATCGGCGAGCGCGAGTTCACCCGCTCCTACGCCATCGACCGCAAGATCAAGGTCGCTGTGGAGGAGGCGAAGGCGGACGTGATGATCGGCCACGACACCGGCTGCATCACCACGCTCGACAAGAACCAGTGGATCGGCAAGGCCGTCGACAAGGTCTACGCGCTGCCGATCATGGCCGATTGCCAGTTCGCCGCGCTGGCGCTCGGCGCGCACCCCTACAAGCTCGCGCAGCTTCACTGGCACGCCTCGCCGTTCGAGGGGCTGCTGGAAAAGCTCGGGATCGACTGGGAAAAGGCCAAGGCCGAGTTCGAGACCTATCTGGGCGAGGTCAAGGCCGGCCGCATCGAGACACTCTACGATCCGAAGCGGGCGATCACCTCCGGCCCCGGCTACGTCAAGCCGAAGGCGGTCGCGGCACAGGGAGCCGCCGAATGACCCGCCCGACGCTGATCGTCGGCGGCGGCCCCGCCGGGCTGTCCGCCGCCCACGCCCTGGCGGAGGCCGGCCAGCCGGTCGAGCTCGTCGAAAAGGCCGACCGGCTGGGCGGCGCGCCGATCCTCTCGGGCTACGCCAGGCTGGTGCCGTCGGGCGAGTGGGCTCGCGACGCGATCGGCGGAATGGTTTCGCGCGTCGAGAGCCATCCGCTGGTTACGGTACACAAGAACGCCACGGTGAAGAGCTTCGCCGGCGAGCCCGGCGACTTCCATGCCGTGCTCGCAGACGGTGCGCAGATCAACGCAGCCTCGACGATCCTGGCGACCGGCTTCACGCATTTCGACAGCGTCAACAAGCCGGAATGGGGCTTCGGCACCTATCCGGACGTGGTGACGACGACGCAGGTCGAACAGATGATCTCGTCGGGGCAGGGCGTGCGCTGCCCGTCTGACGGGCGCAAGCCGCAGCGCGTCGCCATCCTCTTGTGCGTCGGCTCGCGCGACCGGCAGATCGGGCGCGAATGGTGCTCCAAGATCTGCTGCACGGTGTCGTCGAACCTTGCCATGGAAATCCGCGAGGAGCTGCCGGAGACCAACGTCTACATCTACTACATGGATATCCGCACCTTCGGGCTCTACGAGGACAAGTTCTACTGGGAGAGCCAGGAGAAGCACCGGGTCAAATACATCAAGGCGCGCATCGCCGAGGTGACGTCGGACGGCAAGCGGCTGATCGTCAAGGGCGAGGACACGCTGGTCAAGCGGCCGATCACCATCCCCTTCGACATGGTGGTGCACGCCATCGGCATGGACCCGAACGTCGACAACATGACGCTGTCTGCGGTCTTCGACGTGGCGCTCGAGCGCCACGGCTACATCGACAAGGCGCCGAGCTATTCGGCGATGTCGGGCACCTCGCGGCCGGGCGTGTTCGTGGCGGGTGCTGCGACCGGTCCGGAGACGATCGACGATTCCATCGCACAGGGGCAGTCGGCGGCGATGGCCGCGCTTGCCTACCGCCACGGCGCGATCCGCGAGGCGGCCGAATGATGTGGAACCTCGCCCGCAAGCCAGCCGTGCCGGCGCGCCCGCGTCCGGTGCTCGATCTTCCGGGTCCGAGGCTGCGCCGCGCCTTCGAGAATTTGGTCGAATTCGGCCGAAGCGACCGGCGGCATCGAGCGCTATGTCGGGGCGCTGGCGCTGAAGGCGTCGCTTGTTCGAGGAACTGCTCGGCCAGGGCGGTGTGGACGAGCTTACGCAGGAGGAGTTCTGCGACCTTCTGGCCTTCGTGGCGCCAGTGCGGCGGCGTATCGGCAACTGGCTTGCGGAAAACGATTTCAGCCGCATGCGCCGTGCACTTCAGGTTCTTCTGGAGGAATTCGGCGAGGTGGAAAGCGCCGACGAGCGGCTGGCCGCCTTCGTCGCCTGCTTCCCCGAGGACCGTGAGCATCGCTGGGTGCGCGACCTCGGCGCGGAGATCCTGCACTTCACCGCGCCGGCGCTCTATCCGCTGATGACGCGCTGGATCTGGGATCGCAAGGTCGGCTCGGGCGTGCTGCGCGAGATCTGGCATGCCGACGATCCCGACATGGCGGTGATCGAGGTCGATGACGATCTCGCCACGCACCTGATGCTGCGCGAGGAACTGGAAGGTTTCCTGACCGAGCAGGGGGCGTTTCGCGACCTGCCGTTCTACGTCGATCTGCTCTGCGCCCACATCTACTCCGGCTACATCAACGACCGCGGCGGCCAGTATCTGCGCGCCGATTTCTGCGGCGACCATGCCGACGGCATGCTGCACACGCGCCGCATGCTCGGCCTCGACGCCGTCGACACGGAGACCGGCCGCACCCGGCTGAAGCTGGTCGACGGGCAGGCCTGGGTGCTCTCCGGCCTAGACCGGCTGGCGAACTGAGGCGGACGAGACGATGCCGATCCACGAAAAATCGCTGATCCGCCCGGAGAACCTGAAGACGCACGAGCACCTTACGCTCGATGGCGTCGACGTGTCGGGCCATTGGTCGACCTTCATCGAGAGCCGCGCGATCACCGACTACAACGAGCGGCTGCAGGACGAGATCGCAGCACTTCCGGGCGGCGAGAACATCCACCGATGCTGGCAGTGCGGGTCGTGCACCAATGCCTGCACGGTCAACGCGATCAACCCGGAGTTCAACCCGCGCTACTGGATCTACCTCATCCGCCTCGGCATGGAGGACGAACTCCTGCGCGACAAGGACATCATCTGGCAGTGCGTGTCGTGCAACAAGTGCACCTATGCCTGCCCGCGCGACGTCTTTCCCGAAGGGCGTCATGAAGGCCACAGCCCACTGGCTGGAGCTGCAGGGCCACACCCAGAAGTCGCCGTCCACCATCTTCGACGAGGAATTCTCGCAGCAGGTGTTCGACACCGGCCGGATCGAGGACGGCAAGGTGATGATGAACTTCTTCCGGCGCACCGGACAGCCGCTGTTCCAGGACTGGCTGGTGGCGATGGTGAAGGGTCTCGTCGGCCGGCTGCCGGTCGGCCTTCTGGCGAAAATGGGTCTTGCCACGGTCTTCCATCCGCGCACCCGCGGCTGGGGCGACGCGCGCAAGGCGATCGAAGAGTATGTCGAGGAGCGGCACGCCGCGGACCGCGCCGCGCTCGGCCTCGAAATGGAGGCTGCCGAGTGAAAGCCAAGCACAAGAGGGTCGCCTATTATCCCGGCTGCGCGCTGGAAGGCACGGGCCATTCCTACAATCGTTCGACCAAGGCGGTCGGCAAGGCGCTCGGGCTCGACCTCGTCGAACTCAAGAACTGGAATTGCTGCGGCGCGATGGAGGTCAAGAACGTCGATCCCAAGCTGCAGACCTACCTGTCGGCGCGCAATCTCTCGATCGCCGAGAAGATGGGCTTCGACACGGTGATGGCGCCCTGCAACGGCTGCTACCACAATTTGAAGAAGGCCGAATACGACCTGTCGCACGACGAGGCCTCGCGCGAGGTGAACGGCGCGGCTTTCGACCAAGGCCAAGCACGAGACCTACGAGGCCGGCAAGGTCGAGACGATCCACGCGCTCGACTGGATCAAGGATTCGATCGGCGAGGAGGGGCTGAAGGCGAGGGTCAAGAACTCGCTGAATGGACTGAAGGTCGCCAACTACTACGGCTGCATGTACACGCGCCCGCGCCACATCTTCCCGGAAAAGGACAAGGGGCCGGGCTCGCGAATCGACTTCGAAGCCGCACTACATGGACGACATTCTGGCGGCCGCCGGCGCGGAAAACGTCGAATATCCACTGAAGACGGCCTGCTGCGGCGGCGCGCACACGCTGTCCGACTCCGACACCTCGACCAAGCTGGTGCTCAACCTTCTGACCACGGCGGAAGCCTGCGGCGCCGACGTCATCGCTACCGAATGCCCGACCTGCCACACCGGGCTGGAGATGCACCAGATGCGGGCCGAAAAGGTGTTCGGCATCAAGACCAAGGTGAAGATCCTCTATTTCACGCAGCTTCTGGGCATGGCGCTCGGCCTGTCGGCGCGCAAGGTCGGCGTGCACGAGAACATGTCGGCCTCGCAGGACATGCTGGCGGAACGGGGGTTCTATTGATGGAAACCGCCGCGCCCATCCGTGTCGGCACCGGGCAGACGCTGATTTCGCGGCTCGACCGGATCGCGGCGCTGCCGGACGCACCGCTGGCGGCGGCCGCGCGAAGCCTGCGCGCCGAGCTGCTCAACGCCGGCGAGACGATCCTGGAAAGCTGGATCGAGGCGAGGGGGCTCGTGCCGACCGAGCGACAAGGTCGAGGGCTTCCGCCTGCTGGCGCTGCACCGCCAGGGTGCGCGGGGCGATCCGAGCTTCAACGCCTGCCGCGAGACCTGTCGCGAACTCGTCTATCTGGTGAATTGCGCCGCGGCCGACGAGCAGCCGGCAGACATGGCGCGGCACCTGCGGCTCGCCGCCATGGTCGCGCGCCATCTCGTGCTTTTCATCGACGGCAAGCTGGAGAACGCCGGTCTCGGCGAATTCTGCTGTTCGTCCCGTCCCCTTCGCCAGCGCGAGACGCCTTCGGGCGACATCTCGCCGAGCAACTGACTGGAGCCTGACAATGACGCAAGTGCGCGGCTGCGACCTTCCCGACGACCTCCTCTACGACGTCAACAACAACATCTGGTACCGCGACCGGGGCGACGGGACGGTCGAACTCGGGATGACCACCGTGGCGGCGGCGATGGCCGGGGCGCTGGTCGCCTTCACGCCGAAGAAGACCGGCAAGTCGATCGAGGGCGGCAAGTCGTGCGCCACGGTGGAGTCGGGCAAGTGGGTCGGCCCGGCGAAGATCGCCTTCAAGGCCGAGATTCTCGAGACCAATGACGGGCTCGCCTCGAACCCGCAACTCGCCAACTCCGACCCGTACGGGGCGGGCTGGATGGTCAAGGTGAAGCCCGAGGACTGGGATGCCGCCAAGGCGTCTCTCATTCCCGGCAGCAACGTCGCCGGGCCCTACGAGGCGAAGATGGCGGCCGACGCCTTCGACGGCTGCAGCCAGGCCGCATGATCAACAGGTCACTGGAGGAGGTTTCCATGACCACCGACACCGCAGCACCCAATGCCAAGAGCATGACGATCATCGTGACCAAGGGATCGCTCGACTGGGCCTATCCGCCCTTCATCCTGTCGACGACGGCGGCCGCGATGGGGCTCGACGTGACGATGTTTTTCACCTTCTACGGGCTGACGCTGCTGAAGAAGAATCTCGACCTCAAGGTCACCACGCTCGGAAACCCGGCGATGGAGATGCCGATGATGGGCATGCACATGGCCATGCCGAACCTCGTTTCTGCGCTGCCGGGCGCCGACGCGGCGGCGACCTCGATGATGAAGAGCCTCATCAAGAAGAAGGGCGTCGCATCGATCGAGGAGCTGCGGGAGATGGCGCTGGAGGCCGACGTCAACATGATCGCCTGCCAGATGACCATGGACCTGTTCGAGTACAAGCTCGAGGACATGATCGAGGGGCCGGTGCTCGGCGGTGCCGCCAGCTGGGTCGACGTGGCGACCAGGTCCGACATCAACCTCTACATCTAGTTCATTGATTTTTCGGGAGGAACCGAAGTGGCCGACCAGTTGCTCGACGTGAAGGGGCTCAACTGCCCGCTGCCTATCCTGCGCGCGAAGAAAGCGCTCAAGGAGATGGCGACGGGTCAGACGCTGGAAGTGCTCGCGACCGATCCGGGCGCGGTGAAGGATTTCGAGGCGTTCTGCCGCACGACCGGCAACGAGCTGATGGAATCGAAGAACGGCGACGGCGTCTTCAGCTTCGTCATCAAGCGGCAGGCGTAGCAGCCAGAGCGACCGACGGCGGGCGGCTCAGGGCGAACGGGCGGTGGCCGATCAGGCCGCCGGGGCCAGCTTTTCGTCGCGCTTCAGCGGCGGGAAGTCTTCCGGCGTCAGCGTTTCCTTTTCAAGCAGCAGCTTGGCGCCTGCGTTCAGATCGGCATTCTTGTCACGAAGCGTCTGCTTGGCGCTCTCGTAGGCTTCCTCGATCAGCCCACGGACGGCCAGGTCGACCTCGCGCGCCGTCGCCTCGGAGTAGTCGCGCTGGCGCGGCAGGCCCGGCGTGTCGCCGAGATATTGCTGGCGCTGCTCCTCAAGCACCGCCTGGCCGACCTTCTCGTCCATGCCGAAGCGGGTGACGATCTGGCGGGCGACGTCGGTGGCCTTGGCGAGGTCGTCGGCCGCGCCCGTCGAGATCTCGCCGAACACCAGATCCTCGGCCGCGCGACCGCCCATCAGCACCGCCATGCGATCCTTCAGCTCTCCGGTGGTGATCAGGAAGCGGTCCTCGGTCGGGCGCTGCATCGTGTATCCGAGCGCGCCGATCGAACGTGGAATGATCGACACCTTGTGCACCGGGTCGGCGCTGCGGCTGGCGGCCGCGACCAGTGCATGGCCCATTTCATGATAGGCGACGCGCTCGCGCTCCTGCGGTTTCAGAAGGCGGCTCTTGCGCTCGGACCCGGCGACGATGCGCTCCACCGCGGCGGTGAAGTCGTTCATCGTGACGGTGTCGCCGCCGCGACGCGTCGCCACGATCGCCGCCTCGTTGACGAGATTGGCGAGGTCGGCGCCGGTGAAGCCCGGCGTGATCGCGGCGATCTCCTCGGGGTCGGCGTCCGTGGCTGCCCGTATCTTCTTCATGTGGACGGCCAGGATCTTCTCGCGGCCGGGCTTGTCGGGCCGGTCGATGACCACCTGCCGGTCGAAGCGGCCGGCGCGCATCAGTGCAGGATCGAGCACCTCCGGGCGGTTGGTGGCAGCCAGGAGCACGATGCCGACGCGCGGATCGAAACCGTCGAGCTCGGACAGCAACTGGTTCAGCGTCTGCTCTTTCTCGTCGCCACCTCCATAGCCGCCGAACGGGCTGCGGGCGCGGCCGAGCGCGTCGAGTTCGTCGATGAAGATGATGCAGGGCGCGGCCTGCCGCGCCTGTTCGAACAGGTCGCGCACGCGCGCCGCGCCGACGCCGACGAACATTTCGACGAATTCCGAGCCGGAGATCGAAAAGAACGGCACGCCGGCCTCGCCGGCCACCGCCCGCGCCATCAGCGTCTTGCCGGTGCCGGGCGGGCCGACCAGCAGAATGCCCTTCGGTATGCTGGCGCCGAGCCGGCCGTATTTGTCGGCGTCCTTGAGGAAGGAGACGACCTCCTGCAGCTCCATCTTGGCTTCCTCGACGCCGGCCACGTCGTCGAAGCTGACCCCGGTCTTGCGCTCGACATAGACCTTGGCCTTCGACTTGCCGATGCTCATCAGCCCGCCGACGCCCTGGCGGCCGGCGAAATTGCGGAAGAACAGCATCCACAGGCCGAAGAAGATCGCCGCCGGGAGCACCCAGGAGGCGAGCGTGGTCAGCCAGTTGGAATCGCTGGCGCCGTTGACCTCCACGCCGGCATTCTTGAAGTAGGTCGCCAGGTCCGGATCGACGCGGTGCGTGTAGAAATACTCGCGGCCGTCCTGCGGGGCGCTGAACTTGCCCTGGATGCCGGTTTCGGTCACCGTCACCGACGCGACCTTGCCGTTGGCGACGTAGTTCTGCAGCTCGGTGTAGGAGATCGCGGCGACGTTGCGATAGCCCAGCCACATCTGGAACACACCCAACAGGAGCATCGCGACGACGAAGTAGCCGATGTTGAAGCCGTGGGTCCGATTCATTTTCACCAGCTCCGCGTTTTTTCGTGCGCCATCATCAGATGGGAAGGCGAGGGCGCGTTGACGAGTATCAAAGTGGTCGCACGCCGCGCGGCGGACCCTGCCGCATGACCGAGCGGCGGCACGATGGCGGACATGAGGCGAAGCTGCGCTTCCTCGGCGATCCAGCCACCTACGGCGAGGGTCCGGTGGAGGTGCGCGAAACGCACATGTCGTGGGTGTTTCTCACGCCGCGGCGTGTCTTCAAGCTGAAGAAGCCCGTCCGCCACGATTATCTCGACTTCTCCACCGTCGAGAAGCGCCGCTTCACCTGCGAGGAGGAATTGCGGCTGAACCGGCGGCTGGCCGCCGACACCTATCTGCGCACCCTGCCGCTCAGGCAGGACGACGGCGGCGCCCTCAGCCTCGGCGGACCGGGCAGCACGGTCGACTGGCTGGTCGAGATGAAGCGACTGCCGCAATCGGAGATGCTCGACGAGCGCCTGCGGAGCGGGCACGTCTCGCGCGGCGAGATCGCCGCGGTGGCGAACCGGCTGGCAGAATTCTATCGCGATCGCCGACCCGAGATCGCCGATGGCGGCGCCTATCTGGCACATCTGGAAGAAGAGCAGCGGATCAACCGCACGATCCTGCTGCGCCCGGAGTTCGACCTCACCGATCCTGTCGCCGGACTGCTCGATCGCCTCGACGAGTGGCTGGCGCGCGTCAGGCCGGAGATCCTCGGCCGCATCGCCGACGGTGAGATCGTGGAAGGCCACGGCGACCTGAGGCCCGAGCATGTCTGCCTGCTGGAGCCGCCGCAGATCATCGACTGCCTGGAGTTCAATCGCGCCATGCGCCTCATCGACCCGTACGACGAGGTCAACTATCTCGGCATGGAATGCGAGATGCTGGGCAACCAGTGGATACGCGGCATGCTCGACGCCACGCTCGACCGCGTGTTCGACCGCAGGCCTACGGCGCGGCTGCTTGCCGTCTATGGCGGATTCCGCGCGCTGCTGCGCGCGCGATTGTGCGTCGCCCATCTGCTGGAGGCCTCGGTACGGCTCGAGGACGTCTGGCGGCCGCTCGCCCTGCGTTATCTCGCGCAGGCCGAACGCGAGATGGTCAGCCTTCCATCTCCAGGAGGTCCGAAATAGACGCGTTGGCGTGCAGGCGGCGGATCGCCTCGCCGATCAGCGGGCCGATCGGCACGACCTGGAGCCGCGACGGCGGATAGTCGTCGGCCAGCCGTCGCGGCGCGGCGGTGCTGTCGGTGACGATGACGCGATCGAGTGCCGCGTCGCCGATCAGCTTGCTGGGATCGCCGCCGAACAGGCCGTGGGTGGCGAGCGCGTAGACGGCCTTCGCCCCCCGTTCGCGACAGGCCTGCGCGGCGCGCAGCATGGTGCCGCCGGTGGAAATCATGTCGTCGAGGATGAACACCGCCGTGCCGCCGACCTCGCCGGCGAAGAGGTCGCCCGAGACCACGCCGGAACTGCGGCGCTTTTCCATGAAGCCGAAGCCGGTTTGCCTGCCGGTCGCGTCGGTCACCGCGTCGCGCAGAAGTTCGGCGCGCTTCACGCCGCCGCCGTCGGGCGAGAAGACGGTGATGTCGGTGTCTCCCGCCAGCTCTTCGATCACCGGCACGAACAGCTTTCTGGCGCTGAGGTGCACGGTCTGGCAGCGGAAGGCGTTCTGGAAGGCCGAAAAATTGTGGACGTCGAGCGCAACCACGCGATCCGTGCCGACCGCCTCGAACAGCTGCGCCACGTAACGCGTGGTGACGGGATCGCGGGGCTTGGTCTGCCGGTCCTTTCGGCCGTAGGCCAGGAACGGCACTACGGCGGTGACGCGGGCGGCGCCGTTGTCCCGGCAGGTGGCGAGAAAGAACAGCAGCTTCATCAGCCGGTCGTTGGGCGACATCCCGTCGCCGCCGGCCAGCGAGTGGACGACGTAGACATCCTCGCCGCGTACGCTGACCATGGGGCGCGCCTTGTGCTCGCCGTCCTCGAAATCGCGCTCCTCGTGCGGATCGAGACGGACATCGATGGCGGCGGCGGCAGCCGCGCCCAGCGCTTCCGATCCCTTCAGTGCAAAAAGACGCATTTGCAAACGTCCGACCCTGCTCAAGTCCCGGTTGACGTCCCGGGCTCGGCGACAGCATCGGCCGGGTCTTGACGCGGATCAAGGCCGCCGGCGCCGAACCGACGAGAATGCGCCGAACTCAATGGAGAACTGCCATGTCCGCGACCGCCCCGCAAAACACCGCCACCGCCCAGGATCCGGGCGAACACGCCGTCATATGGTTCGAGCACCTGAGGCGCGCAGACGTCGGCAAGGTGGGCGGCAAGAACTCCTCGCTCGGCGAGATGGTGCAGACGCTGGAGCCGAAGGGCATTCACGTGCCGGGCGGCTTTGCCACCACGGCCGATGCCTACTGGGATTTCGTCAAGGAAAACGATCTCCGCACTCGCATGGACGAGAAGCTCGCCGCTCTCGCCTCGGGCAAGGCGACGCTGGCCGAGACCGGCACGCGCCATCCGCGAGATGTTCATCAAGGCCGACTGGCCGGCAGCCACTGCGGATGCCATCACCTCCTCCTATGCCGAACTGTGCAAGCGCAGCGGCAAGAAGGTCGCCGACGTCGCCGTGCGCTCCAGCGCCACGGCCGAAGACCTGCCGGACGCCAGCTTCGCCGGCCAGCAGGAGACCTTCCTCAACATTCGCGGCGATCGCGATCTGCTCGACGCCTGCAAGCGCTGCTATGCATCGCTGTTCACCGACCGCGCCATTTCCTACCGCATCGCCAAGGGCTTCGATCACATGGCCGTGGCGCTGTCGGTCGGCGTCCAGCTCATGGTGCGCTCCGACATCGGCGGCTCGGGCGTCATGTTCTCGCTCGACACCGAGACGGGCTTCCGCGACGTCGTCATCATCGACGCAGCCTGGGGGCTCGGCGAGAATGTCGTGCAGGGCGCTGTCGACCCGGATGAATATCAGGTCTTCAAGCCGCTGCTTTCCAACGAGAAGCTGAAGCCGATCGTGCACAAGGAGCGCGGCGAAAAGGCGATCAAGATGATCTACGCCTCGGGCGAAGCCTCGCCGACCAAGAACGTGCCGACCTCGAAGGCCGAGCGCGCGGCGTTCGTCCTCAACGACGAGGAGATCCTCACGCTCGCCCGCTGGGCCGCGGCGATCGAGGAGCACTATGGCTGTCCGATGGACATGGAGTGGGCAAAGGACGGCGAGACCGGCGCGATGTTCATCGTCCAGGCGCGCCCGGAGACGGTGCAGTCGCGCCGCCAGGCGGCCGAGCTGAAATCCTACACGATCACCAAAAAGGGCAAGCTGCTGACCAAGGGCCTGTCGATCGGCGATGCGGTCGTGGCGGGCAATGTCTGCCTGATCGAGAGCCCGAAGGACATCGACAAGTTCGTCGACGGGTCGATCCTCGTCACCTCCACCACCGACCCGGACTGGGTGCCGATCATGAAGCGGGCGGCGGCGATCGTCACCGATCATGGCGGGCGCACCTCGCACGCCGCGATCGTGTCGCGCGAGCTCGGCCTGCCGGCCGTCGTCGGTACCGGCGATGCCACGCACGTTCTGCACTCCGAGCAGGAGGTGACGGTGTCATGCGCGGAAGGCGACCAGGGCTTCATCTACGAGGGCACCGCCGAGTATGCGACCGAGACGATCTCGATCGACGACCTGCCCGAGACGAAGACGGAAATCCTCGTCAACATGGCGAACCCGGCGGCGGCGTTCCGCTGGTGGCGCCTGCCGGCCATGGGTGTCGGTCTGGCGCGCATGGAATTCGTGGTGTCCAACCACATCCGTATCCATCCAATGGCTCTGGTGAAATACGACCAGCTCGAGGACAAGGCGGCCAAGGAGGAGATCGCGAAGCTCACGGCCGGCTACGACGACAAGACGGAGTATTTCGTCGACCAGTTGTCGCGCGGGCTGGCGCGCATTGCCGCGGCGCTCTACCCGAAGCCGGTCATCGTTCGCATGAGCGATTTCAAGACCAACGAGTATGCGGGCCTGGTCGGCGGCGCGGAGTTCGAGCCTGCCGAGGAAAACCCGATGATCGGCTTCCGCGGCGCCTCGCGCTACTACTCGCCGCGCTACCGCGAAGGCTTCGCGCTCGAATGCAAGGCCATGAAACGGCTGCGCGACGAGATGGGTTTCACCAACATCGTGATGATGATCCCGTTCTGCCGATCCATTCACGAGGCCGACAAAGTGCTTGAAGTGATGGCGGAAAACGGCCTCAAGCGCGGCGAGAACGGGCTGCAGGTCTACGTGATGTGCGAGATCCCCTCCAACGTCGTGCAGGCGGAGAAATTCGCCGAGCGCTTCGACGGCTTCTCGATCGGCTCCAACGACCTGACCCAGCTCACGCTCGGCGTCGACCGCGACTCCGACGCACTCTCCGGCCTGTTCGACGAGCAGGACCCGGCGGTGGAATGGATGATCGCCAGCGTCATCCATGCCGCGCGCAAGGCCGGCGCCAAGATCGGGCTGTGCGGACAGGCGCCGAGCGATCATCCGGAGTTCGCGAAGTTCCTGGTCGAATGCGGGATCAACTCGATCTCGGTCAGCCCGGACTCCTTCGTCGCAGTCAAGCGGCAAGTGGCAGAAGCGGAAGCCGCGCTGGCGAAGAAGGGCTGAGGCGCTTCACATCGACGGCTTTGATGCTCGCAACCCCGGCCTCGGCCGGGGTTGTTTCGTTTCAGCCGGCTTGGCGCCACCACCTGCTGCGCGCTCTCCGCCCAGAGGGCGCAAGCTCCCTCACGACCGGAACAACTCCAGCCGTGCGCGGTTGGATCGTTCACGTCGTGCAGCCGAAATGAAGCGGCAGGGCAGGCTTCGAAGGATGAGGAGTTTTCGATGAGCAAATGGCCGGACCGGAACGGAATGACGACCCTTGCGCGCGGTCTTGGCTGGTTCAGCCTGGCGCTCGGGGCAGCCGAACTGCTGGCGCCGCGCAAGCTGACGAATGTGATCGGCGCGGACGAGCACGATGCGCTCACTCGCGGCTACGGCGTTCGCGAGATCGGTGCAGGTATCGGCATTCTCGCTTCCCGCGATCCGACGCCGTGGGTGTGGGCGCGCGTCGCGGGCGATCTGCTTGATCTCGCCACGCTCGCGCCGACCCTGCAGGAGGACAATCCCCGCCGGCCCTACGCGATGACGGCATTCGGCAATGTCGCCGCAATCACGGTGCTTGACCTGTTCTGTGCAATGTCGCTGAGCCGCAGCGATCGGTCGCGACACGATGGCAGTCTCGAACTCGGCCGGCTGCCGGGACAGTCGTACGAGCCGTGGTGAGGCTCGGGCTCAACTCGTCGCTGGCACGAGGTTCGAGAGTGCCACGGCCACGCCGCGCAGACCCGCGTCATTCGCCTTTACGACATAAACCGGGATCGGCTCCAGGTATTCGCTCAACCGGCCCTTGGCGGTGAAGGCGGACTGGAAGCTTCCCTTCATCAGCAGATCGACGATGCGCGGCGAAATGCCGCCGCCGAGATAGACGCCGCCGCGTGCCCCAAAGGCCAGCGCCATGTCGCCGGCGTAGCGACCGAGCCATTTGACGAAATAGTCGAGCACGGCTTCCGCGATCGGGTCATCCTGCGCCAGCGCATGTTCCACGATGTCGTGGGCGGACGGCGTCTTGCCGCCGCCGGCGCCGCGCAGTTCCGAGACGATCGCGTAGAGCCGGGGCAGGGCGGGACCGGAGACCATCTGCTCGGTCGAGAGGTGGCCCTCGGCGGAGCCGCGCATGTGCTCGGCGATCGCCGCTTCGTCGGCGCTTTCGGCCGAGAAGGACACGTGGCCGCCTTCGCCGCCGACGGATTCCCAGCCGCCACCCTTGGCCGGCACCAGCCCGGCCATGCCGAGCCCGGTGCCCGGACCAAGCGCGATCTTGGCGGCGTCCGGCTGCGGCTCACCGCCGCAGACCTTCTCCAGATCATGTGCCGTGAGATAAGGCAGCGACAGCGCCAGCGCCTCGAAGTCGTTGACGACATGCAGTTTTTCGACGCCAGTGGCGGTGCGAAGCTCTTCGTGCGTGACCGTCCAGTTGCGGTTGGTCAGATGCACTCCCTCCGGCGTCACCGGGCCGGCAATGGCGAACCCTGCCATGGTCGGCCTGTGCGGAACGGAGGCCAGATATCCCTCGATCGTCTCGCGGAGCGAGGAGAACATGTCGCACCTGAAGGAGGCGAAATGCTTCACCGTCAGCTCGTCGACATCGGCGATGGCGAAGCGCGCGTTCGTGCCGCCGATGTCTCCGACCAGGGCCTGACGTGGATGTGCGGTCATCGTGGGCGCCTCCGATGGATTGTCGTTCCCGGGCTTCGGTAATAGGCCACCGTCGCCCGGCTTGGTAGGGTGCGCAAGCCGCGCGCCTGACCGCGATACAAGCAGCGGGTCCACGCCGGCGCATTGATCCAGGTCAGCGGCTTGAGGATGCGTGCGTTGAAAGCGCAAGCCTTTGTTGACCTGCCTCAACAATTGCATGCCGATCCGGGTCCATACGGAAGCGCTGCTCTGGATGCAGCGCAGCAAAGGTTCTATCGTTCCGACTTGGCAATGACTTCGCAGGACCAAACCCCAGGCACCATATCGGTCGTGCGCGGCCCAGTCGTGGAAGTGCGCTTCGATGACGGTGAACTCCCGGCCATCAACGATGCGCTTGTGGTCGACTGGGATCGCGCCGAACAATTGGTGCTGGAAGTCCACAGCCACCTGGATTTCGAAACTGTGCGCGCCATCGCTCTGCAGCCGACGGCAGGGCTTGCGCGCGGCATGGAGGTGCGCCGCACAGGCCAACCGATCACCGTCCCCGTCGGCGACGCGGTGCTCGGACGACTGATCGACGTGACCGGCACGATGCGCGATGACGGACCGGCGCTGCCGGCCGACACGCCGCGCCGGCCGATCCACGGCAAGCCGCCCGCTCTCGCCGAAGAATCGGGAATGACCACGCTGTTCGAGACCGGCATCAAGGTCATCGACCTTGCTGGCGCCGATGGCCAACGGCGGCAAGGCGGCGATGTTCGGCGGCGCCGGCGTCGGCAAGACGGTGCTGGTGATGGAACTGATCCACGCCGTGGCCGAGAAATACCGCGGCATCTCGATCTTCGCCGGCGTCGGCGAGCGGTCGCGCGAAGGCCACGAGATGCTGACCGACATGCGCGGCTCCGGCGTGCTGGAGCGCACTGCGCTCATCTACGGCCAGATGAACGAGCCGCCGGGCGCGCGCTGGCGCGTGCCGATGACGGCGCTGACGATCGCCGAATATTTCCGCGACCAGCAGCACCGTAACGTGCTGCTTGCTGATGGACAACATCTTCCGCTTCGTGCAGGCGGGCAGCGAGATTTCCGGCCTGCTCGGGCGCCTGCCTTCGCGCGTCGGCTACCAGCCGACGCTGGCGAGCGAGGTCGCCGCGCTGCAGGAACGCATCGCCTCGGTGGCGGGCGCCGCCGTCACCTCGATCCAGGCCGTCTATGTGCCGGCCGACGATTTCACCGATCCGGCGGTCACCGCTATCTCCACCCATATGGATTCCTCCATCGTGCTGTCGCGCGCGCTCGCGGCAGAAGGCTTCTATCCCGCCGTCGATCCGCTCGCCTCGACCTCGCTGCTGCTCGACCCGACCATCGTCGGCGACGACCACTACCGGCTTGCCGGAAGGGCGCGCGAGACGCTTGCCCGCTTCAAGGAGCTGCAGGACATCATCTCGCTGCTCGGCGTCGAGGAACTCGGCGCCGCCGACCGCCTGGTGGTGCGCCGCGCCCGGCGGCTGCAGCGCTTCCTCACGCCAGCCTTTCGCCGTCACCGAATCCTTCACCGGCACGCCCGGCCGCAGCGTGAGCCGCGCCGACACGCTGGCCGGCGTCAAGGCGATCCTCGACGGGGAGGCCGACAACTGGGCCGAAAGCTCGCTCTACATGGTCGGCACGATCCAGGAGGCGCACGACAAGGAATTCCACGACGGGAAGTCCTCTGGCGGCCAGAAGGAGGCGGCGCAATGAGACTGAAGATCGTCACGCCGCTCGAGGTAGCCGTCGACGCAGAGATCGCCTCGCTGAAGGCCGAGGAGGAGGACGGCAGCTTCGGCGTCCTGCCGGGACATGCCGACTTCCTGACGACGCTGCCGATCTCGGTGGTGAGCTGGACCGACACGGAAGGCAAGCAGGGTCACTGCGCCGTGCGCGGCGGCGTGCTTTCGGTCGAGGGCGGCAACGCAGGTGACAGTGACGAGCCGCGAGGCCGTGCCGGGCGACGATCTCGACGAGCTCGCGCAGACGGTCCTTTCCAAGTTCCGCACCGAAATCGAGACGGAACGCAAGGAGCACGTCGATTCGACGCGGCTGCAGCTGGCCGCCATACGCCAGATCATGCAGCGACTGCGCCGGCCGGACATCGGCGGGATCGGAGGCGGCCGGTGAGCGACGCAGCCCATCACGACCGCGAACCCGACGATCCGCTGGCCGAGGCGGCGCGACTGCGGGCACAGCGACGGCACCGGTGGCTGGCGGAAGGCGAGCAATCGGTCGCACGGCGGCTAGCACAGATCGGGGTGCTCGGCTGGATCATCGTGTTTCCGATGCTGGTCGGGATGTTCGCCGGCCGCTGGCTGGACAGATCCCTCCACAGCGGCCTCACGTGGACGGGTGCGCTGCTGGTCGTCGGGCTGGCGCTCGGCTGCTGGTCGGGCTGGAGATGGGTGAACCGGGCATGATTTTTCAGGCCTTCTCCGAAGCGGGACCGTGGTTCCAGCTACTCGTCGGCGCCGCGCACGTGGGCTTCGGCGCGGTGCTCGGCTTCCTTTATTTCACCGCCGTGCATGCGACGGCGCAGCGTCTGGCGCAGGGCGCCGCCAAGTGGCCGACGATCGGCCTCATCCTGGGACGACTGGCGCTGATGGCCGGCGGCCTCGTGCTCGCCAGCCTGGAGGGCGCGATGCCGCTGATCGCCACCGCCGCCGGCGTGTTCGCGGGACGCTGGCTGGTGATGCGCGCCAACAGGGAGCCGGCGCAATGAGATCGCCGCTCGAAAGCACAGTCCTGTTCCATGTCGGCCCGGCGCCGATCACCAATGTCGTGGTGATCACCTGGGGCATCATGGTGGTTCTGGCGGGCGGCAGCTTCCTGCTCAGCCGGCGGCTGACGTTGAAGCCCGGCTTCGCTCAGTCGCTGGTCGAACTCATCGTGGATGCGATCGACGGTCAGATTCGCGACACGATGAAGACCGAGCCAGGCCCTTATCGCGCTCTCATCGGGACGATCTTCCTGTTCATCCTGACGGCCAACTGGTCGTCTCTGGTGCCGGGCGTCGAGCCTCCAACCGCACATCTCGAGACCGACACCGCACTGGCCCTCATCGTGTTTTTCTCGATCATCTGGTTCGGCGTGAAGACGGGCGGGATACGCGGATACCTCAAGAGCTTCGCCGTGCCGACGCCGATCATGATACCGCTCAACTTCGTGGAAAGCCTGACGCGCACCTTCTCGCTGCTGGTGCGCCTGTTCGGCAACATCATGAGCGGCGTGTTCGTCATCGGCATCGTGCTGTCGCTGGCCGGACTGCTGGTGCCGATCCCGTTCATGGCGCTCGACCTGCTGACCGGCGCCGTTCAGGCCTACATCTTTTCCATTCTCGCGATGGTCTTCATCGCCGGCGCGATCGAGGAGTCCGGCGACGAGCACGAAAATTCCGGTTGAAGGAGATACCCATGGACTGGTTGAAATTCGCAAGCATTCTGGGCGCGGCGTTCGCCGTCGCCTTCGGCGCGCTCGGACCGGCGCTTGCCGAGGGCAGGGCGGTCGCCGGGGCCATGGACGCGATAGCGCGGCAGCCCGAAGTCGGCCAACACGATCTCGCGCACGCTGTTCGTCGGTCTGGCGATGATCGAGACGACGGCGATCTACTGCCTGGTCATCTCGCTGCTCCTGCTGTTCGCCAACCCGCTGCTTTGAGCATGTTCGCGCATGCCCGGCACAGGCCTTCGATAACCGGGACCCGGCCATGACGATCGACTGGTGGACGCTCGGCTTCGAGATCGTCAACGTCGCAGTGCTGATCTGGCTGCTCGGCCGCTTCTTCTGGCGGCCGGTCTCGGCGATGATCGAGGAGCGTCGAGCGAAGTCCGCCGCCATGCTCGACGACGCGGCGAAAAAGAAGGCCGAGGCGGAAGCCACGCTCGAAGACGTCCGCAAGACGCGCGCGGGGCTCGCGGCCGAGCACGAGCAGATGGTCGCCCAGGCCCGCAAGGAAGCGGAGGCAGCGCGGGCTTCGATGCTCGACGCCGCGCACAAGGAGGCCGATGCGGTCAAGTCGTCGGCCGAGGCCGGCATCAAGGCGCGCCAGGCCGCCGAGCAGAAGGCATGGGCGGAACGGTCGTCGCGGCTCGCCATCGAGATCGCCGGCCGGCTGGCCGGGCGGCTCGACCGACCCGCGGTGCGCGCGGCGTTTCTCGACTGGCTCGTCGCCACCATCGGCGACCTGCCGGACAAGACCCGCAAGGCGGTCACCGAAGACGGCGCGGCGCTCGAGGCGGTGTCGGCCAGCGATCTCACCGACGAGGAGAAGAAGCGCATCACGCGACGCCGTCGCCGCCGCTTTCGGGTCAGCGCCCGCAATCACCTTCAAGACCGAGCCGGCGCTGATCGCCGGGCTCGAGCTGCATGGACCGCATCTGTCGGTCGCCAACAGCTGGCGCGCCGATCTCGAACGCATAGAGGCGGAGCTTACCCGTGGCCAATGACGCCGCTCCCGATCCGGACGCCTGGCTCGACGAGGCGCGCGAGCGCGTCGGACGAGACCGACCTCGGGCCCCAGGTCGAGCAAGTGGGCCGCGTCGAGGAAGTCGCCGACGGCATCGCCTTCGTTTCCGGCCTGCCGAACGCGAAACTCGACGAGCTGCTGCATTTCAGCGGCGGCCAGTACGGCTTCGCTCAGGTCCTCGACCGCGACCGCATCGGCTGCGTGCTGCTCGACGACATCGACGCCGTCGAAGCCGGGCACACGGTGCGCGGCACCGGCGGGGTGGTGCGCGTGCCGGTCGGTCCGGCGCTGCTTGGCCGCATCGTCGATCCGCTCGGCAGGCCACTCGACGAGAAGGGACCGATCGAGGCGGAGGCGCAGGAGCCGATCGAAAAGCCCGCGCCGGCGATCATCGAGCGCGATCTCGTCACCCAGCCGGTGCAGACCGGCCTTGCCGTCATCGACACGCTGTTCGCGCTCGGCCGCGGTCAGCGCGAGCTGATCGTCGGCGACCGCGCCACCGGCAAGACGACGATCGCCGTCGACACCGTCATCAGCCAGAAATCGAGCGACATGATCTGCGTCTACGTCGCCGTCGGCCAGAAGACGTCGAGCGTCATGCAGGCGATCGAGGCGATGCGCGCGGGCGGGGCGCCGGAACGCACGATCTTCGTCGTCGCGGGAGCCGCGAGTGCGCCCGGCCTGCAGTGGATCGCACCGTTCGCCGGCTTCACCATGGCGGAGTATTTCCGCGACCGCGGCCAGCACGCGCTGGTGATCGTCGACGACATCACCAAGCATGCCGCCACGCATCGCGAGATCGCGCTGCTGACGCGTCAGTCGCCGGGCCGCGAGGCCTATCCGGGCGACATCTTCTACGTGCACGCCAGGCTGCTTGAGCGCGCCGCGAAGCTGTCGCAGGCGCGCGGCGGCGGTTCGCTGACGGCGCTGCCGATCGCCGAGACCGACGCCGGCAATTTGTCGGCGTATATTCCCACCAATCTCATCTCGATCACCGACGGGCAGATCGTGCTCGATGCGCGGCTGTTCAACGAAGGGCAGATGCCGGCAGTCGACGTCGGCACCAGCGTCAGCCGTGTCGGCGGCAAGACCCAGGCGCGGGCGCTGCGCGACGCGGCCGAGACGCTGCGTCTCGACTACGCGCAGTTCCTGGAGCTCGAGATGTTCACGCGCTTCGGCGGCATGCCGGACACCCGCATCCGCAAGCAGCTGACGCGCGGCGCGCGCATTCGCGCGATCCTTTCGCAACGCCAGCACCAGCCGCTGCGGCTGGCCGACGAGGTCGCGCTCGTCCTGGCGGTGCAGAACGGCCTGCTCGACGACATGGATGTGGAGGACGTGCCGCAGTTTCGCGCCGGTGTCGCCGACGCGCTCGACAATCATGCAGGTGCGGCGGTCGACCAGATGCGCAAGGACGGAACGCTCGACGAAGATGGCAAGAAGGCGGTCGTAGCGGCGATGAAGACGCTCGCCGACACGGTGATCGCCGCCGCCGAGGCGAGGGCGCAGCCGCAATGACGGAACGCCTGGCCGACATCACGGCGCGCATCGACGGCATCCGCAAGCTCGGCTCCGTCGTCAACGCCATGCGCGGCATCGCCGCCGCCCATGCGCGCCAGGCGCATTCGCAGCTCGACGCCGTCGACGCCTATTCCGAGACGATCCGCGGCGCCATGGCGCGGCTTTTGCCGCTGCTCGGGGACCGGCCGCCTGATCCGCCGAGACAGGCGCCGCGGCGCTCGCTCATCGTGTTCGTCGCCGAGCAGGGGTTCGCGGGGGCGTTTTCGGAACGCGTGCTCGATGCGATCGCGGCCGAGTGGAAGGACTGCGACCTGTTCATGATCGGCGGGCGCGGCACCTCGCTGGCGCACGAGCGTGGCATGGAGCCGCGCTGGCAGGCTGCGATGCCGGCCCATTCTTCCGCGATCCCGCGTCTCGGTGATCGAGTTGGCGACGGCCGTCTATACCGCACTCGCCGAGACCGACAACAATTTGCTCGACGTCGTATTCAGCCTTTCGGAGGCGGGCGGGGCGATCTCCATCCAGCGTCGCCGGCTGCTGCCGTTCGACGTCGAGAGCGTGCGCCGCGAGATACCCTTGGCGGAGCCGCTGGTCGACCTGCCGCCGCGCACGCTGCTGGCGCGCATGACGGGTGAATACATCCACGCCCAGCTCTGCCACGCCGCGCTGCACGCATTCGCGGCCGAGAACGAGGCGCGAATGCAGGCGATGGCGTCCACGCACAGCCAGATCGAGCGCACTCTGTCGGATCTGGAAGGCACCCGGCGCATCGTGCGCCAGGAGGAGATCACCGCCGAGATCATCGAGCTGGCGGCGGGCGAGGCGGCGAGCCGCGGGCCGAATATGGGGAAGCGGCAGCAGTCGGGATGAGCCGAGGCGATCAGCCGGCGAGCCAGAACGCCAGGCGGGTCAGCAGGATCGCCGTCCACGGGAAGATGTAGAAGGCGTTGAGCGGCAGGATGGCCGGCATAGGCTCGACCTCGCCGGTCTCGTCGGTGGTGCGGCGAAGGAAGGACATCGCGATCCGGTCCCCAGGCAGTGGTCACGGCGATGAAGGCGGTGGCGACCATGGCTGCGTAATAAGGGCCGACCAGCCGCCGGAAGAGGGGGAAGAGCAGGCCCCCAACCGCGGCACTGCAAGCCATGGCGAGCAGCCCGGAAGCGGCCATCGCGGGTGTCACCTGCGAGAGGGCGGCGAGCGGCGCGCCCATGATCGCGTAGGTCAAAACGATCGGCAGGAATTCTCGAAGCCCGTGGCTCTTCCACGTTGCGATCTGGAAGGCCATGAAAAGAACACCGGCGGCCGCTACTGCTATGTGGAAGGGTACATCGACCGTCGTCATCAACCCTCGCGAATTCGTTGGATGATGAGGCTGAACCCGCTGCGGCAGCGGTTCGTTCCGCAGTGCGGTGGCTGATCCGACGCCGGGGCCGGGCGGCTTCCGACCAGGAGCCGACGCTAACTGTTGTGATTTTCTCCGGGGCCCGGAGGCGCTAGCTTGCGGCTTTAAGCAAGGCGAATTCTCAGGAGGGATCAATGACTATTCTGGAAACTGTCCGTCTCCGATCGCCTCAAGGAGGCAGTCAGGCAATATGCCGCCAGGAAGCGCGGCGGATTTCCCATTTCGGTGTCGGAGCTGCGGCGACGCGTCCGTTACGCGATGCCCGAGCTGGCGATCTCGGACAAGGAGCTGGACAACGTGATCGCCCGCGAGCTGATCGCCGCGGGCGGCAACGTCGCGTTCGACAGTGGCCTGAGGAAATCAGCGGCGGCGGGCGACATCATTGCCCTTCTCCCGCGACTTCGGCTGTTTGCGCGCGTTCTTACCGGCGATGTCCCGCAGGCGGACCTTCTTGTCGAACTCGCCCTGGAAAAGGCGATCTCGGCGGCGGACGAGCTTTCACCGGACGCCGATCGGCTCGACTGGCTGGAGCGCATGATTGAGGAGATCGCCGCCGACGGCGGGGCCGCATTGCTCCGGCACCAGGCCTGAAAGGTTATCTGGAGCATCTTTGCTTGCACCGCATTCGCGGCGACTGTAGGGAGTGCGCGGCGACGGAGCGTAGCGCAGTCTGGTAGCGCATCTGGTTTGGGACCAGAGGGTCGCAGGTTCGAATCCTGCCGCTCCGACCATCCGCAGCCGGGCCCTTGACCGGCTGGCGAGAAAGCCGCAAGAGCAGAAGTCTCCTTCAGGCGAAACCGGAAGACGAACATGTCCGCACGCATCTACAGCCCCGCAAGGACCGCCATGCAGTCCGGCAAGGCCAGGACCGGCTTTTGGGTGCTCGAATTCGAGCCCGAGCAGCCGCGCTCCATCGATCCGCTCATGGGCTACACCAGCTCCGGCGACATGAAGAGCCAGGTGCGCCTGAAATTCCGGACGCGCGAAGAGGCCGTCGCCTACGCCGAGGCGAACGGCATCGCCTACCGCGTGCAGGAACCGAAGGAGTCGCACCGGCGCCAGATTTCCTACTCGGACAATTTCCGCTATGACCGAAAGGTGCCGTGGACGCATTAGGCGTCGAGGCCCACCGCGAGCAAAAGCGGTCGGCCGCGGCACGGCAGAAGGCAGGCGGCGCGCCTGCCCGGCAAGGTCCCGTAGCTCAGCCGGATAGAGCACCGGCCTTCTAAGCCGATGGTCGCAGGTTCGAGTCCTGCCGGGATCGCCAGTCTTCCTGAATATCTATCGCAATGCGTCCGAACGAACGCCTGGAGGCCTAGCCTGGGGTCGAACCAGGATGTGAGGATTTGCACTCCTCCGCGTCGCCATTCCGCCACTAGGCCACTCACTCACGAAAGCGTGAGCCGAGGCCGCGGTCAATCGGAATCGTCAGGTTACCTTTTGTTAGGCTTAACGCTTTGCTCCGGCGCGGCAGCGGGGGCAGGTCCGGCCGTCACCCTCCAGGCGGCAGGAAAGGAGAAGCTTCACAGCGGAATGTTGTCGTGCTTCTTCCAGGGATTTTCGAGATGCTTGTTGCGCAGCAGGCGCAGACCCTTGGCAATCCTGCGCCGCGTCGAATGCGGCATGATGACCTCGTCGATATAGCCGCGCTCGGCTGCCACGAAAGGCGAAAGGAACCGGTCTTCGTAGGCCTTGGTGTGCGCGGCGATCTTCTCGGTGTCGGCGATATCCTTGCGGTAGATGATCTCGACGGCGCCCTTGGCCCCCATCACCGCGATCTGCGCGGTCGGCCAGGCATAGTTGATGTCGCCCCGCAGATGCTTGGAGGCCATGACGTCGTAGGCCCCGCCGAAGGCCTTGCGGGTGATGACGGTGATCTTCGGCACGGTCGCCTCGGCATAGGCGAACAGCAGCTTGGCGCCGTGCTTTATCAGGCCGCCATATTCCTGCGCGGTGCCCGGCAGGAAGCCCGGCACGTCGACGAAGGTGACAATCGGGATGTTGAAGCAGTCGCAGAAGCGCACGAAACGGGCCGCCTTGCGGCTGGCGTCGGAATCGAGAACGCCGGCCAGCACCATCGGCTGGTTGGCGACGAAGCCCACCGTGCGGCCTTCGACGCGGCCGAAGCCGGTGACGATGTTCCTGGCGAAGTTCTCCTGGATCTCGAAGAAGTCGTCCTCGTCGACGGTCTTCAGGATGAGTTCCTTGATGTCGTAGGGCTTGTTGGCGTTGTCCGGAACCAGCCTGTCGAGCGAGGAATCGTTCTCGTCGGCAGGCTCCAGGCATTCCACCTCGGGCAGTTCGCCGGTGTTCGAGGGGGGCAGGAAGTCGATCAGCCGGCGCATCTGAAGCAGCGCCTCGACGTCGTTGTTGTAGGCGCCGTCGGCGATCGACGATTTCACCGTATGGACGGTGGCGCCGCCGAGTTCCTCCGACGTCACCGTCTCGTTGGTGACCGTCTTCACCACGTCCGGCCCGGTGACGAACATGTAGGAGGTGTCGCGCACCATGAAGATGAAGTCCGTCATGGCGGGCGAATAGACGTCGCCGCCCGCGCAGGGGCCCATGATGACGGAAATCTGCGGGATGACGCCCGAGGCAAGCACGTTGCGCTGGAAGATCTCGGCGTAGCCGCCGAGCGCCGCCACGCCCTCCTGGATGCGCGCGCCGCCCGCATCGTAGATGCCGACGATCGGCGCGCGGTTCTTCAGCGCCATCTCCTGGACCTTCACGACCTTCTCGGCGTGCGCCTCCGACAGCGAACCGCCGAATACGGTGAAGTCCTTGGCGAAGACGAAGACTGTGCGGCCGTTGACGGTGCCCCAGCCGGTGACCACGCCGTCGCCGGCGATCTTGGTCTTCTCCATGCCGAAATCGGTCGAGCGGTGCTCGACGAACATGTCGAATTCCTCGAACGAGCCCTCGTCGAGGAATACCGAAATGCGCTCCCGCGCCGTGAGTTTGCCGCGTTCGTGCTGGGCGGCGATCCTTTTGGCGCCGCCGCCGGCCCTGGCTGTGGCACGGCGGCGCTCGAGTTCCTCCAGCACGTCTTTCATTCTGCGTTTCCCGGCACTTCCACGATGATCGATGCTGTTAGCACGCCGTTTCCGGGGTGCAAACAGGCCGCCGCCGAAGGCCGCGACGCTTCCAGGCGGAGGCGTCGACGGCCTCGGGATAGACGTTCCTCACCAGCTTCCGGTGTTTTCCATCGATGCCCAGGGTTCCTGTTTCGGCAGCGCGTCGCCCTCCTGCAGGAGCTCGATCGAAATGCCGTCAGGCGAGCGCACGAAGGCCATGCGCCCATCGCGCGGCGGCCGGTTGATCGTGACGCCATTGTCCATCAGGCGCTGGCAGGTCTCGTAGATGTTGTCGACCTTGTAGGCGAGGTGGCCGAAATTTCGCCCGCCCGAGTATTCCTCGGGATCCCAGTTGTAGGTCAGCTCGAGTTCCGGCGCGTTCTTGGCGTCGGATGTCGCACGATCGGCGGGAGCGCGCAGGAAGATCAGCGTGTAGCGACCCTGCTCGCTGTCCATGCGGCGCGATTCCTCGAGGCCGAGCTTGTTGCAGTAGAAGTCCAGCGACTCCTCGACATTGGTCACTCTCACCATGGTGTGCAGATAGCGCATGATCGCTCCTCTCGTGGATTGTGCGACCTGCATAGAACCGCACTGGTTCGCGAGCAAGCGCTGCCGGTGGGGGCGGACACATGGAATGCGTCCGAGATTCACTTTGCCGGAATGTGGCTTTTGTTCGTGGAAATCCCGATTTTTTATGGACGACCCTTGCTAACATACAAACGCGCGGTGTTATCCTTGCAGAAGAATCAGTAGCGTTTGTGGACCGAGGGGAAGGGCGCTCGGATGGGGGACAAGTCCTCGTCGGAAGGATGGCTCGAAGGGCGGCGGGAAACCGACGACAGGCATGCCGACGAAGGCATGGATGCGGCGGGCCTGTTCGAGATCTCCGGTTCGATAAAATGGTTCGACGTTGCGAAGGGCTACGGTTTCGTCCTGCCCGACGAGGAAGCCCTGGGCGATGTCCTTCTCCATGTGACTTGCCTGCGGCGCGACGGATTCCAGACCGCGCTGGAAGGCGCGCGCGTGCTTTGCCTGGCGAGGCGCGGCGACCGCGGCCTGCAGGCCTTCCGCGTCGTGTCGATGGACACCTCCACCGCCGTCCACCCGTCGGAGCAGCAGGCGCCCCGCACCCACGTTTCGGTGAACGCCGAAAGCGGGCTTGAACGCGCTCTGGTCAAATGGTTCAACCGGACGAAAGGGTTCGGTTTCCTGACGCGCGGCGAGGGCACGGAGGACATCTTCGTGCACATGGAGACGCTGCGGCGCTACGGCATCACCGAGTTGCGGCCGGGGCAGGTCGTGCTCGTTCGATTCGGTCGCGGCGACAAGGGCCTCATGGCCGCCGAAATTCACCCCGATATGGGAACCCTGACGATTTCCAACTGAGGCCGTACGGCCGGAACAGGGTTCGATGAGCATACTTAGCGCGATCTTTCGGCATGCGCTGCCGTTCGCTGTTGCCGCCCTCATGATTGCGACGCCGGGCGTGCTTGCCCACGCGCAGGACGGCGCTCCGATGATCCTGCCGGTCCATCCGGTGCCGCTCGTCGCCGAGACCAACGGCAAGAACAGGCAGTTTTCCATCGAGATTGCCGACGATGCGGACGAACGCAGCCGCGGCCTGATGTTCCGCCACGACATGCCGGACGATCGCGGCATGCTGTTCATCTTCGAGCAAACGCGGCGCGTCGCCTTCTGGATGAAGGATACGCCGATGCCGCTTGATCTCGTCTTCATCGGCGAAGATGGGAAGGTGAAGGCGGTATTGCCGGGGGAACCCTATTCGGTAGCGCCCATCGCGCCGTCCGATCCGATTCGTTTCGTGCTTGAACTGAAGGCCGGGACGGCCCAGAAGACGGGCATCCAGCCGGGCATTCGCATTCACCATCCCGAGATCGACGCAGTCGTGGACGGGTAGCCGAGAGACCTTCTTCTTCACGCATGCAATTTTTCGATCACGACGGCTTCGACATCGCCTATATCGACCGTGGCCAAGGCCAGCCGGTCCTGCTCATCCATGGGTTCGCATCATCGCATGTAGTGAACTGGGTTACCCCTGGCTGGGTGAAGGTGCTGGAGGACGCCGGCTACAGGCCGATCGCGTTCGATAATCGCGGGCATGGCGCCTCGACGAAGAGCTACGATCCCGACGACTACCGCCCGGAAAAGATGGCCGGCGACGCACTCGCGCTGCTCGAACATCTGGGCATCGACCGCGCCCATGTCTTCGGCTACTCGATGGGTGCGCGAATTGCCGCGTTCATGGCGCTGGAAGACCAGGTCAGGCCCGCCACGCTGACTTTCGGCGGGCTCGGCTCGGGGATGATCGACGGAGTGGGAGACTGGGATCCGATCGCGGAGGCGCTGCTCGCCCCGATCCCGAAACCATCGACACCGAACGCGGTCGCATGTTTCGCGCCTTCGCCGACCAGACCAAGAGCGACCGCAAGGCGCTCGCGGCTTGCATCGAGACCTCGCGTGCCTTGCTGACGCCGGACGCAGGTGGCCGGGATCGACCAGCCGACGCTGGTCGCCGCAGGCACGCGCGACGACATTTCCGGATCGCCGGAAAAGCTCGCCGCCATGATGCCGCACGCGCAGTCCTTCGCCATAGAAGGGCGCGACCACATGCTGTCGGTCGGCGACCGGACCTTCAAGGCGCGCGTGTTGCAATTCCTTGAGGAGAACCCGATTTGACGACGCCGAAGCGTCTGGAGTTCGTCGGTGCCGAAGGCAACCGACTTGTCGCTGACCTGTGGGACGGCCGCGGCCATCCGGTGCTCCTGCTGCACGGCGGCGGACAGACCAGACGGGCGTGGGACAACACGGCGCGCCGCATCGCCGCCCATGGCATGTGTGCGATCACCGTGGATCAGCGCGGGCACGGCGAAAGTGAGTGGGTTGCGAGCGGAAACTACACGTTCGAGGATTTCGGCCAGGACGCGGTGGTTCTGGTGAGACAGGTCGCGGAAATGTTTCACGCCGCGCCGTCCGCGATCGGCGCCTCGATGGGCGGACTGTCGCTGCTCACGGCGGAGGTGCGCCGCGGTCCTTTGCTGGAGTCGCTCGTTCTCGTCGACATCGTTCCGCAGCCTCGACCGGGAGGGCGTGTCGCGCATCCAGGGTTTCATGGGCGAGCGTATGGACGAAGGCTTCGCCACGCTCGAGGAAGCCGCCGACGCCATTGCCGAGTATCTGCCACACCGGCCGCGGCCGTCGTCGCTCGAAGGGCTGCGCAAGAACCTGAGGCTCGACGACGACGGGCGCTATCGCTGGCACTGGGACCCTGCCTTCATGAAGGGGCCTCGCAACATCAACGTCGATGCCGAGGCGCTGATGGGCGAACTGCTTGCCGGGCTGCCCAATCTGCACATTCCGGTGCTTCTGGTGCGCGGTATGCAGTCGGAACTGGTCGGCGAGGCCCAGGCACGCGAATTCGCCGAAAGGGTGCCGCAGGCAAGCTACGTGGACGTCGGCGGGGCAGGGCACATGGTTGCCGGCGACCGCAACGACATCTTCTGCGATGCGATCCTCGATTTCCTCACCGACGACGAGGCCGCGTGAAGGGCGTTCAATCGCTCAGGTTCGAAGCCATCCGTCCGCGAATTCCACCCCCGCAACGCCCGAGAAGCGACGCATCCTGTCGAGTTCGGCCTCGAGCTTGACGAGAAACGCCTTCGACAGCCGCACGCCTTGTTCGGGCCAGAAGGCCCTGACGGCGAGCACCTCGCGGTCGCGCTCCGCCTTCATGTCGATGCGCCCGACGATGCGATCGCCGCGCATGACGGGGAAGACGTAGTAGCCGTAGCGGCGCTTGGCCTCCGGAACGAACACCTCGATCCGGTAGTGAAAATCGAAGAGGCGCTCGGCGCGCGCCCGGTCGCGCAACAGCGGATCGAACGGGCTGAGCACCCGGACCCGGTCCGGTGGTTCGGGAGTGTTGGAGAGCCGGTCGATCGTCTCGGGAAACGCGAAGGCAATGCGCGGCTTGCCGTCGCCTGCCGGCTCAATTCTCGCGGTGACGAGCTCTTTGGCGTGAGCGCCAAGCCATACCTCGACCTCGCCCGGCGTCAGCAGATCCCAGAAGGCCGCGATCTCGCCGCGCGTGGCAAACCCGAGACGTTTCAGCGCTTCGCGGCAGGCCCAGTCGACGAATTCATGGTGATCGACCTGCGGCTCACGATGCGCGGCGGGGAGGACGCGTTCGGTGAGATCGTAGACCTTCTGGAAGCCTTCGCGGCGGGCGATCGCCAGCTCGCCGGTGCGCCAGAGAAACTCGAGTGCTGCTTTCGAGGGGTGCCAGTCCCACCAGCCGGTCGACGGCTTGTCGCCTTCGAAATCGCGCGCCATCACCGGCCCTTCACGCGCCACCTGGTCGAGAACGCGCGTCAGGTCGTCATCGAACCCCTCCGTGCCGAAATGATCCTTCCAGCGCGTCCGCAGGCGCGTCCGTTCGCGCGCGAACCGGTGCCGCCAGTAGGGGAAGAACGCGCTGGGGATGATGGAGGCGTCGTGCGTCCAGTTCTCGAAGAGCGCACCTTCGCGCTCGATCAGCGCGTGGAGATTCTTGTGACGATAGGTCTGGTTGCGCGCAAACAGCACGTGGTGATGCGCGCGCTCTACGGTGTTGATGCTGTCGACCTGGACGAAGCCGAGATCATGCACCGCCTGCAGCAGGCCCTGCTTGCCCCATGCACGGTTGGGTGCGGAGGCCAGGCCCTGCAGCGCGATGAAGTGGCGCCGGGCGGTCTTGTTCGGCACATCGATGGTCATCTGAACGAGCCTGCTGTCGCGGTGGCGTTCCATCCACCCGAAAACCGCAAATCGATCAAGGCCCCGGCGCGGCCGATGCTGACACGGTGTGTCGGCACCGTTGCTGCGGGCATTCAGCTTCCGCGGAACAGTGGCTTGCGCCGATCGCGGAAGGCGGCGCGTCCCTCAGCGTAGTCGGCGCTGTCGAACGTCGCCGCGCCCAGCCGGCGGGCCTCTTCGGCATCCTCGGGCGTTCGGCTCAACACCGCACGGATCGCTGCCCTGGAGGCCCGGATCGACATGGGGGCGTTGGCGGCGATCTGGGCAGCCAGTTCGGCGGCGCGCTCGTAGAGTTCCTCGGCGGCCCTGATTTCAAGCAGGAATCCGGCGCGCAGGGCGGTCTCTGCATCCACCGTGGCGGCGGAAAAGGTGAGGAAGCGTGCAAGCTGCGGCCCGCAGGATTCGACGATGTCGGCCATTGCATCGTGTGGATATGCAAGACCGAGCCTTGCCGCGGGCACTGCAAACCGTGCGTCGGGCGCGGCGATCCTGATGTCGCACGCGGCCGCAATGCCGAAGCCGCCGCCGAGGCAGGCGCCGCGAATGGCCGCGATCGTCGGGACAGCACAATTCCTGAATGCGGCGAAGGCGGCCGAGTTTGAGGCTTCGTATTTGCGGGCAGTAGCCGCATTGCGCCGCACCTCGTCGAACTCGCCGATGTCGGCGCCGGCGGAAAAGTCATGGCCGGCGCCACGCACGACCAGGCACCTGACGGCGTTGTCGCTTCCCGCCTGTTCGATACGAGTTCGGCCGTGCGTCGCCACATTGCGTGCGTGATGGCGTTCTTGCGCGCCGGCCTGTCGATGGTGAGTGTGGCTACGCCGTGCGCGATGTCCAGGCGAAGGCTGTCAGTGCCGGCGAGGTCTTGACTCTGCATGCGTCAATTCCAGTTGATCCGCTGTTAAGGAAATTGCAGTTCAACGCCGCGGCGTTCTGGCCTATGTTGCCGGTCCGCGCAAGTAAGCGCCAGGCATGGAGATTGGTCGTGAGCAATACCAGCGCCATTCGGGCCGGCAACCTGCAGCCCATCGATCCGATCTGGGATTCGGTCCGCGAGGAGGCTCGCGAGGCCGTCGAACGGGATCCGCTGCTGGCCGCGTTCCTGTACTCGACGATCCTCAATCACGAAAGCCTCGAGGACGCGGTGATCCACCGCGTTGCCGAGCGCCTGGATCATCCGGACGTCGGGGCCGATCTGATCCGCCAGACATTCACGCTGATGGTGCGCGAAAATCCCGACTGGAGTTCGGTGGTCCGCGTCGACATCCAGGCCTACTACGACCGTGATCCCGCCTGCGACCGGTTCATCATGCCGGTCCTCTATTTCAAGGGCTTTCACGCGATCCAGACGCATCGACTTGCGCACTGGCTCTGGCAACAGGGGCGCCGGGACTTCGCATTCTATCTGCAAAGCCGCTCGTCGGCCGTGTTCCAGACGGACATCAATCCTGCCGCCCACATCGGCAAGGGCGTCTTTCTCGACCATGCGACGGGCCTGGTGGTCGGCGAGACGGCTGCGATCGGCGACAACGTATCCATCCTGCAGGACGTGACGCTGGGCGGCACCGGCAAGGCTGGCGGCGACCGCCATCCCAAGATCCGCCACGGAGTGCTTCTCGGCGCCGGCGCCAAGGTCCTCGGCAATATCGAGATCGGCCATTGCTCGAAAGTGGCAGCCGGTTCGGTCGTGTTGCAGTCCGTCCCGCACAACAAGACCGTGGCAGGCGTGCCTGCGCGCATCGTCGGCGAGGCCGGTTGCGACGAGCCGTCGCGCGCCATGGACCAGCTGCTGGGCGAAGGACGTGGCTGAGACGCCCTTTGTCACGCCGCGGACGGCTGTGCCGCCGCGGGGTTTACACGTCGCGTTGCCGCGTGCCAGAAGCGCGCCAGCGTCCCCACCATTCGGAGAATCCTTTTGAAGCCTGAAGAGATCAGAAAGCTCGACGCCTATTTCAAGCGCACCTTCCAGAACCCGCAGCTCGAGGTGAAGGCGAGGCCGCGCAAGGAGGATTCCTGCGAGCTCTATCTCGGTGACGAGTTCCTCGGCATCATCTTCAAGGACGAGGAGGAGGGCGACTACAACTTCTCGATGGCGATCCTCGACATCGATCTCTAGCGGTCGCGACCTTCCGCGAGACGCCTCATTTCGAAACCTGCACGAGGCCGGCGATTCTCGTCGTGACCGCCGCGTCCAGGGATTTCCACTCGCCGAGCAGATGATCCGAGAAGCGGTAGATGGCGCTCAGGCCATCGCCGAAATGCACGTCGCGCTCGCACGCAGCCAGCGAGTCGCGTGCGGAAGGACCGGACAGGCAGCGCGCCACGAAGGGCTCCTGCCCGCTTCGTTGCCCCACCACCAACAGCTCGTCCAGGTACCCCGCCTGGCGTTTCAGGCGGTAGACTTGCAGGCCTGCCGGCCCGTTGGAGGCAGGCCCTTCGATGAGATGGCGATAGATCGGCTCGAGGCGGCCGCTCATGTCGCGCGACATGATCTGCGGTGAAATCTGCACGAAAACGATGCTCCGCGACCCGTCGACATCGCTGAACGCGTCGCGCAGGGCAGTCGAGTAGCCGTCGAGGTCCGGCCAGTGCATGAACAGGTCGAGCTTTTCGGCCTCACCGTCGTGGCGTCCCCGCTCGAAACGTATCATGTTCGCGGGAACGGCAAGCACGTTGTTGCCGATGACGACCTCCCGTCTGGTCGTGTCGGTGGTATTGCCGACCAGAAGCAGCGACGGACCGACCAGCTTGCCGACAAGGCTGATCGCCGCCGACGCAAGCGCCAGGGCCGCGAAGACGTAGAAGATGCGCCACAAGAACCCGGAGCGAACCGGCTCGCCGCTGTCGCTCGAAGGGTTGTGTGTCCTGAACCGTCATGTCGCCGCCACGTCGCATGGTTCCAGGGTGCGACACTGTCGGCATCATGGTGAACGATGGGTTAACGAGGCCAGGCATGCGGCACCGCTATCGCGATGTGGTGGTTTGCAGCGCTCGCATAAGCGCCTAGCTTGGCCGTCGACAAGGGCGCAGGAGTGAATCAATGCCGCTTTACGAAATCGACGGAATTCAGCCGGAGTTCGAGGATCAGAGCACCAACTGGATAGCACCGGATGCAGCGATCATCGGCAATGTCCGGCTCGCGCGCGACGTAGGTATCTGGTTCGGCTGCGTGTTGCGGGGCGACAACGAGCCGATCACCATCGGCGAAGGCAGCAACATCCAGGAGCACGTGGTCATGCACACGGATCCCGGGTCTCCGCTGACGATCGGGCGCGGCTGCACGGTCGGCCACAAGGCGATGCTGCACGGCTGCACAATCGGCGACAACAGCCTGATCGGCATGGGAGCGACGGTCCTGAACGGCGCGACCATCGGGCGGAACAGCCTCGTGGGCGCGGGCGCGCTCGTCACCGAGGGCAAGTCCTTCCCCGACAATTCGCTGATCATCGGCTCGCCGGCCAAGGCAGTGCGCACGCTCGACGACAATGCGGTGGCCGGGCTCAAGGCTTCGGCCGAGCACTATGTCGCCAACGGCCGTCGCTTCACGAAAGGGTTGAGGCAGCTCTGACGGCGGCTAGAGCGCGTTCGCCAGGGCGACGAACTCGGTGATCGACAGCGTCTCGGCCCGACGCGTCCCGTCGATGCCTGTCGCAACGAGCAGGCGCTCGCCGCCGAGGGATTTCAGGCTCTGTCGCAGCATCTTGCGGCGCTGACCGAACGCGGCCTCCGTGACCCGGCCGAGCTGGATCACGTCGCCGGCCAAAGGTGCCACGCGCGGCAAGAGCTGCACGACCGACGACGTAACCTTCGGCGGCGGGGTGAAGGCCTGAGCAGGAACGTCGAACAGGATCCTGGCCTCGGTGCGCCAGCCGGCCAGAACCGCCAGCCTGCCATAGGAGGAAGAGCCCGGCGCCGCGACAATCCGCTGGGCGACCTCGCGCTGAAACATCAGCGTCATGGAACTCCAGAACGGCGGCCATTCCGCGACGGTGAGCCACCTGACGAGCAGTTCCGTGCCTATGTTGTAGGGCAGATTGGCGACGATCTGCACGGGACCGCGCCCGGCTGCCAATGCGGCGAAGTCGGTCTTCAGGGCGTCGGCGGCGATGACTTCCAGCTTGCCCGGATAGTGCGCGGCGATTTCCTCCAACGCCGCCAGGCAGCGTGTGTCGCGCTCGATGGCGACGACGTTTGCGCCGTGCGCCAGCAGCGCGCGCGTCAGGCCGCCCGGACCTGGACCAATTTCGAAAACCGTGGAGCCTTCGGCAACGCCAGCGCTACGCGCGATCTTCGAAGTCAGGTTCAGGTCCAGCAGAAAATTCTGGCCGAGTTCCTTGCGTGCGCGCAAGCCGTGGGCGGCGATGACTTCGCGCAGCGGCGGCAGGTCGTCCAGTTTCATCCGGCTGACGCGGCAGATTTGTCCGCCATGAGCCGCGCCATCTTCAGCGCCGCGACCAGGCTGTCGGGCCGCGCGATGCCCTTGCCGGCAATGTCGAAGGCGGTGCCGTGGTCCGGCGACGTGCGCACGAAGGGCAGGCCGAGCGTCACGTTCACCGCCTCGTCGAAGGCGAGTGTCTTGGCAGGTATGAGCGCCTGGTCGTGGTACATGCAGATCGCCACGTCGTAGGTCGCGCGGGCACGCGCGTGGAACATCGTGTCGGCGGGCAGGGGGCCTACGGCATGGATGCCGACCTCCACGAGCGCGGTCACGGCAGGCCGGACGATCTCTTCATCCTCCGCGCCCATGGAACCGCCTTCGCCGGCATGCGGGTTGAGACCGGCAATCGCCAGCCGCGGTGCTTCGATGCCGAAGCGCGATCGGAGATCCCTCGCCACGATTCTTCCCGTCTCGACGATTGCCGCCGTCGTGAGCGCATTCGGAACCGTCGACAGCGGGATATGGATCGTGACCGGCACGGTCCTCAATTCCGGGCCGGCAAGCATCATGACCGGCCGTGCCTGCACGCCATACAAGCGGGCTGCAAGCTCGCCCAGGAATTCGGTATGGCCCGGAAACCGGAAGCCCGCCTCGTAGAGTGGCTTCTTGGCGATGGGGCAGGTGACCATCGCTGCCGCAAGCCCGGCATGGACGTCGCCGACGGCACGTTCGATCGATTCCACGATGCCGGCCGCGTTCGCCGGCTCCGGTCGGCCGGGCGCATCGTTGAAGCCGTGTCGAAGCGGAATGACAGGCAATGCTTCGCGGAAGGTTTCGCTCGTGTGAGCGGGGCTGGTGATCGCGCGGGGAGCAGGCAGGCCAAGGCTTTGGCCGCGGCGCGCGACCAACCCGGGATCGCTCAACAGGTAGAATTCGGGCAGGCCGAACCGTTCGCGATCTCTCCAGGCAGCGAGCGCGATCTCCGGGCCGATACCGGCAGGGTCACCGCAGCTCAGGGCGAGGGGCAGTCGCATCAGCGCTTGACGATATTCGCCTTCTTGCGCAACTCCGAAGTGTATTCCTCGCTCAGCTTTTCGATGTCCGGATTTGCCTTGCCCTCGTTCTGCTGCTGATACACGGCTTCGGCAACCTGGTCATCGGAAACGGTGCGGGTGCTGCACACACCCAGAAATTCCACGCCACGCTCGGTCACTCTTATCGGCGTCGCGCCACCCTCAGGTGTGCCCACCACGAGGTCTTTCCATTCCGGCGGCAGCTTCTCCTCGATGTAGCGGCCGAGTGGCTGCGGCGTAACGTCCAGCATCGTCTTGGCCAGATCATGGGCGCTGTCACAACCATTGTACTTGGCGCGCATCGCCTCGGCCTCGCGCTTCCGCTTGGCAAGCAACGGCATTGCGGTCCTTCGCCGGTATGACGAAGATCACGTCCTGCAGAACATACTCTGTCGACTTCGGCTTCTCGCCGCCCTGAGACAGCATCCATTGCACGGTTTCCTGCTCCAGGTCGCGCTGGCTTACCGAACTCTGGTAGCGCTTGCTGAGTGCCTGGTTCCAGCCCATCGTCGCGCGGAGGAACTCGAGAAAGTGACGCTTGGTGACGCCTGTCTGGTCAAGTGTCTGTTCGACCTGTCTCGGCGTTGCATTGTTGCTCTTGGCGAAGTTGTTGTAGGCCTCGTTGACCTGCGCGTCGCTCACCGAGATTCCGAGACGCTTCATCTCCATGAGGTGAAGCGTCTGGTCGATCATGGCCTGGGCCGCCGCGTCGCGGGAGGCCTTTTTGCGCTGCAGCCGAAGGAAATTGACCCTCCGGTCGATGTCGGCGCTGGTGATCGGATAACTGTTGTCGATCACGTACTCGACGGTGTTGGCGCGTGCCAAGGCCGGGTTGGCGCCGAGGGACGCGCACAACGACACGACAGCCCAGGCAATGGCAGCCTTGAACACGATTTGCGTTGGCGAAGTCATGGGCGTCTTTCCGATGGTCGATTTGGTGATACGAACGGCCGTGAATTGCGCCATTGTGGGGCGAAACAATGACGCCGGCTATTGCGGCAGGACATTAGATGTCGAACTGCCGAAGTCCCCAAGGGTGCGCAGCGAGACGAAGAAGCCGATGCTCTGGGAGGACTTGCCCTTGATGGGGTGCGTCTCGCGGAAGGTCATGCTGTAGGTAAAGCATTCGTCATCATAAGCGAAGCCGAACGAGTCGCTTGTGAGCTTGGGGGTGATGAGGTCGTAGGTGCCGGTCGCGAACACCCGCCAGTTCTCGCGTACGCGGGCCGTCACTCCGGCAGAGACTGCATGCCTGTCGGTCGGGTATCCATATTTCGGCTGCGCCTGGATGTAGGCGTAGCGCGCACTGACGTCGACAGGGCCAAAACTCTGCGCTGCACCGACGTCCACGCGGCGTAGCTGGAAATCGGCATTGTCGAGCCGAGCGCCCGCGGTCATCCTGAACTGGCCGAAGCTGAGGCCGACCTGTCCGACATAATCGGAAGCCGCAGTCTCCAATCCGGATTCTGCACCGACATTGACCAGATCAGGCGAGGCGAACGAGTTCACTCCGGCAAGGTGGAAGGACTGTCCGAAAATCGCGTCGGCGGTCCACCCGTTCGCGAACGTGCCGGAATAGCGGAAGCCGACATTCGCGCGCACGCCGCCTTCCATGCGATCATAGCCCGAGAACCTGTCGCTCTCGAAGAGGTTGGTGGCGTCGAACACCAGGCTCTGCGCGTCTTCATTGGGAATGCCGAGGGTGTTGGCGAACTGCTCGTCGGGACTGGCGAACACCTGGATGACGGGCTCGATGACGTTGGTGCTGCTGGCGGTGGAGAAGAGGATCGGCCAGCGCGCTTCCAGGCCTGCGGTTGCCATGTATCGATAGTAGGCCGAGCGAATGTCGGTCGCCACGCCGAGACTGGCAATGGCGGTCTGCGTCGCGGGCGTGAAATCGGTGAAGATCGCATCGCCGCGGGCCTGCAGCGACGGGGTGATCACCAGTCCACCGCGCGTGATGAAGGTGCGCTTCCACTCGGCCTGTGCGGTGATGCGGCCGGAGGTGCCTTCGGGGCCGGGAACGCTCGTCGGAGCCGTGCAACGAGCAGGACCAACCGACGTCGTGCAGTCCAGTTCGGAGCGATAGATTCCCTGGGCATTGACGTCGATGTTCAGTTCGCCGCCGGCGACCGGCTCGTCGGGCGTGTAGGTGTAGTCGAAGCTGGGCAGCACCCACGGCTGGACTGGATCGCGCGAAAACCGGCTCGAGTCGGGAAGCGCTTCCTGAACGTTGAAATGATAGGCATGCAGGTCGAACAGATTGCGATCGTTGAGGCCGGTCAGGTAGATTTCCGAGCGCTGGACAACGTCCGAGTAGCCTTCGATCCCGTAGGTGCGGGAGAAGTTCTTGTCGGACTGGTAGAGCAGGTCCCAGCCGAAGCTCCAGCGCGGGTTGATCTGGAAATCGCCCTTCGTGCCGATCATGGCACGATCCCTGACGCTCTCTGTCGACGTAGGCTTTCGGGAATGCATCGGGATCGGCCTGCCTCACGGCGGCGATCTTGACGCTGTACTGGCCGGTGTTGAACCGCTGGCGCCACTCCGCTTCGCCAAGAAAACCCTGCTTGGTGTAGTAGGTGCCCTTGAGCAGAAGGTCGTAAGTTGGCGAAAGCGCCAGGTAGTAGGGGACGGTGACGCCGTAACCCAGGTTCGTTCCTGCAGCGATGCCCGGTACCAGGAATCCGCTCTTGCGCTTCACCGTCGGGTCGGGAACTTCCAGGACCGGCAGGTAGGCCAGCGGCAGACCGAAGAACTCCAGCCGTGCGTGCTCGAACCGCAGCGTCTTGGCCTTGCCGTTCCAGATGATCTTTCTGGCCTTGACGCGCCAGATCGGCTTCTTGTCCGGCTTTTCCTCGCAGGGCTCGCAGGCGGTGTAGACGCCGTTCGCGAACGTGGTGATGGTGCCGGCGCTCCTGGTCGCGCTCTCGGCCGCGAAATAGGTCTTCTCGGGCGTCTCGACGCGCAGCGCGTTGACGAAGCCGTCACGGAAATCGTCGCTGAACACGAACTCGTCCGCGGTCGTGCGGCGGCCGTCGCTGTCGATGATCTCGACATTGCCGTTGGCCGTGAGCTGGGCCGTATTGCGGTCGTAGGTGACCCGGTCGGCCACGACATGCGTGCCGTCGTATTCGATCTGGACGCTGCCGATCGCCACCACGACGTTGGTGTCGCGATCGTAGACCAGCGTATCGGATTCCAGCAGCATTCTGGCGGTGGGATTGGCGGAAACGCCGAGCGACTGGGCATCGGCCTGCGTGGCGGGCATGCCGACAACAAGGCCGCACAGCGCGACCGTCGCAAGCGCAACGGTACGCAGCCACGCTATCGAGCCGCGGTGCTTTGCCGGCGCGACGCCCACTACCCGTCCTCCTTGAACAGCAAGAATGCCACCCCGATAAACATTGCCACAGCCACTGGCAGCCACGCTGCAACCACCGGCGGCACAAGGCCCGCGCTCCCGAACGCGGTGACCGACACAGTGACGACATAAAGCAGAAACCCGGCAACGATGCCACCCACAATGAGGGTTGCGGACTGCCCCATTCGGGCAAAACGCATCGATACCGTGGCTGCAATCAGCGTCATCGCCACGAGCAAGGGCGGCAGAGCGATGAGCGAATGGTACTGCATCGCGAAATTGTCGCCCTTCATGCCCATCGCGCGCGCCAGACGGACCTTGCTTCCGAGTTCGTAGAAGGGGATCGATTCGGGGTTCGCCAGCCGCTGCTCGACCATTTCCGGAGACAGGCCCGATTCGATCTCGTAGTGCTTCAGCTTTGTGCGGTTACGGTTGGGGCCGATGATCGTCGCATCGGTCAGATTCCACGAACCGTTCTGCAGTAGCGCCTGCGTGGCATCTATCCGTTCCTTGATCGAGCCTTCGGGCGAGATTCGCAGGAAAACGGGACGCGCCAGCAGCAAGCCGCGACGAGCCGTCGCGGCAGCGCCGATGACGGTCACTCCGTCTCCTGTGCGCTGCTGGAACCATGGGATCTGGCTCGCAGGGCCATCGGCTTTCTTGATGCCCGCGAATCTGCGCCTGCAGTTCCTCGGCACGCCCGAACGAGGCGCGGAGATAGGATTGACCACCAGGACGGCGAATGCACCCACAAGAAAGCTCGCAGCGCAAAGCGGAGCCAGAAATTGCCATGCCGAAACCCCCGCCGACCGTGCCACCACGAGTTCGAGGCGCCGGTTCAGCGACATGAGCGTCGTCATGGATCCGAACAGGATCACGAACGGCACCACCATGAGGATGAGAGAAGGGACCCTGAGCAGCGAAAGGTAGAGCCCGCCGAGAATCGTGTAGTCGGGCGCCGAGCCGGCCTGGCGGGAGAATTCCGTGAATTGGGCTATGAACGCGATGGTGAGGATGCCGAAAAACATCTGCATCGTCGTCACGAGCTGACGCCGGAAGAAATAGCGAAACAGCGTGTGCCCGCTCATAGGCGCTCACCCAACGCGCTCAAGCGCCGCCAGAGTGCGACGTAGGGGCGAACCGACAGCGCAATCAGGCTACCGGTCCGCTCGACCAGCCACCGCGGCGGGCGCAACGTCACGCCGGTGAGGATGCCGACGGAGAATATCAGGATTGCGCCAATCGGAATGCCGAAGGTCAGTGCGGCAAGCAGCGTGCTCAAGCCGGAGCCGTTCACGGTGACGAAGCTCAGGATCCGAAGGGTGAGCGCAATCGTCGTGGCGATCGTGATTTGCGCAAGTCTCTCCTGACGGTGCGACTGCGCGCCGCCGGCGAAATACACTGCGACCAGCCCGAAAACGAGAGGATACAGCCAGTCGGAGAAGCGACGGTTGAGTTCCTCCCTGAGCTTGCCGGGGAAGTGGGTCCGGAACAGATCTCCTGGGGGAGGGGAAATCAGCGTCTCGGTGTAGTACTCCCTCGGAAGATAGGGAAACTGGCCGGACTGTGGAGCGAACTCGGAGAAATCAAGGGCGGTCCTCGTGAAGGTGATGATCGACACCTCACCGGTCTGCTTGTTTTTCCGGTGCACCTCGCCATCGGCCAGAAGCAGCGTTGTCTTGCCGTCCTGCTTCAGCAACGAGCCGCGCTTGGCGAAATAGATGAGCTGCGTCTGAGGATCGCGCAAGTCGACGAGCATGAAGCCGCCGAATTCGCCGCCCGGCAGCTCTTCGGATATTTGCACGTAGGTGTTGGCGTCGAGCCGGGTGAAGGTTCCCGACTGGATGGCCGAGCGCAGCAGGTCCGCACTGGCGGCGTTGATGAGATCGCGAAGCTGGCGGTTGAAATAAGGCTCGGCGTATTGCGCAGAGGCGAGACTGACCAGGGACAGAGCCAGCGCCAGCAGCACGATCGGGCGCGCAACGCCCATCGGCGAACGGCCCGCGGCTTCGAGTACGGCCAGCTCGGAGTCGGAGTTCATCGTGTTGAGTGTTCGCAGAATGCCGATCAGCAGGGTGAACGGCAGCACCAGCATCGCGAGCTGGGGCGCCATGGCGATGGCCATACGCACGAAGATGAACAGGCTTTGCCCCGTCTGCATCATCAGGTTGACGCGATTGAGCAGCTGCGTGACCAGCACCATGGCCGTCGTCACGACCAGCGCCATCATGGTGGCCACCAACACGCGGTTCATTATGTAGCGCTCGATCAGCGGCATCTCGGTATCGGTCTCGCTATCGGGGCCGGTTGCGGCGAGTGGCTGTCGCGCTGTGCCGTTGCGGGCGGGCGCCTCTGCAGCCCGATATGAAAGGCCAGAATGGCTAATAATGGGCGAAGGGAAAGGGTAAATGCTTCCTGAAGCGATTGGCGCTGGCGGCGTTGCGCGTCTGCTACAGTGCCGGTCCTGTGCCTTCGCTAGACATTGATGGGCTTTCGGAACCGATCTTGCGTTCGGCCCAGTAGGCGAGCACGCAAAAAATGGTCAAGCGTGAATGCGCCGGCCATGACGATGTCGGAGAGGTAGTGCGCGCCGAACGCAAGGCGCAGGCCGCCGCACATGATCGCCGCCACTCGACGCAGCGATCGCCGCGCGACGTCTCCAGGCGACTGCCACCAGCGGCACGAGGCAAATAAGCCAGAAACCCGCCGCGGCTTCGCCGGAAACGAAGGAGCAGTTGGAGGTGCATTGTCCGCCGAAATCGCCTGCCGGGACGAACGGCAGTGTGCCCCCGAAAACATCCGTCGCGTAGGGCCTCGGACGTGCGGCGTAGCCCTTCAGGCCGACATTCACCAGAAGAACCGGTCCGAGGATCAGCGTGGCAAGCGCCACGACATGTACGATGTTGCGGGGGTGAAGCCAGCTCATCCGCGCCCTCAACCCGAGGAACAGGGAATACGCTACGAGGACGGCCAGGATTGCGGGCAAGGCGTGCAGGATTTCGCGCAGGATGACCAGGGCCCTGATCCGGGTTGCCGGAAAGCTGCCGCACACGTTGCCGACTGCCGTCTGTGCCGGGCAGTCGGCCGCCACGAAGAAGTATCGTGAGACCGAAAGGTCGATCTGCGGAAACGACTGGAAAACGACCAGAAGCAGCGCGGTGATCGCGATGGCCAGCATAACGACCCGCGGGCTCGAAAACGGCCTCAGCGCGGGAAGCGCGGCGTCGCCTGCCTTTCGCCGCTCCTGTTGCATGCATCCAATCTCCGGCCGGGGAGGGAAGGTACCCGTCGCCTGCGGGTCTATTCGCAAAGCCATCCGCCGATGGCAAGAGTTGGAGCATTTTGTGGGCCGGGAAGGCCAGTTTGACGCGTCTCAAACGCTCTCGATTGCGTCCCGGGGGCTTGCCATGACGCCTGAAACGACCAAGATCACGCCCGCCGCCATCGAACGAATGACCCTGCCGGAGATATCATGACCACGACTCTCGACATCAGCTTCGCCCGCTCCTCCAAGCCGGCGGGGCTCGCAGTCCTGCTTGCGAGCGAGGGTGGCAAATCCGGGGAATCGGCCGCTGCCGTCGATCCCGCCGGCGTTCTCGCCAAGGCGTTCCGGATAGCTTCCTTTACCGGCAAGCGCGGCAGCGTCGTCGACGTGTTGGCGCCGGAAGGCTCGGCCGCGGACAGAATTGCCGTCGTCGGCATCGGCGATCCCGCTAGCGGCACAGCCCGACGGCTGGGCGCGGCTGGGTGGACTGGTATTCGCGCAGGCCAGGAAGGCGAAGAAGCTCACCGTCTACCTGGACGCGCCGGGCCTCGAGATCGGCGGGCGCGAGGCGGCGGAAGTCGCGTTCGGGATGCTGCTCAGAGCCTACCGCTTCGACCGCTACAAGACGAAGAAGAACGAGGACAACAGCGAGGCACCCGAAACCGTCAAGGTGACGATCGTGACGGCAGCGGCGACCGCCGCCAAGCGCGAATTTCCCGAGATGGAGGCCATCGCCGGGGGCGTCTACCTTGCGCGCGATCTCGTCAACGAACCGGCAAACATCCTCGGCACCGTCGAATTCGCCGCCAAGGCGAAGGAACTCGAGAAACTCGGCGCAAGCGTCGAGATTCTCACGGAAAAAGAGATGCGCAAGCTGGGCATGGGTGCGCTGCTGGGCGTGGCGCAGGGGTCGACCAGGCCCCCGCGCATGGCGATCATGCAATGGAAGGGCGGCAAGTCCAAACAGAAGCCGGTCGCCTTCGTCGGCAAGGGCGTCGTCTTCGATTCGGGCGGCATCTCGATCAAGCCGGCGGCTGGCATGGAAGACATGAAGGGCGACATGGGTGGCGCCGCCGCCGTGACGGGCCTCATGCACGCGCTGGCGGCGCGCAAGGCGAAGGTGAACGCAGTGGGCATCATCGGCCTCGTGGAAAACATGGTCGACGGCGACGCCCAGCGCCCCGGCGATATCGTGACCTCGATGTCGGGCCAGACGATCGAGGTGCTCAATACCGATGCCGAGGGACGGCTCGTGCTGGCCGATGCGCTGTGGTACTGCAACGATCGCTTCAAGCCGGAGTTCATGGTCAATCTCGCGACGTTGACGGGAGCCGTCATCATCGCCCTCGGCCATCATCACGCGGGCCTGTTTTCCAACGACGACCAGCTTTCGGAGCGACTGCTCGCGGCCGGCCTGCTTACTCAGGAGAAGCTTTGGCGCCTGCCGCTCGGTCCGGAATACGACAAGCAGATCGATTCCAAGAACGCGGACATGAAGAACATCGGCGGTCGGCCGGCCGGGTCGATCACGGCCGCGCAGTTCCTCCAGCGATTCGTCAAGGACACGCCCTGGGCGCATCTCGACGTGGCGGGAACCGCAATGGGCTCGCCGTCCACCGACATCAACCAGTCCTGGGCGTCCGGCTTCGGCGTGCGCCTTCTGGATCGGCTGGTGAAGGAAAACTACGAAGGCTAGCAGGCAAATTGCACAACGCGGCCGGACCGGAACGATGACAGAGGTGCTGTTCTACCACCTGACTGATTCCACGCTCGAGGAGGCCTTGCCACCGCTGCTGGAGCGCAGTCTCGGCCGGGGGTGGCGCGCGGTCGTCCAGACCGGAGGGGAGGAGCGCCGCGATGCGCTCGATGCGCATTTGTGGACCTTTCGCGACGATTCCTTCCTTGCCCACGGTACCGATCGCGATGCCCACAGCGCCGAGCAGCCGATCGTGTTGACCGTGGAAGACGTCAATCCGAACGCCGCAGAGATCCGCTTCTTCGTCGACGGAGCGGCCGCATCCGACATTTCCGGATATGTGCGAGCCGTCTTCATGTTCGACGGGCACGACGAATCGCAGATCGCGGCGGCGCGCAGTCAGTGGAAGGCGGCGAAGGCGGCAGGTCACGACGTCACCTACTGGCAGCAGACGCCGGAGCGCCGATGGGAACGGAAGGCGTGAGCTGAGTTCCGGGTGCTTCGGGGGAGTCCTTGACCATGACCTGGATGCAGTCTGTTCCTGCCTGCGCGAAGCTGGTAAAGCGCGCCCATGCTGACGATTTCTGACCTTTCTCTCCGGATTGCCGGACGACTTCTGATTGACCACGCATCGCTGACGCTGCCGGCCGGAACCAAGGCCGGTGTCGTCGGCCGAAATGGCACGGGCAAGACGACCTTGTTCCGAGCCATCTCCGGCGAACTCGCCCCGGAGACCGGAACGATCTCGCTTCCGAGGAACACGCGCATTGGCCAGGTGGCGCAGGAAGCCCCCGGCACCGAGGAACCGCTCATCGACATCGTGCTAAAGGCCGATACCGAGCGGCGTGGCCTGATGCAGGAGGCGGAGACCGCCACCGACCCTCACCGGATCGCCGAGATACAGATGCGTCTTGCAGACATAGACGCGCACTCGGCAGAGGCAAGGGCGGCGACCATTCTCGCAGGACTGGGCTTCGACGCCGACGCTCAGAAGCGGCCGGCGTCGTCGTTCTCAGGCGGCTGGCGCATGCGCGTGGCGCTGGCCTCGGTGCTGTTCGCCGAGCCCGATCTGCTGCTGCTGGACGAGCCGACCAACTATCTCGACCTGGAAGGCACGCTTTGGCTGGAGAACTACGTTTCGCGCTATCCCCACACCGTGTTGCTGATCAGCCATGACCGCGACCTCCTGAACCGAGCGGTCAACTCGATCGTGCATCTGGAGCAGAAGAAGCTGACGCTGTGGCGCGGCGGCTACGACCAGTTCGAACGACAGCGCGCCGAAAAACAGGCGCTGGCCGAAAAGAGCAAGGTCAAGCAGGAGGCGCAGCGCAAGCACATGGAGGCGTTCGTGGAACGCTTCCGCTACAAGGCATCCAAGGCGCGCCAGGCGCAATCGCGGCTGAAGGCCCTGGAAAAGCTGAAGCCGATCGAAGTCATGCTGGACGAGACGGTAACGCCGTTCCGCTTCCCGGAGCCGCAGAAATCTGTCGCGTCACCGATCGTGGCGCTGGACGGCGGCGCGGTGGGCTATGAACCCGGCGCGCCGATCCTTTCGCACCTGTCGCTCAGGATCGACAATGACGATCGCATCGCGCTGCTCGGCGCAAACGGCAACGGCAAGTCCACCTTCGCCAAGCTCCTGGCCGGTCGGCTGAAGCTCGAGAAGGGCACGTTGACGCTGGCGCCCGGGCTGAAAGTGTCGATCTTCGCCCAGCATCAGCTCGAGGATCTGCGCCCGGAAGAAAATGCCATCGAACATGTCAGGCGTCTGATGCCGGATGCGGGCGAGGCGAAGGTCCGCGCCCGGGTCGCCCAGATGGGGCTCGCGACCGAGAAGATGGGTACAAAGGCGAAGGACCTCTCCGGCGGCGAGAAGGCACGGCTGCTCATGGGACTCGCGGCATTCGAGGGGCCGAACCTCTTCATTCTCGACGAGCCGACGAACCATCTCGACATCGACAGCCGCGACGCGCTGGTTCACGCGTTGAACGAGTTCTCGGGCGCGGTGATCCTGATCAGCCACGACCGGCACCTCATCGAGGCGACGGCCGACCGGCTGTGGCTCGTGCGCGACGGGACCGTCATGTCCTACGAAGGCGATCTCGCCGACTACCGACAGGAGGTGACGGGCTCCACCGCCTCGGATCGCAAGGAAAAGCGCGAGGCCGACAAGGCATCGAAGGCCGAGCGGCGTCGCGAAGCGGCCCAGAAGCGTGCGGCGCTCGAACCCCTGGCGAAGGAGATCAAGGCGACGGAAGGTCTCATCGAGCGCACCCGCAAACGCATAGCGGCAATCGAGGCCGAACTCGCCGATCCTGCGCTCTACGAAAGCGACACGCAGAAGATGACGCGGCTGGCGAAGGAACGCTCCGATCTCGACGCGCGCCTTTCGCAGCAGGAAGAAAAATGGCTGGAACTGTCGAGCGAGTACGAAGAGGCCGCCGCGGCGTAGATCGCCGTGGCGGAAGCTCCCTTACGTACTTAGCCACTCGGCCATCATGTCGCCAAAGCGACCGGCCTCGATGAGGGGCGCCACGACACCGTGCTGAGAAATGTCCTCTAGCGGATGAAGCCTGACGCCAGGCAGAGCCGGCCAGATTCTCGGCGTGCAGCGTGTCGATGCGATGGCCGGCGCCGTAGAAAAGGTCGATGGCGGTTTGGCCGGCGCTATCTCGGACAAGATCGGCGACGTCCAGCTTTGTGGAGTTTGCGAGGCCGGCCAGGCGCCTCTGAAGAATCCTGCCGCGCATCATCCTCGATCGATCTCAGAAAGCTAGGCATGAAGTTCGTGGGAGCACCCAAGGCAATACAGCGATCAACGCCAGCAGTCAGCGCCCAGTGGATTGCTCCGTAGCCGCCAGCTGAATTGCCGATGAAAACGAGCTGCCGACCCGGTTGCTCGAGAGACAGGAACTTCTTACGCGTCCCGTCCCATGCCGCCCCAACTCTTCACTCCCTCTAGATAGAGCAAGCGCGCGAAATCCCTGAGATAGATCGTCTCCGCGCCCAGCGCAGCCAGGAAGCGGTCGAAGCAGAGCGATGGGAAGCGCGGCCTGGTCAGCGAGGCCCGTGAACACGATGACCAGGGTCTTGCTATCGGTTGGCGTCGACCGAATGACGTCGGCATCTAAATCGTCTTCGACGATTTCGCGGCGCAAGGCCTCATCACCCGGCAACCTGTTGGCAATGGAGCGGTTGTCGGCATCGATCTGGAGCTTCTGGGTTGTGTGGGCAGATCCCGTCGGGAGTTGACGGAGCGCCCGCCGCGAAAGGGGTAGAAGTTCGGGTGCCTCGGCGGGACCTTGCTCCAGACGGCCCATTGCCATCTGGAAGGCATCCACATGAGCGCCGGTCTCCATCGCCAGCAGGGCCCGCATCTCTGCTGTCCGCGGTGCATCGGGCTCCGATAGTTCGTGGCGGGCCACGAGTTCCTCTGCGGCGGATGTGTCCCGAAGACGCAGGTAGATCCGCAAGAGCGTCAGCGGCAGCATTGGATGCTGGTCGCCGTGTGCATAGCATTTTTCGGCGAATGTTCGCGCGCTCTGGAAATCGCCGCGCTGCATCGCCGCGCGATGCCCTCGACGGTAGTGCTCGCGCAGTACGTTATCGATGGCAGGGAAGCGACCCTCTCGGCCAGTATGGTAGTCCTCCAGAAGCTGCACGGCAGACTCCAGACCAGCCTCGTCGGCGGTCGCGTCTGCGAAAACGATCCGCATCGCCGCCGCCAGTGGCGAGCCGGGCTGCGCTGTTTCGGCCTCGGAAACGGCCGCTTCCGCGCCGGCGAAATCCTCCATGCGAAGCAACATCCGAAGCTTCTGGATCGGCAGCACAGGCGCCTTTTCGCCCGCCTCCATACGGCGTTCGATAGCGGCTACGGTGCGGGGCAAGTCGTTCTTGTTGAATGCAATCGCCTGATCGCGCGACGCCAGTTGCCGTTCGGACGCGCCGGCTGCGCGAGCTTGCTGAAGAAGCTCGTCGGCCCGGTCGTAAAGCCCGTTCTTGATGCTTGTGTCCAGTTCCTGACCAGTTGAAGACTGTCGGTCATGACTTCTCAGGGGTCGAGGAGGGGTGTGACGGATCCTGGGCAATCGCTATGATTGGCGATATCGTTTCGGCTATCAAAAATCATATCGTGGCGTCCAGCGGGGTCCGAAATGACGATCAGAACGGAAGCGAAGGGGGAGATTTTCCTGGTCACCATCGACCGGCCCGAGGCGCGCAACGCCGTCAATCCGGAAATGGCGGAAGAGCTGTTTTCGGCCTTCACTGGCTTCGAACGCGACGAAGGCCTGAAGGTTGCGGTGCTTTCCGGCGTTCCCGGTGCCTTTTGTGCGGGCTTTGATCTGAAGTTCGCCGCCGACGTGGATGAAAGCTGGTTTGCCGAGCACGATCTCGCGTCGAGCTTCGACGGCGTCGGTGACCGGCCAAGCAAGGGGCCGATGGGGCCGACACGGCTCCTGTTGTCGAAGCCGGTGATTGCCGCCGTTTCGGGCCCGGCAGTTGCAGGCGGAATGGAACTGGCTCTGTGGTGCGATCTGCGCGTCATGGAGCGCTCCGCCTACATGGGCGTCTACTGCAGGCGCTGGGGGGTGCCGCTGATCGACGGCGGCACGATCCGCCTGCCGCGCATCGTCGGACACGGCCGCGCGATGGATCTCATCCTCACGGGCCGCAAGGTCGAGGCCGAAGAATGCCTGCAGATCGGCCTGGCCAACCGGCTTTGCGCGGATGGCGCCGCGGTCGAGACGGCACTGGAGCTTGCGGCGGAACTCTGCCGTTTTCCGCAGGCATGCATGCGCGCCGATCGGATGTCTGCCATTCGCCAGTGGTCGCACGATCTGCCGCAGGCATTCGTGGGCGAGTGGGAGAGTGCCTCGGCGTTCCGCAACGAAGGCTCGGCGGGCGCGGCGCGGTTCGCTGCCGGCAAGGGTCGTTCCGGCGATTTCGGGGAGATCTGAGGCGAAGCGATGTCGGGCGAGCTCACCACGATCGGCTTCGATGCCGACGACACGCTCTGGCAGAACGAACAGTTCTTCCGCCTGACGGAGGCGCGCTTTGCCGAGTTGCTCGCCGATTTTGCCGAGCCGGAGCATCTCACGCAGCGGCTGCTGGAAGCCGAAAGCCGCAATCTGGCCAGGTACGGCTTCGGCATAAAGGGGTTCACGCTGTCGATGATCGAGACGGCCATCGAAATAACCGAGGGCAGGGTGCCCGCGTCGATCATCGGCGAAATCCTCGAGGCCGGTCGCGACATGCTCGTTCATCCAGTCGAGACGCTTCCTCATGCGCGCGAAGCGCTGGAACAGGTCTCGGACCGCTTTCGCATCGTGCTGATCACCAAGGGAGACCTGTTCGATCAGGAGCGAAAGCTCGCGCAATCGGGGCTGGGCGAATTGTTCGACGCCGTCGAGATCGTCTCCGACAAGAGCCGCGGCACCTACGAGCGGATATTCGCCGAGCATGGCGACGGCGCGGAGCGGGCGATGATGGTCGGCAACTCTCTGAAGTCGGACGTAGTGCCGGCGATCGAGGCCGGGGGTTGGGGCGTCCACGTGCCGCACGAGCTCACCTGGGTTCTGGAGCACGTCGAAGCACCGACGGAATCGCCGAGATTTCGAGAGCTGGCCGATCTCGGCCAACTTCCCGACCTGCTCGCCGAAATCGGTTGAGGCCTACTCCTCGCCGCGGCCCCAGCGGCGACCGGACGATTTCTTTGTCTCGCCGCTGCCGTTGCTGCCCGACTTGCGCCGGAAGGTCATGGTGAGGCCGACGACGCCGATCAGCATCAGCACATAGCCGATCGGAATTGCGCGCGGGGCAAGATCGAACGCGCCGGCGTTTAGGACGATATCGACGGTGCGGATGTCGCCGTCGCGGTCACCGCGCTGCATGGCGAACGTGTAGCTGTCAGTGTCTGCAGGTTCGATCAATCCCGCCTCGACGGTGTAGGCGTGTTCCTCGGTCTGCGGGATTGACGAGCTGCGACGTGGCATCCGCGAAATTCAGCGGCTTGGTGAGCACCGTCTCCTTGCTGTTCGTCACCTTGAGCGTCAACAGCGCGCTCTGGCCCTTCGGCAGAGGTCCGAGTGTCGTCATCTTGACGCCGATACGTACGGGAGCTTCTGCCAGCGACAGCCGGGCTTCGGCTGTGGTGAAACCGGAGCCGGCGTCGAAGACGCGGTAGGTGCCGATCTCGTAGTCGTCGTAGTTGCGCGAGAACCACGGGATAGGCGACGCCAAGTCCGAGTCCGGCAAGCAGGATGATGGCGAAGAAAATGCGCATGGCCGGGCTTCCGCGGGTCAGTTGATTTGCGGCTCTCTGCCACGCCCCGCGAGAGCTTGTCCAGAAGCTCACGCCGGCAAGTCCAGCCGATCGCGGTGACCGTCGACACATCGCGAGGTGCTGGTACGCCCAACGGGACTCGAACCCGTGTTTCCGCCGTGAAAGGGCGGCGTCCTAGACCGCTAGACGATGGGCGCGCTGAAGACGTGGCGCCTTATAGTCGCCCGGCAGGCGGGCGGCAACCCGTGTTCATGTGGCCAGGCAGGGAAATTTCTGCTGGCGCCGTGCGCCTAGTTGCGGCGCCGGCAGCGCCAGTTCCAGTCCCGCTCGGGGCCGACGTCGACATGCACGGACTTGGTGTGACAGTAGGTGCCGACGCCACCGCGACCGGGCATGGTGCGCACATAGCTGGCGAGTTCCCACTTGCTGACGCCATCGACCTGGATGTCGGCCGCCGCGCAGAACATGTGCAGCGAATTGCGCGCCCCGCGAGCCCGCCGGTTGCGGTCCGGATTGCGGTAGCCCGACGTGACGACAACGGGCTTGCCGTAGTGCCCCTCGATCGTCTTCAGCACCCGCACGAGCGAGGGCTTCAGACATGCCACGTCGACGCGGTCCGTCTGCTTGATGAGACCGTTCGGGGCGAGGCGCGCCAGCCCGGCGGCGGAAGCGAGCTGGATCGCGGGTTCGCCTTCGTTGAGGTCGATGTCGCTGTCGTCGTCGAGACCCGACTTGCGCTTGATCTCGAACAGCTCCGTCTGGCGCACGCCCGGCAGAGGCGACTGGCTGACATAGGCGTTCGCGGGGCTGGGCGTGCTTTCGGGCTCGGCCGAAGCAAGCTGAACGACCGGGCGCGGCTTCTGCGGGGCGGCTGCTCCGAACATCGGGGCAGGGGCGGCGCTCGCTTTGGCCGGCGAGAAAAGCGAGGCCAGGAAGCCGCGACGCTTGGCCTCGCGCACCGCGGGCGCGACGGATGGAATTGCTTCCGGCGGCCTGTTCTCCAGGAATGCTGCCGTCGCCCTCGGATTTCATGAGCTCGGGCGTGGGCACGGATGCGTCGCTCTGCGCGACCTGTCGATCGGGGCTCGACCGACGAACTCCTGATGGTTTTCCGCTGCGACCGCCAGCAGGGCTTTCGCCGGAACGCAGTTCCGGAACGTAGGCGAGCGTCTGCGGCAACTCGGGGTCGCCCTCCTCCACTACGTATGTGGCGTTGTCGGAGACGGTTCGCTTCGTCGCTGCTCGACGCCACGGCCGGGCCTATGCTCATGGAGGGCTGCGGGGCAAAACCCAGCTGGGTCAGAGGATCGCCGGTGGAGGTGCAGGATGCGAGCAGACCGGACAGCAACGCCGCCAACATGACGCGGGCCATTCCGCTCGGCTGGCGCACTCCCTCAGGCTTCAATGCTGTTCCCCTTGGCGGTGGGGCCTCGCCCGGCCCGTGTCTCCCCGGCAGACTGCAAATGCAGAACATGGCTCGCTTGCCAGTCGGCCTAACCGAAGCCAGGAAGTTCCGCAATGGATCGGCAGGCGATGTGACCGCCTTCACAAGCCTCACGCAAGGAACATGGGGCTGGCGGTGGTCACAAATTGTAATTTTGTCGAATTGTTGCGTTACTGCGCTGGCGTCAAACCCGCACGCGAACATACTCGCCCGGGGCATCGCCAAGCACCGCCGTGCCGTCGCCGGGACTGTCGTGCGGGCACGCGGTTCGCGTCCTGCGCCTCGATCCACTTGATGCCAGTGCGGCCACCAGGAGCCGGCGTGTTCCTGCGCGTTCGGCAAGCCATTGCTCGTAGTCGCCGTCCGGCTTGCCCGCCGATCCAATACTGATACTTCTTCAGCGACGGCGGATTGACCACGCCGGCGATGTGGCCCGAACCGGTGAGCACGAACTCTACCGGTCCGCCGAACGAGCGGCTGCCGACAAATGCCGAGCGCGCCGGGCGCGATATGGTCTTCCCGCGTCGCGAGATTGTAGATCGGTATCTTGACGTCGGAGAGCGACAGCGGCTCGTCGCCGAGGACCATCCTGCCCTGGCTCAGATTGTTCTCCAGATAGCAGTTGCGCAGATAGTAGGAATGGTTGGCCGCGCTCATGCGCGTGGAATCCGAATTCCAGTAAAGCAGGTCGAACGGCATCGGCGTCTGGCCGCGCATGTAGTTATTGACCACGTAAGGCCAGATCAGGTCGCCCGAGCGCAACATGTTGAAGGCCGTGGCCATCTTGTTGCCTTCCAGGTAGCCGCGCTCCTGCATGGCGCGTTCCAGCCCCTGCACCTGTTCCTCGTCGACGAAGATCTTGAGATCGCCGGCATGGGTGAAGTCGACCTGGGTGGCAAAGAAGGTGGCGGAGCGGATGCGCTCGTCGCCGCGCCGCGCCATCAGCGCCAGCGCCGCGGCAAGCAGCGTGCCGCCGACGCAGTATCCGATGGCGTTGACCTCCCGCTCCCCGGTCGCGGCCTCGATCGTGTCCAGGCCGAGAAGAACGCCTTCGCGGATATACTCCTCCCATCCCATGCGCGGCGTGACGCTCGTCCGGGTTGACCCAGGAGATGACGAAGACGGTGTGGCCCTGCTCGACGGCCCAGCGGATGAAGGATTTCTGCGGGTTGAGGTCGAGGATGTAGAACTTGTTGATCCACGGCGGGCATATCAGCAGCGGCCGCTTCAGCACCGTGTCGGTGGACGGCTCGTACTGGATTATCTCGGCAAGCTCGGAACGCGCCACCACCTTGCCCGGCGTGGTCGCGAGGTTCGTGCCGACGGCGAAGCGCGAATAGTCCGACTGGCGCAGTTTCAGATTGCCGTGGCCGGCCGCGATGTCCTCTGCCAGCATGTGCATCCCGCGCACCAGGTTCTCGCCGTTGGTGGCGACGGTTTCGCGGAACAGCTCGGGGTTGGTCAGAATGAAGTTCGAAGGCGAGATCGCGTGAACGACCTGGTTGACGTAGAAGCGTGCCTTGTGGCGCGTCGCCTCGTCGAGGCCGTCGGCATGTTCGACGAGATCGCCGGCCCAGTTCGAGGTGACGAGATAGGCCTGTCGCAGGAAATCGAAAAAGGCGTTGCGGCCCCATTCGGGGTCCTTGAAGCGCTTGTCGCCGGGAGGCGGCTTGACCTCGTCGGTCGCGGGAATGCCCGCTTCCTCCGGGTTGAGCCGGCGCACTGCGTTCGCCCACACACCGAGATAGCCGGAAAACAGGCGCGTCTGCGCTTCGAGCGCCCGGTTCGGGTCCGACAGCCAATATTCGGAGAGCTTGGAGAAGGTCTTGACCATGTCGGCCATCGGCTCCGACACGGTGTCGCGAATCTCGCCCTTCTCGCGCGGCGCCGTCCAGGCCGAGGCCGCCTTGCCCGCCTCCTCGATGACGCGGGCCAGATTCAGCGCGAAGCGCTCCGGATCCTTCACGATATACTGGTCGACCGACGATGGGTCGGGACCATTCTTCTTGCCCGAATCATTGGAAGCAGACATTTCGGACGCTCTCCTCCCGGGAGCCATTTGTTGACACAATATAATGACATGGCTCCAACGGTCCAATCGCGTCGGAAACATGGAATGCGCGCCAAGAAACCGCTCGGCAAACAGATTTCTTTGAGCCCGCGAGCGGCTGTCACGCTGCTCCTGGCCGCTACCGCTCCGGTCCTGACCGCCTGCGCGCAGGTGCCGATCGAAGAGGCCATACCCGGAGCCATAGACACCGGCACCTACCCCAACCTCAACGAGCCCGCGAAGGCTGCGACATCGCAGCTTACCGACAGCGAAGCAAGGGCGGAACAGGCGCAACTCGAAAGGTTGCAGGCCGGCAACCTCGCGGCCGGCCGGCGCGACGGCAACAGCAAGGCGGAACTGATGCGCCTGCAGCGGCTTCGCGCACAGCATGCCAAGGATGCGCTTCGCCAGATCGAAGGCAAGTAGACCGCCACCCGGTTCAGCGATATACCGCGCACGCCAAACGTGGACTGGAACGGCGATGGAAGAGTTTCACAAGGTCAGGCGGCTGCCGCCCTACGTCTTCGAACAGGTCAACCGGCTGAAGGCGGAGGCGCGGGCCAAGGGCGCCGACATCGTCGATCTCGGCATGGGCAATCCCGACCTGCCGACGCCGAAATCGATCGTCGACAAACTGTGCGACGTGGTCCGCGACCCGCGCACCCATCGCTACTCGTCCTCGAGAGGCATTCCCGGGCTCCGGCGCGCCCAGGCCAACTACTACGCGCGGCGATTCGGCGTGAAGCTGAACCCGGAGACCCAGGTGATCGCGACGCTGGGCTCGAAGGAAGGCTTCGCCAACATGGCTCAGGCGATCACGGCGCCTGGCGACGTCGTGCTGTGCCCGAACCCCACCTATCCGATCCACGCCTTCGGCTTCATCATGTCGGGCGGCGTGATCAGGGCGATGCAGGTGGAGCCCGATAGCGGCTTCATCTCGGCGCTGGAGCGTGCCGTCAGGCATTCGATCCCGAAGCCGCTGGCGCTGATCATGAACTATCCGTCGAACCCGACGGCGCGTGTCGCGACACTGGATTTCTACAAGGACGTGGTGAACTACGCGCGAAAGAACGACATCATCATCCTGTCCGACCTCGCCTATGCCGAAATCTATTTCGACGGCGCGCCGCCGCCCTCGATCCTGCAGGTGCCCGGTGCCATGGACGTGGCGGTGGAGTTCACCTCGATGTCGAAGACGTTTTCCATGCCCGGCTGGCGCATGGGCTTCGCCGTCGGCAATGAACGGCTGATCGCCGCGCTGTCGCGGGTGAAATCCTATCTCGATTATGGGGCGTTCACGCCGATCCAGGTCGCCGCAACCGCAGCCCTGAACTCCGATGGTGCCGAGATCGCCGAAGTGCGCGAGATCTATCGGCGCCGGCGCGACGTCATGGTGGAGGCGTTCGGCCGCGCCGGCTGGGACGTTCCGCCGCCGGCTGCCACGATGTTCGCCTGGGCGCCGATACCCGCCGCGTTCCGCGAACTCGGTTCGCTGGAGTTTTCCAAGCTTCTGGTGGAGAAGGCCGACGTGGCGGTTGCGCCGGGCATCGGCTTCGGCGAGCACGGGGACGACTTCGTTCGCATCGCACTGGTGGAAAACGAACACCGCATTCGCCAGGCGGCGCGCAACATCAAGCGCTTTCTCGCCTCCGGCAACGACAAGCCGGACAATGTCATTGCGCTCGGCGCCCGCCGCTGAGCGAAAACCAATATACAGTGAAGTCTGAAGGGGGCGCCGGATCATGGCCGAAGCGTTGCGGATAGGAATTGCCGGACTGGGAACGGTCGGCGCGTCCGTGGTGCGGGTCCTCGCCACCAAGGCCGACGAGATGACGCGGCAGTGCGGCCGCGAAATCGCAGTCGTGGCGGTTTCGGCGCGGGACCGCAACCGCGATCGCGGCGTCGATCTCGGTAACGCCCGAGTGGTTCGACGATCCCGTTGAGCTCGCAAAGTCGAGCGACATAGATGTGTTCGTCGAATTGATCGGCGGCGAGGGTGGGGCGGCGCTCGACGCAGTGAAGGCCGCTCTGGCTGCCGGCCATCACGTCGTCACCGCCAACAAAGCACTGCTTTCGAAGCATGGCGTGGCACTGGCGGAAGCGGCCGAAAAGAAGGGGCTGCTGCTCAACTACGAGGCGGCCGTCGCGGGTGGCATACCCGTCGTCAAGACGATGCGCGAGGCGCTGGCCGGCGACACGGTCAGCCGCATCTTCGGCATCATGAACGGCACCTGCAACTACATCCTGACGCGCATGGAAGCCGAAGGGCTTTCATTCGACGAATGCCTGAAGGATGCACAGCGGCTGGGTTACGCCGAGGCAGACCCGACCTTCGACATCGAGGGGCACGACACCGCCCACAAGCTGTCGATCCTGACCAGCCTGGCGTTCGGCTGCCGCATCTCGGCCGGCGACATCTACATGGAGGGCATCTCCAACATCACCCAGGCCGACATCCGCGCGGCCGGCGAACTCGGCTATCGCATCAAGCTGCTGGGCGTGGCGCAGCGGACAGACACGGGCATCGAGCAGCGCGTCCACCCCACCATGGTGCCGACCGCCTCGGTGATCGCCCAGGTGCACGGTGTCACCAATGCCGTCGCCATCGAGACTGACATACTCGGCGAACTCCTGCTGTCGGGCCCGGGCGCCGGCGGCGACGCGACTGCCTCGGCGGTGATCGGCGACATCGCCGACATCGCCAAGAGCCGACCGGGCTTCCAGCATGGTCCGGTGTTCGGGCGCCCCGCGAAGGCGTTGCAGCCCTACAAGAAGGCGCGCATGCGCAAGCACGCGGGCGGCTATTTCATCCGTCTGACCGTTCACGACAAGATCGGCGTGTTCGCGGCGCTGACCAAGCGCATGGCCGACAACGAGATTTCCCTGGAATCCATCGTCCAGCGGGCCGACGGGCCGGCATCGAGCGCCCAGAAGACGGTGATTCTGGTCACGCACGAGACAACCGAGGCCGCGGTGCGCAAGGCGGTCGATGGCGTCACCAAGGACGGCTATCTGGTCGACACGCCGCAGGTGATCCGTATCGAACGTGCCGAGTGATCGGCGCCTCGGCGCTTCAATCGATTGATGTTCCGCAGCGGCGCGAAAGCAAGTTTATTGCTCTTGCCGATCTGCGGAGCGTTTGACACAAGAAGCCGCCTTCGATCCGTCAATCTTGCTCAGGAACAGACTTCATGCCCAGCACCCCAGGTTCCGGTCTCGACCGCATTCTCACCATGGAACTGGTCCGGGTGACCGAACGGGCCGCGGTGGCCGCCGCACGGTTGCGCGGGCGCGGCGACGAGAAGGCCGCCGACCAGGCGGCAGTTGACGCCATGCGCGCCGAACTCAATCGCCTGCCGATCAGGGGCATGGTCGTCATCGGCGAGGGCGAGCGCGATGAAGCGCCGATGCTCTACATCGGCGAGGAAGTGGGAACCGGCGAGGGACCGGCGGTCGACGTGGCGCTCGACCCTCTCGAAGGCACCACGATCTGCGCCAAGAACCTGCCGAACTCGCTGGCGGTGATCGCACTGGCCGAAAAAGGCGCGCTGCTGAACGCGCCCGACGTCTACATGGACAAGCTCGCGGTCGGACCGGGCTATCCTGCCGGCGTCGTCAATATCGAGGCGAGCGCGACCGAAAACCTCCACAATCTGGCGAAGGCCAAGGGCGTGTCGGTGTCGCATGTCGCGGCCTGCATTCTCGACCGGCCGCGCCACGCCAAGCTGATCGAGGAAGTGCGCGCCACCGGTGCGGCGATACGGCTGATCGGCGACGGTGACGTTGCCGGCGTCATCGACACGACCGATCCGGAGGAAACCGGCATCGACATCTACATGGGCACGGGCGGCGCACCGGAAGGAGTGCTGGCGGCGGCAGCACTGCGGTGCATCGGCGGGCAGATGCAGGGGCGCCTGATCCTCGATACGGACGAGAAGCTCTCGCGCGCCGAGAAGATGGGCATCAGCAATCCCGCCCACATCTACTCGATCGAGGAGATGGCCCACGGCGACGTGCTGTTCGCGGCGACCGGCGTGACCGACGGCAATCTGCTGGAAGGCGTGCGGTTCGGCCGCGATTCCATCCGCACGGAGACGATCGTGCTGCGGTCGTCCTCGCGCACGGTGCGCGAGATCAAGGCGCGACATCAGGACCTCGACAAGTTCTGATACCGGCTTTGCCTCGCCGGCCTCCAACCGGCTATCCTTGCCGCGCGAAATCGGCGAGCGAGGCATGAGCGAAAAGCGGATATTTCTCGGTGTGCGGCGCTCGGCCAATGGCTGTGCGTGGGTGCACAGGCTCGACCAGCGCCAGGAGAACGTCGCGCTCCAGATCACGCAGGGCCACGGGATGCCCGATCTGGTCGCGCGCATCCTGGCTGGCAGGGGGGTCGCCGCCGAGGAGGCCGCGCGCTTCCTGGCTCCGACCATTCGCGAGTTGCTGCCCGATCCCGCTTCGCTCACGGACATGCAGGCCGCAGCGGAGCGGATCGCGCAGGCCGTCCTCCGGCGTGAGCGCGTCGCCATCTTCGGCGACTATGACGTCGACGGCGCCTGCTCGTCGGCGATGATGAAGCGATTTCTCGGCCATTTCGGCATCGAGACCGAGATCTACATTCCCGACCGCATCTTCGAGGGCTACGGCCCGAACCCCGATGCGATGCGTGAACTGGTCGGACGCGGCGCGAAGCTCATCGTCACCGTCGATTGCGGCACCAACTCCGCCAGCCTCGATCGAAGCGGCGAACGAAGCCGGCGCGGATGTCGTGGTTCTCGACCATCACCAGGTCGGAGGCCCATTGCCGCCGGCAGTCGCCGTCGTCAATCCGAACCGTGAGGACGATCTGTCGGGGCAGGGGCATCTCGCGGCAGCGGGGGTAACGTTCCTGACGCTCGTGCAGACGGCAAAAGTGCTGCGGCAAAAGGGTGCGGCACCCGCGTCCGGACCTGCTGTCACTGCTCGACCTTGCGGCAATGGCGACCACCTGTGACGTCGTGCCGCTCATCGGCGTCAACCGGGCTTTCGTGGTCAAGGGGCTGCTGGCGATGCGCGCGATGCAGAACCCGGGCATCGCTGCGCTTGCGCGCAGTGCGCGGATCGGCGAGCCGCTCAATCCTTTCCACCTGTCATTCCTGACCGGCCCGCGCATCAACGCCGGCGGCCGTATCGGCGATGCTGCGCTCGGCGCACGCCTGCTATCTACGGACGATCCGGCGGAGGCGACGCGGATTGCGGAAAAGCTCGAGCAGCTGAACCGCGAGCGGCAGGCGATGGAGCACGAGATGCTGGCCGAAGCCCGTGCCGAGGCCGACGCGGAGCTTGCAACGGGAAATGGACCCGGTGTCCTGGTGACGGCAAGCGACAAATGGCATCCGGGCATCGTCGGCCTTCTGGCGTCGCGGCTGAAGGATCATGCGCGCCGCCCGGCCTTCGCCATCGCCTTCGACGTCAACGGAATGGGCACCGGCTCGGGTCGGTCGATTCCGGGGCTCGACCTCGGACGTCTGGTGCGGGAAGCCGTCGAAAAAGGCCTGCTGATCAAGGGCGGGGGCCATGCCATGGCGGCCGGCATCACGGTCGAGCGCAACAAGCTTGGGGCGCTCAGGGCGTTTTTCGAGGAGCGTGCGGCCGAAACGGTCTCGGCGTTGCGTGAAGCCGAAAGCCTGAAGGTCGATGGAGCGCTGTCGGCAGAAGGCGCCACTTTCGACATGCTCGACGCGCTGGAGCGGGCGGGACCTTATGGCGCGGGCCACGCCGCTCCGATGCTGGTGCTTCCGCGCCACCGCCTTGCCGACATGCGTACGGTTGGACAGGGCGGGCATCTGCGGCTGCAATTGCGCTCCGAAGCCGGCGGAAGCGTCACCGCGATGGCCTTTCGTGCTGCCGAGTCCGACCTCGGTGCATTCCTGTCGAAGAAACGCGGCCAGGCAATACATGTCGCCGGCTCGCTCGGGGCGAACTTCTGGAACGGCTCGCGGTCGATCCAGTTCAGGGTAACGGATGCGGCGGAAACAGGTTGATCAGGCGAGCACGGACTGCAGCCGGTGCAACTCGCCAAGCTGAGCCTGGGTGGCCTCGTAGCCGAAGCGGATCGCCTCGTCGGCGCGATGGAATTCCGTCAGGCCGATATGCCCGAGCTTCGGCTGTAGCGACAGGTCGGGCGGGTCGCCGGCAAGCCGCGCCCGCGAAATGCGATCCTGGATGATGTTGAAGGCTTCCACCATGACGCCGGTGACGCCGAGTCGCGTTTCACGCTCGCTCGCGCCCTTTTCCACGACCAAGGGAGCTTCCCCTTCGTGGTCGGCCGAAGACTTCGAGGGCATGTCGGCGCTGTGCTTGATGACGGCCGCGCGGCCGAACAGGTCGTAGTGAAGGTTCACCGCCACGACGAGCTGCTGCTCGTGGGCGCGGCACACGGAAACGGGCACCGGGTTGACCAGCGCGCCATCGACCAGCACGCGGCCGTTGCAAGTGACGGGCTCGAAGACACCGGGAAGAGCATACGAGGCACGCATGGCGTCGATGAGGGAGCCGCTGGACAGCCAGATTTCGTGGCCGGTGCGGATTTCCGCGGCGACGCAGACCAGCGGCTTGGGAAGGTCGGCGAAGGTCAGCCCGTCGAGATGCTCCCGCAGCTTGGCCGTCAGCCGCATTCCGCCAAACAGGCCGTTGCGAGCGAACTGCAGATCGAGAAGGCCGAACATGCGCCGCTTCGTGAGGCTGCGGGCGAAATCCTCGAGTGCGTCCAGCTTGCCCGCGAGATAGCAGCCGCCCACCAAAGCGCCGATAGACGTGCCGGCGATCATGTCGATCCGGATCCCGGCTTCGTCCAGCGCGCGCAGCACGCCGATATGGGCCCAGCCGCGAGCCGCGCCGCCGCCGAGCGCCAGGGCAATGCCCGTCTTCGGCTTGGCGATCGCCGGCATAGGCATACCATCCACCGGCGGCGTCGTGATCGAGTCACGCACGTCTGCCCTGTTGCGCAAAGAAGCCCAGTCAAGCATCCGAGTCTCTCCGTCCCTGCTTCATCATCGCACCTTTGCGTATCAAAAGCGTGAATCGTGCCGATTCCCGGGCAGCGGAGGGGCTAGCCGCCCGTTTCGACACCGTTCGGATCGGCAGGGCGGAGGGCGAAGGAGCCGTCAGACTGCGTTACCGTTCGGTAAAAACAAGAACGCCGGCCCGTGTGGCAGGTTGCATTCTCACCTGCGACTTGGACGCGCAGCCAGATTGCGTCCTGGTCGCAGTCGGCGCGTATTTCGACGACGTGCTGGAGGTTGCCGGAAGTTTCGCCCTTCTTCCAGAGCGTGTTGCGGGATCGCGACCAGTAGTGCGCGATCCCCGTTTCCACCGTCAGCCGCAAAGCCTCGGCGTTCATATGCGCGACCATCAGCACCATGCCGTCGCCGGCATCCGTGACGACGGCTGTCACAAGACCGGCGGCATCGAATCGCGGAGAAAAAACGGCGCCTTCTTCAAGCGCCGTCTTGTCTGCCAGGGGATTTGGAAAGGTGGTCTGGTTCATACCGGTCCTCGGCTTAGGCGACCGGCGACGCGGTCAGCCTCTGTTTCCTTCCCGTAGCATCGTCAGGAAGCGGATCTGCTCTTCCGGCTGGTCCTGGAATGCCCCGGTGAAGGTGGAAGTCATCGTGGTCGAGCCCTGCTTGCGGATGCCGCGCATGGCCATGCACATATGCTCGGCCTCGATCATCACCGCAACGCCCCGCGGGTTCAGCACGTCCTGAATGACGCCGGCGATCTGGGCCGTCATCGATTCCTGCGTCTGCAGGCGATGGGCGAAGATATCGACGACCCGCGCGATCTTCGAAAGCCCGACGACGCGGCCATCCGGCAGGTATCCGACATGCGCCTTGCCGATGATCGGCACCATGTGATGTTCGCAATGCGAGTGGAAATGGATGTCCTTGATCAGCACCAGTTCGTTGTAGCCCGAAACCTCCTCGAAGGTCCGGCCAAGCTCGTCGGCAGGGCACTTGTCGTAGCCGCCGAACATCTCGCGATAGGCGTTGGCGACGCGCTTGGGCGTGTCCTTGAGCCCCTCGCGATCCGGATTGTCGCCGGTCCAGCGCAGCAGGGTGCGAACCGCAGCCTCGACCTCGGCCTGGCTGGGACGGTCCGTCACGGGCTTTTCCATGTAGCCCGGGCGGTCGCCGACGCGGCCGGCTTCATCGGTGCTGAGCACCTGTTTGGACTCGGCGCCCTGCTCGCTGCGAGGAGGGAAGGTCTTGATGATGGCGTCCATTGTAAGGCGTCTCCCGTAGTTCCTTTCTACGAAGGAACGAGTTGAACGGATCACGGCCTCTGGCGGGTATGTGGATTTTCTCATCCACGCCCGAAACGGCGTGTGCTTGGTCCGACCGCGGCGCTTGTCGATGGCTGGACACGATCACTATATAAGGGTTGGCCAGCGAATTGAAAGATGCAGCCGCGACTCGCATTTGTGCGGCGGCGCCATGGACAGCTTGATGATCGACGACGTCTACAACGCCAAAATCCTCGGTTTCGCGGGCAATATCGGTCGGTTGGGGCGGCTCGCGGAGCCCGATGCCACCGCCACGGCCCATTCGAAACTGTGCGGTTCGACGGTCACCGTCGACATCCGCATGGACGGCGACACGGTCAGTGATTTCGCCCACGAGGTGAAAGCCTGCGCCCTCGGGCAGGCGTCCTCCTCCATCATGGCGCAACACGTGGTGGGAGCGACGGCGCAGGAACTGCGCCAGGTTCGCGAGACGATGCGCAAGATGCTGAAGGAAGACGGTGCGCCCCCTCAGGGGCGCTTCGAGGACCTGAAATACCTGGAGCCCGTGCGCGACTACAAGGCGCGCCACGCCTCGACCATGCTGACGTTCGACGCGGTTGTCGATGCGATCGGCCAGGTGGAAAAGAAGCGCGCAGAGCAGGCGGCGTAGCAGGCGCCGAACGTCAATGGCACACGCCGAACACCGGCACGAACACAACGCCGCACGGTCCCGAAACTGGTCCGGCGCCTGGCGCAAGACGCCCGGCCGGCTGTTCGGCACGGCATTCGTTCGGCTTTACCAGTTGACCTTGTCGGGCTTCATCGGCAATTCGTGCCGGCACTTCCCGACCTGCTCCGAATACGCCTACGAAGCGATCGCCCGCCACGGTCTTTGGGCAGGCGGATGGATGGCGCTGTTTCGCGTGTCGCGCTGCGGACCGGGGGGCACCCACGGCGTGGATGTCGTTCCTGACCGGCTGGAGCCCTGATCTCATCTGGTGGGCCCCTGGCGTTTCTGGCGGCTGGGCCGCAAGGCGGGCAAGCTCGGCTGACAGCCTGGACGTCGCCAACGGTGAGCGCGGCGCCATGATGCCGATCGCAGGCTGGTCGCGGGTGAGCTGCCGGCGGGTTTGATCTGCTGAACTGCTTGAAAGCCCTCCTGTGCAGCCTCCCTCCAACGATCTGGTCAGCCGCTCCACTCCGGGCTATTACATCATTTGTTAGCGAATGGAGGGAGGCCGGAATGGCTCACAAGTTCGAAATCTACCGGGACAAGAAGGGCGAGTACCGCGTCCGCTTCAAATACAACAGCGAGGTGATGTTCTCGACCGAGGGCTACTCCTCCAAGGCGAGCGCCGAAAACGCCATCGCCTCCATCAAGAAGAACGGACCGAACGCGCCGATCGAGGACAACAGCGCGTCTGCCTGACGTAAGGCTTCGCGTTCGTAGAGAGCTGCAAGGCCCCGTGCGCTGTGGCCGTGCGGGGCCTTTACGTGCGCCTGCGCCGCGCATATGTAGCGCCGCGTGGCTGCGGCGCCTGACGGCACGTACGCCCGAGATTGCAACCCACCCGCGTTCGTAGGCGGGACTGGATAGGAGACAACCGATGTCCGAACTCTCCCTCACATTGCCCGACGGTTCCATCCGCGAATACGACGCTTCGATCACCGGAGCGGAGGTCGCCGATTCGATTTCGAAGTCCCTTGCCAAGAAGGCGGTGGCCTTCTCGCTCTGGACGGGACCTTGCATGACCTTTCCGATCCGGTCGGCCGCCCGGGTCTTATCGAGATCGTGACGCGCGACGATCCGCGCGCGCTCGAACTGATCCGACACGACACCGCGCACGTGCTGGCCGAGGCCGTGCAGGAACTGTGGCCCGGCACGCAGGTCACCATCGGGCCGGTGATCGAGAACGGCTTCTATTACGATTTCGCGCGCAACGAGCCGTTCACGCCTGACGACTTTCCCGCGATCGAAAAGAAGATGCGGGAGATCATCGCGCGCAACAAACCGTTCTCCAAGGAGGTCTGGTCGCGCGAAAAGGCAAAGACGGTGTTTCGTGACAAGGGCGAGGCCTACAAGGTCGAGCTGGTCGACGCCATTCCAGCGGACCAGGAGATCAAGATCTACCGGCAGGGCGACTGGTTCGACCTGTGCCGGGGTCCCCACATGGTCTCGACCGGGCAGGTTGGCAGCGCCTTCAAGCTGATGAAGGTGGCCGGCGCCTATTGGCGCGGCGATGCCAACAACCCGATGCTGACGCGCATCTACGGCACGGCCTGGGCCAACCAGCAGCAGCTCGACGACTATCTCCACATGCTGGAGGAGGCCGAAAAGCGGGATCATCGCCGCCTCGGCCGCGAGATGGACCTGTTCCACTTCCAGGAGGAAGGGCCCGGCGTCGTGTTCTGGCACGCCAAGGGCTGGAAGATGTTCCAGACGCTCGTTTCCTACATGCGCCGCCGACTTGCCGATGACGGCTACCAGGAGGTGAACGCGCCCCAGGTTCTGGACAAGAGCCTGTGGGAGACCTCTGGCCACTGGGGCTGGTACAAGGAAAGCATGTTCAAGGTGCTGGTCGCCGGGGAGGAGGCCGAAGGCGAGGACGACCGCGTCTTCGCATTGAAGCCGATGAACTGCCCGGGACATGTGCAGATATTCAAGCATGGCCTGAAGTCGTACCGTGATCTTCCTGTTCGGCTTGCCGAATTCGGCAACGTGCACCGCTACGAACCTTCAGGCGCATTGCACGGCCTGATGCGCGTGCGCGGCTTCACGCAGGACGACGCGCACATCTTCTGTACGGAAGAGCAGCTTGCCGCCGAGTGCCTTAAGATCAACCGGCTGATTCTCACCACCTATGCCGATTTCGGCTTCGACGAGATCATGGTTCGCTTTTCGACGCGCCCCGAGAAACGGGTCGGGTCGGATGCGCTGTGGGATCACGCCGAGGAGATCATGGGCGGCGTGCTCGGGCAGATCGCCGAGCAGTCGGGCGGGCGCATCAAGACCGAGATCAACCCGGGTGACGGTGCCTTCTACGGCCCGAAGTTCGACTACGTGCTGCGCGACGCGATCGGCCGCGAATGGCAGTGCGGCACGACGCAGGTCGATTTCAACCTGCCGGAACGGTTCGGCGCCTTCTACATCGACAAGGATTCGGAGAAGAAGCAGCCGGTGATGGTCCACCGCGCCATTTGCGGCTCGATGGAGCGGTTCCTAGGCATCCTGATCGAAAACTATGCCGGCCATTTCCCGTTGTGGTTCGCGCCGCTGCAGGTGGTTGTGGCGACGATCACCTCCGATGCCGACGAATATGCCGAAAAGGTCGTGGCGCGGCTGAAGGCGGCCGGCCTTTCGGCGGAGGCCGACCTGCGCAACGAGAAGATCAACTACAAGGTGCGCGAACACAGCCTTGCAAAGGTGCCGGTGATCCTGGTGTGCGGGCGGCGCGAGGCCGAGGAGGGGACCGTCAACATTCGGCGTCTCGGCTCACGCGACCAGCAGTCGCTGGGGCTCGCCGAAGCGGTGGAGGCGCTGGCCGCCGAGGCGGTGCCTCCGGATCTGAAGCGCAAGGCGAAGGAACGGGCCGAAGCCGCCTGATGAATGCGACCCGCGGGGCACGGCTAATCCGGATCCCTGCGGGTTGCCATCGCCCAGCCGATCTCAATCGGGATCAAGCAATTCCTGTTCGGTCGAGGCGTTGGCGAGCACCTCGACGTCCTGGTTATGGCCTGCGACGACGGTGAAGTCGCGCTGGTAGACGTGATCCCGGTTCTTGGCGACGATCGTGTAGTCGCCTTCCGCCAGGACCATCGAGGCAAAGGCGCCAACGCTCTCGCGCACCAGGTCGCCCGAATCGGTGAAGACCGACCATGACGTGTCCGCGATCGCTTCGCCGCCTTCCTCGCGCACGAGCTTCATCGTCAGTTGCGCCGCCTTGTGCTCGACCGTGGCTTCCGTCAGCTTTCCCGCTTCCACCCGGATGTCGGCGCGGATCACCGCATTCACCGTTCCGTAGGTCGAGACCACGTGATAGGTGCCGGAATTCAGCCGCACCACGGTATTCGGTTTGACGTTGGGGATGATCAGCGGACGATCGCCGTTGGCGTCGGGGGCGCCCTCGTAGATCGAAAAGCGCAGCTTGCCGGGGGGAATGCGTACGCCTCCCGAAAGAACCGCATCCAGCTTAAGGCCGCCGGCGTCGAGGACGAGGTTTTCGTGCAAGGGTTCCTTGCCGACGGTGATCCGCTTGGTGGCACCCGCGCGCCCGAAAGCCGCGTGGATGAGATACGTACCCGGCGCCAGGTGCATGGTGCTCGTGCCGCCTTGGGCCGCCGCGACAAGCGGCAACTTTCCGTCCTCGCCAGGCTTTTCTCCGAACACTCGCCACACGAGACCGCGGCTGATCTCGGGGGCATCGTTGGTGAGTTGGGCTGAGAGCATGACCTGGCCGCCTTGCAGGGCAAGCGGGTCGGTGCCGCGATCAGGCGCATATTCGTTGATGGACGGAAACTTGAGCGGCGTATCCGCCTGGGCGTTATTGAACGGCGCCTCGGCGTCCTGGCCCCCGGATTCGGTCGATCTCGCGGCCGCGGGCGGTAATTTTGGCGTCGGGGCCGTCGCGGGGAGTGCGGGCACGCTTTCTTGCGCCGACGCCACGGCATTCCCGAACCCGAAGGCGAGAATCGCGGCAACCATGATCGCCAACAATGTGCGGCACGCTTTCGGATGCATGACTTGCCTTCAAGCCCAATGCGGTGGCATTTTCAAGGCTGAAACGGCGCACTCGCGACCCCGCGACGGACGGCGGCGTCGACCACATCGAAGTTTCCCGGTTTTTCGCAAGGAGAGGCGAATGACGTCACCCGTCATCGATTTCATGCTGGCGCGCAAGTCGGTTCCGATCGACGCATTGTCGGAGCCGGCGCCTTCGGACGACGACATCGCACTGATGCTTCGCATCGCCACGCGCGTTCCGGATCACGGCCGCCTGACGCCATGGCGGTTCATCCTCTATCGAGGCGAGAGCCGACACGAAATCGGCGCAGCCCTCGCAAAGCTGGCGGAGGAACGTGAGGGACCCCTTCCTGCCGGAAGGATCGAGAAGGAAAAGGAGCGGTTTTCGCGCGCGCCGCTTGTCATCGGCGTCGTTTCGAGCCCCCGCGACAATCCCAAGATCCCGGAATGGGAGCAATTCCTGTCGGGAGGGCTGGCGGCGCTGAACCTGATGATCGCAGCCAATGCGCTGGGCTATGGCACCAACATGATCACCAACTGGTATTCCGACGATGCCGAGGGCCGGCGCCTGCTCGGGTTGGCTCCGCACGAGCGCGTTGTCGGCTTCGTGCATATCGGGAGCCATTCCGGCGAAGCACCGGAGCGCCCGCGTCCCGACCCGGCAAGCACTCGTGTCGGAGTATTCCGGTCCCTGGCAGGGCTGACGACAGCAGCCTCCTTCAACATGAGACGTGATCGCAACAGTATCGGATAACTGAATGTTCTACGAAACCGCGAAGGGCCACGGCGATCTTCCGCGCGATCCTTCCAAGGCAATTGTCTCGCCGCGGCCGATCGGCTGGATCTCGACGAAGGGCAGGGACGGTTCCGTGAACCTCGCTCCCTATTCGTTCTTCAACATTTTCGCAGCGAACCCGTTCATGGTCTGGTTTTCCTCAGACGGGGTGAAGGACAGCGTGACCTATGTCCGCGAAACCGGCGAATTCGTCGCAAACCTGGTGGGACGGGACCTCGCCGAGAAGATGATCGCCACCTCCGTCGACGCACCGCGCGGCGTCAGCGAATTCGAATACGCGGGCTTGACCGCCGCGCCCTCACGCCTCGTCGCGCCACCACGCGTAGCGGAAGCCCTGGCAGCACTCGAATGCAAGGTGACGGACATATTCCAGCCCAAGGACCTCGACGGTCGGCCGATCGAAAATGTCGTGGTCACAGGGCAGGTCGTCGGCGTCCACATTGCCGACGAAGCGCTCACCGACGGGCATTTCGACGTGATCAAGGCAGGCAACGTCTCGCGCCTCGGATACATGGACTACGCGACCGTCGAGCAAGTCTTCCAGCGCCGGCGGCCGAGATGGGAGGAGTAGCGGCGCGGTCCTAGGCCACACCGGCGTCCTCGGCTCGTTTCAGCAGCCGCTCGGCCAGTCGCAGATGAGGCCGGTCGTACATCTTGCCGTTGATGGCGAGCACGCCGGGATTGCCTGCGGCGGCAAACGCTTCGACGACACGCCTCGACTGCGCGACTGCCTCCGCTGACGGCGTGAACGCCTCGTTGATGACCGGCACCTGGGCTGGGTGGATCGCCATCTTGGCGGTGAAGCCGTCACGCTCGGCCTCGGCGCATTCACGCGCCAGGCCTTCACCGTTCCGGAAGTCCGGATAAACCGTGTCGACCGGCGCCACGCCTGCCGCGTGGGCGGCAAGCAGCGTCATGACGCGGGCATGACGGAACAGATCGGTGTAGCGGCCGTCGCTGTCACGGGCGGTGCGTGCGCCGACCGCGGCCGAAAGATCCTCCGCTCCCCAGGTAAGACCCGAGAGCCGCGGGCTCGAGCCCGCATAGCTGGCGGTCGAAAGGACTCCAGCCGGTGTCTCGGTGACGATCGGCAGGATCTTCGTGGAACCGTCCTCGTTGCCTGCCTCGGCTTCCAGCGCCCGCAGCATCACGGACAGCCTTGAGACGTCCGCCCCGCCTTCCGCCTTCGGCAGCATGATGCCGGCAGGGCGCGCCAACAGGACTGCCGCCAGGTCGTCTTCCGTCAGCCCGGTCGTCAGGTCGTTGACGCGCACGTAGAGCTCCGGGCCAGCGCCGGTGTTGGCGCCGACGAAGTCACGGGTGATCTTGCGCGCCTCCTGCTTGTCGGCGGCGGCAACCGAATCCTCGAGGTCGAGGATCAGCACGTCGGCGCCGCTGGCGAGCGCCTTTGCCTGCTTCTTTTCGGAATTGCCCGGGACGAACAGCAGGGAACGCATGGTCAGGCCGGCCTCTTCTTCATCATGGCCTGGCGCAGGCAGCGTGCCACCAGCACGTCGTTCTGGTTGTAGGCGCGGTGCTCGAGATCCACGATGCCCCGATCCGGCTTTGACTTGGATTCCCGCACCGACTTGACCTCGGTTTCGACATGAACCGTATCACCGTGGAAGAGCGGGTGCGGAAATACCGTCTCCTTCATTCCGAGATTTGCGATAGTGGTTCCGAGCGTGATGTCGTGAACGGAAATCCCGATCATCAGCCCCAGAGTGAAGAGGGAGTTGACCAGCGGCTTGCCCCATTCGGTTTTGGAGGCAAAGTCGAAATCGATGTGCAGCGGCTGAGGGTTCATGGTCATTACCGAAAACAGCACGTTGTCGCTTTCGGTGATGGTTCTCGTCAGCTCGTGCCGGAACACCTGGCCCACTTCGAACTCTTCCAGAAAAAGGCCGGGCATCCTTGTCTCCTCCTGCGCCTGTGATGGTGCCGAGCGTCGGGCTTCATGCCGGGTCGGCGGTTAACGGATATGGTGAACCGTTCGTAAACCATTTCACCCTAGCGTTCATATCAACGCGGGGGTGGACTGGCGTGATCGTAGTAAGACATTTCCTCAAATGGATCGAGACTGCCAGGGTGTCCGAGCGCATTGCCGGTGCCAGCGCGCTCGCCAGGGCATATGTCAATCACGATCTCCCCTTCGAGGATCGATGTGCCGCCGAGGCCGCGCTGACGCTGCTTCTCGACGATCCGTCACCGAAGGTACGTGGCGCGTTGGCCGAAGCACTGTCGATGAGCCGACACGCGCCGCCCCAGGTGATCTCCGCACTCGCGGCCGACCAGGCAGAGGTCGCCGCGCTGGTGCTCGCGCGCTCGCCGCTTCTGAATGATTCCGACCTCGTCGACCGGGTTGCAGAAGGCGATGAACCCGTTCGCACGCTGGTCGCCATGCGGCCGAGCCTGTCCATGCAGGTATCAGCGGCGATCGCCGAAATCGGCGAGGTGGAATCGTGCCTTGAGCTGTTGGCAAACCGTGGCGCCGAGATCGCCGCGTTGAGCTTCCGGCGTCTGGTGGAGCGTCACGGTCGCGACGGTCGAATGCGGGAGGCGCTGCTTGCCGATACGAGGCTGCCGGCCGACTGCCGCCACACATTGCTCGTCGCGGTGGGGCAGGCGCTGAGGGAATCTCCGTTGCTTGCGGCCGTGATGGGCCAGGCTCGGGCCGAACGGGTCACCCGGGAAGCCTGCCTGAAGGCGTCGCTGACGCTCATCAACTCCACGCGTGTGGACGAGCATCCGGCATTGATCGAACATCTGCGTCTTCGCGGAGAACTGACGCCCGGCTTCATCGTTCGCACGGTCGCCCACGGCAAGATCGACTTTTTCGGCTCCATCCTTGCAGCACTTGCGGGACAGGGAGAGGCCAGGGTGCGGACCCTGCTTTCGCGCGGGCGGGAATCGGCCCTGAAGGCATTGTTCCGTCAGGCCGGTCTCGACGCGGGGTTCCAGAGGGTCATCGTGACCGCGCTCGGCGTCTGGCGCGAGGTAGCCAACGGCAAGCGCATTGCGGGTGTGCAGGAGGTGAGCTGGCTGATGCTGCGCGCCATCGATGCCACGCCCGGCCAGCGCGGACCTTCCGAGGCGAATGCCCAGCTTGCGGGGCTGCTCAAGTCGATCCATCTCGAAGTGCTGCGCGAGAATGCGCGCGGTCACGCGCTGGCAATCGCCGCCGCCTGATCGCTCATCGGCCGCTGGCAAACAGCACGAACGGCGCCCACACGGCAGGGTCTTCGTGGCCGGGCAGGGTGGACGCCTCGATCGTCGACACCATGGCCTGCTGAAGCGCCCGGGCCGGCGTCTCGCCGGGATGGTCGACCAGCCACTGCACAGCGTCGACGGTCAGCCGAGCGGCGACGTCGTCGCGCACCGGCCAGTGTGAAACCAGGATCGAACGGGCCCCGGCGAACAGGAAGGCGCGCGCAAGGCCGGCATAGCCGCCGGAGTCCGGATTGCCGTCCGACGCGGCGGTATTGCATGCCGACAGAAGCAGCCAGTCCGCGTCGATGTTCAGCGTGGCCGCTTCGGAAGCCGTCAGGAATCCGTCGTCGGCCGCACTTCTTTCGGCCGGCTGCGTGAATGCCAAGCCCGGTTCGCTGTCTTCACCGAGATCGCCGGCCACCAGTCCATGGGTGGCGAAGGCGACCACCTTGCGACCCTTGAGATCGGCAGCCTTGACGGCTGCTTCCGTCGCCTGCTTGCCAAGAAATTCAGCTCGTTCGGCTTGCGGAAAGACCGCACCGATCGCTTCGATCTCGCGCCGCGTGCCGGGCAGGGGTGCCAGGGAGCGCAGCACATCCTCGTGATTTTCGCCGGTAGCCGTGCCATCGTCTGGACCGGACTGGAAGACCGCGGCGCCGAAACCGACGAAGCCGGTCGCCGCCGTTTCGCGGGCGGGGATGTCGCGCAGGCGCAGCATCGACAGCGACGGCAGCACCGAAACGGCATTGCGCATGACAAGCCATCGCGGCCGCTGCCCTTCCTGGAGCGGCTCCGTCACCAGCACCGACAATGGCAGTGCGGCAAGCGGCCCGTCCGCCACGACCTGCAATTCCCTGTCGCCCAGCACGGCGTCGAGTTCGCCGAACAGTCTCTGGTAAAGCTCTTGCGCCGCCTCGGCATCGAAGGCCTTGCGGGCAGTATCTGCCACCAGCGTCTTGGCGCCCCGCACGCCGCCGGTCGGGTCCAGACCTTCACGCAGGTGCGCGACGATCTGCGTCATCTCGGCCTTTCCGATGGCCGATCGGTGCCAGTGCAAGCTCTTGCCGTCGACGACGAAGACGTCGGTCGCCGCCTCGGAAGTATGGATCAGCACCGCCGCTTCCGCGGGCCGCAGCAACTTGCCGAGATCGTATCGGCTCATGGGCTTGGCGCGGTATTGCGCCGAGAAGTCCGGAAACTCGGTCGCGATCGTCCTGTTGCACGTCGTTCAGCGCGGCGATGTCGGCATTCGGCGAACTGTCGCCGGCGCTGCCGTTCAGCCGCCCCAGCCGGCCCCGCTCGATCTCGTCCGATAGATGGTCGCGGCGACGCAGCAGCGTGCCCAGCCGCGTATCGGACGCCGCCAGGCGCTCCGCTACCTGCCGGGCGGTCGTCTCGGCCGCTCCCTCGACCATAAGCTGGGCCAGCATGAAGGCGGTATCCGCACCCGCAGATGCGGCCAGGTCTCGCGCGAAATCGGTGTCTTCGGGGAACTTCTCCAGCCAGTCGGCTCGCGCCTCCTCCGCCGATTGCCAAAGGCGCTGCGTCAGCGGTCCATAGAGACGCGCCCGCAACGGTCCGAACCGGAACATATCGCCGCTGAGATTCGGCACAGACTGCGACGCCAGCAGCGTCGGAATGCCGAAGGGGACGTTGTAGGGGAGGCTGAAGGTCATCGCCGCGTCGGGCGCGCAGCGTTCGGCATCGCGCGCGCTGAAACACGCTTCGAGGTAGGCGCGCTGCGCGAAATATTCGAGCCCCGGCAGCGTCGGCCAGCCGGCCCCCGTCAGCGCCTCCAGACGGGCCGGGATCGCATCGGCATCGGACGTGGCGGTCGCAAGCAGAAGGTCGTAGAGGCGCCGGAAGGCTTCGAGCCGCGGCTGCGCCTGCGGTGTTTCCTCGATCGGTTTCTGGATCGCGGGCAGGTCGCGCGTGACCTCCGTATAATAGGTTTCGAAGGCCGCGCGTGCCGCCCGTGCTTCGTCGAAGCGTCCGGCATCGATCAGCAGCAGGGCACGGCGGAACACCACGCGCGCGCGCAGATACCAGTCTCTCGGCCGTTCCCGCTCGGCCAACTTCTCGGCTGTCGTGAGTTGTTCGAGACTGCTCGCGCTGTCGCCCGACAGGAAATCGTGCAGAGACCAGGCGATCAGATATTCGATCCGCTGTTCGGGGTCGGCAAGCTTGCCCATCACCGAATCGTCCTGGAAGTAGCGTGCCGCGCGTCCCAGGAAGCCCAGTTGCGTGTAGGTGGCGGCCAGCCGGGCGTCGATGATCGCGGCATCCTGCGGTGGCAGGTCCGCGACGTCCTCGGTCCCGGCGAAGTCGGCGAGCCTTGCCTCTGCGACCAGCGGCAGGCCTGCATCGAGGGCCAGCCTCGCCATCAGCGTGTCGAGGTAGCGGGTTTCGCGCGTGTCGATGAAATCCGCGCAGCTCTCCCGGAACGTCGAGCTCGACAATGCGCTTTCGGCCCGGTCGAATTCGCCCGCCCCGATCAGCACGCCGGCCAGTTCGCGCCGCGCGGCTTCCTCCTGCGGACAGGTCAGATCCGCGCCACCTTGGTTCGAAGCAGCGTTCAAGTCGCGCTGGCTTTGCGCCTGCTGCAGGACCATGCCGGAAATCTGGGCATAGGCCAGCATGCCGTCATAGTTGCCGAAATCACGCTGTATGGCGGCCAGCGCGTTGAAGGCGGCGAGCTGCGCGAAGGGCTGGATATCGGCTAGCCGTGACATGCCGGTCGTCAGTTGCGACAGGGCGGCGGTGAGTTCATCCGTCGATTGCGTGCGCCGTGCAAGCTGGAGCCTCGCCGTGGCGCCCAGAACGGCGGAGCTGGTCGCCGCGACGCCGTTTGCGTCGCGTATCTCGCGCGCCTGTTCGTATGTCGCCCGTGCTTCGTCGAAACGTTCCAGTGCGCCGAGTTCGCCGGCCTGCGCTTCCAGCGCCCCGGCCTGAAGGTCAGCCTGGCCGTCGAACATGCCGACGGCCGCGGCCGCGGTGGCAAACAGCAATTGCGCGCGCTCGTGGTCGCCGCCGGCCCGGGCGATCTGGCCACCGGTCGCGGCAAGCGCATAGCGGTCGGCGTTCTGATCGGGCGGCAGGCTTTCGAGGCCGGCCTCGATCCGCTCCATCGCGGCATCGATGTCGGCGGGGTCGCCACCGGCAAGTCCGCGCGCCTGCTCGACGATGCGCATCGTGTCCGGCGCGAGCGACTGCGCATGCGAGGGAATTTCCGCAACGAAGGCGGCGGCCAGTGCTACGAAAATGACGACGGCGAGACGCGCCGCAAGTATCGAAAACGCGGAAAGTTTCACCCCGAAGCCCTGATCCCTTCTGCCGAACCCTAACGTCCGGGCCGATCCGGGCCAAGTGATGACGAAGCTAGATGTCCAACTCCTGCGCGTCGGCGAATTCGGCGCGCTCCTGAATGAACCGGAACCGAGCTTCGGGCTTGGTCCCCATCAGCGCCTCGACCGTCGATTTGGTCGCCGCCTGCTCGTGCGAAATGTCGACCCGCAGAAGCGAACGCTTCTTGGGATCCATCGTCGTTTCCTTGAGCTGCGCGGCCATCATCTCGCCCAGCCCCTTGAAACGCCCGATCTCGACCTTGCCGCGGCCGGTGAATTCGCTGGCCAGCAGTTCGTCTTTGTGGGCGTCGTTACGCGCGTAGCGCACCTTGCCGCCCTGGCTGATGCGATAGAGCGGAGGCACGGCCAAGTAGAGGTGGCCGTTGGCGATGAGTTCGGGCATCTCGCGATAGAAGAACGTGATAAGCAGCGATGCGATGTGGGCGCCGTCGACATCGGCGTCCGTCATGATGATCACGCGGTCGTAGCGCAGGTCCTGCTCGCGGTATTTGGACCGCGTTCCGCAGCCGAGGGCCTGAATTATGTCGGCGATCTGCTGGTTGGCCGTCAGCTTTTCGTGCCCCGCACTCGCGACGTTCAGGATCTTGCCGCGCAGCGGCAGCACCGCCTGGCGGGCACGGTCGCGCGCCTGCTTGGCCGAGCCGCCGGCCGAATCGCCCTCGACGATGAAGATCTCGGCACCGGCTGCCGCGCCTTGCGTGCAATCGGCGAGCTTGCCGGGCAGCCGCAGCTTGCGCACCGCGCTCTTTCGGCTGATTTCCTTTTCCTGGCGCCTGCGCAGCCGCTCGTCGGCGCGCGCGATCACCCAGTCGAGGAGCTTGTCGGCTTCCTGAGGGTTGTCGGTCAGCCAGTGGTCGAACTGGTCGCGCACCGCCGTCTCGACGATACGTTGTGCTTCAACCGTTGCCAGCCGGTCCTTGGTCTGTCCGACGAATTCGGGCTCGCGGATGAACACCGACAGCATGCCGGCGGCCGAGGTCATCACGTCCTCGCTGTTGACGTTTGCCGCGCGCTTGTTGCCGGTGAGCTCGGCATAGGCCTTGAGCCCTCGCGTCAGGACATTGCGGAAGCCGGTCTCGTGTGTGCCGCCTTCGCCGGTCGGCACGGTGTTGCAGTACGAGTTGAGGAAGCCGTCGCCGCCATACCAGGTGACGGCCCACTCGACGGAGCCATGGCCGCTCTGCTTCTCGCTCTTCCCGGCGAAGGCTTCGCGCGTCACCTGGAATTCACCGTCGAGCGAGGACGTCAGGAAGTCCTTCAGCCCGCCCGGGAAATGGAAGACCGCCTTTTCCGGCGTTTCGTCCTTCTCCTTCAGAAGCGACGGCGCACAGGACCAGCGAATCTCGACGCCGCCGAACAGGTAGGCCTTCGAGCGCGCCATGCGATAGAGCCGCACCGGCTCGAACTTCGCGCCCTTGCCGAAGATCTCGGGATCGGGGTGGAAGCGCGTGCGTGTGCCGCGCCGGTTGTGGACATCGCCGAGATCTTCGAGCGGCCCCAACGGCTTGCCGCGCACAAAGCGTTGGCGATAGAGCTTGCGGCCGCGTGCCACCTCAACCTCGAGGTCGTCTGACAGCGCATTGACCACCGACACACCCACTCCGTGCAGGCCGCCGGAAGTCTCGTAGACCTTGGAATCGAACTTTCCGCCGGCGTGAAGGGTCGTCATGATGACCTCGAGCGCCGACTTGTCCTTGAACTTCGGATGTGGATCGACGGGAATGCCGCGACCGTTGTCGGTGACGGTCAGAAAGCCGTCGGCATCCAGCTCGACGTCGATGAACGTGGCGTGACCTGCCACCGCCTCGTCCATCGAGTTGTCGATGACTTCCGAGAACAGGTGATGCAGCGCCTTGTCATCGGTGCCGCCGATATACATGCCGGGGCGCCGCCGCACCGGCTCCAGCCCTTCCAGCACCTCGATGTCGGCGGCGCTGTAGGCCGTGCTCGCGTCCTTCGGCTCCAGCGCGCGACGTGTCGCGGCCGCCTTTTCGGGCGCGGCCGGCTGCGGCCGGGGAGGCTGAGGGGCAGGGGTGTCGAGACTGGCGAAGAGGTCGTCGTTACGATCGTCCATGCGGGCGGATTATCTCGTTTACGGAATTGGGCCGAATCACTAGCGATTCTGCCACGGCGTGCAGGCCGAGGCCACGTTTTGTTCTGCAGCCATCCTGTGGCGAAACTGCGCCGTCGGGTGCTCGCCGTGACTGGCTGGGCTCAGCTTGCCAGTGCCTCCATGGGCGGACACGCGCAGACCAGGTGGCGATCACCCGCGACGTTGTCGACCCGCGCGACTGGCGGCCAGAATTTCGCTGCGGCATCCGCGTCGCCAGCCGGAAATGCAGCAATCATGCGCGAATAGGGGTGGCGTCCACTCCGCGGTCAGGGCTTCGTCGGCAGTGTGCGGCGCATTGACCAGCGGATTGTCGTCTGGCCGGCCATTCGCCCGATCGCGATCCTTTCGGCTTCGGCCGCTATCCCGATCATTGCCTCGCAGAACCGATCGAGCTCGCGCTTGGGTTCGGATTCGGTGGGCTCTACCATGAGCGTTCCGGCCACCGGCCACGACATGGTGGGTGCGTGGAAGCCGTAGTCGATCAGCCTCTTGGCGATGTCCTCGACCGTGACGCCAGCGCTCTCCTTGAGCACGCGGGTGTCGAGAATGCACTCATGTGCGACGCGGCCGTTGCGGCCGGAATAGAGCACGGGGTAGTGCGCCTTCAGCCGCTCGGCCAGATAGTTGGCCGACAGGATGGCGATCTCCGTCGCGCGCTTCAGGCCAGTTGCGCCCATCATGCGGATATACATCCAGGTGATCGGCAGGATCGAGGCGCTGCCGAGCGGTGCGCCCGGCGACCGCGTGACCGGTGCCGGCCGCTGCACTGCCGGGCAGGAATGGCGCCAGATGTTCCTTGACCCCGATCGGTCCGACGCCGGGCCCGCCACCTCCATGTGGAATGCAGAAAGTCTTGTGCAGGTTCATGTGGCACACGTCGGCGCCGAGATCGCCCGGCCTTGCCAGCCCTACCAGGGCGTTGAGATTGGCCCCGTCGAGATAGACCTGCCCACCGTACTCGTGAACGAGCTTGCAGATATCGCGCACGCCCTCCTCGAAAACGCCGTGGGTGGAGGGGTAGGTGATCATCAGCGCCGCCAGATGTTCGGCATTGGCCGAGGCCTTGTCGCGCAGATCGTCGACGTCGATGTCGCCGGCTTCCGTGCATTTGACCACCACGATCCGCATGCCGGCCATCGCGGCGCTTGCCGGGTTCGTGCCGTGCGCGGACGACGGGATCAGGCAGACGTCGCGGCCTGTGTCGCCGCGCGAGCGGTGCCATGCGCGGATCGCCAGCAGGCCGGCATATTCGCCCTGGCTGCCGGCGTTCGGCTGCAGCGAAACCGCGTCGAAGCCAGTGATCTCGGCGAGCCACGCTTCGAGCTGATCTGCCATCGCCGTGATAGCCCGCGGTGTGCACAGCGGGCGCAAAGGGATGCAGTTCGGCGACCTCCGGCCAACTCACAGGCATCATCTCGGCCGCCGCATTGAGCTTCATGGTGCACGAGCCGAGCGGGATCATTGCGCGGTCGAGCGCGAGATCCCTGTCGGCGAGGCGGCGCAGGAAGCGCATCATCTCGGTCTCCGACCGGTTCTCGTGGAACACCGGCTGTGTCATGAACCCTTCGGAAGGCCTCCGACCGGGCAGGCGGCTCGGTGCATCGGCTGAAAGCGAAGCGCCAAACAGCGAGGCCAGGGCCGCGAGGTCTTCTTCCGTGGAGGTTTCGTCGAAGGTGACGCCGACGCGGTCCCCGTCGATCATGCGCAGGAGGCGACCGCCGTCTTCGGCCGCTTTAACGATCCGATCGACGTCCCCGGTCGCCTCGACGGTTACCGTGTCGAAGAACCGGTCGCCGGAAATTGCGTTGCCTGAGCCGCGAAGCGCATCCGCGAAACGGCTCGCCAGGCGATGCACCCTCTCGGCAATCGACTGAAGTCCGTCCGGGCCATGCCAGATGGAATAGGCGGCGGCCATGTTGGCCAGCAGCGCCTGCGCGGTGCAGATGTTGGAGGTCGCCTTATCGCGCCGTATGTGTTGCTCGCGGGTTTGCAGCGCCAACCTGAATGCCGGCCGGCCGCGCGCGTCGGTCGACTGGCCCACGATGCGCCCGGGCATCAGCCGCATCAGCCTTTCCGAAACCGCGCAGTAGGCCGCGTGTGGGCCACCAAAGCCCATCGGCACGCCAAAACGCTGCATCGAACCGACGGCGATGTCGGCTCCAAGGCTGGCCGGAGTAGCTGTAATGGCGAGCGCCAGTGGATCTGCAACAAACACGACGAGCGCGCCGTGCTCCTTCGCCTTCGCGATAGCTCCCGCATGATCGCGATAGACGCCGAACGTGTCAGGCCAGGGGACGACGAGGGCTGCCGTCTCTTCGTCCGCTTCGCCTTCCTCGATTATCATGCCGATCGGCTCTGCGCGGGTCTGCACCACGTCAAGCACCTGCGGGTGCAACGTTCCCGCAAGCGCAATCCGGTCGCGCGTGTCGCGGTGATGGCGATGGGCGATGGCGATTGCCTCGGCAACAGCCGTGGCCTCGTCGAGCAGCGAAGCCGATGCGATCGGAAGCCCCGTCAGCTCCGCCACCAGCGTCTGGAAATGAAACAGCATCTCCAGCCGGCCCTGGCTGATCTCCGACTGGTAAGGCGTGTAGGCGGTGTACCAGGCCGGGTTCTCGAAGAGATTGCGCTGGATGACCGGCGGCACGTGGCAGCCATGGTAGCCGGCGCCGATGAAGCTCTTTTTCACCTCGTTGCGTCCCATCAACGCCTGAAGTTCTGCAAGTGCCTCCGCTTCGCTCGCTGCTGCCGGCAGGTCGAGCTCGCGATCGAGCCGGATCGACTTCGGGACGGCCTGCGAAATCAGCGTGTCCACTGAGGTCACGCCGAGGGTTGCAAGCATGGCCCGGATGTCCTTCGGGCCCGGCCCGATATGCCGGTCGGCGAAGCTGAGAGCGCCGGTCATCTCAGGCTTCTCCTATCATCGCGGTATAGGCGGCTTCGTCCATCAGGCCTTCGACCTGCTTGGCATTCGATAGAGCCATTTTCCAAAGCCAGCCTTCGTTTGTCGCGGACTTGTTGACGATGTCGGGAGCGGTTTCCAGGGCACTGTTGACCTCCGTCACCTCGCCGTCAGCCGGCGCGTAGACGTCCGAGGCGGCCTTGACCGACTCGACCACGACGGCCGCTTCTCCCTTGGCCAGCTTGCGGCCAACATCCGGCAACTCGACGAATACGAGGTCGCCGAGCTGTTCCTGGGCGTGATCGGTGATGCCGATGGTGGCGACACCTTCGTCGACACGCACCCACTCGTGATCCTCGGTGAAGTAAGTCTTGGCCATTCGCATCATCCTTTGCGGTAGCGGTGCGGCATGAAGGGGAGGCGGTGAACGGCGATCGGCAGGCGGTTGCCGCGCACCTCTGCAAGAAGCGGCGTTCCAGGCTCGGCGAGGGAGTTCGCGACGTAGCCCATTGCGACTGGATGCCCGACGGATGGGCCGAAGCCACCGGATGTCACGCGGCCGGCCGGCGCGCCGTCCCCATCGAAAAGCAAAGTCCCGGCTCGAACCGGCTGACGCCCCTCGGCCTTCAGTCCGACGCGCCTCTCGGTGGTACCGAGGCTGACGATCTCCGCGAATGCCTTCGAGCCGAGATAAGGGCCGCCACTGCGAAGCGACTTCGGCATCGCCCAGACGAGCCCGGCAGTCGCCGGATCGGTGGCTGGATCGATGTCCTGGCCGTGGAGACAAAGTCCGGCTTCCAGCCGCAGGCTGTCGCGCGCGGCCAGACCGATCCACATGACGCGATCGTCGGCCAGAAGGGTTTGGGCCAGCTCCCGCGCATCGTTGGTCGGGAGCGCGATCTCGAAACCGTCTTCGCCAGTGTAGCCCGAACGGCTGGCGAACCAGTCCTTCTTCGGTTGGCGCGCTTGCATGAAGGTCAGATCGGAAAGATCGACGCCGGCGTTCGCCAGCACCGCTTCTGCGTCCGGACCTTGCAATGCCAGAAACACCCTGTCGAGCGGGTCGAGCGATACGTCCAGGCCGTTTGCGACTTCCCGCAGATGGGCTTCATCGACGGCCGCATTCCCCGCGTTCGCAACGACCACGAAGCTGTTGCGTCCGATCCTGGTGACGATCAGATCGTCGATGATGCCGGCCGCTTCGTTGAGCAGGAAGGTGTATTTCGCCTGGCCGAGTTCGATTTCCATCGGGCTCGATAGGGCAGGCGCGCGACAGCAGCGCCTCGGCTCCCGGTCCGTCGACGGCGAACAGACGCATGTGCGAGATGTCGAACAGCCCCGCCTTTTCGCGCGTGTGAAGATGTTCCTTCATCACGCCGGCAGGGTAGGTGATCGGCATCGACCAGCCGGCAAAGCCGCCGAAGCGCGCGCCGGCATTCTCGTGCAGGTCGTGAAGCGGAAGTGGCTTGAGCGTCTGTTCTCTGGTTTGGCCCGGCTCGCTCATTCATCCTCACAGAGTCGCACACACGGCCGAAGCGGCCGTTTTCGTGCCCCTCTGTCGGAAGCCTGAGAGACTCGCGCTGCCGGAACCCTGTCGGCGGCGCTTACACCTTCGGCGCGGGGAAATCCCCGACTTTCCAGAGTGTCTCAACCCGTCTGCGGTTCTTTTGCCTGAGAGATTTCGGGCGATTTCCCCTTCGGCGGCAGCCGTAACTGCTCTCTCCCGCAGACAGACAGGGCATGCGCCCTTGACAATTCGACCCTACTTCAGGTTCGAGCGAATGTCACCCGTGGCCGAAGCAGGAACGCACAGCTTTGGGACGTCACTCCTGCGCGGCGGCAAGGCGTCCGAGATCGTGCTCGATCTGGCCGATGATCTCCGCCGTCTCCTCGTGCAGCCGCTTGAGCCGCTCGAGCTGCAGGGCGACGCTCTGCGCGATCTCGGCACCGCGGTCCTCCGCCGGGGACGTGCCGACGCCGTGCAGCAGCCAGGACAGGCTGACATTCAGCACGCCGGCCAGCATGGAAAGCCGGTTGGCGCGGGGCTGGGAGCGATCGCTCTCCCATGCATGGATGGTCGAAGACTGAACGCCGAGGCGACGAGCGAGCTGGGCTGCCGTCAGCCCCGCGGCGTCGCGGGCCCGCGAAAGGCGGCCGCCGATCGTGTCGGTGTCGGGCGTTTCGGAATAGATGTGCGCGGCGTCTGGCACCGTGGAATCCCCCCGGAAATCGTGGCTTGTTTCGCCGCCGTCGGCGGCATGGAAGTCGCCGATACCATGGCCCAGATAGCCGTCAGAGGCAACCCGGACCGTTGCCGCCGTGCCACAGTGGGGCGCGACAAGGTGCCGTCGCGTGGGCAGTTGCCGATCAATTCTGCGGCCCCGCGGAAGAGCGCGGCGCCTCAAATTCCCGCGTACCAGTCGTAGCCGCGATCCGGCCAGTAGCCACCCTTGCCGTCGCCGAACGGTCCGAGCGAGCTGGCGAAACTGATGCTCTTGACGTATTTCGCCATCTTGTAGCCGAGCTGCCGCTCGACCCGCAGCCTGACCGGCGCTCCGTTGGAGATCGGCAGCGGCCGGTCGTTCATGTCGTAGGCGAGAATCGTTTGCGGATGCCAGGCGTCCACCATGTCGATGGACTCGTAGTATTTGGACAGGCCCAGCGTGTCGAAGCAGTGGAACACGACGAATTTCGCCTCAGGCTTCGGCTTCACGCGCTCGAGGACTTCGCTGAAGCGCGCACCCTTCCACTTGGCGATGCAACTCCAGCCTTCGACGCAGTCGTGCCGCGTGATCTGCGTGCGCGACGGCAATCCTCTCAGATCGTCGAGCGACAGCGAAAGCGAATTTTCCACCAGACCGCCGATTTCGAGCCGGTAGTTGGCGAAATTGCCTGGCCGCCTGGGCCTGGTAGTCGCGGTCCCGCGGCATCGTCGAGCCGTTGGCTCGCATCGGCTGGCGAATGTCCGCCTCGGAGAATTCCTGCGCGAGGGCCTCGCGCCCGAGCACGAGTCGCTGGGCGGCCAATGTCAGGTCGTTGGCCTGCTCGGCGAAGTTCCGCACCGCATTGTCCCGATCGGTGAGGAAATCGAAGGCGTCGCAACCGGACAGCAGCAACGTCGATCCAGCGGCCGCACCGCCGCGCAGCAGGCTGCGGCGCGTGATGATGGACTTCTTCATTGCTCGTCTCCTCGCGGCAGGTCGGTTCGGTACCAGCCGGTGATCATCGATCGCAGTTCGTTGATGGGGCCGGCGAGCAGCACCATCAGAATGTGGACGACGAAGAACAGGACCAGCAGCGCCATCACCGCGAAGTGGATGGTCCGCGCTGTCTGTCGGCCTCCGAGCACATCCGGCAACCAGGGCAGGGCGGCGTCCAGCCCCGGCGACATCGCCATTCCGGTAAGGAACATCAACGGCAGCAGGATGAACAACACGCCGAAATAGCTGAATTTCTGAAGGACGTTGTAGCTTCTGCCATGATGGAAACGCAGCCGCAGATGATCCCTGACATCGCTGCCGAACCGTCGGAAATCGCGGCCGCGCGGCACCAGGTCCCGGCCGATATGGCCGTTCACCAGGCTCGCTATGAGCCAAATGACGAGCGTGAAGAACAACACCCAGGCGAACAGGAAGTGCACGACGCGTCCCGTGGCAAGATCGCGGCTGGAGGGGATCGTCGCCCAGGCCGGAAACGCACGCGACTGAAGATGCTGCGCATCCGGCCCGCTCAGGCCGAGCGTGCCCGTCGTGTCAAAGCGCTTTCCGAATATCTGTGTGTAGCCCACCGGGCCGTTGTCTGTGTTTTCCGCGCCTATGCGCAGGATCTCGTTGTCGAAGCCGAAACCGGACTGATCGCCGATGTAGAGCGCCGGATGGGCCATGAATATCTGCAAACCCGTCAGCAGCATGAAGAACAGCGTGAGCGCCCAGACCCAGTGGGTCAGCCGGGTCCAGACAGACTGCCTGTAGACAAGTGGTCGCTCCGAGGCCGGATGCGTGGCATCAACGCTGCTTGCTTCGGCGGACGACATGGCGGGCTCCTGTTTGCTGCAGCTTACTACGACAGAAGCCACGCCATTCGAATGGGCTGAGTTTCACATTTCGGGTCACAGTGCGGTGAGGCGCGGCGTGATCCGGCGTCGCAGCGCCGTGCCGCGGCCGACGTGATGGGATAGCAGCGAAGCGTTCCCGTCTGATCTACTGTCTGGTCCAGGTCTCCTGCGCCACCGTTTCGTTGCCACCATAGGTCCATACGCCGGCCCAACTGCCGTCCGGCTGCTCGAAGAACATGGCGATGCCGAAGCTGTTGTCCTCGGAAACATAGCCGACGGCGAGCGCCTGATCGTCGTCGCTGGCCGCGCCCATCTGGAAACGGTTGCCGACGAACTTGGCGCCGAGCCCGGTGCCGATCGATTCGGTTCCGTCGATATCCCAGACCACGGTGTAGGTCTGGCCCTTCCGAACGACATGCACCTCTCCGGAATAGCTGTCGCCGGTGTCGGGATTTACGCCCTGCACGTCATAGCTGCCTGTCGGGTCGGCATAGGCCACGGCAGGAGCGGCGAGGATCGCCGCCGCCAGCAGAACTGACTTGAGCTTCATTGGAGTTTTTCCCAGCGCAAGATTGCGCGGAGGCCAAGATATCACCGGTCGTCGACCGATTCAGCCGCGGGACAAACTCCCGATCACCTTTTTCTGTGGGTTATCGGGCTATCCGGTCGCGTGCGATCGCCGCGCCCGCACCGAGCGCCTGAAGCTTGCCGACGGCAACATCGCGCGACAGCGGGGCCATGCCGCAATTCGTGCAGGGTTGAACGCGCTCCGCATCGGCGTATTCGATTGCTGCCTCGATGGTTGCCGCGACCTGCTCCGGCGTCTCGATCTCGGTGCTCGCCACATCGATTGCGCCGACCAGCAATTGCTTGTCGGGCAGACAGCCCGATCATCGACATAGGCACGTGCGAATTGGCGCATTCGAGCGACACCTGCTGGATTGCCGACGCGTTGATGGCCGGGAAGATCTCCTCGTATTGCCGCCATTCCTCGCCGAGCGTCTGCTTCCACTGGATGTTGGCCTCAATGCCGTAGCCGTAGCAGATGTGAACGGCGGTGGCGCATTTCAGCCCGCGTGCGGCGCGTTCCAGCGTGGCGATGCCCCATTCCTGCACGTCGTCCATGAACACGTTGAAGGCCGGTTCGTCGAACTGGATCACGTCAACGCCGGCGGCCTCGAGTTCCAGCGCTTCCTCGTTGAGGATTTCGGCGAACGCCATCGCCATGTCCGCGCGCTTGCCGAAGTGCCCGTCGGCGAGCGTGTCGCAGATCGTCATGGGGCCGGGCAGCGTCCATTTCAGCTTCTTCTTCGTGTGAAGCCGGCAGAAGGCTGCCTCGTCGCGATGAACTGGGCGGCTGCGACTCGGCTTGGCGGTGACAGTCGGGACGTCGACGACGTAGCGGTTGTTGCGGATGCCCATCTTCGTCTTGAGCTGCCAGTCGATTCCCTCGACTGTCTCGAGGAAGCCGTGAACGAAGTGGGTGCGGAACTGTTCACCGTCGCATACGGTCTCGATCCCCGCGTCCTCCTGCTGCTTGATCCAGATGAGCGCGGCATCACGCTTGGCTTCGTCGAGCGCTGCGCCTTCCAGTTTCCACTTCGGCCACAGCTTCTGCGTCTCGGCGAGCCAGCCGGGTTTCGGCAGGCTGCCGGCAATCGTCGGCGGAAAAAGCATGTCAGGTGTTCCTCCCGGTTCCTCGGAAGCGACTTTATCACCCTTTGCCACGCAGCGCGCGCCGCACGGTCTGGTCCAGCGCCGAGAGGAAGGCGGATCGATCCCGCTGCGAAAAGCCGGGGTTGAAGCCCTTGATCTCGCCGGTTTCGCGCAGATGCTGCTTCAGGTCGCGCATGGCTACCGCCATGCCGATCGACTCGATCGTGAATGCTCTTCCGGTCGGGCCCAGGACATGCGCTCCGATCTCGACCAGCCGAGCGGCGAGCGGCACGTCCGCCGTCACGGCAATATCCCCCTCGGACGCGTTCTCGACAATCCAGTCGTCGGCTGCGTCCGCGCTGGCCGGGACCACGACATGGCGGATCATCGGATCGCGCGATGGCCGCAACCCGCCATTCGACACGAACGTCACGGCGAGGCCGTGCCGCTCTGCCACCTTGACGACCTCGTCCTTGACCGGGCAGGCATCGGCATCCACGAAGATTTCGGGCATCAAATTCTCACGACCGGCGGTCATTCCCGCGCATCGGGGCGTTTTCGGCTTTCGGCCGGGTTGATTCTGCGCAAACGCTTCGGTGCAGCACTATTCTAGCGTGAACCATGTTCCTCAATCTCATTCTCGGCGCCCTCGTCATTTCGGTCACCGTCGTGATCCACACGCTCGGATTGATCGCCATCACACACGTGATGGGACGCCTCACCGACCGGTTTCGCGCACACGGGCGGCGCAGCCGCATATTCGCGATGGTCATCACGGTGATGGGCTTGTTCGTCATCATGACCATCGAGGTCTGGCTGTGGGCGCTCTGCCATTTCGGCCTCGGCGCGGTGGAAGGGGATTTCCAGACGGCACTCTACTTTTCCACGGTGACCTTCTCCACCCTCGGATACGGCGATCTGTTGCCGGCGCCTGAATGGCGGCTGTTCGTCGCGCTGGAGGGAGCCAACGGCTTTTTGCTCATCGGCTGGTCGACGGCATATCTGATCGCGGCGGGCATCCGCGTCGGGCCTTTCCGCAGCGGAGAGCATTTCTGAAACGGCTGTGCCATGCGGCTCCAGCTTGAGGCGCAAATGCGTATTGCCTAAGAAGGGCTTCCACCCGGAGGAAGCTTGGCCCGAATGTTCAAGAAAATTCTTATCGCCAACCGCGGCGAGATCGCCTGCCGTGTCATCAAGTCCGCCAAGCGCATGGGCATCGCCACGGTGGCGGTCTATTCCGACGCCGATCGGGACGCCCTGCACGTCGAGATGGCCGACGAGGCTGTTCACATCGGCCCGGCACAGGCGGCCCAGAGCTATCTGAAGGCGGACAGGATAATCGCGGCGGCCAGGCAGACGGGCGCGGAAGCCGTGCACCCCGGCTACGGATTCCTGTCGGAGCGGGCCGCCTTCTGCGAGGCTCTGGAGAAGGAGGGCATCGTCTTCATCGGCCCGAAGGTGAAGGCCATCGAGGCGATGGGCGACAAGATCACGTCCAAGAAGATCGCGGCGGAAGCCGGTGTCTCCACCGTACCCGGCTACATGGGGCTGATCGACGACGCCGATCATGCCGCCAAGATCGCCGAGGAAATCGGCTACCCGGTCATGATCAAGGCGTCTGCGGGCGGCGGCGGCAAGGGCATGCGGATCGCCTGGAACGCCGCGGAGGCACGGGAAGGCTTCGATCGCTCCAAATCGGAGGCTGCGTCTTCCTTCGGCGACGATCGGATCTTCATCGAGAAATTCGTGGTCGAGCCTCGCCACATCGAGATCCAGGTGCTGGCCGATGCTCACGGCGATTGCATCTATCTCGGCGAGCGCGAGTGTTCGATCCAGCGCCGCAACCAGAAGGTGGTGGAAGAGGCGCCGTCTCCCTTCCTCGACCCGGAAACCCGCAAGGCCATGGGCGAGCAGGCGGTGGCTCTCGCAAAGGCCGTCGACTACCAGAGCGCGGGCACCGTCGAATTCATCGTCGACAAGGACCGCAATTTCTATTTCCTCGAGATGAACACCAGGCTCCAGGTCGAGCACCCGGTGACGGAACTGGTGACCGGTGTCGACCTGGTCGAACAGATGATCCGCGTCGCGGCCGGCGAGAGGCTGCCGATCGGCCAGGACGACGTGAAGCTAAACGGCTGGGCGATCGAAAGCCGTCTGTATGCCGAGGACCCATTCCGCAACTTCCTCCCATCGATCGGTCGGCTGACCCGGTATCGGCCGCCGGAGGAGGGCCGGGAGGGCGACGTGATCGTTCGCAATGACACCGGTGTCAGCGAAGGATCCGAGATCTCGATGTTCTACGATCCGATGATCGCGAAGCTGTGCACCTGGGCGCCGGACCGGCTGACCGCCATCGATGCGATGTCGGATGCGCTGGACCGCTTCGTCGTCGACGGCATCGCGCACAACATCCCGTTCCTGGCGACGCTGATGCAGCACCCTCGCTGGCGCGAAGGCAGGTTGTCGACCGCTTTCATCGCCGAGGAGTTCCCTGACGGCTTCGCGCCGCCAGAGCCTGGCGAGGAGGAAAGACGCGTGCTGGCGGCGGTCGGGCTTGCGGTCGAGCTTCTGCGCCGGGATCGACTGGACCGCCTTCCGGGGCGGCTTGCCCCGCATTCGGGCGAATTGAAGCGCGACTGGGTGGCCATGGTCGATCGCGAATACGTGCCCGTCTCCATCGCGGAGGGGATGGTGTCGATCCCGCTCGAACTGGATCTCGCGATATGCCGGCGCCGAGCCGGAGACCGTGTACATCCTCGTGGCGCCCCGGCGAGCCGGTATGGATCGGCAAGATCGGCGACCAACATGTCTCGGCCCAGGTGCGGCCGATTCTCAACGGGCTGCGGATCGACTGGAAGGGGCTGTCCGCCGACGTCCGGGTCATGCGTCCCAAGACGGCCGAGCTCAACGCGTTGATGCCCGAAAAGCTGCCGCCCGACACCTCCAAGATGCTGCTTTGCCCGATGCCGGGACTGGTCGTCTCGATCTCCGTCGAGGAAGGCCAGGAGGTGAAGGCCGGGGAGACTCTCGCGGTTGTCGAGGCCATGAAGATGGAAAACGTGCTGCGCGCCGAGCGCGATGTCGTCATTTCCGCCGTGAAGGCCAAACCTGGAGACAGCCTCGCTGTCGATGCGGTGATCATGGAATTCGAGTAGGCAAAATCCGCAGCAGAAAGCTGTTGGCTGGCGTGCTCAAACTCGACGTGTGATGCCCGATCCTTGACAATAGGCGCATCAAGACTGAGTCCTTCCTGGAGCCGGCATGGCGGACGAGAAAAAGACCCGCGACCCGTTGATCCGGGAGGCGAGGGCCAAGGCTGAAAAGGCGGAGGCGCCGGCGCGGCCGTTCATCCATCTGCGGGTGCATTCGGCGTACTCGTTGCTCGAGGGCGCCTTGCCGCTTGGCAAGATCATTGGCCATGCGGTCAAGGATTCGGCACCGGCGATAGCCGTCACAGACACCAACAATCTCTTCGGCGCGCTCGAATTCGCCCAGAAGGCTTCGAAGGACGGCGTGCAGCCGATCATCGGTTGTCAGCTGGACGTGGACTTCGCCGACACCGAACCGGAGAGCGGGCGCGGGCACAATCGGCGCGAACCGGCCTTCCGGCCGGTGGTTCATGATCGCTGCGACCGAAGTGGGCTACGGCAACCTCGTCAAGCTGGTCAGCCGCGCATGGTTGGAGAGCGATGCCGCCACCGGCGCGCATGTGAAACGCGATTGGCTGGTCGAGAACGCCGAGGGGATCATTTGCCTGACGGGCGGCCCACGCGGACCGATCGGCACGGCATTAAAGGCCGAACACAGGCAGCTTGCCGAAAGCCGTCTGAATTTCCTGAAGGACCTGTTTGGCAACCGGCTCTACGTCGAGATCGAGCGGCTGTCCGGCTACGACCGCAGTCTGGAAGCCGCGACGATCGGGCTCGCCTACGAACTCGAACTGCCGCTGGTCGCCACCAACGAGGCGTTCTTCCCGGTGCGCGATGACTTCGAGGCGCATGACGCGCTGATCGCCATCGCCGAGGGCACCGTGATCGCCGACGACAAGCGACGCCAGCTCACGCCGGACAACTTCCTGAAGTCACAGGCGGAAATGGCGGCCCTGTTCGCCGATCTGCCGGAGGCGATCGACAACACCGTCGAAATCGCGATGCGCTGCTCGTATTTCCCGAAGAATCGCGCGCCCATCCTGCCGCGCTTCACGACCGGGGCGAGCGACGACCCGGAGGCTGCGGAAAAGGCAGAGACGGAGGAATTGATGCGGCAGGCCCGCGAAGGCCTGGCCAACCGGATCGAGCGGCTCGGCATGGCCGAGGGCCACACGCGCGCGGAGTACGACGAGCGGCTGGAATACGAACTCGGCGTCATCGAGCGGATGAAGTATCCCGGCTACTTCCTCATCGTTTCGGACTTCATCAAGTGGGCCAAGAGCCGCGACATACCCGTCGGGCCCGGCCGCGGTTCGGGCGCGGGTTCCCTCGTGGCCTACGCGCTCACGATCACGGATGTCGATCCGTTGCGCTTCTCGCTGCTGTTCGAGCGCTTCCTCAATCCCGATCGCGTGTCGATGCCGGACTTCGACATCGACTTCTGCCAGGACCGCCGCGATGAGGTGATCCGCTACGTGCAGGAGAAATACGGTCGCGACCAGGTGGCCCAGATCATCACCTTCGGCACGCTTCAGGCCCGCGCCGTATTGCGCGACGTCGGGCGCGTCCTGCAGATGCCCTACGGGCAGGTCGACCGCCTGACCAAGATGGTGCCGCAGAACCCGGCGAATCCGGTCAAGCTTGCCGATGCCATCGCCAACGAGCCACGCTTCGCCGAAGAGGTCGAAAAGGAACCGGCGGTCGAGACCCTTCTGGAGATCGCGCAAAAGCTCGAAGGTCTCTACCGGCACGCCTCCACGCACGCCGCGGGCATCGTCATCGGCGACCGGCCGCTGTCGCAACTGGTGCCGATGTATCGCGATCCGCGCTCCGACATGCCGGTCACGCAGTTCAACATGAAGAAGGTCGAGGACGCCGGCCTCGTCAAGTTCGACTTTCTCGGGCTGAAGACGCTGACCGTGCTGGACCGGGCGGTGAAGCTGGTGCGCCGCCGCGGCATCGACATCGATCTGGCGAAAATTCCGCTGGAGGACCCCAAGACATACGAGATGTTGTCGCGCGGCGAGGTGGTCGGGGTGTTCCAGGTGGAATCTGCCGGCATGCGCAAGGCGCTGATCGGCATGAAGCCCGACCGCATCGAGGACATCATCGCGCTGGTTGCGCTCTACCGGCCGGGCCCGATGGAGAACATTCCGACATACAACGCCCGCAAGCACGGCGAGGAGGAGATCGCCTCCATCCATCCCAAGATCGACCACCTGGTGGCGGAGACGCAGGGCGTCATCGTCTACCAGGAGCAGGTCATGCAGATCGCGCAGGAGCTCGCCGGCTACAGCCTCGGACAGGCGGACCTGCTGCGCCGCGCGATGGGCAAGAAGATTCGCGCGGAGATGGACAAACAGCGCGGCGTGTTCGTCGAGGGCGCGGTCGAGCGCGGCGTTCAGCGCCAGCAGGCGGATTTCATCTTCGACCTGTTGGCGAAGTTCGCCGACTACGGCTTCAACAAGTCGCATGCCGCCGCCTACGCAATCGTGTCCTATCAGACGGCGTACATGAAGGCGCACTACCCGGTGGAGTTCTTGGCGGCGTCGATGACGCTCGACATGAACAACACCGACAAGCTTTCGGATTTCCGGCAGGACGCGATGCGGCTCGGCATCGAAGTCGTGCCGCCGTCAGTGCTGACCGGCCACCGCGACTTCGAGGTCGGCGAAGACCGGATCTATTATTCGCTGGCCGCCATCAAGGGCGTAGGCGACGCCGCCGTCGAGCACATCGTCGAGAAGCGCCGGGAGAAGCAGTTCGAAAATCTCGAGGATTTCTGCCGTCGCGTCGACCCGCAAATCGTCGGCAAGCGCGTCTTCGAAAGCCTGATCTGCGCGGGCGCATTCGACTGTTTCGGTCATGATCGCGCGGCGATGATGGCAGGGCTCGAGCGTCTCATGGGGCTGGCGGCCCGCGCCCACGAGGACGCCGCCATGGGGCAGGGGGATATCTTCGGCATGGGCGGGGCGCCGGCACCGAGCCTGCATCTGCCTTCCGCCGAACCGTGGCTGCCTTCGGACAAGCTCCACCGCGAGTTCCAGGCGGTCGGCTTCTACCTGTCGGCGCACCCGCTCGACGAATACCGGCAGGTGCTGGACAGGATGCGCGTGCAGAACTGGGGGGCGTTCCAGGCCGCGGTGAAGCAGGGCGCCACGGCCGGAAGGCTGGCGGGTACCATCACCTCGAAACAGGAGCGCCGCACCCGCACCGGAAACAAGATGTGCATCATGCAGCTTTCCGATGCCTCAGGCCAGTTCGAGGCCGTGATGTTCTCCGAGACGCTCGCGCAATTCCGTGACCTGGTCGAGCCCGGTCGGTCGGTGGTCGTCACCGTGGCCGCAGAGGACCGGCCGGAAGGCGTCAATCTGCGGGTGCAGACGATACAGTCGCTGGAGGACGAGGCCAGTCGCGTCCAGAAGGCGCTGAGGGTCTACCTGCGCGATTCAGCCCCGGTCGCCGCGATCGCCGGCCAACTGGGCGTGCGTGGCGACGGCCAGGTGAGCTTCGTCGTCATCAAGGGCGACGGCAAGAGCGAGATCGAGGTCGAACTCCCCGATCGCTACAGGGTCGACCCCAGGATCGCAGCGGCGATGCGCGCCGTTCCTGGCGTGGTCGAGGTGGAACTCGTGTAGCTTCCTGGCGGCTCGACAGTCCCTACCCGGGATCGTTCCTCAACCGTCCGAAAATGGCGTATCGGCAAGCAAATGCCCTTGGGTCTTCACGCATGAGTGGAAACCCGCTCTCCTCATTAACATTCGTTGTGAGCGACAGGGAACAACTGTCGTAAGCGTGATCCAGGAATCACGCAATGACCGAACCGCTAGTCAGAAAACTGAACAATTTCACACGGTTCTCGGACCGTGAGGTGGCGGTTTTGTCCGAGCTCATGACTCGGCGTCTGCGAAGCCTCGGCCCGCGCGAGGACGTGATCCAGGAAGGCGAAAAGCCCGACGCCATCAACATCGTCCGGAAGGGCTGGGCGTGCCGCTACAAGATGCTCGAAGACGGGCGCAGGCAGATAATCGGCTTCTTTCTTCCAGGCGATGTCTGGGACCTCAACATCTCCATCATGCAGGGAATGGACCACTCGGTTTCGACGATTACGCCTGTCGTTCTCGCCGAGCTAAGCCATCAAAACGTCGACGAATTGATGGCGAGTTTCCCGCGCATCTCTCAGGCTCTGCGGTGGGAGGCGATGGTCAGCACGGCGGTGCAACGAGAATGGATCGTAAATCTCGGCCAACGCACCGCATTCGAACGATTGTCGCACCTGTTCTGTGAGTTGTTCGCTCGACTGGAAATCGCCGGCATGACCGACGGCAACAGCTGCGAGATGCCGCTGACGCAGACGGATCTGGGCGAGGCGATGGGGCTGTCGACCGTCCACGTCAACCGAACGCTGCAGGAATTGCGGGCTGCCGGGCTGGTCATCCTGCGAGACCGGATCCTCACCATCCCCGACCGAATTGCGCTGAAGAAGGCCGCGCTGTTCCAGGACAACTACCTGCACCTGGACGGTGCCGGGCGGCCCCTCGACGCCTCGAGCTGATTCGAAACACATGGCGTCTGCCACGGCCGCGACATGCTGCAATACGTGCAGGCTCGGCGGAAGAACAGGATTTGTTAAGGCAACCGCTCGGCCTTTGCCCCAAAGTCGCCTGGGCAGAGGGCATTCCGCAGCAACGTTGTCTTGTGTCCGCAAGGAAAGCGGATAGAAGTCGCGACTTGGTCGGGCGGCATCGTGCCGCAAACAGCCAACACTAAACGCGGAACGGAGCTTCGATGGAAAAGGCAGAGTCCCTTCGCATACTGGTGGTCGAGGACGAGGCCCTCATCACGATGATGCTGGAGGACATGCTTGCCGGGCTCGGGCATGCCGTTGTCGGTCCGGCGGCAACGCTCGAACAGGCCATCACGATTGCAAGCGCAAACATCGAGGCAATCGATGCGGCGCTCCTCGACGTCAATCTGCAGGGCGCATCCTGCTATCCTGTCGCCGAACTCCTGAAAGAGCGCGACATCCCGTTCGTATTCACCACCGGCCAGGATGAAATGGCATGGGAGGGCGCGCCCGAGGCGCCCGTGCTCGCGAAGCCGTACACCGATGACCAGCTTGCCGAAGTACTCGCCAGGGCAACGCGGCGGATCCGCTGAGTTGCGGCCCGCCGCGCAGCGCCTTTGCGGTCAGGCTGTAGCCGACACAATGGCGGAGCGGGCCAGCGTGTCTTTGGTGCGGGTCGTCACCACGATGTAGATGAACAACAACATCGATAGCAGAGCGAGCATCGAGCCGGCGATCGCCATCACCTCTGTGATCTGGCGAAGCGCCAGCGCGATGCCTGGAATCATCAGCCACACTGCCAACGTTGTGATGCCGAAATGCGTCCACGCGAGCCGGCTTTCGGCCGCACTGGGAACCGCATGGTAGTAAAGCCCCATGAGGCCCATGGATGCCCAACCGATCAGGTTGAGATGTGCATGGACGGGCGCCATGGCATGATCCTGACTGGCAGACATCGCGATGCCAAGCAGCATTCCCAAAGTCACGTAGATTGCAGCAGAAACAAAGAACCAGAGAGCCACACCGCGCATGATTTCCCTCCGCGTTTGGTGATTTCGCTCGATTACCACCGCGCCGTTTTGCGCGCCAGTATGTCGCGCGGCATCGCGCCGCACATTTCTGCCGATTTTCAGCCGTCGCCGCCCCTCTGCGGGCGGGCGGCACGACCACGGCCGAACGTGTATCCCGTTTCGACCGCCGCCTTGCCGAAGCGTTCGCGCAACAGGTCCACGGCGCCTTCTGCGAGCGCACGCTTGCGGGCCGACACGTCGACGAGGTCTGGCGGATCGGCTCTTTCGGAACCGGAGAGATCGCTGACGCCGATGCCTATCAGCCTGTAGCGCGTGCCGTCGGTCTCCTTGCGCAGCAACTCCAGGCCCGTCGCGAAGATGCGGTCGGCAAGGCGTGTCGGATCGGCGATCTGCCGGTTGCGGGTGCGAATCTTGAAATCCTGCGTCTTCAGTTTCAGCACGATCGTGCGCCCCGCGATCGAAGACTTCTTCAGCCGCGCCGAAACCCGCTCCGACAGCGCTCGCAGCACCGGCACGAGGTCGTCCAGCGTTGCGAGGTCCGTGTCGAACGTGGTTTCGGCGGAAACGCTCTTGGCGCTGTGGTCAGGCACCACGCGGCGCTCGTCTTCGCCGCGGGCGAGGCGCCAAAGCCGGTCCCCCATAGCCCCGTAGCGGCGCATCAGGTCGCCGCGTTCCATTTGCTGCACCTGCCGAATATGACGAATCCCGTCTTGCTCGAGGGTCGCGGCGAACGCCTTGCCGACGCCCCAGATCATCGTCACCGGCTGTTCGGCGAGGAAGGCGACCGCTTCCTGGCGGCCGATCACCGAGAAACCTCGCGGCTTTCGGAAATCGGAAGCGATCTTGGCGAGGAACTTGCAGTACGAGAGGCCCACCGAGACCGTGATGCCGATGTCGCGCTCGACGGCAGCGGCGAACCGGCCGAGTGCGTGGGCGGGTGGGCTGCCATGGAGCCGCTCCGTGCCGGAGAGATCCAGAAACGCCTCATCGATCGAAACGGGTTCGACCAACGGCGTCAGCGCCAGCATCATTTCACGGACCTGCCGGCCCACTGCGGCGTATTTCTCCATGTCCGGCTTGATCACGACGGCGTCAGGGCAGGCGGCGAGGGCCTTGAACATCGGCATCGCGGAATGCACGCCCCTGATGCGGGCCAGGTAGCAGGCAGTGGAGACGACGCCGCGCTTGCCGCCGCCGATGATGAGCGGCCGATCGCGCAGTTCCGGCTTGTCCCGCTTTTCCACCGCAGCATAAAACGCGTCGCAATCGACGTGCGCGATCGAGAGTTCGGCAAGTTCCGGATGGCGCACCAGGCGCGGACTGCCGCAAGCCTCGCACCGCGGCCGATCGGACGCCTGCGGCGCCAGGCAGTCGCGGCAGAAGCCGTGCTGTAGGTTGTTGACGGGCATCGCCGAGTTTGCGAACATAACAGGAACGGCTGGCATAATACGGCACCGGCAGGCGCGGCACAAGGCAGCAGTTCGGCAGGAGGGGAACATGGAGACGATCACGGAACGGATCGTGCCGTTGACTGCGGAGCTTTGGCCGCAATTCGAGCAGCTTTTTGGCAAACAGGGTGCCTGCTACGGTTGTTGGTGCACACATTTTCGCCTGCCGCCGGCCGTGCGGAGGCAAAACGACCGTGTCCGCAACAAGGATCACATGCGAACCCGGGTCGAAACCGGGCCGCCGCCGGGGCTGCTCGCCTTCCAGGGAGATGAGGCGGTGGGATGGATGCAGATCGGTCCACGCGCCGACGTTCCAGAGTGGAACAATGCCGGTCGCGTGACCGCCCCGATGGACGACGCTCCGGCCGATCGATCCCGACATTTGGGCGATTTCCTGCTTTTTCATCCACAGCAGGTCGCGCGGCCGCGGCTTGACCCATCGGCTCGTCGCGGCCGGGATCGAGCACGCTCGCCGCGGAGGCGCCAGGCTCCTCGAAGCCTGTCCGATGACCGAATCGAAGGATTCGCGTTCGCTCGGGCTCTTCGTGGGATCGACGCGCGTGTTCGAGAAGGCCGGGTTTTCGGTGGTGGCCGAACGCAAGGCGGGCAGGCCGCTCATGCGCCTTGCGCTCCGGTCCTAGAGCCCGAGCGCGCGAGCGATCCTGGGCGCCGCGTCGGACCAGTCAGTCACCACCTTTATGCCCTCGGCAGCCGGTGGCATCAGGTCGCGAAGAGAATTGTCGGCCATCAGGTGAAACAGATGCGCGTCAGGGACGTGGCGGCCGACGGAGGCGAGATTGTGCGGCATGTCGTCGACGAATGCGACAGGCCGCCCAGTGGCGCCGCGCAGTGCTGCTATCGCCGGTCCTTTCGGGGCCTCGGTTGTCAGCAGCGGATGGACAAGTCCGAGCTGCCGCAGATGGCGGCTGCGCACGTCGCGATGCCGGTGTGGCATCGCCGTCAGGAGGACGATCTCGACTTTTCCGCCGAAGGATTCCAGGGCTTCTGCGGCGCCTTCCACCATCGTTTGCCAGTCGGACTGGGAAGCGTAGAAACCATCGATCAGGTCCGCGCTGAGATTGCGTTCCACCGGTGCACCAGTGGCGACATCGTAGATGTTGCCGTGGAGCCGAAAGGTTTCCAGCCGAAGTTCGTAGCCTCTGGATTTCAGGTAGTCGGGAAACGGCCGGATGAATTCGATCAACACGTCGTCGACGTCGAGCACCAGGAGCGGCCTGTCGTCGCTGGCGAGCTCCTCGATCTGGCGTGCGGTTTCGGGATCGATGCTCATGTCGACTGCATGTAGTCACCGTTGCCGAAAGGCAGAACCTGGAGTGCCTTGCTCACCGAGGCGGGATTGTTGCCGGTTTCGGCCGCGAACTTCATCAATGTCGGCTCGTGTGCCGCAAGGAATTGCAGAACTCCGGCGAGGAACCCCGGTTCTGCGGCGGCGCTTCTGATCTGGGTTGCTTCGATGCCGGTGATTGCCAGGAAACGCGGCAGTAGTTCGGGATCCGACGCAACGAAGGCCAGGGCACTGATCGCCAGTGCTTCGGCGTGTTCCCGCGTTTGAGGGACTTTGTCCAACTCTGCCTCCGATGTTCGCTGATACCCGGCCGAGCGATACCCACCTCACGGTTCCCGCACAAGGCGCGGGTCTGGCCAAGTGAAATCCGGAAATGGCCGAGGCACTTACAATTTGACCAATTTGCCGACTCCGGTTTTCCATTCGTCAATCAAATCACGTTAACGTCGGCGATAAAGATGGCCGAGGGGCAGCGAGGGCGACGCACCAGAGCGCGCTTTCGGAAACGGGAGCAAGATGGCCAAGAAAGTCATGATCGTCGAGGACAACGAGCTCAACATGAAGCTCTTCCGCGACCTGATCGAGGCCAGCGGCTACGAGACCGTTCGCACACGAAACGGCCTCGATGCGCTCGATCTGGCGCGCATGCACCGCCCCGACCTGATCCTCATGGACATCCAGCTCCCCGAAGTCTCCGGACTGGAAGTCACGAAATGGCTGAAGCAGGACGACGATCTACACACCATTCCGGTCATCGCCGTCACGGCCTTCGCCATGAAAGGTGACGAGGAGCGGATTAGGCAGGGGGGCTGCGAGGCCTACATCTCCAAGCCGATCTCGGTCCCGAAATTCGTCGAGACCATCAAGTCCTATCTGGGGGACGCGTGATGACGGCGCGCATTCTCGTCGTCGATGACGTGCCCGCCAACGTGCGGTTGCTCGAGGCGCGGCTGTTGGCCGAATATTTCGAGGTCCTGACGGCATATAGCGGCCCGGAAGCGATCGAAGCCTGTGAAAACGGCAAGGTGGACGTCGTGCTTCTGGACGTCATGATGCCCGACATGGACGGTTTCGAGGTCTGTCGGCGGCTAAAGAAGGATCCCGCGACCGCCCATATCCCGGTCGTCATGGTGACCGCGCTCGACCAGACGTCGGACCGCATCCGCGGACTGGAAGCCGGCGCCGACGACTTCCTTACCAAACCCGTCAACGACCTGCAGCTGATGACGCGCGTGAAGAGCCTCGTTCGGCTGAAGTCGCTCGAAGACGAATTGCGGCTGCGTGCCTCCACGACGCGCAACATCGGCATCGAGGAGTTGCTCAGCCGTCGAGACAGCACGCTGGACGGCCAGGCGAGCGTCCTGATCGTGGACGACCGGAAGGCATCGGCGGACCGGATGTGCAAGATGCTCTCCGGTGCAGCCGACTGCGACGTCAACGCCGATCCGCAGGCTGCGTTCTTCCAGGCTGCCGACAACGGCTATGACTGCGTGATCGTTTCGACGGGCCTCGTCGACTACGACCCGCTCCGCCTCTGCTCGCAGCTGCGCTCGTTCGACCGCACGCGCTTTACTCCCATCATGCTGATCGCTGGCGAAGGCGAGGAGGAGCGGCTGCATCGCGCGCTCGAACTGGGTGTGAACGACTACCTGGTCCGCCCGGTCGATCCGCACGAGTTGACCGCGCGCCTGCGCACGCAGGTCAAGCGCAAGCGCTACAATGACCATCTGCGCTCCAGCGTCACCCAGACGATGGAAATGGCGGTTATCGACGGGCTGACCGGCCTGCACAATCGCCGCTATCTCGACAGTCATCTGCAGACGCTTTTCGACCGCGCGACATCGAGGCGGCGCCCGCTGTCGATGATGATCACCGACATCGACCGGTTCAAGTCGATCAACGACACCTGGGGGCACGATGGCGGGGACGCTGTGCTGAAGGAATTCGCCGCCCGGTTGCGGAGAAATGTCCGCGGCATCGACCTGGCCTGCCGTTTCGGCGGCGAGGAGTTTGTGGTTGTGATGCCCGACACCGACGGTGCTGTCGCCGAGAAGGTCGCCGAACGCATACGCGGCGAGATCGCGCAGGCGCCGTTCCGGGTGGGGCGCAACGGCGATGCCATCGAGGTAACCGTCAGCGTGGGGGTGTCGTCGCTGCAGTTCCCGCGGGACAGTATCGAAGACCTGTTGAAGCGTGCTGATCGAGCCCTCTACGAGGCGAAGGCGGGCGGGCGCAATCGCGTTGTTGCACAGGCTGCCTGAGACAGCCGCTGCTCTTGCAACTTGCTACAACCAGCCGGAGCGGACGTTCCTCGCCCGCGTTTACCTTGTTCGAATCACGCGGCCGTGCTTGGTTAAGAAACTATTGATTTTCAATCGTCCTTGCGCGATGGTCCCTGCGGAAACGGGGACGGTCGTCGCGCGAGGGCTTTTATTTCGACTACCGTCCTTCTTGTCCGGTCACCGGAACCGCTAGCCGGTTTCAGGTGGCCCGGACCGCCAGATACCCCATGATGCTCAGGTCCGCCGCATCTCCTGGGTCCGTGGGGTCGGCCGGCCGGCGCTGGCACATAGTGGCCTCCTCGTACCGCTGCCAGTCGCCGACCGGCCCCCGTTTCCTCCGCCGGGGGCAAATTGCGAGACTTCACTGATTCATCAGCCAGCAGCCTAGGCTGCTCGCTGTCCGCAAACAAAAAACGCCGCCTTGCGGCGGCGTCCTGTTCTCGCGACCGCGCGGATCAGCGAGCTACTTGATCTTGGCTTCCCGGAACTCGACGTGCTTCTTCGCGACCGGGTCGTATTTGCGCTGCGTCATCTTCTCGGTCATCGTCCGGCTGTTCTTCTTCGTGACGTAGAAGAAGCCGGTGTCGGCCGTCGACAGAAGCTTGATCTTGATGGTCGTAGCCTTGGCCATTGCGGGTATCCGTCAATTCATGGAGTGAAAGGCCGCGTCGAACGCGGGCGGGTGCCCGGGCGCGGAAAACTCGTTGCGTGACATACTGGACGGCGGCCGAAAGTCAAGTCCGGTGTCGGGTGAAGCCCAGCCGAAGGCCCACAATCACCACATACAGGGCGAAAAACACGGCCAGAGACCAGGCGAAACCGTGCGGGCCGACGACGTCCATGCTGATTCCGATAAGCTGCGGTCCGGCCAACATTCCGATGCCATAGCACAGCACGAAGGCAGCGTTGGCCGAGGCGAGGTCGCGTCCCGAAAGCCGCGCGCCGAGATGGGCCAGCCCGACCGTGTAGAGCCCAGCGACCACGCCGCCCCACACGAAGAGCATTGCTGCCGTCAGCCACCACAACGAGGAAATGAACGGCAACAGCACCATTCCGACCAGGCCTATCGCAGCGCATGCGACCAGAAGCACGCGCCGGTCGCGCATTCGATCGCTCACCATGCCGATCGGGATTTGCAGCAGAACGTTGCCGAGCCCGATCATCGTCAGCAGCAGAGCCGCACTGGCTTCGTCGTAGCCGATGCGCGCGCCATAGACGGGAAACAGCGAAAATCCACCGGTTTCGACAGCCCCGTAGATCAGAACGGCGATGGTGGCGGCAGGAACGAGCAGGATGTAGCGCAGGAATCCCGCCTGCATGTGCGCGTGGCCGCTGATGTCGGGGCTTTCGCGCCAGGCCGCGGCAATCGGCACGGCGGAGAAGGCGATGAGCACGAAGGCTACCGCGAACGGAGCGAACCCATCGCTGCCGATCACCGAGAACAGCCACGGTCCCGCCGCGAAGCCAAGTGAAAGAACCGTTGCGTAAAGCCCGAGGACGAAGCCGCGCCGGTGAGGCGGCGCGGAACTGGTGATCCAGAATTCGGAGAGGATGAAGAGGATGGTCAGCGAGAAGTTCAGCACCACGCGCAGCGCCACCCAGCCGAGAAAGGAATGGCTGAAATAGAACCCGACGAAGGCGAGGCCGCCGGCGGCAACCGCAATCAGCATCGTGCGGACCATGCCGATCCTTGCCGCCATCGGAACGGCCACAGGCGCTGCGGCGATGGACGATATGCCGCCAACTGCCGTGTTCAGGCCGATGAGCGATGCGGAATAGCCGCGATGTTCGAGAATCACGCTGAGCAGCGGAGTGCCGAGGCCGATGGCGATGCCGACGACGCTGATCGAGGCAATGGCGGCCGCCGCCGACAGCCACCTCAGTTCTTCCGTCGGCCCCTGACCGCCGAAAGGATTGATGACCGCCATGGCCGGCCTCTCAGCCTAGAGGATTTCGCGCCTGAACCGGTTGTGACGCATGAAGTAGAATGGCACCGGGCCGCCTGGCGACAACTCCGGATCGTCGGTCAGCCGGTTTCGCAGGTCGCCGAGCACGGTCTTGGTGATGGCCGGGATGTCGGCTTCCACTGCTTCGTCGAACGGCAGCCAGACCAGGGCTTCGAGCTCGTGGGTCGGGCCGCCGTCCGGGAGCTCAACCGCCACGTTTTCCTTCCATGTGGCGAAGAAGCGGGTGTCGAACCGCCGCACCCGGCCGGGCGGGGTAATGGCGCGCGCGACGAGGCGGAGCCGATCGAGCGACGGGCAAACTGCGTTGTCGCTGAAGCCTTGCCAGTCCGCGCGCTTAGTCTCGAACGTGCCCGGCTGGCCGATCAGCAGGCCTGCCTCCTCGTAGGTCTCACGCACCGCGGATAGGGCGATGGCACGCGCCCGCGCTGCGCTCGCACGATTGCCGGTGCCGATGAGCTTGGCTTCCTCGGCGGGGTGCAGCGGTTCGGCCACCTGGATGCGACTGTCGTGGGGGTCGGTGCGGCCTCCCGGAAACACGAATTTGCCCGGCATGAAGGCATGGCTCTTGTGGCGACGACCCATCAATACCCGCACCTCACCACCCGCGCGGTCGAGCAGGATGAGGGTGGCGGCGTCGCGCGGGCGCATCGGCTTGCCGCCGAGCGCGAAGTCCTTCGACTCCACGACGTCCACCTGGGCACGGGTCATGCCCGCGAGCGTATCGGGTTTGTCGGTCATGCGAGGGCGGTCAGAGCTCCGGGTGGGTTTCCAGAGGGTCATCCTCCCCGCCGAACCCGTGCATGTAAAGCGCCCACTGAAGGCCGACCACGGCGCCCTTCACCGGCTGCAGCAGCACCAGCGCCAGAATGAACCGTGAGCGGCGCCCAGATCGCCAGATGCAGCCATGTCGGCAGCGTCATCATGGCCTGCAGCCCCATGAACCCGCCGACCGTGATGTGACCGACGATGAAGATCACGAGATAGGCCGGCAGGTCGTCGGCGCGATGATGCGATATTTCCTCGCCACAATGCTGGCAGGTGTCGACGGTCTTGGAGAAGGCGCGGAACAGCCGGCCTTCGCCGCACCTTGGACACCGGCCGAGGGCGCCGCGCCGCATCGCCTGGACGAGATCGCGCGTCGGCCTGCCGCTGTGGGCTTCGCCGCCGAATAGTTGGTCAGTCATCTTCTTCTCCTGCCGGCAGACGCTCGCCGCCGCTCCGTTCGAACCTTTGCGCCCTGCCGCTTGCCCTTGTGCCACGACTGCCGGGAGCCGGGGAGGGGGCGCGGCGGTGTCAGCATCTCGAAGCGCATGGCACCCGCCAAGGGGGCAACTTCCAGAAGCCGGACCTCTACCCGGTCGGCGAGGCGGTAGCCCTTGCCTGTCCGGTCGCCGCGCAGCGCCTGCGCTGTTTCATCGTATATGTAGTAATCGTCACCCAGGGATGACACCGGCACGAAACCGTCGGCTCCGTATTGCGGCAGCTGCACGAAAAGGCCCGCCTTGGTCACTCCGGAGATGCGCGCGTCAAACTCCTGGTCCACCTGCGTGGAGAGATGCTGGGCGATCAGGCGGTCGACAGTGTCGCGTTCGGCGGCCATGGCGCGGCGCTCCGAGGCCGAGATCAGCGCCGAAATTTCTTCGAGCCGCTCCTCGTCCTCCTTGCGCAGCCCGTCCTTGCCGAAGCCCAGCGCCGAAATCAGGGCACGATGCACGACAAGGTCGGCATAGCGGCGGATCGGCGAGGTGAAATGTGCGTAGCGGCGCAAATTGAGCCCGAAATGGCCGAGATTTTCCGGCGAATAGATGGCCTGGCTCTGCGAGCGCAGCACCACCTCGTTCACCAGTTCCTCCTGATCCGAGCCCTCGACCTGAGACAGAATGCCGTTGAACTGCGCCGGCTTCATCTGTGCACCACGCGCCAGGGAGAGACCGATCGTGGCAAGGAACTCGCGCAGCGACTCCTGCTTGGCGAGCGACGGAGCATCGTGAACGCGGTAGATCAGCGGGCTCTTCTTCGCTTCCAGTGTCTCGGCGGCGGCGACGTTCGCCTGGATCATGAACTCTTCTATCAGCTTGTGGGCGTCCAGGCGTTCCGGCACGATCACGCGATCCACCGTTCCATCGGGTTTGAGGACCAACTTGCGCTCGGGCAGATCGAGTTCCAGCGGGGCGCGCTTCTCCCGGCCGCGCTTCAGGATGCCGTATGCATCCCACAGCGGCTTCAGCACCGGATCGAGCAGCGGTCCTGCAACATCGTCCGGCGCGCCGTCGATCGCGGCCTGCGCCTGGCTGTAGGCGAGCTTGCCGGCCGAGCGCATCATCACGCGATGGAAGGAATGGCGGATCTTGCGGCCGTCCGACGCAAACGTCATGCGGACCGCCAGGGCGGGCCGATCTTCCTTCTCGCGCAGCGAGCATAGATCGTTGGAGATGCGCTCGGGCAGCATCGGCACGACCCGGTCCGGGAAATAGACCGAGTTTCCGCGCTTCAGCGCTTCGCGATCGAGCGCGGACCCCGGGGTGACGTATGCCGCAACGTCGGCGATGGCGACGGTCACGATCACGCCACCGGGATTTTTCTCGTCTTCGTCGGGTTCGGCGAAGACGGCGTCGTCGTGGTCCTTGGCGTCGGCCGGGTCGATGGTGACCAGCGGCAGCTTGCGCCAGTCCTCCCGTCCGGCGAGTTTTGCAGGCCTCGCCGCGTCGGCCTCGGCCAGCACCTCGGCCGGGAAGATGTGGGGGATTTCGTGCGCGTGGATGGCGATCATCGAGACCGCCTTCTCGCTGTTCATAGACCCCACGACGGTAAGCACCTTGCCGCGCGGCAGGCCGTAACGGCCGATCTTCACCGGTTCGACCTCCACGAGGTCGCCGGGTTCGGCATCGCCCTTGAACTCCGCGTCGACGATCAGCTCCGGCTGGCGGCGCTCGACGGGCTCAACGTGGAAGGTGCCGTCATGTGCCACCCTCAGAACTCCGAGCACGGCATCCTGCCGCTTGTCGATCAGCTTGATGACACGGCCGACATAGGCCGGCCCGGAGGTGTCGTCGTTCGGCGAGATCCGCGCCAGGACCCGGTCTCCCACGCCCGCCACCGGGCCACGCTTCGGACGGCCCGCCTTCAGCAACACCAGCGGGTTCTGCTCGTCGTCCTCGTCCACCCGTTCGACGGGGCGGGCGATCAGCTCGCCGCCGCTGTCGCGCGAGAAGATGTCGAGAACCAGCACCGGAGGGAGGGTGCCCGGCCGCGCCAGGCGCTTGCCGCGCTTCTTGATCAACCCCTCATCGGTGAGCGCCCGCAGGAGATCCTTGAGCCAGATGCGATCCTCGCCCTTCAGGCCGAACGCCTTGGCGATCTCCCGCTTGCCGGAATCACCCGGGTTTTCGGATATGAAGGCAAGGACGTCCTCGCGGCTTGGGCGGAAATCCGTTGCCGCGGCTTTCGCGCCCGTCTTCCCGCCTGGCTTCGCGGAGCCGGATTTCCGTCCGTCGGTTCGCCGTGGCAACTGCGCCTATTCCTTTTTCTTCGCCGTGCTCTTCCTGGGGGCGGCCTTCTTTGACGAAGCCTTTTTGGTCGAGGCCTTTTTTGCGCCAGCCTTTTTGGCTCCACCGCTCTTTTCGGCCTTTGCCGCGATCAGCGCCAGCGCTTCTTCCTGCGTGACCTGCTCGGGCTCCTTGCCCTTGGGGAGCGTGGCGTTGATCTTTCCCCATTTCACATAGGGCCCGTAGCGTCCGGCATGAACCGTAATGGGTCCGCCGTCGGGATGTTCGCCGAGTTCCTTGATCGCGGCCTGGCCGCTGCGGCCGCCCTTGGCGAAGCGGTTTTTCTTTTCCGCGATCAGCGTCACCGCCCGGTTGAGACCGATCGAGAACACGTCCTCGACCGATTCCACGTTGGCATAGGTTCCGTCGTGCAGGACGAACGGACCATAGCGGCCGAGGCCGGCCGAGATCATCTTGCCGGTCTCCGGGTGCTTGCCGACATCGCGCGGCAGCGACAGAAGCGCCAGCGCTTTCTCGTGATCGATCGATTCCGGCTCCCAGCCTTTCGGCACGCTTGTCCGCTTGGCTTCCTTGCCTTCGCCGCGCTGCACATACGGGCCGAAGCGGCCTGATTTCAGTGTGATTTCCTCGCTGGTATAGGGGTCCGTGCCGAGACTCTTGTCGCCGCCCGTGCCACCGGTCGTCTCGTTGCCCTCGCTCTCGCCAAGCTGGCGCGTGTAGCCGCATTCGGGATAGTTCGAGCAGCCGACGAACGCGCCGTAGCGGCCGAGCTTCAAAGACAGTTTGCCGTTGCCGCAGCGCGGGCAGGCGCGTGGATCGCCACCATCCTCCCGGGGCGGGAACACCAGTGGAGCAAGCTGCTCGTTGAGCGCATCCAGCACGTCGGAGACGCGAAGCTCCTTGATGTCCTCGACGGAGCCGGAAAAGTCGGTCCAGAAATCGCGCAAGACATCCTTCCAGGACAGCTTGCCGTCCGAGATCTCGTCGAGCTTTTCTTCAAGCGAAGCCGTGAAGTCGTACTCCACATAGCGGTCGAAGAAACTTTCGAGGAAGGCCGTCACCAGTCTTCCCTTGGCCTGCGGGAAGAGCCGGCGCCGGTCTATCTCGACGTAGTCGCGATCCTCGAGCGTCTTGAGCGTCGACGCATAGGTGGACGGGCGACCGATCCCGAGTTCCTCGAGCTTCTTGATGAGGGTCGCCTCGGTATAGCGCGGCGGCGGCTCGGTCGTGTGCTGGGTGACGTTGATCGCCTCGCGCGTCAGGGCCTCGCCCTGATTGATTTGAGGCAGGCGCCGCGCGTCCTCGTCCTCGGCGTCGTCGTCCTTCTGCTCGGTATAGGCGGCGATGAAGCCGTCGAAGCGGATCACCTGGCCCGTCGCGCGCAGGGCCGCCGTGCTCTTGCCGTTGGTGGCCTCGATCTCGACGGTGGTGCGCTCGATCTCGGCCGGGTTCATCTGGCTGGCAATGGCGCGCTTCCAGATCATTTCGTAGAGCCGCGCCTGATCGGCGTCGAGGTGCGATCGTACCGAGGCCGGGGTGCGCGCGAAGTCGGTGGGACGCACAGCTTCGTGTGCTTCCTGTGCGTTCTTGGCCTTGGTCGAATAGTAGCGCGGCTTCTCGGGGAGATATTTTTGGCCGAACTCGCGGCCGATCGCCTCGCGCGCGGCCGAGATTGCTTCCGGCGCCATCTGCACGCCATCGGTTCGCATATAGGTGATGAGACCGACCGTCTCTCCGCCGAGGTCGATGCCCTCATACAGGCGCTGCGCAACCTGCATGGTGCGCGAGGCGCCGAAGCCGAGCCGGGATGAGGCGGCCTGCTGCAGCGTCGAAGTGGTGAACGGCGGCGCGGGATTGCGCTTGGTGGGCTTCGCCTCGACCGACAAGGGCACGAAAGCTCGCGCCGTCCAGCATGGCTTTGATGCCGTCCGCCTGTTCCTGGCTCTTGATGTCGAGCTTCTGCAGCCGCTTGCCTTCGAAGCCGGTCAGCCGCGCCTCGAAATTTTCGAGCCGCGGCGTCGCCAAGCATGGCAGCGATCTGCCAGTAATCCTCGCGCACGAAGCGCTCGATCTCGGCCTCGCGGTCGCAGACGAGCCTGAGTGCGACCGACTGGACTCGGCCGGCGGAGCGGGCGCCCGGAAGCTTGCGCCAAAGCACTGGGGACAGGGTGAACCCGACGAGATAGTCGAGCGCCCGGCGCGCCAGGTAGGCGTCTACCAACGGCGCGTCGATGTCGCGAGGGTTTGCCATCGCGTCGAGCACGGCCTGCTTCGTGATCGCGTTGAATACGACCCGCCTGACCGGCTTGTCCTTCAGCGCGCGCTTCTGGCGCAGCACTTCCAGGACGTGCCAGGAAATCGCCTCGCCTTCACGATCGGGGTCGGTGGCGAGGATGAGGCCATCGGCGTCCTTCATCGCCTTGGCGATCTCGGTCAGGCGCTTGTTCGACGCCGAGTCGACGGACCACGACATCGAGAAATCCTCATCGGGCAGAACCGAACCGTCCTTCGGCGGCAGGTCGCGCACGTGTCCAACGAGGCCAGGACCTTGTAGCCGCTGCCCAGATATTTGTTGATCGTTTTCGCCTTCGCAGGCGATTCGACGACGACGACATCCATTGGCGGGAGCGTTCCTTGGCGGCGCGGAAACCAGCGGCGCCTCTATTCCTGAAGATTTCCGACCGTCAAATGGCTGTGCTTTGCCGCGCGGTCAAGGGTGAGGGGGTATTTGGTAGATGCAACCTATGCGGGTCTAGATGTGCATATTGCAATTTTACGTAAACGCGATAGCTTCGCGCCACCGTACCGGCGCACACGGCAGCAGCTGGGGCCTTTTACATGGCGAGAACAAAGCCGAGAGACGCAACAGAAGAGGCCCGCGCTCAGTCAGCCGGCAAGGCCGACGACGGGGCGCGCGGCGAGGCTGTCTGGACTACATCGAATCGCTGCTCGTCCAGTTGCACCGTATCGCCGAACGCGAGGAACTTGGAATGCTCGCCTATCTGATCGAGATGGCATGGATCGAGGCGAGCGACCTTGCCCGGCGGGAACGTGATCGAAGCACGAGCCCAACGCGCAGGAACAGCGCCTGAGACGTGTCAGGGCATCAGCATCGAGACGCGGCCGCCGGCATGCCGTTCCAGACGGCCAGCCAGATCGAGCTCGAGCAGGATCATCGCCACCTGCGCAGGATGAAGCCCGGTGTGTCGGATAATTTCGTCGATTTCGACAGGTACCGGCCCCAATGCTTCCACGACGGCGCCGCGCTCGCGATCGCCGGGCGGTGGCGTGGCAGTGAAGTCGGGCGGCTCTTCGAGTGCATCCGGCGCGGGTGGCGGCAAGCCGGCCAGCGGCGCCAGTTGCTCGAGGATATCGCCGACTTCGGTTACCATGATCGCGCCGTCCTTGATCAGGCGATTGGCGCCGTCCGCCCGCGGATCGAGCGGCGAGCCGGGAACGGCGAAGACCAGTCGCCCCATCTCTCCGGCCAGCCGAGCGCTGATGAGGGAACCGGAACGCTTCGCAGCCTCCACCACGACCAGCCCTAGCGAAAGCCCCGCAACCAGCCGATTGCGTCGCGGGAAATCGCGGGCGCGCGGCTCCCAGCCAAAGGGCATTTCCGTCAGGATCGCACCGCGCTCGGCGATCTGGTCGAGCAGCGGCACGTTCTCCGGCGGGTAGGGACGGTCGAGGCCGCCGGCGAGCACTGCCACGGTCCCTGTATCGAGCGAGCCTGTGTGAGCAGCCGCATCTATGCCGCGTGCCAGGCCGGAGATGACAGCGTAGCCCGCGCGCCCGAGCTCCGCACTCAGCTGCTTCGCCATGCGAATCCCGGCCAGCGAGGCGTTGCGCGCGCCAACGATCGCTACCGCCGGCATCTCAAACACTGCGGGCACGCCCCGCATCGCCACGAGCGGTGGCGGCAAAGGCATGCGCCGCATGATCTCGGGGTATGCCGGCTCGCCGATCGCAACGAAAGCCGCGCCAGACTTCGACGCCAGTTCCAGTTCCGCCTCAATCTCGGCGACAGGAGGAATGCGGGCTGCGCGCACTGCTCCGCCGCTGCGCGCGAGTTCAGGCAGGAATTCCAGGGCGGCCTCGGCGGAGCCGAAACGGTTGATCAGATCGCGGAAGCTTGCCGGCCCGACGTTTTCGGTGCGAATGAGCCGCAACCAGTTCAGGCGCTGCCGGTCCGTCAGCGCCTGGCGGGCCGCGCGAGCGGCGTTCACCCCTTCGCCCCGATACGTGTTTCCGATCCGGAGGCGAGGCGGGCGATATTGGCGCGGTGCTTCAGGAACACCAGAACACTCATCACCGCGAACAGTTCGGCTGGGTGGAGCCATCCCATCCACCACAGGAACAGCGGCACGGCGATTGCGGAGATCAGGGCCGCGAGGGACGAATACCGCGTCGCGAAAGCGACCAGAAGCCAGCAAGCGGCAAAGACGAGCGCCCCTTGCCAGGCGACCGCTATCAGCACGCCGAGATAGGTCGCCACTCCCTTGCCGCCACGAAAGCCGAGCCAGATCGGGAAGAGGTGGCCGAGAAACGCTCCAAGGCCGGCCGCGAGCCCGAGAGAGGGTGCATAGAGGCCGGCCAGAAGAAGCACGGGCACCGCTCCCTTCAAAGCGTCGAACAGCAGGGTGAGCGCGGCAAGCCCCTTGCGCCCGGTGCGCAGCACGTTGGTGGCGCCGATATTGCCCGAGCCGATCTTGCGCACGTCACCGAGGCCGGCCGCGCGCGTGATCAGGAAGCCGGAGGGGATCGAGCCGCACAGATAGCCGAAGACGAGGGCGGCGATCAGATAGGGCAGTGCGTCCTGCCAGGTCGTCGTGTCGGGCATTGTGCGCTTCCCCTCAAAGCGAAAACACTGTGCGGCCCGCAACCATGGTTTGCAAGACCTTGCCCTGCAGGCGCGCGCCCTCGAAGCAGGTGTTCTTCGACTTCGACCGGATGTCGGCTTCGCGCACTATCCACGGCATTTCGAGGTCGACCAACGCCAGGTCGGCGGGTGCCCCCCGTTGCAGCGTTCCGCCCGGCAGGTCGAAGAGCCTGGCCGGTGCGGTTGACAGCGCGTCGACGAGCCTGATCAGCGGCACTTCGCCGTTGTGGTGAAGCCGGAGGGCCGCCGCAAGAAGCGTCTCCAGGCCGATTGCGCCCGCCGCCGCATCCGAGAAGGGAAGGCGCTTGGTGTCGACGTCCTGCGGATCGTGCGAGGAAACGATCAGGTCAACCGCGCCATTTTTCAGTGCCTCCACCATGGACAGACGGTCGTCTTCCGACCGCAGCGGCGGCGAAAGGCGGAAGAAGGTCCGGTATTCGCCAACGTCGTTGTCGTTGAGCGACAGATGATTGATCGACACGCCGGCCGTAACATTCGCACCGTCATCCTTCGCGCGAGCGATGGCGCCGGCAGCGAACGAAGTTGATATCTTGGCGGCATGGTAGGCGCCGCCGGTGAGCCGCGCCAGGCGAAGGTCGCGCTCGAGGGGAATGATCTCGGCCTCGCGAGGGATGCCGGGCAGTCCGAGCCAGCTGGCGAACAGGCCCTCGTTCATCACGCCCGACCCGGCGAGGTCGCGATCCTGCGTCTCGTGGGCGATGACGGCGTCGAAATCGCGCGCGTAGGTGAGGGCGCGCCGCATCGTCATCGCATTTGCTATCGTGTGGCGTCCTTCGGTGAAGGCGACCGCGCCGGCCTCGCGCAGCAGCCCGAACTCCGTCATTTCCATGCCGGCCAACTGTTTCGTGACCGCGGCTGCCGGAAACACATTTACGATGGCCGTGTCGCGCGCGGTCCGCAATACGAATTCCACCAGCGCGATATCGTCGATCACCGGATCGGTGTCGGGCATCATGACGAACGAGGTGACCCCGCCCGCCGCCGCTGCTTCGCTCGCCGAGGCAATCGTCTCGCGGTGTTCGGCGCCCGGCTCGCCGACGAAGACGCGCGTGTCGATCAGGCCGGGAACGATGGTCTTGCCCCGGCAGTCAATGACCTGCGCCCCCTCGGGTGCACCCTGGTTGAGAGCCGAAGCGCCTGCGTCCGCGATCGTTGCGCCGTCGACGACGATCGTTCCCACCTCGTCCATGTTGCGGGAAGGGTCGACGATGCGCGCGCCTTGGAAAAGCGTGACCGTCACGACGCCTGTCCTTCGGCATTGCGGCGAGGATCGAGCAAGGCCTCCATGACGGCCATTCGCACGGCGACGCCCATCTCGACCTGCTCCTGGATCACGCTCTGGGGCCCGTCGGCGATCTCGGAGGCGATCTCGACGCCCCGGTTCATCGGGCCGGGATGCATCACCAATGCGTTGTCCTTGGCCGCCTTCAGCTTGTTCGCGTCCAGTCCGAAATAGCGGAAATATTCGCGCACCGACGGCACGAACGAGCCGGACATGCGCTCGCGCTGGAGCCTGAGCATCATCACAACGTCGGCGTCCTTGAGCCCGCTCTCCATCCTGTGGTGCACTTCGACACCCATCCTTTCGATGCCGACCGGCATCAGGGTGGACGGACCGACCACCCGCACGCGCGCCCCCAGTGCATTCAGGAGCACGATGTTGGAGCGAGCCACGCGCGAATGAAGCACGTCTCCGCAGATCGCCACCGTGAGGCGCCCGATCTCGCCCAATGCGCGGCGAATTGTCAGCGCATCCAGCAGCGCCTGCGTCGGGTGTTCGTGCGCACCGTCACCCGCATTCACGACCGAACAGCCGACCTTCTGCGACAGGAGTGCCGCGGCGCCGGCCGAAGAATGGCGGATGACGAGAATGTCGGGGCGCATGGCGTTGAGCGTCATCGCCGTGTCGATCAGCGTCTCGCCCTTCTTCACCGACGAACTGGCAACCGCCATGTTCATGACGTCGGCGCCGAGGCGCTTTCCCGCGAGCTCGAACGACGACTGCGTCCTGGTCGAGGCTTCGTAGAACAGGTTGATCTGCGTGCGGCCGCGCAGCGTGTTCGTCTTCTTCTCCGACTGCCGCGAAATCGCCACCGCCGCGTCAGCGCGGTCGAGCAGCATTTCGATGTCGGTGGGAGAAAGCGACTGGATGCCAAGCAGATGGCGGTGCGGGAAGAGCGGGAATGGCGAAGCCTGATCCATGTCGAGGCTGAGCTATAGGCATGGAGCAGTGGTGCTGCAAGGCGAGCTGTGGGTGAGATCCGGCTTATGCCCGGAAAATCTTGGCCTTGCGGGACGTTGTACCGCTATAAGAGATGTGGCGGGCGACCACGAGGGATTCTCCCGCGAAACGCGTGAATTTGCAGGAGAACTCGTGAACCACGAGATCACCAACCAGCCGCCCCCGCTGACGGGGACCAATGCGTGGCGCGGCGACCCGCTGCTCATCCAGCTTTCGGAAGAACTGAGCGAGCCGGTTCGTTCGGAGCTGGATGGTCTTGGCCGCTTCGTGCGCACGCAGGAGGCGCAGGATCTCGCCCGGCTCGCGAATTCCGAGCCGCCGAAACTCAGAACCCATGACCGCCAGGGTTTCCGCGCCGATATCGTCGAGTTTCATCCGGCCTACCATGCGCTGATGCGCCGCTCGGTGGCGATCGGACTGCATTCCTCGATCTGGGAGAACAGCGATTCGGAAATCGGCAAGCGCCATCAGGCGAGGGCGTCGCGCTATTACCTGATGTCGCAGCTTGAGCAGGGGCATTTGTGCCCGATCACCATGACCAGTGCATCGCTGGCCGCGCTGATGGCGAGTTCAAAGCTGTTTCGCGAATGGGCGCCGCGCATAACCACGCGCAAATACGACCAGTCGCAGAAGCCGCCGGCCGAAAAGACCGGCCTTACCCTCGGCATGGGCATGACCGAGAAGCAGGGCGGCACCGATGTCAGGGCGAACGTCACGCGCGCCGAGCGCAGCGAGGATGGGTTCTATCGTCTCAACGGCCACAAATGGTTTTTCTCGGCACCGATGTGCGACGCGTTCCTGGTGCTCGCACAGGCGCGGGAGGGGCTGTCGTGCTTCCTGGTGCCCCGCATCCTCAGCGACGGCCAGAAGAACGGACTGCATTTCCAGCGGCTGAAGGACAAGCTTGGCAACCGCTCGAACGCTTCGTCCGAGGTCGAATTCGTCGATGCGGTCGCCGAGATGGTCGGCGAGCCCGGCGCCGGCGTCAAGACGATCATGGACATGGTGACGCTCACCAGGCTCGACTGCGCGCTCGGCTCTTCCTCGATAATGCGTGCGGCCCTGTCGGAGGCTGTGCATCACGCCCGCCATCGACGCGTCTTCCAGAACTACCTGATCAATCAGCCATTGATGCAGCGCGTGCTGGCCGACATGTCGCTCGACGTCGCGGCGGCCACGGCGCTGTCGTTCCGGCTGGCCCGCGCCTTCGATGAGGCCGCCGACAACCGCGAACAGGCGGCGTTCGCCCGCGCGATGACGCCGGTGGTGAAGTACTGGGTCTGCAAGGTGACGCCCTCGCTCGTCTACGAGGCGATGGAGTGCCTTGGCGGCAACGGCTATGTCGAGGAGGCGCCACTGGCGCGCTACTATCGCGAATCGCCGCTGAACGCGATCTGGGAAGGCTCCGGCAACGTCATGTCGCTCGACGTGCTGCGCGTCATGCATCGCGGAGCCAGCCTTTTCGAGGATGTGCTTGCCGGCATCCAGCGCGATCTCGGGCCGGCCGGCAAGGGTACCGTGGAGGTGCTGCGGGCGGCGATCCAGGTCGCGCAGTCCGACGAGGGTTCCGCGCGCATCCTGACTGAACAACTGGCGCTTTCCGCAGCCGCGGCCGAATTGCGCCGGCTCGAGGCAGGCCATATCGCGGACGCGTTCATCGAGACGCGACTCGCCGGCCAGTGGCGCTCGACCTACGGCATGCTCGACGGTCGCCACAACGCCCGCAGGATCGTCGACGCGCTCTATCCCGAAGCGAGCTGATTGCCGATCGCCAGAACGACGGGGATGGTGAAGAAGGAAAGTGCCGTCTGCAGCGTCACGGTCGCTGCATAGAGTTCGGCATCGCCGCCATATTGGCGCGCCAGCACGAAACCGTTCATGGCGGTCGGCACCGCGCCGCACAGAACGAGATATCCGAGTTGCGGCTCGGTGAGGCCGAACGCGATCCCGAGCATCATCAGGGCGGCAGGAAAGACTGCCAGCTTCAGCACTACCGGCAACCACATTGCCAATCGAGGGCGCAGGAGATCGCCTGGCTGCAGGCCGGCGCCGATGGCAATCAGGCCCATACCCAGGGCGGCTCGCGCCACGAAATCCAGCGTCTGCTGGAGAGGATCGTAGATGCCGAACGGCATCTCCCGCATCAGCAGCGCCGCCAGCGAGGCCACGACCATCGGGTTGGTTACGGCGGCACGAATGACGCCCGGCCATGTCGGATTCCTGTCGCCGAACCGACTGACGACGGTGACTGAAGCCAGGTTGATCGGGATGATGATCGTCGCCATGACGAGCGCGACGACGGCGCTTCCCTCGGGCGGAAAGGTGCGCTGGGCGATGGCGAGCGCCATGAAGCCGTTCCAGCGCAACGCGGTCTGGAACACCGACGAGTATTCGCTTCGCGCAACCGATCCGCTTCGCCGCAGCAACGGCCAGAGTCCCAGCAGAAACGCGATCATCAGCGCGATCGCGATCGCAAGTGCCGCGAGCATCGAATCCAGGGACAGCCCGCTGAAATCGGCCCGGTAGATCGTGGTGAACAGAAGGGCAGGGTACAGGAACCAGTAGCCGAGGCTCTCGAGCCCCGGCCATGCTGCATCCTCGATGATCGGCGCACGGCGCAGCAGGTTGCCGGCGCCCATCAGCAGGAAGATCGGCAGGATGCTTTCGAAGATCGCGATCATGGGAATCCGGCGGGCTGGTCAGCGGCTTAGGGGGAGGCGGTGCCCCTGTAAAGGTCGGGCGCGGGCACTGTGGAATTCCGTTAACCTTAACGAATGGTTTATGTTGCCGCGCAGATTGGCGGGGACCAGACTGCCAAGTTCAACATTGCGGGGAGTCATGCGGCGGATTCTCATAGGCGTTCTTTCTGTGCACTGGCTGGTCATTTTCGGCCTTCTGGCCGGCGCTACAATGCTGTGCGCCACGGACGGGGCCGCCGCGCTGAATTCGTTCGGATTGCCCGGAGGTGACATGCCGTCGGGCAGCCTCGCCTATGCCGGGCTGGCGCTCGGTTGTTCGCTCGTGGCGCTTCTCTTCCTCTGGACACTCGTTTCGCTTCTCGCCGACGAAGGGAAGTTTCCGGACGAGACGGACGAAATCGCGCCCATAGCCTTCGGGGCGGGCGTTGCCATGTGCACTGTGATGATGGTCATGAGCGCGCTGGGTGCGGCGGTATGGTTACTTTCCTCCATTGCCGTGCAGATGGGTGCGCTGCTGATCTCGTATCTCGTCTTTTACGCCGATCGGCGAGCCTCGTTCCGCCGGATGTCGGTAGCGCGCGACGACGTTCGCGCCACCGCGGCCCGGATGGCGCTTGGCGCGGCCCACAATTCGTTGCTGCCGAGGCTGTCCGGCAGCGTCGGGGAAGTGGAGCCGGGCTGATGCGCTACATCATTCTGTTCTGGGCGCTGCCACTCGGCACATTCTGGGGCTGGTATTTCCTGTCGCTGAACGACATCAACTTCGGGCTGCTCTTCTTCTCCCGCGACGTGCACGATCTCGCGTTCCAGATTTACGGCAACATGCTTGGCATCGACCCGCAGACGATACCCGGGCTGGTGGCGCGCGCTTGCCTGCTGGACAGCGTCCTGATCGTCGCGCTCTTTGCATTTCGCAGGCGCCGGCAAATCAGGGAGTGGGTGGGAACCCGCTACCTCGGAGAAGCGGCGTCTCCGCCAAGCGATCTCAGCCGGTCGAGCACGCCCTGAAGGATGAAGGCCGCCGCGGCCGAATCGACCATTCCTGCCCGACGCCGTCGCGAGTAGTCCATTTCGATCAGCGTCCTTTCGGCCGCGACCGTCGACAGCCGCTCGTCCCAGAAGGCGAAGGGCAGGTCGGTGTGACGGCCCATGTTGCGCACGAATGCGCGCGTGGCCTGGGCCCTGGGACCCTCGCTGCCGTCCATGTTGACGGGCAAGCCGATGACTGCCGCGCCCACCCGATCCTTCGTGCAGGCGGCGAGCAGCGCCTCGGCGTCCTTCGTGAACTTGTTGCGCGTGATGACCGGACGCGGATGAGAGAAGCTCAGCCCAGCGTCCGACACGGCAATTCCGATCGTTTTCGTGCCGAGATCAAGGCCGGCGAGCACCTGGCCCGGCGCCAGAACCGATTTCAGGTCCGTGATGTCGATGACTGCCATGCTCCGTTCCGATGGCTGCGTTTTGACTTGGGGTCCGGCCGTTCTATCTTCGCTGACGCCACAAAGCGAGGAGACGACACGCCATGAAACTGACCTGGTACGGACATTCCGCCTTTCGGATCGAAGCAGGTGACGCCAAGATCCTGATCGATCCTTTTCTGGAAGGAGGATCGTGGTGGAAAGGAGGCTGGGAAGGGCCCGCAGAGGGCGTGACCCATGTGCTGCTGACGCACGGTCACGACGACCATATCGGCTCCACGCTCGAGATCATGAAAAAGACGGGCGCAATGCTGGTCGCGAATTTCGAGATCTGCATGTGGATGGTCGGTCAGGGCGTCGACCAGGGAAAGATCAATCCGGGCAATACGGGAGGCACGGTGGATTGCGGCGGCTTCACCGTCAGCTTCGTGCGCGCTGACCATTCCTCGTCCTCGCAGACGAGCGGTGGCCAGAACGTCTACCTCGGCAATCCGCTCGGGCTTGTCCTGCACTTTCCGAACGACAAGACCGTATACCACCTCGGCGACACCGACATCTTCTCCGACATGGCGCTGATCAACGAACTGCACCAGCCGCAGATCGGGCTCGTGCCGATCGGCGATCGCTTCACGATGGGCGGCGCCGTGGCCGCGCTCGCCTGCCAGCGTTTCCTGAAATTCGAGACGGCAATTCCCTGCCACTACGCCTCCTTCCCGATCATCGACAAGGATGCGCACAAATTTCAAGAGGGAATGAAGGGCACCGACACCAAGGTGCTGGTGCCGGAGATCGGCAAGTCCCGTCGAGCTCTGACGCAGCTGTTCCGAGACTGCGAATCGGCGTTGGATGTTGCACCGCGCACGCGGCGGCTTTATAGGCCGGAGCGTGAGCGGATAAGCATTGCGGCGAGATTTTTCGCCGCCGTCGCGGTCCGCTCTCCAGTCCCCAGGAGTGATCCATGTCCGTCGACATTGCCACCGTGAAGCGCGTTGCGCGCCTTGCCCGCATTGCCGTTTCCGAAGAGGACGCCGAGCGCATGAGCTGGCGAGCTCAACCGGATACTCGGTTTCGTGGAGCAGCTGGACGAAGTCGACGTTGCAGGCGTCGAGCCGATGACTTCGGTCACGCCTATGGAAATGAAGAAGCGCACGGATATCGTCACCGACGGTGACCGTGCTGCCGACATCGTCGCCAACGCACCGGCGACCGAGGACGACTTCTTCCTCGTGCCGAAGGTCGTGGAGTAGGCGATGACTGTCCGGATCGCGGCCGAGACACCGCTGCAGGACGACGTGCGGGCGATGGTGGCATCGCTCAACGCGCTATATGCAGCCGCTGACCCCGCGCGAGTTCCAGTTCCAACTCACCGTCGAGCAGATGGCCGACCCCAGCGTGACCGTGTTCATCGCACGCGATCCAACGGCCGCCACGTCGGTATGGCGTCGCTCAAGGATCACGGGGGCGGGCTCGGCGAGGTGAAGCGGATGTTCACGCTTCCCGAAGTCCGGGGCCAGCGCATCGGCTCGGCGCTGCTGAAACGGCTGGAGGAACTGGCCCGCGAGAAGCACATGACGCGGCTCGTTCTGGAAACCGGCGAGGCTCCGGGCTTCGAGGCGGCCTGGCGCGTCTATGAGCGCGGCGGATACAGCGTCTGCGGAGCCGTGCTCGATTATCCGGACTCCGGCTACTCGCGATTTTACGAGAAAAAGCTCATCTGATGACCGATCTGACCAAATTCACCATTGCCGAGGCGCGCGAGAAGCTTGGCGCCAAGGAATTCACCGCGCTCGAACTGACGGATGCCTATCTGGCGGCGATCGACGCGGCCAACGAAACGCTCAATGCCTATGTCGCCGTCACGCCCGAGAAGGCGCGGGAAATGGCCAAGGCCTCCGACGAGCGGCTGGCCGCGGGCGAGGGCGGGGCGCTCGAGGGCATCCCCCTCGGCATCAAGGACCTTTTCTGCACCGAGGGCGTGCACAGCCAAGCCGGCAGCCACATCCTCGACGGCTTCGAGCCGCGCTACGAATCTACCGTCACCGCCAATCTCTGGAGCGACGGGGCCGTGATGCTCGGCAAGCTCAACATGGACGAGTTCGCGATGGGCTCGTCCAACGAGACGTCGTACTACGGACCGGTCACGAACCCCTGGCGGGCGAAGGGCGACAACAAGGCGCTGGTGCCCGGCGGTTCGTCGGGCGGCTCGGCAGCCGCGGTCGCGTCGTGGCTTTGCGCGGGCGCGACCGCCACCGACACCGGCGGCTCAATCCGCCAGCCGGCGGCATTCACCGCTACGGTCGGCATCAAACCGACCTACGGCCGCTGCTCGCGCTGGGGCATCGTCGCCTTTGCCTCCTCGCTCGATCAGGCTGGGCCGATCGCGCGGGACGTGCGGGACGCTTCGATCCTCTTGAAGTCGATGGCCTCCGTCGATGCGAAGGACACGACCTCGGTCGACCGGCCGGTTCCCGACTACGAGGCGGCGATCGGCCATTCGGTGAAGGGGCTGAAGATCGGCATTCCCAGGGAATACAGGGTCGAGGGGATGCCGGAGGAGATCGAGAAGCTCTGGCAGTCCGGCATCGAGTGGATGAAGGAGGCGGGCGCGGAGATCGTCGACATCTCGCTGCCGCACACGAAATATGCGCTGCCGGCCTACTATATCGTCGCGCCGGCCGAGGCCTCGTCCAATCTCGCCCGCTACGACGGCGTCCGCTACGGGCTCCGTGTGCCCGGCAAGGACATCATCGAGATGTACGAGAACACTCGCGCCGAAGGCTTTGGCCGCGAGGTCAAGCGACGCGTCATGATCGGCACCTACGTGCTGTCGGCCGGCTACTACGACGCCTACTACCTGAAGGCGCAGAAGGTGCGCACGCTCATCAAGCGCGACTTCGAAAACGTCTTTGACCAGGGCGTCGATGCGATCCTGACGCCGGCGACCCCGTCGGCCGCGTTCGGCATCGCCGACCAGGACATGAGCGCCGACCCGGTGAAGATGTACCTGAACGACGTCTTCACGGTGACCGTCAACATGGCGGGCCTGCCCGGGATCTCGGTTCCGGCTGGTCTCGACCAGAAGGGTCTGCCGCTCGGCCTTCAGCTCATCGGTCGTCCCTTCGACGAGGAAATGCTCTTCCGCGCCGGTCACGTCATCGAGCAGGCTGCCGGGCGTTTCGAACCCCAGAAATGGTGGTGAGTGCGTTGCGGCGAGCGAGATGACCGAGGTTCCGTCCGCCCGCAACGCGATTGCCGACGCACTGGCGAGGCGGACGCCGGGCGATGCCGCCCGCATCACGATCCGAGAGACGGATGCCGGCCTCGGCATTTCCAATCCGCCCAAGCGGATCGTGTGGGCGATCTTTTTCATGATGCTCTGGCTTTGCGGCTGGGCGGTCGGCGAGTTCTTTGCGCTCTATGAGATACTGGGCGGGAGCTCGCCGCTCGCCGCCGACGCCTTCCTCCTGGTGTGGCTCGCCGGATGGACCTTTGGCGGCGGTACCGTCATCTGGGTGGTGCTCTTCCAACTCCTCGGCGTGGAAAAGCTCTTCATCACAGCCGATGCCTTGGTGATCGAGAAGGGTCTGGGCGGCTTCACACGCCGGCGCATCTATCCCCTCCGGGAAGTGTCGGACGTCCGGGCAGCCGAATCGCCGAAAGAGCGGTCGGTGGTAGGAAACAAGGGTGCCGTGGCCTTCGAAACCGCCAGCGGAACGAGGCGCTTCGGTATCGACATGGACCAGGCGGAGACGCAGGCTGTGCTGGCCGCGATTCGCCGACACATGCCCTCGGCGCAAGAAAGCGCCCGATACGGCTCCGCCAGCCGATTGACGAAGGAGAACCGACAGCCAGATGTTCTACTACCTGTCCAAGATCTTCTGGCTGTTCATCGATCCTCTCAATCTTTCGCTCATCCTGCTTGGCCTCGGTCTGCTCTTCCTGTTGCTGGCCTGGCGTCGCTCGGGATTCATAGCGGTCGCGCTTGGTTTCGCCATTCTGGCCCTGTGCTCCTGGACCTCGTTCGGCGCCGTCATACTGCATCCCTTGGAAGATCGTTTCGCGCGGCCTGCGACGATGCCGGACCGCATAGACGGCATCGTCGTGCTCGGTGGCGGGTTCGAGGGAGGCATTAACGCGGCGCGCGGCGGATATGAGCTGAACGACGCGGGAGACCGGATTGTCGCGGCCGCGGCACTCGCGCGCCGCTACATCGGTGCGAAAGTCCTTGTCTCTGGGGGCAATGGCAGCCTGCTGTTTTCTGGTGAGGGCGATGCCGACACGGCGCCGCGCCTGCTGACCGCACTGGGCGTATCCGCCGACCGGATTCTGACGGAGAACCGATCTCGCAATACCTACGAGAACGCCCGGTTTTCAGCCGACCTCATAAAGCCCGGACCGGACGAGACGTGGCTCCTTGTCACGTCCGCGTTCCACATGCCGCGAGCGATGGATCTGTTCCGCAAGGCTGGATTCCCGGTGATCGCATGGCCGACCGACTATCGAACACGCGGGCGACGAGAAGTTTCGGCCTGGCCACCGACAACACCTATGATTCGCTCGGCAACACCGCTTTGGCGATTCGAGAATGGCTCGGTTTGACGGCTTACTACCTGACGGGCAGAACCGACGCCCTCCTGCCGGCGCCGGTCGACGCGCTGAATTCGCCTCGATTGCGCCTTTTCCGTTAAGACTGTGTGAACGGTGCTGCTTCGTCCTAAGTCATTGATATCATTGAGATGACGCTGCGGCACGGCGCCGCGAATCGTCGTTTTTCGCCTTGATTCTGCCGTTTTTGCAGTTGCGAAGGAGGCCTCTTCAAGGCTATGCACCACACATTACGGACGGTCTCCGCGACGGGGTGGTGCCGCCGGAAAACTGCAACAAGAAAAACGGGAAATCATGGACGAAAGCGTTCAGAAGTCCTGCTGGGGCCTCACGGCCAAGGCAGCGGTGGGCTTCGCGGGCATTATTCTCCTTGCATGGCTGTTCGGCGGAAGCGAAACCGCGGCATTGCTCGTGACGGGCTGAACCGGCCAACCGGAAAAAACGATGATTTGCGAAGGCGCGGCGGTTTTCCGTCGCGCCTTCTGCATTGTGGAGCTTCGCCACTATGTGTCGCGGATCAGCCACCCGACGTCGATACGCGTCGCTTGCGAAGACGTCTGACGGCGCACGAAGACACTGACCAGCACGGAAGCTCCGAACTCGATGTTCCTGTCCGTTTTCGACCTGTTCAAGATTGGCATCGGCCCCTCGAGTTCCCACACGATGGGGCCGATGAACGCCGCGGCGCGATTCCTCGACGAGATCGCCTCGGGTGATTGGCCGCGGCCTGCCGGCGTCACCGTGGATCGGCTTTCCGCCAGCTTGCACGGATCGCTGGCTTACACTGGCATCGGCCACGGCAGCGATCGTGCCGTCATTCTTGGCCTTGCCGGTAAGTCGCCTGCCAACGTCGATCCGGACGAGGTGGAAACGATCGTCGCCCGGATCACGGAAACCGGACGCGTCGAACCTCCGGGCCACCCCGCCTATCGCTTCAATCCCGAGACCGATCTGGTGCTCGACCGCAAGACGCCGCTGCCCGGACACGCCAACGGCATGACGTTCTTCGCCCACGATGCCGACGACCGTGTGTTGCTTCGCCGCGTCTTCTACTCGATTGGCGGCGGCTTCGTGGTCTCGGAGGAGGAACTGCAGCGCCTGAAGGCGCCGGACGCGCCGGTGCGTGACGTCGAGGTGCCGTATCCATTCGCCAACGCCGCCCAGATGCTGACGATGGCCGCCGATAGCGGGCTCTCCATTGCGGAGATGAAGCGTGCGAACGAAGAAACGCGAATGGGGCGCGAAGCGCTCGATGCGGGCCTGGACGACATCTGGCAGGCGATGCGCGGCTGTATCGAGCGAGGTCTTTCGCAGGAAGGCATCATGCCAGGCGGACTGAAGGTTCGCCGCCGTGCTCGCCAGCTGCATGACAAGCTTCAGGAGGAATGGAGCCAGAACCGCCCCAACCCGCTCCTCGCCAACGACTGGCTTTCCGTCTACGCCATGGCGGTGAACGAGGAGAATGCCGGCGGTGGACGCATCGTTACCGCACCGACCAACGGTGCAGCGGGCGTCATTCCTGCCGTCATGCGTTACTGGCAGCATTTCCATGTCGATGCCGACCAGCGCGGCATCCGCGAGTTTCTGCTGACTGCCTCGGCGATCGGCGGCATCATCAAGCACAACGCCTCGATCTCCGGCGCCGAGGTCGGCTGCCAGGGCGAGGTGGGATCGGCCTCGGCAATGGCGGCAGCGGGGCTCTGCGCGGTGATGGGCGGGTCGCCCGAACAGGTGGAGAACGCCGCCGAGATCGCGCTGGAGCACCATCTGGGCATGACCTGCGATCCGGTTGGCGGCCTCGTGCAGGTGCCATGCATCGAGCGCAACGCGCTCGGCGCGGTCAAGGCGGTCACAGCCGCATCGCTGGCGATCAAGGGCGACGGCAAGCATTTCGTGCCGCTCGATGCGTGCGTCGAGACGATGCGTCAGACCGGGCTCGACATGAACGAGCGCTACAAGGAGACCAGCCAGGGCGGGCTTGCGGTCAACGTGGTCGAATGCTGAAGGCGGAATTCCAGGCCGGAGACTTCGACGTGCTGATGGTCGATGTCGATGGTGTCCTGGTAACCGGCCGTCCAACGGATGGCGAGCATTGGTCATCGTCGCTGGAAGAAGATCTCGGTGTCGACCCTAAACTGCTCCACGAGCGTTTCTTCGCACCGCATTTCCAGGAAGTGGTGACGGGCCGGGCCAACCTCACCGAAAGGCTCGCGCCGGTACTTGCCGACATCGCGCCACAGGTGACGGTCGACTCATTCATCGACTACTGGTTTTCCCAGGATGCGCGCCTCGACCGGCAGCTGATCGCCGATCTGGAAGAGCTGCGGTCGCATGGCGTATCGGTGCAGATTGCGACCAATCAAGAGCATTTGCGTGCTGCCTACCTGATTTCGGAACTGGCACTCGGCGAGATCTGCGATCACTTTCACTATTCCGCCCGGTTAGGTTGTCGAAAGCCGGACGCTCGCTTTTTCGCGCTCGCCGGGAGCGAGGCGGGTTGTTCTCCCGAACGGATATTCCTGCTGGACGACAGTGCTGAAAACGTCGCGGCTGCTCGAGGGGCCGGGTGGCGTGCTGCGCAATGGAACAGCGGCGATCGGCTGCACCAGATCCTCGCTACGCGTTCGGTGAAATAGCGCGGGGCTGTGGACGAGGGGCGGACGAGCCTTCTCGTCGGCCTGTGACTTGCCTAAATACGTGCCATGCCCCTTCACATGATAAAGCTCTGCGTCGGCGCCGAGAGCGTCGAGGATCTTGAAAACTGGATCGCTACGCGTCTCGACGAGAGGCGCCGCACCGGCCAGCCGGTAGAGCACTTTCATACCACTCGGATGGTCCCCAAACGTGCGGACGAGCTCACCGACGGCGGTTCGCTGTATTGGGTCATCAAGGGCAACGTGCAGTGCCGCCAGCTCATCACCGAAGTGCGCCCCTTCACGGATGCTGAGGGCATATCTCGTTGTCGGCTGATCCTGGATCCGGGGGTGGTCCGTACCGACTGGCATCCGAAGCGTGCTTTCCAGGGCTGGCGCTATCTGAAGGCGGAAGAGGCGCCCGCCGACATTCGCGACGGTGACGACGGCCTTGTTGCGGTTCCGGCCGGGCTGCGGCGCGAACTGGCGGAGCTCGGCCTGCTCTGAGCGAACTCGGTCGCTCAGGTGCGGGACTTGTCAGCGCCGCAATCGCGGCACATCTTTTTGCCCATGAACGACAGGAAGACGCCCGCGAAACCCGGCGAGAGCCGACCGGCAGCTTCGCGCTCGTCCGCGGGCGATGTCGCGGCATTCCTGCGACAGGCGCAGGAAATCGCCAAGCCGGCGGCGGGGCAAGCGGGAAGGCTTGTGCTCGCGCTGGACGCCACGATGAGTCGCCAACCGACCTGGGACCTGGCCTGCCAACTCCAGGGCGAGATGTTCGATGCCGTCGGGAAGGCAGGCGGGCTGTCGGTGCAACTCGTCTACTTCCGCGGTTTCGGTGAATGTCGCGCCTCGCGTTTCGTTGCCGACACGGGTTCGCTGAAGAACCTGATGACGAAGATCGACTGTCGCGGCGGGCATACCCAGATCGGCAAGGTGCTCGCGCATTCCATCAAGGCCAACGCGGCGGAGAAGGTCAACGCCGTGGTCTACATCGGCGACGCGATGGAAGAGAAGGTCGACGATCTCGCCGACAAGGCCGGACGGCTCGGAATGAGCGGCGTGCCGGTGTTCGCGTTCCAGGAGGGAAGGGACGCCCGGGCGGAAGCGGCGTTCAGGGAGATCGCACGTCTTTCGAAGGGCGCCTGGTTCCGCTTCGATCGCAGTTCGGCCGCCACGCTCGCCAAGCTGCTTTCAGCGGTTGCCGTTTACGCGACCGGCGGGGTGGCCGCGCTCGAGGCCCGGGGCCGACGTGAGGATCGGCTGCTCATCGAGAACCTGAAGGGCGGCCGCGGCGCATGACCTTCCTGTTCGGTTTCTTCGCCGCGCTGCTCGTTCTCATGCTGCTCGTCGGCGTCTTTCTGCGCGCAAGTCCATCGGCGCTCGCCGGCAGTGCCCGAATAGTCGGCCCGCTCGTGCTGGCCCTTGTGGGGGGATTGCTGATGGTGTTCGGCCGCCTCGGCATAGGAGGAGCCCTGGTGGCGACAGCCTTCGGCTGGTTCATGCGAGCGAGGACACAGGGAGCCGCGCGGCCAACTCCGGGCAAGCGGTCTCACGTGCGCACGGCGGCTCTGGAGATGGTGCTCGACCACGACAGCGGGGGCCTGGAGGGGCTGGTGCTCGCCGGCAGTTTCGAGGGGCGCGAACTGGAAAGCATGCAACTCTCCGAACTGCTGGCGCTGCGCGAAGAGCTCATAGCGGATCACGAGAGCCTACAGCTGCTTGATACCTATCTTGACAGCCGTTTTCCCGTCTGGCGCGAGAACGTGCAATCGGATGCGGGCCGGGGGCAGGGAGGCTCGCCAGGCTCTGGCCCCATGACTAAGCAGGAGGCCTACAATGTCCTTGGTCTTGAAGCGGGTGCTTCCGCGGCGGATATCCGAAAGGCGCACCGCCGCCTTATGCAGCGCCTGCATCCCGACGTCGGGGGCACTTCCTTTCTTGCCGCTCGCATCAACGAGGCCAAGGACGTCCTGCTGTCCGATCACGAGTAGTTCTCCTTCGACTGACATACAAACCGGAGATTGATCTGAAGGTGGAATCGCCTCAGCGCATGACTGCGTAGCAGGCGATGGACTTCTTCTTGAGCGCGCTGCAGGCGCCCCACGCGTCGTTCTTGGAGGAGAAGCCTCCATAGCGGGCGCGGTAGTAAAGGGTGCCGCCCTTCGTGAAGGTCTCGGTGAAGGGCGAGGCGTGGGCGAGGATGCCGGCTGCCTTGGCCGTGGTGCGCGACAGGAATGCCTTCGCGTCGGACTCGCTTTCCAGCGAGGCGACCTGGATTACCCAACCGCTCGGCAGCGCCACCTCCGCTCTGGTGGAAGCCGTCTTCACGGGGTCGATGTTCTGAGGCGTCTGCGTCAACGCAGCGGTCTTGGCGACGGCTGCAGGCGCGGCCTGTTCCTTGGGTGCGGCGTAGGCGATCACCGGGGCGGCCTTGACCGGACGCAGATCCGGCGTCGGCGCGTCCTTCTTCGGCAGGGCGATCGCCGCGACAAGCCCCTTGGTTACCGGCACCTGCGCGATCAGGTCGCCGTCACCACGGCGGGAAGCCTTGGGCAGATAGGCATTGATGAGCTTGACCATCTGAGCATCGCGGCTGCGCGCGGAGCGCCCGCCCATGACGACGGCAACGATACTCCTGCCATTGTCCTCGACCGACGACACGAGGTTGAAGCCGGAGGCGCGGGTGTAGCCCGTCTTGATGCCGTCCATGCCCTTCACGCGGCCGAGCAGGTGATTGTGATTGCCGTAGCGGCGGTTGCCGTAGGCGAAGACGCGCGTCGAAAAGTAGCCGTAGTACTGCGGGAAATGCTCGCGGAGAGCGATCCCGAGCCGCGCCATGTCGTGCGCGGTCGTGTGCTGCTGGCTGTTGGGCAATCCGTTCGCGTTGCGAAAGACGGTGTTGCTCATGCCAAGGGCACGAGCCTTGGCGGTCATCATGCGGGCGAATGTCGTCTCGGACCCGCCGAGAAACTCGCCAAGCGCGGTCGCGACATCGTTTGCCGATTTCGTGACCAGGGCCAGAATCGCGTCGTTGACTGCGATGGTCTGGCCCGGCCTCAGCCCGATCTTGGTCGGGGGCTCGGCAGCGCCGTTTCGGGTCATCGGAACGCGCGTCTGCTTGGTGATCTTGCCGCTCTCGAGCGCCTCGAACACCAGGTAGAGCGTCATCATCTTGGTCAGCGACGCGGGGTAGCGCGGTGCATCCGCGCTCAACTCGTAGAGCGTCCGCCCGGTCTTGGCGTCGATCACGATGCCGGCATATTTCGAATTTGCCGAGGCCTGCGGCGTTCCTGTGAACAGGACGGCCGCCGAGATAAAGGCGGTCGCGAGGAGAAGTGGAAGTCTGCTTATTGCGTTTACGGATCGCGCACGACCCCATGCCAATGTCTGACGCACGGCCACACCCATTTACTCTGGACTTGCTGTCTGCCGGCAACCGTCCTTGCCAGCTTTTGAAGGAGCCTAGGGGTGTCAGCGTTACCAATCCGTTTATGGTAACCGCTTCCTTCACGTTTTTGCCGGTGTTCGACTCCAATTGGAGCGATCTGCCGATTTCCGCAGCGGCAGGTGTTGACTTTTTGTGCAGTGCACACTAGTTTGTGTGCATCGCAACAATCGCACCGGACACGGAAGGACCAACCCGATGATGCAGAGTTTCGAAGACACCGGAAAATTCAGCAAGGAATTCATGGACACCGGGCTGAAGAGCTTCGCCGCCGTATCCAAGAACATGCAGACCATGACCGTCGAGGCGACCGAATACGCCAAGAAGGCGTTCGAAAACAGCAGCGCGACGTTCGAGAAGCTTCTGACTGCCAAGTCTTTCGACAAAGCGCTCGAGATCCAGACCGAATATGCCAAGCAGGCATACGAGGGTATGGTCGCGCAGTCGACGAAGATGGGCGACCTCTACGCCGAGATGGCCAAGGAAGCCTACAAGCCGTTCGAATCGGTGGTCGCCAAGGCCAAGTAATTCCGGCATTCGACTGGGCGAACACTGTTCGCCTTCACAAGCCCGGCCGCGCCTTCGCGGCCGGGCTTTTTCGTGCGTCCTTCAAGCGCACCGCGGTGCTGCGCAAAATCCCGGTTTCCGTTGGGAGAGCCGTATTGTCAGCACAAAAGAAGGGCTTACAATCCGCCAATCGAGACCTACATGTCGTGGTCTGGACCAGACGCGACGAACTGGAAGGAAGCATTGAATTCTTGTGGGGCGGCCATGACGGATATCGTGGCGAGGATGCAGCAGGGCAACGAGGACGGCAGCGGAAATGGCCGCGGCACGGCGGTGATTACCCGCACGAGAACGAAGACCAAGAAGCCCAGCCTCTACCGCGTTCTCATTCTCAACGACGACTACACCCCGATGGAGTTCGTGGTCCACGTGCTCGAGCGGTTCTTCCAGAAGGATCGCGAGGCCGCGACCCGCATAATGCTGCACGTTCACAATCACGGAGTGGGCGAATGCGGGGTCTATACATTCGAGGTGGCCGAGACCAAAGTGTCCCAGGTCATGGATTTTGCCCGTCAGCATCAGCACCCGCTGCAATGCGTGATGGAGAAGAAGTGAGGTTCTGAATGCCGGCTTTCTCCCAAGGCCTGGAACGTGCGCTGCACCAGGCGCTCACCTTCGCCAATGAACGTCATCATGAATACGCAACTCTCGAGCACCTGCTGCTGGCCCTCATCGACGATTCCGACGCGGCCGCGGTCATGCGCGCGTGCAATGTAGACCTGGACGAGCTGAAGCAGACCGTCCTCCACTACATCGACAGCGAACTCGACAACCTCGTCACCGGCTACGACGAGGATTCCAAGCCGACAGCCGGTTTCCAGCGCGTGATCCAGCGCGCGGTCATCCACGTGCAGTCCTCCGGCCGTGAGGAAGTTTCGGGCGCCAACGTGCTGGTCGCGATTTTCGCCGAGCGCGAAAGCCATGCCGCCTTCTTCCTGCAGGAGCAGCAGATGACCCGCTACGACGCGGTCAACTACATCTCCCACGGCATCGCAAAGCGTCCGGGCGCCTCGGAGGCTCGCTCGCCGCGCGGCGTCGAGGAAGAGCAGCCGGGGCAGGGTGGCGCCGAGAACGAGGAGGGCGGCAAGAAGAAGCAGCAGGACGCGCTTACTGCCTACTGCGTCAACCTCAACCAGAAGGCTCGTGCCGGCCGCATCGATCCGCTGATCGGTCGCGAATCGGAAATCAACCGGACGATCCAGGTGCTTTGCCGCCGTTCCAAGAACAATCCGCTCTATGTGGGAGATCCAGGCGTCGGCAAGACGGCGATCGCTGAAGGGCTCGCCAAGCGGATCGTCGAGGGCGATGTGCCCGACGTGCTCGAGGACGCGACGATCTTCGCGCTCGACATGGGCACGCTGCTTGCGGGCACGCGCTACCGCGGCGATTTCGAGGAACGACTGAAGCAGGTCGTGAAGGAGCTCGAGGAGTTTCCGGGTGCGGTCCTGTTCATCGATGAGATCCATACGGTGATCGGCGCCGGCGCGACCTCGGGCGGCGCGATGGATGCATCGAACCTTCTGAAGCCGGCGCTGTCGTCGGGGACGATCCGCTGCATCGGCTCGACCACCTACAAGGAATTCCGGCAGTTCTTCGAGAAGGACCGCGCTCTGGTGCGGCGCTTCCAGAAGATCGACGTCAACGAGCCGACGGTCGAGGATGCGATCGCCATCATGAAGGGGCTCAAGCCCTATTTCGAGGACTTCCACCGCGTCCGCTACACCAACGACGCCATCAAGGCGGCGGTCGAGCTGTCGTCCCGCTATATCAATGACCGCAAGCTGCCGGACAAGGCGATCGACGTTGTCGACGAGACCGGCGCCTCGCAGATGCTGCTGCCCGAGTCCCGCCGCAAGAAGACGATCGGCGTCAAGGAAATCGAGGCGACCATCGCCACGATGGCCCGCATTCCGCCGAAGACCGTCTCGGCCGACGACGAGAAGGTGCTGGCCGGCCTCGAGACCGAACTCAAGCGCGTCGTCTACGGGCAGGATACGGCGATCGAAGCACTTTCTTCCTCGATCAAGCTCGCCCGTGCGGGTTTGCGCGAGCCGGAGAAGCCGATCGGCTCCTACCTGTTCTCAGGGCCGACCGGTGTCGGCAAGACCGAGGTCGCAAAGCAGCTCGCAGCGTCGCTGGGTGTCGAACTGTTGCGCTTCGACATGTCGGAATACATGGAGCGCCATACCGTTTCGCGGCTGATCGGTGCGCCTCCCGGATATGTCGGCTTCGACCAGGGTGGCCTGCTGACCGACGGCGTCGACCAGCATCCACACTGCGTGCTTCTGCTCGACGAGATCGAGAAGGCACACCCGGACCTGTTCAACATCCTTCTGCAGGTCATGGATCATGGCAAGCTGACGGACCACAACGGAAAGCAGATCGACTTCCGCAACGTCGTGCTGATCATGACCACGAACGCGGGTGCTGCCGACATGGCGAAGGCGGCGATCGGCTTCGGTTCCTCCAAGCGCGAGGGCGACGACATGGAGGCGATCAACCGGATGTTCACGCCGGAGTTCCGCAACCGTCTCGATGCCATCATTCCGTTCGGTTCGCTGCCGGTTCCGGTGATCCACCAGGTCGTCCAGAAGTTCGTCATGCAGCTCGAGGCGCAACTCGCTGAACGTCGCGTGACCTTCGACCTGTCCGATGAGGCGATCGCCTGGCTGGCCGACAAGGGCTATGACGAGCGCATGGGCGCGCGGCCGCTCGGCCGGGTGATCCAGGAGCACATCAAGAAGCCGCTGGCCGAAGAGGTACTGTTCGGGAAGCTGCGCAAGGGCGGAACGGTGCGCGTCACCGTCGAGACCAAGGATACCGGCAAAACCGGCCTGCATCTCGAGGCGATTGCCGACGAAGTGCCGGTCAAGCCGAAGAAGGAGACGCCGGAACGCGCTACGCCGCGCCGAAAGTCGACGCGCAAGACGACTGCGAAGAAGGCGTCTTCATCGAAGCCGAAGTCGGGTGGCGAGACGCAGAAGCGCAGCATCGTTCCGCAGCTTCCGCGCAAGTCCTGAGCGGATCGACGAGCCTGAAACTGGCGGGCGTGCACCCGAGAAGGTGCGCGCCCGTTTTGTTGTCGTCTCACCCGAAGGCCCACGACCAATCGTGGTGCTCGCACGTTGCGGCGGCGCGTGCTAGCAGCGATCACCAATGATCAACTCTCAAGGCAACGCCGCCGCACTCGCTGACGACCAGCCGGCCCACGGCGGTCACTTTCGCTGGTATCTAAGGGGCGTGCGGGCGGCCATCTCGTTGCCTGCCCTCATTCTCGCTTCGAGCTTCGTCGGCTTCGCCGCGCTGGCAATCCAGGCGGGGCTGACGGTCACGCAGACCGTGTTCATGACTGCTGTCATGTGGGCGCTGCCCGCCAAGGTCGTCATGGTCGGTGCCGTGATTGCCGGCAATTCGATGCCGGCAACTGCCTTCGCGGTTGCGCTCTCGTCGGTTCGGCTGACACCCATGGTCGTGGCGCTGGTGCCCGAGCTGCGCGGGCCGCGCACCCGCGAATGGGTGCTCTACGTGCTTTCGCACTTCGTTGCCGTCACCTCATGGGTAATCGCGATGGAGCGTATCCGCGAGGTCCCCCGCGACATGCGCACTGCATGGTATTGCGGTGTCGGATCCACGCTCGTTGGCCTGAACATGGGCGTGGTGACGACGGTCTACCTGCTGGCTGCGGGCTTGCCGCGAACCGTCTCGGCGGCGCTTCTGCTGCTCACGCCGCTCTACTTCCTGACCTCGCTGTGGGGGTCGGCCCGTGAGCGCGCCAGCCACGTCGCGATGATCCTCGGCCTCTTGCTCGGACCGATCCTGCACGTGCTAGCTCCCGATTTCAGCCTGCTTGCCACTGGCGTCACGGGCGGGGTAGCGGCTTGGCTCTGGCATGTCTGGCAGCGCCGGAGGGCACGATGAGCTTCGGCGCTTTCGATGCCTGGTGGTGGCCGTTCCTCTTCATCCTCGCAGCCGGCTGGCTGCCCACCGACTGCTGGCGGGCGCTCGGCGTCTTCCTGGGAGGGCGACTGTCGGAGGATGCGGAGATATTGGTGCTGGTGCGGTCGATGGCGACGGCGCTGGTGGCGGCGGTGATTTCCAGCCTGATCGTTTTCCCCGCTGGTCCACTGGCAGACACCTCGCTGGCGCTGCGCATCGGCGCGTCAGTCGCGGGCTTCGTCGCCTATCTTGCGGCCCGCAAGCGGGTAATCGTCGGCATTCTGGCGGGCGAGGCGGTGCTGATGGCGGGAATGCTGCTGGCCTGAGCGGGTCAGCCGAGTTCCTCGATCGCCGCGCGCAGCTTCTCGGCATTGGCAACCAGCGAAGCCTGCTCGGCCATCTGCCCCGAATGCGGCTTCAGCGCGACGCCCTCGAAACGCGGAATGACGTGGACGTGCAGGTGGAAGACCACCTGGCCCCCGGCAGGTTCGTTGAATTGCTGGATCGTGGTTCCGTCCGCCGCAAACGCCTTTTTCCCGGCCTTCGCGACCTTCTGGACGGTTCGCATTACGGCCGCGAGACTATCGGGGTCGGCGTCGAAGATGTTGCGCGAGGGCGCCTTGGGGATGACCAGCGCATGGCCGTCGCCGCGCGGCATGATATCCATGAACGCCAGCGTCTGGTTGTCCTCGTACACCTTGTGAGCCGGCAGTTCGCCGCGCAGGATCTTGGCGAAGATGTTGTCGGGGTCATAAGGCGTTTGGCTCATTGTGTCCTCGCGAGATGGTCGATTGCCCGCGCATGTTTCGGCGCTAGGCTGCCGGGCGTCAACAGTGCTCGGCTACCTATTCGGGAATGCGCAATGAACTACGTCTACCTTGCCGCTGCGATCCTGTTCGAGGTGTTGGCGACCACTGCGCTTGCGCAGTCGAACGGCTTGACGCGCCTGTGGCCGTCGCTGATCACGGCCGGCGGTTATGCACTGGCCTTTTTCTTCCTGTCGCTGCCGTTGAAAACCATGCCGGTCGGAATCGTCTACGCAATATGGTCGGGCGCTGGGATTATCGCCATTACGGCGATCGGCTGGCTGTGGCTGCGCCAGACGCTGGATGCGCCTGCGATCGTGGGGATGGTATTGATCGTCGCCGGCGTCCTCGTCATCAACCTGTTTTCGCGAACCGTGGCTCACTGACGAGGGCTTGGCGGTCTCACCCCTTCCTGAAGGGGCCTCGCTCGGAGAGATACTCACCGATCTCGGCGACGTCGCGCCGCTCCTGCTCCAGATAGTCCGCCACCGCGTCCCTGAGACCCGGGTGCGCTATATAGTGCGCCGAGTGCGTGGTGACCGGCATGTAGCCGCGCGCCAGCTTGTGCTCGCCTTGCGCGCCGGCCTCGACGGTCTTCAGCCCGCGCGCGATCGCGAAATCGATTGCCTGGTGATAGCAGACCTCGAAGTGCAGGAACGGGTGATCCTCGAGACAACCCCAGTTGCGGCCGTAGAGCGTGTCGCCGCCGATGAAGTTGATGGCGCCGGCAATGTAGCGGCCGCTTCTCTTTGCCATCACCAGCAGCACGTCCTCGCCCATACGCTCGCCGATCAGCGAGAAGAATTTGCGATTGAGATAGGGCCGGCCCCATTTGCGGCTGCCCGTATCCATGTAGAAGGCGAAAAAATCATCCCACACCGTCTCGGTAAGATCGGAGCCGGTCAGCCATTCGATGGTTATGCCGTTCTCGACGGCGCTGCGGCGCTCCTTCTTCAGGGCTTTCCGCTTGCGCGAGGCAAGCGTGCCAAGAAAATCGTCGTAGGCGCCGAAGCCTTCGTTGTGGAAATGAAACTGCTGGTCGGTGCGGTGCAGGAAGCCGCGCGCTTCGAGCGCCTCCGCCTCGGCCTGTCGGGCAAATGTCACGTGCGCCGACGACACGCCGAGGCGATCGGTCAGAGTCTTCAATCCCTCGGCGAGCGCGATCCGCACTGTTTCCACGTCTGTGCCGTGTCGCGCCAGCAGGCGGGGACCCGTAGCGGGCGTGAAGGGCACCGCTACCTGGAGTTTGGGATAGTATCGACCCCCGGCGCGCTCGTAGGCATTCGCCCAACCGTAGTCGAAAACGTATTCACCCTGGCTGTGGGATTTCAGGTAGCAGGCCGCCGCACCGAGCAAAGACCCGTCTTCTGATTCCAGCCGCAGGTGCTGCGGCTGCCAGCCGGTGTTCGCCGTCGCGCAGCCGCTGTCTTCCACTGCGGAGAGGAAGGCGTACGACAGGAACGGATTATAGGGAAGACTGCCGTTCTCGCGCTGCGTGCCGGACAAGGTCGACCACTCGGCGGCGGTAAAGTGCTCCATCCCGGGCACGACGCGTATGGCGATTTCGCCTGTCGCGTCGACGTTGTTCCGGTCGCCCCTGCTGTTCATGTCCTAAGACTTACGGCGCAAATTGTGCATTGCAAGATCGCGCGGACTACTCTTTCGGACGAAAGCCTTCGAAGGTCATCTGATCGGCGTGGCGGAATGTCGCGTCCACCTGCCACTGCTCACGCACCGTCCAGGTGATTATCGGTAGGCCCAGATTTTTCCTTGCGACTTCGGTGAAGCGGTTCGGAAGATCCGCTACCGAGAACGACACGAACGAGATGTCGTGCGCCAGCATGGAAAAGTGCTGCTCGAGATCGCGTGAGCCGCGTCCTTCCGCGGTCAGACCGCCTGGCTACGTGGGGAGCTTCATCGGCGAACCGCCTCACGAGGCGGTGGTCGAAGGACATGATCGCTGCCTTGCCGTCGTATGTTTCGAGCGCTGCCGCCACGCGAGCCACCAGACCTCGGTCGTCACCGGGAGGAGACTTGAGCTCGACGACGATCGGCACGCGCCCGGCCACCAGCGCCAACATTTCGGCAAAAGTCGGCACATGATCCGCCGTGCCCCCGACGCGCAGTTGCACCAATTCGGAGGCGGGCTTGTCGCACAGCTGTCCTTCAGCGCCGGTCAGCCGCTGAAGAGCGTGATCGTGAAAGACGATAGGCACGCCGTCGGCCGACAGGTGCACGTCGCACTCGATCGCGAAGCCTGCCGCGCATGCCGCCTCGAATGCGGACAGCGTGTTTTCCCATCGTTCGTGGTTGAGATCGTGCAGCCCGCGATGCGCTATGGGGCGCTGGATGAGCCAGGAAATATCCTTGTCCATGCTGCGCCTATGCCGCTTCGATAACTGCTTCGATCTCGACCGGCGCGTTCATCGGCAGCGACGCCATGCCCACCGCGGAGCGCGCGTGGCGGCCTGCTTCGCCTAGGACTGCGACCAGAGATCGGAGGCGCCGTTGGCAACCAGATGCTGTTCATGAAAATGCGCGGTCGAGGCGACGAAGCAGGTGATTTTCACGATCCTGCCGATCCGGTCGAGGCTGCCGAGGGCCGCCTTGGCCTGGCTCAGGATGTTGATCGCACACTGTTCGGCCATTTCCTTGCCGGCCTGGGTGTCGAGATCGTGCCCCAGAAGCCCGTTGCCATCAGTTTGCCGTCCTTGAGCGGCAACTGGCCGGCAGTGAACAGCAGGTCGCCCGAGCGGGCCCACGGCATGTAGTTGGCCGCTGGCGCGGATGCCTCGGGGATGGTGATGCCGAGTTCGGCCAAACGCGTTTCAATCGTTCCTGCCATCGTGTATTCCTTCTCCGCTTCTTCGGGTCGGCGAGGCACGAAGCCGGCCTGCGCCTTCCGGAAATCTTCCCGAGGATGATGTGATACACGTGACAGCGGCGGCCGCGCCCCGTCAATCGGAGAAATCGCCCATGCGCGGTGCGCAGTTCCTGGCCATCCTCGTCGCAGCCGCCGGCATGGCGGCATCCCCGCGCGTGCGGCGCCGGTTCTGGCCTCACATCGTGCCGTCTACGATCTGGCACTCGGCGAGGCGACCGATCGTTCGGGGATCAACGATCTCGACGGGAGGATGGTCTACGAGTTCAACGGCACGCCGTGCGATGGGTACACCACCACGTTCCGCTTCGTCACCCGCATCAGCACCCAGGACGTCGCGCGGCTGACCGACCAGCAGACGACCACGTACGAAGGCGGTGACGGGAAGAGCCTCGACTTCGTGACGAAATCCTATGTCGACCGTGTACTGGACACGGAGACGAAGGGAAGAGCCACGATCAAGGACGGCGCTACTCACGTCGAGTTGCAGAAACCGGTGCAACGGTCGCTAGATCTCGAAAAGACCCGGTTTCCCACTGAACATCTGGTCGATCTCATCGAGCGGGCGAAGCGTGGCGAAACGTTCTACGAAACGACGCTGTTCGACGGTTCCGACGATGCCGACAAGGTGATGACGACCACCGTCGTGATCGGCAAGAAACAGCAACTCGGCAGCGACGACCCCGAGGCGAAGGCGCTCGGCCCCATTGCCGACCAGCCGTTCTGGCCGGTCGACATCGCTTATTTCGATCTGAGCGAGGGAAATGGCGAGGAGCTGCCGAGCTACAGGATCTCGTTCAAGCTCTACGAAAACGGCATTACGCGCGATCTGGTGATGGATTACGGCGACTTCTCGATGACCGGCCGGCTCGTCGACCTGGCGATGCTCGACTCCGCAAACACCTGTGCCAAGTAGCCGGGCGATTGGCCGTGACCGTCTACGTGGACGCTGCAATCTGGCATTGGGCAGGCCGCCGCTGGTGTCACCTGATGGCCGACGACACTGATGAACTGCATCGGTTCGCGACCCGGCTCGGGCTGCATCCGTCGTCCTACCAGGGGCCGCCGAAGACATCGGCACCGCACTACGACATCACCGGGCTGGAACGGGATCGCGCCTTGCGGTTCGGGGCTGTCGCCTGCAACCGGGAGGAAATCGTCTCGGTGTTCAGGCGCGTGAAGGAGCAGCGTAAGCCCCGGGATCGAGCTGGTGGGGCGAAATCCGCCGCCGCCTGACATAGGTTGGCTGACGGCAGGCTTCAGGCCGGCTTGCAATCGTGGCGCCGCACCTCTATATGCGCGCGTATTCCACACACGGACTTTTGGTGTCCGACCGGGAGACATCCGGCGGAAACCTCCGGTGGCGACGAGCGGCGACCGGGGAAGCGTGCTTCCTCTGCCGCAAAACCGTCCTTGTCCGTGGAGGCAAACCGGAAAGGAAAAGACGAATGGCTCTGCCTGATTTCAGCATGCGCCAGCTTCTGGAAGCTGGTGTTCACTTCGGCCACCAGACCCACCGCTGGAACCCGAAGATGGCGCCTTATATCTTCGGCGACCGCAACAACATTCACGTCATCGACCTCAGCCAGACGGTGCCGCTGCTGCACCAGGCGCTGAAGCAGATTTCCGACACCGTCGCCCAGGGCGGACGCGTGCTCTTCGTGGGCACCAAGCGCCAGGCTTCGGAGCTCGTCGCGGATTCGGCACAGCGTTCGGCGCAGTATTTCGTGAATTCCCGTTGGCTCGGCGGCATGCTGACCAACTGGAAGACGATCTCGCACTCGATCCAGCGCCTGCGCAAGCTCGACGAGCTGCTGGCCGGTGAGGCTCAGGGCTTCACCAAGAAGGAGCGGCTGAACCTCGAGCGCGAGCGCGAGAAGCTGAACCGCGCGCTGGGCGGCATCAAGGACATGGGCTCGATCCCCGACCTGATGTTCGTGATCGACACCAACAAGGAGGCCATCGCCATCCAGGAGGCGCGTCGGCTGAACATTCCGGTGGTCGCAATCGTCGATTCGAACTGCGATCCGGATCTGGTCGATTACCCGATCCCCGGCAACGACGACGCGGCGCGCGCCATCGCGCTCTACTGCGACCTTGTCGCCAAGGCAGCGATCGACGGTATCGCGCGCCAGCAGGGTGCGTTCGGCGTCGATGTCGGCGCTTCCGCGGAAGCGCCTGCCGAACCGGCGCTGACGGACGAAGCTCCGGCGGCCGAACAGCCTGTTGAGCAGGCTTCGGCTCCAGCCGAGGAAGCGTCGACACAGGATAGCTCCAAGGAGGCTTGATCCCGTCCGCCTTCGGGCGGTCTCGAGACCCCGGCGAGCTGCAACAAACTTGCGCCCCGGGGTGGCGGGAGCCGTGGACAGGCGGCGCGAGACAACCACACGTTAGAAGAGGCTAAGATGAGCATCACGGCAGGACAGGTGAAAGAGCTGCGCGACCAGACCGGCGCGGGCATGATGGACTGCAAGACCGCGTTGACCGAGACCAACGGCGACATGGAGGCCGCGGTCGACTGGCTGCGCAAGAAGGGCATCTCGAAGGCTGACAAGAAGGCCGGCCGCACGGCGGCCGAAGGCCTGATCGGCGTTGCTGCCGACGCCGGCAGTGCCGTCGTCGTCGAGGTCAATTCCGAGACCGACTTCGTCGCCCGCAACGACGCCTTCCAGGAAATCGTCCGCAACGTCACGCAGGTAGCGCTCGCCACCGACGGTTCGACGGAGGCAGTGGCCGCCGCCAGCTATCCGGGCAGCGAGAAGTCGGTCAACGACACGATCAAGGATGCGATCGGCACGATCGGCGAAAACATGAGCCTGCGCCGCGCGGCGAAGCTCGCGGTGTCGCCGGGCACCGTGGCGACCTACGTGCACAACCAGGTCAGCGACAATCTCGGCAAGCTGGGCGTTCTCGTCGCCATTCAGACCGAGGGCGACGCCGACGCTGCGCGCGCTTTTGCTCGGCAGGTGGCGATGCATGTTGCCGCGACCAATCCGATGGCGCTGACCGAGGGCGAGGTCGATGCGTCAGCCGTGGCCCGTGAGAAGGAGATCTTCTCCGAGCAGGCTCGCGCATCCGGCAAGCCCGAGAACATCATCGAGAAGATGGTCGAGGGCCGGCTGCGCAAGTTCTACGAGGAGGTCGTGCTGCTCAAGCAGGCTTTCGTGCTCAATCCTGACCTGACGGTCGAGAAGGCGCTCAAGGAAGCGGAGAAGGAGATCGGCGCGCCAGCGACGATCACCGGTTTCGTGCGCTTCGCGCTGGGTGAGGGCATCGAGAAGGAAGCATCTGATTTCGCAGCGGAAGTTGCCGCCGCGGTGAAGCACTGATTTCCTCAGCTTCATTCCGAAATCTGCGTAGGGCGTCGCGTGACATCGCGGCGCCCTTCGTGTATCGCAGGACCGCTTTTCATCGCGCGAGAACGAGATGCCGTCCAAGCCCCTCTACCGTCGAATATTGCTGAAGGCCTCGGGCGAGGCATTGATGGGCGCGCAGGGCTTCGGGATCGACGTTTCCGTGGCCGACCGCATCGCCGGCGACATCGCCGAAGCCCGGGAAATGGGCAGCGAGGTGGGAGTCGTCATAGGCGGCGGCAACATTTTCCGCGGCCTTGCGGTCGCCTCCAAGGGCGGCGATCGGGTGACCGGCGACCACATGGGAATGCTGGGCACCGTCATCAATTCCCTCGCCCTGAGGACATCGCTCGCCAAGGCCGGGGTCGATTCCGTGGTGCTGTCGGCAATCGCCATGCCGGAAATCTGCGAGAGTTTTTCGCAGCGTCAGGCGACCGCCTACATGAACGCCGGCAAGGTGGTCATATTCGCCGGTGGCACCGGCAATCCGTTCTTCACCACCGATTCGGCCGCCGCGCTTCGCGCCGCGGAGATAGGCGCGGACGCGCTGTTCAAGGGAACGCTCGTCGACGGCGTCTACTCGGCCGATCCGAGAAAGGATCCGAACGCCAGGCGATATGAGCGTCTTACCCACGAGCAGGTGCTGCGCGACGGGCTGGCCATCATGGACACAGCCGCGATTGCCCTTGCGCGGGAAAACAACATTCCGATAATCGTCTATTCCATTCACGAAAAGGGCGGGCTCGGGGCGATCCTGCGAGGCGGCGGCCACTGCACGGTGGTCAGCGACGAAGAGCAACAAGACGAACGCACCGCCCGCGTGGCCGAAGGAGGAACTGCATGAGCGACGGCATCGATTTCAAGGACATCCAGCGCCGCATGGACGGCGCCGTGAGCGCCTTCAAGCACGACCTCGCTTCTCTCCGCACCGGCCGCGCGTCTGCCAATCTGCTCGACGCGGTCAATGTGACGGCCTACGGAACCGAAATGCCGGTCAACCAGGTCGGCACGGTCACGGTGCCGGAGCCGCGCATGATCTCGGTTTCGGTTTGGGACAAGTCGATGGTCAGCGCGGTGGACAAGGCCATCCGCGAATCGAATCTCGGCTTCAACCCGATCGTCGACGGCACGACGCTGCGCATCCCGCTGCCCGAACTCAACGAGCAGCGTCGCAAGGAACTGGTCAAGGTCGCGCACACCTACGCCGAAAACGCGCGCGTGGCGGCGCGCCACGTGCGGCGCGACGGCATGGAGCAGTTGAAGAAGGCCGAGAAGGACGGCGACATCAGCCAGGACGAGCACCGCCAGCAGCAGGAGCGCGTCCAGAAGATCACCGACGATACCATCACCGTCATCGATGAGGTGTTGGCGGAAAAGGAAGCCGAGATCATGCAGGTCTGACGGCCGGCGCTTCGGCTGCAAGAGCCGGAACGGTCGTCCGCGGCAGGTTACCGGCACCGCCGCCGGCGCGGGTCAACCCGACGGGAGCGAATGGTGGTACCCGAGCACATCGCCATCATCATGGACGGCAACGGCCGCTGGGCAAAGTCGCGCGGCCTGCCGCGTGCCGCCGGCCACCGGGCCGGCGTGGAGGCGCTGCGCGCGACCGTTCGTGCTGCCGGTGACCTGGGCATTTCCTGGCTGACGGTCTACGCATTTTCCTCGGAGAACTGGTCGCGTCCCCGCGCCGAGGTCAGCGACCTGATGGCGCTTCTGAAGCTTTTCATCCGTCGGGATCTCGCCGAACTGCACCGCAACGGCGTGCGCGTCCGCATGATCGGCGACCGTGTCGGCCTCGAGCCGGAGATTGCGGCGCTCATTCATGAGGCTGAGGCGCTTACCGCGTTGAACAGCGAGCTTAACCTCGTCATAGCTTTCAACTACGGCGGGCGTGACGAGATTGCGCGCGCCGCGCGAGCCATGGCGGAATCGGTTGCGGAGGGGCGGCTGGATCCGGCCGCGATAACACCCGAGACGTTTGCGACGCACCTGGACACGGCCGGCATTCCCGATCCGGAGCTTGTCATCCGTACCTCGGGCGAGCAGCGGCTGTCCAATTTCCTGCTTTGGCAGGCCGCCTACAGCGAGTTCGTATTTCTTCCCTGTCGGTGGCCCGACTTCGGTCGTGCCGACTTGCTGCACGCGATCGACGTCTACAACGAACGCGAGCGGCGCTTCGGCGGTGTCGCCGCCCGGGACGCATCATGAGCAGAGCAGGGCAGCCCAACACAAGCCGCCTTGGCAACCTGCAGTTGCGGATCATCTCCGGCGTCATCCTGGCGGCTGCCGTGCTGGGACTCACATGGATCGGCGGCCTTCCGTTCCGTGGACTGGCCGCGGTGATCGGGGCCACCGTCTACTACGAATGGTCATCGATGGAGCCCGGTGGCATTGCGAAACGCGCAAACCTCGCCGGCGCAGTGCTCCTGGGAGTGATCCTCCTGGTTCTGCTCGCGGGCTATTCCGCGATCGCTCTTGCTTGGTGTCGCCGCCGTCGCCATCATCGTGATGGCCGTGCTCGCAGCCGTCCGCCTTGGAACTTGGCGCTCCGCGACAGGACTGGCGTATGCGGCGCTGCCGGCCATTGCGCTTTCGCTGCTGCGGGGCTCCGATCTCGCGGGTCTGATGGCTATCTTGTTTCTCTTTGCGGTAGTCTGGGCGACCGACATCTTTGCCTACTTCGTCGGTCGTGCTGTCGGGGGGGCGAAGCTCGCGCCGAGGATATCGCCCGGCAAGACGTGGAGCGGTGCGCTTGGCGGGGCCGCCGCTGCGGTGCTGGCAGGGGCGCTCTTCTCGCCATGGCTTGCGGCAGGCGCGCTCTCGCTCGGTCTGGCAGCGCTCGTCCTTTCGGCCATCTCGCAGGTCGGGGATCTTTTCGAGTCGGCAGTGAAGCGGCGCGCTGGCGTAAAGGATTCCAGCCACTTGATCCCCGGTCATGGCGGCGTCATGGATCGCGTCGACGGTCTTGTCGCGGCAGCTGTCGCCCTTTACCTGATAGGCGCTGTGGGCGGAACGCTGCAGCACCCGGCTCAGGCACTCTTCGCGGGCTGAGGGCTTGCGGCCGGCGCCATCGATTCGCCCGCATTCGCATTAGCTTCCACCGCGGGCGGCGAAGCCGCGGGCAAAGCGAAGGACAGGTTTTTGTACGCATTTCTGGGCGGCATCTTCAGCACCGACGGCATCCTGATCGGCACGATCGTTCCGTTCCTCTTCGTTTTGACCGTCGTGGTTTTTGTGCACGAGATGGGTCACTACCTGATCGGGCGGGCCTGCGGCATCGGCGTCAACGCCTTCTCCATCGGCTTCGGGCCGGAACTCGTCGGCTTCAACGACCGTCACGGCACGCGCTGGAAGCTTTCGGCGATACCGCTCGGCGGCTACGTGAAGTTCGTCGGCGACATGGGCGCAACGTCGCAGCCCGACGGAGAGGGGCTCGACACCCTTTCGGAGGACGAAAGGAAGGTGGCGTTTCACACGCAACCGATCTGGAAGCGTGCGCTTACCGTGTTCGCCGGGCCGGCCTTCAACTTCCTGCTCACAATCGCCGTCTTTGCGGTGATGTTTTCGATCTACGGCCGCTTCGTGTCGGAACCGACGGTGGCCGAAGTGCGCCCCGACAGCCCAGCCGCCGAGGCAGGCTTCCTGCCCGGCGATCGTTTCGTGTCCGTGGACGGCACCAAGGTCGAGACCTTCTCGGACGTCCAACGGCTGGTCTCCGGGCGGGCCGGCGACGCGATCGTCTTCGTCATGCTGCGTGACGGCAAGGAGGTCACGCTGACGGCCGTCCCCGAACTCACCGAACAGAAGGACGCGCTTGGGAATACCGTGAAGGTCGGTCTCATCGGCGTCGTCAACAACGAGGAGATGGGCCAGCCCCGTCACGTCACCTACACGCCGTTGCAGGCGCTGGCGGAAGGGGCGAGGGAGACCGGCTATGCGATCGCCCGCACAGGGCAGTTCCTGAAACGCTTCGTTGTCGGTCGCGAGGACCGTTGCCAGCTCGGTGGCCCCGTAAAGATCGCGGAGATGTCCGGCAAGGCGGCCAGTCTCGGCTTCCAATGGGTCGTACAGCTCGTCGCCATGCTGTCGGTGGGGATAGGAATTCTGAACCTTTTGCCGATCGCCCCCCTTGATGGAGGCCACTTGGCCCTGTACGGACTTGAGGCCGTGATGCGCCGGCCGGTACCGGAGCGCGTTGCCGAAATGTTCTACCGAGCCGGGTTCGTCCTGGTGCTGGTTTTCATGGGCTTCGTGTTCTGGAATGACCTGTTCGGATGCTGAACCTCCGGGCTGGCCGGAGGGGGAACGTTGAGGTGGCGTTTACCATGTGAGGGGTTTTGCGTGACGCGTATGCAACGCTGGGCCGATTAGTAAACGCAAATTAACCAGAAGCCTTGCGTGTGGGCAGAATCCGGCTATTACGATAGCTGATCCGGGAGCAGCGTCCGGCTTTCTCGCGCGGGGACTACGAGAACAAAAGGTAAGAAAGCCCAATGAAGGCAGCTTCGAGTTTGGTGAAGGCCGCCTGTGCGGCAGCTCTTTCGTTCGGCCTGGTTTTCACCGGTGCGATCGCGGTAGGGCTCGTGAGTGTCCCGGCCGCCCATGCGGCCGTTGTGCGGTCGGTCGACGTTCGTGGCAATCAGCGTGTCGACGACGCGACGATTCGTGACTACGTCGGCATTCGCCCCGGTTCGTCGTTCAACAACAACGACATAAACGAGGCGCTGAAGCGACTCTTCGCCACGGGGCTGTTCGCCAACGCGCGGATTTACCAGTCCGGTTCGACGCTCGTCGTCGAGGTCGAAGAGCACCAGATCGTCAATCAGGTGCTGTTCCAGGGCAACAAGAAGATCAAGGACGACCAACTGCGCAACACAGTGCAGCTGAAGCCGCGTGGCGCCTTCTCGCAGGCCGCCGTCGAGGCGGACGCCGACGCGATCAGGCAGGCTTATGCGCACATCGGCCGCGAGGATGCGGAAGTCAATCCGACTACGCAGGATCTCGGCGACGGGCGCGTCAACGTCATTTTCCAGATCAACGAGGGCGGGCGCACCAAGATCGCGGCGATCAACTTCATCGGCAACAACGCCTACAGCGATCGCCGACTGGCAGACATCATCACGACCAAGAGGTCGAACTTCCTTTCGTTTCTCAACCGTCGCGACGTCTATGACGAGGCCAAGCTTCGTGCGGACGAAGAGCTTCTGCGCCGCTTCTACTACACCCACGGCTATGCCGATTTCCGGGTGATCTCCACCAGCGCCGATCTCGACCAGGCGGAGAACAAATACACGATCAACTTCACCGTCGACGAGGGCGAGCGATACACGTTCGGCGACATCTCCGTCCTGAGCACCATCGACGGCGTCGATACGCTCGTCGCTGCAGTCGCTTGTCGAGACGCGCCAGGGCGACGTCTACAATGCCAAGGACGTCGAGGACACGATCATAGCGCTGACCGAGCGTCTGGCCGGGGAGGGCTATCCCTTCGCGCAGGTGACCCCACGCGGTGACCGCGACTTCACCAACCGCACTATCGGTGTGACCTATTCGGTGGACGAGGGGCCGCGCGCCTACATCGAGCGGATCGAGATTCGCGGCAACACCCGGACCCGCGACTATGTCATCCGCCGCGAGTTCGATGTGAGCGAGGGCGACGCGTTCAACCAGGTGCTGATCCAGCGCGCCAAGCGCCGGCTGGAGGATTTGGACTACTTCTCCACGGTTCAGATCTCCACTGCGCCGGGTTCGGCACCCGACCAGGTCGTGCTTGTCGTCGACGTCATCGAGAAGTCTACCGGCGAGCTGTCGCTCGGGGCCGGCTACTCGACTGGCGAATCTTCGGCCAGCGGCCCCGGGTTCAGCGTTCAGGGTTCAATCTCGGAGCGCAACTTCCTCGGACGCGGGCAGTCGATCAAGCTGTCGCTGGGCGGCGGCAAGAGCTCGCGCGACTACACGCTGTCGTTCACCGAGCCGTATTTCCTCGGCCGGCGCATTTCGGCGGGCTTCGACATCTATCGCCAGACGCGCGAATACGACAATTACAAGAGCGCCGTGACTGGCGGGACGGTGCGGTTCGGTCTTCCGATCACCCAGGCCCTGTCTGCCCAGGTCGCCTACAATATCTCGCAGGAAGACTACAACTACACGTCGAAGTGCGATTCGGTGACGGGCGCTGGTCCCGGCGGCGGACCCGACGGATTTGCGGACCCGGGATGCAATATCTCTGGTGCTCTGAGCAACGCGATCGAGAACCAGAGCCCGTGGGTGAAGTCGTCCGTCAGCGGATCGTTGATCTTCAACACGATCGACGACATGAAGAACCCGCACGAGGGTATCTACGCGCTCATGACGACGGAAGTTGCCGGGTTCGGTGGCGACGCCAAGTTCGTCAAGGTCACCGGCCGGGCGTCGTACTACAAGACGCTGTCGGAAGCCGCCGACATCGTCGGGATGGTCGCGGTCGGTGGCGGCCACGTTGCGGCGATCCAGAACGGCTCGTTGCGCGTGTTCGACCTCTTCCAGTCGGACGATCGGATCATCCGCGGCTTCGCCTATAACGGCATCGGCCCGGCCGACAGCACGACGGGCGAGCATCTGGGCGGCACTACCTATTTCAATGCGACGGCGGAAGCCCAGTTCCCGATCCCCGGCATCTCCGAGAGCATCGGGCTGAAGGGGGCGGTGTTCGTCGATGCCGCTACGCTGTATGGAAATTCGCTTGCCCAGGCGAACACCTCGCTGGGCTCCTCGATCCGTGCGTCGGCAGGTGCCAGCCTGATCTGGGCGTCGCCCTTCGGTCCGCTGCGCGTCGATTACGCGATACCCTTCGAGAAGCAGGCGTCCGACAAGGTGCAGAACTTCAACTTCGGCATCTCCACCCGGTTCTGACCGGACGAGCGATATTCCGGGCCTCCGGGCCCGGAAGCAGGCGTTCATGACAGAACCGGCTTTCTTCACCCCTTCGCGCAACGTCACCGCCGCAGACATAGCGGCGTTGACGGGCGCGACGCTGGTCGATCCCGCACTCGCTGAGACGCAGGTGCATGGCATCGCCTCGGCGGATCAGGGAAATCCCGACGCGCTCACCTTCATCGAGGGCAAGCGCAATCTGGAACTGGCGTCCCGGCTTCGCGCGGCGGCGGTGCTGTGCCGTCCTGAACTGGTCGACGCCGTGCCATCCGGCATCGCGGTTCTTTCCACCAATGCGCCGCAGCCGGCCTTTGCGCAGATGGCGCGGCTGTTCTTCCCGGCCGCGGTGAAGCCTCAGGCGGTCACCGGCATGACCGGGGTTTCGCCCAATGCCTTCATAGCCGCCGATGCGGTGATCGAAGAAGACGTGACGATCGAACCCGGGGCGGTGGTCGGGGCGCGAGCCGAGATAGGACGCGGCACGATCGTTGCGCCCCACGCGGTGATCGGACCCGATTGCCGGATCGGCAGGGACTGCTACATCGGGCCGGGCGTGAGCATCCTATGTTCACTGTTGGGGGACCGTATCATCATCCACGGCGGCGCCCGCCTTGGCCAGGATGGCTTCGGTTTCGTGCCCGGTCGCCACGCGCCGGAGAAGGTGCCGCAGATCGGGCGGGTGATCATCCAGAACGATGTCGAGATTGGCGCCAACACCACCATCGACCGAGGCACGCTCGGAGACACGGTTGTCGGCGAGCACACCAAGATCGACAACGGCGTGCAGATCGCGCACAACGTGCTCGTGGGCCGTGCATGCCTGCTGGCTGCGCATTGCGGCATATCGGGCTCCGTGACCATCGGCGACGGTGTCATGATGGGCGGCCGCGTCGGCGTGAGGGATCATGTCGACATCGGGGCCGGTGCGATGTTTGCCGGCGGCACCGTCGTGCTGACAGACGTTCCAGCCGGGATGAGATGGGCTGGTTACCCAGGCCGCCCCCACATGGAATGGCTTCGCGCCGTAGGCGCCAGCCGCGCCGCTTACTCGAGTTCGGGCAAGAAGAGGAAGAGAGATGGCTGAACTTTCGACGCTCGGCACACTCGATGTGCAGGAGTTGATGAAGCTTCTGCCGCATCGTTATCCCTTCCTGCTCATCGACAAGATCGTCGACATCGACGGCAACGACTCGGCCGTCGGCATCAAGAACGTGACCTTCAACGAACCCCACTTCACCGGGCATTTCCCGGGGCAGCCCACCATGCCCGGCGTGCTGATCATCGAGGCGATGGCCCAGACGGCGGGTGCCATCTGCATCAATGCAGAGAACGAGGGCAGGCCCGCGCTCGTCTATTTCATGACCATCGACAAGGCGAAATTTCGCCGTCCCGTGGTTCCCGGCGACCGGCTGGAGATCCACGTAAAGAAGGAGAAGCAGCGGCGCAGCATCTTTCGCTTCGCGTGCGTTGCCATGGTCGACGGCGCAAAAGTCGCCGAGGCGGAGGTCTCGGCAATGATGAGTTTCGACGGCAGCGGATTGACGGTTCACAGATGACCGAGACGTTCATTCATCCTCTGTCCGTCGTCGAGGACGGGGCACGCCTTGGCGCCGGCGTCAGGATCGGCCCCTTCTGCCATGTTGGCCCCGAGGTCGAGCTCGGCGACAATGTAGAGCTCATCAGCCATGTCGTGGTTTCAGGTGCGACGACGGTGGGGGAGGGCACGGTGGTTCATCCGCAGGCGGTGCTGGGCGGACTGCCGCAAAACGTGCGGCACGAGGGCGGCCGCAGCACGCTCACCATCGGCAAGCGCTGCATCATACGCGAATGCGCGACGCTGCATCTCGGCACCGATGTCAGCCGCGGGCGCACGGAAGTCGGCGACGACTGTATGCTCATGGCATACAGCCACGTCGCTCACGACTGCGTCGTCGGAAATCACGTCACCATGGCCAACTGCGCTTCGCTCAGCGGCCACTGCGACGTCGGCGATTACGTGACGCTCGGCGGCTTTGCCGGTGTCCACCAGTTCGCGCGCATCGGCCACCACGCCTTCATAGCCGGTGACGGGTCCGTCTATGGCGACGTAATTCCCTACGGGATGCTCCAGGGAGACGAAGGCCGTCTGCGCGGACTGAACCTTGTGGGAATGCGACGCTCAGGCATGCCCGAAGCAGAGCGTCAGGCGGCCAAACGGGCCTACAATGCCGTGTTCGACCCTTCCCATACCCTGCAGGAAAACCTGGCGGCAGCCCGGACGCGGTTCAGTGACTCTCCGGTGGCCATGGAAATCATCGAGTTCCTGAGCCATCCGGGCAAACGGGCCTTCGCGCGACCGTCCGTGCGCGCAACCCAGGCGCGAGATGGCGAATCCGGCTGAGAGCGCTCGCACATACCCGCTGACACCGGCCGATCGCGTCGGCGTGGTGGCCGGCAGCGGCACATTGCCCGTCGAGGTCGCCGCCAGCCTTCGTGCGCAGGGTCATGCGCCGTTCGTCATCATCGTCGAGGGCGAATGCGACCGTCGCGACGTGCTCGAGGCGTATGAGCACGTGCGGTTGCGGCTGGAGGACCTAACAAGTCTCGTTTCGATGCTGAAGCGAAACAAGATAACGCATCTCGTTCTTGCCGGCGGGATCGCCCGCAGGCCAGCGCTTCGGCAGTTTCGCTGGGGGCTCGGGCTCCTGGCCGCGCTGCCGCGCATCATGAGAGGCCTGCTGAGGGGCGACGACGCCCTTCTTCGCGCCATCATCGCGCATATCGAGGACAACGGCATCGTCGTGGTATCGCAGCAGGCGTTCGTGCCGGACCTGATTGCCCAGGATGGAACAATGACGTCCATCAAGCCGCTCAAGTCGGATTGGCGCGACATTGAAGCGGCCGCGGAGGCGGCGCGCGCGATCGGTCGTCTCGACATTGGCCAGGCGGCGGTGGCAATCGGCGGGCGCGCCGTCGCCCTGGAAGGGATAGAGGGCACCGCCGGTTTGCTTGAGCGTATGATCACATTGCGCAACCATGGACGGATCGTTGCCCATCGGCGAGGCGTGCTGGCGAAATGCGCCAAACCCGCCCAGGACATGCGCGTCGACATCCCCTCGATCGGCCCTGAAACCGTCGAGGCGGCGCATGCGGCCGGGCTGGCCGGCATCGCGGTGGATGCGGGTCGCGCGTTCGTCCTCGATCACGACGCGACGATCGCTCGCGCAAACGAGCTGGGGCTGTTTATCGTCGGGCTGAAGCAGGATGCGCCACGATGAGCGCGAACCGGCCCCTGAAACTTGCAATCGTTGCGGGGGAGGAGTCCGGTGACCTGCTGGGCACCGATCTCGTGGCGGCGTTGCGCGAGCAATACGATGGCGACATCGATCTCGTGGGCATCGGCGGCGGCCACTTGCAGGCAGCGGGTCTTCACAGTCTTTTCGACCCGGCGGAAATCTCGCACGTCGGCATTCTCACGGTGCTGCGCAAGGCGCCCAGCCTGCTGCGCCGCATCTCGTTCGCCGCACGCCGGATCGTCGCAGAGAAGCCGGACTGTCTGGTGACGATAGATGTGCCAGACTTCTCCCTCCGGGTGGCGCGGCGCGTGCACGCCGCCGCCCCTGAAATCCCGATCGTCCACTACGTCAGCCCTTCGGTTTGGGCCTGGCGCCCGGGCCGCGCGGCGGCCATGAAGCCGTTCGTGGATCATGTTCTATGCCTGCTGCCGTTCGAACCAGACGAGCTTTCGCGTCTCGGAGGGCCGCCCGGCACGTATGTGGGTCACCGGTTGGCGCGCGATCCCACCATTCTTGCTGCCCGGGAGGCCCAGGCGGAAAAGCAGCGCTCGACCGCGACCGGACCCAAGACGCTTCTGGTCTTGCCTGGCTCGCGGCGCAGTGAGATTGCGAAGATGATGGAGCCATTCGGCGCCACGGTCGACCTTCTTGCCTCGCGGGGGCACACATTCCGTGTGCTCTTGCCGACCCTGCCGCACCTCAGGGAAAGCGTCGAAACGGCAGCTCGGAACTGGAAGGTCGCACCCCGGATTACCAGCACCGCGGGCGAAAAGGCGGATGCATTCGCGCAGGCAGACGCCGCGCTGGCTGCCTCCGGAACGGTCTCGCTTGAACTCGCCCTGGCGCGCGTTCCGTTCGTCGTTGGCTATCGCACCGATTTTCTGGCCACGCAGCTGTTCGACCGCATTACAGTCTGGTCCGGCTGCCTCCCCAACATCATTGCCGATCGGCCCGTCGTGGCCGAGTATTATAACGAATACGCGCGGCCGGGTGCCTTTGCTCGGCATATCGAGCAACTGTGGGAAGCCACGCCGATGCGTGCCGCCCAGCTGGCGGGCTTCGATGTCGTTGCGGAAAATATGCAGACTGCGAGACCGGCCGGAGACACGGCCGCCGAGATAGTGCTCGCGCGTGCGACGTCAGGCCGGCGGCCACAGAATTGATTTGTCTGCATCCAGCCGCGCAGCCGCCACAAAATTGCCCGTATCGGGCCGCATTCCCTTAACCGGTCGCTATCGATTGCGCGTCTACAAGGGGAGGGGCGGTTCGAACTATCGAATCGGGTTCCCTTGTTCCGGATGCCGGTTGGACATCCGCCGAGGCTTTTGGTAGCGGTGCCGTGACAACGGAATTCGGGGACGTTCTGCGCATGCTTTGTCCGACACGTCGGGTCATCAACCGGACAGTGGCCGCTCTGGCAGTAGCCGGCTCGGCAGCTCTTCTTGCTTCCTGCACGTCCAGTCCCGAGCCCAAGCTCGGTCTCAATTCATCCTCCACAAACGAATATTTTTCCGAAGCCGAATACGGCGTTAAGGCTAGCCCGCGACTGGTGTCGGCTTTTCGGTCGGTGATGCCGCGCGGCGGCGGCCGCGACATGGTCGGCGATCCCTACCAGGTAAAGGGGAAGTGGTACAAGCCGGCCGAGGATCCCAACTACAAGAAGGTCGGCGCGGCCTCCTGGTATGGCGATGCTTTTCACGGCCGCCTGACGGCCAACGGTGAAGTCTACGACATGAACCGGCTCACCGCCGCGCATCCGACGATGCCGCTGCCGAGCTACGCGCGTGTCACCAATCTCTCCAATGGCAGCTCCGTGATCGTGCGCGTCAACGATCGCGGCCCCTATGCCGCAGGGCGCATCATAGACCTGTCGAAACGGGCCGCCGAACTGCTCGACTACAAGCACAGCGGCGTCGCCAAGGTGAAGGTCGAATATGTCGGTCGCGCACCGCTCGACGGCCAGGACGACAACTACCTGGTGGCGTCCTATCAGCCCGGCAAGGATATGAATTCGCTTCCTGGCTACGGGGACAATGTCATGGTGGCGATGAACGGGCCCACCCCGACCCGTACTTCCGAGGGGTCTACCGCACCATTCCCCGGCAAGCTCACGACCGTGGCTTCTTCGCCGAGTGACGCCGATTCTCTGGTGCTGCCGGCTACCGCGCCGATCGCACCAAGCCGGGACTCCGGGCTTGTTGCTTCGGCCGACTTCCAGAACTCGACGCTTCTGGGATACGCCGGCCAGCGCGAAAGCAAGGCGGCCGCGATTTTTTCCAAGTTGAATCCGGGCTCGCCGTCGGGATCGGCTGAAAGCGGAAGCCGCGACAGCGCGGCTGCGCATTCGAGCACCGGGCAGTACGTTGCCGCCGCCACCTTCGATTCCCCCGAAAAGGCCCGTGCCCTGAGCAGTCGGCTCGCGGCGTTCGGAGACGCTGACATCGAGGCAGATGACGGTTGGTATTCGGTCGTCCTGCGTCCGAACGGCCGGATGGCATTCGACGACATGCTGCGCGAAGCCTGGGCCAACGGTGCTCCCGAGGCCATCGTCGTCCGCGACTGAGCGGGCGGTCGGGCGTCGTGCTTGAATACCGGGTGGGGCCTTTGCTAGCCTAGTCCCGGTTCAATCGGCAGGCGGACGACATCATGCCTCATCCCGGCCACCTGCTGCAGGCGGCATTTCTCGCATTTTTCGGCGTCCTGTTTGTGGTCGGCACCGCCGACGCGCAACTTTTCGAGACCAGGGCCAACGAAGCCTTCATGATCGATGCCGACACCGGCACGATCCTGTTTTCCAAGAACGCGGACGAACCCGTTCCACCGGCCTCACTTGCCAAGCTGATGACGATCGAGGTGGTGTTTCACGCCATCGAGACAGGCCGGCTGTCGCTGGACGACAAGTTCTATGTCAGCGAGAATGCCTGGCGGAAAGGTGGTGCGGGCTCCGGCGGCTCGACGATGTTCGCCGAGGTGAAGTCGGAAATACCTCTCGAGGATCTGATTCAGGGCGTCATCGTTCAATCGGCCAACGACGGCTGTATCGTCATCGCCGAAGGCATGGCGGGTTCGGAGGAGAACTTCGCAAAGCTGATGACGGATCGCGCCCGGGAACTCGGCCTTACCAAGTCGGTGTTCAAGAACGCCACTGGTCTGCCGGCGGAAGGGCAGGTCGTGACGATGCATGAACTGGTGCTGCTCGCCCGGCACATCTGGCAGGAATATCCCGACCTCTACAAATATTTCTCCGAACCGGATTTCACCTGGAACGGCATCAAGCAGCGCAATCGCAATCCCCTGCTGGGCATGGACATCGGGGCAGACGGCCTGAAGACCGGGCACACCGAGGAATCCGGCTACGGCATCGTCGGATCGATCGTGCGAGGCGATCGCCGGTTGTTCGTGGCGATGAGTGGTATGTCGACCGCCGACCAGCGTGCCGAGGAAGCACGCAAGATCCTCGACTGGGGCATGCGCGCCTTCGAGAAGACGAAGCTCTTCGATGCCGGCGAGATCATCGGAGAGGCAAAGGTCTACGGTGGCGAAAAGCGCGGCGTTGAGCTGAAGGCCAACGGGCCGCTGTCGATTTTCGTCCCGATCACCAATCGGGATCGGCTGAAGGCGCGCGTCGTCTATCAGGGGCCTGTGCAGGCACCGGTCGAAGAAGGCAGTCAGGTCGGCGCGCTCAAGGTCTGGATCGGCGACACGTTGAGCCAGGAAACGCCGGTCTACGCCGCCGAAACGGTCGGGAAGGGCGCCATCTACCAGCGCGCGCTCGACGCGCTCGAAGAGCTGATGGTCGGCTGGATGCGGTGAGCCGGTTTTCGGCCTCTCACGACAGGGGCGCGGCGTGGACGTTTTGGCGGATGAGGGTTACGTAGGCGCCACGATGCCTGGCGGCGATCTCCCGCTCTGGCGCCGGGGAGTCGCGAGCGAGGAAGACGGTTTGCCACAGGGTCTGTTCATCACGTTCGAAGGCGGCGAGGGGGCTGGCAAGTCGACCCAGATCCGCATTCTGGCCGAGGCGCTGCGCAGCGCCGGCTACGACGTCCTGGTGACGCGCGAGCCCGGCGGGTCGCCAGGTGCGGAGGCGGTGCGATACGTGCTTCTGTCCGGCGCAGCCGAATCCCTGGGGCCGGCAATGGAGGCGATCCTGTTTGCCGCCGCGCGATCCGATCATGTCGAACAGGTCATCCGCCCCGCAATCGAGGCCGGAAAGATCGTGCTCAGCGACCGGTTCGCGGATTCCTCGCGCGTCTACCAGGGCGTCACAGGTGAACTCGACCCGGATTTCATGACGGCGCTCGAGCGCGTCACGGTCAACGGGATGGTCCCCGATCTCACGATCGTGCTTGATCTCGACCCTGACGAGGGGTTGCGGCGTGCGGCGCACCGCCGCGGCGAGGACGAGTCCGCCGACCGCTACGAAAAGGAGCAGGTGGAAATCCACCGCCGTCGCCGAAAGGCCTTTCTCGAGATCGCGCGAGCCGAGCCCGAGCGCTGCATCGTCATCGATGCGACACAGCCGGTGGACCACGCCGCCGCCGAGATCGCCGAGGCCGTGTGGAACATGCTTAGCGCGCATCGTCGCGCCAACGAAGGCGTCGACGCGTGATGCTGGAACGGCTGGCGCCAGAGCGCCACGACACGCTCGAGAACGTGCCCGAACCGTCGGAACACCCGCACCTGTTCGGCCATGGTGAAGCCGCGAACAAGTTGGCCGCCGCCTATCGCGCAGGGCGCCTTCACCACGCCATCGTGATCGCCGGCCCTGCCGGGATCGGCAAGGCGACGCTTGCATTCCGACTGGCGTACCATCTGTTTTCCTATCCCGATGCCGCGGCTGCGCCAGAGCAACTCGTTCAACCCGACCCGGCCTCCGGCGTGTTCCGCATGATCGCGCAGAATGCGCATTCTGCGCTGCTGCACCTCACGCGGCCTGCCAACGACCGTACGAAGGGCTTTCGAAGCGTTCTCACGGTCGACGAGATTCGCCGGGTCGGCCGCTTCCTGTCGCTCACGGCACATGACGGTGGCTGGCGCGTCGTCATCGTCGATCCTGCCGACGACATGAACAATGCTGCCTCCAATGCCCTTCTGAAAAGCCTGGAGGAGCCGCCGGCGCGCACGCTCTTCGTCTTGATTGCACATTCGCTCGGGAGGCTGCTGCCGACCATCCGCTCCCGGTGCCAGATCGTGCGGTTGAAGCCGCTGGATGACGACGCCTTGTGGGCTGTCCTCGGCGCGATGGGACAGGCGGTTCCCGAAGGCGAGGCCGAGCGCGCTAGGCTGGCCACTGCCGCGGCCGGGAGCGCCCGCAACGCGCTGCTGCTCACGGAATATGGCGGGCTGGAGATCGCAGGCGCAATCGGTGCCACCGTAACCGCCGCGCGTTTCGATGTCGCCGAAGCTCACCGCATTGCGGACGCCGTCAGCGGACGCGACCAGGGAATCCAGTTCGGCCTGTTCAATCAGGAAGTGCTCGAGCGCATAGCAGCCCGCGCGTCCGAATTGGCAACCGCCGGCGAGGCCGGCGCAGCCACCCGCTTTTCCGAGCTCTGGCGGGAGGTCAGCTCTGCTGTTTCGGAGACCGAGATCTACAATCTCGACAAGAAGCAGCATGTCGTGGGGACGCTTCTGCGCCTGCACGATGCGATGAGGGCCTGACCTGCCTCCGCATATGGCAATCGCTGACGCGATGCGTTATCTGACCCACCTGTTTCCTCCCGGATTGCACAGCGAATGGCACGCGAGAAATTCTACATCACGACGGCGATTTCCTATCCGAACGGTGCGCCACACATCGGCCACGCCTACGAACTGATCGCGACCGACGCACTGGCGCGTTTCCAGAGGCTCGACGGCAGGGATGTCTTCTTCCTGACGGGTACCGACGAGCACGGCATCAAGATGCTGCAGACCGCGCGCAAGGAGGGGACGCCGATCAGGGAATTCGCCGAGCGGAACTCCGACGTCTTCAAGCGCATGGCCGAGGTGCTCGGCGCCTCCAACGACGATTTCATTCGGACGGAGGAGCCGCGCCATCATCGCGCCAGCCAGGCGATCTGGGAGGCGATGGCCGCCAACGGCGACATCTACAAGGGCAGCTACGCGGGCTGGTACTCCGTCCGCGACGAGGCCTATTACGGCGAGGAAGAGACCGAAGTCCGTGATGACGGCGTGCGCTATGGGCCACAGGGCACGCCTGTCGAGTGGGTCGAGGAGGAGAGCTACTTCTTCCGGCTGTCTGCCTATCAGGACCGGCTCCTGAAGCTTTATGCTGAACAGCCCGATTTCATCGGGCCGGTCGAGCGCCGCAACGAGGTCGTCAGCTTCGTAAGATCGGGTCTGAAGGACCTGTCGGTTTCGCGCACTACCTTCGACTGGGGTGTGCCGGTCCCCGGTGACGAGAAGCACGTCATGTACGTGTGGGTGGATGCTCTCACGAACTACATCACCGCAGCCGGATATCCCGATGAAAAGACAGAGAAATGGCGCTATTGGCCGGCAGACGTTCACGTCATCGGCAAGGACATCGTGCGCTTCCATACCATCTACTGGCCGGCATTCCTGATGTCGGCCGGCATCGAGTTGCCTCGGCGCGTCTTCGCTCACGGGTTCCTTTTCAACCGCGGTGAGAAGATGTCGAAGTCGGTGGGCAACGTTATCGACCCGTTTGCGCTCGTCGAACACTATGGCCTCGACCAGCTGCGCTATTTCCTGCTGCGCGAGGTGCCATTCGGCCAGGACGGCAACTACAGCCACGACGCGATCGTCAACCGCACCAACGCCGATCTCGCCAACGACCTCGGCAACCTGGCTCAACGTTCGCTGTCGATGATCGCCAAGAACTGCGGCGGCAGGGTTCCGGTGCACGGCGAATTGAAGAGCGAGGACCGGGCGATACTCGACCAGGCATCGGCCGCGCTGGAGACCGCGCGAGCCGTGATGGGCGAACAAGCGATCCACCAGGCGCTTGCTGCCATTTTCGGCGTCGTTGCGGAGGCCAATCGCTATTTTGCAGGGCAGGAGCCGTGGGCGCTCAAGAAGACGGATCCGGCGCGGATGGAGACTGTGCTCTACACGACGGCGGAAACCATCCGGCGCGTGGCTATCCTCTGCCAACCGTTCATCCCGGGCTCGGCCGCCAAGCTGCTCGACCAGCTGGCCGTGCCGGCCGCCGCACGGGGCTTCGAGTGCCTGAACGACAGCCATGCGCTTGAAGAGGGTATGGAACTGCCGCCGCCGCAGGGCGTATTTCCGCGCTATGTGGAGAAGCAGCCGGAGTAGCAGCACGCATGCTCGTCGACAGCCATTGTCATCTCGACTTTCCAGACTTCGCCCCGGAACGCGACGCCGTCGTGGCGCGTGCGCTCGAGGCCGGAGTGAAGCGGATGGTGACCATCTCCACGCGCGTGCGACGCTTCGACGAGGTGCGCGCGATCGCGGAGACCTACGACGAGGTCTTCTGCTCTGTCGGGACACATCCGCACAATGCGGACGAGGAACTCGACGTCACCACAGAGGAACTGGTGCGGCTTTCCGAGCATCCCAAGGTGGTCGGAATCGGCGAGGTCGGCCTCGACTATTTCTACGACAATGCGCCGCGCGACGCGCAGGCCAAGGGATTTCGAACGCATATCGCTGCGGCACGCCGCACCGGATCTGCCACTCATCATCCACGCGCGCGATGCCGACGACGACGTCGCGGCGATCCTGCGCGAAGAAAGCGGGCAGGGGGCCTTTCCCTTCATCCTGCATTGCTTTTCCTCGGGCGCCCAACTCGCGCGCGCGGGTGTGGAACTGGGTGGCTACGTCTCGTTGTCCGGCATCCTGACCTTCCGGAAATCCGATGCCCTGCGCGAGATCGCCAGGGAGGTGCCGCGCGACCGGCTTTTGGTCGAAACCGATGCACCCTTTCTCGCGCCGGTTCCCCACCGCGGCAAGCGCAACGAGCCGGCCTTCGTGGTGAACACGGCGAGTGTTCTGGCGGAGACGATCGGTGTCGACGAAGCCGAGATCGCGCATATAACCACTAGCAATTTCTTTCGTATTTTCAGCAAGATGCCGAAGCCGTCCGAGGGAGAGATTTAGGTCGTGGCAGACCGGCTGAGGTTCACGATCACGGGCTGCGGCTCGTCGCCCGGAACGCCGCGACTGACCGGCGACTGGGGCGCCTGCGATCCCGGCAACCCGAGGAACCGGCGAATGCGAGCCGCGGCGCTGGTGGAGCGCATCAATGGCAACGGCAACGTGACACGCGTTGCAATCGACACCGGCCCCGACTTTCGGGCCCAGATGATCGCAGCGCGTGCCGACCGCCTCGACGCCGTTGCATACACCCACGCCCATGCCGACCACATTCACGGCATCGATGACTTGCGCGGCTATTTCCAGGTCCAGGGCGCGACGGTCGACGTCTATTGCGACGAACCGACGCTTCACCGGCTGAAGGATTCCTTCGGCTACTGCTTCGAGACGCCTGCCGGTAGTAACTACCCGCCGATCGTCGAGCCGCACCTGATCGCACACGACCGGCCGTTTACGGTGGACGGCGAGGGTGGGCCGATCACGTTCGAGCCGCTGCCGCAGGTCCACGGCGATATCATCTCGGTCGGCTTCCGGATCGGGCCGATTGCCTATTGTCCCGATGTGAGCGCCTTTCCAGAGCCTACGGTGGCGCGATTGCAGGATCTGAAGCTTCTGGTGATCGACGCGCTGCAATACAGGCCGCATCCCAGCCACTTCTCACTCGATGAGGCTCTGGCCTGGATCGAGCGGCTGAAGCCGGAGCGCGCCATCCTGACGCACATGCACATTCCGCTGGACTATGAAACGGTAATCAAGGCGACGCCTGACAATGTCGAGCCGGCCTATGACGGTCTGGCTGTCGAACTGGAAATCTGATGGACGGGAGAGAGATGTGGCCGGCAGCATAGACAGGGTTCGAGCCGCCGCGGATGCGGCAGGCCTGGCGATCGAGATCAAGCGCATGGGCGCCTCGACGCGTACCGCGCAGGAAGCAGCCGACCAATGCGGCTGCGAGGTCGACCAGATCGTGAAGTCGCTGATCTTCAAGGGCGACAAATCCGGTGCTCTCTACCTGTTCCTGGTCTCCGGCACGAACCGGCTGGACCAGGCCAAGGCAGCCGCGCTCGCCGGCGAAGAACTAGGCCGTGCGGACCCGCGCGAGATTCGCGACAGGACCGGCTTCGCGATTGGTGGCGTGGCGCCCATCGGCTACGAGGCGCCGCTGCCGACCTTCGCAGACGAGACGCTGCTTTCGCACGACATCGTCTGGGCTGCGGCAGGTGCGCACGACGCCGTGTTCTCGGCCGAGCCGAAGGCGCTGGTGGCAGCAAGCGGGGCCACCGTCGCCGACCTGGCCGGCTGATACACAGTGCGACGGTACATTCCGCGGCTTTTGAGCCAGGCCGCAATCGCAGTCGCACCGACGTTTCCAGCCTTTTCCGCATAGGCGTAAGTTCCATAATCTATCTTATGCGACTTGCAGATATGGGTTTGGGGCGGTCCGCGCGTTTTGCGGCTGCCGTGACATGCCCTTCTCGCTTGCCTCCGCCAGCGCGGCTGGATGGTTGTCTCGTCAGGCAATCGGAAACGCGCCCAACATTGTGCGTCAGTTGCTGGTCCCACTAGACGCAGCTCGGCCACCTGTCGGTGCAGCCGGCACGCCCTGTGGAGTTCGGCGCCGCGTTGCGGAAGCTCAGCGACTGTGGACAACCCGGCGGGTTCGCCGTCGAGGCATATCGGCCCTGGGCTACGCGAGCTAGGATTCGCGCCATGCAGCCCTCCAAAGACATTTCGCGCCTGCTCGAGATCATGGCCGCGCTTCGCACGCCGGGTACCGGCTGCCCGTGGGATCTGGAGCAGGATTTCTGCACGATCGCGCCATACACGATCGAGGAAGCCTACGAGGTCGCGGACGCCATTCAGCGCGGCGATGTCGACGATCTGCGCGATGAGCTGGGCGATCTCCTGCTGCAGGTGGTGTTCCACGCCCAGATGGCCAGCGAGGAGCAGGAATTCGATTTCGGCGATGTCGTCGAAGCCATCACGAAAAAGATGATCCGCCGGCACCCGCACGTGTTCGGCGACGCCGACGCGCGTGGCGCAGGCATGGCCAAGGGCATGTGGGATGCCATCAAGGCGGAGGAAAGGGCCGAACGACGTGAGAGCCGCCTCGCCCGCGGCCTTGAACCGGAGGACCACGGCAGCGGCTATCTCGATGGTGTCCCGGTCGCTCACACCGCGCTGACGCGCGCCCTCAAGCTGCAGCAGAAGGCGGCGAAGGTTGGCTTCGACTGGTCGCAGGCCGAGCCGATCCTCGACAAGATCGAGGAAGAAATCGGCGAACTGCGCGAGGCTATGGCATCAGGACGCAAAGCCGAGATCGTCGACGAATACGGCGATCTCCTGTTCGCGCTGGTCAACCTCGGCCGGCACCTGGAGGTCGATCCCGAGACAGCGCTGCGTGGCACAAACGAGAAGTTCCGCACCCGCTTCCATCGTGTCGAGCGCGCCGTTGTCGGTTCGGGCGGCACGCTGGACGATGCGACGCTCGAGGAAATGGAGGCGCTCTGGCAGCGCGCCAAGTCGGAGGAATAGCCGGTTTGGCGCGTGCGATCGTACAGGTGCAGCGGCGCCGAAAGGCGGCACGCAGGACGCGAGGAGAAGCGCCCTACCCTTTGTTATTATGCGATAATTTCTGTTCTATCTCTGCGCCGCGCTGAGCCGTGGTTTCGATGGTCAGCTCCACGCTGCCGTCATTCAGGTCGCGGCGGTGGAGCACCCGTCCGCTGTGATATAGCCAATCGGTGATGCCGAGTTGTGCCGCCGGCACCACAACTTCCACGATGCGCAACTTGCCGGCGATCCGTTCTTCGATCGTTTCGAGCAGCGGCCCGATGCCTTCTCCACTCACCGCCGAGATGACGGCCGGCTGCTTCTCCAGTGACGAACGAGCACGCTCGATGAGCTGCTCGCGGACCGGCGCGTCGAGAAGGTCGATCTTGTTCCAGACCTCGAGAACGTGACCGGGATCGGAAACCTCGACGCCCAGCCCGGCGAGGATACGTTCCACGTCCTCTGCCTGGGCCGGGCTGTCGGGATCGGCGATGTCGCGCACGTGCAGCACGAGATCGGCCTCCACCACTTCTTCGAGGGTGGCGCGGAACGCCGCGATGAGGTGCGTCGGCAGGTCGGAGATGAAGCCCACGGTGTCCGACAGGATGACGATCGTCCCGTGCGGCAGCTTCACGCGCCTCAACGTCGGATCGAGGGTGGCGAACAGCATGTCCTCCGCGACGACGCTCGCGCCTGTCAGGCGGTTGAACAGCGTCGACTTGCCAGCGTTCGTGTAGCCGACGATCGCCACGACCGGAAACGGCACCTTGCGGCGTTTCGCCCGATGCAGGTCGCGCGTGCGCCGAACCGTTTCCAGTTCGCGCTTCAGTCGCACGATCTTTTCCTGCAGCAGCCGCCGGTCAGCCTCGATCTGCGTCTCGCCGGGACCGCCGAGAAACCCGGCGCCGCCGCGTTGCCTTTCCAGGTGGGTCCAGCTCCGGACCAGTCGCCCGCGCTGGTATTCGAGTTGTGCCAGGTCGACCTGAAGCACGCCTTCCTTGGTGCGCGCCCGCTCGCCGAAGATTTCGAGGATCAACCCGGTCCGGTCGAGCACCTTGGCCTTCAGCGCGGTTTCGAGGTTCCGCTGCTGCACGGGTGTCAGCGGATGGTCGATGATGACCAGTTCGGCGCCGGATTCTTCAACCTGTGCGGCAAGCTCCTCGACCTTGCCGGAGCCCAGCAGCGTCGCCGGGCGCGGTTCGGCCACCGTCACGGTCCCGGAATGCGCAATGTCGAGGTCGATAGCCTCCGCCAGCCCTACGGCTTCTTCGAGCCGTGCCTGCGGTGAGCGCGATCGCGGAGACACGCCGTCTGCATGTTTTCGCGGTTCGCGAGTCAATACCGGCACAACGACCAGGGCGCGCGTGCGCGCCGCGCCGCGATCGGTCACGCCTGCTCCGCCACGCCCCCCGGCGCCCGACGATCTAGCGTTCAATCACAAATCCCGACCGGCTTCCTCGCCGTCGAACATCTGCACCGGCTGGCTCGGCATGATCGTGGAGATCGCGTGCTTGTAGACGAGCTGGGAGTGCCCGTCGCGCCTGAGCAGGACGCAGAAATTGTCGAACGATGTCACTACACCGGTCAGCTTCACGCCATTGATGAGGAAGATTGTGAGTGGAGTTTTGCTCTTGCGTACCGAGTTCAGGAACAAGTCCTGCAAATTCTGCGAACGTTCCGCCATTTTTCTTGTCTTCCGCCGCTCCCCTTCGATAGACCGAGCTGGCGTCCTTCAAATACAGCCTGCCCGACTATTCCGTTCGTGGGCATGACAATGTTATGCCGAGATAGAGCCTCGCCCCGCCATGCTCCGGAATCGCAGTAGCGCCTATTTCAATGCCCCGTGTCAAGCGCACAGAAACCATCTCGTCTCCTGCCTTCACGAGCAGAAGACGCTGGATGGCCACCACCGCTGGTTCCTCGGTATCAGGCGGGGGTCTTTTCCGCAATGTCGAAGAAGGCCTGCCGCAGTGAAAGCGTGACGCTGCCCGGATGGCCGTTGGCGATCGGCTGTCCGTCAATCTCGACCACCGGCATGACCACCGTGGTTGCCGCAGTCATGAACGCCTCGCGTGCAGCCTTCGCTTGCTCCACCGTGAAGGCGCGCTCCTCGACCTCCAGCCCGAGTTTCGCGGCTACTTCCATGACGGTGGCGCGGGTAATGCCGCGCAGGATTCCGTTCTCGGCCGGGCGCGTCACCAGCTTGCCATCAGCGGTGACGATCCAGGCGTTGGTTGCCGCACCTTCCTTGACCGTGCCGTCCGGATCCACGAACCAGGCCTCCTGAGCGCCGGCCTCCCTCGCCTGCTGGCGAGCCAGCACGTTGGGCAGCAGCCCTACGGTCTTGATGTCGACGCGCTCCCAACGGTTTTCCGGAACGGTGATAACCTTGACGCCGTTCTCGACCTTCTTCGCCGCCACGGCGGGATCGGTCTTTTTCGCCGTCACGACCAACGCAGGCTTGACGTGGCTCGCGGGAAAGAAGTGATCGCGCCTGGCGACGCCGCGCGTCACCTGCAGGTAGACGAGGCCGTTGCGCACGCGGTTGCGGCGCACCACCTCGCGCATCACGTGCTCGAGCGACTTTCGGTTCAGCGGCCACGCAATCCTCAGCTCCCGAAGCGAGCGGTCGAGCCGGTCGAGATGGCGGCTCATGTCCATGATGTAGCCGGAGGCTACCTCGCAGACTTCGTAGACGCCGTCGGCGAATTGATAGCCACGGTCTTCCACGTGAACCACGGCGTCGGCGTGGTTGCTGTAACGGCCGTTGACATAGGCGATGCGCGACATGAATTCCCTCTCCGCGGTCGAGCGGCAAACAATACGCCGCTCAGAAGAACTCCAGGCTGACGCGAAACATCTGCTCCACCTGCTTGACCGCATTCTCGAGCGCGAAGATCACGACCCGGTCCTTCGGCTTGATGCGCGTCGCCCCGTCCGGCTTGATCGCCTGCCCGTCGCGATAGATCGCGCCGATGCGCATGCCGTCGGGCAGATCGAGTTCGCGCAGCATCGGTCCAACCAGCGGGGACGTTTCCAGTGCCTCGGCCTCGATCAGTTCGGCCTCGCCCTGCTGCACGGAATGCACGGCGCGGATACGGCCGCGCCGCACATGCTGGAGCACCCGCGAAATCGTCACCGATCGGGGGTTCACGTGCGCATCGATTCCCAGCATGCGCGTGAAGTCGTGGTAGGTCGGGTCGTTGATCAGTGCCAGGTTGGACTTGCAACCTAAGCGCTTCGCCATCACCGACGACAGGATGTTCACCTGGTCGTTGTTGGTGACCGCCACCATCAGGTCGGCGTCCTGCACGTCGGCTTCCAGAAGCAGCTTCTGGTCGAGAGCGCTGCCGTTGAGCACGACGGTGCGGCGCAACTCGTCGGCGATCGCGACTGCGCGCTCGCGCGTGCTTTCGATGATCTTGACGCGGGTGCGCCCCTTGCGTGCCTCGATGGTGCGGGCAACGTAAAGGCCGATATTGCCGCCGCCGGCGATGATGATGCGATTGGCGGCCTGCTCCTCGTGCCCGAAAAGCCCGAGCGTGCGTCGGACCTGATCCTTGGTGGTGACTACGTAGGCGAGGTCGCCGGCCACGAGCTGGTCGGCCGAGTGCGGGATGAACAGCCTGCCCTCGCGGTTCACGCCCACCACGGTCGACGGCAGGTCGGGAAACAGGTCGGAAAGCTGCGACAGCGGCGTGTTGATGACCGGGCACTCTTCCAGGCACTCGATCGCAACCATCGCGATCTGCGATTCGGCTACGCGGACCACGTCGGTGGCGCCAGGCAGCGCGATGCGCCTGAGCACCATCTCGCCGACTTCCAGTTCCGGCGAGATGATCACGTCGATCGGCATGTGATCGCGTGAGAACAGGTCCATGTAGTGGGTTTGCAGGTAGGACTGCGAACGGATGCGCGCCACCTTGGTCGGCACGTTGAACAGCGAGTGCGCGACCTGGCAGGCGACCATGTTCACCTCGTCGTAGAGCGTGACGGCGATGATCATGTCCGCTTCCTGGGCGCCGGCCGCCTCCAGGACGTCCGGATGCGCGCCATGGCCGACGAAGCCGCGCACGTCGAGCGAATCGCGAACGTTGCGGATCAGGTCCGGCGAGGTGTCGATGACGGAGACGTCGTTCTGCTCGGCCGAAAGCCGCTCGGCGATGCCGTAGCCGACCTGGCCGGCTCCGCAGATGATGACGCGCATGTCTCAGGCCCCGTGGATCGTCTTGTGGCTACACACCGAGAGATTTCAGTTTCCGGTGCAGCGCGGAGCGTTCCATACCAATGAATTCGGCCGTGCGCGAGATGTTGCCGCCGAAGCGGTTGATCTGGGCAATGAGATATTCCTTCTCGAACAGCTCCCGTGCTTCGCGCAGCGGCAGCGCCATGATGTGCTGATCCGATTGCGAGGGTGCCCGCGGCATCACGTCTCCGATCTCGGCCGGCAGCAGGTCGGCGGTTATCGGCGAGTCCACGTCGTCGCCACGCGCCAGGATCATCAGGCGTTCCACGTTGTTGCGCAACTGCCTGATGTTGCCAGGCCAATTGTGCGCCTGAAGGACCGCCAGCGCATCGTCGCCGATGCGTCGCGGCCTGATGCCTGCCTGACGCGCCACCTGACGCATGAAATGATCGACGAGATAGGGAATGTCCTCGCGACGCTCGGAGAGCGCGGGCACGATCACGGGAACCACCGACAGGCGGTGATAGAGATCTTCGCGGAACCTGCCCTGCTCTATCATCGCCTCGAGGTCCCGCGCCGTCGAGGAGATGATGCGGACGTCCACCTTGACGCGCTTGGTGCCGCCAACCCGCTCGAACTGCTGGTCGACCAGCACGCGCAGGATCTTGCTCTGCGTTTCGCGCGGCATGTCGGCGACTTCGTCGAGATAAAGGATGCCGCGGTGCGCCTCCTCGAGCGCGCCGATCTTTCGTTCTGCGCCGTTCGGTTCCGTGCCGAAAAGCTCGATCTCCATCCGCTCGGGCGTGATCGTCGCCGCGTTGACGGTGACGAAGGGGCCTCCGGCCCGGTTCGACTGTGCGTGGATGGCGCGGGCCACCAGTTCCTTGCCGGAACCCGACGGCCCCATGATCATGACGCGGCTGTTGGTCGGCGCCACCCGTTCGATCGTCTGGCGAAGCTGGTGCATCGCCGGCGAGCTTCCGATCAGGTCGAAGCTTTCGCCGCTGCGCTTCTTCAGGTCCACAACTTCGCGCTTCAGCTTCGAGGTCTCGAGCGCGCGCTCGCAGATGAGGATCAGGCGATCGGCCTTGAACGGCTTTTCGATGAAGTCGTAGGCGCCGCGGCGAATCGCCGAAACCGCGGTTTCGATCGTGCCATGACCGGAGATCATCACCACCGGCAGTTCGGGGTGCAGCGTCTTGATCTGGTCGAGCAGGGCCAGTCCGTCCAGCCGGGAACCCTGGAGCCAGATGTCGAGGAAGACGAGCCGCGGCACGCGATCCGCGATGGCAGCGAGCGCGCTGTCGCTGTCATGTGCGATTCGAGCCTCATGGCCTTCGTCGCTCAGTATGCCGGCGACGAGCTCGCGGATGTCTTCTTCGTCGTCGACGATCAGGATGTCAGACGCCATTTGCTACCTTCTCAGTCTCCCTCTCCGCCCCTTCGCCACCAGTCACTGCCGGAGTCACGCTGCCGCGCTGGGCCGCCGGCAGAAGAAAACGGATCATCGCACCGCGCCCGCCGTGGAAACCGGACGGCGCGTCGTGCAGTTCCAGGCGCCCGCCATGGTCCTCGACGATCTTGCGGACGATCGCCAGCCCGAGGCCGGTCCCCTTCTCCCGAGTGGTCATGTAGGGCTCGAGCAGGCGCTGCCGGTTTTCGCGGGGCAGGCCCTTGCCATTGTCCATGATGTCGACGGCAATCGTGTTGTTCTTGCGGCGCGCCCGAATGCGGATGACGCCCGCCTCGCCCCCGCCGAGTTCCGCTCCCTCGATCGCCTCGGCCGCGTTCTTGATGACGTTGCCGAACGCCTGGCTCAGCAGCCTGCTGTCGAACGTGCCGACCAGCGGTTCCTCGCCGAAATCACGTTCGAAGGCGATGTCGTGTCGGCTGACCTCGACCAGGAAGGAGGCCTCCCTCAGCGGCTCGCGCACGTCGAGGCGTTTCATGTCGGGTTTCGGCATGCGCGCGAAGGCGGAGAATTCGTCGACCATGCGCCCGATATCGCCGACCTGGCGGATGATCGTTTCGGTGCACTGGTCGAAGACCTCGCGATCCTCGGTCAGCACCTTTCCGTAACGCCTGCGGATGCGTTCGGCCGAGAGCTGGATCGGCGTCAGCGGGTTCTTGATCTCGTGCGCGATGCGCCGTGCCACGTCGGCCCAGGCGCTGGATCGCTGCGCCTGAACGAGATCGGTGATGTCGTCGACGGTGACGACGTAGGAGCGCCCCGCCTGCGTTTCCCCGTCCTCCACGGTGATCTGGACGTTGAAGGTCCGCTCGGCGCCGTTGCGGTAGAACGTCACCTGATCCCGATAGACCGGTCGTTCCGACGTGCGTCCGACCTCGAACACCCTGCCGATCTGGGGAAGCACGCCGGACAGGTTGCGACCGACCAATTCGTCGGCCGAGATCGCCAGCATCGTCTCGGCCGAACGGTTGACGATGCTGATCACGCCGTCGGAATCCACGCCTATGACGCCGGCGGTGACGCCCGCCAGCACTGCTTCGGAGAAGCGCCTTCGCTCGTCGATGACGTCCTTGGCGCTGACCAGTTCGTTGCGCTGGGACTTCAGCTGGTGGATCATCTTGTTGAAGGTGTCGCCGAGCGACGCCACGTCGCCGTCCGACGTGCGCACGGGCACTTGAACGTCGAGGTTGCCGGTCGAGACTTCGTCCGCCGCGCCGATCAACTGGCGGATCGGACGCACCAGCCGGTCGGCCACGCGAATGCCGGTCCAGATCGCCGACAGGACGATGATCAGGGTCAGCCCGATATAGATCAGCGCGAATGCCACTTGGGTGGTCATCCGGTTCGCTTCCAGCCCGCGATATTCGTCCGTGTTGGCGCGCACGATCTGGCGTGCGCGGATGACCTCCGGATCGAGTTCCTTGATCGTGTACAGGAGGGTGTTGGGGATTTCCTTGAGCTTGATGATGGTGCCGACGATGTTGCCCGATCGCGGCTGCACCAGAACCGGGTCCTCGGAGCCGAAAGCCTGCTTGATCGTCTCGATCTGCAGGTCCGGCATCTGATGCTCGGTGGGCATGTCGGCCGTCATCAAAAGCGAGCCGTCCGGCTTCATCAGAACCGCGTTGGCGAGGCCCCTGCCCTGAACCTCCTGCGTCAGGAAGGTGCGGAAGCCATTGCGATCGAGGCTGAACACCATTCGTGCCTGGTCGAGGTCATAGGCCATCGACAGGGTCGTGCCGCGCAGGTTGCGGGCGTTTTCCTGCACATAGGCCTCGGCGATGGACAGCGACGAGTTGATGATGACCTTGGTGCGGATCTGGAACCAGCGGTCGAGACCGATGTCCAGCGTCACAGAGGCGATGATAGCCACCAGGATCGCCGGGATTGCGGCGACCAGCGCGAACATCGTGACGATGCGAACATGCAGCCGGGAAGCGGCCCTGCCGCGCCGCCGCGCCATGGCGATGCGGTAGACCTCGCGGCCGATCATCGCGATCAGAAGCAGGATGAACGCCGAGTTGACGCCGATCAGCACCAGCGTGACCGTTTCGTCCGGCGTGATCGGCGTGAGGCCGAGCAGGATCGCGAAGGAAACCGCGGCAATGAGCAGAGCGGCGACGATGGCCGCGCCGCCGACAAGCACCATCGGCCGCCCGCCTTCCGGCGATGCGTCACTGACCAGAGGGCCACTCGCAGAATAGGCGTCGGTCGTCATCGGCGTTGAAAATCCGCTGGACTGTCGGGACATTCGGCCTCGCGCTCGCGTTGCATGTATGCAACGCAATGTGGCGCTTGTGCAACAGGCAGGCGCCCCCGCGACGCCCGGTCTGCCTTATTTCGAGGCGCGGTAGACGTTGACCCCGAGTTCGCGAATCTTCTTGCGCAATGTGTTGCGATTGAGGCCGAGGAGTTCCGCGGCCTTGATCTGATTGCCGCGCGTGGCGGTCATGGCGGCCAGCACAAGTGGGTATTCCACCTCCGTCAGCACGCGCTGGTAAAGCCCGGGCGGCGGCAGTTCCGCGCCATAGCCGGCAAAATAGCGCTGCAGGTAGTGCTCAACCGACTGCCCGATGGTCAGGTCGTCCGGCAGTTGCGCGGGTCCATCGCGGCCGGTCGAGCCCTGGGCGGACTTCAGCTCCGTCTCGATGATCTCCTGCGTGATCTCGTCCTGCGGATAGAGCGCGGCCAGGCGCCGCACCAGGTTCTCCAGTTCGCGCACATTGCCCGGCCAGGGATAGCGCTTCATCACCTCGATGCCGCCGGGGGTGATGCGCTTTGGCTGCAGGCCTTCCTCTTCGACCTGCTTGAAGAAGTGTCTGACGAGGTCGGGAATGTCCTCGCTGCGCTCGCGAAGCGCCGGAAGACGAAGAGGCACCACGTTCAGCCGATAGAAAAGGTCTTCGCGAAACAGGCCCTGGTTGATGAGCGTGCGCAGATCCTTGTTGGTGGCGGCCACGATCCGCACATCCGTCTTGATGGGCGTGCGCCCGCCGACTGTGGTGTATTCGCCCTGCTGCAATACGCGCAGCAGCCTGGTCTGGGCCTCCATCGGCATGTCGCCGATCTCGTCGAGGAACAGCGTGCCGCCTTCGGCCTGCTCGAAGCGGCCGGTCGAGCGATTCTGTGCGCCGGTGAAGGCGCCCTTCTCGTGGCCGAAAAGCTCCGACTCGATAAGGTCGCGCGGGATTGCGGCCATGTTGATCGCCACGAACGGGCCGTTGCGGCGGCGCCCATATTCGTGCAGCGCCCGTGCCACCAGTTCCTTGCCGGTGCCCAACTCGCCCGAGATCATCACCGTCAGGTCGGTCTGCATCATCCGCGCGAGCATGCGGTAGATGTCCTGCATGGCGGCGGAGCGGCCGACCAGCGGCATCTTTTCCGGCGCATCGTCCTGGCGGCTCTCGTTGCTGGGGTGCTTCGGCTCGGCCAGCGCACGGCTGACGATGTTGAGCAACTCCGTGAGATCGAACGGCTTGGGCAAATATTCGTATGCACCCGTTTCGGATGCCCGGATGGCGGTCATGAAAGTGTTCTGCGCGCTCATCACGATGACCGGCAGGTCCGGCCGCGCCTTCTTGATGCGCGGCAGCATGTCGAACGCGTTCTCGTCGGGCATCACAACGTCGGTGATGACAAGATCGCCCTCGCCCGAAGAGACCCAACGCCAAAGCGTTGAGGCATTGGAGGTGACACGCACCTCATGGCCGACCCGCGACAGCGCCTGGTTGAGAACGGTGCGGATCGCCGCATCGTCGTCGGCAACGAGAATATGACCGCGCGGGCTCATCTGTCGTCCCTGTCTTCCCCGCCCTCGGCGGCTTCTTCGTCTTCACCGGTGGCGCGCCAGGCCGGCAGCAGGATGCGGAAGGTCGTGCCGCGGGCGCCGGAATCGCACTCGATGACGCCGCCGTGCTCGCCGACGATCTTCGCCACCAGCGCCAGACCCAGGCCCGAACCGTTCGGCTTGGTCGTGATGAAGGGGTCGAACAGGATCGGCCTTATGTCTTCCGAGACGCCCGGCCCGTTGTCGTGGACGCAGAACTCGAGCGGCAGCGACACGCGGTCCTGCGTGCCCGGGACCGAAAGGCGGATGCCTGGGCGGAACGCCGTGGTTAGCGTGATCTCGCCGTTCGGATCGCCGGCGATCGCCTCCGCCGCGTTCTTCACCAGATTGAGGAACACCTGGATGAGCTGGTCGCGGTTGGCGTAGACCGGCGGCAATGACGGATCGTAGTCCTCCGCGATCCTGACCCTGGAAGCGAAGCCGTTCCTGGCGATCGCCTTCACGTGATCAAGCACGACATGGATGTTCACCGGCGCGCGGTGGATCGGCCGCTCGTCGGAAAACACCTCCATGCGGTCGACCAGCGCGACGATGCGATCGGTCTCCTCGGTGATCAGGCGCGTCAGGGCGCGGTCCTGGTCCTCGACGGCACTTTCCAGGAGCTGGGCCGCTCCCCTGATTCCCGACAGCGGGTTCTTGATCTCGTGCGCCAGCATGGCGGCCAAGCCCGTGACCGAGCGTGCCGCACCGCGATGCGTCATCTGCCGGTCGATCTTGTCGGCCATCGAGCGTTCCTGGAACATCACCACGACCGAGCCCGGCAGTTCCGAAGCTGGCGCGACATAAAGGTCGACAATCTTGTCGGCACCGATGCGCGGCGACGATATGTCGACGCGGTATTCGTTGAACGGAGAGCGCCGCTCGCGCACCTGCTCCACCAGCGTCAGCAGCGGGCTGCCGAACGGGACAAAGTTGGCGAGCTTGTTGCGTGCCAGCACCGAAGCGCTGGAGCGGAAGAAATCCTCTGCATCCGCGTTTGCGAACGTGATCACGTCGTCGGGACCGACCATGATGACCGGGTGACGGATCGCGTCCAGCACGATCTGCGCGGCATCCGCAGGTTCGGTGCGAGGCTGCGGCGAGGCGTTCATGCGGCGATGCCCGTGCGGATATGATCGCCGTTCGCCGCCGCCTCTGCTGCGAATGCGCTTCGCACCGCCGCAATCACGTCGGTCGGCTCAGTCGACTTCATGACTGTCTTGCGAACAGTCTCCCGCGTGGCCGGAGCGTGTCTGTCGAGATACCATCCAAGATGCTTTCGGGCATGCCGAAGCCCGCGCTCGGTTCCGTAGAAGGACAGCATGTCCTCGTAGTGGTCCACGACGTAATCGGCCATTTCAGCTGCGTCGCGTGGAACGGCTGGTGCCGGCTTGCCCGCTGCAGCCGCCGCGATCCCGCCGGCGAGCCATGGCTGGCCGTAATGCGCACGCCCGACCATCACCGCGTCTGCGCCGGACTGCGCCAGTATCTCGCGCGCCTCCGCGAGATCGCAGACGTCGCCGTTGGCGACTACCGGGATCGACACGGCCTGCTTGACGCGGGCGATCGCCCGCCAGTCAGCCCGCCCCTTGTAGAACTGGCAACGCGTGCGTCCGTGGATTGTAACCATGCGCACGCCAGCCTCTTCCGCACGCCTTGCCAACAACGGCGCGTTCAGCGCCGTCTCGTCCCAGCCGAGCCGCATCTTCACCGTCACCGGCACGTCGACGGCTCCTACGACCGCCTCGATCAGCGCCAGCGCACGATCCGGCTCCCGCATCAGCGCCGAGCCGCAGTAACCGCCCGTCACCTTCTTCGCCGGGCAACCCATGTTGATGTCGATGATGTCGGCGCCCTCGCCTGCAGCGATACGGGCGCCTTCGGCCATCCAGTACGCGTCGCGGCCGGCAAGCTGCACCATGTGCACCGAAACGTCGGGGCGCCTGATGCGCATACCCGACGTGCCGCGACCCCTGGCCAACTCGCCGCTCGCCACCATCTCTGATACGACGAGACCGGCGCCGTGGGCATTGGCGCGTGTCCGGAAAGGCTCGTCGGTCACGCCCGACATCGGCGCGAGGAACACACGGTTCGGAAGAGCGACCACGCCTATCTCGATAGGACTGGCGAGATCTGGAACGACTGTCATGCACAAAAACCAAGCATAAAATTCATTTGCACAAATCATAGACATTCTGGCGCGCGACGCAACACCGAACTGGATATCGATCGTGGCCAAATCGGGGAAACCTCTGGCATTCCGGTCGCTTGCCGCATACTCGTTTCTCCATGACGGGAGAAGCTTCCAAATCAATCCAGGGCGGTGTCGCCGTCGTCATCGTCGCTGCCGGGCGCGGCGAGCGTGCCGGACAATCGGCCGAGGGGCCGAAACAGTATCGGCAGATCGGCGGCCGGCCGGTGCTGACGCATACGCTGCGCGCATTCCGCGGCCATCCGGCAATAGGCCCGGTGGTGGTCGCGATCCATCCTGACGATCACGAACTCTTCCAGTCTGCCGCCGCGGGTTTTCCGGAAGTGCGTGCCGTAGATGGCGGCGCCACGCGGCAGGAATCCGTCCGCCTTGCGCTTGCCGCCCTGGCGCCCGATGCGCCCGAGAAAGTGCTGATCCATGACGGCGTGCGGCCCTTCGTTACCGCCGCGCTGATCGACGACGTCATCGCCTCGACAAGCCTCGGCACGGCGGCCCTGCCCGCTTTGGCGGTATCCGACACGCTGAAGCGAGGCGACGCTGAAGGCAATGTGACCGGGACCGTGCCGCGCGACAATCTGTTCGCGGCCCAGACGCCGCAGGGTTTCCCCTATGGGCCGATCATGGCCGCCCATGACAAGGCCGCCGCCGACGGTCGCTCCGATTTTACCGACGATGCCGCCATCGCCGAGTGGGCAGGACTTTCGGTGAGGCTGGTGCCCGGCGCTGTCGGCAACATCAAGCTGACCTGGGCACGGGACATCGCCATGGCCAACGAAAGACTTTCCGCTTCGAGCAGTGCGTTTCCCGACGTGCGCACCGGCAACGGCTACGACGTTCACGCCCTGGTGCCCGGCGATCACGTGACGCTGTGCGGCGTCGCGATCCCCCACGATGGAGCCCTGTCCGGCCATTCCGACGCCGATGTCGGGCTGCACGCGCTGACCGACGCGCTGCTCGCCACCTGCGGCGCCGGCGACATCGGCACGCATTTTCCCCCGTCGGATCCCCAGTGGCGGGGTGCGGCTTCCAGGATTTTCGTCGAACATGCCGCTCGCCTCGTGCGCGAGCGTGGCGGCCGCATTGCCAATGCCGATGTGTCGCTGATCTGCGAGGCGCCGAAGGTTGGCCCGCATCGAACGGCCATGGTCGAGGCCATGGCTGGCATGCTGCAGATTTCTTCCGATCGAATCTCGGTCAAGGCAACCACAAACGAGAAACTGGGTTTTGTGGGCCGTGGCGAGGGTATCGCTGCCATTGCAACGGCAACCGTCGTTTTCGCGGGAGGCTTGCCCGAATGAACGAGCTGGATGAGCTTGCCGACGAATTCCTGCAGGCATGCAAGCGCCTGGAGATCCTTGTCGCCACCGCCAAATCCTGCACCGGCGGCATGATCATGACGGTCCTGACCGACGTGCCCGGCTCATCGTCGATGGTCGATCGCGGCTTCGTCACCTATTCGAACGAGGCGAAGGTCGAAATGCTGGGCGTCCGGCAGGAGACCCTCGATAGCCATGGCGCGGTGTCACGCGAGACCGCGCTCGAAATGGCGGCGGGCGCACTGGAACGTTCCCGCGCATCGATCACGCTCTCCGTCACCGGCATCGCTGGCCCGGACGGCGGCACGGCGGAAAAGCCCGTCGGGCTGGTCTGGTTCGGCGTCGCGACGAAGGACGCCGCGCCATTCGCGGAGAAGCGGCTGTTCGAGAACCGCGGTCGCGACCATGTGCGCCGGCAAAGCGTGCGGACGGCCCTCGAACTTGGGTTGGCGGCGCTCGGCGAATAGATCGGGTCCCCGAGGGACCGCGCCGGACCGACAACCTCAGACGGTGGGTTGCCGCCCGTAGATCGCATCGGCCCGCTTTTCGAAGGCCTCGGAAAACATCCGGAAGGCGCGGTCAAACATCGCGCCCATCATCGCGCCCAGAATCCGGCTCTTGAACTCGTAGTGAATGAAGAAGCATACGTCGCAGGCGCCCTCGCCTGCCGGTTCGAAGCGCCAGCGATTGTCGAGGAACTTGAATGGGCCATCGAGATATTTCACGTCGATGACGCTTTCCGCCGGCTTCAGCACCACCTGGCTGGTGAAGGTTTCCTGGATCGCCTTGTAGCCGACCGTCATTTCGGCAATCAGCACCGTCGTACCCTCACGTTCCCTGCGCGAGCGCACCGTCAACGCCTGGCACATCGGCAGGAATTGCGGATACTTCTCCACGTCGGCCACCAGCGCGAACATCTCGTCCGGCGTATGGGCACACGCGGCGCGTCGTCTCGTACTGCGGCATGGTTGATAGACGTCAGGCCTGGGCTGCGAGCTTCGCTTCGCGCGCCGCCCTCAGCCGCGCGAAATCCTCGCCGGCATGGTGCGACGAGCGCGTCAGCGGGCGTCGCGGCGACCATGAGAAAGCCCTTGGTGTAGGCGATCGTCTCGTAGGACTTGAACTCTTCCGGCGTGACGAACTTCTTGACCGGATGATGCTTCCTGGTCGGCTGCAGGTACTGGCCGATCGTGATGAAGTCCACGCCGGCTGTTCGGAGGTCGTCCATGAGCTGCAACACCTCGTTGCGCTCCTCACCGAGCCCGACCATGATGCCGGACTTGGTGAACATCGCGGGATCGAGTTCCTTCACCCGCTGCAGCAGCCGCATCGAATGGAAGTATCGGGCACCCGGCCGCACCGTCAGGTATTTCGACGGCACCGTTTCCAGATTGTGGTTGAAGACGTCGGGCCGGGCCTCCACGACGATCTCGAGCGCCCCCGGCTTGCGCAGGAAATCTGGCGTCAGCACCTCGATCGTCGTTCCGGGCGAGCGCGTGCGAATTGCCGCGATCACCTCGGCGAAGTGGCGCGCGCCGCCGTCATCGAGATCGTCGCGGTCGACCGACGTTATGACGACGTGATTGAGACCCATCTTGTCGACGGCCTCGGCCACGTGAGCAGGTTCCTGCGGGTCGAGCGGCCCGGGAAGGCCGGTGGTCACGTTGCAGAATGCGCAGGCGCGCGTGCAGATCTCGCCCATGATCAGGAAGCTGGCGTGCTTCTTGTCCCAGCATTCGCCGATGTTCGGGCAGCCGGCCTCCTCGCAGACCGTGACGAGGCTGTGTTCCTTCACGATGCCGCGCGTCTCCTGGTAGCCGCGCGAAACCGGCGCCCTCACACGAATCCAGTCCGGTTTCCGCAACACCTCCTGGTCGGGGCGATGCGCCTTTTCCGGGTGCCGCGGCCGTGCGGCGACGTTGTCGAGGATCGTGACCATATGCCTTTTCCGGACCGTGGCGAGGGTAGTGAAGCCTGCACTCCCTACCTAACAATTACCGGGCGGAAATGCGAGTTCCCGCCCGGCATGACTGTCATGTTCGCACTGCGCGGCGGCTACCTGCGGATCAGCCGGACAATGAAGATCAGCAGGCAGGCTCCGATGAAGCCGGTGATGAGATAGGCGATCCAGCCGGTACCCAGGATGCCGATGTTGAGCGCTACCAGAATGGCGTTCAGCACCACCGCCCCGACGATGCCGAGGATGATGTTCATCAGCACGCCCATGTTGCTCTTCATCACCAACTCGGCCAGCCAGCCGGCGATGCCGCCGACGATGATCGCCGCGAGCCACCCTACTCCGTTCAGTTCCATGGTCCCGTCTCCTTTTGATGATGCCTTCCGGCGCGGCAAGAATACCACGTCCGTGCAGCTACGGCATGTGGCAAGAAGCAGTTCCCGTCTTTGATCACCTGATTCTGCTCAACGACCGGAAATCCTGCGTCTGCTTCGCCCGCCCTGATACTACCGCTTCGAAAACCAGCTATGCGTTCAGCGCCCTGCCGTAGGCGTCGAGCACGCTTTCCTTCATCATCTCCGACAGGGTCGGGTGCGGGAAGACGGTGTGCATCAGCTCTTCCTCGGTCGTCTCCAGGTTCATGGCGACGACGAATCCCTGGATGAGTTCGGTCACCTCCGCGCCGACCATGTGGGCGCCGAGCAGCTGCCCGGTCTTCTTGTCGAAGATCGTCTTGATCAGCCCCTGATCCTCGCCGAGTGCGATCGCCTTGCCGTTGGCGACGAACTGGAAGCGTCCGACGCGGATGTCGTAGCCGGCTTCCTTTGCCTTGGCTTCGGTGAGCCCGACGGAGGCGACCTGCGGATGGCAATAGGTGCAGCCGGGAATCTTCGAGGTGTCGAGCCCATGCACGCCGGGAACGCCGGCGATCTTTTCCACGCAGATCACGCCTTCATGCTCGGCCTTGTGAGCCAGCATGGGCGGCCCGGCAACGTCGCCGATGGCGTAGATGCCGGCCACGTTGGTGCGCCCGAAGCCGTCGACGGCGACGATGCCCCGCTCGGTCTTCACGCCGAGCTCCTCGAGGCCGAGGTTCTCGATGTTGCCCTGCACGCCGACGGCCGAGATCATGCGCTCGGCGGTGATCTTCTCGACCTTGCCGTCCTTGGTCTCGACATGGGCGGTGACCGAATTGCCGGACTTTTCGACCTTCGTCACCTTTGCCTCGAGCCGGAATTTCAGCCCCTGCTTCTCGAGCTGGCGTTGCGCCAGCTTGGCGATCTCGGCGTCTTCCACCGGCATGATCTGCGGCATCAGCTCGACCACGGTCACTTCCGCTCCCATGGTGCGATAGAAGGAAGCGAATTCGATGCCGATAGCGCCCGAGCCCATGACGATAAGCGACTTCGGCAATTCCTTCGGAACCATCGCCTCGAAATAGGTCCAGATCAGCTTGCCGTCAGGCTCGATGCCCGGCAGCACGCGCGGCCTGGCGCCTGTCGCGACGATGATGTGTTTCGCGGTGTAGGTGCCCTCGCCCTTCGTGCCCTTCGGCACCGCGGGCTGCGGCTCCATCGGTTTCTTCGTCGGCTTGGAAACCACGACCTCACCGGGCTTGGAGATCTTGGCCTCGCCCCAGATGACGTCGACCTTGTTCTTCTTCATCAGGAAGCCGACGCCGTTATTGAGGCGTGCCGAGACTTTTCGGGAACGCTCCACCACCGCGCCGGCGTCGGCCGACACGGTGCCGTCGATCTTCAACCCGTAATCCTTGGCGTGCTCGGCATAGTGCATGATCTCGGCCGACCTGAGCAGCGCCTTGGTCGGGATGCAGCCCCAGTTGAGGCAGATGCCGCCCAGATGCTCGCGCTCGACGATCGCGGTCTTGAAGCCGAGTTGAGAAGCCCGGACAGCCGCGACGTAGCCGCCCGGGCCGGACCCGATGATGAGGACGTCGTAGTTTTCGGCCATGCCTCGCTTCCACTCCCTTTGCTGGCGGAGGGAAGCGCCGGCGCTAGCCCTCCGGAACCGGCTGCGGCGCAGGCTCGTGCTGCACCAGCATGCCGTAGATCTCGTCCTTCAGCCGCATCCGCTGGCGGCGCATTTCGGTCATCGTGGCGTCGTCGACCGGCTCGATGTCGGTCTCGGCCCGGTGAACCTTCCGGTTCACTTCGTGATATTCGTTCGACAGGCGGAGAAAGTGGCTGTCCGTCTCGTTGAGGTGATGAATGAGAGCCTCGAACTGCGGAAACTCCTCGTGAAGCTCGTGGGGCGTGTGCGACATTCCAATCTCCTGTTTGTGCAATGCCGCAAAACTAGCCTTTCCCTGCCCGTCTCCTGTTGATCCCGGTCAATCGCGCGCGAATTCACAGTCCGAGCATGACGCGCACCATGGGTTCCAGCCCCTTGCCGACGGCCCGCGTGTTGGCTGCGTCCATATGCACGCCGTCGAGCGGGGTCGTCTCGGCCACCGATCCGGCATCGAAGAAACCGCAGCCGGTTTCGTCCGCGAGATCCGCGTAGAGCGAGGCAAGCATGCGCGACTGCTCGACGCCGCCCTCGAAGGTCGCGGCGAAATCCGGGTCGCCCGTCTCGCAGATCGGCGGCGGCGCCATCAGCAGTATCTCGGGAGGCGCCTCGCCGAACGGATAGGCGTGGCCGCGCACGATCTCGATCAGCCGTCCCATCCCGCGCTTGGCCGCAACCGCCCTGCCCGCGACCCATGGCTTCATGTCGTTTGCGCCGAGGAACAGGATGACGAGGTCGAGCGGGGCATGGGTGGTCAGCGCCACCGGCAAATATCGCGCGCCGTTGCGATCGCCTGCGCCGAGATCGTCGTCGAAGGCGGTGGTGCGGCCGTTCAGCCCTTCGGCGACAACGTGCACGCCTGCCCCCAGCGCCCGCTGCAGCACGTTCGGCCAGCGATCCTCGAAGGCATGCCGGGTCGGCCCCTCGGCCGAGTAGCCCCAGGTCAGCGAGTCGCCGTAGCAGAGGATCGTCTTCATTCACCGCCTACCGAGTGATTGCCCGCGGAGCGCACGCAGCCGCGAGCTCGTTCACGCTACGCCGTCAGCCGCCGCAGGCCGAGCGCCACGAACAGGAACAGGATGCCGTTCGACAACAGCTCGATGCCGAGGAAGATGCCGAGCACCTGGGTCGCCGACCACGGGAAATTGGCGAAGATCATGATCGCCAGCAGGATCGACAGGATCGCGGAAGCCATCACCCATCCCCAGCCCGAAACGGGCCTGAGCGAGAACGAATAGATCAGCTTCACCACGCCGGTGACCAGAAGCAACGCGGCAACCAGCACGGTCAGCGACACCGCGCCAGCCAGCGGATTGTAGAGGAGCTCCACGCCTATCAGCACCATCAGGATGCCGAACAGCAGCCCCCATATGAAGCCCGGCCAGCCCTGGACCTGAAAAGCCTGGATTACCTGGACGACACCCATGGCCACGAAGAACCAGCCGGCCAGGAAAACGGCCGCCACCGTGGCGGCGAACGGGTTGAACAGCGCCATCAAGCCCGCCGATGATCGAGATCACGGCGAGCAGCGCCATCCAGAACCAGGATGAACCGAGCCTGGAATGATGTTCGACAGTCGTGGCCATTTCCATTCCCTCCGAGAAAGCCGGCGTCCGGCCGGCATGCCTGCCCTGATGTCTACACGAGCATCGAGAACGGATTCTCGATGTAGCGCTTGAAGGCCGCGAGCAGTTCGGCGCCCAACGCCCCGTCGACTGCCCTGTGGTCCGTCGACAGCGTCACCGACATGATCGTTGCCGCCTTGATCTCTCCGTCGCGCACCACCGCCCGCTGTTCACCCGCGCCGACGGCCAGGATCGTGGCGTGCGGCGGGTTGATGACGGCGGCGAAATCCTTGATGCCGTACATGCCGAGGTTCGACACCGCACTGGTGCCGCCCTGGTATTCCTGTGGCTTCAGCTTGCGATTGCGGGCACGGCCGGCAAGGTCCTTCATCTCGTTGGAGATTGCCGACAGCGTCTTTTCGTCGGCGCGCCTGATGACCGGCGTGATCAGTCCGCCCGGGATCGAGACCGCCACACCGACGTCGGCATGGTGATGCTTCAGCATGGCGCTGTCGGTCCACGTCACGTTGGCGTCTGGCACCTCGATCAGCGCCATCGCCAGCGCCTTGATGACGAGATCGTTGACCGAAAGCTTGAACGCCGGTTTCTCGCCGTCCTCGCCCTTCTTCATCGGCGCGGAATCGTTGAGTTCCTTCCTGAGCTTCAGAAGCGCGTCGATGTCGCAATCAAGCGTCAGGTAGAAATGCGGGATCGTCGTCTTGGCCTCGACGAGGCGCCGGGCGATCGTCTTGCGCATGCTGTCGTGCGGCACGCGCTCGTAGGAGCCCTCCTCGAAGAGCTTCATCACGGTTTCTTCCGGCATTCCCGCCGGCGCGGCGGCCGGGGCCGCCGAAGGTGCTGCCGCCGGGGCGGCCTTGGCGGCCGGGGCGCCTCCCTCCTTCGCCTTCTCGACGTCGGCCTTCACAATGCGCCCATGCGGGCCGGAGCCCTTCAGCGCCGACAGGTCGACGCCGGCGTCCTTGGCGATCCTGCGCGCCAGGGGCGAGGCGAAGATGCGCTCGCCGTGGGCCTCGGGGGCCGGGCCGGCCTCTGCCACAGGCGCAGCACTTTCGGTGGCCGGTGCCGTCGTCTTGGCAGGCGTCTCGGCCTTGACCGGCTGCTCCGCCTTCGGCGCTTCCTGCTGTTTCGGCGCTTCTTGCTGCTTCGGCTTTTCGGCCTTTGCTTCCGTCTTCGCTCCGCCGCCGTCGCCCGCTGCCTTCGCCGCCTCCTTGACGTCCTCGCCCTCGCCTGCCAGCACCGCGATCAGCGCGTTGACCTTCACGCCTTCGGTGCCTTCCGGCACGACGATCTTCGCCACCGTGCCCTCGTCGACCGCCTCGACTTCCATCGTCGCCTTGTCGGTCTCGATCTCGGCGATCACGTCGCCGGGCGAAACCTCGTCGCCTTCCTTGACGAGCCATTTGGCGAGGTTGCCTTCCTCCATCGTGGGCGACAGGGCCGGCATGGTGATGTTGATCGGCATGGTTTCGAATGGCTCCCGCTTGTGGGTCCGTTCGGGAAGTCGCGCGGACCCGCCCTACTCCCCGATATCCTCGTTCCAAAGCTCCGGATGGCTCTTGATGAAGCCGTCCATCATGGCGATGCAGTCGGCGTCGTCGAGGTCGATCGCCTCGACGCCGGCCAGCGCCAGTACGTCCTGAAAACCCTTGAAGTTGCGCAATTCGCCGACCACCACGCGCGGCACGCCGAACTGGATGATGGTGCCGGTGCACATCATGCAGGGCGAAAGCGTCGTGTAGATCACGGTGTCGCGATAGGTCTTCTGCCTTCCGGCATTGCGCATGCAGTCCATCTCGCCGTGCAGGATCGGATCGCCCTTCTGGACCCGCTGGTTGTGGCCGCGCCCGATGACCTCGCCGTTCCTCACCAGCACCGAGCCGATCGGAATCCCACCGGCAGCCAGACCCTTCTGCGCCTCGGCATAGGCTTCCTTCATGAAGCGGGCGTCGTCTGCGGGCGTCATCCGGATCTAGCTCCGATAGCTCACGGCCTTCACCGCCTGCACGACCTCGGCGACGCTCGGCAGTGCCAGCTTCTCGAGGTTGGCGGCGTAGGGCATCGGCACGTCCTTGCCGGTCACCGTGACGACGGGCGCATCGAGCCAGTCGAAGGCGCGCTGCATGACCTGGCTGGCAATGTAGTCGCCGACCGAACTCTGCGGGAACCCTTCCTCGACAGTCACAAGCCGGTTCGTCTTCTTCACCGACTCCACGACCGTGTCGAGATCCATCGGCCGGATCGTCCTGAGATCGACGATCTCGACGTCGATGCCCTCGCCCGCCAGTTCCTCGGCGGCCTTCACCGCGTAGGTCATGCCGATGCCGAAGGAGACGATCGTCGCATCCTTGCCTTTTCTGTGAACCCGCGCCTTGCCGATCGGGAGCACGAAATCGTCGAGCTTCGGCACTTCGAAGGTCTGGCCGTAGAGAATCTCGTTTTCGAGGAAGATCACCGGATTCGGGTCGCGGATCGCCGCCTTCAGCAGGCCCTTGGCGTCGGCCGCCGTGTACGGCTGGATCACCGTCAGGCCCGGAATGTGGCTGTACCAGGAGGCGTAGTCCTGGCTGTGCTGGGCCGCCACCCGCGCCGCGGCCCCGTTCGGCCCGCGGAACACGATCGAGGCCTCCATCTGTCCGCCCGACATGTAGTGCGTCTTGGCGGCCGAATTGACGAGCTGGTCCATGGCCTGCATGGCGAAGTTGAACGTCATGAACTCGACGATCGGCTTCAGCCCCGCGAACGCCGCGCCAATGCCGACGCCGGCGAAACCGTGCTCGGTGATCGGCGTGTCGACGACGCGCTTGGCGCCGAATTCCTGCAGCAGGCCTTGCGTGATCTTGTAGGCGCCCTGGTATTCGGCGACCTCCTCGCCCATGACGAAGACGTCGCCGTCGCGGCGCATTTCCTCGGCCATGGCGTCGCGCAAAGCCTCGCGCACCGTCGTCTCGACCATCTCGGTGCCTTCGGGAATGTCCGGATCGCTGGCGACCTCGGCCTTCGGCTGCGCCGGCACGGTCTCGGCGAGCTATCCTTGCCGGACGTCGGCTCGTCCTGGGCGACCGCCTTGGAGCCTTCCTCGCTGGCGTCTCCGCGCTTGCCGCCCTCGTCGACTTCCTGGTTCGGCGTCTTCGGCGGAGTCGCCTTGTCGATGTCGTCGGCGCTCTCGCCTTCGGCCAGCAGCACGGCGATCGGCGTGTTGACCTTGACGCCCTCGGTCCCCTCGGGCACGAGGATCTTGCCGAGAACGCCCTCGTCGACCGCCTCGACCTCCATCGTCGCCTTGTCGGTCTCGATCTCGGCGACCACGTCGCCGGGCGCGACCTTGTCGCCTTCCTTCTTGATCCATTTTGCCAGATTGCCCTCCTCCATCGTCGGAGACAGGGCCGGCATGAGAATTTCGGTCGGCATTCGGTGTTCTCTCCAGGTCGGGCCGCGCGACGGCAGGCGATCGGAAACGGACAGCGAGCCCGAAGGCTCAGGCGGTGGCCAGGACCACGTCGGTGTAGAGCTCGGAGGGCTGCGGCTCGGCGTCGTTCTGGGCGAACTCGGCGGCGTCGGCGACGACGTCGCGCACCTCCTTGTCGATCGCCTTCAACTCGTCTTCGCTGGCCCACTTCTTCTCGATCAGCCGGTTCTTCACCTGCTCGATCGGATCGTGTTCGGAGCGCATCTTCTGCACTTCGTCCTTCGAGCGATATTTCGCCGGGTCGGACATCGAGTGGCCACGATAGCGATAGGTCTGCATTTCCAGGATGATCGGTCCGTCACCGGAGCGGCAATGCTCGATCGCCAGTTCGCCGGCGGCGTTGACCGCGCGCACGTCCATGCCGTCGACCTGGATGCCCGGGATCTTGAACGACAGGCCGCGGTGCGAGAAGTCGGTCTCGGCCGAGGAGCGCTGCACCGAGGTGCCCATCGCATAGCGGTTGTTCTCGATGATGTAGACGACCGGCAGCTTCCACAGCGAAGCCATGTTGAAGCTCTCGTAGACCTGGCCCTGGTTGGCAGCGCCGTCGCCGAAATAGGTCAGCGAGACGTTATTGTTCTCGCGGTAGCGGTTGGCGAACGCCAGGCCCGTGCCGAGCGGCACCTGCGCGCCGACGATGCCATGGCCTCCGTAGAAATGCTTCTCCTTGGAGAACATGTGCATGGAGCCGCCCTTGCCCTTGGAGTAGCCGCCTCCACGTCCGGTCAGCTCCGCCATGACGCCGCGCGGGCTCATGCCGGTCGCCAGCATGTGCCCGTGGTCTCGATAGCCGGTGATGATCTGGTCGCCTTCCTTCAGCGCCAGCTGCATGCCGGTGACCACGGCCTCCTGGCCGATATAGAGGTGGCAGAACCCGCCGATGAAGCCCATGCCGTAGAGCTGGCCGGCCTTTTCCTCGAAGCGGCGGATGAGGAGCATGCGACGGTAGGCGTCGAGTTCCTGCTCCTTGGAGAAATCCGCTGGCGGCGGCGCCTTGATGGCCGGCGGCAGCTTCGCTTCCGGCTTCGGTCGAGACCGGTTCGAGGCGGTCTTGCTGGACGACGATTTCGCGGAAGCGGACTTGGTGGACGTCTTGCGGGCCGCGGCCATGCATCTCTCCCTTTCGGCGTCTCTGACGGACAGAGGGTATATGTCCCTCTTCTCGAAAAAGGCTAGCATGATGCGGCGCCCTTAGCCATGCGGAATCGCGCATGGCAGGCATGCTGCTAAATCGTTCTGAACGTTGCTAATTCCGTTGATTAACTGGAAGTCGGTTAATCGCCTTTTGCGGCCGAACGGAAGATCACGATCTCGTCGCTGTGCGCGAGGTTCAGCGCCTTGCGCGCCTGCTCGTCGAGCATGTCCTTCTCGAGCGTGCCGTCGTGCAGGAGCTGCACGCGCCGCTCGAGCTTGACCCGCTGGGCGTGTTTGGCGTCGAGCTCCGCCTGCAGTTCGGCAGTCCGCGCCTCCAGCCGGTATTTGGCATAGATGCCGTATTCACCGTGATAGGCGTGAAAGCCGAAATAGCTGAGGAAGACGACCGCGATCGCCGGGACGATCAGCGCTCCGCGGTTGGTCTTTTTCTTCTGGCGAGTCCACATGCAACGCAACTTCCGGTTCGCGGAAGCAAACGTCGCACGGACATGCTTAAGGGGCGGTTACCACCCCGCCCAGCCTACGACCGGAAAGCCGCCCTGCCGGCATATTGCGACTGGCTGCCGAGTTCTTCCTCGATCCTCAGAAGCTGGTTGTATTTGGCCAGCCGGTCCGATCGAGACAGCGAGCCGGTCTTGATCTGCCCGCAGTTGGTCGCGACAGCGAGATCGGCGATCGTGTAGTCCTCCGTCTCTCCGGAGCGGTGCGACATCACCGCGGTGTAGGCTGCGCTCCTGGCGGTCGCGACCGCGTCGAGCGTCTCCGTCAGCGTGCCGATCTGGTTGACCTTGACCAGGATCGAATTTGCGACGCCCATGCGGATGCCGTCCTTCAGCCGCACCGTATTGGTGACGAAGAGGTCGTCGCCGACCAGCTGCACGTCGCCGCCAAGCTTTTCGGTCAACAGCTTCCAGCCTTCCCAGTCGTCCTCGGCCATGCCGTCCTCGATCGATACGATCGGATAGTCGGCGGCGAGCTTCGCCAGGTAGCGAACCTGCGCCTTGGCGTCGCGCGTCTTCTTCTCGCCCTCGTAGGCGTAGACGCCGTCCTTGTAGAACTCGGTGGCGGCGCAATCGAGCGCGATCGCAACGTCCTCGCCAGGCTTGTAGCCGGCCTCCTCGATCGAGCCCATGACGAAGTCGAGTGCGGCCTGGGCACTCTTCAGGTTCGGCGCGAAGCCGCCCTCGTCGCCGACATTGGTGTTGTGGCCGGCGTCCTTCAGCCGCTTCTTCAGCGTATGAAAAACTTCCGAACCCCACCGAAGCCCCTCGCGGAAGCTGTCGGCGCCGAGCGGAACGATCATGAATTCCTGGAAGTCGATCGGGTTATCCGCGTGCATGCCACCGTTGACGATGTTCATCATCGGCACGGGAAGAACATGGGCTCCGGCACCGCCGACATAGCGGTAGAGCGGCAGGCCGGCAGCCTCCGCCGCGGCCTTGGCGACCGCCAGCGACACGCCGAGGATCGCGTTGGCGCCGAGCCGCTTCTTGTTGGGGGTGCCGTCGAGGTCGATCATCGTGCGGTCGATGCGGATCTGGTCCTCCGCCTCCATGCCGCCGACGGCGTCGTAGATCTCGCCGTTCACCAATTCGACGGCCTGCTCGACGCCCTTGCCGAGGTAGCGCGAGCCGCCATCCCGCAATTCCACGGCTTCGTGCGCGCCGGTCGACGCACCCGACGGCACAGCGGCGCGGCCCATCGAGCCATCCTCCAGAACCACGTCGACCTCGACGGTCGGGTTGCCTCGGCTGTCGAGAATTTCGCGGCCGATAATGTCGACGATGGCGGTCATGGCAGGTCCTTCATCGGGTAGGAAACAGCTTCCGCGCCGTCATAACCGAGCGGCGGCAAAACGCAATGCGACCGCATCGCGCAAATCGGTTCAGGCTGCCTTCACCGTCGATTTGAACTTCGACATCAGATACGGACCGGACCGCACAGGCTCGTATTTCGGCGTGTCACCAGGTGCGAGGCAGGTGGGCAGGCAGGCGATCTCCTGATCCCAGTTCGGCTGGTGGAAGAAGGCGAACGACTGCCGCCGCGCTCGCGCGCCCTCGCTTTCCGGGTTCACGACCCGATGCAGCGTCGAAACCCAGCGGTCGTTCGTCCACAGCGCCATCAGGTCGCCGATATTGATGACGAAGGCGCCCGGCACCGGCGGGACGTCGCGCCACGACCCGTCGGGCGCCTTGATCTGCAGGCCGCCCGAGCCCGCCTGCGGGAGCAGGATCGTAAGGCTGCCGTAATCGGTATGGGCGCCCGCGCGCAACTGGCCCGGCTCTGGCGCAGAATCCTGTTCGGGATAGTTGAGCGCCCGCAGTGCGCTGATCGGCCTGTCGATCGTGTGGTCGAAGGCATCTTCGTCGAGCCCGAGCGAAACGGCGAAGACACGCATGATGCGCGCCGCCAGCCGCTCCATTTCGCGGTAGTAGGCTTCCCAGGCCGAACGGAAGCCGACCGGCCTTTCCGGCCAGATCGTCTCGGCATAGCAGAAGGCGAGCGCCTCGGGATCGTCCAGCCCGTCGGGAACACCCAATGGCCCGCCATTGAAGCTCTCCTTCAGGTCGGGCGGCGTCTGTTCGCCCTTGGAGGCGGCAAGGGCTTCGGATTTGGGGCCGAGATAGCCGTAAGGGTAGCCCGGATAGGGCGCGCGCGCCCCGGCCTTCTCCTCCAGCGGGAGGTCGAAGAAGTCTTTCGCCGCGTTCCAGGCACCTTCGATCGTTTCCTGCGGCACGCCGTGGTCGGCGACGGCAAGGAAACCCGTTTCGCGGCAGATCCGATCGACCTCGCGGGCCAGGGCGGCCTTGCCGGCGGCATCGGCTCGCTCGAAGGCGCCAAGTTCGAACACCGGAAAATCCGGAGTGGACATGTCACTCTTCTCCGTTGGGCACCGTGACGTGAAACCTAGCCGTTCTTGGCGATGCGGTCGATCGCGATAAGGCGGTCGAGCAGCGCTTCCATATCGGCAAGCGGCACCATGTTCGGCCCGTCCGAAGGCGCATTGTCAGGGTCCTGGTGCGTCTCGATGAACACTCCCGCCACGCCCACAGCGACCGCGGCACGCGCCAAAGTCTCGACGAAGCGTCGGTCCCCACCGGTGGAAGAGCCCTGCCCGCCCGGCTGCTGCACGGAATGGGTGGCGTCGAACACCACCGGCGTGCCCATCTCCGCCATGATCGGCAGCGCGCGCATGTCGGATACCAGCGTGTTGTAGCCGAAGGAAACGCCCCGCTCGGTGACCAGCACGTTGGGATTGCCGCTGCCGGTGATCTTTTCGACGACGTTCTTCATGTCCCACGGCGCGAGGAACTGGCCCTTCTTGACGTTCACCACCTTGCCGGTGCGGGCGGCAGCGACCAGAAGATCGGTCTGCCGGCACAGGAACGCCGGAATCTGCAGCACGTCGACCACGTCCGCGACGGCGGCGCACTGGTCTTCGGTATGCACGTCCGTCAGCACCGGCACGCCCAGTTCGCTTCGCAGCTCCGCAAAGATCGGCAGGGCGGCATCCAGCCCGGCGCCGCGCTTGCCAGCGAGCGAGGTGCGGTTGGCCTTGTCGAAGCTCGTCTTGTAAACGAAGCCCAGTTTGTGGGCGTCGGTCAGTTCCTTCAAGGCACCCGCCATGTCGAAGGCGTGGCCGCGCAACTCCATCTGGCACGGGCCGGCGATCAGGCAGAAGCGCCGGTCGTTGGCGAACTGCGCGTTGCCGACGCTCACCACCGGGTTGGGACCGCTCATGCCGCGCCCTCGAATATGATCGTTGCTCCCTGCCCGCGCGCCGCGGCCACCACGATGTGCCCGTTGTGGTGGCGGAAACGCACGGCGTTCTCGGCAAGCAGGCTTTCCACCAGCGCGATGTCGGCGACGGCGATGCGGATAGCCTGCAGCTTCAGGCCGGCCCCGGAGCGCGGTTTGAAACCGAAGCGCCGTTCGACGGCGTCGTCCCTGCAGATCGTCACGGTTGCGTTCTCGACAGGCATGTCGAAACCGTAGTCGCCGGCGCTGGCGTAGGAAGCGCCGGCGGCTGCCAGGAGAAGTGCGGCGAAATCGTGGGGCTGCGGCGCCGAGGCGACGACACCGCAAATCGCATAGGCGCCGTTGGCGTGAAGCTGAAGGTGCGAGCGGTCGATCTTCGGTTCCCTGACCCGCTGGCATGCGAAGAAGAACGCTTCCGGCGCAGCCTTCTCGGCCGCGAACGCCAGCCGAAAGGCAGCGACGTCGTGCTTGCCGGAGGGATCGGCGGCCTCGCGCTTGAAATCCAGCATCGGGCCGGCGGAGAACCCCTGCTGCTCGTAGGCTGCATGATCGGCAGCGGCGTCCCTCGTGGCGAAAACGAGTGCGGAAAACCCTTCCTCGCCGGCGGCGAGCCTGTAGGCACGGTCGCGCGAGACGAAGACGTTGGTGCGGCTGTGGGCCGCTTCCAGCACGGCCATCTCGTCGCCCACCGCCAGCGGCTCGAGAAAGGTGCCGTCGGCAAAATAGACGCAGGCGTTTTCGGTGCCGAACGGATGCCGGCCCTCCGGCGCGACCGTAAAGCCGAGCGCGGCAAGCCTGGCGCGCGCCGTGGCGAGGTCCGCCGTCGGCAGGACGCAATGGTCAATTCGATGCGGCGCGGAGACGGCGCTGTCGCTCATGGCTGCGATGTGCCCGATTTGCCGGGTGGAGGCAAGCGGCAATGCCGCGCGCGGCTTTCGCTTCGCTCACGCCCCGTTTCGCGCCTGACGGCGCTGGCACTTCGCTGGGGCCGCGCATCGGCTCGGACGCCCGGTCGGGCTTGCGGCCTGCGGCCGCGCAATCTTCTTCATCGCCACGCCCGCCGAAGCGTCTGGCCATTGTCAAGGAACCGACCCTCGTGGTTCGACAAGCTCACCATGAGGGTCGTGGTCGCGCCTGTCGCGAGGATCGCTGCGCGATCCCGCTGGGCGCTGTCGCCGGAGTCGCCTTCCGGCGATCCGGCTGGGAAGACGGGCGGCCGTTCGGACGCTCATCTGGGTAGTAACGTTGCGACCTCGCGGCCGCCCGTCCGGCGATTTTTGCGGTCACCGCCCGTTCCGCTTCAAGCACCCGGTTTCAGGAGGTTTTCCGCGACAAGCGACATTGGCGTCGCTTCCCGCCTCTTCCTCCAGCGGCGACGGCTCATCACCGCCGCCTCGCCGGGCACCCTTAAGCGCTCGTCCAGCGCACAGGGGCCGGTAGTACCCCCAGGGGAACCCTTGGACAGTGCCGCCCCGGACGAACAGCGCACGTTAGCCCGTCCGGCGGAGGCGCCGGTCCCTCCCCACGCAATCACCGTCATGACCGGTGTTCCCGCGGAAGGGACTGAGGGCGATGGTAAGGGAGGTGGAGAGGGTGGGGACAAAGAGGGAGTGGGGAATAGGGAGTAGTCAGTAGGAACAACGGGTTGGGCGATACAGGGAGGCGCGGCTGTCCACGTTTGCGGTCTGATCGCCGCCGCCTTGTCCTCGCCCCTTGTGGGAGAGGATAGGGAGCCCCCGCGAGGCGGAGCCGAGCGGTCGGGCGAACTTGGTGAGGGGTATTGAAGCGCCGGCACTCCGGCCAACACCCCTCATCCGTCTCGGCGCTGACGCGCCGATCCACCTTCTCCCACAAGGGGAGAAGGCACGGCGCCCTGCCCCCTCCCCGCCATCCCGATTGACAGAGGCCGAAAGCCGGATATCAGATAGCTTCCCCTGGGGAAGGAACACCGAAAATGAATCCGCGAACAACCGCCATCATCAGCGCGATCGGCATCGCGCTGGTCGGCTTTTCCATGCTGTCGTCGTCGGGCGAGGCGCCGAGCCCGGCAGTGGCGACGCTGGAATGGATTCTTCTCGCCTGCGGCGTGATCGGGCTGGTCGGCTCGCTGGTGCGCATGAGCCGCAGCGGCTGAACCGCCATCGCCATCCACGTTCTTGCCGGAGCATGATCCTTTCCCGAAGGCCGGTTTTTTCCGCTTTCGGGATCATGCTCCGGCGGCCGAGCCCACCGTCGCCGGCGGCAAACGAAAAACGGATCAGCCGGCCGGCTGCCAGCGCACGAGCGCTTCGCGGCCCGCCTCGGTGAGGCCGTAGAGGCCGCGCGCCTCGCGCACGAACCAGCCATAGACATTGTTGCGCAGATATGCCGTAGGCGCGCCCGCTCTGCGGTTTCAGGTCGCGCGGCCGCATCGGCCCGTCGGCAAGGGCCGCCGCGCAGGCCAGCGCCTCCTGCCTGTAGGCGGTCATGATCGGCGCGCGCGTCGAGCCGCCGGCGGCGGGATCGCCCCGGCGCCTGGTCCATTCCTCGTGGAGCCGCGAGCGGCGCTTCGGGTCGCGGCGCGGAAACGGCGAGACGGGGCTGACGATCGCCTCGACGCTGCCGTCGGGCAGCACGCCGAGCATGCCGAAGCCGAGCCGGCGGCAGAGCTGGCGAAAGCGCTTGTCGGCCTCCCTGCCCCTGCCGCGCCCCCTCGCCCGTGCACTGTCGGCTACCCGCGCGGCCAGCCACACCTCGTCGCAGGCCGAGGCGCGCTCGACGCCCTGCAGCACCAGTTCGAGATTGAAGCGCAGCTTGAGTTCGCAGACGATCAGCACCGGCGGCTCGCCGTCCTTGACGGCCAGCACGTCGCACCCGCCAACCTCGCCTTTCACGGCGTAGCCGAGCGATTCCAGGAAGGTTTTGACCGGGGCGTAGAGGGAGGTTTCGGGCAAAATCATACCCGTGAGATTCGAAAGGCGGACAGGATTTCAGCCGCAGCGAGCAAAATGGTTGTTCCCCTAGAACGGTATCCCTAACAAACTCGCCAAGGCCGCGAGTGCAGCAAGTGCAAGTGCAGCTATGACTGCGCCGGCAGCTTGTTGAATAATCCAAAGAAGCGTGCTCTTGGCGACTTGCCAGATGTGAGCTGGCCGGACCCATTCTCGTCGTCCTTGCGAATCGATCTGGGCAATTTCAGACTTGGCAACGTCAACTTGTTCCGCGGTCATCCCGCCAAAATCGTTCGAGGATTTGATGCTCGTTTCTAGCTTCTCGAACGCGGCCTTGAATTCCTTAAAGGCTCTTGAGTTGTGGTCCAATTGGACAACACGATCGGCCGCCGGAATAGGAGCGTTTTCGAGTCTCCGCTTGAGACGTTCTATCTCGTCGGTCGGGTCTTCAACGGGCGCGTCAGGGGCATTTTTTTTGAAGCTGTTAATTACGCGGATCGCAGAGGATTTATTGGAATATCCTTCTGAAAACCAAATGACTTCAGAATTGTATTTGAACCTTACGCGATATTCCCCCCGCCCGTCCTTATAAATTTCAAAGCTGTGAGGCACGCGTCCGCTCCATTAAATGCGGTGGCATCAGGTCGCCTAAAACCGTCCCGTCCGCGGAAACCCTTTCGG
>CAWFKS010000007.1:0-243411 GCA_963816435.1 uncultured Alphaproteobacteria bacterium
GAACATGAACATGCCGCTGTTCCAGAAATAGTCTCCGGACGCAACGAAGCGCTCGGCAGTGGCGAGGTCGGGCTTTTCCTCAAACCTGTCGACGGCAAAGCCGTCGCCTGCCGCGCCGCCGCGACGAATGTAGCCGTAGCCGGTCTCCGGTGCCGTCGGAACGATGCCGAAGGTCACCAGCCTCCCGGCCTCGGCCAGGGGCAGTGCCTTGGCGATCGCGGCATGGAAGGACTTCACGTCGCGGATCAGATGATCGGCGGCGAGAACCAGGACGACCGGATCGTTGCCGCCAGCCAGCAGGTAACGTGCTGCGACAGCGACCGCGGGTGCTGTGTTGCGGCCGGTGGGCTCCAGGATGATGCGCGCATTGCCATGGCCGATCTGGCGCAACTGCTCACCCGCGAGGAAGCGATGCTCCTCGTTGCAGATCAGCACCGGCTCGGCCGCGTCCAGTCCTTCCATGCGCAGCACGGTCTGCTGCAGCATAGTGGAGTCGCCGGCGAGTGCGTGGAACTGCTTGGGGTAAAGTTCTCGGGACAGCGGCCAGAGCCGGGTGCCGGATCCACCGGCCAGGACGAGCGGCACAAACATGGGTTTCGCTTCCTTCGAATGGTGGGTCCTATGGGGCGCCATCAACGGTTCCCGCCGGTACCTTTTCCGACAAGCCCTTGCACGGTAGCGGCAGCGCTTTGGCGCAACAAAAGAGTCGCGTGGCCAAATACTGCAAGAAACTTGCTGCTGTCGAGCCGTGAATTCGTCGGCCGTGCGGCCCGCGTCGGGCAGTCGACGTGAACAAGAAGGTGCATAAGCCTGAGCAGGCCCGCCTTTGCCTACGTGTGGGCAGACTGCAGGGGATGCATCAGGGCCATCTACGCGCGGTAGCCAGCAAGGCCCTCCGCGTCGAAGCCGCCAGCTTCGTGTAGATCGCACGCATTTCGGAAAACGCTTATCCCGTTCGCACAGGGAGATGCAAGATGTTGATTCCCTGCTTCCGGTTCTCGAGGCCGTCGGCGAGCTTGCCTCGATGCTTACAGTAGGATCAGATTCTCGCGGCAAGGCCCAACGCCATCGGCAATGATTCACAGGGTGGCGAAGTCTCCGGCATCGGGGAAGCGTGGCGCCGTTTCATCGACGGCCATCGCAAGACGTAATACTGTGTATTACAAATTGGATCAGGACAATGTCGAAACAGAACCTTTCGGACCCCGTCACGCTCAGGCTGCCGGAGGACGTGCTCGAGGAGATCAAGCAGATCGCCGAGACATGCGACCGGACGCGTAGCTGGGTCATGGTCAGGGCACTGAAAATGTACCTTGCTGGCGAAGGACACGACATCCTCGCCGTGCGAAAGGGCCGCGAGCAGGTCGCGGCGGGCGACGTTCATGACATGGATGACGTGCTGCACGAGATTGACGAGATTGTCGGCTCGAAAGTCGCCTGATGAAGGTACGACTGTCCGGTGATGCGCGCGCCTATATCCGTTCGAAGGCGGCCTACCTGCGCAAACACTTCACGAGTCCCTCGACTGGGGGCGGCACAAACATGGATTTCTTTTCCTTGGAATCGCCAGAGTGACGCGGAGCCATCAGCGGTTCCGCCCTCTCAGCACCTCTTCCCACTGCAGCGCGTTGGCAATGATCTCCCTCAGGTCGTCATGTGCGGGCTGCCAGTCGAATTCCGACCGGGCGCGAGCTGCATCGGCGACGATCGCCGCCGGATCACCCGCGCGCCGCACTACTTCACGCGCCTCGATCGGCTTGCCGGCGACCTCGCTGACGGCATCGACCACCTCGCGCACGGAATAGCCGCGCCCGTAGCCGCAATTGGCGACCAGCGAAGGAGCGCCCGCGCGCAGGCGCTGCAGCGCCATGTGGTGCGCCTCGACGAGATCGGTCACATGGATGTAGTCGCGCACGCCGGTGCCGTCCGGCGTCGGAAAGTCGGTGCCGTAGATCTCGATGAACTGCCGCTTGCCGGTCGCCACCTCGCACGCAACCTTGATCAGATGCGTGGCGCCCCGCGTGGACTGGCCGGTGCGCATCGCCGGATCGGCCCCCGCGACGTTGAAGTAGCGGAGGGCGGTGTATCGGAAGCCGTGTGCGGCGGCAGCGTCGCGCAGCATGATCTCGGTCATCAGCTTCGAGGAGCCGTATGGCGATTCCGGAGCGTCGGCGCATCCTCGGCGACGGGCACGTGCGCGCGGCGTGCCGTAGACGGCGGCTGTGGAGGAAAAGATGAAGTTCTCGACGCCGCAGCGCACCGCGCTCTCGATCAGCGCACGCGACTTCACGGTGTTGTTTTCGTAGTATTCGAGCGGCCGCGCGACGGAGTCCGGCACGACGACCGAGCCGGCAAAATGGATGATCGCATCCACGTTGCGTTCGCGCAGCAATCCTCGATCAGCGGCTGGTCTGCAATGTCGGCGACGACGAGTTCCGCCCGCGGTGCAACTGCCCAGTCAAAGCCAGTTGCGAGGTTGTCGACCACGACCACATCCTCGCCGGCATCGACAAGCTTCCACACCATGTGGCTGCCGATATAGCCGGCCCCGCCCGTCACAAGTGTGGTCATCGCATGCAGCTCCCCGTACCGGCCTCGGAAATCCGCGGCCTCCAACGACATTCCTCCGGCGAGAGGAAATGCGCTGTCTACATTCAGTGTCCCCGCCACCGCAACCGAGGAACACACGCCAGCCGCGGCTCCTGTCGGAAGCCGGCGTTGCGACAAATAGCTGGCAGACGGGTGCTTAAGGATTTCGAAACGGAGCTGCAAAGCGGCGTGCGAGCGCCAAGATTTGCGGCACTAAGGTTGACGAAGCTTTTCGGTCGCGTGTGGTGCTCCGGCAGATCCGTCGTCGAAGCGGCCGGCGCGGCCGCTCTCAGCCGGTAATCAGGCTCGAAAGCTCGGCAACCTTGCTCTCCAGAAGAACCCGGTCCCCCCTCGTCTCGACGTTGAGGCGCAGAAGTGGCTCCGTGTTGGAGGCCCGCAGGTTGAAGCGCCAGTCGTCGAAAGCCATGCTGAGCCCGTCGATCGTCTCGACTTTCGGCCCGACAGGGGCGAAATGTTCGGCGACGCGCTCCTGCACGCGCGCGGCATCATCGACGGTGAAGTTGATCTCGCCCGAACAGGGAAAGGCCGCCATGCGCTCCTCGACGAGTTCGGCAAGTCCCGCATCGCGCACCGAGAGTTCGGCCACGACTGCCAGCCACGCCAGCATCCCGGAATCGCAATAGCTGAACTTGCGGAAATAATGATGTGCACTCATCTCGCCGCCGTAGGCGGCATTCTCCTCGCGCATCATCTGCTTGAAGAAGGCGTGGCCGGTCGGGCAGATTTTCGGCACCCCGCCGGCGGCGGTGACCATGTCGACCGTGTTCCAGGTCAGGCGCGGATCGTAGAGAATGGTGGCGCCGGGTTCCTCGCGCAGCACGGCCTGCGCGATCAGGCCGACCAGGTAGTATCCCTCGATGAAACGGCCGGTGTGGTCATAGAGGAAGCAGCGGTCGAAATCGCCATCCCAGGCGATCCCGAGATCGGCGCCATGCGCCCTCACCGCCTCGCTGGCGCGGCTGCGCTTTTCAGGCAGCAGCGGGTTGGGCACGCCGTTGGGCAGTTCGGGATCCGGCGCATGGTCGATCTTGATGAACTCGAACGGCAGGTACTTTTCCAGCAGGTCGATCACCGGTCCGGCGCAGCCGTTGCCGGCATGGCAGACGATCTTCATCGGCCTGAGCGCCACACCGGCGACCTGCTCCAGCAAACGCTCGATGTAGGCCGCCCGGCCCGGCGCCGGCAGGAGCTTGCCACGCTCGGCAAATCCGCCGACCGGTGCGATGGACCGGTCCGACATCACGAGCGACTCGATCGCTCCGAGGGCGTTGTCGCGCGTTGCGGCGGCCGCATCCGCCAGCACCATCTTGAAACCGTTGTAGTCTTCGGGATTGTGGCTGGCGGTTACCATCAACCCCGCGTCGGCGCCGCTGTCGGCGGTGTGGAAGTAGACTTCCTCGGTGCCGCACTGCCCAAGCGGAAGCACGTCGACGCCGCCATCGAGCAGGCCCTCCGTGAGCGCCCAGGCGAAGGCAGGGCTGTCGCGCCGCATGTCGTGCCCGACGACGACGCAGCGCGGCTTGCGCAACTCGGCGGTCGCCTGGCCGAGCCGGTAGGCGAAGGGCACGTTGATCTCGGCGGGGATACGGCCCCGCACGTCGTAGGCCTTGAACGGAGACGGCAGTGCTTTGTCCCTCCGCCGACGGTGCGCCGCGGGTGCCCGTCAGGCCGGCGTCTTCACCAGCGACCAGACCGCCGGCACGATCGCCGAAGCGAGCGCAAGCTTGATCATGTCTGGCACAAGGAAAGGCGCGACACCGAACTGCCAGGCCGTCGGGGCACCGGTCAGCCAGGCGAGCCATGCGAAGCCGCAGGCCATCATCGCGATTTCGGCCAGCAGCATGGCCCCGAACAGGCGCAACGCGCTGCGATCCATGCCGCGGTCAGCCGCCCAGCCGACAATCGCGGCCATGGCGACGAAGCCTAGCAGATACCCGCCTGTCGGGCCCATCATGTAGGCGAGCCCGATGCCCTTTTCGGGCGAAGACTGGAAGACCGGCAGGCCGGCCGCGCCCTCGGCAAGATACAGGAGCAGCGTCGCCACACCGAGCCGGCGGCCGAACGCGGCGGCGATCAGCAGCACCGCCAGCGTCTGGAGCGACATGTCGACCGGGCCGAGCACCACCTTGGTCTTGGCGGAGACCGTCAGGAGCAACGTGCCGATCACCGCAAGCCCGGCTTGCATGACGAGGCGGGCGGCCGGATTGGCCGGGAGTGCAAGCGAGACCAGTGGGCGGGCGGGTGCAAGGGTGGTCATGACGGGATCCCTCCGGAAACTTTGGCGAGCCCCTCGTATATTGCCTGGGGCGTGGCGCGGCAATCGCTTCGTCGCATGTCCACAGACCCGACGGCATCTTCGCGGCAGCGCGCCTCAGCTCTCCGGATCGGGGGGCGCGGTCAAGCGCGCGCTTCACGACCGCGTCATCCAGATCGCCGAGGAAATTTTCGATCGTGGCCGCGTTGATGCCGAGATCGTGGTCGCCGTAGCGCGAAACCGCACGCATATCGACATAGACAGTGTCGCCCTCGTTGGTGAGCCGGATCGCCACGTCCGACTTCAGGCCCAGAAGCAGGCTGGAAGCCACGGCCTCGATCGTCGCCTCGCCGGTGCCGAGCTGGGTGCCGACAGGACGCTCGACGGTCCATCCGCGCTGCGCCATGAGGTCCTGAATGGACGCCAGCACCAGCGTCACCGGCAGCGCATAGCGCCGGCCGGTCAGGGACGGATAGAAATCCGACTGCTCCAGAGCCTGGCCCGGGGTCATCAAAGTGATCGAATTCATCTCGGGCGGCCGGTTCAGGCGCGCAACGACGAAACGCGGCGGATTGACCAGGTCCGTCGAGATGTCGGTCAGCTTCGGATAGGCGAAATACCTGAATGCGCCCACGCCGAACGGCGCCAGCACGATCAGTGCAAGCAGAAGCCCTGCGGCCGCGGCTCCTCCACCGCGCGCGCCGATCTGCCACAGCCGGAACAGCCCCACCGCGGCCAGCAACAAGGCGAGCAACGCAAGTGCCGCGACCAGCGCCAGCACCCAAAGGAACGGTGGCGTCTCGAGCAGACCGTAGCGATGGGCGGCCGCCGCGACCAGCAGCAGCACCACGCAGAACCAGCCCACGCGGCGCGACCAGAACGCCGCGTGGGAGGTCTTTCGCTCGACGATTGCCGTCATCGGCACAGTGGCGCGAACGGACTCATGGTGCGGCTCTCGCCACGCTCTTTGTCATACGGTCGGAAGCTCGTAGTCGGCAAATTGGCTTCGCAGAGTAGTCTTCTGGATCTTGCCGGTGGCCGTATGCGGTATTTCGTCGACGAAGACGACGTCGTCGGGCATCCACCACTTGGCCACCTTCCCCTGCATGTAGGCGAGTATGTCCTCCTTGCTGGGTTCCTTGCCGGCCTTGCGCACCACCACCAGCAGCGGCCGCTCGTCCCATTTGGCATGATGGACGCCGATCACGGCAGCTTCGGCGACATCGGGATGGCCTACCGCGAGGTTTTCCAGGTCAATCGTGGAAATCCATTCGCCGCCCGACTTGATGACGTCCTTGGCGCGGTCGGTGATCTGCATGTAGCCATGCGGATCGATATGGGCGACATCGCCCGTGTCGAACCATCCCTCCTCGTCGAACTGCTCGGCGCCGGCACCGCCGTAGTAGGCGCTGGCCACCGCCGGTCCGCGCACCTTGAGGCGTCCGAACTTCTTGCCGTCCCAGGGCAGCTCGCGGTTCTCGTCGTCGGTGACCTTCATCTCCACACCGAATGGCGCGTGTCCCTGCTTTTCCTGAAGGTCGAGCTTGGCGTCGCCATCGAGTTCCATGAATTCCGGCTTCAGCGTGCCCAGCGAGCCGAGCGGGCTCATCTCGGTCATGCCCCAGGCGTGGATGACCTCGACACCGTAATTGTCCTGGAACTTCTGGGTCATCGAGCGCGGGCAGGCCGAGCCGCCGATCACCACCTTCTTCAGGTAGGGAAGCTTGTTGCCGGTCTCCTCGAGGAACTGCAGCAGCATCAGCCACACCGTCGGGACGGCGGCGGTGAACGTCACCTTCTCGGTGTCCAGCAGTTCATAGATCGCCGGGCCGTCCATGCGCGGCCCCGGCATCACCAGCTTGGAGCCGATCAGCGGCGCGCTCTGCGCAAGGCCCCAGGCATTGGCGTGGAACATGGGCACGACCGGGAGAATGGAATCCTTCGACGAGATGCCCATTGCGTCGGGCAGCGCCGCGATCATGGCGTGCAGCACGTTGGAGCGATGGCTGTAGAGAACGCCCTTGGGTTCACCTGTCGTGCCCGAGGTGTAGCACATGCCGGCCGCCGTGTTCTCGTCGAACTCGTGCCACCGGTAGTCGCCGTCGGCCTCGGCCAGCCAGTCCTCGTAGCATATCACGTTCTCGAGCGACGTCTCGGGCATGTGGGCGGCGTCGGTGAGCACGATCACCTGCTTCAGCGAGGCGACCTGCGGCGCGATCTTCTCGACGATCGGCATGAAGGTGAGATCGACGAACAGCGCCCGGTCCTCGGCGTGGTTCATGATCCAGGCGATCTGGTCGGGAAAGAGACGCGGATTGAGCGTGTGGTAGACGCCGCCCATGCCCATGATGCCGTACCAGGTCTCGATGTGGCGGGCGGTGTTCCAGCCGAGCGTGCCGATGCGGTCCCCTTCCCTGTAGCCGTCGCGCTCGAGCCGTTGCGCGACCTTCAGCGCGCGCTGGCGCAGCTCGGCATAGGTGGTGCGCACGATCGGCCCTTCCACCGACCGCGAGACGATCTCGCGCTGCCCGTGCTGTTTGGCGGCGTGGTCGATGATCTTGTGGCAAAGCAGCGGCCATTGCTGCATCAGTCCGAGCATGGGGTTCCTCCAATCGGTTGTCGCGCCGGATTGTGCAAGGAACGCGGCTTTTGTCCAGCCGCATCGGGACGCCTGCGGCATCGAGGCGGTGCTGCCCCGTCCATGTCTCGGCGCGGGCCGCTATTGGCGGGATGACCGCGCGCAGAACAAACCGCGGGAACAACCGGATCAGTCGAGCGCGGCCACCGACTGCAAGACGATGCGCTGCAGTTCCAGCCGTCCGGAAACGCCGAGGCGGCGATAGATTTCGATCGAGTGCTGGCGCGAGCGCGGAGCATCCGGCCTATAGACAGTCGCTCAAGTTCCGGTGGCGAGGAGTTCGAGGTTGGCGTCGACCAGCTTTGTGTCACTCAACCCGCGACGCGCTTCCATGAACAACTCGCGCGCCTTGGCCCTGTTGCCCCGCAACATCTGAGAGTAGCCCATGTTGTTGATGATTCGCGGTCTTCGGCCCTCGAGCTTCAGAAGCTGCTCATAGGCGCGATCGGCGAAGTCGAACCGTCCGAGCTCGTCATAAGCGGCCGCCAGCCCCAGCCAAGCCTCTGAACTGCTCGCGTTGAGCTCCACCGCGCTGCGGAAGTGCTGTTCGGCCAAGCCGTAATTGCCGGAGCGAAACTGCGCCTTGCCCTCGGCGAGGTCGGACGCGGATCCATCGGCGTGACTGTCGCCGATCGACGTCGTTCGCGTCGTGTCGACGGCAGTCGTCTGGCATCCGGAGAGTGCAGCAACTGCCAAGGCGGCGCCCGCAGCGATAAGGACTTTCCTGTTCATGCCCCTCTTGCTCGACCTACGCCGAGTCCCTCGGTCCCCTTCGCCTTGTATATTGCAAACCCCTTAAATATCGCATGTGCGAGCCAGCCGCATTTTGAGGGCTTCGGTCATCACCGGTTAACCAGCGCAGGACGGTCACTGCGTCGTCATCTTCACGATGATCGGGATGATGGCGATCATCAGCACGACAGGCAGGATGCAGACCGTCACAGGAACCGACATCTTTGCCGGCAGCGCGTGTGCCTTTTCTTCGGCGCGCGACATGCGCTTGTGGCGCATTTCATCGGAAAACACTCGGAGTGTCGCGGAAAGGCTGGTGCCAAGCTCGCGCGATTGCTGCAGCAAGGTTGCGAACGACCGAACCTCGTCGAGGCTCAGCCTGTCGGCGAGAGACTTGAGCGCGCCGTCAAGGTCGCGGCCGGCGCGCATCTCGATCGTCATCAAGCGTAGATTCTCGGCCAGCGAGGGATACGTCATCTCCAGCTCTTTGGAGACGCGGTCGATGCTGGCCTCCATGCTCAGTCCCGCGTCAGAGCATACGATCATGAGATCCATGAAGTCGGGAAACCCGTTGCGGTACTCCGTCATCTTGGTGGACACCTTGCGCGACAGCGCCAATCCCGGCAGGAAATAGGCGAGCCCGCCGCAGATCCCGATGAAAACCCAGCGGTTGCTGAACGGGGAGTCCGCGCCGGCGACACCGACCAGCACGAAGGCGGCGATTGCTGCCGCGGCCAGCGCGACAAAGCGGACAAGGAAAAAGGTGCCCACCGCGCGCGGGCCCATGTAACCGGCCTGGATCAGCTTGAGACGAAGCCTGGCCACGTTTTCCGGGTCGGTCTTGGCGTAGAATTCGTGGGCCTGCTTCGCCGCCTTCTCTCGTACGGCGTTGACGCCGCGCCTGGCGGGTTGCGCGCGCTCGCTTCCCGGACCTGGTTCGGTGTCCTCGATCTTCAATCGGCGCTTTCCTGCACTGCGGGCACCCGGGCCGGCAAGCATCGGCCAGGCAATCGCCATGACCCCGGCGAGCAGCAACAGCAAGGCGACCGATTGCACCAGGCCGCCAGCGAGATAGGCGCTCATGTCGGGAACCAGCGTCATGTCAGAATTTGAAGTTCGACATCTTGAACATCATCATGTTCCCGACCATGAGCCAGGCAATCGACGCCCCGAGCAGGTACCATGTCATCGGCTTGTCCCAGACGCTGGCGTAGAAATCGGGCATCAGGACCATGATGCCCGCCATCAGGAGCGCGGGCACCGCCGTCAGGATGTAAGCCGACATCCGCCCCTCGGTGGAAATGGCCCGCACCTTGCGCTTCAGCTTGGCGCGCTCGCGTATGACGTTCGACAATCCGTCGAGCACTGCGCGCAAATTGCCGCCGGTGCTCGACTGGATCGACACGGCGGTGACGAAGAGCGGCAGATCCTCGTGGCCGACCCGCATGTTCATGGAATGCAGCGCCGTCACAAGGTCGGAGCCGAAGGTGACCTCGTCGGCAACGACGCCGAACTCCGTTCCGATGGGGTCCGGCATCTCGCGCGCGACCATGGCGATCGACACCGGCACCGGATGCCCGGCCTTCAGACTGCGGGTAATGAGTTCCAGTGCCTCGGGCAGCTGGAAACCGAATATCTTGTGGCGGCGACGGCGCAGGAACCTGAGCGTCTGGATCGGCAGCACGAAACTCAGAATGGCTGCCAGCAACAGGGCGTATTTCGGCGTCAGTCCGAACCGGAACGCGACCGCGGCGGCGGCCAGGGCAACCCCCGTCGTGACCATGCAGAACCGGGGTACCGACCAGGACAGACCGGATTGCGTGCGCAGCCGCCTCATGCCCTGCAGCGACAGCGCGCCGGGGTTGCCGTCCAGGCCACGCTCCTTCCGCAACTGAACGAGGACCTGCTCCTGGCTGAGCTTCGCGCCCTGCAGCTTCACCCGGCGGTTGATTGCGAGGCGGCGGTCCTTGCTGCCGGCATAGAGCAGGTAGAACGCCTCGGCTATCATCACGCCGGTGAGCGCCGCGCCGCCGTAGATCGCGTAGAGTGTGATATCGCCGTCCAGCATCAGATGCGCCTATTGCTGCGCTTCCCCCGGCTCGAAATAGCGTCCCGGAAACTCGATTCCCATCGCCCGCAAGTCGTCGAGGAACCTCGGGCGCAGGCCCGTCGCCTCGAAATGGCCGAGGATGCGGCCGTCGGCGTCTGTGCCGGTTCGCACGAACCGGAATACCTCCTGCATCTGGATGACGTCGCCTTCCATCCCGGTCACCTCCGCGACGCTGGTGACGCGACGCGAGCCGTCGGCCAGGCGCGTGAGCTGAACGATGACGTCGAGCGCCGCAGAAATCTGGCTGCGGATCGAGGCGACCGTCATCGGCATTCCGGTCATGCCAAGCATCTGCTCGAGGCGGCCGATTGCGTCGCGCGGCGTGTTGGCATGGATGGTGGCCATCGAGCCCTCGTGGCCGGTGTTCATCGCCTGCAGCATGTCGAACGCCTCCTCGCCTCGGCACTCGCCGAGGATCACGCGATCGGGGCGCATGCGAAGCGCGTTTTTCACGAGGTCGCGCTGCTTGAGTTCGCCATGCCCCTCCACATTGGCGGGCCTGGTCTCCATTCGGGCGACGTGCGGCTGCTGCAGCTGCAATTCGGCGGCATCCTCAATGGTGATCAGCCGCTCGTCCTCTGGTATGAAGGCCGACAGCGCATTGAGCATCGTCGTCTTCCCGGTGCCGGTGCCGCCCGAGATGATCGTGGTCTTGCGCGCGTGCACCGCCGCCGCCAGCACCTCGGCCATGTTCTGCGTCAGCGCGCCGAACTCCACCAGCTTGTGCAGTGCCAGCTTGTTCTTTGAGAACTTTCGTATTGAAACGAGAGGCCCGTCGACGGCGATCGGCCGGATCGCGGCATTGAATCGGGAGCCGTCTTGCATTCGCGCGTCGACCATCGGCTGGGACTCGTCGACCCGCCGGCCGACCGCGGCAACGATCTTGCTTATGATCCGCAGGAGATGCGCCTCGTCCTTGAACGGCACGTGAACCTTCTCGAGCTTGCCGCGTCGTTCCACAAAGCAGTTTTCGTGGCCGTTGATCAGAATGTCGTTGATCGTGGGATCCTTGAGAAGCGGCTCGAGCGGCCCCAGCCCGATCATCTCGTCGACGATGTCGTCGACCAGGGAGTCGAGTTCGGCAACATTTACGGCCAGCCGCTCCTCGCGCGTCTTCTCGGTGACGAACTCGTGCACCTGCCGTCGCATCTCGGGCTTGGGCAGGCGCTCAAGGGCAGCCAGGTTGATCTCCTCGATGAGAGCGCGATGAAGCCGCACCCGCGCGTCGACCACCCGATCGCCGGCCTTCGCCGCCTGCGGCGAGGGAGCTGCGGGCGCAGCCCGTGCGGCGTGTGAGGTCGGAACCACGACCGGTGCGAACTCTTGCACCGGCGCGGGACCGCCCCCGGCAGCCGCCATCAATCGCTCCCGCGCCGCGGAAAACCTATGGGTCACGCCGCGCTCCCGCGGCTGCAACGCACATGTGGGCTCATGCCGATTTTCTCCAGCGCCCGAGGCCGAAGCGAAGGCTCGGCCTTGCCCGCATGGCGGATTCCTCCGGCAGGATGATCTTCTTGAGGTCGTTCACCACGTTGGCGTGCGGATCGATTTCGTGCAGCGGCGCGCCTCGGTCGACAGCCTCGCGCACCAGCTTGTAGTTGTTGGAGATGCAGCCGGCAAAATCGTCCCCGAAGAGTTCCTCCACGTCGGCCAGCTTGATGCCGCTATCGAACCGTCGCTGTTCGAAGCGGTTGACGATCACCAGCGGCTTCGCCTGGCGGCCCGTCGTCTGGTCGATCGCCTTGATGAGGCGCTGTGCGTGGCGCAGACAGGGCACCGTTATCTCGGAGACGACGTAGAGCTTGTTCGTGCCCAAGAGAACCGTCTCCGTCCACGGGAACCAGGTGCGGGGCATGTCGATGACGACGTTGTCGAAAAAGGCTGAGACGAGGTCGAGCAGTCTGACGACGAGTTCGGCGTTGAACGACCGCATCTCCGCCGGCTGCGCCGGTGCTGAAAGGACGCTCAGTCCGCTCGCGTGCTTCGACAGCATCACGTCGAGAAGCTGCCGGTCGAGGCGCTCCGGCTGGCTTTCGATCTCGGAAATGTCGAAGCGCGGCTCGAGATCGAGATACTCCGCGCAGGCGCCCTGCTGGAAGTTGAGGTCGACGATGCAGGTCGACGCGCCGCGCGTCGCGGAATTCTGAAGCTGAAAGGCCGACTCGATCGCCAGGGTCGTGGTGCCCACGCCGCCGGCGGCCGGCATGAAGGTGGCGATCTGGCACTCGGAAGTGCCGTCGCGACCCGGTCCGTGCAGCGCTCGCACGCACGAGCGCACGAGATCGGCGGTGGTTATCGGTTTGACGAGGAAATCGGCCAGCTGCAGCTGGACCAGGATGCGCACCGCCGCCGCGTCGAAGCGCTGGGTCACGACGACGACCGGCACTCGATGCTCGAGCCGGCGCATGATGCGCTGCAACGATTCGATTTCGGCGAGCTGCTCGGCATCCATGTCGATGATGGCGACGGCGCAGTTCGATTCGAGGATCTCTCCGCGCAGATCGGTGACGTTGGCCTCGACGGTGACGAACTCGGTCTGCTCGGAACTGGCGAAGGCCGAGCGCGCTTCCCGGACGAAGGGCTTGTCGGTGGATACGAGCAGGACTGTGCTGGTTGCGCGATCTTCCGCCAAGGGCCGCTCCTCACTCGCTTCCCGAAACGCCAGGGCCGGCGTTGCCGGGACCCTTCGGCATTGCCGGCGCCGTCGCTCGGGCCGCGTCTGGGCGGGAACCTTCAGCTTCGTCTGCTGGACGCCATACGGCCAGGGATCCACCATCTGAAGCACCGTGTTGGCAGCGATCGCATCGCCGGCATAGGGCGTGACGCCGTCGATCCGCATCACGTCGTCGCTGGTGCAGGCAGCGAGCAGGAGCAGCGCGAAAGCGCCAATCGAAGATTTTGCCAGCCTGGTCATGATCAGTTCTCCGGCAGGTCGAGATAGTGGCCGGCGGCCGGGCCGCTCATTGCCATCGGGTTGGCTGCGGCGACGGTGCGCACTTCCTCGGTGTCGCCGAGCAGGTAGTCGACGTTGCTTGGCGGCTTGGTGGAGTCAGCCGGCGTGCGAAGCTTCACCGTGGGGTCGACTGGCTTCACCAGATACGGCGTCACCAGAATGACCAGGTCGGTCTCATGCCGTTGATACGCCTTCGAGGACAGCAGAGCACCAAGCACGGGGATCTTGCGGATGCCCGGAAGGCGCTGCGTATCGATGTCGTTGCTGCTCTGCAGGAGGCCGGCGATCATGAAGCTCTGGCCGCTCTTGAGATCGACCGAGGTGTGTGCACGACGCACGACGAAGCCGGGGACCGAGATGTTGCCAATCTGATATGAGGCCGTCCGGTCGATCGCCGAAACCTCCGGCGCGATGTCGAGGCTGATCAGCCCGTGCTTGAGCACGGTGGGCGTGAACTCCAGGCTGACGCCGTAGCGCTTGTATTCGATCGTGACCGAGTTGTTGTCGCCCGACACCGGGATCGGAAACTCGCCGCCCGCCAGGAAACTCGCCTTCTCGCCGGAGCGCGCGATAAGGTTCGGCTGGGCAAGGAGCCGGGCCACGCCGCGGTCTTCCAGCGCCTGGATCGCAACGTCGGCCGAAAAACCTCCGGACACCAGGCTTCCCACGAGGCTGGCGGCCGGCGTGCCTGAGCCCGACGCCTGCGGGGAGGAGTTGAACGACACCGATCCGGACGGAAACGTATAGCTGGCGCCGAGCTTGGTGCCCAGCGCGTGGCCGGTCTGCCGGTTGATTTCGACGAAACGCACGTTGAGTTGCACTTGCTGCGACGACGAGATGTCGAGCGAATTGATCACCGCCTCGTCGCCCGAAAACCGGGCCGCTATGTCGTTCGCCTTCTCGGCGGCCACTGCGTCCTCGGCTTCGCCCGACAGCACGACCCGTCCGTTGGCCGAACTCACCTGGATGTTGTTGTCCGGAAGAGCCTCGTTGATCGTGCTGGCGAGCCTGTCGGTATCGAGGGTAACCTCGATGTCGATGGTGCCCACGAGCTGCTTGTACTCGTCGAAGAGAGCTATCTGCGTGGTGCCGAGCTTGCTGCCCAATACATAGAACGAGCGGTTCGTCAGCGGATTGACGTTGGCGATGTCGGGGTCGCCCACGACGATCTGCGCGAACGACAGGTCGGAGCGCACTGTCCGCGTCTTGCCCTTGGCGACCTTGACGATGGCGTTGTGGCCTTGGGAAACGCGGACGATCTGATCCGCCCTCGCCAGGCCGACACCCGGGCCCGAAACGGAGGCCACGACCGCAATCGCCAGCGTGACGAACCACGCGCGGCCGCGCCTGTGGGCCAGGCTGATGTTCTCACGCATTCTAGTTCTCCCCGTCGTGCCCGGGCAGATCCGACTGCCCGCTCACCACCACCTCGTACGACTTCTCGTCCATTCCCCGCGTCACGATCACCGTCTGAAACTGCTTCTGTTCCGGTTGGTCGTCACCGAACAGCGCGGACGCTTTCTTGGTGATGGCGCTCATGTTGGAGCCCGAGAAGGCGGATATCGTCGTCACTCCCCGTTCCGACGCGCCGCCGTCGCTGGCCGGCCGGAGCGTCAGCGACAAGGTGCCGACGTTGCGCGCCAGCGCCACCTTGCTAGCAGCGTCCGGCGTCACTTCCACGGTGACGGAATTGACGATCTTCGGCGAGGTCTGGCTTTCGTCGGCGCCCTGTCCCACCGACAGCACCTTGACGTCCTCGACCACCACTTCGGTGGCCACCGTCGAGCCGGCAGCTCCCTTGGCATTGCCGGCGACCTCCTGGATGGCGCCGGCGTTGCGCGTCAGCACCACGTCGACCCTGTCGCCGGGCGTGATGAATCCACCCACGCCGGCAATCTCGTCCGTCCTGATCGTGACGGCACGCATGCCGGGCGAAAGCAGGTTCGACAACGTTCCACGGCCGCCCGGACCCGAGAGCTTGGGCAAGAGCACCGGCTCGTTGGTCGCGATCGGCGAGAGCACGACGCGCGGGCCCTCCTCCATGACGCTGGATACGGTCGAAAAGCTGCCCTCCGGCAGCTCCTTGCGCGGCCACGGGATTTCCTTCAACAGCGAACCGTCGAGCCTGGTGCCGAACGCCAGCGGACCCTTGGCCACCACGATCGACGCAAGTTCGACTTCCGGATGCGCGGGCGCCTGGGCCACGATGACCTTCTCCGCCGGAGCACGAGTGCTCGCAGCGCTCTGCAGCCATCCATTGGCCAGAAAGATCGATGCACCGCCGAAAACTGCGGCGATGCCGATCATCGGAATTATCCTGTTTCTCAACTCTGCCCCGCGCTCCCCGCGCTTTTCGAGCAACGGTAGGCCACCGGCTTAAAGAAACATGAAAGGAACGATGCAGGTGCGGGTGCATCTTCGCCGCGGTGGTAAACCGGTCCCGAAGCATTTCCGGTGAACTTGACTCAAGTCCTGCCGACCGCCCGCCTGCTAGCCGATGATGCGCAGGTTCGACAGTTCGTTGGCGATATCCTTGAAATCGTCGATCAGGCTGGCGCCGGTGGCATTCCAGAACAGCTTGGCGGGCACACCGGGATTGTTCGGATCCTTGCGGAAACGCGATTCCGAGGCGCACTGGCGGAGCGCGCTGATCGCGTCCGCCTGGGAAGCATCGCTGGCGTCGAGGTCGAGACCGACGGTCATGACGATCACGCCGGCAGCCTTCGCGTTGCTGCACAGCGTGCTCATCTGCGTGTTGAGCGCCGCGGTGTAATTGGAATTGGAGTAGTCGTAGAGACCGATCCCGCTCCCGTCAGTTCCCATGAACAGCCGCGTGGTGCCGCCGCCGTCGTAGCCCTTTCCTACGTAGCCGTACGCCGAATAGATCGAGCGGTTGCCGGCCGGGTCGGAGTAGCCGAGCGAAGAAGGCGTGTAGTACGTGTTTGCGCCGTCGGTCAGCACGATGATGACCTTGTCGTTGCCCTTTTCCCCGTCGTCGCGGCCCTCGGTGAAGGGTGGTCCGCCGGACACCACGCGCCAGCCCCAGGCCATGCCCTCGGGTACGTCCGTGCCGCCGTTCGGCTCCATCGCGTCGATTGCGGTCTCCACGGACTGCAACCCGTCAACCGCGGTGACGTCGGTGAGCGGGGTGATCGGCCGCGTCGTACAGCCATAGTTCGGGCCGGTGCCGTGCGGCGACGTCGCACCGTATGGACGCGTTTCGAAATACTTCATCATGTTCTGCTGGCGCGTCCTGCCCGAGGTGGCCTCGGTGCCGTCATTCCACCAGTTGTTCGCCGCGCCGAGATTGTCGGGCGTCGCGTCGTCGGCCGTAGCCCACCGGTCGCCGGGCTCGTCCGGTGCGAACATCGGAACGAATAGGGTCGCGGGATCACCACCGGGGCCGCCCGGCGCGCCCGCGGGCGGGGCGTCGTTGACGTTGTAGGGATAGGGCCGCGCCTCCACGCAGCCCTGCCAGCTCGCGTAGGTGTCGACCGTCTCCTCGTAGTAGCCGGTCTGCTCCCATTGGCCGCTCCGGCAGGTGCCGTCCGAGCGGTAGCTGGTGCAAACCCACTCCCGGCCCGTCGCCACCCATTCGCGCGTGTCGACCTGCTTCATGTCGCGGTAGAGGGAGAAGCGGCTGAGAACCGCATTCTCCTCCGCGCCCCAGCCGACGCCGCGCTTGTACCAGACGCCATCGACCTTCTCGGTCCATCGGTCCGGCTCGTTGACCGTCGTCCAATCGAAATTCTCGTGGTGGATGGGGGAGACGCCCCAGGTGTCCATCCATGGTTGTCCGGCGTTCTGCGGACCGACATTGACGGACGCGGCGAATGGCACGAGGCCGAACTGTACGGGCTTGTCCACCTGCTTGACGAGGGCCGCCTGGTTGGCCAGTGTCTCGACCAGCTGCTTGGCGGCGGCCTTGAGGAGGTCGATGCGCTTTTCTCCGGACCCGGAGCCGTAATAGTTCATCGAGCCCGAGTTATCGAGCGCCAGCGCCACCTCCAGCGTGTTCTTCAAGCGCACCTCGGTGCACGGCTGGAAGCCCACGGTTTCGTTGCTGGCAACGCCCTCGAGCAAGGTCCTGAACACGGGAAGGAAATATGGCTTGTAGTCGAGCGCGGCGCATAGGGTAAGAGTTCCGCCGCCATTGTCCGTCTTGGGGAGCGTCACGCTGAGCGTCGTCGTGGCGGGATCCACCGGCCCGAGATTGGCGTCGAAGAAATTGTTCGCATAGGCGACGAGTTCCTCGTCGGTGGCGCCGGTGACGACCTGCCGCGCCGTCGCGATGCCGGCGGCGTCCAGGGCGTTCAGCGTCGCCTGCTGCTGACGGTTCAACTCCGCATAGTCAATCCCGAGCGCCAGGCCGCCCATGATCGGTACCAGTGCCACAGTAAACGCAATCGCATACGCGCCGGAGTGGTCCCTCCAGAAACGGTCGAACATTCAGGATCCCGCCCGCTTGTCTCAAACAGCCGCACCTTCGTTCAACCGAGCTAAAGGAGGATTTACCGGACGCTTCAAATGTTGGGATGACTATTCAGGACAAATTCACGATTTCGGAAGGAGCCGCACGTCGCTACCTGTCTGGGGCGGCGGATGCCGTCCTCCGTCCAGGCTCCGGTTGATGATGTGCACGCCCACCCGCCGCCCCGCGCCTTCATCCAATCTCGCCGCGGGCAAGCCGGTAGAATATCGTCTGGGCGACTATCCTGCCGTCGCGGATGACGAAGGAATCGGCGCCATGCTCCACCTCGAACCGGTCGGAGCGGGCCTTCCATACGAGAAACGCGTACTGGCCGCTCACCTCCGCGGTCGGGAACTCGAATTCCGCCTCCGGCAGCTGCAGCGCCAGCTTGCGTGCCGAAGCGCGCATCGCGTCCTTGCCGCGCATCGTGCCGTATTCGCACATCAGGACGATATCGTCGGAGTAGTTGCGGTCGAGATCGGTCTCGAGATCTCCCCTGGCCCGCAGCGCGAGGTGGTCGTGGAAGATGTCGCTCGTCGTGCGCATACGCACCTCCTTTCGCCTGCTTCCAAACACCCGCTGTCGCACCGATGTTTCACCCCGGGCAGGCTTGGGCCAGATCGCCGCACGCGCCCGGCCAGAATGCCCCGTGCGCTTACGCGCGGCCGCTCATGCCGCTAGACTGGTGCGACTGCCCGCATTCCGGAGAAGCACGAATGAGCACACCGCCGCTCACCAATCTGCAGACGCGCGACGTCGAGGCGCTGGTCCACCCCTACTCGCCACTCCACAAGCTCAGGACCGTCGGGCCGACGGTGATCGAGCGCGGCAAGGGCGTCCACGTCTACGACAGCCAGGGCCGCGACTATATCGAGGGCATGTCCGGCCTGTGGTGCGCAGGGCTCGGCTTCGGCGACGAGGAAATGATCGAGGCGGCGGTCGAGCAGATGCGCACGCTCTCCTACTATCATCTGTTCGGCTCGAAGGGCATGGAGCCGGCGATCGAGCTCGCCGAGAAGCTCAAGGAAATCGCGCCGGTGCCGATCTCGAAAGTGTTCTTCACCTCCTCGGGCTCGGAGGCCAACGACAGCCAGGTGAAGCTCGCCTGGTACATGAACAATGCGCGCGGCAAGCCGGAAAAGAAGAAGATCATCTCGCGCATGAAGGCCTATCACGGCGTCACCGTGATGGCGGCCTCGCTGACCGGGCTGCCGGCCAACCATGCCGGCTGGGACCTGCCGGTCGACCGCGTGCTCCACACCGACAGCCCGCATTTCTACCGCAACGGCTTCGAGGGCGAGAGCGAGGCCGAGTTCGTGGCGCGGCTCGCCAAGTCGCTGCGCGAGCTTGATCGAGCGCGAGGGGCCGGACACGATCGCGGCGATGATCGCGGAGCCGGTGATGGGCGCGGGCGGGGTCATCGTGCCGCCCGACGGCTATTTCCCCGCCATCCAGGAGGTGCTCGACGAGCACGACATCATGATGATCGACGACGAGGTCATCAACGGTTTCGGCCGCACCGGCAACATGTGGGGCGCCCAGACCATGGGCATGCGGCCGACCACCATCTCGGCGGCCAAGCAGCTCACCGCCGCGTATGCGCCGCTCGGCGCCGTCATGGTGCCCGAAGACATCTACCAGTCATACGTGGACCAGTCGGCCAAGATCGGCACGTTCGGCCATGGCTTCACCTATGGCGGTCATCCGCTGGGCTGCGCGCTCGGCGTCAAGGCCCTCGAGATCTACGAGAAGCGCGACATTCTGGGCCATGTGCGGGCGCTGATGCCGGTTTTCGAGGCGCGCATGAAGAAGCTCGCAGAACGTCCGCTCGTCGGCGAGGCGCGGTATTCCGGGCTGGTCGGCGGGGTCGAGCTGGTAGCCGACAAGAAGACGAAGCGCTCCTTCGATCCCAAGCAGGGGGTCGGCGCACGCTGCGGCCAGCTTTGCGAGCAGCACGGCGCGATCCTGCGGCCGCTCGGCGACACGGTCGCGCTGTGCCCGCCGATGATCATCACCGAGGCCGAACTGAACGAGCTGTTCGATCGTTTCGAGAAGGCGCTCGACGCCACCGAGGAATGGGTGGCGAAGGACGACATGCGCGCGGGATGAGACGCGCGCCGGACGGAAGGAGACATGAAATGAGCAATCCCTCACCCGGGTTTCGCAAGCATCCCGAGCACACGATCACCGTCGAACCGTATGGCGGCCATGTCACAGTCAGGGCCGGTGGCAAGGAGATCGCGTCCAGCGACAAGGCGCTGGTGCTGAAGGAAGCGAGCTATCCGCCGGTTCTCTACGTGCCGTTTTCCGATATCGCCTTCGACGCGCTGGAGGCGACGGAAACCTCCACCCACTGCCCGTTCAAGGGAGACGCGTCGTACTGGGGCCTGAAAGGCGGCGACAGCGACGTGATGTGGGCCTACCAGCACCCCTATGACGAGATGACCCGGATCATCGACTACGGCGCGTTCGACCCGAAAAAGGTCGAGGTCGAGGCAACCGCTGCCTAGTCGCAGGGGGCGCTTGAGAACGCCAGCGCACTTGGAGCCAGCGCACTTGGGGCCAGCGCACTTGGGGCCAGTGTGCACCTAGGCCGCCCGACACAAGGGCGGCAAGCCGCGCGAACGTTATCCCTTCGCGTGTCGCAGCGCCGCCTGGGCGGCGGCTAGCCTTGCGATCGGCACCCGGAAGGGCGAACAGGACACGTAGTCGAGCCCGACCTCCTCGCAGAACGCGATCGACGATGGATCGCCGCCATGCTCGCCGCAGATGCCGAGCTTGATGTTGTCGCGCGTGGCCCTGCCCCGCTCGGCCGCCATCCGCACCAGTTCGCCGACGCCGTCTGGATCGAGCGAGACGAACGGGTCGCGCTCGATGATCTGCTTGCGCCGATAGGTCTCCAGGAAGGAGGCGGCGTCGTCGCGCGAAATGCCGAACGTCGTCTGCGTCAGGTCGTTGGTGCCGAAGGAGAAGAACTCCGCCTTTTCGGCGATCGCGCCGGCGCGAATGGCGGCGCGCGGCAGCTCGATCATGGTGCCGACGAGATATTCGATCTTGTTGCCGGCCTCGGCGAAGACCTTGGCGGCGACGTCGTCGATCAGCTTCTTGACGTAGTCGAGCTCCTTCACCAGCCCTACCAGCGGCACCATGATCTCCGGCACCACGGCTGAGCCGGTCTTGGCGGCGGCTTCCGCCGCGGCCTCGAAAATGGCACGCGCCTGCATCTCGGCGATCTCGGGATAGGAGACGGCCAGCCGGCAGCCGCGATGGCCGAGCATCGGATTGAACTCGTGCAGCGCCTCGGTGCGCTGCCTCAGCTTGTCGGGCGAGACCTCCATCACCGCGGCGACTTCGGCGATCTCCTCGTCCGTCTTGGGCAGGAACTCGTGCAGCGGCGGATCGAGCAGGCGGATGGTGACCGGCAGGCCCGCCATGATCTCGAACAGCTCGACGAAATCGCCGCGCTGCATCGGCAGCAGCTTTTCCAGCGCGGCGCGGCGGTCTTCCTCGACGTCGGCGAGAATCATCTCGCGCATGGCGACGATGCGGTCGCCTTCGAAGAACATGTGCTCGGTGCGGCACAGGCCGATGCCCTCGGCACCGAAGGAGCGCGCGGTGCGCGCGTCTGCCGGTGTCTCGGCGTTGGTGCGCACCTTCATGCGGCGGATCGAGTCCGCCCACTCCATGATGGCGGCGAAATCGCCGGAAAGCTCCGGCCGCAGCATGTCCACGGCGCCTGCCAGCACCTGGCCCGTGCCGCCGTCGATGGTGATGATGTCGCCCTTCTTCAGCGTCTTGCCCATCGCCAGCAGCGTGCCGGCGCGATAGTCGACCCGCAGCGAGCCGGCGCCCGACACGCAGGGCTTGCCCATGCCGCGCGCCACCACCGCGGCGTGGCTGGTCATGCCGCCGCGCGTCGTCAGGATGCCTTCGGCCGCGTGCATGCCGTGAATGTCTTCCGGGCTGGTCTCGATGCGCACCAGAATGACGTTGCGGCCCTGCGCCTTGGCGTCCTCCGCTTCGTCGGAGGAAAACACGATCTCGCCGGTGGCCGCCCCCGGAGAGGCCGGCAGGCCGATGCCGATCACGTCGCGCTCGGCGTCCGGGTCGATGGTCGGGTGCAGCAACTGGTCGAGCGAGACCGGATCGATCCGGTCGATCGCCTCCTCGCGGGTGATCAGCCCCTCGCCGGCCATCTCGGCCGCGATCCTGAGCGCGGCGCGCGCGGTGCGCTTGCCGGTGCGCGTCTGCAGCATCCACAGTTTGCCCTGCTCGATCGTGAACTCGAGATCCTGCATGTCGCGGTAGTGCGCCTCGAGCTTGCGCGAGACGTCGACGAAGGCCGCGTAGGCCTCCGGCATCAGCTTCTCGAGCGACGGCTTGTCGGAACCGGCCTCGATGCGCGCCCTCTCGGTGATCGCCTGCGGCGTGCGGATGCCGGCGACCACGTCCTCGCCCTGCGCGTTGACCAGGAACTCGCCGTAGAGCCTGTTCTCGCCGGTCGACGGATTGCGGGTGAAGGCGACGCCGGTGGCGGACGTGTCGCCCATGTTGCCGAACACCATCGCCTGCACGTTGACGGCGGTGCCCCAGGCTTCGGGAATGTCGTGGAGGCGCCGATAGGTGACGGCGCGATGGTTCATCCAGCTCGAGAACACCGCGCCGATCGCGCCCCACAGCTGCTCCTGCGGGTCCTGCGGAAACGGCTTGCCGAGTTCCTCCTCGATGCGCGCCTTGTAGAGCGCGATGACGTCCTGCCACTGCGCGGCGGTGAACTCGGTATCGAGTTCGAAACCGCGGCGCGCCTTCTGCTCCTCGAGGATTTCCTCGAACACCTCGTGGTCGAGCCCCATGACCACGTCGCAATACATCTGGATGAAGCGGCGATAGCTGTCATAGGCGAAGCGCGGATCGCCGGACGCCTTGGCCAGCGCCTCCACCGTGTCGTCGTTGAGGCCGAGATTGAGCACGGTGTCCATCATGCCGGGCATCGAGGCGCGGGCGCCGGAGCGCACCGAAACCAGCAGAAGCCGTTCCGGATCGCCCAGGCGGCGGCCGGTGATCTCGGCCACCTTGTCCAGCGCATCCTCGACCTGCCGCGCCAGTTCCGGCGGATAGCTGTTGCCGTTGGCGTAGTAGTAGGCGCAGACCTCGGTGGTGATGGTGAGGCCGGGCGGCACCGGAAGGCCCAGGCTGCACATTTCGGCAAGGTTCGCGCCCTTGCCGCCAAGCAGGTTCTTGTCGCCGGCCCGGCCTTCCGCCATGCCGTCGCCGAAACTGTAGACCCATTTCGTCATGCCGGATTCTCGCCTCTCCCGCCGCGCCATCCTTCGCGGGCACCATGGGCGATATAGGCGGCCAGCGCGAATTGCAATGCGACGGCGGCGGCTGTCGCCATACGAATCGATTTGCCGAATCGATTTGCTCGCAGACGCGACGAGAGACTTGCCGTGGCGGCGCATCCAATATAGAACATAAAGAGAACAACTAGCAGGAGCACGGCGATGCGCGCGGAAGGCAAGCTCGACTATCTGGAACTGCCGGCGACCGGCGGCGCGATCGACAGCGTCAAGGCGTTCTATGCGGCGGCGTTTTCGTGGAGCTTCACCGATTACGGCCCGGGCTATGCGGCCTTCTCGGAAGGGCTCGACGGCGGCTTTCAGGCCGATCCGGCGGAGGCGCCGGTGAAGCCGCTGCCGGTGCTCTATTCAGAGGATCTGGAAGCCACGCTCGCCGCGGTCGAGGCGGCCGGCGGAACGATCGTCAGGCCGATCTTTCCCTTCCCCGGGGGCCGCCGCTTCCATTTCAGCGATCCGGCCGGCAACGAACTGGCGGTGTGGGGAGAATAGGTCGGGGCTCGGACCGAAAAACTCAGCTCGCCTCGCGCAGCTGCTCGGCGGTCTCCAGGTCGACCGAGACGAGCTGGCTCACGCCCTGCTCGGCCATGGTGACGCCGAACAGCCGGTTCATGCGCGCCATGGTGATCGGGTTGTGGGTGATGATGACGAAGCGCGTCTCGGTGGTGCGCGCCATCTCGTCCATCAGGTTGCAGAAGCGCTCGACATTGTGGTCGTCGAGCGGCGCATCGACCTCGTCGAGCACGCAGATCGGCGCCGGGTTCGTCAGGAACACCGCGAAGATCAGCGCCATCGCCGTCAGCGCCTGCTCGCCGCCGGACAACAGCGTCATCGTCTGAGGCTTCTTGCCGGGCGGCCGCGCCAGGATCTCCAGCCCCGCCTCCAGCGGGTCTTCCGATTCCACCAGCTGCAGTTCCGCCGTGCCGCCGCCGAAAAGGTGTGTGAACAGGCGCTGGAACTGGGCATTGACGACGTCGAAGGCGGCAAGCAGCCGCTCGCGCCCCTCACGGTTGAGGTTCTGGATTGCCTGGCGCAGCTTGCGGATCGCCTCGATGATGTCCTCGCGCTCGGTGACGATCGTTTCCAGCCGCTCGGCGAGTTCGCGCTGTTCCTCCTCGGCGCGCAGGTTCACCGCGCCAAGGCGCTCGCGCTCGATCTTGAGGCGCTCGAGCCGGCGCTCGACCTCGGCCGGATCGGGCATCGGCGCGTCGGCTTCCAGCCCGGTGTGGCGGATGACGAGATGCGGCGGCGTGTTGAGCGTCTCCTGGATGCGCGCCTCGGCGTCCTTGCGCCGCTCCTCGGCGGCGGTCAGCCGCTCCTCGCCGCGCGCCCTGCCCTCGCGCGCCTCGGCCAGTGCCGAGATCGCCGCGTTCGCCGCCTTGTCCAGTTCGGCCTGCCGGTTTTCGGCCGCCTGCAGCCGGTCGGCGGCCGCCTTTCGCAGCTCCTCGGCCTGCGAAAGCTGGCTCATCAGCGCGCGGCGGCGGGCATCGATCTCGTCGGGCGCGTCGGCAAGGCCTTCCAGTTCGGCAGCGGCTTCGCCCCGCCGTTCGGCGAGCGCGGCAATCTGCGTTTCGGCGTTGCCCGCCCGCGACGTCCAGCTCTGGCGTTCGGCGGCGATCGCCTGCATGCGGCGCTGGCGCGCCTCGGCTTCGCGTTTCAACCCGTCGTGCACGGCACGCGCGTCGGCGGCGGCGGTGCGCTCTCGCGCGACCTCGGCCGACAGCCGGTCTAGCGCCTCCTGCAGATCGCCAAGGTCGGGCGCTGCGTCGAGCGCACTTTGCGCCTCTTGTTCGGCCGCGGCGGCCTCGTCGCGCGATTCGGCCAGCCGCGCGCGGGATTCCGCCAGTGCGGCCTGCCTGCTCGACAGTTCGCCGGCGGCCTTCTCGGCCTTGGCCAGCGCGTCGCGCGCCTCGCCGAGCGCTCCCTGTGCGCCGCGCCAGGCTTCGCGCGCCAGCCTTTCGGCGTCCGTGGCGCGCTTCACTTCGGCCTCGGCCGCGGCCAGCTGGTCCTCGGCCGCGCGCACGGACTTCGTCGCCTCGGTCGCTTCGGCCTCCAGTTCGGCCAGACGATTCTTCTGGGCGAGACGTTGCGCGGCGGGCGTCGGCGCGTCGGCGCTGGCGGTGTAGCCGTCCCAGCGCCACAGCGCGCCGTCGCGCGAAACCAGCCGCTGACCGGGCTTCAGCTGCTTCTGCAGCCGCGCCGCGTCGGCCTCTTCGACGACGCCGATCTGCGCCAGCCGACGCGCCAGCTGGCGCGGCGCGCGTACCACGTCCGCCAGTTTCCGCACGCCCTCGGGAAGTGCGCGGGTCGGATGCATCCGGCTCCGCATCGCCCCAGTGCACCGGTGCTGCGCGATCGAGCGGCACGTCGAGGTCTTCGCCCAGCGCGGCGCCCAACGCCGTCTCGTAGCCGCGCTCGACATGCACCTTCTCGAGCACCGCCGGGAAGAGATCGCCCGTCGTCGCGTTGACCACCTTGGCCAGCGTGCGCGCCTCGGTCTCGATGCTGGCGAGTTTTGCACGCGCCTCCTGCGCCGGGGCGCGCAGCCCGCTTTCGGCGGCGCGAGCGTCGGCGACCGCCTTTTCAGCATCCAGCGCGGCCGCCTCGGCCTGCGAAACGGCTTCGGCGGCCTGTTCGGCCAGCGCACGCTTCTCGGCGGGGTCGGCCAGCGCGGAAATGCGGCCTTCGATCTCGCCGGCCTCGCGTTCGATGTCGGCAAGCTGCCGTTCCAGCCGCTGGCGCCGCTCCGCGCCCTCGCGCAGCGCACGCTCTGCCTGATGACGCTGGGCCGCGGCCTCGGCGCGCTCGGAGGTGCGGGCGGCAAGCGCCTGCTCGCTGCCGGCGAGTTTCGCCGCGGCCTCCTCGTGGGCGGCACGCGTCCGCACCTCCTTGTCGGCGGCCTCGGCATTCGCGGTGTTGAGCTCGCGCTCCTCCGCGTCCAGCCGCTCCAGCACGTCGGCATTGTCGGCCATGATCTGCTTTTCGCGCGCGGCGTCGGCCTCGAGCTGCGCCAGCCGCTTCTCGAGCTCCGCCTTGCGGGTGCGCACCCGCTCCGCCTCTTCCTCGATCTGGCCGCGCGCGATCGTCAGGCGCTGCAGCGCGGCGGCGGCCTTGGCCTCGGCGTCGCGCAGTTCCGGCAGCTTGTGGGCGCCGATCGCCTGCTGCTTGGCGGCTTCCGTCTGCGCCTGGGCGCGCTCGCCGACCAGCGAGGTCGCCTGGCTCAACGCCGACTGCGCCTCCGCTTCCTGGCCCTTGGCGGCTGTCCACCTGAGATGCAGCAGCGTCGCCTCTGCCTTGCGGATGTCGGCCGACAGGTTCTTGAAGCGCGCCGCCTGGCGGGCCTGCCGCTTCAGGCTCTCGATCTGGCTTTCCAGTTCGCCGACCACGTCGTCGAGCCGTTCGAGGTTCTGCTCGGCGGCGCGCAGCCTGCAGCTCGGCCTCGTGGCGGCGCGAATGCAGGCCCGAGATGCCGGCCGCCTCCTCCAGCAGCGCGCGGCGCGCCTGCGGCTTGGCCTGGATCAGCTCGCCGATGCGGCCCTGCCCGACCATCGAGGGCGAGCGCGCGCCGGTCGACTGGTCGGCGAACAGAAGCTGCACGTCCTTGGCGCGCGCCTCCTTGCCGTTGATCCGGTAGATCGAGCCGGCCTCGCGCTCGATGCGGCGCGACACCTGCAGTTCGTCGACGTCGTTGAAGGCTGCCGGCGCCGTGCGGTCGGCGTTTTCGAGGAACAGCGTCACCTCGGCGGTGTTGCGGGCGGGCCGCGTCGAGGAACCGGAGAAGATGACGTCGTCCATGCCGGACGCGCGCATGTTCTTGTACGAGCTTTCGCCCATCACCCAGCGCAGCGCCTCGACGAGGTTCGACTTGCCGCAGCCGTTGGGGCCGACGACGCCGGTCAGCCCGCGCTCGATGACGAAATCGGAGGGCTCGACGAAGGACTTGAAACCGAGGAGGCGAAGGCGGGAGAATTTCATCGGCGCACCGCTCCCGCCGGCGCGGGAGCGCGCGCCGTTATCGCGCCGTCAGGCGAGAAGCGGATCGATGATCGCCGACACCTCGTCAATCGTCATTTCTCCAGCGTATTTCTTGCCGTTGATGAAGAAGGTGGGTGTCGCATCGACCCCGAATTCGTTCGCGCCGCGGTTCTTCACGCTTCTGATGTCGTCCAGAAGCTTCTGGTCCGTCAAGCACGCCTCGAAGGACTCCTGTGAAAAACCGGCCAGCTTGGCGATCTGCAGCAGCGCGTCCTTGCCGTCCTTGGCCGTCGCCCAGGTCCGCTGCTGCTTGAACAGCACGTTGACCATGGCGAAATACTTGTCGTCGGAACAGCGGGCCAGCATGAAGCCGGCCTCGGCGCGCGGATCGAACGGAAATTCGCGGAAGATGAAGCGCACCTTGCCGGTGTCGATATATTTCTTCTTCAGATCCGGAAACGTCTCTTCGTGGAAGCGCGCGCAGTGCGGGCATGTCATCGAGGCGTATTCGACGATGGTGACCGGGGCGTTCGCATCGCCCAGCGCCTTGTCCGGCAGCGCCTCGTCGGACAGAAGCTTGTCCATGTCGACGGTGCCCTGCGAGGGCGGCGCCTTGGCGTTCGAGGTGCCCGGCTCGGCCGGTTTTTCCGGCGCCGCGGCCTGCTCGTCCTCGTCCTTGCCGCAAGCCGCCAGCAACGGACCGGCCGCCGAGACTGCGAGCAGCGAAAACAGAACCTTGCGGCGCGGAAGCGAACGATACATGCGAATCACCTGTCAACCGGGTCGATAATGCAATGGGCGGACACCCAATGGCGAGACTTGGCGCGAATTAAGGCATTCCGCGGCGAGAGTCCAAGCCCCGTCACGAACACAGAGTTCACGATACGGCGATTTTCCCCGCTGCCCGCTATTTCCCTGCGGCGACGATGCTGGCGCCGAGCCGCTCGAGCGCGGCGCGCAGGCCCTCGTCCTCGACGCCCTTCGTGGTCTGCGCCAGGCGCTCCTTCTCGGTCTGTGACAGTTCACGCTGGCGGCGCACCGGTCTTGCCTGCGTGGTGACCGCCTTCTGCACGATCTTGACTCGGCCGATCGCGGCGAAGCCGAGGAACCCGTTGATGCGAGAGATGATCTCGCCCGTCTCGTGCTGGATGTGCAGCGCCGCGATGCCGTTGCAGGCGACCACCAGCGTCGCCGGTTCGAACGGGTCGTCCTCGCTGGCGCGGCGCGGCCACAGGATCTTTTCCGGCCGCGAGCCGGCGGCTACGCGCTCGCCGACGATTTCCTCCCACGACTGCACCAGCCCCACGGAGATGCCGGCGCGGCGTCTCAGCACGGGATCGAGAATGGCCGTGGCGACGTCGCTCACCGGCACGGCATTGCCCGCACGCGCTTTCCCTGCCATGAACGCCTCCATTCCCGCGCCGCCGCGCCAAGCCCGACGACCACCGACCCGACCGCAGATGCAAGCCGCACAGCATAAACGAGCTTTCGACCGGCGTCAGCCGCCCCGCGACATCGCAGACAAGCTTCTGGCCTGGTACGACCGCCACCACCGCGAGCTGCCGTGGCGGATCGGGCCGGCCGCGCGGGCGCAAGGTGAGCTCCCCGACCCCTACCGCGTCTGGCTGTCGGAGATCATGCTCCAGCAGACCACCGTCGAGGCGGTGAAGCCGTATTTCGCGCGTTTCGCCGCTACCTGGCCGACCGTCGCGGCGCTGGCGGCCGCGCCCGCCGAGGACGTGATGAAGGCCTGGGCCGGGCTCGGCTACTATTCGCGGGCCCGCAACCTGAAGAAATGCGCCGAGGCGGTAGTCGCCGAGCACGGTGGCGCGTTTCCCGACACCGAGGCGGGCCTGCGCGCGCTGCCCGGCATCGGCCCCTACACCGCGGCCGCGATCGCGGCGATCGCCTTCGACCGGCCGGCGGCGGTGGTCGACGGCAATGTCGAGCGCGTCGTTTCCCGGCTTGCCGCGATCCATACGCCGCTGCCGGATGCCAAGCCGCAGATCCGCGCCGCGGTCGAGGAGATGGTCCCGGACGAGCGGCCGGGCGATTTCGCGCAGGCGATGATGGATCTCGGCGCCACGGTCTGCACGCCCAGGCGCCCGGCCTGCATCATCTGTCCGTTGAGCGACGATTGCGCCGCGCTCAGGCAAGGCGATCCGGCTTTGCTGCCGGTGAAGGCGGAAAAGGCCGAGAAGCCGTCGCGGCGTGGCGCGGCCTTCGTCGCCGTCCGTCCGGACGGCGCCGTGCTGCTACGCCGCAGGCCCGAGCGCGGCCTGCTCGGCGGCATGAGCGAGGTGCCGACGACCGGGTGGACGGCGCGCAGCGACGGCGAGACCGGCACGGCGGCCGCGCCGTTTGCCGCCGAGTGGAAACCGGCCGGCGAGATCGACCACGTGTTCACGCACTTCGCGCTCCGGCTCGCCGTCTTCCGGGCCGACGTCGCGCACTCGAAGGCGCCGGAAGACCACTGGTGGTCGAGCGCCGACGAGATCGCCGGCGAGGCCTTGCCGACCGTCATGAAAAAGGTCATCGAAGCCGCTATTCCAGGCGTGACGAAGCAAAAACGGAGCGAAGGACAGGCGCACGCATGAGCCAGATACGCCACATCGTCTACGACATCGGCAAGGTGCTGCTGCACTACGATCCCGATATCCCGTTCAAGCGCCTGATCCCCGATCCCGCGCGGCGCAAGTGGTTCTTCGAGAACGTATGCACGCACGACTGGAACATCGAGCAGGATCGCGGCCGGCCGTGGGCCGAGGCCGAGGAAGAGCTGATCGCCCTCTATCCGGACGAGGTGGAAAACATCCGCGGCTTCCGGCGCAACTGGCCCGAGATGATCCCCTATCACTATGCCGACAGCGCCGAGCTGATGGAGCGGCTGATCGACAATGGCGAGGACGTGACGATGCTCACCAACTTCGCCGCCGACACGTTCGCGGAAGTTCGCGAGCGCTTTCCCTTCCTGAAGAAGCCGCGCGGCGTGACGGTGTCCGGCGAGGTCGGCATCATCAAGCCCGACCGCGCGATCTTCGACCGTCATGCCGAGGCGTTCGGGCTCGATCCTGCGGCAACGCTGTTCATCGACGACAGCATGCCGAACGTCGAGGGCGCGCGCGCCGCCGGCTGGCAGGCCGTGCAGTTCACCGGCGTGCCGAAGCTGAAGGAAGACCTGAGGAGCCTCGGCGTCAGCGTGTGAGGCGCCTCGCGCTGCCTTACGCGCCGACGGCTGCCATGTTCGAGCGCGCGATGCGCCGCAACTCGTCGATCGGCTTCAGCGCGCCCTCCTCCTCATAGTGCCAGAAGGTCCAGCCGTTGCAGGCGTCGAAGCCCTGCACCAGCGCGCCGACCTTGTGGATGGAACCGGCGTGCGGATCGGCCGCGATCGTGCCGTCGGCGCGCACCTGCGCGGTCCAGCGGCGCTTCGGGTCGCAAAGCTTGGCGCCCGGGGCGATGAGGCCGGCGTCGACGAGGCTGCCGAAGGCGACGCGCGGCTCGGCACGCTTGCCGGTCATCACCGCCAGTTCGCCCTCGCCCAGCGGCTCGACCGCGGCGATGCGCTTCTGCGCGGCGTCGATATAGGTCTGCTCCCTCTCCACGCCGACGAAGCGGCGGCCGAGACGGCGCGCCACGGCACCCGTCGTGCCGGAACCGAAGAACGGGTCGAGCACCACGTCGCCGGGCTTGGAGGAGGCCATCATGACGCGCGCCAGCAGCGCCTCCGGCTTCTGGGTCGGGTGCAGCTTGGCGCCGTCGTCATCCTTCAGGCGCTCGGCACCGGTGCAGATCGGAAACAGCCAGTCCGAGCGCATCTGCACGTCGTCGTTGGCCGCCTTCATTGCCTCGTAGTTGAACGTGTAGCCGCGGGCGTCCTTGTCGCGCGAGGCCCAGATCATCGTCTCGTGGGCGTTCTGGAAGCGCCGGCCACGGAAGTTCGGCATCGGGTTTGTCTTGCGCCACACGACGTCGTTGAGGATCCAGAAGCCCAGATCCTGAAGCGTCGCGCCGACGCGGAAGATGTTGTGGTAGGAGCCGATCACCCAGATCGTGCCGTTCGGCTTCAGCACGCGGCGCACGGCCAGCAGCCAGGCGCGGGTGAAGGCGTCGTAGGCGGCGAAGCTGTCGAAATGGTCCCAGGCGTCGTCCACGGCGTCGACCAGCGACTGGTCGGGACGGTGCAGCGTTCCGTCGAGCTGCAGATTGTAGGGCGGGTCGGCGAAGACGATGTCTACGGAGCGTTCGGGCAGGCGCTCCAGCGCTGCCACGCAGTCTCCCTTGATGATGGTGTCGAGCCAATGGTCGGCCGGGGCAACAGGGGAGAGATCATCGAGAAGACGCACTGCAGACATACACAAGACCCGGAAACGCGGTTACTCTTCACACTCCGTTATGGTTACCTTTCTCAGTAAACATTGAATGAACGGGAGAGCGGCGTGCGGATACGGGCGTTCTTCGGCAGCGTCGCGTTCTTCCTGGCGGCTCCGGCAATGGTGGCGGGCGTCATACCGTGGGGGCTGACGGGCTGGGAAATGCGCCCGGCGTGGACGGCAGGGGGCGCGGCGGGCGTCCTGCTGGCCGGTGCGGGCCTGCTCTTCCTTCTGCACAGCTTCTGGCGTTTCGTCAGCGAGGGCATGGGCACGCCGGCGCCGATCGCCCCGACGGAGCATCTCGTGGTCGGCGGCGTCTACCGCCACGTGCGCAACCCCATGTATCTGGCCGTGCTTGCCATCATCGTCGGACAGTGGCTCGTGTTCGGGCACGACGGATTGCTCGTCTATGCGGCGATGGTCTGCGCCGCGTTTGTCATCTTCGTGCGGACCTACGAAGAGCCCACGCTCGCCGCGCGCTACGGCGCCGAATACGATGCCTATCGCCGAGCGGTGCCGGGCTGGCTGCCAAGGCTGACCCCATGGACGGGCGGCGGCGCTGAAAGCGGCCGTTAGGGCCGCTGTGGTTGCCTGCCGGGCACGATGGGTCTATAGCGGCGCCCTTTCCCGAAGGCCCAGCAAGACATGTCCCAGCCCGACCTCATCATATTCGACTGCGACGGCGTCCTCGTCGATTCCGAGATCATCGCGGCGCGCGTCGACACCGAACTCCTGGCCGAAGCCGGCATCGACATTCCCGTCGAGGAGTTCGTCGAGCGCTATGCCGGTCTCACCTTCACCGAGACCGTGCTGCGGATCGAGGCCGAGTACGGCGTGCCGCTGCAGGCCACGATCATCGACCGGTCCGCGCACATTCTCGACCAGAGGCTGACGCGCGACGTGCGGCCGGTGGAGGGCGCGCCGGCCGCGGTGGGCTCGGTCCAGGGTCCGAAATGCGTCTGCTCAAACTCCGCGCCAGAGCGGCTGGAGGGAATGCTCGGCCATGTCGGGCTGCTGCAGGCGTTTTCGGGGCACGTGTTCTCGGCGCGCACGATCCCCTCGCACAAGCCGAAGCCCGCGCCCGACGTCTACCTCTACGCGGCCGAGAAGATGGGCGCCGACACGGCGCGCTGCTTTGTCGTGGAGGATTCCGTCCACGGCGTCACCGCGGCGAAGGCCGCGGGCATGCGCGTCATCGGGTTTACCGGCGGCAGCCACAGCTTTCCGGGTCACGCCGACGTGCTGATGGAAGCCGGGGCGGAAACGGTCATCAGGCGCTGGGCGGAATTCCCGCAGACGCTCGAGGCGCTGACGCTGTGGTCGGAGGAGGCCGCGCAGTAGCGGCGCGCGGCACGGACGCGCCTCAGTGGACGCCGGGTCCTTCGTCGTAGCCTGCGAAGATCGAAACGGCGTTCGCCTGGTCCTCGGGAATGACCACGTTCGAATCGTTGAAGACGAACTGCGTGGCGCCGATGGTGTCGGCCACCTGGACGGGAAACTTGTGCAGCTGCGAGTAGATCGGGCCGTCGGCGCCGACGACCACGACGCGGATCGGCATGGTGATCGTGCCGGTCTTGCCGAGCGGGCCGGGAACGATGCGGCCGGCCACCGCGATGTCCATGGTGATCGAGCCGCCGTCGTGCTTGCACGTGCGGGTCACGTCCGAAATCGAGGCCTGGTAGATCAGCTTCGACGGATCGTCGGACTGGTTGCGCTGGTAGGTGCTGAAATAGGCCGTGCCCTCGCGCAGTTGCACCGACGGGCAAACCGCGCGCAGTTCGCTGAGCCGGACGGGCTCTTCCTTGGGCTGCTCGCTGGGAGGCTGGTTGGCGGAGACGTCGAGGGCGCCCAGCGTGTCGCCCGACTGGCAGCCGGCCAGCGCCGTCAGCGCAGCGACCGCGATGGAAACTCCGAACAAGCGCAAATGCCCCGCCACAAAACCCATTGCACGCACTTCCCTCATGTGAAACGGCTGTTCTATATCAATCGCGCGGTCAAAATGCGACCGCGACGAAACGAATTTCGCCGGCTCTCGCCAGACACGGCGCGGCACCCCGCCGGCATTCACCACGCAGGAAGCGGACGCCATTCATGAAATATGTCAGCACGCGCGGCGAGGCCCCCGAACTCGGCTTCTGCGACACGCTGCTCGCCGGGCTGGCGCAGGACGGCGGGCTCTACCTGCCGGCTGAGTGGCCGCACCTGTCGGCCGCCGACATCCGCGCCCTGCGCGGACTGTCCTATCCCGACCTTGCGATCCGCCTGCTGACGCCGTTCCTCGGCGGCGAGATCGAGGAGGCGACGTTTGCCCGCATCGTGCGCGAGGCGTATGCGACCTTTCGCCACGAGGCGGTGTGCCCGCTGGTGCAGACGCGCGGCAACGAGTTCGTGCTGGAGCTCTTCCACGGGCCGACACTCGCCTTCAAGGACGTCGCCATGCAGCTGCTGGCGCGGCTGATGGACCACGTCCTGGCCGAGCGCGGCAGCCGCGCGACCATCGTCGGCGCCACTTCCGGCGATACCGGCGGCGCGGCAATCGATGCCTTTGCCGGCGGCAATCGCACCGACGTCTTCATCCTGTTCCCGCACGGTCGCGTGTCGCCGGTGCAGCAGCGCCAGATGACGACGTCTGGCGCCGACAACGTCCATGCGCTCGCCATCGAGGGCAATTTCGACGACTGCCAGCGCCTGGTGAAGGAGATGTTCTCCGACCGGCCGTTCCGCGACAGCCTGGCGCTGTCGGGCGTCAACTCGATCAACTGGGCGCGCATCATGGCCCAGATCGTCTACTATTTCTCGTCCGCCGTTTCGCTGGGTGCGCCCGACAGGCCGGTCTCCTTCACCGTGCCGACCGGCAATTTCGGCGACATCTTCGCCGGCTACGCGGCCATGCGCATGGGCCTGCCGATCGAGCGGCTGGTCATCGCCACCAACGACAACGACATCCTGGCGCGCACGCTCGAGACCGGCGCCTACCGGACCACGGGCGTGGTCGCGACCACGTCGCCGTCGATGGACATCCAGGTATCGTCGAACTTCGAGCGGCTGCTGTTCGAGGCCTCCGGCCGAGACGCCGCCTTCGTGCGCCGCGCCATGGGCGGGCTGAAGCAGTCCGGCGGCTTTTCGATCGACGCGCCGGTGCTGGCGGAAATCCGCCGCGACTTCGCCGCCGGCCGCTCGACCATGCCGGAGACGGCCAGCGACCATCCGCGCAGGTCCTCGACGGCTCGGGCATGCTGCTCGACCCGCACACCGCCACCGCCGTCACGGTGGCGCGCAGGCTGGAGACGTCGGCCGCGCCGATGATCGTGCTGGCCACGGCCCATCCGGCCAAGTTCCCCGACGCCGTCGAGGCGGCCTCCGGGACGCTGCCTCCCCTGCCCGGCGCGCTGGCCGAGATGATGGAGCGCGAGGAGAGATTCACGGTCCTTCCCTCGGACCTGGAAATCGTGGAAGATTGTATCGGCGGCCGCTCGCGTGCGGCTGCCGCGGTGCATCGGGAGTAGAGTCTATATGGGTGTAGAGGTAAGCCGTCTGTCGAACGGCATGACAGTCGCCACCGAAGCCCTTCCGCATATCGAGAGTGTCGCCCTGGGGGTGTGGGTCAAGTCGGGTTCGCGCAACGAGCGCGACGACGAGCACGGCATCGCCCACCTGCTCGAGCACATGGCGTTCAAGGGAACGGGCAGCCGCAGCGCCTGGGACATCGCCTCGCAGATCGAGGATGTCGGCGGCGAGATCAACGCCGCCACCAGCGTCGAGACGACCGCCTTCTTCGCCCGCGTGCTGCGCGACGACGTGCCGCTGGCGATCGACCTTCTCGCCGACATCCTGACGGATTCCCGCTTCGATCCGGACGAGCTCGAGCGCGAGCAGCACGTCATCCTGCAGGAGATCGGCGCCGCGCACGACACGCCGGACGACATCGTCTTCGACCGCTTCACCGAGGCCGCCTTCCGCCACCAGACGCTCGGCCGCTCCATCCTCGGTTCGCCCGAGACGGTGCAGTCCTTCACCTCCGACCAGCTCAAGCGCTTCATGGAGCGCCAGTACGGCGCGGAGCGAATGATCGTGGTCGCGGCCGGCGACGTCGACCACGACGCATTCGTGCGCGAGGTCGAGAAACGGCTGGGAAGCTTCCGCGCCAAGGCCGACACCACGATGCCGCAGCTCGCCCACTATGTCGGCGGCGATTTCCGCGAGAACCGGGACCTGATGGACGCGCAGATCGTGCTCGGCTTCGAGGGCCGCGCCTACCATGTGCGCGATTTCTACGCCTCGCAGATCCTGTCGATGATCCTCGGCGGCGGCATGTCGTCCCGCCTGTTCCAGGAAGTGCGCGAGCGCCGCGGGCTGTGCTACTCGGTCTACGCCTTCCACTGGGGCTTTTCCGACACAGGCATTTTCGGCGTGCACGCCGCCACCGGCAAGGAAGACATCGCCGAGCTGGTCACGGTCATCCTGTCGGAACTGCAGAAGGCCGGCGACATGATCGGCCAGGAAGAGCTCGACAGGGCGCGCGCGCAGTATCGCGCCGGGCTCGTCATGTCGCGCGAGAGTGCGGCCAGCCGCGCCTCCCAGATCGCCCGTCAACTGCTTCTGTTCGGCCGGCCGATCTCGCTGGAGGAACTGGTCGACCGGCTGTCGAAGCTGACGGTCGATCGCGTTTCCGACCTCGCCCACCGCATGTTCTCGACCATGCCGACGGTCGCGGCGGTCGGCCCCGTCGGACAGCTACCCGCCTTCGAGTCCGTTCGCGACATGCTGACCGGGCCGGATCGCGCCGCCCGCAAGCTTGCGGTGTAGCGCACCGCACGCCGGATGCGTCCGCTTCCCTTCCTGAGCCGCCCCGGCCCGGTTCTGCCGGGCCCGCGCGTGACGCTCAGGACGCCGCGCGCCGGCGACTTCGAGGAGTGGGCGGCACTTCGCCGCGAAAGCCGGTCGTTCCTGGAGCCGTGGGAGCCCAGATGGGCGCGCGACGAGCTCGATCGCGGCGCCTGGCGCGAGCGCTTCCGCCGCTACCGCCGCGAGGTCGAGGACGGCACCGGATTGCCGTTCTTCATCGTCGAAAACGCCACCGGCGCGCTGTGCGGCGGCATTTCGGTGGGCAACATCCGGCACGGTGTCGCCCAGTCGGCGCAGATCGGCTATTGGATGGGCCAACGCTATGCCGGACGGGGGTTCATGGTCGAGGCGCTGCGGTTGACCGTTCGTTACTGCTTCACGGGGCTCAGGTTGCACCGGCTGGAAGCTGCTTGTATCCCACGCAACGAACGGTCGATCCACGTGCTTGAAAAAGCCGGATTCACTCGCGAAGGACTGCTGCGCTCCTATCTCAGGATCAACGGCACCTGGCAGGACCACTATCTCTACGCCCTCGTCGAGGGCGATCCGCAACCAGAACGCATCGGGAGCTGACCCGCTTGGCAATCGCGATCAGACAGGCGGCGCTTTCGGTCATCATCGCGCTGTTCGCGCTGATGACGGTCGCCCCCGCGCTCGCCGTCGAACCGATCAAGATCTCGCGCGAGGACGTGGCGCTCGACCTTTCGGGCGCCGTCGAGATCTATCGCGACCAGGGCGCGAGCTTCCAGGTCTCCACCGCGCCCGGCCCCGACGGCATCGTGAGGCGCATCGAGGTCGAGGCGAACGGCGAGCAGTCGACCGGCGACTGGGCCGTGTTCGCGCTGGCGAACACTACCGACCAGCAGCTCGACCGCCTGATCGTGGCGCCGCATTTCCGGCTCGCCGGCTCCGGCCTGATCTGGCCCGATCTCGGCGCCAAGCGCATCGCCTCGATCACGCCCAGCGAAGGCTTTGCGCTCGACCGCGAGGAGAGCCCGGATGCCGACGTCTTCCTCGTCACCATCAACCCGGGTTCGGTGATCACCTTCGTGGCCGAGCTCACCTCGCCGCGCCTGCCGCAGGTCTATCTGTGGCAGCCGGAGGCCTACAAGGACACGGTCAACTCCTACACGCTGTTCAAGGGCATCGTCATCGGCATCGCCGGCCTGCTGGCGCTGTTCCTGACCATCCTGTTCGTGGTCAAGGGCACCTCGATGTTCCCCGCCACGGCGGCGCTGTCGTGGGCCGTGCTCGCCTATGTCTCGATCGACTTCGGCTTCCTCAACAAGGTCATCGAGATCGGCCCCGGCAACGAGCAGGTATGGCGGGCCGGCACCGAGGTCGCGCTGGCCGTGACGCTGGTGATCTTCCTGTTCACCTATCTCAACCTCAATCGCTGGCACGGCAATTTCAGCTACGGCGTCATGGCGTGGGTGCTGGCGCTGGTGCTGCTTGCCGGCGTCTCGGTATTCGATCCCTCGGTCGCGGCCGGAATTGCCCGCATTTCCTTTGCGCTGACCGCCGTCGCCGGCATCGGGCTGATCGTCTATCTCGGACTGCAGGGATACGACCGGGCCGTCATGCTCGTGCCGAGCTGGCTGATGCTGCTCGCCTGGATCGCCGGCGCCTGGATGACCGTCACCGGCATGCTCGACAACGACATCGTGCAGCCCGCGCTCGGCGGCGGCCTCGTGCTGATCATCCTGCTGATCGGCTTCACCGTGATGCAGCACGCATTCGCCGGCGGCGCCCTCACCCAGGGCCTGTTCTCCGATCTCGAACGCCAGGCGCTGGCCGTCACCGGCGCCGGGGACGTCGTGTGGGACTGGGACGTCCTGCGCGACCGGGTGGTCGTGCGTCCCGACATCAGCCGTCAGCTCGGAATGCCGGGCGGAAGCCTCAACGGGCCGGCGCGCAACTGGCTGCCGGTGCTGCACAACGAGGATCGCGATACGTTCCGCACCACGCTCGACGTCGTGCTGGAGCATCGGCGCGGCCGCATTTCGCAGAGCTTCAGGCTGCGCGGCGCCGACGGCCATTACCACTGGTTCCTGCTGAGGGCGCGGCCGGTGATCGGCTCGGACGGCGAGATCATCCGTTGCGTCGGCACGATGATCGAGACGACCGAGCAGAAGAAGGCCGAGGAGCGGCTGCTGCACGATGCCGTGCACGACAACCTCACCGGCCTGCCCAGCCGCGAACTCTTCCTCAACCGGCTGGAAGGCGTGATCGCCATGTCCGACCAGGACGACAGGATCAAGCCGACCGTCTTCGTCATCGACATCGACCGGTTCAAGAACGTCAACGACAGTCTCGGCATTTCGGCGGGCGACACGATCCTGCTGACCATCGCCAGGCGCCTTCACCGGCTGCTCAAGCCGCAGGATTCGCTGTCGCGCTTTTCGGGCGACCAGTTCGCTTTGATGCTGCTGTCGGAACAGGACCCCGCGCGCATAGCCGCGATGGCCGACGCGGTGAAGCAGGCGATCCATTCGCCGATCACCTTCGCCAAGCGCGAGATCGTGCTCACCGCCTCGGTCGGCCTCGTCACCTGGACCTCGCCGCAGACGAGCGCGGAGGACCTCGTCAAGGACGCCGAGCTGGCCATGTACCAGGCCAAGCGTTTCGGCGGCGACCGGATCGAGCCGTTCCGCCCGGCCTTCCGCTCGGTCGGGACCGACCGGCTGCAATTCGAGTCCGACCTGCGCCGCGCCCTGGAGCGGCAGGAACTGAAGCTCGTCTACCAGCCGATCGTCAGGCTGGAGGACCGCACGATCGCCGGCTTCGAGGCGCTGATGCGTTGGGAGCATCCGCGCCGCGGCACGATCGCGCCGTCCGATTTCGTGCCGGTGGCCGAGAACTGCGGCCTGATCGTGCAGTTCGGCCTGTTCGCCATGCAGCGTGCCGCCGAAGACCTGCATTCCTGGCAGAAGCAGATCGGCGACGTGCCGCTGTCGGTCTCCGTGAACCTGTCGAGCCGCCAGCTGATCCGGCGCGATCTCGTCAGCGACGTCCGCTCGGTCATCGCGCGCTCGGGCCTCAAGCCGCGCTGCTTCCGCCTCGAGCTCACCGAGTCGCTGGTGATGGACAATCCCGAGCAGACCACGCACGTGCTGGAAAAGCTGAAGAAACTCGGCATCGGCCTGTCGCTCGACGATTTCGGCACCGGCTACTCGTCGCTCTCCTATCTCACGCGCTTCCCGTTCGACACGGTCAAGATCGACAGGAGCTTCATCGACGACACCAGTTCCAAGCGCATCGTGCTGTTGCGCTCGATGGTCAACATGGCACACGAGCTCGGCCTGTCGGTGGTGGCGGAGGGCGTCGCCGACGAGAGCGACGCGCTACAGCTTCGCCAGATGGGTTGCGAATACGTGCAGAGCTTCCTGTTCGGGCCGCCGCAGTCGGCCGACGCCGCGCTGAGGCTGCTCAAGGAGCAGTATCCGCTGGCGCAGGCGTGAAAGGACAGTAGGGCAGCCAGGCAATAGGGTAGCGTTTGGGTGCCAGACGGGCACTACGAATGGAGCACCGCTGCTGCCACCTGCTGCCCTGTCTGCCTGATGCCCTACTGCCCTTCTTCAGGCGTGTCCCGCGGCCGCGCTCAGATGCGTCGGGTCGATGCCCAGCGTCGCGAGGATGCGGTCATAGGTGTGCTCGATGTCGGTGTCGAACAGCAGCTGCGGCGTCGCCGGGCAGGTCAGCCAGCCGTTTTCCGCGATCTCGTGCTCGAGCTGGCCGGCGCCCCAGCCGGCGTATCCGAGCGCCATGATGGCATTGCGCGGCCCGTTGCCGGTGGAGATGGCGCGCAGGATGTCGACGGTGGCCGTAAGGCAGATCTCCTGCGAGATCGGCATCGACGATTCCACCATGTAGTCGTCGGAATGCAGCACGAAGCCGCGGCTGCGATCGACCGGCCCGCCATGCCGCACCATGAAGTCGCGCGTCGGCTGCGGCAACCTTATCGCCTCCTGCTCGTCGAGAATGCCGAGCTGTACCAGCAGGTCCGGAAAACGCAGCTCCTGGGGCTGATTGATGATCAGGCCCATCGCGCCCTCTTCGCTGTGGGCGCACATGTAGATCACCGAGCGCGCGAAGCGGTCATCCTGCATGCCGGGCATGGCGATGAGGAACTGATCGTCGAGAAAACCGCCGCCGGAGCTCTTGCCGGGCTTGTGCCGTGTGATGTCCATGAGGGGAGCCTAACGCGTTTCCGTGCCGCGTGAAAGCCGGAGGCGGACGCAATGTTCACGCCGCGAGGCGCATTCCTTCACGCAAAAATGAAGCCGCCGGGATGCCTTCGCCTTGCGACGGACACATGGCGCAGCCAGATTTCACCCGTCATGAATCGGTTTGTGCTTTCCGCCCTTTTTCTCGCCACGCTGGCGCCGCTGCCCGCCAATGCCGGTGCTTCGGCATGGTTCGACACGCCCGGCGGGCGGCTGCGGCTCGTCACCGCCGAGCAGGCGGACAGCAACGGCATCCTGCGCGGGGCCCTGCAGATCGATCTCCGGCCCGGCTGGAAGACCTACTGGCGCGATCCGGGCGACGCCGGAGTGCCGCCGACCATCGCGGTCGACGGCAGCGACAACATCTCGGAAGTCGAGGCCGCCTTTCCGGTGCCGGAGCGCTTCCACGACGGCAACACGACATGGGCGGGTTACGAGAAGCCGGTCACGCTGGCGCTCAGCTTCACCGTACCGCAGCCGAAGCGCGCGGCGCGGGTGTCGGCGGACGTCTTCCTCGGCATCTGCCAGGAGATCTGCATTCCCGTGCAGGCGCGGCTCGAGGCAGACGCTGCCGGCGGCGAGGGGTCGAGCGCGGATGACGGCATAGTCGCCAGCGCCTTCGAGGCACTGCCCGCGCAGCCCACGGATCAGTTCGGCGCGACTTCGGTTGCCGGCGGACCGGACGAGATCAGGGTCGAGGCACACGTGCCGCACGGAGACCAGCCGACGGCGTTCTTCCTGGCATCGTCCGACGGCTATTACCTCGCTCAGCCGGAAAAGATCGAAAAGGACGGCAGGACCTATTTCTCGGTGCGCGTCCTGGAGCATCCCGACAGCCGGCCGGAGGGCGACGGGCTGCACTACACGCTCGTTGCCGGTGACCGGGCCGTCAGCGGCGTGCTGCCCTATCCGCGTTCCTGAACAGTGCGTGTTCACACGGGCGTCGTGGCGGGGTTCCCGCCGACGCGCCTTTTTGCCACAAGGGGTGGCGGCGGCTTTCCCGCGCGCTAGCTCAAGCGGCACTTCGTCCGACCAACGATCCGGAGATATTGATGACCATTGCCACAGGCGAAACCCTGCCCGATGCCACGCTGAAGCTGATCACGCCCGAGGGGACCAAGGACGTCACCACGGCCGAGTATTTCGGCGGCCGCAAGATCGTGATGTTCGGCGTTCCCGGCGCCTTCACCCCCACCTGTTCGAAGAACCACCTGCCTGGCTTCCTTGAAAACCGCGACGCCATCCTCGCCCGCGGCGTCGATGCCATCGCGGTGCTTGCGGTCAACGATCATTTCGTCATGAAGGCCTGGGCCGAGCAGAGCGGAAGCGCAGGCAAGATCGACTCGCTCTCCGACGGCAACGCCACCTTCGTCAAGGCGATGGGGCTCGACATCGGACGCCAGCGGCGGCGGCATGGGCACGCGCTCCAAGCGCTTCTCGATGATCGTCGAGGACGGCGTGGTCAAGCAGCTCAATCTCGAAACCCAGCCCGGCCAGGCGATCGATTCCGGCGCCGCCCACATTCTCGAACAGCTCTGAGTGAACGCCGGGCGGCCCCGCGGTGGCCGCCCTGCCCTACCCCTCGCCAGGCGGCGCCTTCCTGGGCTTCGGCTTGAACGGCGCCATGCCGGCGCGGGCGAGTTCGTCGGCGCGCTCGTTCTCGGCATGGCCGGCGTGCCCGCGCACCCAGTGCCAGGTGACCTTGTGGCGGCGGTTGGCCTCGTCCAGCGCCTGCCACAGCTCGACGTTCTTCACCGGCTTGTTGTCGGCGGTCTTCCAGCCGCGCTTCTTCCAGCCGTGAATCCAGCCGTTGATCCCGTCCATCACATATTTGCTGTCGGTGTGCATGAGCACCGTGCACGGCTCCTTCAACGCGTTCAGCGCAGAAATCGCGGCCATCAGCTCCATGCGGTTGTTGGTGGTCATCGCCTCGCCGCCCGACAGCTCCTTGACCTTGCCGTTGAAGCGCAGGATGGCGCCCCAGCCGCCCGGCCCCGGATTGCCCGAGCAGGCACCGTCGGTGAATATCTCGACCGTCTTGTTCACAGGTCCAGCCCGTATTCGGCCGGCGAAACCACGTGGCGGTGGAAGCGCAGGCGGCGGATGAATTCCATCGGGTCGCGCTTCTGCACCAGCGCGCCGTCGGGGATGGTCAGCCAGTCGTAGAGGCGCGTCAGCATGAAGCGCAGCGCCGAGCCTCGTGCCAGCAGCGGCAGCGCCCGCTTCTCGGCATCGCCCAGTTCACGCAGTTCCTGGTAGCCGGACAGCAGTGCCGCGCACTTGGTCAGGTTGAAGGAATGGTCCTTCTCGAAGCACCAGGCGTTCATGCAGGTCGCGAGATCGTAGGCATAGAGATCGTTGCAGGCGAAGTAGAAGTCGATCAGCCCGGACAGGCGCTCGCCAATGAAGAAGACGTTGTCGGGAAACAGGTCGGCGTGGATGACGCCCGACGGCAGGTCGTCCGGCCAGCCGCTGTCGAAGGCGGCGAACTCGGCGTCGATCTCCCGCGCCAGGCCGCTCTCGACCTCGTCGGCGCGCGGGCGCGCCTGCGCCCACAGCTTGTGCCAACCGTCCACCGACAGCGCGTTGCGCCGCCGCATCGGGAAATCGGCGCCGGCCAGGTGCAGTCCGGCGACCGCGCGCCCGACTTCGCGGCACTGCGCCGCGCTGGGCCGGCGCGGCCACACGCCTTCCAGGAAGGTGATGATGGCGGCCGGACGTCCGGCGAGCCGGCCGATCATCTCACCGTCGCGGCGCTTGACGGGCTGCGGGCACGAGATGCCCTTCAGCGCCAGGTGCTGCATCAGCCCGAGGAAGAACGGCAGGTCGGCCGTGTCGACGCGGCGCTCGTAGAGCGTGAGGATGTAGCTGCCGGCACTGGTGTGCAGCGCGAAGTTGGAGTTCTCCGAGCCTTCGGCGATGCCCTTGTAGGACCGCAGCTCGCCAAGATCGTATTCGCGCAGGAAGGCGACCAGCTCGGCATCGGAAATGTCGGTGTAGACGGCCATCTCGTCAGGCTCTGTGCGCCATCGTCAGGCCGCGCCGTTGACGAAGGCCATGTCGGCCGTCGTCAGCTCGACGTCGCGCAGCTCGCGGTTGACCGGAAAATTCTCCGTCTCCTCCGCGGTGACGGCGAGTTCCACGGTCACGTCGAAGCGGGCGCGGAAGGCCTCGATGATCTCCTCGACGATCAGCTCCGGTGCCGAGGCGCCGGCCGACAGGCCGAGCGTTGCGATGCTGCCGATGTCGGCCCACGGGATCTCGGCGGCGCGCTGCACCAGCAGCGAGCGCTTCGCGCCGGCGCGCTCTGCGACCTCGACGAGGCGTCGCGAGTTCGACGAGTTCGGCGCGCCGACCACGAGGAAGAGGTCGGCGCCGGGCGCGGTCGCCTTCACCGCTTCCTGGCGGTTGGTGGTGGCGTAGCAGATCGATTCGGCGGCCGGCGCCTGCAGGTCGGGAAAGCGCGCCCGCAGCGCCTTGACCACGCCGGCCGTGTCCTCGACCGAAAGCGTCGTCTGGGTGACGAAGCCGAGTTGGGTGGGGTCGGCCGGCTCGAAGCGCGCGGCGTCGGCCTCGGTCTCGATCAGCGTCACCGCGCCCGGCGGCAGCTGGCCCATCGTGCCGATCACTTCGGGGTGGCCCGCGTGACCGACCAGCACGACGTGACGGCCCTGCCGCATGTGGCGCATGGCCTGCTTGTGCACCTTCGAGACCAGCGGGCAGGTCGCGTCGAGGTAGAAGAGATTGCGGTCGCGCGCTTCGGCCGGCACCGATTTCGGCACGCCGTGGGCGGAAAACACCACCGGGCAGTCGCGGTGCTCGTCCGGGATTTCGTCGAGTTCCTCCACGAACACCGCACCGCGCGCCTGCAGTCCCTCGACGACGTAGCGGTTGTGGACGATCTCGTGGCGGACATAGACCGGCGCACCGTATTTCTTCAGCGCCAGGACGACGATCTGGATGGCGCGGTCGACGCCCGCGCAGAAGCCGCGCGGCTGGCAGAGCCGGATCGTCAACGGCGGTCTTGGGGAGGTCTCGGGCTGCATGTCGCTCTCGGGTATCGCGACCCCGACATGGAGGCGGCCCGGCACCCTGTCAAGCGGCTTCCGGCCAGTGGTCGCCCGGCAGGCGGCGGTGCGGCCTCAGCTTTCGTCCGGACGCTCCACCGTCTCCGGTCCGGCCTGCCTGGAGCGCCAGAACCAGGCGACCAGCACCGCGACCAGCGCGGCCGCCAGCCCGTACCAGGTGATGGCGTATTGCAGATGGTTGTTGGGCAGGTCGATGATGGTGACGCCGCCGATCGGCAGGCCGCCGGGATTTGGAGCCGGCCCGGCATCGACGAAGAACGGCAGCACCTCGCGGTCGGCGGGGATGTCGGCCGAGTTCTTCATCGCCTCCAGGTCCTTCCAGTAGAAGATGTTCTTGGCGACGTCGTTGTCGGGGACCAGGACTGACGGCTTTACCGGCACCGGGTCGCGGGCCAGGCCGGTGATCTCGACCTTTCCCCCGACCTGCCCTTCCGGGCGCGTCGCGGGATCCTTCCTCTCGTAGGGAACGAAGCCGCGATTGACGAAGACGAGGCGGCCGTCGTCCAGTTCCAGCGGCGTGAAGACGTTGAAGCCCGAGGCGCCTTCCCAGGTCGACAGGACGTGCCGCTCGTCCTGATGCAGGAAGGTGCCCGACAGCTTGACCGGCAGGTAGGACACGTCGCCCGTTTCGGCAAAGGTGCGCTCGACCTCGGCAAGCGGGCGCGGCGTGGAATGGATGCGCTGGTCGATCTCGGCCAGCAGCCCTTCCTTCCAGTGCAGCCGCTGCACCTGCCAGGTGCCGAGCCCGATCAGGATGACGAAGGCGACGAGCGCCGAGAGGCCGACGACGATCGCCCGGCCCCGGCCAATTCGGTCGACGGCACGGACTTCGTTCATTCCGGCAGGTCCAGCCGCCCCTCGGCCGCCTTGTTGCGGTACTGCAGCGCGATCAGAACGCCCTTGATCTCCCGCAGCGCGACCAGCGAGAGCACCACCGTCAGCGGGATCCAGAGGATGAAGTGGACCCACAGCGGCGGGCCGTAGGAAACCTCCATCCACAGCGCCAGGCCGACGACGATGAAGCCGATGATGAGGATGACGAAGACCGCCGGGCCGTCGCCGGCATCGGCGAAGGAATAGTCGAGCCGACACACGCCGCAGCGTTTCCCGACCGACAGGAAGCCGGAAAACAGCCTGCCCTCGCCGCAGCGCGGGCAGCGGCCGGCGAGCCCCGCCTTGACCGGATCGACGGGCGCCCAGATCGCCTGGTCGGGTTCGTGTCCGCGGTGCGGGCGGTCGATGTTCGGGTCGTCACCAGTGGCCATGCTCGTCCGTCCGGAATCTGGAGGCATCGGGTTATCCCCCGGCACGGTCCGCGTCGCGAAGCCGGTTGCCGAAGCGGTCTGGCTGGCCCTCTACCACGCCCTCGGCGTTCGGGTCGACACCACGTGATGCCGCAGCCTTCGGGGCGGCCGCGCCGCAAGTGCGGCAAGAACGCCGAATGTTCGCGTCATCTGACCATGACAGCGGCTTGCGTATTCAAAAAGAAAACGGCCGGGGCTTTCGCCCCGGCCGCTTCCACTCTCGCTGTGGTCTTTGTCACTCGGCCATCGGTGCGCCGGCGGTCGCCCACACATAGACGAAGGTGAACAGGAACAGCCACACCACGTCGACGAAGTGCCAGTACCAGGCGGCTGCCTCGAAGCCGAAATGCTTCGTAGGCGTGAAGTCGCCGGCGAGCGCGCGGAACAGGCACACCAGCAGGAAGATCGTGCCGATGATGACGTGGAAGCCGTGGAAGCCGGTCGCCATGAAGAAGGTGGCGCCGTAGATCGACTGCTTGAAGGCGAACGGAGCGTGGATGTACTCGTAGGCCTGCACGCTGGAGAACAGCAGGCCGAGGCACACCGTCAGCACCAGGCCCCAGATCAGGCCCTTGCGATTGTTGTGCAGCAGCGAGTGGTGCGCCCATGTCACCGTCGTGCCCGACAGAAGCAGGATGATCGTGTTGTAGAGCGGCAGGTGGAAGGGATCGAGCACCTCGATGCCCTGCGGCGGCCAGGTGCCGCCGGTGAAGCTGGTGCGCGCCGCCTGGATCGCCTCGTTGGGGTAGAGCGCGGCGTCGAAGAAGGCCCAGAACCACGCCACGAAGAACATCACCTCCGAGGCGATGAACATGATCATGCCGTAGCGCAGGTGCAGCGACACGACGCGGGTGTGGTAGCCCTCGTGCCCTTCCTTGATGGTGTCAGACCACCAGGCGAACATGGTGTAGAGCACCACGATCAGGCCGATCAGGAAAATCCAGTAGCGGCTGTGCGCGAGGTCGAGGCCGAACAGGGGCAGCGAGCCGCTGTTCATGTAGCGCATCCAGGCGATGCCGCCGAAGGCCATGAGAAGCGCGCCGATGGAACCTATGAAGGGCCATGGGCTCGGGTTGACGAGATGGTAGTCGTGTTGTGGCTTTGCGTGGCTTTCTGCCATTTCATCCCCCAAGTTGAATGTCGGCGGCGCGGCGCCGGTTAAAGGCCGCGCTCAAAGAATCCCGGCGCCATCTTGATCATCGTGGCGAGGTAGAAGACCAGCACCAGAACCGCAAGCGAAATGCCGAGCGCGATCGACCGGCTGCGCCGCGCCTTCTTCTGGCTGTCTGTCAAGGTGACGAGTTCGTGTTCCATGGTGTCAGGCTCCGGCCATCACGCGCGCCGCGATGCTGTCGAGCAGGTAGGCGGCGAAGATGGCGAACAGGTAGAGAAGGGAATAGGCGAACAGCGCCTTGGCCGGCTTCATGTCGGTCCCGGTGCCGTCCATGAGGAAGACGCGCCAGGCGTGCCAGAGGAAGCCGGCGCCGAGCAGCGCCGCGGCGATGCCATAGACGAAGCTGGCGTACCCGAAGGCCCAGGGCAGCACGCCGACGATCGCCAGCACGATCGAGTAGGCGAAGATCTGCCGGCGCGTCGAAGCCTCGCCCGCCACGTTCGGCATCATGGGAACGCCGGCGCTCTCGTAGTCGCCGCGCTTGAACAGCGCCAGCGCCCAGAAATGCGGCGGGGTCCACAGGAAGATGATGAGGAAGAGCAGCACGCTTTCGAGGCTCACCGAGCCGGTGGCGGCGGCCCAGCCGATCATCGGGGGCAGCGCGCCGGCGGCGCCGCCGATGACGATGTTCTGCGGCGTCGAGCGCTTCAGCCACATCGTGTAGACGACGGCGTAGAAGAACACGGTGAAGGCGAGCAGCGCCGCGGCAAGCCAGTTGACCAGCAGGCCGAGCGTGACGACGGCGAACGAGGCGAGCACCAGTCCGAAGGCCAGCGCCTCGCCCGGCGCGACGCGGCCGGTCGGCACCGGGCGATTGCGCGTGCGGGTCATGCGAGCGTCGATGTCGGCATCGTACCACATGTTGAGGGCGCCCGAGGCGCCTGCGCCGACGGCGATTGCCGTGATCGCCACCACCACGAGGAACGGGTTCGGCGTCACCGGCGCGGCGGCAAGGCCGACGAAGGCGGTGAACACCACCAGCGACATGACGCGCGGCTTGAGCAGCGTCCAGAAGTCGCCGGCGGTCGCCTCCGAAACCCGGTAGGCCGCATCGGTGACGGCGTTTTCCTCGACAAGTGCCATGTGGTTCGGTTCAGTCCGTTAATTTCACGAGAACCGCCGGGAATCCCGGCGGTTCCACTTTTTGTCCGAGCTTCGCGCTACTTGATGCGCGGCAGCTGCTCCCACTGGTGGAACGGCGGCGGAGAAGGAAGCTGCCACTCCAGCGTGGTTGCGCCCTCGCCCCACGGATTGGCGCCCGCGACCCGCTTCTTCGAGAACGCCTCGAAGACGCCGTAGAGGAAGATCAGCACGCCGATGCCCGAGATGTAGGAGCCGTAGGACGACACCATGTTCCAGCCGGCGAACGCATCGGGGTAGTCGATGTAGCGGCGCGGCATGCCGGCAAGGCCCAGGAAGTGCTGCGGGAAGAACACCAGGTTCACGCCGATGAACGTCACCCAGAAATGGGTGCGGGCGATGAACGAGTTGTACATGTAGCCCGTCATCTTCGGGAACCAGTAGTACCAGGCCGCGAAGATCGCGAACACGGCACCCAGCGACAGCACGTAGTGGAAGTGCGCCACCACGTAGTAGGTGTCGTGCAGCGCCCGGTCGAGACCGGCATTGGCGAGCTGCACGCCGGTGACGCCGCCGATGGTGAACAGGAAGATGAACCCGATCGCCCACAGCATCGGCGTGCGCATCGAGATCGACCCGCCCCACATCGTGGCGATCCACGAGAAGATCTTCACGCCCGTCGGCACCGCAATCACCATCGTGGCGAACACGAAGTAGCGCTGCGTGTCGAGCGACAGGCCCGTGGTGTACATGTGGTGCGCCCACACGACGAAGCCGACCGCGCCGATGGCGACCATGGCGTAGGCCATGCCGAGATAGCCGAAAACCGGCTTGCGCGAGAACGTCGAGATGACGTGGCTGACGATGCCGAATCCGGGAAGGATCAGGATGTAGACCTCCGGGTGGCCGAAGAACCAGAACAGGTGCTGGAACAGGATCGGGTCACCGCCGCCGGCCGGGTCGAAGAAGGTCGTGCCGAAGTTGCGGTCGGTCAGAAGCATGGTGATGCCGCCGGCCAGAACCGGAAGCGACAACAGCAGCAGGAAGGCGGTGATCAGCACCGACCAGGCAAACAGCGGCATCTTGTGCAGCGTCATGCCCGGCGCGCGCATGTTGAAGATGGTGGTGATGAAGTTGATGGCGCCGAGGATCGACGACGCACCGGCGATGTGCAGCGCCAGAATCGCAAAGTCCACGGCCGGTCCGGGCTGGCCGGACGTCGAGAACGGCGGATACATCGTCCAGCCGCCGCCCACGCCGTAGCCACCGGCAGCGCCGGGAACGAACATCGAGGTCAGAAGCAGGATGAAGGCCGGCGGCAGCAGCCAGAACGAGATGTTGTTCATGCGCGGGAACGCCATGTCCGGCGCGCCGATCATGATCGGCACCATCCAGTTGCCGAAGCCGCCGATCATCGCCGGCATCACCATGAAGAAGATCATGATCAGGCCGTGGGCGGTCGTGAACACGTTGTACATGTTCTTGCCGGCGTCGATCGCGGCCGCGCCCTCGTAGCCGTAGACCATGGAGGCCAGGCCGTGGAAGACCTGGATGCCCGGCTCGGCGAGTTCCCAGCGCATCATGATCGACAGGATGCCGCCGATCACGCCCGCGGTGATCGCGAAGATCAGGTAGAGCGTGCCGATGTCCTTGTGGTTGGTCGAATAGACCCAGCGCGTCCAGCCGTGGGGCCGGTGGTCGTCGTGGGCTTCGTGAGCTGCAGCGCCTGCCATGTGTCCGTCTCGCTCCGTGTTGTTCTTGCTCGCTGCCGCCTGGCTATTCGCCGGCCGCGGCCACCTTGGTTGGGGTTTCGCTGTCGATCGAGGCCATCAGCGCCTTGTTGGCGGCGCCCAGATCGTCGCGCGCGGTCTGCATCCAGGTGTCGAACTGGTCCTGGCTGACGACGCGAATGTTGATCGGCATGAAGGCGTGGTCCTTGCCGCAGAGCTCCGAGCACTGGCCGTAATAGAGGCCTTCCTTCTCGGCCTTGAACCACGTCTCGTTCAGCCGGCCGGGAACCGCGTCCACCTTGATGCCGAACGCGGGCATGGCGAAGGCATGAATGACGTCGCTGCCGGTGACGAGCACCCGCACCGTGGTGTCGACGGGCACGACCAGTTCGTTGTCGGCGGTCAGGAGGCGCGGATACTTGGCAAGGTCCTGCTTGCCCGCCGCGGCGCGGTCGCTGTCCGGCAGCAGCAGCGAAGAGAAGGACAGCGGCTCCTGGCCCTCCTCGTTGTTCTGGTATTCGTAGTCCCAGTACCACTGCACGCCTGTGGCCTTCACGGTCAGCTTCGGGGCGTCCGGCGGCGTGTATTCGTTGGTCAGGAGCTGGAAGGAGGGCACGGCGATGAACAACAGCACCACCACCGGTCCGATCGTCCACAGCACCTCGATCAACGTGTTGTGGCTGGTGCGCGAGGGCACGGGGTGCGCGCTCTCGCGAAAGCGGATGATGGCGAAGGCCAGCAGCAGCAGCACCAGTGCCACGATCGGCACGATGAACCACAACGTGTAGTCCTCGAACCACCTGATCTCGTGCATGATGCCCGTCGCGGCCGGCTGCAGGCGCGTTTCCCACGGCTGCGGCATTGCCGCGTGCGCGGCAACCGCGAACAGGCTCAGCGGCGCGGCGGCCAGGCTTGCAAAGAATCTCTTCATCACCCTCATCTTCTCCCCGGTCGACGCATCACGGCGACGGTTCTCCTGACGTGCAGCCGGGCGGGAATCCCGCTGTCACAGGCGCTCTCAAACCATACTCTCATTTCAACCGCAAGAAAGGCGTCCCCCCTCGGATGCGGCATTTTTGCGCGAACGCGCCGTTGTGGCGGCAAAACAACGCCCGGGCCGGCGGACGGCGGCCCTGCCGCCATGTTGACGTCTCATTTCGCGTCATCGTGCCGAAAATCGTGGTGAGCCAGCTTGTGGCAGGTTAAATTGCCGCGAATCGCAGGGAGTAGAGATGCCAGCCAAACCGTTCCGAGCTTTTGCGGCCGCATGCCTCGTGACCGCATCGTTGATGCCCGGCCAGGCCCTGGCGCAACAGAGCGGCACGGTGCGCGCCACCCACGGCGCATGGTCTGTGATCTGCGACACGCCGGCCGGCGCGTCGCAGGAGCAGTGCGCGATGATGCAGAACGTCGTGGCCGAGGACCGGCCCGAGATCGGCCTGTCGGTGGTCGTGCTGAGGACCGCCGACAACAAGGCCGAGATCCTGCGCGTGCTGGCACCGCTCGGCGTGTTGCTGCCCAACGGGCTCGGCCTCAACGTCGACGGCAAGGACATCGGTCGCGCCTATTTCGTGCGCTGCTTCCAGGACGGCTGCTATGCCGAGGTGATCCTCGAAAAGCAGCTCCTCGACACGCTGAAGACCGGCAAGTCCGCCACCTTCATCGTCTTCCAGACGCCGGAAGAGGGCATCGGCATTCCCGTCGACCTCAACGGCTTCGCCGAGAGCTACGCCGCCCTGCCCTGAGCGTTGGCGAAGCCGGATCGCGCGCGGCTTCGCGCCACTCGGCGACTGCGGCAGGCGACCGCGCTCACGCTCTGGCATCCCAGGAAACAGCCGCACCCGCCGGCGACGCCGATGCCGATGCCGGCGATGGCATAGTCGGTGCCGAAAACGGCGCCGGCGGCGCAGCCGACCAGGGCTCCGATCGCAATCCATGACACGAGGCTCATGGCGCCCGAATTTAGCCATGGCGCGGCCTGCCGCAAGGTCCGGCCGCCGCTGGTGCAACTTCGGGTGCAACTTTGCCGGCCGCCTCCTATATTGAGCGCGGAACCCGCATCTTTCCCCTCCCGCATGGAGCGACCCGGTGACAGCAAGGCTGCTAGAGCGATTCGACATTTCCGAAGAGTCCGTCCGCAGGATCGTGGCCGACACGATCCAGGGCGCCGACGACGGCGAGCTCTTCGTCGAATACAGCGAGGGCGAGGCGCTGGGCTTCGACAACGGCCGGCTGAAGACGGCGAACTTCAACATCGACCAGGGATTCGGCCTGCGCGCAGTCGCCGGCGAGGCGTCGGGCTACGCCCATTCGGGCGAGCTTTCCGAAGGCGCGCTGCAGCGCGCGGCCGATGCCGTCGCGGCGGTCAAGGGCGGCTACTCGGGGACGCTCGCTGCCCCGCCGCAGGGCACCAACCGCAAGCTCTACGGCGACGAGAACCCGATCACCTCGCCCGGCTTCGAGGCCAAGGCGAAGCTGCTGCAGGAGGTCGACGCCTACCTGCGCAACCATGACCCGCGCGTGCGCCAGGTCTCGGCCAGCCTGACGGCGTCGTGGCAGCAGGTCGAGATCCTGCGCGCCGACGGCACCTCGGCGCAGGACGTGCGGCCGCTGGTGCGCATGAGCGTGTCGGTGGTCGTCGGCGACGGCGACCGCCAGGAATCGGGCTCCTACGGCATGGGCGGGCGAAAGTCGTTCGGCGAGTTCCTGGCCGAGGAATCCTGGAAGTTCGCGGCCGACGAGGCGCTGCGCCAGGCACTGGTCAACCTCGAGGCGGTCGACGCGCCGGCCGGCACGTTCGACATCGTGCTTTCCTCCGGCTGGCCGGGCGTGATGCTGCACGAGGCGGTGGGCCACGGGCTGGAAGGCGACTTCAACCGCAAGAAGACCTCGGCCTTCGCCGGGCTGATGGGCCAGCAGGTGGCCGCCAAGGGCGTCACCGTCGTCGACGACGGCACGATCGCGGAAAGGCGCGGCTCGCTGACCATCGACGACGAGGGCACGCCGTCCGGCCACAACGTGCTGATCGAGGACGGCAAGCTCGTCGGCTACATGCAGGACCGCCAGAACGCCCGGCTGATGGGCATGAAGCCGACCGGCAACGGCAGGCGCGAATCCTACGCCCACCAGCCGATGCCGCGCATGACCAACACCTACATGACGGCCGGCGACAAGACGCCGGAAGAGATCATCTCGTCCGTCAAGAAAGGCATCTACGCCGTTTCCTTCGGCGGCGGACAGGTCGACATCACCAGCGGCAAGTTCGTGTTCGGCTGCACCGAGGCCTACATGATCGAGGACGGGAAGGTGACGCAGCCGATCAAGGGCGCCATGCTGATCGGCAACGGGCCGGACGCCATGCACCGCGTCTCGATGATCGGCAACGACATGAAGCTCGACAGCGGCATCGGCATGTGCGGCAAGGCCGGCCAGGGCGTGCCGGTCGGCGTCGGCCAGCCGCATCTGAGGATGGACCAGATGACGGTCGGCGGGACGAAGGCCTGACCGCTAGACCCACGACGCCGGGGTGCGCGGCAGCCTGTGCTCGGGGTCGACGATCCCGAGCGTCGGCGCGCCGGGCGTGTTCCAGCTCCACAGCGCCACGCAGGTCCCGCCGGGCGACATGAAGGACGGATAGACGACGCCGTCGAAGCCGTCCGTCAGCAGTTTCTCGCGCAGCAGGTGCGTCGCCGGTCTGCGCCCCTCGTCCAGCTCGGCGCGCCATTCGCAGCGGTGGATGTCTTCCCCGACGCCAAGCGCGGACAGAACCTGCGGGTCCGTCAGGTCCGCAAGCTGCGCGCCGCGCAGTTCGAGCTGCGCGATCAGCGCCGGATGCTGGACAAAGCCCTGATTGTATTCCGCCCAGGCGGTGGACAGTTCGCGCGCGGCATAGATCGCCGGCGCGCCGACCGGATTCCAGCGGCCGCCGAAGCGTGCCGCTCCCTCCCCCGACAGCGGCAGGTGCGCCCAGCGCGGCACGAAGGCGCGCCACAGCACCAGCGGCTCCCGCCCCACGTCGGCAACACCCGCATCGGCTGCACCGGTGTCAGGCATAGACGCCGGAGCGCACCGCTTCGAGATAGGACAGGACCTTGTCCGCCTTGCCTTCCTGCACGAGATCGTAGGCCGTCTTGCCGGCCCAGCCGGGGATCGGCTGATGCTTGAACCAGATCGCGGCGCGCTCGTCGCCGCCGGCCATCTCGCTGGCAAGCGCCAGGATGCGCACCACCGGGCTCAGCGCCGCGTCGACCTTGCGCGCCCCGGTCTTGGCGGTCAGCGTGTTGCGGGCGACACCGATCAGGCCCGCCAGTTCGCTGAGCGTGACGCCGAGCAGTTCCGCGACGCGGCGCGGCGACAGGAACGGCGTGGCCTCCTCGCCGAAGCGGAAGGCCGGAGCATCGAGGGCAGCTGAATTCATCTTGGCACGCTTCTATCACGATTTGACAAGCTACCGTTCAATATGCGCTTATCCGGTGCACGTTTCAAGTTATGCCGCCTGAGCCGCCGAATGCCCACCCCCTCCTCCATCGTCATCCTCACCGGCGCCGGGATTTCGGCCGAATCCGGCGTCGACACGTTCCGTGACCCCGAGGGCCTGTGGGCCCGGGTCGACTATCGCGACGTCGCCACGCCAGAGGGGTTCCAGCGCAATCCGGCGCTGGTGCACGAGTTCTACAACGAACGCCGGCGCACGATGGAGACGGTGGAGCCGAACGCGGCGCATTTCGCACTGGCCCGGCTGGAGCGGGAATTTCGCGGCGAGGTGACGCTGGTCACCCAGAACATCGACGACCTGCACGAGCGCGCCGGCTCCCACAAGCTCATCCACATGCACGGCGAACTCGCCAGCGCGCTGTGCATGAATTGCGGCCACCGCACGCCCTGGCACCACGACCTGTCGGCGAAGGACATCTGCCCGGCCTGCTGGTCGATCGGCTTCCTGCGGCCCGACGTCGTGTGGTTCGGCGAGATGCCCTACCACATGGAGCGCATCCATGCCGCACTGTCGGCCTGCGACCTGTTCCTGTCGATCGGCACCAGCGGCAATGTCTATCCGGCCGCCGGCTTCGTCGCCGACGCGCGCGACCACGGCGCCCACACCGTCGAACTCAACCTCGAGCCGTCCGAGGGCATAGACCAGTTCGAGGAACACGAGCACGGCCCGGCGACGCGGCTGGTGCCGGCCTATGTCGAGCGGCTGCTGTCGGGCGGCTGAGGCTGGTCAGCGCCGCTTCTTCGGCTTTTCGAGCAGCGCCACCGCCTCGACGTGCGGCGACCACAGGAACTGGTCGATGGGCGTCACGCTCTCCAGGCGATAGCCGCCGTCGAGCAGGATGCGCAGGTCGCGCGTCAGCGTCGCCGGATTGCAGGAGACGGCGGCGACGCGCCTCACCTCCGAACGGGCGATCTCCTTGACCTGCGCTTCCGCGCCGGCACGCGGCGGGTCGAAGACGAGGCCGTCGAAGGCCGCGAGGTCCTTCCAGGTCAGCGGACGGCGGTAGAGGTCGCGCCTTTCGGTGGTGACCTGCTTCAGGCCCGAGGCGAACCGGAACGCCCGGTCGAGCGCGGCCAGCGCCGGCTGGTCGGATTCGACTGCGTGGACCTGCGACCCGGCCGCCAGCCGCAGGGCGAACGTGCCGGAGCCGGAGAACAGGTCGGCTACCTTCCTGGCGCCGGAAAGATGCGCCGTCACCAGCCCTACCATCGCCTCCTCGGCAGTCTCCACGGCCTGCAGGAAGGCGCCGGGCGGGATTTCCACCGGCACGTTGCCGAACGTCACCAACGGCTTTTTCGGCTCGACGATTATCTCCCCATCGACCGAAAGCCGCGCGAAACCCGCCTCGATGACGAAGCGCGTGGCGCGGGCGCGCGCCGCATCGTCGAGCTTGCCGCTTTCTCCGGCCGCGATGTCGAGGCCGGATGCCGTCGACGGTCGTCAGCAGCCTGAACGGCTTCGGCGTCGCGCAGATCAGTCCCGCCAGTTCGCGCAGCTTTGGCAGTGCGGCGACGATCTCGGGACGGGCGATCGGGCATTCCTCGACATCGACGATTTCATGCGAGCCGGCCTGGAGATAGCCGAGCAGCATGCCCGAGGCCGTCTTGCGCGCCGTCAGCGTGACGCGCCGGCGGCTGTGCGGCGCGCAGGGCACGAGGTCGGCGACCGGCGCGTCGATGCCCCGGCTCTTCAGTGCCTCGACCACCCTGCCGCGCTTCCAGGCGCGATAGGCGCCCTCTTCCAGGTGCTGGATGGCGCAGCCGCCACAGATGCCGAAATGCCGGCACGTCGGCTCGACCCTTTCGGGCGATCTTGCGAGGATCGCGATCAGCGTCGCCCGGTCCCGCTCGCGGGCAGCGTTCACCTCCTCGCCCGGCAGGGTGAAGGGGATGTAGACCGGCCCTTGGTCGGTGTCGGCGACGCCGTCGGCCTGCGCGCCGAGCCGCGCGATGGTGAAGCGCGAGCTCACAGCGTCTTTTCTCCGGCCAGCAGGAACTCGCGGTTGCCGTCGCCGCCCTCGATCGGCGAATCCGCCACGCCAATCGCGCGCCAGCCTTCGAACGCGTCGAGCCAGGCCCGCAGATTTTCCGCGATCCGCGGCCCGTCCGCCGGATCGCGCAGAATGCCACCCTTGCCGAGCGCGGCCTTCCCAGCCTCGAATTGCGGTTTGACGAGGAACACGCCGAGCGCGCCTTGTGCTGCCAGCCGCAGGGCGGGCGGCAGCGCCAGTTTCAGCGAGATGAAGCTGACGTCGGAGACGAGCAGGTCGGGCACTTGGCCGCCCAGCGTGTCGAGGTCGAGATCGCGCGCGTTGACGCCTTCCAGCACGGTGACGCGCGGGTCGGCCCGCAGCGTCTCGTGAAGCTGGCCGTGGCCGACGTCGAGTGCGGTGACATGCGCGGCGCCGCGCTGCAGCAGCACCTGCGTGAAGCCGCCGGTCGAGGCGCCGATGTCGAGCGCCACCCGTCCGGCTACGTCGAGGCCGAAATGGTCGAGCGCGTGCGCCAGCTTCAGCGCGGCGCGCGAGACGTAGGTCCGGGCAGGATCGTCAACGGCGATCACGGCCTCGGCCGGCACGGCTCTGGCCGGGCTTGGCGGCGCTCCGCGCCGTCCACCGTCACGGTGCCACGCAGGACGGCGTCACGGGCGCGCGAACGGCTCTGAAACAGCCCGCGCGCCACCAGCAATTCGTCGAGCCGCAGCCGTTGCGCCTGTGTTTCGGGGGCTGTCATCGGCCTTCATTGGCCAATTGCATGCCCGTTTGCAAGCGCGACGGACCCGCGCCGTCGGAAGCCGAGAGTCAGAACGAACTCGCCGTCTGGACGGGTGCGACGATGCTGGAAGAGGCGCTGTTCGGCGCGCGCGGGGCCGGTTGCAGCGTCTGCGCGACCAGCGCACCGTCCGATCGGAAGCGCACCAGGCGCGGCGCCTCGTCATAGGCGAAGCCGCCGCGCAGGTCGCCCATCTTGGCGGCGACGATGTCCACGGCGGCCTGCTCAAGCGTGCGGTCGTATTTCTGTTCGGCATGCGCCGTGCCCGCCACCAGTGCGAGAACGGCGGCGCCCAGCAATATTCTTGTCATTTGAAGTCTCCCTGTTCCCGGGAGACGTCCTATCAGCGCGCGGCTAAGAAACGGCCAAGGGACAGCGTAAGCAAAGGCCCAAGAAGTAGGCTGAATTGAAGGTGAATCAGGCGCGCACAGCGCCCGACGATTCGCCCAGCGCGGCGAACACGGCATGGACGATGCCGGTCGCGTCGAGGCCGGCGTCGGCATACATCTTTTCGGGCTTGCCCTGGTCGATGAAGGCGTCCGGCAGCACCAGCGGCCGCACCTTCAGCCCGCTGTCCAGGAGCCCGGCGTGAGCCAGGAAGTGCAGGACGTGCGCCCCGAAGCCGCCGATCGCGCCCTCCTCCACCGTCACGAGGATCTGGTGCTGGCGCGCCAGCCGCGAAATCAGCTCGGTGTCGAGCGGCTTGGCGAAGCGAGCGTCGGCCACCGTCGTGGAAAGCCCGGCGGCGTCGAGTTCCTCGGCCGCCTTCAGGCAGTCGGCCAACCGGGTGCCGAGCGACAGCAGCGCCACCTTCGACCCCTCGCGCAACACGCGTCCCTTGCCGATCTCCAGCATCTCGCCGCGCTCGGGCATGTCGACGCCGACGCCGTTGCCGCGCGGATAGCGGAACGAGATCGGGCCCTCGTCGAACTCGGCGGCCGTGCGCACCATGTGCTTGAGCTCGGCCTCGTCGCTGGCGGCCATGACGACGAAGTTCGGCAGCATCGCCAGATAACCGACGTCGAAGGCACCGCAATGCGTCGCGCCGTCCGCGCCGACGAAGCCGGCGCGGTCGATGGGGAAGCGCACCGGCAGCTTCTGGATCGCAACGTCGTGGACGACCTGGTCGTAGCCGCGCTGCAGGAAGGTCGAATAGATCGCCGCGAACGGCTTGTAGCCTTCGCTCGCCAGCCCGGCCGCGAAGGTCACCGCGTGCTGCTCGGCGATGCCGACGTCGAAGGTGCGCTCGGGGAACGCCTCGCCGAACAGGTCGAGGCCGGTGCCGGACGGCATCGCGGCGGTGATCGCCACGATCCTGTCGTCGCGGCGGCCTTCCTCGACCAGCGCGCGGGCGAAAACCTTGGTGTAGCTCGGCGCGTTCGACGGCGCCTTGGCCTGCGCGCCGGTGATGACGTCGAACTTGGAGACGCCGTGATACTTGTCGGCGGCTTCCTCGGCCGGCGCGTAGCCCTTGCCCTTCTTGGTGACGACGTGGATCAGCACCGGGCCGTCGCCGTTGTCGCGCACGTTCTTCAGCACCGGCACCAGGTGCTCGAGATTGTGGCCGTCGATCGGGCCGATGTGGAAGAAGCCCATCTCCTCGAACAGCGTGCCGCCGGTGACGTAGCCGCGCGCATGCTCGACGGCGCGGGTGACGGCGCGGTCGACCCGCTTGCCGAGATACGAGGTCAGCTTCTTGCCGAACTCGCGAAAGCCCTGGTAGGTGCGCCCGGAGGCCAGCCGCGCCAGATAGGCGCTCATGGCGCCCGAGGGCGGGCGCGATCGACATGTCGTTGTCGTTGAGGATGACGATGAGGCGCGCGTCGAGCGCGCCGGCGTTGTTCATCGCCTCGTAGGCCATGCCGGCCGACAGCGCGCCGTCGCCGATCACCGAGACGACATGGTTCCTGCGGCCGGCCAGGTCGCGGGCGATCGCCATGCCGAGGCCGGCCGAGATCGAGGTCGAGGAGTGGGCCGCGCCGAACGGGTCGTATTCGCTCTCGGCGCGCTTGGTGAAGCCGGAAAGCCCGTGCTCCTGGCGCAGCGTGCGGATGCGGTCGCGCCGCCCGGTGAGGATCTTGTGCGGATAGGCCTGGTGGCCGACATCCCAGATCAGCCGGTCGTCGGGCGTGTCGAACACGTAGTGCAGCGCCACGGTCAATTCGACCACGCCGAGCCCGGCGCCGAGATGGCCGCCGGTCTGGGAAACGGCGTCGATCAGCTCGGCGCGCAGCTCCTCGGCAACCTGCGGCAGTTCGTCTTCCGGCAGTTGGCGCAGGTCGGAAGGAAAGCGGATGCGGTCGAGCAGAGGTGTCTTTGGCGGCGAATTCACGGACTGGTCACTTGGCTTGGTCACAGCCCCTACCAGATAGGGTGTGAGGGCGCGGAAGTAAACGCGCAGCGTGGCGGGATGTGGGCGTTCAGCCCTCCGGCAGCGGGATGAACTCCTCGGCGTCGCCCGGCACGATGTCGAAGCGGCCGGTGCGCCATTCCTCCTTGGCCTGCTCGATCCGCTCCTTCGAGGAGGAGACGAAATTCCACCAGATGTAGCGGCGCGAACCCAGGGCCGCGCCGCCGAACAGCATGAAATGCGCGCCGCGCTCGCTCGAAACCACGATCTCGTCGCCGGGGCGGAACACCAGCAGCCGGTCGGCGGGAAAGCGGTCGCCGGCGATCTCGACGTCGCCCGTGAGGGTGTAGATGGCGCGCTCCTCGGCGTCGGCCGGGATCTGCACCGATGCTCCGGCCTCGAGGTCGATATCGACATAGAGCGTTTCGGTGGGCGTGCGCACGGCCGCGGCCATGCCGTGGAAGGCGCCGATCACGACGCGCCCCGTCACGCCGTCGGCGGCGAATTCGGGCAGCTCGGCCTTCACCGTGTGATCGAAAAGCGGGTCGACCTCCTCGCCGCCATCGGGCAGCGCCAGCCAGGTCTGCAGGCCCGACAGCCCCATCGGCGAGCCGCGCATCTCCTCGGGCATGCGCTCGGAATGGACGATACCGCGTCCCGCCGTCATCAGGTTCACGTCGCCGGGCTCGATCACCATCTCGGTGCCCAGCGAATCGCGGTGGCGCACCCGGCCGTCGAACAGGTAGGTGACGGTCGAAAGCCCGATATGCGGATGCGGGCGCACGTCGAAGGAGGTGCCGGGCTTGAGCAGCGCCGGCCCCATGCGGTCGAAGAAGATGAACGGCCCGACCAGCCGGCGCCTCGACGAGGGCAGCGCGCGCCGCACCTCGAACCCGCCGACATCGTGCGAGCGCGGAATGATCAGCGTCTCGATGGCGTCGCAGGCGAAGGCGTCGCCCGGTTCGGGATCCTTGCCCGGAAAGAAGCTCATGCAATGGTCCCCTCGGCACGCCTATTTGGCCGCGACCTTCCCACACTAGCCTCGGATTGCGGCAAATTCAGCTACAGCAGGGGCGACGCACCGTTCGGAGAATCGCCCTACTCCGCGTCGAGCGGCTCGGTGCCCACCGGCTTGCCCTCGCGCGACAGGCGAATCTTCTCGACCTTGTCCTCGGCGGCCTTCAACAGCTTGTCGCAATGCGCCTTCAGCGCCTCGCCGCGCTCGTAGATGCGGATCGACTGGTCGAGCGGCACGTCGCCTTTCTCCAGATCGTCGACGATGCGCTCCAGCGCTTCCAGCGCCTGCTCGAAGCTCATCTGCTTGATGTCGGCGTTGGGATCCTCGGACATGCTCATCCCTTCATCAGGCGGTGTATGTGGGTGGCGGCCGAAAAGGCCAGGCCGTGCAGGTCGTAGCCGCCCTCCAGCAGGCTGACCAGCCGATTGCCGGACCAGCGGCCGGCAAGGTCCATCATCTCGCCGGTGGCCCAGTCGTAGTCGGCCTCCGTCCATTTCAGCTCGGCCAGCGGGTCGCGATAGTGCGCGTCGAAACCGGCCGAGATGATGATGAGATCGGGCCTGAAATCTTCGATCGCCGGCAGGATGCGCGAGCGGAAGGCGTCCTTGAAGTCGCGGCTGCCGCTTTCGGGCGCCAGCGGCGCGTTGACGATGTTGTCCTTGACGCCGGTCTCGTTCAGCGCCCCGGTGCCGGGGTAGAGCGGCATCTGATGGGTCGAGCAGTAGAGCACGCTCGGATCGTCCCAGAAGATGTCCTGCGTGCCGTTGCCGTGGTGGACGTCCCAGTCGAAGATGGCGACGCGCTCGACGTCGTATTTCTTCTGCGCGTAGCGTGCGGCGATCGCGGCGTTGTTGAAGAAGCAGAAGCCCATCGCCCGGGTCTTCTCGGCGTGGTGGCCGGGCGGGCGGGCGGCGACGAACACGTTGTCGGCCTTGCCGGTCATGACGTCGTCGACGGCGGCCTCGGCGGCGCCGACCGCCCTGAGCGCGGCCTCCCAGGTCTTCGGGCTCGCGGTGGTGTCCTCGTCGACACGCGCCAGCCCTTCCTCGGGGATGTGGCTCCTCACCTTTTCGACATGGCTTTCGGGATGGCCGTAGAGCAGCGTCGCCTCGTCGGCAAGCGGCGCCTCCACCCGGTCGAGATCGGCGAAGCGTTCCTCCTCCAGCACCTTTTCGATGGCGCGCAGCCTGTCCGGCCGCTCGGGATGGCCGGGCGGCGTCAGGTGCTCGAGGAACACGGGATGGGTGTAGAAGCGCGTTGTCATGCCCTGATATAGGCGTTCGCGACGCCATATGTCACGTCGCGAGACGCCGCACGGCGCGCGATCAACATGAAATCGGCTGTCGGCGGGCGCCTACCCGCCCTGCGGCGCCGGCTTGGCCGGTCCGCCGCCGAAGGAGCCCACGGCGCGGTCCTTCAGTTCGCGGAACTTGCCCGAGGCCTCGCTCAGCCGGCGGTCCCATTCGGGGTCGGGCGTCTGGCCCTCGATGATCCGGAAATAGACCTGCATCAGCGCGGCGATGACGAACGGCTCGACCAGCGCCGCCTTCACCGCCCACGCGAACACCAGCGCCAGCACGAAGCTCCACCCGGCGAGCTGGCCGGGCATGGCGTAGAAGATCGCCGCGGCCGGCGCCAGCATGAACAGGAACACGACGAAGGTCAGGCCCCACATGATCACGGCCAGCCATACTGCGTTCTTCAGCATGGTGGTGCCGTTCTGCGCGTAGAGGATGACGCCCTTGCGGGCGCTCTCGAACGGCTCTTCGCTGTCGGTGCGGATGTTGTAGCCGAGGATGATCTCGTCGACATAGGTGAGCGAGATGCGGATCACCGTGTTGGCGAACCGCGCCAGCCCTTCAAGGCCGGGAATCGGCAGGAACGCCGCGATGCCGCCGATCAGGCCGGTGATGACGCGGATGATGCCCTTGACCAGCTGGTCGATGGCGAACAGCACGTTGGCCTCGGCGAAAGCGCGCCGTCACGACGCTGCGGGCGTAGTCGATCTGGCTCTTGCCGTCGGGAATGTCCTGCCCGTCGATGAGGCGCACCATCACCGCGATGTGGCCGGCCTTGAGCACGTAGAGAATGTATTCGCGCGCCCAGTAGAGGATCGCCGAGACGAGGATGAAGCCCAGCGCGCCGCCCCAGAAGGCGAAGGAGAGCGGTCCGTCGGGATCACTCGAGATGTGGCCGACGCCGAAGCCCACACCCGCGCCCGCGCCGGTGGCGAACACGTAGGCGACGGTGATGGCGAAGTAGACGACGAGGCGAAAGACGATGAAGGGCCAGGTGCGGCCCATGATGGCAAGCGTCTTGCCGATGTCGAAATCCCACATGGCTTCCCCCGAATCCAGCGGCCGGGGGTGAGCATAGCATCTCGTGGCGGTGACTTCGAGCCGCCGCCGATGCGCGTCCTCAGCGTTCGAGGATTTCGGTCGACGCTATCTTGATGCCGAAGCCTTCCAGCCCGACATAGCGGCGTTCGCGCGATGCCACGAGGTGGATCGAGCCGATGCCGAGATCGCGCAGGATCTGCGCGCCGAGGCCGACCTCGCGCCACTCGCTCTCGCGCCGCCGCGCCTCCTCGTGCGTCTCGCCCTCGCGCGCCGCGCGCCGGTCGCGCTCCTGGCGCCCGACGCCGACCGAGCCCTCGCGCAGGTAGACGATGACGCCGCGGCCCTTCGCGCCCATCAGGCGGGTGATCTCGTGGATCTGGTCGCCGGTGCCGAACACGTCCTGCACCACGTCCTCGGCCTGCAGCCGCACCGGCACGTCCTGGCCGTCGCGGATGTCGCCGAACACGACCGCCAGATGGTGCATGACGTCCCACGGCAGCGCGTAGATGTGGGCCCGCGCCGCGCCGCCGGGGGTTTCGATGTCGAAACTGTCGACACGCTCGATCAGCGTCTCCTGGCGCTGGCGATAGGCGATCAGGTCGGCCACCGAAACCTGCTTCAGCCCGTGCTCCTGGGCGAAGGCCGCGACATCGGGGCCGCGCTTCACCGTGCCGTCGTCGTTGACGAGCTCGCAGATGACGCCGACCGGCGGCAGGCCGGCGAGGCGGCAGAGATCGACGGCCGCCTCGGTGTGCCCGGAGCGCATCAGCACGCCGCCTTCGCGCGCGATCAGCGGAAAGATGTGGCCCGGACGGACGAAATCCGCCGCACCGACATTGCCGTTGGCGAGGTTCCTGACCGTCAGTGTGCGGTCCTCGGCCGAGATGCCGGTGGTGGTGCCGTGCTTGAAGTCGACGCTGACGGTGAAGGCGGTGCCGTGCGGCGCGTCATTGTCGGCGACCATCGGCGCGAGGTTCAGCCGGCGCGCATCCTCGCGGCCCATCGGCGCACACACGATGCCCGAGGTATAACGCACGATGAAGGCCATCTTTTCCGGCGTGCAGTGGGCGGCGGCGACGATCAGGTCGCCCTCGTTCTCGCGGCCGTCGTCGTCCATGACGACGACGATCTCGCCGCGCTCGAAGGCGCGGATGGCTTCGACGACTTTTTTCTGATCGTAGGGCATGAATTCGTTCGCTTCGCGATGTTCGGGGCACTAAGGCAGTAGGGCAATACGGCAGTAGGAAGAGCGGGGAAGAGCGTTCGTGCAGCGACCTGCTGCCCTAATGCCTTACTGCCCTACTCACTTCCTTTCCCCGTCTGCCCCCGGTGCCTCAGATAGTGGTCGGCGATCACGCAGGCGACCATCGCCTCGCCGATCGGCACGGCGCGGATGCCGACGCAGGGGTCGTGACGGCCCTTGGTGCGGACATCGACCTCGTGGCCGTCGACATCGACGGAGCGGCGCGGGGTGAGGATGGAAGAAGTCGGCTTTACGGCGAAGCGCGCCACCACCGGCTGGCCGGTCGAAATGCCGCCCAGCACGCCGCCCGCCTTGTTCGACAGGAACCGGGGCCGGCCGTCATTGCCGGCACGCATCTCGTCGGCGTTCTCCTCGCCGGTGATGCGGGCTGCCTCGAAGCCGTTGCCGATCTCCACGCCCTTGACCGCGTTGATCGACATCAGCGCGCCGGCGACGTCCTGGTCGAGCTTGGCGTAGATCGGTGCGCCGAGGCCTGCCGGCACGCCGTCGGCGACGATCTCGATCAGCGCCCCGACCGAGGAGCCGGCCTTGCGGATGCCGTCGAGATAGTCGGCAAAGACCGGCACCGACTCAGGGTCCGGCGTGAAGAACGGGTTTTCGGCATCGCCGACGAAATCCCAGTCCCAGCGCGAGCGGTCGATTTCCTTCTCGCCCATGGCGATCAGCGCGCCGCGCACGACGAGCCCCGGCACCACCTTGCGCGCCAGGGCGCCGGCGGCGACGCGCGCCGCCGTCTCGCGGGCCGAGGAGCGGCCGCCGCCGCGAAAGTCGCGGACGCCGTATTTGACGTCGTAGGTGTAGTCGGCGTGGCCGGGCCGGTATTGGCGGGCGATCTCGCCGTAGTCCTTCGAACGCTGGTCGACATTCTCGATCATCATCGAGACCGGGGTGCCTGTCGTCACCAGCGTCTCGCCGTCCTCGTCCTCGACGAAACCCGACAGCACCTTCACCTGGTCCGGCTCGCGGCGCTGGGTGACGAAGCGCGAACTTCCCGGCCGCCGCCTGTCGAGCTCGCGCTGGATGTCGGCCACGGTGAAGCGGATGCCCGGCGGGCAGCCGTCGACCACGCAGCCGAGTGCGGCACCGTGGCTTTCGCCCCAGGTGGTGACGCGAAAGAGATGGCCGAACGTGTTGTGCGACATGTTGCAGGACTTCCGGCGGGCCTTGCGCGGACAATGCGCGGGCGGACGCCCGCTTCTATTGGCGTTTTTCGCGGTGGTCAAACCGCGCGGCCCTGCTAGTTTGCGCGTCGGCACGCTCTAGTTTCGACACAATTGGGTCGTTCTGGTTTGCCGACGAGACCGGCGCAATTGCGCCGATGTGCCCATTCGATGAGGACCTTCGATGCGCAAGTTCATTTTGGCGATCGCCACCCTGTCCGTGACCACCTCAATCGCGCTCGCGGCCGACACCGAAGGGCTGATCAAGAAGATCGACCAGGACAACTGGACGATCACGCTGGACGACGGCCAGACCTACAAGCTGCCCGCCGAAGTCGACATGTCGGCGCTGAGCGACGGCATGGACGTGGTCATCGCCTATCGCGACGCCGGCAACGGCGTGAAGCAGATCACCGACATGGTGCTGCCGGATTCGGACGACGATTCCGACAGCAACTGAGGCAGAGCAACTCCAGGAAAAGTGGAACCCGGTTTTCCGTCCGGAGTTGCGCGAAAACGGGAACTTGGAGCGGTCCATCGATTCCGACAGACGATGAACCGCTGTAGCGACACCGATCTCGGAGCCGCCTTCTCACAGCCATTCCAGCCTGCCGTTTGCCAGCCGCACGACGCGGTCCTGGCGAATGTCGAGGTCGGCCGCCTCGGTCTCGTCCATACCGCCGATCAGCCGGAACATGCAGCGGATGATGCCGCCGTGGGTGACGCATACGGTCGGCCGCTCCAGCTCGTCGAGCCACGGGCGCACGCGGCGGCTGAGCATCTCGTAGCTCTCCGCGCCGGCGCCCGGCGGCAGGAAATTCCACTTGTCGCGGTCACGCGCTGCCGACACGCCGGGCGTGCGCGCGTCGAGCTCGGCCATGGTGAAACCCTGCCATTCGCCGAAGTCGAGCTCGACCAGTCGCTTGTCGGTGCGATAGCCGTCGGCCGGCAGGCCGAGTTTTTCGCGGATGCGCTCCATCGTGTCGCGGGTGCGCGTCAGCGGGCTGGAGACATAGTCGAACGCGCCGGCATCCTCGATCAGCCCGGCGAGGCGTTCGCCGTTGCGGTCGGCCTGGGCGCGACCGGTCGCGTTCAAATCCGTGTCGGCCTGCCCCTGCAGGCGCTGCTCGGCGTTCCAGTCGGTCTGGCCGTGCCGGACGAAATAGGTCAGCGGGTACATCGGCGGCCGTTGCCCGGGGTCAGGCGTCCTTGACGACGGAAATGTCGGGAGCGTCGACAGCCTTCATGCCGACGACGTGGTAGCCCGAATCGACGTGCAGCACCTCGCCGGTGACGCCGCGCGACAGGTCGGACAGCAGGTAGAGCGCGGAATCGCCGACCTCCTCGGTCGTCACCGCGCGCTTCAGCGGCGAGTTGTACTCGTTCCACTTGAGGATGTAGCGGAAATCGCCGATGCCGCTTGCCGCCAGCGTCTTGATCGGGCCTGCCGACAGCGCGTTGACGCGGATGCCGCCGCCGCCGAGATCGACCGCCAGATAACGCACCGAAGCCTCGAGCGCGGCCTTGGCGACACCCATGACGTTGTAGTGCGGCATCACCTTTTCCGCGCCGTAATAGGTCAGCGTCAGGATCGAGCCGCCGTCGGTCATCAGCGGCTCGGCGCGCTTGGCGACCGCCGTAAGCGAGTAGACCGAGACGTCCATGGTGCGCAGGAAATTGTCGCGGCTGGTCTCGACATAGCGGCCGGTCAGCTCGTCCTTGTCGGAAAAGGCGATGGCGTGGACGAGGAAGTCGAGCTTGCCCCATCTGGAGGCGAGCCCGTCGAACACGGCATCGACGCTTTCGGGCGCGGTGACGTCGCAGTCGCCGGCGATCGTCGCGCCGAGTTCGGCCGCCAGCGGCTCGACGCGCTTGCGGAAGGCCTCGCCCTGGTAGGTCAGCGCGATCTCGGCGCCCTGCCCGGCCAGCGCCTTGGCGATGCCCCAGGCGATGGAGCGGTTGTTGGCGACCCCCATGATGAGGCCGCGCTTGCCTTCCATCAGTCCGCTTCCACCTGCCATCTCGATCTCTCCGCACCTTGTTCGAGCCAGTGCCTATCGCACAGGCCCTGTTGGCCTTCAAGCTGGAGGGCGGTGGCCGGGCGGCCAGGCTGGCACGGCGGAGCGGTCAGCCCCGCCGCTTCTTCATCAGCGCTTCGAGCTCGTGGTCGCCTTCCGGCAGCACGATCTGAAGGTCGGCGTAGAGATCGGCATTGCCGCCGGCCTTCACCGGCAGGCCGCGGCCCTTCAGCCGCAGCCGGCGGCCGGAGTTCGACCACGCCGGCACGGTGAGCGCGACCTTGCCGGACGGCGTCTCCACCGCCACCTTGGCGCCGAGCACGGCATCGGCCAGCGGCACCGGCAGGTCGACATGCAGGTCGCGGCCTTCGACCCGATAGCGCGGGTGCTTGCGGAACCTGATCTTGACCAGCGCGTCGCCACGGTCGCCGAACGGCGATTCCGCGCCCTGGCCCTTCAGCCGGATGGTCTGGCCGTCCTCGAGATATTTCGGCAGCTTGACGGCGATCTTGCGCCCGTCGGGGAAGGTGGCGGTCACCTTGGAGGCGTTCATCACCTCCTCGAGGCTGACCTCCATGGTGACGTTCAGGTCGGGTGCCGGCGGCCTGCTGCGCGCCCTCGCACCGCCGCCGCGCTGCTCGGCGCCCTGGCTGAAGGCGCTGCCGAAGATCTCGGAGAAGATGTCGCCGGCGTCGCCCTCGAAGCCCGACGTGCGGTATTCGAAATGCGAGGCCCCCGGCCCGCCGCGCGAGGAGCGCCGGAAGCCGGCGAACGGATCGCCGCCGCCGCCACCACCCGCGCCGCCAAAACCTTGGCCGAAATCCTGGAAGCGCTGCTTGCCGGTGGCGTCGATCTCGCCGCGGTCGAAGGCCTTGCGCTGCTTCTCGTCGCCGAGAATCTCGTACGCCTGATTGGCTTCCGAGAAGCGCTCCTGCGCCTTCGGGTCGTCCGGGTTCTGGTCCGGATGATATTTCTTCGCCAGCCGGCGGAAGGCCGACTTGATGTCCTTCTGCGAGGCGTCCTTGGCGACGCCCAACACGTCATATGGATCGCGCATGTGTTCGGGTGCCCGTTTCAGGGATGTGGAATCTCTCGCATCCTATATGCGAACGAATAGGAAGAAATTCCAGTGCCTTCGCGCCCGAAACCGCGCCGGAATGTGCTCCGTCAGCGCTTTTTCAGCTCCGTCACCGTCCAGCCGGCGCCGGCGGTGCGGCAGGCCTCGCCCCGATAGGCGCCGTCGCCGGAAAAACTGTCGCGGGTGGCGCGGAAGCGGCGGCAGAAGGCCTCGTCGCCGATCACGTCCTCGACCTTCTGGATGGCGCCGGCCGAGCCGGTGTCGAGGTTCGCCCACGGCACCACGTCGTCGGGCACGCGGCTCCTGTCCCAGGCGGCGATCGTGCTGCGGATGGCGGCCATGTCGGAGGCCTCGGCACTGGTGGGAGCGCCCTGCCCGCCGCCCACCGAGGAGGTCACCAGCGAGCGGTCGACCGACAGCGAATCGAGATCGAAGCCGCCTGCGCAGCCGGAAAGCGTCGCCATCACTGCCGCGCACACGGCCGCGCGAACGCGGGCAGCCGGCCGTGGCCCAATCCGGAAAACTTGCGATTTCAGCGCCAATGGGCAATCTCCGCACTCGATTTCCACCGGAGCTTGCGAGTGCAGCATCATGGCCGAGACAGGGTTAACGGAGAGTGACTTCACCGAAAGCACGGAGCCGATCAGGCTTTTCGCCGACTGGCTGGCGGAAGCCGAAAAGTCGGAGCCGAACGATCCGAACGCGGTCGCCGTGGCGACCGTCGACCCCGACGGCCTGCCCAACGTGCGCATGGTGCTTCTGAAGGGTTTCGACGAACGCGGCTTCGTCTTCTACACCAATTTCGAGAGCGGCAAGGGCGTCGAGATCCTCGCCACGATGAAGGCGGCGATGTGCTTTCACTGGAAGTCGCTGCGCCGCCAGGTTCGGCTGCGCGGCGCCGTCGAGATCGTTTCCGACGCCGAGGCCGACGCCTATTACGCCTCGCGGGCCCGCGGCAGCCGCATCGGCGCCTGGGCCTCGAAACAGTCGCGGCCGCTGGAAAGCCGGTTCGCGCTGGAAAAGTCGGTCGCCGAATACACGCTCAAATACGCCGTCGGCGACATTCCCCGCCCGCCCTACTGGTCGGGCTTCCGCATCGTGCCCAAAACCATCGAGTTCTGGGCCGACCGCCCCTTCCGCCTGCACGACCGCGTCCGCTTCGAGCGCAGCGAGGGCGGCTGGGAGAAGGCTCAGGCTCTATCCGTAGGGCGCCTATCGGCCGGCCAGTGCGCGGGCGAAGCGGGCAAGCCGCGAGCGCACGACGGATGGTTGCTCGATCTGCGGCAGATGCCCGCATTCGGGGATGAGCTCGCCCTGAGCGGATGAACGCCGGATTTCCGCCGCCCGTCTCCCGCGCGGCGTCCGGGTTTTCTTGACTTCGCCCTTTTCGTCGCAAAACTGGACGGTAAGGGAGACGGGAATCTCGACGAGGAGACACGTTCCATGAACGCATTCAGCCCACTCGACGCACGCAAACCGACGCGCTGGCGCAACTTCGCATTGGCGCTGCTGGCCTGCCTCGGCCTGGCGATTTCGTCCGCAACGGTTGCCAGTGCAGCCGGGCAGTGGTGGGTGATCGTGGGCTCGGCCAAGAACCCCGACTATGCCGACACCGCGCCGGCCAATGCGAAGGTCAACGCCGAGCTGGCGGCGTGCGGGGTTCAGGCGTTCAGCGATTTTTCCAGCAAGTGGTCCGGCTTCACGCCGGGGCTCACTGTCTCCGTGCTCGGTCCCTACCAGTCAAAGTCCACGGCCGAGACGATGCGCAATCGTATCCTGTCCTGCATCCCGAGCGCCTATCTGAAGCAGGGCACATACGCCGGCGAGTGATCGCCGGCGGGCGAGGCGTCGGCACGGTCGCGGTGTAACGCGGCGGTGAGGCAGCGCGCACCAGCCCACCGGCGTGGACAGCCGCGCGGCTCCGTCATCGTCCAACCCCTTGTTCCTGCTGCACTACTCCCCATTTCCCACTCCCTCATTTGTCCCCGTCGTCTCCGCCTCGCTTATCCTTCGCCCATACCGCCGCGCGGGAAACGGGTGTGCACACCGAACATCCGGGCGGCGGGACGGTACCGGATCGGCCGCGCGCGGTGGCGCGGCTTCGCAGAGCGTTAGGTCCGGGCCCTGCCGACGGCTTGCGGGGGCTGACCCCTCCGCTCCCGGACGCGGGGCAGGATGCCGGACGGGCGGCCGCAAGGTCGCACGAATTAGAATAGATGAGCGTCCGAACGGCCGCCCGTCTTCCCCACGCGGGCTCGCATCGACGAGCCTCAGCGACAGCGCCGCAGCGAAGGATCGCGCAGCGATCCCTCATGGCGAGCTTGTCGAACCGCGAGGCGCGGGTTCTTTGACAATGGCCAGACGGCTGAGCAAAGCCGGGCGTGGCGATGAAGATGTATGCGCGAAGGCGGATGCCGCGCGCCCTATCTCTCCCCTTGCGGGAGAAGGTAGATCGGTGCTCAGCGTCGAGACGGATGCGGGGTGTTGGCCGGGCGGCGCCCTTCAGTACCCCTCACGCGGATTGCCGCCTCTCCGCTGACGGGCTTCGGAGCAAGCCGACCTCTCCCGCAAGGGGCGAGGTAAGGGCGCAAACGACCCCACTCTCCGATCCGGACTTCGCGCGGCTCGACACCTCTCCCTCGAAGGGGCGAGGAAAGGCGTCCTCACTTCTTGCGGTTCATGAAGGCGACGAAGGCCTCGCGCGCCTCGTCGGATTTCAGCCGGTTGCGGAAATGGCTGGCTTCCTCGTGGATGCGCCGGATCAGCGCGTCGCGCGAGCCGATCATCAGGTCGCGGGAAATCCGCAGCGCCTCCGGCGGCTTGGCCGCCAGCCGCTCGGCGGCGGCGAACACCGCCTCCTCCAGCGCGTCCTCGGCCACGACTTCATGGACGAGGCCGGCCTCGCGGGCGCGCTCGGCCGAAAACCCCTCGCCCAGCGCCAGCATGGCGAAGGCGCGCTGGTGGCCCATGAGCGCCGGCGCCACCAGGCTGGAGCCGAATTCCGGCACCAGGCCGAGATCGACGAAGGGGGTGCGGAATTCCGATCGCGGCGTGGCGAAGGTGAGGTCGCAGTGGAACTGCAAGCGTCGTGCCGATCCCCACGGCGATGCCGTCGACGCCGGAAATCACCGGCTTGTGGGCGTCGACCAGCGCCAGCATGAAGTCGTAGACCTCGGTGCCGCCCTCCCCGCCCGTGGCGATCGCCAGGAAGTCGGCGAGGTCGTTGCCGGCGGTGAAGGCGCCGGGCGAGCCCAGGAGCACGGTGACGCGCACCGCCTCGTCGGCCTCGCCGGCGGCGACCGCCTCGGCCATGGCGGCATACATGGCCCTGGTCAGCGCGTTCTTCTTGTCGGGCCGGTTCATGCGGATGACCTGCGCGGCCCCGCGACGCTCGACGGTGATGTGGTCGCTCATGTCGTCCTCCGTTTACCCGAGGCTAGGCGAGTTCGGCCGCGGCGAGGCTCTCGGCGCCCTCGACCACCCGATCCCTTAGCGCGGCGCATTCGCCGACCAGGTTCTCGGCGAAGAACCGGCAGAGACCGATGCGCGCCGCATCGCCGCCGGCAAGGGCGCCACGCGCCAGGTAGGCGCCGCCGGCCGCCAGCCCGAACAGCCGCAGATAGGGCGTGGCGCCGGCAAGTGCAGAGGCCTGGTCGCCGTCGGCGAGCCATTTCAGCATTTGCGCGGTGGCCGCGTCGAGATCGTCGAGGGCGGCGGCGATGCGGTCGGCCGAGCGGCCGAAGCCGGGATTGTTGGAGGCGCGCAGAGCCTCGACGTCGTCCCGCAGTTCGCCGACATAGGCCGCCACCGCGTCGCCGCCCGACAGCGGCAGCTTGCGGGTGACGAGGTCGATCGCCTGGATGCCGTTGGTGCCCTCGTAGATCGGCGCGATGCGCGCGTCGCGGTAGAGGCTGGCCGCACCGGTCTCCTCGATGAAGCCCATGCCGCCGTGCACCTGCACGCCAAGCGAGGCGGCCTCGACGCCGACATCGGTGGAAAACGCCTTGGCGACGGGGGTGAGCAGGTTGGCGCGCTCCTGCCAGCCCTTGGCGGCGTCGCCGTCGGAGACGCGCGCCATGTCGATGGCGTGCGCGCAGGAATAGGAGATGGCGCGCGCGGCAGCCGTCAGCGCCTTCATGGTGGCGAGCATGCGGCGCACGTCCGGGTGCCTGACGATCGGGCTCATGCCCTCGCCCGTGTTCGCCCGGCGCCTTGCCCTGGCGGCGCTCCTCGGCATAGGCCAGCGCCTTCTGGTAGGCCGTCTCGGCCACCGCGACGCCCTGCATGCCGACGGCCAGCCTGGCGTTGTTCATCATCGTGAACATGCAGGCGAGCCCGCGATTTTCTTCCCCGACCAGCCAGCCGATGGCGCCCGGTTCGCGGTCCTTCACGAAGCCGTCGCCATAGACCATGACGCAGGTCGGCGAGGCGTGGATGCCGAGCTTCTCCTCGAGCGAGGCACAGAACAGATCGTTGCGCGCGCCGGGCGTGCCGTCGGCGTTCGGCAGGAACTTCGGCACCAGGAACAGCGAGATGCCGCGCGTTCCGGGCGGTGCGTCGGGCAGGCGCGCCAGCACCAGGTGCACGATGTTGTCGGTGAAGTCGTGCTCGCCGTAGGTGATGAATATCTTCTGGCCGAAGATGCGGTAGGTGCCGTCGTCCGCCCGCTCGGCGCGGGTGCGCAGCGCGCCGAGGTCGGAGCCGGCCTGCGGCTCGGTCAGGTTCATCGTGCCCATCCACTCGCCGGTGACGAGCTTTTCCAGATAGGTCGCCTTGAGCTCGTCGGAGGCGTGCTTGTCGATCGCCTCGACCGCGCCCATGGTCAGCGTCGGCCCGACGCCGAAGGCCATGGAGGCGGAGTTCCACATTTCGAGCGCTGCCACCGACATCATCGTCGGCAGGCCCTGCCCGCCGAAATCCTCGGGACCGGCGAGCGCGTTCCAGCCGCCCTCGCACCAGCGCTTGTACATGTCCTTCCAGCCGGGCGGCATGGTGACGGCGCGCGTCCTTCAGCACCGCGCCGGTCTCGTCGCCGATCTTGTGCAGCGGCGCGATCTCGTCGGTGGCGAAGCGGCCGGCCTCCTCCAGGATGGCGTCGACCAGATCCTCGGAAAGATCGCCGAGCTGCGCCCCCTCGAGCGCCTTCTTCATGCCCGCGACATGCTTCAGCGTGTGGGCGATTTCGGCTACCGGCGCCTTGTACATTGCTGTTCGATCCTCGTCTGGAACCACTATCCGCCGGCATCTGGCATCGGCCGGCGCTGCGCGCGAGCGCTATGTGACCTTGACGTTCACGTCAACGCGAGCGGACGGCATCGCTTCAACCGCGCTCGCGCTCGACCGCGCGCCAGCCGATGTCGCGGCGGCAGAAGCCGCCCGGCCAGTCGATGCGGTCGACGGCCGCATAGGCGCGGTCGCGCGCCTCGGTCGACGGTCTCGCCGAGCGCGGTGACGTTGAGCACGCGGCCGCCGGCGGCGACCAGCCTGCCGTCCTCGCGCGCCGTGCCGGCGTGGAAGATCTGGACGCCGTCGACCGCCGCGGCCTCATCGAGGCCGCGGATTTCCGAGCCTGTCTCCGGCCTGCCCGGATAGCCGTTCGCCGCCATCACCACCGTCAGCGCCGCCTCGTCGCGCCAGCGCACCGAGACGTGGCCGAGCTGGCCGTCGGCCGCCGCCTTCAGCAGCGCCAGCAGGTCGTCCTTGAGCCGCATCATCAGCACCTGGCATTCGGGATCGCCGAAGCGGACATTGTATTCGATCAGCTTCGGGCCCTGTGCGGTGATCATCAGCCCGACGAACAGCACGCCGGAAAACGGCGCAGCCGAGCTCGGCCATGCCGCGCATCGTCGGCTCGACGATCTCGGCCATGACGCGGCTCACCATCGCCTCGTCCATGACGGGCGCCGGCGAATAGGCGCCCATGCCGCCGGTGTTCGGGCCCGGTGTCGCCCTCGCCGACGCGCTTGTGGTCCTGCGCCGTGCCGAAGGGCAGCGCGGTGGTGCCGTCGCACAGGCAGAAGAAGCTCGCCTCCTCGCCCTCCAGGAATTCCTCGACGACCACTTCGGCGCCGGCCGCGCCGAAGGCGCCGTCGAAGCAGGCGTCGACGGCAGCGAGCGCCTCCTCGAGCGTCGGTGGCCACGGTGACGCCCTTGCCGGCGGCGAGGCCGTCCGCCTTGACGACGATCGGCGCGCCCTTCTCGCGGACGTAGGCCTTGGCGCCGTCGGCGCGTCGGCGAAGCGGCCGATAGGCCGCCGTCGGGATGCCGAACCGGGCGCACAGATCCTTGGTGAAGCCCTTGGAGCCCTCGAGCCGCGCCGCGGCTTTCGAAGGGCCGAACACGCCGATGCCTCGGCCGCGCAGCGCGTCGGCGAGCCCGGCGACCAGCGGCGCCTCGGGCCCGACCACAACGAGATCGATCGCGTTGTCACGGCAGAAGGCGCACAACAGCCTGCGTGGTCGGCTGACGTCGAGCGCCGACGCAGTCGGCATGCTCGGCGATGCCGGGATTGCCCGGCGCGGCAAAGAGCTTCGTCAGCATCGGCGAGGCCGCGATCTTCCAGGCAAGCGCGTGCTCGCGCCCGCCGGCGCCGATGAGAAGGACGTTCATGCCAGGCAGCCTCCGGTTACGGAACTGACACGGGGCTAGGCGGCGGTGCCCGGACGGTCAAGCCGCGATGGAAGCCAACGGGCAACAATTCACCTCATTGACGAGCGGCGGCTCTGCTGCCACTCCGTTCGCCATGGAAACGATCCAGACACGCGGCAGCCAGGGGCGGGTCGCCGACGCGCCGTCGGGACACTGGGTCTACCGCGCCCTGCCCCGCGCCCTGTGGCCCTACGCGCAGCTTGCCCGCTGGGACCGGCCGATCGGCTGGTGGCTGCTGCTGTGGCCATGCTGGTGGTCGGCGGCGCTGGCTGCGACGGCAGGCGCAAGGCCGGGGCTTGCCTTCGGCGAGGCGCTGCCTTCGCTGTGGCACCTCGTCCTGTTCCTCGTCGGCGCCATGGCCATGCGGGGCGCCGGCTGCACCTACAACGACATCGTCGACGAGGACATCGACGCCGGCGTCGAGCGCACGCGTTCCCGCCCGCTGCCCTCGGGCCAGGTGAGCCGCAGGCAGGCCTGGACGTTCCTGCTCGGTGCAGGCGCTGGTCGGGCTGGTCGTGCTTCTCCAGTTCAACCGCTTCGCGATCGTCGCTCGGCGTCGCCTCGCTGGCCGTGGTGGCGATCTATCCGTTCACGAAGAGATTCACCGACTGGCCGCAACTCGTTCTGGGGCTTGCCTTTTCCTGGGGCGCGCTGGATGGGCTGGGCAGCGCATTTCGGCAGCCTGTCGGCTGTCGCCGGCGCTGCTCTATCTCGGCTCGATCCTGTGGGTGATCGGCTACGACACGATCTATGCCCACCAGGACAAGGAGGACGACGCGCTGGTCGGCGTGCGCTCCACCGCGCGGCTGTTCGGCGCGGCGACCGCCCGGTGGCTGGTCGGGCTCTACGGCGGCGCGCTGGTACTGTTTTGCCGCCGCCTTCGCAACGGCCGGCGGTGCCGGCCGCTCGCCTATGTCGGCCTGGCCGCCGCCGCCGTCCACATGGCCTACCAGATCAGCAGGCTCGACATCGACGATCCCGACCAGTGCCTGAAGCTGTTCCAGTCGAACAAGGTGCTGGGCTGGCTGATCTTCGGCGGTCTGCTTGCAGGCGGCGCGTGGGCGGCGCTTTCAGCCTGACGCCCGATCCCCGACCGAAATGACAACACGCCGGCCGCCTTCGGGCTCCGCCCAGGCTTCGGAGATCGCAGCCAGCGGGGCCGTCCTGGTGGCAATGCGCAGGCCCGCCGGAACGGTGGCGTGCAGCACACCGGCGATGGCGTGGATCATCCGGTCGAGCGGGATGCTGCCGATACCGCTTCCCATCAGTTCGATTGCCGAGGACCGCAAGACCGCACTCGGCAGGTCGATGTCCGATCCCGAGACAGACCCGACCTGGATGAAGCGGATCGGCCGCGCCTCCGGTCCTGCCTTTGCACCTGATATCAGCGCGGTGCGGGCGCTCGGCCCCCAGAGATAGTCGACGACGACGTCGATACCGACGGCGAATTCCGGCTTGAGGCGGTCTTCCAGCGCGTCGTCGTCGCCGTCGAGCCGGATGGTGACGTCGGCGCCCAGGTCCGCCAGTTCGGCCAGCGACGTGGCGTTGCGGCCGGTGGCGATCACCCTGCCGGCGCCGAGATGTCTGGCGATCTGCACCGCGAGCCGCCCGGCCGCGCCGGTGGCGCCGTTGACGAGCACCGTTTCGCCCGGTGCCAGCTTCGCGCGTTCGGTCAACGCCGCCCATGACGACATGCCGGGATTGGCGATCGCCGCCGCCGTCACGTCGTCGAGATCGTCCGGGAGTTCAACGAGACGGCGCCCGTCGACGACGGTCCGCTCGGCCATGGCGCCGAAGGGCGCGCGCGGCATCACGAAATAGACCCGGCGACCGTCCTCCAGCCGTCCCACCCCGTCGATGCCCGGAACGAAGGGGAAATTCCCGGACGAGCTGTAGTGGCTGCCGGAAGCGCGCGAGCGCGTCACCTGGCTGATCGCGGCGGCCGAGACATGAACCAGCTTCTCGCCGTCTTGCGCTTCGGGTTCGGCGAATTCGCCATGGAACGGCGGTTCTCCCGCCGCGCGAACGATTGCCGCCTTCATCCGGTGCACCCCTTTCATCATCGAAATTTGTGTGTATTTTGCACATAATAGGAGTTCGACATGACGTCAATGAAAAATGTGCAAAATACACATATGAGCGCGCGACTGCGCGAGCTTCACGCCGCGTTGCTCGACATTGTCAGCGTCATGAACCAGCCGCAGCGCGACGAGATATTGCTGAAGGCAGCCGACGTCTCGCTCGAGCGGGCGTTGTTCCCGCTGCTCGTCGGCATCGATCGCTTCGGGCCGGTTGGCGTGGTCGAGCTCGCAGACCGCGTCGGACGCGACTACACCACGGTGAGCCGCCAAGTTGCAAAGCTGGAGAAGCTGGGGCTGGTGGAGCGACGGGAAGGCGCGGCCGACAGGCGTGTCCGCGAGGCGGTGGTGACGGCGGCCGGCAAGGCACTCAACGATCGCATCGATGCCGCCCGCGAACAGCTCGGCCGGGCAGTATTCGAGAACTGGAAGCCGAACGACCTCGACGAGCTGGCGCGGCTGATGCGCAAGTTCGCCGACGCGCTGCGGGAAGGCCCGGCAGAGCGCGGCGGCGAAGTCTCGCAAGAAGGCGGAGGCCTTACTGCCGGGCGATGATCTCCTCGCCCTCGACGACCAGCCGAAGGCCGAGATTGCCGGTCTTGCGACGGGCGAGGAAGCGCGGGCGGCGCGGCTGCGAGCTGGCGCGCTTGCGGCGCTGCCTGGTGGGTGCGGTCTTCACCTGGCCCAAGGATTCCTCCAGCGAACGCGCCACGCCGTCGGACTCCACCAGCAGCATCGGCAGGCGATAGGCTTCGGCCCAGGCGCGCCAGTCGGCGGCGACGTCGTCGAGGTCGTCGGCAACGAGCAGCGGCACGGTCAGCATCGGGTCGTGATGCATGAGTTCCAGCGTCACGGTGACATTGCCGTCGCCGTCCTCGATGGCGCGCGCCGCGACGCCCTTGAAGACGTGCGCGGGCAGGATCAGCGTCACCGGCAGTCCGGACTTCTCCAGCGTGCGGCGCACGACGGCGCCGCGGCTGTCGATGGTGAAGTGGACCTCGCCGAATGAATCGCGGGTGGCGTGCGAAACGACTTGCGGCAGGCGGGACGGGTCGAGGCGCATGTTGCTGCCCGCCCAGACCGGCTTGAGGCTGGTGTTCATGTTCGACGTCTTCCTGTTTCTCCTGAGAGCCGGTTTTCCGGTTCTCTCCGGGCCGGTGTTCCGGCCTCTTGTGTGTGGAAGACTAGCCGCGCTCCCTTACCGCCGGGCTTAGAAGTTCAGTTAAAATTTGCTGTTCCGGGGCTCGGTGACGGCGATGGTTACCGAATGGCGAACCGGACTTGGCCTGGCGGCGCCGCGTGCGTCCCGTTTTCGATCAAGGTGACTGAAGGCGCGCGAGGCGGCCCTCAGATCACCTTGCCGGGGTTCATGATGCCGGCGGGATCGAAAGCGGTCTTGACGCGCCGCATCAGCTCGATGCCAAGCGGCGGCGCGGTGGCCAGGAGCTCGTCGCGCTTCAGTTGCCCGATTCCGTGCTCGGCCGAGATCGACCCTTCGAGCGCACGCACCACCGCATGCACCGCGTCGTTCATGCTGCGGTAGAGCTTAGGAAGTCTGCCCGGTCGGCGCCTTCGGGCTGGGAGACGTTGTAGTGCAGGTTGCCGTCGCCCATGTGGCCGAAGCAGACGATGCGGGCGTCCGGCGCGACCTCTGCGACGGCCTTGCCGGCGCGGGCGATGAATTCCGGGATCGCGGCCACCGGCACCGAGATGTCGTGCTTGATGGAGGCGCCTTCCGGCTTCTGCGCGTCCGACATGGATTCCCGCAGATGCCAGAACGCCTCCGCCTGCGCCAGGCTGGCGGCGATCGCGGCGTCCGCGACGAGGCCGCCCTCCCAGCCGGCCGCGAGCACCTGCTCGACGAGCGCGCGCGCATCCTCGGCCGAACGGCCGGACGAGATCTCCATGAGCACCAGCCAGTCGTGCTCGCCCTGCAGCGGCGCGATGGCGCCCGGAATGTGCTTCAGCGTGAAATCGAGCGCCCGCTTCATGACGAGTTCGAAGGCCGTCAGCGCGCCGCCCGAAAGGTCGGAGGCGAGCGTGAACAGTTCCAGCGCCTTTTCCGGCGATTCGCACGCCGACCCAGGCGACCTCCCTGCCCTTCGGCTTCGGAAACAGCTTCAGCACCGCGGCGGTGATGATGCCGAGCGTGCCTTCCGCGCCGACGAACAGGTTCTTGAGATCGTAGCCGGTATTGTCCTTCTTCAGCTTGCGCAGATCGTCGAACACGCGACCGTCCGGCAGCACCACCTCGACGCCGAGGCAGAGCTCGCGCGCGTTGCCGTAGGCGAGAACGCCGGTGCCGCCGGCGTTGGACGACAGATTGCCGCCGATCTGGCAGCTGCCCTGCGAGCCCAGCGACAGCGGAAACAGCCGGTCGGCCTCGTCGGCCGCGTCGCGAAGGGTCTGGAGCACCACGCCGGCTTCCGCGGTCACGGTGCCCGAGGCGATGTCGATTTCGCGGATGCGGTTCATGCGCGACATCGAGACGATGATCTCGTTGCCGCTCATGTGCGGGATCTGGCCGCCGACGAGCCCGGTGCCGCCGCCATACGGCACCACCGGCGTTCCCGTCTCGGTGGCCAGCGCCAGGATGCGGCTCACCTCGTCCGTGCTGGCCGGCTTCAGCACGAGCTGCGTGCGGCCATGCCACAGGCCGCGCGGCTCGCTGAGATAGGGTGCGATGTCGCCTGGTCGCGCAACGCATGGTGCTCGCCGACGATCGCGGCGAAGCGGTCGAGCAGGTCGTCGGGAATCTTGTTCGAAGGCTGGTCCATGGTCGCGAAACTAGGACGCGGTGCCGGCGCTGTCACGCGGCGCGGCGGCGCGCGCCAGCCGGTCGTTGATCGCCTCGCCGAGGCCTTCGTGCGGCACCGGCTCGACGGCGATCGTCTTGGCACCGGAGCCATCCAGCTCCTTCAGGAAGGCAAAGAGATTGGCCGCAGCCTCGCGCGCGTCCCCGGAAGCCGACAGGTTGCGAAAGGCGATTGCCCTGCCGGAGTCCTTCGCCCGCTCCGGGCCGAAGCCGAGCAAGGCCTCGCCGCCGCGCACCTCGCGCGCATCAAGCCGCAGCACGGCATGCGGCGCATAGTGCGAGGCCATCATGCCGGGCGCCTGGATGCCGCCGCCCGTGGCACGCTCGACCGGCACGCCGGCGACCGCGGCGATCTCGTCGGCGGGAATGCCGCCCGGCCGCAGCAGGCGCACGACGCCGTCCTCGACCTTCACGATCGTCGATTCCAGGCCGACGGCGGTCGCGCCGGCATCGACGATCAGCGGGATGCGATCGCCGAGATCGGCTTCGACATGCGCCGCCGTGGTCGGGCTGAGCCGCCCCGAGGAATTGGCGCTGGGTGCGGCGAGCGGACGGCCGAAAGCCTCGATCAGTTCCGCTGCGAAGCCGCGCGGCATGCGTAACGGCGAGCGTGTCGAGCCCGGCGGTCACCAGCGGATGCACGGCATCTTCACTCGCCAGCGGCAGCACCAGCGTCAGCGGCCCGGGCCAGAATTCCTGCGCGAGCCTTCGCGAAACCGGGTCGATGCGCACCAGCCGCTCCGCCATCTCGAGGCCGGCGACATGGGCGATCAGCGGATTGAAGCGCGGCCGGCGCTTGGCCTCGAAGATGCGCGCCACCGCTTCGCCGTTTGTGGCGTCGGCGGCCAGCCCGTAGACGGTCTCCGTCGGCAGCGCCACCACGCCGCCGTCGCGCAGCACGGAAAGCGCTCGGGCGAGCGCGCGGTCGGCAGGGACGATTTCGGCCAAGGTGGACCCCGGTGATGACGATTTCCGTGGCCTACCGCTCCGGCCCGGTTGCGGCAAGTGCCGCTGCGTCACCGTTTTGTTAATTGTCAAATGTTAGCGTCGGCGGCCAGTAGAGAGTAAACGCCGCGCTGCCAGCCAGCGCGGATATCGTGTTTTGGAGTTAAGCCGGGAGCACCGATGCGGGCATTCGTATTGCCTCTGATGATCGGGCTGCTGGCGACCGGCAGCGCCCACGCTTCCTCCTTCGTCGTGCTGAAGCCGATGAAGGAAAAGCTCGGGCCCTCCATGATCATGCTCGGCGAACCGGCGCGCCGAAGCCGGACGCGCCGAAGACGGCGAGCGCCGAAACGGGTCCCGCGCCGGCGACTGACGATTCCCGACGCCACCCCGCCTCCATCCTTCGTGAAGCTCAGCCCGTCGGTCATCGCCATGGACGACTACGTGCCGCCGGTGACGATGGAGGAGGTCGCCTCGATCGATCACGACGATCGACACGGCAAGCGGCGCCTGCGCGACATGCCGATGGTCATCCGCGGCGGCATACGCGGCGACGCCTTCCAGCGTGCCGTGACGGCGACGCCGATCGAGCCCGCCGCCGGCAACGACCAGGCCCCGCAGGACGCCGTGCCGCAGACCGCAAGCCAGACGCCGCCGGCCAGGAAGGAACCGAAGCAGCCGGCTCCGCAGCGGACACCCGAGCCGCCGCCGGCGCCGCCACCCGCCCCGATGCCGCCCGCCCCGCCGACGCGCCAGCCCGAATAGCGTCCGCGCTCATGGCTTGATCTGGCGCAATGCCGTAAGGTCAGGCGCCTGCCAGAAGGGCCGGACGCATGCTGTATTCGCATATCAGGGGTTGGACAGGATGAAGTTTCCGAAGTCAGCAGCAGCGGCCCTGTGCGCCGCGATGATCATGGTCCCGGGCGTCGCCTCGGCCGACCAGTATCTGGGGTCTTACGTGGCGCGCCTGTCGTGGAACGACCACCACGCCAGCGACGGCTACACGCTCGACAATGCCGCGCAGGTGGTGCGCCAGGACCGCGCCAACGTCCACAAGTTCGGCAAGATCGACGGTGAGGATCAGGGCGACCCGTGGTTCGGCAGCGCCAGCGCCCGCGCGCGTTTCCAGGCGCAGCTGGAGCGCCGATCCGCGATGTCGCCGGCGACGCGCCAGACCATCATGAACGGCACGCCCGCTGGTCGAGGTGCAGGTCTACAGCAACAGCGTCGAGGTCCAGATCATCGGCCGCTGACGCCCGGTTTGCCGACGCGACGTTCGGCGCGTCAGCCGGCGATCCTGGAGAAATCCGCGACCTGGTCGGTGGCGTTGCGGATGCGCGCGAGCAGCGCCAGCCGGTTGGCGCGCACCGCCTCGTCGTCGGCGTTGACCAGCACGTCCTCAAAAAATGAATCAACTGGTTCACGCAACGCGCTAAGCGCCTGCATGGCGGCCGAATAGTCCGTCTTTTCAATGGCTTCGGCAGCCTGCTTCTCGGCCTGATTCACCGCCGACCAGAGTTTTTTCTCCGCCGTCTCGGTCAGCAGCGCGGGATCGACTTCCCCGGCTATGCGCGTGCCCTTCTTCTCTTCGGCCGCCAGAATGTTGGCGGCGCGCTTGGTGCCGGCCAGCAGGTTCTTGCCGTCCTCGGTGTCGAGGAAGGCGCCCAGCGCCTCGACGCGCCGGACGATGAGAAGGAGGTCGTCGGACGCTATCCGTGATGACCGCGTCGATGAGATCGTGCCGCGCGCCCTGATCGCGGAGATAGACCTTCAGGCGATCGTGGAAGAAGGAGAGGAGGTCGGGCACTGAGCGTGAGATCAGACGGCCACCAATAGTCTACGTCCTCCAAAGGCATCGCAGTCGTGATCGACATCAGCCGCAAACATGCGCTGCTTCAACGTTCATCGACCAATCTATTTCAGAAACTTCGCAAATCATCGCTCTTGACAACAGACTTTTGTTCGTACTTCGGATCATCGCTATCAAAGCCGAGATCGCGACCGTCTACCGACATATCAAAGCGACCAGACCTAGCTAGCGGCCATGTATGCGACTGCCATGTAGCGAAATTGCATCGTGCAAGCCCCAGCCTCACCCCATTCTCCACGACGATCCTGATCACGCCCAGCGCCGCGCGTCTCAGCGCGTAGGGGTCCTTGCTCCCCGTCGGCTTCTCGTCGATCGCCCAGAAGCCGACGAGCATGTCGAGCTTGTCGGCGAGCGCGACGGCGATCGACACCGGGTCGGTCGGCACGACGTCGGAGGGGCCGAGCGGCTTGTAGTGCTCCTCGATCGCCGCGGCGACCGACGGGTTTTCGCCCTGCAGCGCGGCGTATTTCGTGCCCATCGCGCCCTGCAGTTCGGGGAACTCGCCGACCACCTCGGTCTGCAGATCGGCCTTGGCGAGCACCGCCGCACGGCGCGCGAGCGCGGGGTCGGCGCCGACCACCGGCGCCAGTTCCCCGGCCAGTTTCGCGATGCGCTCGACGCGCTCGCCCTGCGTGCCGAGCTTGGCGTGGAAGGTGACGCCGAGATGGTCGAGGCGCGCCATGCGTTGGTCGAGCGGCTTTTTCAGGTCGAGCCCGAACTTTTCCGCCGACGCTTCCAGCCGGTCGAGGTCCGGCAGGTCGGCCTGGTCGGTGCGCCAGAAATAGAGCGCGTCGGACAGCCGCGCGCGCACCACCTTGGCGTTGCCGTAGGCGATCTCCATGCCGCCGTCTTCGGCCTCGATATTGGCGGTGATGACGAAGCGGTTGGACAGGCGCGGCTCGCCATCCGCCGAGCGCGCGGCGCATCGTCGCCGTGATGATCGCCGGGTCGCGTCACGAAGCATTTCTGGTTGGCGCGGATGGTCAGCCGGATCACCTCGGCCGGGATCTGCAGGAACTCCTCCTCGAAATCGCCGAGCAGCACGACCGGCCATTCGACCAGGCCCGAGACCTCTTCCAGCAGCCCTTCGTCCTCGACCAGTTCGAGGCCCGCGGCGAAGGCGAGGTTCTTGGCGTCGTCGAGGATGATGCGCTTGCGCCGCTCGGGATCGAGCACGACCTTCGCCGCCTCCAGCTGCGCGACGTAGTCGTCGAAGCGCCTGACGGTGAACGGCTCGGGTGCGTGGAAGCGATGGCCGCGCGTGACGTTGCCGGAGCGGATGCCGCCGACCTCGAAGTCGACCACCACCGGCTCCTCGGTCTCCGGCCCGAAGGTGCAGACGATGCCCTGCAGCGGGCGCACCCAGCGCAGGCTCTCGGTGCCCTTGGCCTCGTCGCCGTAGAACGGCGTGTCCCTCGGCGCGGAGGCGACGCCCCAGCGCATCGACTTCGGCCACGGGAAGGCGCGGACGATGCCCGGCATGATGTCGGCGATGATGTCCTCGGCCGCCCTGCCCGGCTTCTCGATCACCGCGACGTAGAAATCGCCCTTCTTCGGGTCCGACTGGATCTGCGCCTCGTCCACCGACGACAACCCGGCCGAGCGCAGGAAGCCCTGGACGGCCTGCTCGGGCGCGCCGACCTTGGGGCCCTTGCGCTCCTCGCGCACGTCCTTCGAGCGGGCGGTGACGCCGCGCAGGTCGAGCGCCAGGCGCCGCGGCGTCCAGTATTCCCGCGCCGCCTCGTAGGTGAGCCCGGCCTCGACCAGCCCGTCGGTGACCATTTTCTTCAGGTCGCCGGCAGCCTTGCGCTGCATGCGTGCAGGTATCTCTTCGCTGCGAAGTTCCAGAAGCAGGTCGGGCATCAGCGTACTCCAGCCCGCATGCCGTTTGTCCGGGTGCGCGTCCTCGCGCCGAAGGCGCTGCGGTCGCGCGGCAGGGCAGGAATTTCCTCGGAGCGAAGTTCCAGAAGCAGGTCGGGCATTGTTCTTTTTGGATGCGGTTGGGAGACGTGGCGCGGCATAGCAACTCCGCCGGTGCCTGTCACGCACCACCTGCGCATTGCAAGGGCGACAAGCCTGAGGACGGCGGCGCTGAACAATTGCCATCATGTGACGCCACGTTACTCTGCGGGAAACCGGGAGGTGGCGGATGAAGACGGCGTGGCGGTTGCTGGCGGGGATTTTCGTGCTCGTGGCGTTCGTGCTGCCGGCGAGCGCGGCGACATCTTCCCCGCCGAGCGGATGCGGCGTCGTCGCCGGCACGCAAACCACGGCGGAAGCGGTGTCGCTGCGCGCCGACCTTCCGGACGGCGGCAGCCCGCGCGCCGGACAACCGTTCACGCTTTCATGGGACGCATCTCGTCTCGACTGTGACGGGCCAGCCTACCTGATGATCGCGATGCCCGAGCACGTGCGCTTTTCGGGCGAAGGCTTCATCGCCCTGGCGCCGAACGAGCCGGCGCCCTTTCGCATCGGCTTTCACCAAGACCGGATGCGGCTGGCAATCCCGCTCCACATTCCGCGCGCAAGGCACGCCAGCGCCGACGTGACGCCCTACCTCACCGGCCGGTTCGACATCGAATGGGCGGTGGTCACGCCGGGAATGGCGGCCGGGAATGTCGAAGCGCAGAACCTTCCGCTCACCATCGCCAGCGGCGTGCCCAAGATCGTCGTGCAGGACGTCTACGCGTCGGAAACGCCGGCCGCGACGACCCGCAGCGAAAACGGCATGTTCGTGCTGGAAGACTTCAAGGGGCATTTTCGGGTCACCGACGCGATGACGGGGGCGCTGGTGCTGGCGGCGGAAGGCTACCGGCCGACATTCTCGCCGACGTCGCGCTTCCTGCATTGGTTCGGCGATCTGGGTTCGCAATTGCGCGTCGCCGATCTCTATGCCGAAAAGCAGATCGTCGATCTCGATCCGGAAGGCGCCGGCGGGCGGGGCTTTTACGTGCAGGGCATCGAATGGTCGCCCGGCGATACGTTCATGCTGCTGGCATACGAAGGCGAAGGGGCGCTGGCCTTGCAGCAGATGCTGACAGGGCGTTCCATTCGCTACAGGGCCGACGGCTGCGGTGCCTGCTCGCCTGCCGACGGCAGTGTGATCCAGCTCGACCTCGACAATTCCGCGGTTAAACTCGGCGTCCAGTCATATTCGACCTATCTCTACAGTCTCGTATTCGACGAAGTGCTCTATGCGGAGGGCTCCTCGACCGATCCCGTTCGCGCCGACGATCTCGATGCGCACGTGCAGACCTCCTCGCCCACCGACATGCCGCAGTCCGGAGGAGACGCGACATGGCGGCTGAACGGTCCGCGCACCGCCAGCATCGATCTGCGCGAGGGCGTTCCGATCTTCCTCGGCGGCTCCCGGGCGGTAGCCAACGAGGACGACGGGATGGCACCGGATGATGAGGTGGTCGCCCGCGCCGACGCTGGCGAGCCGCTGCAGGACCGCGGCGCGACAGGCCTCGTGGCGAAGGAGCTTCTCAACCGCCGCACGCGCATCGCCCGTCGTCTTGCCGCCCTGGGGATCGACTATCGCTACTCAGCGCCACTTGCCTTCGATCGCGTGACATTCGAATACGCCAAGGACGATGCGGACTACGAAGAGGACGATTTCCGCGTCAAGACGGGCGAGACCGCGCTGCAGCGCCGGCTCGCATCTCCGCGAACGGCGCAGAACGTCGACGCCGCCGTCGCCAGCCTCACCTCCGATCACGAGGCCTGCGCCACCGTCAATCGGCCTTACCAGGGCAAGGCGCAGGTCTGGAGCTGGCGCTACAAGGGCGTCTTGCGCCAGGTCGTCCAGTATTATTGCTACGTCAGCACCGGCGGCATTCCCGAGGGCATAGCCTTTCTTGTCACCGGCGACGATTTCGGCGCCAGCTACAGGCTGATCGGCCAGACGCTCAACGACGAGACCAGCCGCTGGGGGTCCTACGCGTTCGATGAACCGGACCCCGAGGCCGAGCAGCCGGCCGAGATCAGCGACATTTCCTTTTATGACGAGTTGCGGGTGTTCCGCCCGGACGAAAGCCACGTGGCGCTGCTGAACGCCCGCGGCGGACTGGCACTGATCGATCTCGACAGCGGACGCCGCGTGCTCGAAAGCACCTCCATCCCCAGCCCGGCGAATGTCGAGGAGATCGCGACGACCGTGGACGGCCGCAACCTCGTGCAGATCAACGACGACGGCCGGTTCTACGTGCATTCGATCGCCAGCGGCGAACAGGTGCTGGCGGGGCGCTTCGTCGACGACGAGGTGGTGGTCTACGACGATGCTTTCCGCTTCGAGTTCGACGCCGGAGGGCGCCAGGCACGTCCACCTGAAGTTTCCCGGCGACCGCAGGCTCTACGAGCTTGCCCAGTTCGACGCCACGCTGCGCTCGCCGGGCATGGTGACGCGCAGCCTGGAAGGCCAGACCGGCCGTCAGGCGGAGCGGGTTCCGGGTGTGCCGCCGCAAGTGCGTGTCGAGGCGGCAACGCTGCCAACGTCGGACAGCATCGCGCTAGAGGTGACGGCGAGCGGCGAGGCCCCACTCGAACGGCTGGCGCTCTATCGCGACGGCCGGCTGATCGAGACTCGCCCGTTGTCGGGGGACGGGACGGAACTCGCGGTCGAAATCCCGCTGCGGCCGGAAACGCGGTCGGTCGCGGCGCGGGTGACGGATGCGCGCGGGCTGACAAGCCTGCCGGCCACGGCGCCGGTCGAGGCGAAGGAGCGCGACGCGGCGCGCGGCAGGCTGTTCGTTCTGGCGATCGGCACCGACGATTACGACGATCCGGCGATTTCGCGGCTGAACTACGCGCAGACGGACGCGCGCGGCTTCGCCGACACCCTGGCGGCAAGTGCCAGCGGCTACTACCGCTCCGTCTCCAGCGAACTCGTCGCCGATGCGCGAAACCTCGCCGAGGCGCTCCCTGCGCGGCTCGCGAAACTGAAGAGCCGCATGACCGCCGACGACACGCTGTTCGTGCTGATCGCAGGTCACGGCATGCTGGCAGACGGCACGCTCTATTTGGCCGACTCCTCGACGCGGCTAGACGACGTCGCGGGAACGGCAATCTCGATGGATGCCGTGGCACATGCGCTGGACGACATGCCCGGCCGCATCTTCGTGTTCTTGGACGCCTGCCATTCCGGTGCCGCGGACGCCGCCACCAACGACGCGGCGGTGCAGTCGCTGCTCAAGTCCAGCGAGAAGCCGATCGCCGTGCTGTCGGCGTCCAAGGGACGGCAGGCCAGCCTCGAGGGCGCGCGCTTTTCCGGAGGCGCGTTCACCAGCGCGCTCAACGCGATCATCGCCGCAGGAGCGAGTACGACGCCAACGCCAACGGCGTGCTCGATTTCGACGAACTCTACCGCGAGCTCAAGCGGCGGGTGGTGACGGAGACCGGCGGGCGGCAGACGCCGTGGATCGCGCGCAGCGGACTGGTCGGGGACGTGCCGGTCCTGTGAATACTGGAGCGGTTCATCGTTTCACGGATTCGATGAACCGCTCCAAGTTCTTGTTTTCCCGCAATTCCGGACGGAAAACCGGTTTCCACTTTTCCTGGAATTGCTCTAGGCGGCGGCCGCTACCGCCCCGCCGGCCTCGGTCAGCAGGAACGCCTCGCCGCACTGGCGGGCCAGGTTGCGCACGCGCAGGATATAGCTCTGCCGCTCCGTGACCGAGATGACGCCGCGCGCGTCGAGCAGGTTGAAGACGTGGCTGGCCTTGATGCACTGGTCGTAGGCCGGCAGCACGCACCGGTGCAGCGCGCCGGGTTCATGCGGCGCACCGGCGGCCAGGATCGCCGCACATTCCTTCTCCGCGTCCTACGAAATGCTGGTAGGAGCACGGCGGTGTCGGCGTATTCGAAATTGTAGCGGGAATATTCCTGCTCGGCCTGCAGGAAGACGTCGCCGTAGGAGATGCGGTCCGCGCCTTCCAGGCCGTTGAAATTCAGGTCGTAGACGCTGTCGACGCCCTGCACGTACATGGCAAGCCGTTCCAGCCCGTAGGTGAGTTCGCCCGAGACCGGCGCGCATTCGATGCCGCAGACCTGCTGGAAATAGGTGAACTGCGAGACTTCCATGCCGTCGCACCAGCACTCCCAGCCAAGCCCCCAGGCGCCCAGCGTCGGGCTTTCCCAGTCGTCCTCGACGAAGCGGATGTCATGGACGAGCGGATCGAGGCCGATCGCCGCCAGCGAGCCCAGATAGAGCTCCTGCAGGTCCGGCGGGTTGGGCTTCAGGATCACCTGGTACTGGTAGTAGTGCTGCAGCCGGTTGGGGTTCTCGCCGTAGCGCCCGTCCTTCGGCCGGCGCGACGGCTGCACATAGGCGGCGTTCCACGGACGCGGCCCCAGCGAACGCAGGGTGGTGGCGGGGTGAAACGTGCCGGCGCCGACCTCCATGTCGTAGGGCTGCAGGATGGCGCAGCCCTTTTCTGCCCAATAGGCGCTGAGCGTCAGGATCAGCCCCTGAAACGAGCGTCTCGGGTCCATGTGGGCGGGCTTGTCAGCGGTCATCGGTATTTCCGGAGAGCGATCGGGCATGCCGGTCAAGGGGACCGGCACGTCCTAGAGCCGGCTCCCGGAACCGTCAAGGCAAGCGGGAACGCCAGAGCAGACGGGATGCGGCGGACCTCAGCCCTTGTCGCCGCCCTCGACTTCCTCGGGAACCGCTGGGGCGACGGCAGGCGGCAAATCGGCCGGCTTGTCGGCGACGGCCGGCTGCGGTGCGGGCGGCAGACCTTGCGCCAGCTTTTCCTCGACCTTGGCCTTGAGGTCCGGCTCGGGGTTCATGTCGCGGGCGTGCGCCCACTGGAAGGTCGCTTCCAGCTTGCGGCCGACGCGCCAGTAGGCGTCGCCCAGATGGTCGTTGAGGATGGGGTCTTCCGGCCTCAGCGAAACCGCCTTGTCGAGCTCGCGCACCGCGTCGTCGTAGCGGCCGAGCTTGTAGTAGGCCCAGCCGAGCGAATCGACGATGTAGCCGTCGCTGGGGCGCAGCTCGACGGCCTTGCGGATCATGTCGAGCGCCTCGTCGAGGTTCATGTTCATGTCGACCCAGCTGTAGCCGAGATAGTTCAGCACCTGCGGCTGGTCGGGGTAGAGCTCCAGCGCCTTCTTGAAGCTGGCCTCGGCCGTCGGCCATTCCTTCAGGCGCTCGTGGGCGATGCCGCGCTGGTAGAAGATGTTCCAGTCGGCGCGCGTCGGCTCCTTCAGCTTTTCGGCGGCCTTGTCGTAGACGTCGGCAGCCCCCCGATAGTTCTCGTCGGAAGCATAGACGCCACCCAGCGCCAGGTAGGCGCGCATGTCGTCGGGGCTGGTCTTCAGCACCTCCTTGAGGTGGGCGATGGCCTCGTCCTGCTTGTCGAGGTCGGCGAGGTTCAGGCCGAGCTGCAGTTCGGCGATCTTCTTCAGCGGCGAATCCTTGGGCACCCGCTCGTAGAGGTCGATGGCGTTCTGCGGCTGGTTGAGCTGTTCGGCCACGCCGCCGAGCAGCAGCAGCGTCTGATCGCTGTGCGGCCGTAGCGCCAGCGAGAGCTGCAGGTAGAGCCGCACGAAGCTCTCGCCGCCGCCGCGGTTGAGCGCAGCGCCGAGGTCGAGCAGCACCTCCGCAGCGCCGTCGGAAGGCGTCGATACCAGCGGCTTGATCTCGTCGCCGGCATTGATCTCGTCGCGCAGCGCGGCAAGCATCGCGTTGCCGGTGAACACCTTGTCGGCGCGGTCGAGCACTTCGAGCGCGTCCTTCTTGTCGCCATGGCGTGCCAGATAACCGGCGTAGGACTGGGTGGCACGCAGGTAGGTCTCGGGCGCCGCGCCGGCCGCGGCGGTGTTTTCCATGACCGCCTCGAAATCCTTGACGATGGTGTCGTGGTCGCGGCCGTGCTCGGCGATCAGCGCCTTGTGGTAGGCGACGAAGAGATCGTACCACTCGGGACCGGAGAGAACGTCGATGCGGTCGAGCGCGGCGTCGACGTCGTTCTGGCCGACTTCGGCCCAGCTTGTCATCAGCTCCGTCACCAGCCTGTCCAGATCGGACTGGTCGAGCAGGTTCAGCCACTCCTCGGCCTTGGCGTAGTCCTTGTTGCGGAAGGCGTCGATCGCCAGCGCCACGCGCGAAAGCCGGGCGATGTCGCGCTCGTCCTTGAGCTGCTTGGCATAGGGCAGCGCCTTGTCGAACTCGCCATTGGCAATCAGCGCCATGAGCAGGTTGCGCGTCAGGTCGGTGTTGCCGGGATCGAAGCTCAGCGCGCGCTGGTAGTAGGTGATGGCGCTGTCGAGATCGTTGTCCACCTCGGCGACGCTGGCGGCCAGGAAGGCGCCGGAGAGCGAATCGATGCGCACCGGGGCAACTTCCGTCTTCGCGCTTGCCGGACCTGTGGCCGCGATCCCGATCGCTATGCCGAAGGCCGTCAGCCACTTCGCGCCTGTTCGCTGCATGATATTCCTTCCGAAGGTGCGTGTGCCCGAATGTCGAGCTGTCTCCACAGCACGCAAGCATGGCCTTTTTGCGATAGTGGCGCAATGCGGCGACCGCGCGCGGCCCGAGCCCGTGCTGTCGCGTGACCGTGGCGTGTTTGGCTCAGGAAATGCGGCTGATGCAGAAATCGATGACTTCGAGCAATGCCGTCTTGTGGCGCGAATCGGCAAGCGGCGCGAGCGCGTCGCGGGCGATGCCGCCGAAGTGGCGCGCCCGGCCGATCGTGTCGCCGATGGCGCCGTGCCGCGTCAGCAGGCCGAGCGCCCGCTCGAGTTCAGCCTCACCGGTTTCCGAGCCCTCGATCGCGCGCTTCCAGAAGGCGCGCTCGTCCGCCGTGCCGCGCCGGTAGGCGAGGATGACCGGCAGCGTCACCTTGCCCTCGCGGAAATCGTCGCCGACATTCTTGCCGAGCGTCGCCGCCGCACCGCCATAGTCGAGCGCGTCGTCGACGAGCTGGAAGGCCAGTCCGAGATTGATGCCGTAAGAGCGCAGCGCCGCACGGTCGGTGCGGCCGGCATCGGCCAGAACCGGTCCGACCTCGGCGGCGGCCGAAAACAGGGCCGCGGTCTTGGCCTTGATGACGGCCAGGTAGTCGTCCTCGGTGCTTTCGAGGTTCTTGGCGATGCCGAGTTGCATCACCTCGCCCTCGGCGATGATCGAGGCGGCGGTCGACAGGATGTCGAGCGCCTCGAGCGAGCCGACCTCGACCATCATGCGGAAGGCCTGCCCGAGCAGGAAGTCACCGACCAGCACGCTCGCCTGGTTGCCCCAGATCATGCGTGCCGTGGTCTTGCCGCGCCTGAGATCGCTCTCGTCGACGACGTCGTCGTGCAGCAGCGTCGCGGTGTGCATGAACTCGACGCTGGTGGCGAGCTTGACGTGCCCGTCGCCGGAATAGCCGAACATCTGGGCTGCCGCGAGCGTGATCATCGGGCGCAGGCGCTTGCCGCCGGACGAGATCAGATGGTTTGCGACCTCGGGGATCATCTCGACGTCGGAGCCGGCCTTCGACAGGATGAGCTCGTTCACGCGCCCCATGTCGCGCGCCGTCAGGTCGACAATTCCCTTGATCGAGGCCGCGTCCCGCTTGCCGTCTTCCAGAGGTAGCACCACGCCCAAACCAGACTCTCCTTGTCGTTGCCCCGCGAGGCAGTAAGCCGCCAGAAACTAGTGCGTGCCCCATGCACCCGGCAAGGGGCGAAATGGTGCGCGTCACTGCGCATCGCCGGGGCGCGTTTACATTGACGCGCCGACCTGCGAATTTCGCCGCATGATGGAACTCGTTCGCACCAACGACCCGGTCGTCATCTCCTTCATCGAGGCGCTGATGCGGGATGCCGGGATTGCATATTTCGTGGCAGACTCCAACACGAGCGTCATGGAAGGCTCGCTGGGTGTCCTGCCGCGCCGCGTCCTGGTGCGGGAAGAGCAGATCGAGACCGCTCGGCGCATCCTCGCCGATGCCGGCGTCGGCGACGAGATCAGGAAGGAATGACCCCCAGCGAGACCGCGGCCCGCCCGGGCGAGACCGTCGACGTCTTCCACCGGGGCGGCTTCGTGCTGGTACAGCCCGCGAACAAGGGCCATCGCGCCGGCATGGACGCGATGATGCTCGCCGCCGCCGTGCCGAGCGGCTTTTCCGGCAGGCTGGCCGACCTCGGCGCAGGTGCCGGAGCGGCTGGACTGGCGGTGCTCTCCCGATGCAAGTCGGCAGAGGTCATGCTTGTCGAGCGCGCGCCCGACATGGCCGACTTCGCGCGGCGCAGCATCTCGCATCCCGCCAACGCAGCACTGTCGTCCCGCGCCAGCGTGATCGAATGCGACGTGACGCTGACGGGCAGCACCCGCCGCGCGGCAGGACTTGCCGACAACAGCTTCGACTTCGCCATCATGAACCCGCCCTTCAACGCGCCGCACGACCGGTCGACGCCGGACGCGCTGAAGCGCGACGCGCACGTGATGGAGGACGGCCTACTGGAGGGTTGGGTTCGCACCGCCGCGGCAATCGTCAGGCCGCGCGGTGGACTGGCCGCCATCGCGAGGCCGGAATCGCTCGGCCCCCTGCTCGCGGCGATGCAGGGCCGGTTCGGCGCCGCCGAGATCATGCCCATTCATCCACGCGAGGACAGGCCGGCAATCCGGATCGTCGTCAGGGCAACACGCGGCGCCCGCCGCGGCCCTGCGATCATGCCGCCGCTGGTGCTTCACGACACGCGACCGGCCACCGCCATGCTCCGCGCGCCAGCGCCATCTGCAACGGCCGCGCCTCGCTCTTCGGCGACTGATAGAAGTCCACCCCGGCTGCCGTTGCGCTTCGGCGACGAATGCCTACATGCAATGCTCAAGATCGGAGGTTTCGCGCACGTGAGAGAGTTTTTCGCCCGCCTGCTGCCCAAGTCGATGCGTTCGGACGCGGTGACCATTCCCGTGGTCCGCCTCAACGGCACCATACAGTCGGGGGGCACCCAGTTTCGGCAGAACCTGTCGCTTGCAACGGCCGCCGGGGTCCTGCAGAAGGCGTTCGGCATCAAGGACGCGCCGGCGGTGGCGATCTCGATCAATTCGCCCGGCGGCTCACCGGTGCAGTCGCGGCTGATCTACCGGCGCATCCGCGACCTCGCCACGGAGAAGAACAAGACCGTCATCGTGTTCGTGGAGGACGTCGCCGCTTCAGGCGGCTACATGATCGCGCTCGCCGGCGACGAGATCGTTGCCGATCCCTCCTCCATCGTCGGCTCGATCGGCGTGGTCTCGGCCTCCTTCGGCTTCACCGAACTGATGAAGAAGGTCGGCGTGGAGCGCCGCGTCTACACCGCCGGCAAGAACAAGGCGGTGCTCGACCCGTTCCGCCCGGAGAACAAGGAGGACGTGGAGAGGCTGAAACAGCTTCAGCTCGAAGTCCACGACACCTTCATCGACATGGTGAAGGAGCGCCGCGGATCGAAGCTCAAGGACGATCCCGACCTGTTCACCGGACTGTTCTGGACCGGCCGGCGCGGTCTGGAACTCGGTCTTGTCGACGGGCTCGGCGACATGCGTTCGTGGTTGAAGGAACGGTTCGGCGCCAAGACGAAGATGCGCCTGATCTCGCCGCCGCGCGGCCTGTTCGGACGCAGGCTCGGCTTCTTCGGCATCGGCGGCGGCCAGCAGGCCAGCGAGATCGCCGCGGCGGCGGCCAGCGGTCTCATCGACGCGGCCGAGGAACGAGCGCTGTGGTCGCGTTTCGGGCTTTGACCGCAGAGCGTCGCACGGGTTAGACTTCGCCGGCTGAAACGGCCGGGTTTCCGGAGGATCGGGACAAAAAATGCCGCAGCTCATCTTTTTCGCCGCAATAGCGGCGGTCGGCTATTTCGGTTTTCGTGCCTTCACGCGCGAGGCCGAGCGGGTTACGGCCAAGGCGCGCCGGACAGAGCGCGAGATGGCCAACCGTGCCACCGGGACGCTGGTCAAGGATCCCGAAACCGGCGAGTATCGGCTCGCCAAAGACTGAACCGTGTCGCGATGACAAACATCGTGCGGGCCGACGCGCCCGCGAAGGTCAATCTCGCACTTCATGTGACCGGGCGACGCGACGACGGATACCATCTGCTCGAAACGCTCGTCGTTTTCGTCGAGCCCGGCGACTGCATCACCGTGTCCGCAGCAGCGTCCGACATGTTCGAGGTCAGCGGACCTTATGCCGCCGACGTGCCTCGGGACGCCAGCAATCTCGTGCTGCGCGCCCGCAACGCGCTGCGTGCGGCTGCCGCGCCCTGCTCGCCCGTCGCCATCGAACTGGAAAAGAACCTGCCCGTGGCGTCGGGCGTCGGCGGCGGGTCCAGCGACGCGGCAGCGACACTGCGTGCGCTGTCGCGGCTCTGGGGGCTGGAGTTCGGCAAGGACCGCCTGATCGAGATCGGCGCGCCGCTGGGCGCGGACCTGCCGATGTGCCTCACCGCGCATCCACTTATCGCCCGGGGAACCGGGGACATCATCGAACCACTCGATGCCTTCTTTCCCCTGGCCCTGGTGCTCGCCAACAACGGCACCGCGCTTGCCACGCCCGACGTGTTCGCAGCGCTCGAGCACCGGAACGGCAGCGGCCTGCCGCCTCTGCCCCGCAAGCTGCGTCCTCCCGCCTTTGCCGAATGGCTCGGGCAAACACGCAACGATCTCGAGGAGCCCGCTTGCCGACTGGTGCCGGAAATCGGCGACGTTCTCGCAGAATTGACGGCCGCCGGGGCCTCGCTGGCGCGCATGTCGGGATCTGGCGCCACGTGCTTTGGCACTTTCGCGCACAAGGACGCCGCAGTGTGTGCCGCCGAGCGGATCAAGGCTGCGCATCCGGGCTGGTTCGTGGCCGCAGCCCAAAGCATCGCACTCGGAGTGGTAAGCCATGCCAGGATCTGACGACAGCCGCGCGTTCGTTCCGCTGCGCATCGCGGTGCTCACAGTTTCGGACACGCGAAAACTGGAAAACGACAAGTCGGGCGACACGCTCGCGGCCCGCATCGCGGAGGCCGGCCACGAAATCGCCGCACGCGATATCGTCACCGACGACATCGAAGCGATCCGCGCCATCGTGAAGGGCTGGACCTCCGATCCGGCGGTCGACGTCCTCATCACTACCGGCGGAACCGGTTTCACCGGCAGGGACGTGACGCCTGAGGCGCTGGAGCCGCTGTTCGAAAAGCGCATGGACGGGTTTTCAGAGGTCTTCCACCGCATCTCCTACGACAAGATCGGTACCTCGACGATCCAGTCGCGGGCGACCGGCGGCGTCATCGATGCAACTTTCGTGTTCGTGCTGCCGGGGTCGCCCGGCGCCTGCAAGGACGCCTGGGACGGCATCCTGAAGGCGCAACTCGATTACCGGCACATGCCCTGCAATTTCGTGGAGATCATGCCGCGGCTCGACGAACACCTCAAACGCGGCGCATCACGCTAGGCGTGCCTTGGCGGTTACAACGTGGCCTCAACCTGTTCTTCCTCCCGGTACTCCGCACCAAGCCGCATACGGGCCAACAGGCCGTCGCGCAGGTAGTACCTGGTGATAGAGCGCCGCGGCGACATGGAGCGCGAGCAGCCCAAGCAGCGCGATGACGGCCGCCATATGCGTCAGCATCGGCGTGAACTCGGTGAAGACCGGCAGCGGCCCAGGCGCGCCTGCGAAAAGCACGTCGCCGGCTCCGGATAGGATGATGAGGCCGATGCCGCTCGCGCCCAGCACAAGCAGGACGGCATAGAGGAGCGCGTGAACCAACTGCGCCAGCCGCGCCTGCCAGACCGGCTGCCGAGGCAGTGGCGCGGGCCGGGCGTCGAAGAACCACCAGACGACCCTGGCCAGCGTCAGCGCGACGACCAGTGCACCCAGTGGCACGTGGACACGCAGAAGTAGCACCTTCGTGGGAGCAGGCGACGCCGCTGCCGCGAATCCCAGAACCAGCATGAGCAGGACGGCGGCAGCCGACACCCAGTGGAGGCTTGCGGCAACATGCCCGTATCGCTCGGTTGCTTGCTTCGAAGACATCGGCGAAACTCCCGGTTCAGACCGCCAATCGACTGTTTATATAGCGTACGATATATCTACATAGCAAGCTATGCTTCCTCACAATCCCGCGATCGGCCAGATCGTGAACCGCACCGCCCGTCAGTTCCGGTTGCTGGCAGACCAGCGGCTCAAGCCGCTCGGTCTTTCGTCCGGTCAGTTGCCGGTGATTACGGGGCTGATGAACGGCATGGCGATGTCTCAGTCGGCACTGGTCGAGCACGCGGACATCGAGCAGCCAACCATGGCAGCGACGCTGGCGCGCATGGAGCGCGCCGGCATCATCGAGAGGCAGGGCGATCCCGCCGACGGGCGCCGTTCGCTTTTCACCCTCTCGGCTGAAACCCGCGCCAAGATCCCCGAAATCACTGCGGTGATCGAAAGCGTCTCCCGCGATGCGTTGGCGGGTCTGTCGGAAGCAGAGCGCGAAGCGTTCAGGTGCATGCTCGGCAGCGTCTCGACCGCCCTCAAGGCTGCTCTGCGCGCTTAGCTGGCGGCGCTATTTCCGGCGCCGTGCCGGTACGATCTGCGCCTTCAATCGGCGTGCGGAAACGGCTCGCGCCACCCCCGCCGCGTCGAGGCCCTTTTGGGCAAGTGCGGCCGCCTGGCGCTTGGGGACGACGAGGCCGTCCGCCAACGGCCTGCCCACCGAGAAGAAGCGCGACAAGAACAGTAGCTCGCCCGTCCGGGAGCGCGTGAACCGCGCCGGCCGGGCTGCATCGCCGAGGTGCGCCGAAACGGCTTCCATCCAGCCCTGCTCCAGCCGCGCACCGGGTTCCAGCAGCAACAGCCAGTCCCCCTTGGCGCGGCGGATCGCCTCCGAAAGCTCGCCGTCGGCAATGTAGACGCAGCCGGCGTGTTCGGCGACGCGATGTGTCTGGTCCGTCGAGGCGTGGTCGCACACGACGACATCGCGCACGACGCCCTCGACGGCACCGCTCACCAGCGGCGGCGAGCGTCCGTGCCAGGCCGTCCTCGTCGTTAGCCGTCTCTATGATGACGCTCAGCATGCGTCCGCAATAGCGGAAACCCGGCGGCAAGGCCAGTTGGCGGGCAATGCGGAAAATGTTCTTGCTCTGTTCTCATTCCCACGCTAGGAATAGATTCATGAACACACCGATTCGACACCGCGCCGACTCGCCCTGGGAGAGGGCCAAGATGGAACAGATCGTGCACGCCGACATTGCAGCCTTTGAGGCAGGACGCGCCGAGATGGCAAACGCGATAATCGAGCACAGCGGACTGAGGGTTCACCCGGACCGGAACCGCGGCCGTGGCGCCGGGGTCAACCCGACCGGCCGGTTCGAGCGGCTGACGCGCCACGTCTTCGACGACGGCTGGGAGAGCCTCGAAGAGCTGCCGCCGTTCAAGACCGAGGTGCAGCCGGAAAAGCCGCGCACCATCATCACGCGCAACGATTCGCCAGACATTTCCTTCGACCGTTCGATCAATCCCTATCGCGGCTGCGAGCACGGCTGCGTCTACTGCTTCGCGCGGCCGACCCACGCCTACATGGGAATGTCGCCCGGCCTCGACTTCGAATCGAAGCTGTTCGCCAAGCCGGATGCCGCGAAGCTGCTGGAGCGCGAACTGGCCAAGGAGGGCTATCAGCCGCGCACCATCGCCATCGGCACCAACACCGATCCCTACCAGCCGGTCGAGAAGCAGTGGCGCATCATGCGCGAGGTGCTCGAGGTTCTGGAGGCGCACGACCATCCGGTCGGCATCGTCACGAAGTCGGCGCTGGTGACGCGCGACATCGACATCCTTTCGCGCATGGCCGAGAAGGGCCTTGCCAAGGTGGCGCTGTCGGTGACCACGCTCGACCGCAAGCTGGCGCGCACGATGGAGCCGCGAGCAGCGACGCCGCCGCGGCGGCTGGAGGCGATGCGGGCGCTTTCCGATGCCGGCGTCCCGGTGTCGGTGATGATCGGCCCGGTGATCCCCGGCCTCAACGATTCCGAGATCGAGCGCATCCTCAATTCGGCCCGCAACGCGGGAGCGCGCGAGGCCGGATACATCATCCTGCGCCTGCCGCTGGAAGTGAGCCCGATCTTCAAGGACTGGCTTCTGAGGCACTATCCCGACCGCTATCGCCACGTCATGTCGCTGATCCGGTCGATGCGCGACGGCAAGGACTACGATTCGGAGTGGGGCAAGCGAATGAAAGGCACAGGCCCCTATGCCTGGCAGATCGGCCGCCGCTTCGAGATCGCCGCCCGCCGGCTCGGCCTGAACCGCGACAAGCTCAGCCTGAGGACCGACCTCTTCAAGGCGCCTGCGCGACAGGGCGAGCAGCTCATGCTGCTCTGATTTTCGGGGCCACCCGCCCCGAGCCAGATACCGTTCGGCCCGTCCCCCCTTCCCCAGCCGACGGTTACCTTCCCGGATCGCCGCCCAATGTCCGGGAAGGGCTTGCGGAGAATCGGAACCGATGCGAGCATCGCCGCACGATGGCTCGATCGCGTTCCGATTCTCCCCCCCTCTTCAACATGCCCGACAAGCCGGACTTCAAGCTGGAGCGTCGGCTGATGGCGGACGGCAACCTGCCGGTGGCGGGTGTAGACGAGGCCGGCCGCGGACCGCTCGCAGGACCCGTGGTGGCGGCGGCGGTGATCCTCGACCCGAGGCGCATCCCGCGCGGGCTCGACGATTCCAAGCGCCTCGACAGGGCGACGCGCGAAAAACTGTTTGCCACCATCATGGAGCGCGCCGTGGCGGTGTCTTTCTCCTGTCTCAGCGCGACCTCGATCGACGAACGCAACATCCTTCGCGCCAGCCTCGAGGCAATGCGAAGGGCCGTGGCGGGTCTCTGCGTGACGCCAGCCTGGGTTCTCGCCGACGGCCGCGACGTGCCGCCCGGGCTGCCGTGCCAGGCGAGCGCCATCGTCAAGGGCGACCGCCGCTCGCAGTCGATCGCGGCTGCCTCGATCGTCGCCAAGGTGGTGCGCGACAGGGTGATGACGCGCTGCGGCGCGATCCACGCGGCTTACGGCTTCGAGAGCCACATGGGCTACGCCACCGAGACCCATCGCGTGGCGATCCAGGTGTCGGGCGCGGTGCCGAGGCTCCACCGCCTCACCTTCTCGCCCTTCCGCCTCGCGGACGAGGGCGGCGTCCAGTCCGAACTGCTGGACGAGTTCGCCTGAGCTTCTGAATTCAGCACATACGAAAAGGCCGCCCCGAAAGGCGGCCTTTTTCGTTCGGTTGGCTTTGAAGGCTGCTGGCGAAGGCAGGCCTACTGCAGCTTCGCGCTCACCTGGCCGAGCGATTTCTCGAAAAGCTCGGCGTCGAGCTTGTCGTCGACCTTGTCGGCAAGGATCCGGCCAGCCGCGGCCACGGCGATGTCGACGGCACGCGAGCGCACCTCGTTGACGGCGTCGCGCTCGGCCTGCTCGATCTTGTTTTCGGCAAGTGCCGTGCGCCGCGCGACATAGTCCTCGGTGCGCTGGCGCGCCTCCTCGTTCATCAGTTCGGCTTCACGCTCGGCGGCGGCGACGATGTCGCTTGCCTCCTTCTCGGCTTCCTGCCGCTTGCGCTGATATTCGGCCAAAAGCTGCTGCGCGTCCTCGCGCAGCTTGCGGGCTTCGTCCAGTTCCTCGCGAATGCGCTCGGCACGCTGGTCCAGCGTGCGCGTGACCATGCCTGGAACCTTCATGTAGACGAACAGCGCGATCAGAAGGAAGAAGGAGACGGCCGCCCAGAATGTGGCCCATGCTGTAAGATCCATGGTGCTCTCCTATGCGCCCGCTGCCTTGACGGCGGCAGTGAGCTCCTTCTTGTCGACCTTGCCGCCGATCAGTTCCGACACGATCAGCCCCGCCGTTTCCTCGGCGATGGCGTCCACGTCCTTGAGAGCGGTCTCCTTGATCGAGGCGATGCGCGCTTCCGCCTTCTCGATATTGGCGTTCAGGCCTTCCTCGAGCTTCTGGCGCTCGGCCTCGGCCTCGGCCTTGGCCTTGTCACGCGCTTCCTGGCCGATGCTGTTGGCCCGGCTGCGCGCCTCGGCGAGCTCCTGCTCGTAGGCGGCAACCGCGGCGTCGGCCTCGTCCTTCATGCGCGCGGCCTGGTCGAGGTCCTGTGCGATGCGATCGCGGCGCACCTCGAGGATATTGCCGATGCGCGGCAGCACGGCGCGCTTCAGGAACCAGTAGAGCAGCCCGAAGGTGATCGCCAGCCACAGAAGCTGCGACGGAAAATAGGTCGGGTCGAACGGCGGAAAGGCGCCCTCCTGGGCTCCTCCGTGCGCCGTGCCGACCTCGGTGTTGACGTCGTGCGCCGCGCCACCTTCCTGCGCGAATGCCGTTGTCACAAACATGGGCGTTCCCGATCAAAAACACGCCGGCCGCGACTGTCCGCGGCCGGATTTCGCCAAACGTCCGCCGCTGTTACGTGAACAGCAGGATCAGCGCGATGAGCAGCGAGAAGATGCCCATTGCCTCGGTGATGGCGAAGCCGAAGATCAGGCGGCCGAACTGCCCGTCGGCGGCCGACGGGTTGCGCAGGGCACCCGACAGGAAGTTGCCGAAGAGAATGCCCAGGCCCACGCCCGTGCCGCCCATACCGATGCAGGCGATGCCGGCGCCGAGAAGTTTCGCTGCTTCCGCTTCCATTTCAAACTCCTTGAGTTGTAGCGATTGTTCCAGGTTGAGGATTGTCGTCGTCCCGGCGGCGCCGGGACGGTCGAGTTAGTGCGACGGGTGCAGGGCGTCGTTGAGATAGATGCAGGTCAGCACCGCGAAGACGTATGCCTGCAGGAAGGCGACGAGCAGCTCCAGCGCGTAGAGCGCCACGTTGACCACCACCGGGACGATGGCGCCTGCAAAGCCGAGCGCGCCGTAGGTGCCGAGCACGGCGGCGAAGCCGGCGAAAACCTTGATGGTGATGTGGCCGCCAAGCATGTTGGCGAAAAGACGGACGGAATGGCTGATCGGCCGAGACAGGAACGACATGATCTCGATCACGACGATCAGCGGCAGCAGCGCGCCGGGCACGCCCTTGGGCACGAACAGGCCGAAGAAGTGGAAACCGTGGCGCAACAGGCCGGAGACGATCACCGTGCCGAAGACGAGCAGCGACAGCGTGGCGGTGACGATGATCTGGCTGGTGACGGTGAAGAAGTAGGGGAACAGGCCGAACAGGTTCGCCGTCAGCACGAACAGGAAGATGGCGAACACGAACGGGAAGAAGCGCATGCCCTGCGGGCCCGTCGCCTCGCGCAGAAGCCCGGCGATGAACTCGTAGGTCATCTCCGAGATGGACTGCAGCCGGCCGGGCACGAGGCCGCGGCTCGAGGACGTCAGGTAGAGGAAGGCACACGGCACCAGCACCGACAGCACCATGAAGGCCGCGGAGTTGGTGAAGGAGAAATTCAGATCGCCGATGTGGATCGGCACCCAGTCATTGATATGAAACTGGTGGATGGGATCCGCCTGACCTGTCGCCACCTTGTACCCTCGCCTTCAATGCGCGACGCGCAATCTACTTTTCAATGTCGTCACGGCCACCCTTCGACAGCCGAGATTCGAAGTCGCTGACCAGACCGGCCGAGCGCAGGACGTTCAAGATCCCCGCCCCGAATCCCAGAAGCAGGAAAACGATCAGTCCCCAGGGCGACGTGCCGGCCAACCTGTCGAGGAACCAGCCGATGCAGGCACCCACGAGGATACCGGCAATGAACTCGCTGGACAGTTTCAGCGCCGTGCCGAAACCGCCCATGCCACCCGATTTCTCGCCATCGCCCTCGACCGCCCGGCCAGGCCTCTTGGCAGCAAGCGCCCTTCTCGAGATCGTGCCGCCGGCGATCCAGATCGTCCGGCTGATCCCGTTCGGGCACTTCCACCCTCCTAGCCCGGCAAGCCGGTCAACGGCTGTCCGCTCAAAAATCGAGCGCAACATAGTGACCGGCCCGGCACCAGTCAACCCATCCAAAGGGCTAGATACCGAGAGCAATTTTTCTGAAATTTCAGTCTCTTAGCTCGACAGAGCCAGGCGCGTCCGGTTGCGTCTCGGAAGCCGGAGGGCGAATCCGGCATCCGCCGCGCTCAGCTCCAGCCGCCCCCGTAGGTGCGATAGAAGATATGGAGCCCGATCTTCTTCATCTTTTCCATGGTCCGCGACCAGCGCGGATGCACGTATGTCGCGTGGTAGTGGGTGGACGACCCGACCTCGGAAATGAAGATCTTGCCGGCGGTCACGGCCATCGCGATGGCCTTGGCCTTGTCGTAGAGGTCCGGCTGCTTGATGCGGTCGCGCTTGCCGTCGCAGGCGAAGGAGAACTGGCAGCGGTTTCGCCAGTTGTCGTTCTGGTAGACGACGCCGCAGATCGTGTTCGGATATTCGGGATTGCGCACGCGGTTGAGGATGACCTGGGCGACCGCGGCCTGGCCCTTCAGCGGCTCGCCTCGAGCCTCGAAGTAGATGGCGCGGGCAAGGCAGCTCTGCTCCTTCTCGCCGAACACTTCGGCCGGAAGCGGCTGGTGCATCCAGAAATGGTCGGAGGGATCGGTCGGCGGGATGAAGCGGCCACCGCTCTGGTCCTCGTCCTTCAGCAGGCTTTCGAAGGGCGACCTGCGGGCATAGTCCGGCTTGGTCGGCGCATAGGCGGTCGCCAGGATGTCGGCCTTGTGGTTGGTGACGAGCGACGCCAGATAGGTCGGCACGCCCGGATCCGGCCTCGTCTCCTGCTTCTCGTAGAAGGCGGAAGCGATCTGCACTTCCTTGCCCTTGATCGGCGGGTCGATGAAGGCCATCGCGATGTCGTCGCCGAAGCTCCGGCGCAGCAGCGAGCTGGTACGCTCGAAGACGCTGCCGGCGTTGAAAGATTTCGGTGGCGCGACCGGAGCCACCTGCAGGAGCCTGCCCTGCTTGCCGGAGCGATTGACCCGGGCCTCGTCGGGCGTCGTTTCGCGTACACCGCCCTTGGTGCGCAACGACACCTTGCCGATGCCGGGAGCCTCGACGCCCGAGCCGGAAATCGAGGCCGTGTTGATGCTGTCGTCCACGAACGGCAGTTCGGCAGCCTGCAGCGAGCCGGCGACCGACTTCTCCACGACGTTGCCCCAGCGCGGGCCCGGCCCTTCGAGGCCCGAGACGAGGCTCGCCATATCCTGATAGGCGATCGCATTCGGAAAGCCGACCCACATGGCCAGCCCCAGAACGATCGGAGCGAGATAGGAATTTCTGGGGCCGGAAACAGCCCGCCGTCGCATCAGCACAACTCGATGCACGGTACCCCTCCAGAACGCAACAAATCCAACGGACCCCCAAAATGAAAGATTAACCTTGACGCCTCGTTAATGGCGGGCGGCTGAGGTTCGTCCGGTGAAATCGTTTCTGGTGTTGGGAAGCAGCTGTGGCGAAAACGTGTCGCCTCAGACCGCCTGCGACGGTCAGTCGCGGGAACGCGCTCGTCCGGCGTACGGGTTTTTTGGCGCGCGCAAGGCGATCCGGATCGGCACTCCGGGCATGTCGAAGGCCTCGCGCAGGCCATTGGCGAGATAGCGGACATAGGCCGCAGGCATCGCCTCGGGCCGCGAGCAGGAAACGACGAAGCCCGGCGGCCGCGTCTTCACCTGGGTCATGTACTTGATCTTCAGCCGGCGTCCGGCGACGGCAGGCGGCTGATGCTGGGCGAGCGCGCCTTCGAGCCAGCGGTTGAGCGGGCCGGTCGGCACGCGGCGGTTCCAGACGCGATGCGCCTTGTCGATGGAATCCATCAGCCGGCCGAGCCCGCGGCCGGTCTCGGCCGAGACAGGCACAGCCTGCACGCCGCGCAGTTGCGGCAGCAGTCGCGTCGTCGCCTCGCGCAGGTCGGCGAGCGTCTTCTGCGGCTCCTCGATCAGGTCCCACTTGTTGAACGCGATCACCGGCGCGCGGCCCTCGCGCGCGATGAGGTCGGCGATCTGCAGATCCTGCTTGTCGAACGGCATGGTGGCGTCGAGCAGAACCACCACGACCTCGGCGAAGCGGATGGCGCGGAGCGCGTCGGCGACCGAAAGCTTTTCGAGCTTCTCCTGGACGCGCGCCTTGCGACGCATGCCGGCGGTGTCGAACAGCTTGATGCGGCGGCCGTGCCAAATCCAGTCGACGCTGATGGAGTCGCGGGTGATGCCGGCTTCCGGTCCGGTCAGCAGACGCTCCTGGCCGATCAGCGCGTTGATGAGCGTCGACTTGCCGGCATTGGGCCGGCCGACCACGGCGACCCGCAGCGGCTTGGTGGCATCGTAATCGGGCACTTCCTCGACATCCGGATCGGCGATGTCCTCGCCGTCGAGGCCGTCAGCGGACAATCCGGAAGCGGCGTCGCCGGCTGCACCGAGAGCCTGCTCCTCGCCGAGCGCGGCCACCACGGCGTCGCGCAGATCCGGCATGCCGAGTCCGTGCTCGGCCGAGATCGTCACCGGCTCGCCGAGTCCGAGTTCCCAGGCTTCCATCGCCCCGGTCTGGCCGGCGCGCGCCTCGGCCTTGTTGGCGACCAGCACCACCGGCTTCCCCGAACGGCGCACTTCCTCGGCAAAGGCACGGTCTTCCGGCACGATGCCAATCCGGGCGTCAACCATGAAGACGACGATGTCGGCGTCCTCGATCGCCTGCCGGGTCTGGGCACGCATGCGCCCGGCAAGCGTAGCGGCGGCGGCCTCTTCGAGCCCGGCCGTGTCGACGACGTCGAAGCGCAGATCCTGAAGACGGGCGGGATGAACCCTTCGGTCGCGGGTTACGCCCGGCGTGTCATCGACGAGCGCGAGGCGCTTTCCGGCGAGCCGGTTGAACAGCGTCGACTTGCCGACGTTCGGCCGGCCGACAATGGCGAGCGTGAACGACATCGCGGCGCATCAGGCCGCGTCGCCCGAACTGCGGATCAGTTCGGACATCAGCTGCGCACGCTGGCGGAGGCTGGCGGGTGCGGCGGCGTCCTCGCCGATCTGGTCGAAAAGGGCCAGCGCGTCGGAGGCCTTGCCGGCCTTCCAGGCCGCCAGTCCCAGTGCCTCGCGCGCGGAATGGCGCAGGGCGTTGGTGTCGTCGGTCAGCGCCTCGACGCGCTTGGCGACGTCGTCGTAGGAGCCGTGATCGACCAGCAGCAGTCCGGCGCGCAGCCGCGCCATGTCACGGATCGCGTCGGGAATGTCGTTGTCCGCGGCGACCGCGTCGAAGCCGGCCACCGCCGCGTCGATGTCACCGCTGGCGGCCTGAGCCGTCGCCGCGCGCATGCGCGCCAGCAGCGGATAGGTGCCGTAGCCGTCCTTCTCGAGCTGCTGCAGGAGCGCCAGCGCCTCGTCGTTCTTGCCGTCGTTGGCCAGCGTCAGCGCCTGCGAGAACACGTCGCCGGACGCGTTCGCCTTTTTCTGCGTCCAGTACTGCCAGCCGACGACTGCCGCCGTCACCAGCACGACGAGCACGGCCAGGCCGATGAAGAAGGTGCCGTAGCGGTCCCACAGGGCCTTTGCCCTGTCTTGGCGAAGCTCTTCGTTTACTTCGCGGAAAAAACTCTCGTCGGACATGGACATCGTGACTACCATCGGTTTTCGGGCGCTGACGCGCGGCTGATGCGCTGCCCGCGTGTTGGGACCGCCTTGTAGCGGAATTTTGTCGGCATGGAAGGGCCTGACCGAATTCGTCTCGCGCCTCAGGCGAGCGGCGGCACGCCGAACAGCCACAGATGCAGCTTCCACACGAACAGAAGATAGACCGCGATCCCGACCACGAGCGCGACGACGTCCCACTTCACCGGACCGGGCGCAGGTCCAGTCGTCACCGCGTCGTTTGACCGAGATGCGGTCGACGATCGCCCATGCCAGGAAGGAGCCGAACAGCACCAGCGCGGCGATATCGCCGTTGGCAAGCAGGTGCGCGAGCGCCCAGACCTTGATGGCGACCAGCATCGGGTGCTTCAGCGCCGCCTTCATGCGGCCGGCCGGAAATGCGTAGACGGCGAGGAAGACGAAGGCGAAGAGCATCAGTCCGACGGCGATGTGCTTCAGCCATTGCGGCGGCTCGTAGATGATCGCCGCCTCGGGCCAGGCCCGCGCGAAACCCCAGACGATCAGCGCGAAGCCGACGAGGGAGACCAGGCTGTAGACGCCCATCCACGGCCCCTCCCCCATCGCAGCGATGCGCGCTTCGCGCCAGCGCGGCGCGACGATGCGCAACGAATGGACGCCGAGAAACACGGCGATGCCGATTATGAGAACAATCATGGATACCTCCCCCTTGCCGGCTTCACCCTAGCCTTCCGGCCAACGCTGGCAAGCGGCGGCATGGACCCGTTGAATGCGGCGTCGAGCGACCGTAGTCTGCGACAATGACGATCGACCTCGAGCTGGCGCGCGAGCGGCTCGCCGAAAGGCGCCGCGAACTGACTGAAAGTTCCGAGCAGACGCAGGAGATGCGCCGGCCGGTCGAACTCGACCAGCAATCGGTCGGCCGCCTGTCGCGGATGGACGCCATGCAGCAGCAGGCGATGGCCGCCGCCGCGGAGCGGGCGCGCAAGCGCGACCTGACTAGGATCGAGCTTGCCGAACGCCGCATCACCGAGGGCGACTACGGGTACTGCGCCGAGTGCGGAGAGGAAATACCGGAGCGGCGGCTGGACATCGACCCGATGGCCGAACGCTGCGTGGCGTGCGCGGGAGGCGCGAGGTAGAATTTCGGCGGAACCGGATCGCGCCTTCACGCGTCCTTCCGCCGACACATTGCCGCTCCTTTGCTGGAGCATCTCCGAGGGGCCAGCCACCGAGTTCCGTTCATGCCAGTCGCGTTCCGCCTTCGTCTTGCCGCAGCCGCGTTCGGCCTGACGGCCATCTGCCAGCCCGCGTCCGCGCAGCCACCCACCCAATATGTCGTCATCTCGTTCGACGGCGTGCGGGAGGTGGAACAATGGGAGCGCAGCCGTGCGCTGGCCCGTCGTACGGGGGCGGAGTTCACCTATTTCCTGTCGTGCACCAACCTTCTGATGCGCGACGACCGGGACGACTACCACCCCCCGCATCATCAGCCCGGGGCATCCAACATCGGTTTCGCCGACTCGCGTGACGACCTGGCGCTGCGGCTGCGCGAGATCTGGGCGGCGCGACTGGAAGGCCACGACATAGCCAGCCACGGCTGCGGCCACTTCGACGGCAAGGACTGGAGCGCGCAGGACTGGCGCTCCGAATTCGCCGAATTTCGCCGCATCGTTGGCCAGGCGTGGGAAAAGAACGGCATCCCCTACGAACCCGCCGGCTGGCGGGATTTCGTCAAGGACGGGATCGTAGGCTTCCGCGCGCCCTATCTTTCGACCGGCAAGGGCCTTTATGCCGCACTTGCCGCCGACGGTTTCCGCTACGATGCCAGTGGCGTGTCGAACGGACCGGTCGAGCCGCCGGAGAAGGGCGGCGTCGTCAGGTTCTCGCTGCCGATGGTACCTGAAGGGCCGGGCGAGCGGCCGATCATCGCGATGGACTACAATCTCTACTACCGTCATTCGAAGGCCAAGGAAGAGCCGGACAAGGCCGCCGAGTTCGAGGCTCGGGCGCTGGCGGCCTTCCGCGCCGCGTTCGAGCGGCAGCACGAGGGCGATCGCACCCCGCTGCAGATCGGCTTTCATTTCAAGCTGATGAACGACGGCGCCTATTGGCGGGCGCTGGAAACCTTCGCGGCAGAAACCTGCACCAAGCCGGACGTGCGCTGCGTCTCGTATCGCGAGCTCGCCGACATTCTCCACCCCACGGAAACCGGAGCCGTCGGCGGCTCCGGCTGAGCCAAATTTGCCGCCGTCAGCCCGCGTGGTGTTCGGCGAAGCGGCGGTCGATCTCCGGCAGTTCGTCGCCCGCGATCGCCGCCTCGAAGGCCTTGAGGCGCTTGTAGACCGAAAGCAGCTCGACGATCGTCGTCCATGAATTGACGAGATACTGGAACGAGCCCTCCACCCGGCCGAAGGCGCGGATGATCTGCTGCATGACGCCGAGCGTGATGGCGCCGCTGATCAGCGTCGGGCCGAGCGCGATGTAGGGCACCAGATTGCCGATCTGCAGGTAGAAGATGCGGACGACGTTGAAATAGAGGTAGTTGAAGTAGAGGCGGAAATAGTTGCGCCTGACGTTCCGGAACAGCTCCGCCACCGTCAGAGGCTGGGCGCGGGCCGGGTCGTCCTCGCCGTAGACAAGCTCCTTGCGGTAGGCCGCCTCGACACGCTGGTTCTTGAACTCCAGCCCCGGAAGACGAATGCCGGCCAGCGCCAGAAGCGCGGTGCCGAAGATCGACCAGATAATCGCCACGAAGACGAGGCCCTGGCTGACGGGACCGATCAGCGGCAGTTCGTGAACCTGCGCCGACAGACCCCACAGCAGCGGCAGGAAGGCGATCAGCGTCATGATGGAATCGATCAGGGAAACGCCTAGCCCCTCTGTGGTCGAGGCGAAGCGCATCGTGTCTTCCTGGACGCGCTGCGAGGCACCCTCGATGTTCCGCAGCCGCTCCCAGCGTTCCACGTAGTATTCGTTCATTGCCGTGCGCCAACGGAAGATGAAGTGGCTGACGAAGAAGCGGAACAGCGTGGCCACGAAGACGTAGACGAGCGCGATCTCCAGGAAGGTGGCGATCTGCCCGTAATAGGCGGCAGCGGTAATCGGAGCCCGGTTCGCCGAGAGCGCTCTGCACGAGGTTGTAGAACGTGCCGAACCACTCGTTGATCATGACGTCGAGCTGCACCAGGAACCAGTCGACGAATATGATCAGCGCCGAACCGCCGATCGACCAGTTCTGCCAGGGATGCGGCGCGTAGACGCGCCAGAACCCGACGAAGAGCAGGATCATGACGATGAAATACTGGTAAAACCAGAAGGTCATCGCCGCATCCGACTGCGAGGTGAACAGCGCCTTTGCCGCGTCGTCGGCGCCGTCGGCCAGCGGCGGCGGAAATCCGTAGCCGAACAGGCCGCCGAGGCTCAGCGTGTCGCCCATCTCCTTGAGCAGGAAATACCACACGAGCACGCCGAAGAGCGACCACACGACAAAGGATGCAAAGAGCAGCTTCGGCTTGGGAAAGAACGACTGGAACAAGGCAACGATCCTCGTCGGGGATACCGGCGGCCACCGGTGGAGTTGCAGAGAGTTCTCGGCAGGTGCGCCGGATCGGACCGGGTGTCAATCCTGCCGGGCCGGCGCAGGAACCTGTTGAAGCGGTGAAAGCGGCAGGACGGTGGCAGCGCCGCCTTCACGCCGGCTCGAGCTTGACGGTGGCGACGATCGCCGCCGCCACGAGCAGCACGACCGCCGCACCCAAGGAGGGCAAGAAAAAGCTGCCGGTGGCGTCTGCCAGCAGGCCCGCCGCGATCGGTCCGAGGATCTGGCCGATGCCGAAGGCGGCCGTCATCAGGGCCAGCGCCCGGCGCGGCGCGTCGGCGGCCAGAATACGACCGGCCAGGATGCCCATAGCGGTAACCGCCACGAACGTGCCGCCCAGAAGAACGCCGCCGAGCAGCGGGCCGAACGAGCCGCCCATCGCCACGCTCGCCATCACGCCGACCGCTTCGACCGCGCACCCGGCCGCGAACGTCGCCATGAGGCCTACGCGGCGCGACAGCCTGCTCCACAGCCAGACCGACGGCAGCGCGGCGAGCCCGGTCGCCAGCCACACGGCGGATTCGAACAGCCGGCCCGCGTCGCCCTGCCGCACGATCGTGATCAGAAAGGTCGCAGTGACGATGTAGCCGAAGCCGAACAGGCCGTAGGCGATGACGATGCGCACCAGCGCGGCATTCCAGCGCATCTCAGGCTCCCTGGCGCCCGCCGTCGTGCCTTCCGGTCCCTGCCGCACCACGAGAAAGACAAGGGCGGTGGCGAGCGCCGAAAGTGCCGCAGACCAGAACCACTCGGCCGCCCACGACGCCCCTGCCCGTTCGACGAGCCCGGTCATCGCGGCCGAGGCCGCGATACCGAGGCCGACGCCGCCGAAATGCCAGACCTGCAGCTCGCTGCGGTGCGCTGCGGCGAGCCGTGCGAAGACGATGCTGGTGAGGAAGATCATCACCTGAGCGCTCGCCACCCCTGCCAGGAAACGGATGATCGAGAAGGCCACGATGCCGCTGCTCAGCGACATCGCCGCAGCAAGAACCGTCGAAGCCAGCAGGCCGGTCCTCAGCACCAGCAGTTCGCGCCCGGCCGCCCAGCCGCCGGAAAACAACAGGGCACCGACCAGGTAGCCAAGATAGTTGGCCGAGGCGATGAAACCCGCGTCCGAGGCGGAGAGCCCGAGTTGCTCCATCATCGCCGGCAGGATCGGCGTGTAGACGAAGCGGCCGATGCCCATGGCGGCGGCCATTCCAATCATGCCCGCAAGCGCCAGTGCGACCGGCTTCGGAGAACGCGTTTCCATGGCGCCGTTTTCGACCGAACGACGCGCGGCCGCAAGCGGTGGCGATTGGTCCAGAGCTGGTGGCGCTTTCGCAGGGGCAACGCTGAGGCTACCATCGCGGAAACCTGCCCGAATCGCGGAGCAAGATGCTGACCGTCTTCGATCTGATCTCGATACTGCTCGTGCTCACCGCATTGTTCGGCTGGATCAACCACCGCTTCATCGGCCTGCCCGAAACGATCGGGCTGCTGCTCATGGGGCTGGTGGCTTCGCTGCTGCTGATCGCGGCCGAACTGATGTTCCCGGGCATGGCCGTCTACGAGCAGCTTGCCGAACTGGTCCGGCAGGTGGATTTCCAGAACGCCGTGATGAACGGCATGCTGGCCTTCCTGCTGTTTGCCGGCGCACTGCATGTGGATCTGGCGGTCCTGAAAAGCCGGGCCTGGGCGGTCGGCGGAATGGCGACGGTCGGCGTGCTCATCTCGACGGCGATCGTCGGCTGCGGCTTCTGGCTGATATGTAGCGTGCTCGGCCTGCACATGCCGCTTTCCTGGGCGCTTGTGCTCGGCGCACTGATCAGTCCGACGGACCCGGTCGCAGTGCTTTCGACGCTGAAGGCGGTGCGCGTGCCGCAAAGCCTGCAGATCGACATGACCGGCGAGTCGCTGTTCAACGACGGCGTCGGGGTCGTGGTCTTCACGGTTCTGCTGGCGCTCGCGATGGGCACGGGCGAGGAGCCGAACGGGCTGGTGGGCGTGCTGGAGCTGTTCTTCTACGAAGCGGTCGGCGGCGCGTTGCTGGGGCTCGCCGCGGGCTATATCGCATATCGCGGGATGCGCGCCATCGACGACTATGCGATCGAAACGCTGATCTCCTTCGCGCTGGTGGCCGGCACGTATTCGCTCGCCTCGGAGTTCCACATGAGCGGTCCCATCGCGGTCGTGGTGTCGGGCCTGTTCATCGGCAATCGCGGACCGCAGCATGCGATGAGCGATCTCACGCAGCGCTACATGTTCGGGTCGTGGACGCTGATCGACGAAATCCTCAACTCGCTGCTGTTCCTGCTTGATCGGCCTCGAGGTGCTGGTGCTGCAGGCTCGATCTGTCGCTTGCCTGGGCGGCACTTGCAGCGATCCCGCTGGTGCTGGCGGCACGTTTCGTCGCCGTGGCGGTGCCGGTCTGGAGCCTCGGCCGCAAGCAGGAGTTCGTGCCGGGTACGATCCCCGTGCTCACCTGGGGCGGCCTGCGCGGCGGCATTTCGGTGGCGCTGGCGCTGTCGATTCCGGAGGTGATGGAGAAATCGGTGATCCTGACCGTGACCTATACGGTCGTCATCTTCACCATCGTCGTCCAGGGACTGTCACTGCAGCGGGTGGTCAGGCGCGCCGTGGAGGCCGAGTAGAACTCGACCGGCCACCTTTCTCCGCCTTGTCGCGGGCTATTCCCACTCGATCGTGCCGGGGGGTTTCGACGTCACGTCGTAGACGACGCGGTTGATGCCGCGCACCTCATTGATGATGCGGGTGGCGGCGGAGCCCAGAAAATCCATGTCGTAGTGGTAGAAATCGGCGGTCATGCCGTCGACCGAAGTGACGGCGCGCAGCGCGCAGACATATTCGTAGGTGCGCCCGTCGCCCATCACGCCGACGGTCTGTACCGGAAGCAGCACGGCGAAAGCCTGCCAGATCGCGTCGTAGAGGCCGGCCTTGCGGATTTCGTCGAGATAGATCGCGTCGGCCTCGCGCAATATGTCGAGCTTGTCCCGCGTCACACCGCCGGGGCAGCGGATCGCCAGGCCGGGACCCGGGAACGGGTGGCGGCCGATGAAGCTCTCGGGCAGGCCGAGTTCCTTGCCGAGCACCCGCACCTCGTCCTTGAACAGCTCGCGCAGCGGCTCGACCAGCTTCATGTTCATGCGCTCGGGCAGGCCGCCGACATTGTGGTGCGACTTGATCGTCACCGAGGGGCCGCCGGAAAACGACACGCTCTCGATGACGTCCGGATAGAGCGTTCCCTGCCCCAGGAACCGCGCCGGCTCGCCTTCGGCGGCGAGTTCCTTCGCCTGCTCCTCGAAGACCTCGATGAACAGGCGGCCGATCGTCTTGCGCTTCCTCTCGGGGTCCGCCTCGCCTTCCAGTTCGCCGAGGAAACGCTCGGAGGCATCGACCAGGATCAGCGGCAGATTGTAATGCTCGCGGAACATGGCGACGACTTCGGCCGCCTCGTTCTTCCGCATCAGCCCATGGTCGACGAGGATGCAGGTGAGCTGATCGCCGACCGCCTCGTGGATCAGCAGTGCGGCGACGGAGGAGTCGACACCGCCCGACAGCGCGCAGATGACCCGTTCGCCGCCGATCTGCTCGCGGATCGTGGCGACCGCCTGGTCGCGATAGGCAGCCATCGTCCAGTCGCCCGACAGCCCGGCGACCTTGTGCACGAAATTGGCGAGCAGCTTGGCGCCGTCCGGCGTATGCACGACTTCCGGGTGGAACTGCACGGCATAGAATTTCCGCGCCTCGTCGGCGATCGCCGCGAAAGGGCGCGCCGGCCGAGGTGCCGATCACCTCGAACCCTTCGGGAATGGCGGTGACCTTGTCGCCGTGGCTCATCCACACCTGATGGCGGGTACCCTTCGCCCAGATGCCGTCGAACAGCGGCGAATCATGCTGCACTTCCAGATAGGCGCGGCCGAACTCACGATGGTGACCGGTCTCCACCTTTCCGCCAAGCTGGGCGCACATCGTCTGTTCGCCATAGCAGATGCCGAGCACCGGAATGCCGGCCTCGAAGATTTCCTCAGGCGCGCGCGGGCTGCCGATGTCGACGGTGGAGGCCGGGCTTCCCGACAGGATCACCGCCTTGGGACCGATGCGGGCGAACGCCTCGCTGGCGGACTGGAATGGGGCGATCTCGGAATAAACGCCGGCCTCGCGGACGCGCCGGGCGATAAGCTGCGTGACCTGGCTGCCGAAATCGACGATCAGGACCGTGTCGGGATGTGCGGTGATGCTCATGTCGAGCGCATAAAGAAGCGGCGACAATTCGGCAAGCCAGAGGCAGCGCCCGACGGCGCGAACCTCATCAGCCTGCCAATCCTTCGCGGCCAACGACCGTCATCATCGTGCCGGTCATCGTGGCGACCAGCTTGGCCTCGCCATTTTCGTCAAAGGCATAGGCCTGGCCGTCGGCGACGATGATGGTGCGGCCTGGCTTGGTCACCGAGCCGCGGAACAGGAAGCGCGCGCCCTTGCCGGGCGCCAGGAGGTTGACCTTGAACTCGATGGTCAGCACCGCCGCGTCGGCAGGCATCACCGAATAGGCCGCATAGCCGCAGGCCGAATCCAGCACCGCGGAAATGACGCCTGCGTGCAGGAAGCCGTGCTGCTGGGTGAACGCGGCGTCGTAAGGCATCTCGATCTCGACCACGCCGGGCGTCACTCGGGTGAGTTCGGCCCGGAGCGTGGTCATCGCACGCTGGCGGGCGAAGCTGTCGCGCACGCGCGCTTCGAAGTCGGTGTCCGGGGCGAAAACTGCGGCCATTAGCGGGCTCCCTCGGCCCGTTATGGCAAAGCCCTTCCGTCGAGGCAATGGACATGATGCAGCGCAACACGCGCCGCTGAAATGCTGTCCGTCAGTTCAGCCACCACACCGAGGCGTTGAGCAGGCTCGCGAATGCGACCCAGGCGGCGTAGGGAACGAACAGCCAGGCGGCGAGCCGATCCCTGCTCCAGCTCACCCCGATGAAGGCGAGGATGGCGACGAGCATCGCCAGCACGACGACCAGCGCCAGGGCAGGCACGTGAAGCGCGAAGAAGGCGGGCGACCAGAGGAAATTGAGCACCATCTGCACCCACCAGATGTTCATGGCGGTGCCGCTTGGGGCGCGGGTCCATGTTCGCCATCCGGCGACCGCTACGAGAATGTAGAGAATGGTCCAGACCGGGCCGAACACCCAGTTGGGCGGATTGAAGGGCGGCTTGTTCAAGCCGGCATACCACTCGCCCGGCAGCGTGAGGTAGCCGATGCCTATGCCCAGCACCAGCACGGCGACGAGAAACACGATTAGTGAAGGCCAGCGGGACATCTGCAGCTCCGTTCCGAGTTCAAGTTCGACCAGAGCCGAACATGCCATTGCCATCTGGCGGAGTTCTGCGGCCCGTCAAGCTCAGGCCGCTACTCCGCTCGTTTCAGCAGCGACACGAAAAACCCGTCCGTGATGGTCCGGGCGGGGCTGAGCACGATGCCGCGATCCGGATTCATGCGCACCGATTCCAGCTTGCCTGGAAACAGTTCCTCCCACGCAGCCGCATGATCTTCCGGACGAAACGCCTCGTGGCGCGCCAGAAAGGCTGTCGATCTGACCCTGGTTTTCCTCGGCGAACACCGAACAGGTGACATAGGCGAGACGGCCGCCCGGTTTCACGAAGCGCATGGCGTCGTCCATGATCGCCGTCTGTTCAGCCACGCGAATTTCGAGCTGGCGTGCCGTCAGCCGCCACTTCGAATCCGGCCGACGGCGCCAGGTGCCGGACCCGGTGCATGGTGCGTCAACCAGCACGAGATCCATCTGGCCCTCGAGCGGCGCCAGCGCGGCCTTGTCCGCAATAACCTGGACGTTGCGGCAGCCGGCGCGCTTCAGCCGGTCGAAGATCGGCGCGAGCCGCTGCCTGTCAGCGTCGTGGGCGAAAATCTGCCCGCGATTTTCCATCTGCGCCGCCATCTCCAGCGTCTTGCCGCCAGCGCCGGCACAGAAATCGAGCACCTGCATGCCCGGTTTCGCGCCGGCAAGTTCGGCCACCAGCTGCGATCCCTCGTCCTGAACCTCGAACCATCCCTTGCGAAAAGCCGGCTCGGCCTGGACGTTGGGGTGGCGGCCGTCTCCCGCGATCGGCGAAATGCGGATGCCGGTGTGCGAGATCGGGGTTTCTGCCGCGCCAAGGCGGGCAAGTTCCGACAGCACGCGCTCGCGGCTCGCCTTCAGCGTGTTGACGCGCATGTCGAGGTGCGGACGGGAGGCGAGCGCGGCGGCCTCGCGCCACCCAGTCCGGCGCCGAAGGATGCTTCGAGATAACGGAACACTCCAGTCCGGACAGTCGGCGCGCACCGCGTCCGGGGCCGCGTCGAGCGGACGGGAGGCGATCGCCGCCAGTTCGTCGGCGCTCAGCCCTTCGGGAGCGAAGCGGTCGTCGACAAGCGCGGCCGCCAGGCTTTCGACGGTGTAGCCGGATTCCAGGAGAAGCGTGCCGAACGCCAGGGCGCGGGGCGTCTCCGCGTCGAGGATCCACGCTGCCGACCGCCGCCGTCGCAGGGCGTCGTAGACGATGTTGCCGATCGCGGCGCGGTCGCCCGATCCGGCGAAGCGATGTGAAAGGCCCCAGTCGCGAAGCGCCTCGGCTGCCGGGCGGTGGCGGTCCTGTATGTCCGTCAGCACCTCGATGGCTGCGGACAGTCTTCCTCCAAGATGCATGTGCGGCGATCCCGTCTTCGGCTACCCGATCGGCCGTGACTGGTAGACCGCAGCCGGCTTCCGCGCAACCGGTGCCGATCCGGTCGCGCACAATGAAAAGGCCCCACGCCTTGCTGGCGCGGGGCCTCGAACTGGCAAGAACTCCGCCGGATTACCGAACGATGTCGAAGCGGTCGGCGTTCATCACCTTGGTCCAGGCCTTCACGAAGTCCTTCACGAACTTCTCCTGGCTGTCACCGCAGGCATAGACCTCGGCGAGTGCGCGAAGCTGCGAGTGCGAGCCGAAGATCAGGTCGACGCGCGTCGCAGACCACTTGGCCTCGCCGGTCTTGCGGTCACGGCCTTCATAGGTGCCTTCCGGCAGCGGCTTCCACTCGGTGTCCATGGTCAGCAGATTGACGAAGAAGTCGTTCGTAAGCTGTCCGACCCGGTTCGTCAGCACACCTTCCTTGGCGCCGTCGGCATTGGCGCCGAGCACGCGCATCCCGCCGAGCAGCACGGTCATTTCCGGTGCGGTCAGCGTCAGCAGCTGTGCACGGTCGACCATCTCTTCCTCGGGCATCATGAACTGCCTGCCGCTGAGATAGTTGCGGAAAGCGTCCGCCCGCGGCTCCAGCGGGGCGAAGGACGCGGCGTCCGTCTGCTCCTGGGAGGCGTCCATGCGGCCCGGCGTGAAGGGTACCTTCACGTCGGTCCCGGCATCCCTGGCGGCCTTCTCGACGGCAGCGCAGCCGCCGAGCACGATGAGGTCGGCAAGCGAGACCTTCCGGTCGCCGGTCTGCGCATCGTTGTAGCCCTTCTGGATCTCTTCCAGCTTGCCGAGCACCTTGGCTAGCTCGTCTGGGTCGTTGACCTTCCAGTCCTTCTGCGGAGCCAGTCGGACGCGCGCGCCGTTCGCGCCGCCACGCTTGTCGGAGCCGCGGAAGGTCGAAGCCGACGCCCATGCCGCCTTGACCAGTTCGGTAACCGACAGGCCGGAAGCAAGGATCTTCTGCTTCAGGTCGGCAATGTCCTGCTCCGAGACCAGCTCGTGGTCGACGGCCGGAATCGGATCCTGCCAGATGAGCTCTTCCTTGGGCACGAGCGGTCCGAGATAGCGGACGCGCGGGCCCATGTCGCGGTGCGTCAGCTTGAACCAGGCACGCGCGAACGCGTCGTTGAACTCCTCGAAGTTCTCGTGGAAGCGCCGCGAGATCTTCTCGTATTCCGGGTCGAACCTGAGCGACAGGTCGGTGGTCAGCATGGTCGGCTTGCGGAAACGCGACGGATCGTGCGCGTAGGGGATGTTTTCGGGCGCGTCCTTGGCAACCCACTGCCAGGCGCCGGCCGGGCTCTTCGTCAGCTCCCATTCGAAGCCGAACAGGTTGTCGAAGAAGTTGTTGCTCCACTTCGTCGGCGTCTGCGACCACGTGACCTCCGGTCCGCCGGTGAGCGTGTCGTCGCCCATGCCGGTGCCGAAACCGCTCTTCCAGCCAAGGCCCTGGTCCTCGATGGCCGCGCCTTCGGGATCGGGACCGAGCAGCGACGGGTCGCCCGCGCCGTGGGTCTTGCCGAGCGTGTGGCCGCCGGCGATCAGCGCGACGGTCTCCTCGTCGTTCATCGCCATGCGGAAGAAGGTTTCGCGGATGTCCTTGGCCGCCGCGACCGGATCGGGCTTGCCGTTGGGACCTTCCGGATTGACGTAGATCAGGCCCATCTGCACGGCCGCCAGCGGCTCTTCGAGCTGGCGCTCGCCGCTGTAGCGCTCATCACCCAGCCAGGTGCCTTCGGGGCCCCAGTAGAGCTCTTCGGGCTCCCATACGTCCTCGCGACCGCCGGCGAAGCCGAACGTCTTGAACCCCATCGACTCCAGCGCCGCGTTGCCGGCCAGCACCATCAGGTCGGCCCAGGAAATCTTGCGGCCGTATTTCTGCTTGATCGGCCACAACAGACGACGCGCCTTGTCGAGATTGGCGTTGTCGGGCCACGAGTTGAGCGGTGCGAAACGCTGCTGGCCCTTGCCGGCGCCGCCGCGTCCGTCGGTGATGCGGTAGGTGCCGGCGCTGTGCCAGGCCATGCGGATCATCAGGCCGCCATAGTGGCCGAAATCCGCGGGCCACCAGTCTTTGGAATCGGTCATCAGCGCCTTGAGGTCGGCCATCACCGCGTCCAGATCGAGGCTCTTGAACTCTCTCGGCGTAGTCGAAATCGCCGCCCATCGGGTCGGACAGATCGGAATTTCGGTGCAGCACGTCGATGTCGAGCTGCTCGGGCCACCAATCCTTGTTTCTGTGGCCGCGCTTGCCGCCGTTGAAGGGGCAGCCGCCCCCGTTGTCGTCAGTCTTTGCGTCCATGTCTCTCTCCCGTCGGGTTCAGGGTTCGTCAAAAAATTCTATCCGGCAGGGCGGGCGCTACCCAGCCGTGGCTCGGCAATTCTAATCGGGCACACCGATAGACGCAAATTGCGTCTCGTTGTCGCTTCTGATAGTTTTTGCTTATGATATCTCTGACCATTCGCCAAATGGAATATTTCGAAGCGCTAGCGGAAACCAGCCATTTCGGTCGCGCAGCCGCTTTGATGGGCATCAGCCAGCCCGCGCTTTCAGCGCAGATCGCCGAACTCGAGCAGCGCCTGGAGCGGCGGCTCTTCGAACGCGGTTCGCGATCGGTCAAGCTGACCGAGGACGGCCGGCTGCTGGCGCCGCATGTGGAGCGAATCCTGGCCGAAATCCGGGCCCTGGAGCAGGCGGCGCGGCGCGGGCGCGAGGCGATGGAGGGGCGGCTGCGCCTCGGCATAATTCCCACCGTCGCGCCATATCTGTTGCCGCGCGTCCTGCCTGCCCTGAAGCTGCGGTTTCCGCGGCTGCAGACGGAGTTGCGCGAGGCGGTCACGGCGACGCTGATCGAGGAAACGGTGTCGGGGCGGCTCGACGCCTTCGTCGCCGCCTTGCCCATCGACCACCCCCGTCTGATCGCCGCAGAGCTTTACCGCGACCGGTTCTTTCTCGCGGTGGCGCAATCGGACCCGGCGTTCGAATCGCCGCCGGTGCCGCCGGAAAGCCCGGAACTCGAGCGGCTGATGCTGCTGGAGGAAGGCCATTGCATGCGCGACCAGGCGCTGGCCGTGTGCGGTAGCGTCAAGCCGGTCTCGATGGCGAGCTACGGCGCGACCAGCCTCACCACGCTGCTGCAGATGGTCTCGCACGGGCTCGGCATCACGCTGATCCCAGAGATGGCGGTGACGGCCGGGACCGGGCTGCACGAACTGAAGATCGTGCCGCTTCGAGGAGCCGGCTCCGGCGCGCACGATATGTCTCGCATGGCGGAAGAACAGCCCGCGGCACGAGGAATGCCAGATGCTGGCGCGGTGTCTCAGCGAGATAGGCGCCGGGAGCGAGGCGCCACCGGAAACATCGCCACGGTCTGTCGCCTGACTACTGGCCGTCGCCGATCATGATATCAATCGGCGCATCGGCGTAGCTCATGTCCGGCGCAGGCACGTCCTCCACGTCGACGGTGACCTGTCGGTGATATTCGACGCCGCCGAAGTCGAGCGTATCGATCGACGGTGCCGACATGGTGCGCGTCAGGCCGTCACTGCATGTGAATTGCGGCCAGTCGAGCATGCGGCAGTCTATGGAGGCGAACCAGTTCGCCAGCGGCTCGGCCGCTGTGACGCGGAACCAGCCGTCGTTGACGCGGCGGACATAGGAGCCGTCGTCGCCATACCAGATCCACGGAACGGTGGGCGCCGGCCGTTCCGCGCCGACGATGGGATAGCCCGCATCGGCGCTGCCCGTGCTCTCGCCGAAGAAGCGATAGCGCACCATCGTGTCGGAATAGGCCGCGGCCATCGCCGGCACCACCGGCCGGAACACCTTGCTGTCGGTCAGCGGATTGGCGCGCATGCGCGTGGAGGAAGTCACCTGCGCGAAGGCGCCAGTAACGGCGCATGCAACCGCAATGCCGAACGCAGCGACGAATACGCTTTTGACAGACATGGCAGCCCCGCCACCCACACGCTCACCGACAGCAGCGCCGAAACTCGACGCGACCGCTGTCTCAATTCAAAACTCCCGGAGCGGCGCGAGTCAAGCCGCGCCGCAGCCCTGCCGTCAAGCGAGGCTGGCGATAGACAGCGCCAGCCACAGCCACAGCAGTGCAAGCAGCACGAAACCCGCAATGAACAGCGGCTGGCGGTGGCGGATGCGGTTCGTCGTCACGTGGACGACCGCGTGCATGACGCGCGAGGCGACGAACAGCCAGGCGAGCGTCACCGAGACCGCATCGCCCGCGCCCGTGACGAAGAGCGCGAGGCAGGCGACGTAGAACAGCACCGGCAGTTCGAACTGGTTGGCCAGATTGTTGCGCACGAACAGGCTTTCGGGCGGCTCCTCGCGGTTTTCGCGGAACTGCGAAACGCGCGCGTGCCCTCCCCTCACCGCTTGGCGCCGGCGCAGCGAAAGCAGCGCATAGACGCAGTAGACGAGCAGCACCTGCGCGATCATCGGCCACAGGATGGCGGTGGAGGTCATGAGGCGTCCTCTTGCAGCCTGATCACGAGTGCCTACGCAGCGCCCGGGTAGTTCGGGCTTTCGCGGGTGATCGTCACGTCGTGCGTGTGGCTTTCGCGCAGGCCGGCGCCCGAAATGCGCACGAAGGTTGCACGCTCCTTCAAGGCGGCGAGGTCGGCCGCGCCGACATAGCCCATGGCGGCGCGTAGTCCGCCGGCAAGCTGGTGCAGCACGCCCGCCACCGGTCCCTTGTAGGGGACCTGCCCCTCGATGCCTTCCGGCACCAGCTTCAGCGTATCGCGCACCTCGGCCTGGAAGTAGCGGTCGGCCGAGCCGCGCGCCATCGCGCCGACCGAGCCCATGCCGCGATAGGCCTTGTACGAGCGGCCCTGGTGCAGGTAGACCTCGCCAGGGCTCTCGTCGGTGCCGGCCAGCAGCGAGCCGACCATTGCCGCGCCCGCGCCGGCGGCGAGCGCCTTGGCGAGATCGCCCGAAAACTTGATGCCGCCGTCGGCGATGACCGTGACGCCCTGCCTGTCGGCCTCCTCGGCGGCGGCCATGATGGCGGTGAGCTGCGGCACGCCGACGCCGGCGACGATGCGCGTGGTGCAGATCGAGCCCGGCCCGATGCCGACCTTCACGGCATCCGCGCCGGCATCGATCAGCGCCTTGGTGCCGTCCGCCGTCGCCACGTTGCCGGCGAGGATGCGCACCGAGTTCGACAGCTTCTTGGCGCGGCCGACGGCCTCGAGCACGCGCTGCGAATGGCCGTGCGCGGTGTCGATGACCAGAAGGTCGACGCCCGCCTCGATCAGCCGCTCGGCGCGCTCGAACCCGTCGTCGCCGACGGTGGTGGCGGCGGCCGCGCGCAGCCGGCCCTGTGCGTCCTTGGCGGCATTCGGGTTGAGCTGCGACTTCTCGATGTCCTTGACCGTGATCAGCCCGACGCAGTGTCCGTCCTGGTCGACCACGAGCAGCTTCTCGATGCGGTGCTGGTGGAGCAGCCGCTTGGCCTCGTCCTGGCTGACGTTCTCGGAGACGGTGATCAGGTTTTCGTGCGTCATCAGCTGCCGCACCGGCTGGCCGGGATCCGAGGCGAAGCGCACGTCGCGATTGGTCAGGATGCCGATCAGCTTGCCGGTGGTGTGGCCGCCGAGCCCGCCGTTCTCGACCACCGGAATGCCGGATATGCCGTGGGCGCGCATCAGCGCGTGAGCGTCTGCCAACGTGGCGTCCGGGCCGATGGTGACCGGGTTGACCACCATGCCGGATTCGAACTTCTTGACCTGCCGGACCTCCTCGGCCTGCTCGGCAGGCGTGAAGTTGCGGTGGATGACGCCGATGCCGCCGGCCTGCGCCATGGCGATCGCCAGCCGCGCCTCGGTAACGGTGTCCATCGCCGCCGAAAGGATCGGGATGTTGAGCTCGATGTCGCCGGCGATCTTCGTGCGCACATCGGTCTGGCCGGGCAGAACCTCGGAATGGGCGGGCTGCAGCAGCACGTCGTCGAAGGTCAGCGCCTCTGCGCCGGTGAGAGTTTCGATGATCTTCGCCATGGCCGATCCCCGGGCTCGCGGAATTGAATATGGGACGACCGCCCGGAGCCTCGTGGCCCGGCCGAACTCATGTCGTCCCTTTCAGGATTGGCGCCGGCAGGTAACACGCTTGCGAACGAATGGGAAGCGCACGATCCGCGCCTTGCGACTGCGGCCCTACCCCCTCTCCCAAGGCATGATCTTGCGCTGCAGCCATTGCAGGACGAGCGTCAGCCCCACGCCGAGCACCATCACGACGAAAAGGCCGGCATACATCTTCTCCGGGTTCAGCACTTCCCAGTAGTAGAAGGTCATGTACCCGACGCCCTGCTTGGCGCGCAGAAACTCGACCGAAATGATGACGATGAGTGCGGTCCCCAGCGCCAGCCGCAAACCGGCGAAGATGACGGGCATCGACGCGGGAATGATGACGTGGCGGAAAAGCGACCAGCCGCGTGCGCCGTAGTTGCGGCCGGCCATCAGGAACACCGGGTCAATGTCGCGCACGCCGGCCATCGTGTTGATAGTCATCAGGAAGAACACCGACAGCGCCACGACAGTGATCTTCGGACCCTCGCCGAACGGATCGGCGAACATCAGCATGACGATGGGAAAGATTGCGATCTTCGGCAGCACGTAGACGGCCGACAACGTGGCGTCGAGCATCAGCCGGACGGTTTTGTTGATGCCCATGATGATGCCGAGCAGGATGCCGGGTATTGCGCCGATGACGAAGCCGGCAAGGACGCGGCCCAGCGTCGCCTCGACATGGCCCTCGGCAAACAGGCTCCACACGCCTGCCCAGCCATGCGTTGCGAATTGCCCCGGGATCAGCCACGGCCGCCCGATCAGACTTGTCTCAGAAAACCTGTCGTACGAAACGAGCAGATCCCAAAGCGCGCGGGCGATCCGCGTCGGCTGCGGAAACCAGAGCGGGTTCAGGATCCCGGCATCTACGATGCCCTGCCAGGCGATGATCGCCAACACCGGGAATCCCGCTGCCAGCACGCGTTCGTAGAGGCTGCGACGCGCCGGCGGAACCGCGCGGCCGATGCGCTCGGCACCCACCACGACCAGCAGGAAATCCCCGGCGAGCGCGATCCACCAGAGCGGTCGCCACATGCCGGACAGCGCGAGCGCCCCGTTCCACACGACCGCCGCAAGCGCCAGCGCAATGAGAAAGCCAGGCAGCGATGCGGAAAACGGGCCTGCCGGTTTGCGCCCGGGCGCCGAGATGGGGGCGTTATCTGCCGCCTCGCTCACGCCTGCATCTCCATCGCGCGGGTCACCTCCGCACCGAGCAGGCGCCAGATCTCGCTTCTGAGTTCGGCGAAACGCGGGGTGTTGACGGTCTCGACGTTGCGCGGCCGCGGAATGTCGATGTGAAACGTCTCGAGCAGCCGACCCGGATGGGCGCTCATCAGGATCACGCGATCACCCAGCAAGATGGCTTCGTCAAGGCTGTGCGTGATGTAGACGACGGTCTTGTGCGTCTCTTCCCAGATGCGAAGCAATTCGTCCTGCAGCACAATGCGAGTCTGCGCGTCGAGCGCGCCGAGCGGCTCGTCCATCAACAGTACTTCGGGATCGTTGGCGAGTGCCCGCACGATGGAGACGCGCTGTTTCATTCCGCCGGAAATCTGCCCCGGATAGTAGTCGGCAAACTTTCTCAGCCCAACCCGCTCGAGCCAGTAACGGGCCGTATCAAGTCGCTCGGCAGCGGGTACGCCACGCATCTGCAGCCCGAAGGCGACGTTCTCGATCACCGTCTTCCACGGAAACACCGCGTATTCCTGGAACACGACGCTGTTGAGCGGCTTCGCAGGGCCGGCGCCCGGGCGGATGTCGACGCTGCCGGAAGAAAGCGTGTCGAGACCCGCGAGAATGCGCAGAAAGGTGGATTTCCCGCAGCCCGACGGGCCCACCACGCACACGAACTCGCGCTCGGCGACGTCGAGGCTGAAATCGTCGATAGCGGTAACCTGTCCGCGCGCCGTGCGGTAGATCTTGGTAACGTTGCGAGCGGTTATCTTTGGCGGCCCCGACCGATCTGTCCCTTCAGCCATGGCGGCCGCCTTCATCATCTTCGTTGCGCCAGGAGAAGAGGGCGGTGCTTGAGCACCGCCCGGAGTCTCTAGTTCTGATATTTCCCCAGCGCGGCGATTGCCTTGTCGACAAACCGGGTGTCGACGACCTTGCTCAGGTCGATCGGCTGGTCGTAGTCGGTCCGGCCATTCTCGCGGTGCACGCGCTCGACGTCGGCCAGCCCGTCGACGGGTATCGCCATGTTCGGATCGTAGACGACCGGCGTTCCGTTCTTCAGCGCCTCCTCGGTGGAGGACGTGTAGGTCATGTAGGCGTCCATGTTCTCCTTGGAGAGATAGTCGTCGCCCTGCATCATGCGCGCCGCCTCGGTGAGAGCCAGAACGAAGCGCTCGGCCGCTTCGGGTCTCTCGTTGATGAATTTGCCCGAGCCTACGAAGGCCACAGTCATCAGGCCGGGAGTCAGGTCGGTCGCCAACACCTCGGCAGTGCCCGCGTCGACCATCTGGCCGGCGAACGGCGCGCCGGCAAGCGCTGCATCAATCGAACCGGAATCCATCGCGGCGGGCATGTCGGGGTTGCCGATATTCATAAGCTCGACGTCGCGGATCGTGAGATCGCCGCGTTCCAGCGCCTTGGCCGCCAGGTATTCGCCGCCGCTGCCGGGCCCGCCCGCAACTGCGATGCGCTTGCCCTTCAAGTCTGCGATCTCCTTCACGGAACCGTCGTCGGCGAGCTGCTTGCGAACCAGAAGCGCGGTCGGACTGTCATGCATCGGCTCAAGCGCGCCGGGAGCGATGACGCGGATATCGAGTCCACGGTTCCACGAGTTCCACAACGACGTGACAATGGCTATGCCGCCGACGTCGACGCTCCCCTGGGTCAGGAAGGCGATCGCCTCGGTGCCCGACTTCACCTTTTCCAGATCGACGTCGAGCCCGTATTTGTCGAAAAGGCCGCGCTGCTTGGCCACGTACATGGTGGCGAACTTCATGATCGGGACGTAGGCGACCTTGACCTTCTGTGGCGGGTCAAGCGGCGCGGGCGTATCCGCGGCAACGGCTGACCCGCCGACGAAGAGAATAGCGAGCCCCGCCAGCACGGCAGCAAGCCTCGACAGCGCGATCTTCGATTTCATGTCATTCCTCCCTGGAACCCAGTTTCGGCACGGCTTTGCGTGAACCAGGCGACTCTGGGCGCCGTCGCGGCGCTTATGCGGCCGGCATCGGCGAACGAACTTTTCGCAACGTCCCGAGACCCGGCAATTTGTTCTAGGGACTCGATGGCTCCTGTCAACAATGAGATGTTCGGGCGCGGTGCCCAACGCGGGGAGCGCCAGAGCGGGACGCGCCCGGCCAACTCGCGTCGCCTCCTCCGCTTCGAAGGGGCTTTGCTCGTACCCGGGCATTCTGGCCAAGGGTGATCCCTGATGCTAGATGCCGCTGCGGGTGGACGATCCGCGACGTAGGAAGCCGGCAAGGGGGGCTTGGCCGTGACGGTTTCCGATTACGAAGCACCGAGGGGCGACCGGCGGGCCGACGATCCGCCAGACATGCGCCTCGTCCGCTTCGAGTTCACCGGGACGGTGCGCGAGTATTTCGGCATCTGGATCGTCAACGTGTTGCTGACCCTGGTGACGCTCGGCGTCTATTCGGCATGGGCGAAGGTGCGGCGCCAGCGCTATTTCCACGGCAACACTCGGCTTGCCGGGATCGAGCTTCGACTACCACGCCAGGCCGATCCGCATCCTGATCGGACGCATCGTCGTGCTGGTGCTGTTCGTCTCCTACAACCTCGCGACGCCAATTCCTGCCGATCGTGGGCGGGATCATCGGCGTCGTCTTCCTGCTCGCGCTGCCGTTCTTCGTGATGCGCGGCCTGCGCTTCCGTGCCCGTGTCACCAGCTACCGGAACGTCCGCTTCGACTTCAGGGGTGGCTATGGCGGGGCTTTCCTGGCCTATCTGCTCGGCGGCTTGCTGGCCTGGGGCACCCTCGGCCTCCTGGCGCCGATCGCCTCACAGTGGATGTGGCAGTACATGCTCGGCAATCTGCGCTACGGCGACCGGCCGGTGCAGTGCGATCCGAGACTCGAGAAGCTCTACGGTCAGTTGGTCATGCCCGCGCTGGTCTTCGTCGGCGGTTCGGTCGTCATCGTCGCGGCGGGTGTCGCCGGCGCGCTCGGCTATTCGACCTTCTTCAGCGGGCTGGTGGAAAGCGCGGATGGCCCGCGCGTATTGACCCTTCTGTTGCTCGTCTACCTGGCCTTCCTGCCCTTCGTGTTGGTCTACGTCGTGGCGGGGCTGATCTACCGCGCCGGCACGCGCAATGTGGCGCTGAACGAGACGGTGATCGACGGGCGCCACCTGCTCGCCTCGTCCATCGGGCGCTGGCGCTACGCCTGGATCGCGATTTCCAATTTTCTCGCGACGCTTTGCACGCTGGGGCTGGCGCGGCCCTGGGCGGCCGTGCGCATGGCGCGCTATCTCGCCTCCGTGACGGTGCTCTATTCCGCCGGCTCGCTCGACGACTACATGAGCACCGTGCGCGACGAAGGACCGGCGGTCGGCGCCGAATACATGGATTTCGAGGGCTTCGACTTTGGCTTCTGAAGCTGCCGGCGAGCATCGCATCCACGGCACGTGGCACCCGCCGCGATCGAGCCGCGGCCACGCGGCTGTCTGCCGGGCGCTGGCGGACGGAACGATGGCGGTGACCGGCGACGACGGGGAGACGTTGGCCGCCGCAACCGCGCGCGACATCGAGGTCTCGTACCGCATCGGCTCGATCCCGCGCCGTCTTTCGTTTCCGGACGGCAGCGTCTTCGAGACTGCTGACAACGACGCGATCGACGGCCTGTTCGCCGGCCCGTCCGGGCGCGCCGCCGGCTTCATCGCCGGGCTGGAACGCTTCCGGCCGCGTCTCGCGGTCTTCGTGGTGGCGGTGGCTTTGCTTTCGGTCGCGCTCTACCGCTATGCACTTCCGGCGATGGTCGAAGTCGCGGTGCTGATCACGCCGCCGGTCGTGCCCGAACTGATGGGCCGATCCGCCCTCGCCTCCCTCGACCGCACGTTGTTTGCGCCGTCCGAACTCGACGACAGCCGGCGCGACGAGATCGCGAACGGCTTTGCCGAACTCTCCAGCCTCTCACCGGGCGGGCGCGCCGGCTATACGCTCAATTTCCGCAAGGGTGGCCCGATCGGGCCGAATGCGTTCGCGCTGCCGGACGGTTCGCTCGTCATCACAGACGAACTCGTGGAGCTTGCCGACGACGGCGACGAAATCCTTGGTGTGCTCGCCCACGAGATCGGCCATGTCGTCCACCGGCACAGCCTGCGCCAGCTCTACCGCGCGGCGGGCGTGACCGGCATGATCCTTCTGATCGGCGGCGATGTCGGTGGCGGCATGCAGGACCTCCTTGTCCAGGGAGCCGCGCTTGCCTCGCTCGCCAACTCGCGCGCGGCGGAGGCCGAGGCGGACCGCTACAGCGTCGAACTAATGTACTCCGCCGGGCGCGACCCCGCCGCGATCGCCCGCTTCTTCGAATTGCTGCGCGACAAGCTCGGCGACAATGGCGGCAACGCCATCCTGTCGACGCATCCGGCCACGCCCGAGCGCATCGATGCGACGCGCAAATATGCCGAGGAAATCGCCAAGGAAACCGGCAGGTAGCAGCCATGCGTTCCGCGTGGCGAGCCATGAGCGCGTGGGACGCGACAAACGGCCCGGTGCATGATAACCGGCACCCCATGCCCGCCCCCGCACGTTTCGCAAGCCACATCGCCAGGTTACCGACTTGACCCGCACCCTGCCGCTGGTCCTGGCGGTCGCCCTTTTCATGGAGAACATGGACTCCACCGTGATCGCGACATCGCTGCCCGCGATCGCCGCCGATATCGGCACCAGCCCCGTCGCGCTCAAGCTGGCGCTCACGGCCTACTTGGTGTCCGTCGCCATCTTCATCCCCGTCAGCGGCTGGATGGCCGACAGGTTCGGCGCCAAACGGGTTTTCCGCATCGCCATCCTCGTGTTCATCGCCGGCTCGGTGCTGTGCGCCATGTCGGGGTCGCTCGGCGCGTTCGTCGTCTCGCGCTTCCTGCAAGGCATGGGCGGGGCGATGATGACACCAATCTCGCGGCTCGTGCTGGTGCGCGCGACGCCGCGCGAACAGCTTGTCTCAGCCATGGCATGGCTGACCATCCCCGCGCTGCTCGGTCCCATCGCGGGGCCGCCGCTCGGCGGTTTCCTGACCACCTACTTCTCGTGGCACTGGATCTTCCTCATCAACGTGCCGATCGGGCTTCTCGGCATCGCGATCATCGGCCGCGTAATGCCCGAAATTCCCGGTGCGCCGCGCAAGCCGATGGATTTCGTCGGCTTCTTTCTGGCCGGTACCGCCGCCTCCGGCATCGTCTTCGGCCTTTCGGTCGTCAGCCTGCCGGCGCTGCCGCCGATCGTCGGCGTCATCGTGACGCTGCTCGGCGCGGTGTTCGGGGTCACCTACTTCTTCCATCAGCGGCGGGTGCGCCATCCGGTGCTCGATTTCGCCGTGTTCGGAAACCAGGCTTTCCGGCTGGCTGTGATGTCGAGCGCGCTGTTCCGCATCGGATCGGGCGCAATTCCCTTCCTGCTGCCGCTGATGTTCCAGATCGGCTTCGGTCTGACGCCGTTTCAATCGGGCATGCTCACCTTCGTGACGGCAGGCGGCGCATTGATGATGAAGTTCCTGGCGCCGACGGTGCTGCGTCTCGGCGGCTTCCGCACAGTGTTGATCGCGGCGGCCGTACTGGCCGGGCTCATCACATGGAGTTACGGGCTGTTCGACCCGCGAACCGGCTACGCCATCATTCTCGGCGTGCTGCTGGTTTCCGGCTTTCTGCGCTCGCTGTTCTTCACCTCGGTCAACGCGCTTATCTTCGCCGATCTGGACGAGCACCAGACGGCGCCGGCAACGGCAATCGCCTCGGCCAGCCAGCAGATCAGCATCGCGCTCGGCGTGGCCTTCGGCGCCAGCCTGCTCGAAGCCCACACGATGGTCACAGGGGAACCGCTCGGCGCCAACTCGTTCCCGCCGGCATTCCTTGCCGTCGGCACGATCTCGATCCTGGCCGCCTTGCCGCTTCTGAAGCTGGCGGCCGACGCTGCAAGCACGGTTTCGGGACACCGCAGGCGCCAGGCCGCAGCGGAGCCGCCACCAGCACTATGACGCCGCCGGCTGCTCGCGGCCCTTGAAATCCTTCGCCAGCAGATAGAGTTCGACCAACTCGTCGCGCGAGGCCGGCGGCTTGACGTGATGGACGGAGCGGAAGCTGCGCTTCAGCATGTCGAGAAGCTCGTTCTCGGTGCCCCCCTGGAAGGTCTTGGCCAGGAAATGGCCGCCGGGTTTGAGCACCGACACGGCGAAGTCGGCCGCGACCTCGCAAAGCTGCATGGTCCTCAGATGATCGGTGCGTCGGTGCCCGGTGGTCGGCGCGGCCATGTCGGACATCACGAAGTCCGGCGCCTCGCCGAGCGCGGCCAAGAGCTTGGCCGGCGCGTCGTCGTCGAGGAAATCCTTCTTCAGCACGACGACGCCGGGGATCGGGTCCATGTCCAGATAGTCAATCGCCACGATGCGCGGCGCCTCGTCCGTCGAGCCAACCACGCGCGCCGCCACCTGGCTCCAGCCGCCGGGCGCGGCGCCGAGATCGACGATGCGCATGCCGGGCTTCAGCAGGCCGTAGCGCTGGTCGATCTCGACCAGCTTGTAGGCGGCGCGGGAGCGATAGCCCTCGGCCTTGGAGCGCTGCACGTAAGGATCGTTGATGTGGCGCTCGAGCCAGCGCCGCGACGAGCTCTTCAGGCCGCGCTTCTTCTTGATGCGGGCCTTGACGTTGCGTGCCCCGCCGCCGGGCTTCGGCGGCTTGGTCACCTTGCATTCGGCCGAAACCGCCCCCTGCCACGGCGCCACACTCCGTCGTCGGCCATCAGCTCGGTCAGGATGCCTTCGCGCAGCCCACGGTCGGCGACGCGCAGACGCTCGGCCGGCCAGACGCGGCGGATCGCCTCGAGAATGGCGCATCCGGCAAGCACCAGGTCGGCACGGTCGGCACCTATGCAAGGATTGGCGACGCGTTCGTGAAACTCCCAGCCGAGAAGGCGGTCGATCATGGCATCGACGTCGCCGCTCGACATCCACAGCCCGTCGACGCGCCGACGGTCGTAGCGCTCCAGTCCCAGATGCACCCCGGCCAGGGTCGTCACCGTGCCGGACGTGCCGAGCAGATGGAAATTCGGGCCTGCGGCCAGCCGGTCGAGCCTCCCGCGACCGTCGAAAGCGGCGAGCAGACGCTCCACCTCGTTGACCATCGCCTCGTAGATCTCCGGCGTCACATCCCGACCGCCAAAGCGCTCGGCGAGCGACACCACGCCGACCGGCAGCGAGGTCCACGCCACAATGTGATTGGCGAGGCGCGGCGAGCGCCGTTCAGAAACGTCGACCAGGGCGATCTCGGACGAACCGCCGCCGATGTCGAAAAGCACCACGGCGTCGGTCTCGCGCTCGACCAGTGACCCACAGCCCGACACGGCGAGCCGCGCCTCGGTGCGCCGGTCGATGATCTCGAGCTGCAGCCCGGTTCGTTCCTCGACGCGCTCCAGGAATTCCGCGCCGTTGGCGGCGGAGCGGCAGGCCTCGGTGGCGATCAGTCGGGCGCGACGGACTTCACGGTTGCCGAGCTTGTCGGCGCACACCTTCAGCGCCTCGAGCGCACGCTCGATCGCCGCCTCGCTCAGGCGGCCGCTGGCCGTCAGCCCCTCACCCAGCCTGACGATGCGCGAGAAGGCGTCGATGACGCGGAACTGCCCCGGCCGGGCGGGGATCGCGACCAGAAGCCGGCAATTGTTGGTGCCGAGGTCGAGGGCGGCATAGACTGGAAGATCGCGGCCGGTCTGCCGCGGCCGTGCGCCCTGCACACCGCCCGCTGGCGCGCCGCCCATGCCCGGCCGGACTCTGTTCGTGCGCTGCCGGAGCGCACTGTCTGCGACCGCCGGTGCGGCAGCCACGCCGTCGGCTCCGTTTACATTTTCATCGGGGGCAGGTCGGGCCGCACCGCCGGCCGTCGTCGTCTCGACCTTCGAAGGAGCGCCGTTGGCGTCACGCGCGAATACCTTGCGGCCGCGCTTGCGCCGGCGCCTTTTCCTGGATTTGTGGCTTTTCGGGTGGGCATCGCCGGCCGCGCCGCTTCCGGAGACGGCAGCCGTCCATCGGCCGGCAACCTGGCCGCCCGCGGAACCGTCCGCTCCATCCTGTCGCGGCAGGTCCCCCGACGCCCCTCCGCCCGGCGCCGATTCGCCGGTCTCGGGGTTCTTCACCTGTCCGTCCTTCGGCGCCGCGCGAACCCTTCCCGGACGCAGCAGGCGCTCTTCATCACAACGTTGCAGACACGTTACCAGCAGCGGCCGGTTTCACCAAGTGTTTAGACGGGTTGCAGCTAAGCAGCCGAATGCCAAGGCAGAACACGGGCGCGGGGGTGACAGCAGAAGCCCGACGAGAAAGGCGCGGAGGTACGAATGCTCCCGATGCGCTATCGCTACGCTCGCTTCTTTGAGATGCGGCTGCTGGTCGCCATGATGGTAGCCTCCGCAGCAGGTATCGCTTTGCCGAAATAAAATCCCTGGCCGAACTCGCCGCCGCGCCTGACGATCTCCTGCACTTCACCGCGATGCTCGATTCCTTCGGCGATCACGGGCAAGCCAAGGCTTTTTGCAAGGTCAATTACGGAGCGGACGATATTTGCACTCCCGACATCTGTTTGCATCGACGAGACAAAAGCGCGGTCTATCTTGATCTTGTCGAAGCGAAGCTCCCGCAAAGCGAACAAGCTAGAATAACCGGTGCCGAAATCGTCCAAGGATATCTTTATTCCTATTTCTTGCAGCGCGCAAAGCGTGGCACGAGCACCTTCCACATCACCAACCAGCGAGGTTTCGGTAATTTCAATCTCCAGGCGCTTCGGCGGGAAATCCGTTTCGGACAGGATCGCCAGCACCTTGACTGGCAGCAGTGGGTCCGAAAGGTGTAGCGGAGAGATGTTGAGAGCTATGGTGATTTCGGGTGGCCAATCGTGCGCGTCGACGCAGGCTCTACGCAACAGATCGTAGGTCATGTCGGCGATCAGGCCAAGCTTTTCGACAACCGGGATGAACAGATCTGGACCGACCTGCCCCCGTGCTGGATGCCGCCATCGGGCAAGAATTTCAAACCCCACCACCCTGTTTTCCGCCAAGAGGATGAGTGGCTGGTAATGCGGATGAATTTCGTGTTCCACGACCGCACGTCGCACGTCCTGTTCGAACGACATGCGCTCGCGCAAGGCGTTTTCCATGTCGCTTGCGAAGAGCCGGTAGGTGCCGCGCCCATCTTCTTTGGCACGATACATCGCCATATCGGCAGCGCGTAGCAGGGTATCGGAGTCCTGGCCGTCGTTGGGGCAGATCGCAATACCGATACTGGCTCCAACCTCGACGGCGTGTTCGCCGATGGCGATCGGCTTCATAACGCTCGCGATGATTCGCGCAGCAACGCTGGATGCCGCTTCAGCTGCAAGTTCGGGCGAAATACTATCCAGAACGACTGCGAATTCGTCTCCGCCCAGGCGCGCCACCGTATCACCGGGCCTTGAAATCGCTTCGAGACGGGCCGCAATTTCGCGCAACACTTCATCGCCCGCAGCATGACCATACAAGTCGTTGACGGGCTTGAACCGATCGAGGTCGACCAGCAAGACGGCGTAGCTAGGCGACCCGCGTCCGACGCGAGAAACTGCTGCGTCGAGTGTTTCCGCAAACACACGCCTGTTGGCCAGCCCGGTCAACGCGTCGTGCCGAGCCAGAGCGTCGGCCAGTCGGTGTGCCGCCTCCGTCGCCTCCTGTGCTTTCTCGAGCGCAGCCAGGTGTTTGCGGTAGGTCTGCTCCTTTTCCTCAGCCGCTTTGGACTCCGCGAGCTTGAGACTGCTGATGTCAGTATCTGTTCCGATGATGCGGGCCACGGCCCCATCGGGCATCCATTCGACTGGTTTTCCGCGGCTCAGGACCCAGATGTAGTGTCCGTCGCGGTGCCGCTCGCGATACTCGAACGAGTTCTGGCGGAGCGCGCCGGAATTCTGTTGATCGGTCTCCCGGATCAGCCGTTCCCGGTCATCTGGATGCACCCGTTCCAACCAGGCTTCACGAGAGGGATCGACTGGTTCATCGGGGCCCACGCCGCGCATTTTCCTCCACATGGGCGAAAAATACGCTGTCCCGTTCTTCAGGTTGTGATCCCAGACGCCCTGTCCCGCGCCCTCTAGGGCAAAATTCCAGCGGCTTTCGACCTCCCCCAGAGCTTCTTCCGCCAGTTTGCGTTCAGTGATGTCGCGACAAACACCCACCAGGCCCGCTATCCTTCCGCTTGGATCACGCAGCGGCAGTTTCGAGGTCGCCAGCCGCTTTTTTCGACCGGACGCGGTAATCACGAATTCCTCGATGTCTAGCTTCGCTTCTCCGCTGGCGACGACCGCCTGCTCGTCCGCAAAGAATTTTTCGGCCAATTCGCGCGGGTGGAGTTCGAAATCGGTCTTGCCAACCAAGTCCGCAACGGCCAACCCGAGATCCTCGGCAACAGCCGGATTGGCGACGACAAATCGACCGCTGAGATCCTTGACGAACAGGTAATCCGGAACGCTGTCAATCAACGCGCGTAGCAGATACTCTTGGGACTCGAAGTCGCGAATGAAATCGCCACCCCCGCTATCTTGCGGCGAAGAAGCCGGGGCGGCTGAGTGGCTCTCACTCTTTAGCCGATTTTCCTTTGGGACACGTGAATCAGTCACTTCCAGTTCCAGCAGCGTCATCCAGCAGCAGAAGACTGGCTACCAGCTATAACCCATGTGTCTTATCAAGTGATTATGGACGCCGGGGACAGCACGACCAACTTCAGCGTGTTTTCGGATGCCACAGAAATACGACCTGAAGCCGGCCGGCCATCCAGTCGTCTACCGGGGGTCGAGCGAGTTGCCAAAGGATCCGTCGCGCGCGATGCGCCATGGGCCTGCCTGCTCCTTGTCGCCTCCTTCAGTGGCACAGGCCTCTTCCGGCAACGGACCCATGTGTATCCAGGGTGGCAATGTCAAAGACCGCGTCGCACGAGCAATCTAGGCGCTCGGTTACATCGAGTGAAGGCGGAGAAGTCGCCCCTCTGTGCCCTATTCCGCGCATCCCGCGACGCTCACCGCACGGGCGACATCGGCCGCAGTTCGAAATCATAGCCGTGACCGTGCCCACGGGCTCCGCCCTGGCGACTTTCCGACCCCGCCGTCGCCGAAACTGTTCACGTATTCGGGCGGTCTGCTCTACAAAGAGGCCGGTGGTTCGGAGCAGGCCTCGGAGGTCATGTTGAAGAGCACCGCCGAAGTCGGCGACAGCGGCCGGCCAGCATGCGCGATGAGAGAATAGGGAGGCACCTTGATATCCGCCTCGACCGGGAGGGTTACGATCCGCCCGTCGAGCCCGTCTTCGCGGCCGTGGAAGTCCGCCACGGCCTTCGCGACCGGAGCGATGGCGTTGGACTGGCTGATATAGGCGAGCGTCAGCAGCAGCGAGGATGTGCTGAGCACCTTGTCCGGCAGCTTGACCCGGTGCGCCAGCATGTAGTCCTCGACCGTGCGGCGCATCAGGCGGCCATGCGCCTGGAGGACCCAGTCATAGGCTACGCAGTCTTCCAGAAGGACCTTCGCTCGCCGCGTCAGGGGGTGGCCACTTCGCGCGATCAGGCTGACGGGTTCCGGACCGATCTGGGTGAGCGAGAACAATTTCGGATCGACATCGCCAAGAAGGCGCCCGACAAAAAAGTCGAGCCGCGACGCGAGCAACGCTTCCGCGAGCTTGTCGCTCGTGTCGACCGTCACGGTGACCGAAATGTTGGGGTGGGTGACGCGCGCACGGCGGATGACCGGGAGGATGAGGTCGATCGCCGGCCCGGTGACCGCGCCGATCGAGACATTGCCCTGGTATCCCCGCTGCATCTCGCTGATCTCGCGGGCGGTGTCGTCGAGACCTTCGAGCATGCTCGCGGCGCGCAGCGCCAGCCGTTCGCCATAGGTGGTAAGCACGATTCCGCGCGCGTGCCGCACATGCAGAGGCGCCCCGACGATTTCCTCCATTTCTGAAGCCATGCGCGAGGCAGCGGGTTGCGAAATCGCCATTCGAGCCGCGGCCGCGCTCATCTGACCGGTCTCCTTGAGTGCGCAGATCAGTCTCAGATGCGACAGCTTCAGTCCCTTGCGGGCCAGTTCGTCGCCTCTCGGGGCGGGGCGAAGGGCAATTCCGTCATCGGTCATCGGACAGTTTCTCCGGCCGATATATCATTCCAGACATATCGGTCGGCTTCAATTGCATTTGATCGTTATGGCGTGAGTACCTAGCAATCGTCGCCTGCAAGCCGTCCGACGCAAGGGAGGTTTTCGTCGGCGCGCCTGCGTGAGGGAGGAGTTCATGCCGCGACGCAGTCCGTCGGCGGTCGTGTCGGACGCTTCCCGATCCATTCGCAATTGGTTCGCCCGGACCATGACCCCAAGGGAGGTACAGCATGAGACTACTTCAACTCGCCATCGCGACGACCGCCGTCGTCGCCACGGCCTTCGCCGCACCGGCATTCGCCCAGGACAAGGGCTTTGTCGGGATCGCCATGCCGACGAAGTCGTCGGCGCGCTGGATCTCGGACGGCAACTCGATGGTCAAGCAGTTCGAGGATGCCGGCTACAAAACCGACCTGCAGTATGCCGAGGACGATATTCCAAACCAGCTCGCGCAAGTGGAGAACATGATCACCAAGGGCGTCGACGCGCTGGTGATCGCCGCGATCGACGGCACGACGCTCTCAAACGCTCTTGCCAACGCAGAGGCAGCGGGCATCAAGGTCATCGCCTATGACCGCCTCATCCGTGACAGCCCGAATGTCGATTATTACGCCACGTTCGACAACTTCAAGGTCGGCGTCCAGCAGGCGACGAGCCTTGTCGACGGACTGAAGGAGCGCTTCGGCGACATGGACAGCTGGAACGTGGAGCTGTTCGGCGGTTCTCCGGACGACAACAACGCCTACTTCTTCTACAATGGTGCGATGAGCGTCCTTCAGCCGCTGATCGACGAGGGGAAGATCAAGATTCCATCCGGCCAGATGGGCATGGACACCGTCGGCACCCTGCGCTGGGATGGCTCGGTCGCACAGGCGCGCATGGACAATCTCCTGTCGGCAAACTACACCGACAAGCAGATCCAGGGTGTCCTTTCGCCCTACGACGGACTGTCCATCGGCATCATTTCCTCGCTCAAGGGCGTCGGCTACGGCTCCGGCGACATGAAGATGCCGATCGTCACCGGCCAGGACGCGGAAATCCCCTCGGTCAAGGCGATCCTTCGCGGCGATCAGTATTCCACGATCTTCAAGGATACCCGCGAACTGGCGCGCGTCACCGTCGGCATGGTCGATGCCGTTCTCGGCGGCGGAGAGCCCGAGATCAACGACACCAAGACCTACGACAACGGCGTCAAGGTCGTCCCGTCCTACCTTCTCGAGCCGCAGCCGGTCACCAAGGACAACTGGGAAAAGGTGCTGGTCGACAGCGGCTACTATACCAAGGAGCAGATCGAGAACTGATCCGAGGAAATCCACTATGACGGGAGGCGTCCAGCCTCCCGTCGACAAGGGACGGGCCTCATGAGCGCCGATATCATTCTCGAAATGCGCAACATCACCAAGGCCTTCCCCGGGGTCGTTGCGCTAGACGACGTCAGCCTGAAGGTGAAGCGGGGCGAAATCCACGCCTTGGTCGGCGAGAACGGTGCAGGCAAGTCGACCCTCATGAAGGTGCTCTCCGGGGTCTACCCGTACGGGGCCTATGCCGGACAGATCATCTACAACGGGGAAGAGAAGCAATTTCGCGGTATTGCCGACAGCGAGCGCGAAGGCATCATCATCATCCACCAAGAACTTGCCCTGGTCCCCTTGCTGTCGATCGCCGAGAACATCTTCCTCGGCAACGAGCGGGCCAGGCGTGGCATAATCGACTGGCGCGAAACCAATCGCTGCACCGCCGACCTGCTGGCGAAGGTCGGTCTGAAGGAAAACCCGGAAACGAAGGTCACCGACCTTGGTGTCGGCAAGCAGCAGCTGGTCGAGATCGCCAAGGCGTTGTCCAAGGAGGTCAAGCTCCTGATTCTCGACGAGCCGACCTCCTCGCTCAACGAACGCGACAGCGATGCGCTGCTCGAACTCCTGAAGGATTTCCGGAAGCGCGGCATTTCCGCGATCCTGATCTCGCACAAGCTGAACGAAATCTCCAAGGTGGCGGACAGCGTGACGGTCCTGCGCGATGGCGCGGCGGTCTCCACGCTCGACTGTCACGCGAACGAGGTCAGCGAGGACCACATCATCCGGGAGATGGTGGGCCGGGCGCTATCGGATCGCTATCCGCCGCGCGATCCCAACATCGGCGAAACGATATTCGAGGTGAGGGACTGGACGGTTCATCACCCGATCCATTCGGAGCGCAAGGTGGTCGACGGTGTCAGCATGTCCGTCAGGCGTGGCGAAGTGGTCGGCATCGCCGGCCTCATGGGCGCCGGCCGGACCGAGCTCGCGATGAGCCTGTTCGGCCGGTCCTACGGCAGAAACATCTCCGGCGAGGTGCGCATCGATGGAAAGCCCGCCGACGTTTCGACGATCCGGCGGGCGATCAATGCGGGGCTAGCCTACGCGACAGAGGACCGGAAGACCTACGGGCTGGTGCTGGACGAAAGCATCCGGCGAAACGTGCCGCTCGTCAACCTCGAGGCAATCGCCGCAAACGGGGTCATCGACGATTCGCGCGAGGCGGCAGTCGCGGAGGATTATCGCAGGAAGATCAACATCAAGTGCTCGAGTACGGCGCAGCAGGCGACTAACCTTTCTGGCGGCAACCAGCAAAAGGTGGTGCTCTCGAAATGGCTGTTCGCCGATCCGGATATCCTCATTCTGGACGAGCCAACGCGCGGCATCGACGTCGGCGCCAAATTCGAGATCTACACGATCATCCGTGACCTCGCGGCGGCAGGCAAAGCTATCGTCGTGATTTCTTCCGAAATGCCCGAACTGCTCGGCATCTCCGACCGGCTCTACGTCATGAACGAGGGGCGGTTCGTCGGCGAATTGCCCACGCCCGATGCGACCCAGGAACGGATCATGTCGATGATCATCAAATCGGTTGGATAGGAACATGGAACAGGTCGTCTCAGCCTCTCAGGGCGAAACGGAAAACCGGCGCCGCTACATCGATTTCGTTCGTGGTCACGTCCGCGAATACGGAATCCTGATCGCCCTCGTCGTGATCATGGCCTTCTTCCAGATCATGACGGGCGGCATCCTGCTGAAGCCGGTCAACCTCACCAACCTGATCCTGCAGAACAGCTACATCGTCATCATGGCGATCGGAATGCTGCTGGTGATCGTCAGCGGCAACATCGATCTGTCGGTCGGCTCCGTGCTCGGCTTCATCGGCGCGCTGGCGGCGGTGATGATCGTAAACTGGCATGTGAACTTCGTGTTGACGGCGGTGGTCTGCCTTGCAGTCGGCGCCCTGATCGGTGCCGCGCAAGGGTTCTGGATCGCCTGGTTCAAGATCCCTTCCTTCATCGTCACGCTGGCGGGCATGCTCGTCTTCAAAGGCTTGACGCTGTGGCTGCTCAAGGGCCAGTCCGTCGGCCCGTTCCCTCCGCAGTTCCAGCTGATCGCCTCCGGATTCATCCCGGATATTCTTGGCAGCAACTCCATAAACCTGTTCTCGCTTGCGCTCGGAATCGTTGTCGCAGGCGTGCTGCTCTACCTCGCGGGCCGATCGCGCATGCACTACCAGAAGACCGGGATGGATGTGGAGCCTTTCGCGTTTTTCGCGGTGAGAAGCGCGCTGATCGCGGTCGCCATCATCTACATGAGTTATCTCATGGCGACGTTCCGCGGACTGCCGAACGTGCTCATCATCATGGCCCTGCTTATCTCAGTTTATACGTTCGTCGCCAATCGCACGACGGTGGGGCGACGCATCTACGCGATCGGCGGCAACGAAAAGGCGGCGAAGCTGTCGGGCATCAACACCGAGCGTCTGACGTTCCTGACATTCGCCAACATGGGAATGCTCGCCGCGCTCGCCGGCCTCGTCTTCGCCGCGCGTCTGAACACGGCGACGCCGAAGGCTGGCATCGCCTTCGAACTCGACGTCATCGCTGCTGTATTCATCGGCGGCGCGTCGATGTCCGGCGGAGTTGGCACCATTGTCGGGGCGGTCGTTGGCGCCTTCATCATGGGGGTCATGAACAACGGCATGTCGATCCTCGGCATCGGCATCGATTGGCAGCAGGTCATCAAGGGGCTGGTGCTTCTCGCCGCTGTCGTCTTCGACGTCTACAACAAGAACAAGGGGTGAGCGAAAATGCTGCTCTCACAGATCAAGACACCGGGCGGCGCTGTAAAGGTGATCGGCCGGGAGGGCACCGAGGCATTCGAGGTGCGCGGCGCCGAGAGCGTCTACTCGCTGGCTCGCGAATGCGCCCGCAACGGCGAGCCTATCGCCGCATTCGTGGGCCGGATGGGCCTCGGCCCGGCGGTCGACCTGGAACGTGCCTACGAGGAGGGCCGCATCCTGCCCCCGATCAGCCACCCGGACCCGGCGCATCTTCACCTGACGGGGACAGGCCTGACCCATCTCGGGTCCGCCGCGACACGCGATTCGATGCACAAGAAGGCAGCCGAGACGGAAGAAAAGCTGACCGATTCCATGCGCATGTTCCGCATGGGCCTCGAGGCAGGCAGGCCCGCTAACGGAACTCCGGGCGTTCAGCCGGAATGGTTCTACAAGGGCAACGGCAACGCAGTCGCGGCGCCGGGCGCGCCGCTCCTGTCCCCGGCCTTCGCCGATGACGGAGGCGAGGAGCCGGAGGTTGCCGGCATCTACCTGATCGGCGACGACGGCACCGCATTCAGGATCGGCTTCGCGCTCTCGAACGAATTCTCCGACCACGTCATGGAACGGCAGAACTATCTGTACCTCGCTCATTCCAAGCTGCGTCCCGCCTCGTTCGGACCGGAGATCCTCGTCGGCGATCTGCCGCGGGACATTCGCGGTACGTCGCGCATCAGGCGCGGCGGCGAGACGATCTTCGAGAAGCCGTTCCTGTCGGGCGAGGCAAACATGTCCCACTCGATCGCCAACCTCGAGCACCATCACTTCAAGTACCAAGTGTTCCGCCAACCCGGCGACGTCCACGTCCACATGTTCGGGACAGCGACGCTGTCCTTCGCGGATGGCATCCGCGCGGAGCCCGGCGACGTGTTCGAGATCGAGGCACCCGGATTCGGGCTGCCGCTCCGAAATCCGCTGAGGCTGGCCGACCAGCCGCCGCGTGAGCACGTCGTCGCCGTCCTGGCCCTATAGTCAAGGGCTGCGCGGAGGCGTTCGACAACGGGTTCCGAAGGATGCCGCCACGGCGGCTGGACCGGTGCGGTCATGTGTTTCCTATCACCGCCGGAGAGGCATAGACCTGAAACGATCGATGAAATTGAAAGGACAGTCATGGCCCACAGCTACACGCCGAGCGGAAAACATCTGATTGCGGGCGAATGGGTCGCTGGCGACACGACGTTCGCCTCGATGCCTGCGAAAGGCGAGCCGCGGCAGTATTCCGCCGGGACGCGAGCGCACGTCGACCGTGCGGCTGAGGCGGCGGAACGGGCCTTCTGGTCCTACGGCTATTGCAGCCGTGCGGCGCGTGCCGCGTTCTTGAATACCATTGCCGACGAGATCGAGGCACGCGCCGATGCCATTACCGCGATCGGCAGCGCCGAGAGCGGGCTGCCGGAAGCCCGTCTGCAGGGTGAGCGGGGTCGCACGACCAGCCAGTTGCGCCTGTTTGCCAGCCATATCCAGAAGGGCGACTATCTAGATCGGCGCCATGACGAAGCCTTGCCGGATCGCAAGCCCGCGGCGAGGCCGGATCTGCGCCTGATGCAGCGTCCGATCGGACCTGTTGGCGTGTTCGGTGCCTCCAATTTCCCGCTCGCCTTCTCGACCGCTGGTGGCGATACGGCGTCGGCGCTCGCCGCCGGCTGCCCCGTCGTCGTCAAGGGACACCCAGGCCATCCGGGAACCAGCGAAATCGTCGCGGAGGCCATCCTGGCAGCGATTGAGACATGCGGTATCGACAAGGGCGTCTTTTCGCTCGTCCAGTCCAACACCCGCGAAGCGGGCGAGGCGCTCGTCCAGCATCCCCTGATCAAGGCCGTCGGCTTCACCGGGTCGCTTGCCGGTGGCAGGGCGCTCTACGATCTCGCCTGCGCTAGGCCGGAGCCGATCCCGTTCTACGGAGAGCTCGGCTCGGTCAATCCGATGTTCGTCCTGCCGGCAGCTCTCGGCGCGCGGGGCGATTCCATAGCATCGGGCTGGGCGGGATCGCTCACAATGGGCGCAGGACAGTTCTGCACCAATCCCGGGGTTGGTATCGTGATCGACGGGCCAGACGCTGACGCATTCGAAACCAGGGCCGCCGAAGCTTTGCGCGAGACCGGAGAGCAGGTCATGCTCTCTGAAGGCATCGCAGGCGCGTTCCGCGCCGGGCAGTGCAGGGTCCGCGACACCGCCGGTGTCCGCGAACTCGTCGCGACGAGCGTCGGTGGCCGCAACGCCGCGCCTTGGCTTTATTCGGTCTCCGGTGACGCCTTCGTTGCCGAGCCGTCGCTGGCCGAGGAGGTCTTCGGGCCGCTAGGCATCCTCGTGCGTGCCCGCGACGCGGACCAGATGCTGGACATCGCCAAAGGCCTTGAAGGCCAGCTCACCTGCACCTTGCAGCTCGACGGCGGCGACACGGATCTCGCTCGCAGGCTGATGCCGGTTCTCGAACGCAAAGCCGGCCGGCTGCTCGCCAATGGCTTTCCCACGGGTGTCGAAGTCGCGGATGCGATGATGCATGGCGGCCCGTATCCGGCCAGCACGAACCCTTCGACGACGTCAGTCGGCACGCTCGCCATCCGCCGCTTCCTGCGTCCGGTCTGCTTCCAAAACATGCCGGAAGCGCTGTTGCCGGAGGACCTGCGGTAGCGCAAGGACTCCCCGGGCAGCAAAATCTGCTCTTGGACAGTCGCGCCGGCAACCGTGAAATACATGCTGACCGACCAGCTGTGAGACATCGCCAAGGGCAAGTACGACATTCCCGGTAAGCACTACGGCTTTGGTCTTGGGGTCGCCGCGCGAGGGCAACGAGAGGCCCGCCCTCGTCGCGGACTGGCGCGCACGCAGGTACCTGTGAGCCGCATCCGGCCTCAACGAAAGGAACCCGCGTGACCAAATCGTCAACCACTGTCCTGAGGGAAGAGCGCGATGGCGTCCTTGTTCTGACGCTCGACGGCGCGGAGACCCGGAACGCCATCGGCCCCGACGTCTACCCAATCCTGCAGTCCCATATCGTCGATGTCGAACGGGATCCGACGGTCCGCGCGATCGTCCTGACGGGGAACAACGGATTCTTTTCCTCCGGCGGTAATGTGAATGCGCTGAAGGCGAGCGGCGCGTCCACCCTGGCCGCGGCCACCGCGAATACCGACAAGCTGAACGCGCTGATCCTGGCGATTGCGCAGAGTTCCAGGCCGGTGGTCGCCGCGGTCGAAGGCGGAGCGGCAGGCGCGGGCTTTTCGCTCTGCCTGGCCTGCGACATGATCGTCGCCAGTGAGGATGCCCGCTTCCTGGCCGCGTATGTGCGGGTCGGCCTGACGCCGGATGGTGGCGCAACGCATTTCCTCACACGCGCTCTTCCGCGCCAGCTCGTCAACGAAATCTGCATGCTGGGACGACCCGTAGGCGCAAGTCGCCTCCACGCCGCGGGTCTCATCAACAGCTGTCATCCTGCGGGAAGCGCCCTGGACGCCGCCCTGCATCTCGCGCGCGACATCGCGGCCGGACCGCCGCACGCAACGAGCAGGATCAAGGAACTGATCAATGCCGCCGGTTCGACTGATCTTCCGGCGCAACTCGCCGCTGAAGCGCGGGCGATCAACCTCGCCCGTTTCGGCGCGGAGGCGGCGGAGGGCCTGTCCGCCTTTGTCGAGAAACGGAAGGCGAATTTTCAGCGCTAGCGGGCAACGATCACCTAGCTTCACACTCGCAAGAACCTCGCGCTCGTTGGCATTTCGTGATTCATGCGCAGGCAATTTGAAAGCGGGCCGATGGACCGGCGGTCTCTCCTGGTTCTCAGCGACGCGCGCATGAAGGTGCCATCGTGAATGGCCACTGAAACTTCCGGTTACAATCACGGCCTTCTCCCCTCAAAATTAGGGACGAAGGTGGCCCCGAATCTGGGACGTCAAACCTGCGGCCCTTGTCTAGTGAGCTTGACGCTCGCTGCTGGCCCAGCCCTCAGGATCGCCTTGGTTCCGATATTGCTTGAGGACGAAATCGACATCCTTATCGCCCCGACCCGACAGGTTCACCAAGATGCTTTCCGAGGAAGGGCTGCGCTCCGCCAACTTTATCGCGAACGCCAGTGCGTGGGCACTTTCGAGGGCTGGTATGATCCCCTCCGATCTTGCCATGCGAAAGAAGGCGCTGATCGCCTCCGGGTCGGAGATGGTCGAGACCTTTATGCGACCTGCCTCATGCAGCATCGCGATCTCTGGTCCGACGCCTGGATAGACCAGGCCCGATGCGACCGACGACACCGGCGAAGGCATGCCGTCTTCCTGCTGCAGGACGATCGATTGCGCTCCGTGAAGCGTTCCGGGTGTTCCGAAGGAAAGCGTCGCAGCATGTTCCCCGCTCGCATTCGATTTGCCCAAAGGTTCCACCGCATGGAGGGTAACGGCTGGATCGTCGACGAAGCCCGAATACATGCCCATCGCGTTCGACCCGCCAGCCAGACAGGCGACAACGTGGTCGGGCAACGAACCCTCACTCAGGGATTGGAACTGACGGCGAGCCTCATGCCCTACGACCGACTGGAAATCCCTCACTATCATCGGGAAAGGGTGCGGCCCGATCGCCGAACCGATTGCATAGAGGGCATGCTCACGCTGCTCGACATAGGCGCTGAAAGCGGAATCGCTCGCCTCCTTCAAGGCGGATTGCCCTGATTTTGCAGCGATTACCCGGGCACCGAGGAGACGCATGCGGCCGACGTTCGAACTCTGCTTCCCGATGTCGACTTCGCCCATATGGACCTCGCACTCGAGCCCGAAATAGGCGGCGGCAGTGGCCAGCGCGACCCCGTGCTGCCCCGCGCCGGTTTCGGCAATCAGCTTGCGCTTGCCCATCTTGCGGGCAAGCAGCGCGAATCCGACACAGTGATTGATCTTGTGCGCGCCCGTATGGTTCAGGTCCTCACGCTTTACGTAAATGCGTGCGCCACCGACGTCAGCGGTGATTGTCTCGAGGAAGTGGACCGGCGTCGGACGCCCCTGCAGACCTGTCCGGACCGCCGCGAGGGCATGTTGAAAGTCCGGGGTGTCCCGCAGTGCCCGGTAGGTTGTCTCGAGTTCGTGGAGTGCCGGCCACACTTCGGGCGGATAGTGATTTCCGCCAAACCGTCCGAAATACCCCTCGGCATCAGGGAATTTCGTCAAATGCGCGCGCTCGTTTTGCGACATGTTCAGGAACCTCGACATCTCTAAGCCGAAGCTACTGACGCATCGCCTTGGCGTATTGAACAAGATTTGCATGGCATGTCGGATGGCGGCCCGCGTCACGAGGCACGCCAAAACTGCCTAGGGAGCGCTAATTCGACAAAGGCTCTCGATCGTGTGGGTTGCCGTCCGCTCGTCGATGTACACGGAGGTCTCGCGAAAGCACGCCGGGAGGTACCCCGAATACCTTCTTGAACTCGCGAGTGAGATGAGCCTGATCGCTGAAGCCCAGCATGAGCGCGACCTCACTGAGCTTGGACCCCTCGGAAATCAACTCCCTGGACTTCGCCACCCGCACCTGACGCATATATGTCTGAGGTGCCATGCCCACCGCGTTGCTGAAGGCCCTGACGAGGTGGCTCTTATGCACCCCCAATTCCCGCGCTATTACCTCGGTCCGCATTGCGCGTGTGGAATTCTTGCGGATCAGCGTAATGGCTCTGCGCACCAGCGCGCCGGGGCTTTCATCTGCAGAATCCGTCGAGAAGACGCAGCCCGCCAGCATCCTTCGAAGCAATACCTCGATGAGTTTGCCCTCGACCGCCGGCGCGTTCAGGGCCTCGATGAGATCGTTTGTCGCTGAACACCGCTTGAGAATGGCGGTCTGGATGTGGAGAGGTTCATGGCTACGGGCTATCCCGAGGCACCTGGTGAGATACTCCTTGGACGGGTAGAAAGTTTCGTATTCGGCATCGTCCTCGGAGCAACACGCCGAGTGCACTTCGTACGGATTGAAGAAGAAGACGTCGCCTTCGCGTGCCGTTTCACTCCACCTGGCCGATCGGACCTCGGCCGCGCCCCGTTTAAGGGCCACTATCGAGAATGTGCTGTGAAAATGCGGGTCAAATCGACTTGCAGTGGCGCGAGCCCGCAAGAGGTCGGTGGGTTCCAGCGCAAAGCTCAGGGATTTGACATCCGTCATCGAAAGCGTCCGGTCGTGGCCAAGCTCGTCGTTTGATCGACCTCGAGCACATTGCTTTCAGAACCGTCGGAAGCACAAGCGTTCGATTAGCAGATGGATGACGGGAAACAGCCCGTGGTCACCCGGAGCGTCCGCTCTGATGCGGCAAAAGAACCGACTTTAATAGCCGAGTTGTGGCGCAACGAATCGGTGCGGCACGTGATGTCTGAAATCTCGATCTCCTGATTTTGCGGCTGATCGGCGCTGAATGATAATCGGGATTGCGTCAGAGTCCCTGCTCATTGCCAGGACACGAACCGACACTCGACCGACGGCCCGATCTTGACCCTGGCAGAAGTTGTTATGGTTTTGCGTCTTCCTCACCGGGCGCCGAAGAATGCAGATGAGGGCCGCGTCATGTGACGAATGTTGAGCGGATCGGAGGCGCGCTCCTGGTCGCGTTCTTCCGACTGTGCGAGGCCAACAAGAGCTCCGGCCCGCTCGAAATAGCCACTAGCCTGTGCAGGGATCCTTACGGCCGTTACCTGACGCTGCCGCAGTGTCCCGACGATCTACAGCACCGCTTGGTCTATACCCGTCATAGGGTTTCCTCGTCGCCGGAATTTCCCGATGGATCTTCGCGCGCCGAACTGGCGCTATCCCAGCAACCGTCGAAAAGGTCGACTAGCAGCCCGCGAAGCACTTGGGCTGAATTGTCGCGGCGAGCGTACGGAATCCCTGCCGCTCGTGCCGGCGCGATGAGTTCGACTGATGCCTCAATCGCTGCCATAGCTGCATGCGTCCCAAGCTGGACCTCTCGAACCTTTTCGCTCGCGGTGATGTCGTGCAGCCGTGAGCGGCCGGCTTGATGGGGCATCCTCAAGACCCTCCGTTCAGCCTGCGGATGGTGTCATTCAGCCGGACCTTTTCTTCGGCAACCTCACGAGGATTGAACCGGCAGGCGGGAAAGCAGACGCGGCAAAACGTTCCGGAGGATCGTCAGGGATGGTCCCTTCCCAGAGTCCCTGACCTATCTGCAGGCGTCGACTGCAGCAGTCGCACCGGCAAAAAAAACCTGGTTGCTTCGATAGGGTCAAACGGTCTCGACTCATCGTTCCCTCGTCTTCATCGAAGGATGTTCGCAACAAGCGTTGGAAAATCCAGCGCGGTGCGTGTCGATCCGTGACATACGCAGTGACACTGCAGATTTGGCCTTTGATACCAAATGCGAGTTTCTCTGTTTTTCGGGGGGTCGTTGGCTGGGGAACCTGGATTCCCAGCCAGTGTATTGACACACTTTCCGGCCATTACGAAGAGCAACTGCATCCTCAGACGGACACCAGTGATGTGGCCCAGATCTGGGTACGGCGTCAAGCTCGGCGAAAACTTTTCAAGGCAGACGCTAGAAGGGGTGTCAGTGAGGTGATCTTGGGCCGGTTGGGGGCCGAAGAACGAACCCGCTGCGCGGGAGGGCGCCTGGGGTTGAGGTAGAGGGCACAGGCCGGACGTTGCGCCTCCATTGAGCGTCGCCCGGTAGCGGCAGAGCATGACGGGCTTCTTCAACAAGGAGCCTGACCATGACCTCATCCCGATCTCGATGCACCCGTCAGCCCGCTGCGCCAGCGGCTGATCGACGACATGAACATGCGGCGTTTCTCCCGCGAGACGCAGCGCAACTATCTCCGCGACATCGGACGCCTGGCGGCGTTCCTCGGGCGTTCACCGGACACGGCGACCGCCGACGACCTGCGCCGGTTCCAGATCGAGCAGCAGGAGGACGGCGTTCCCGTGCCGACGATGAACAGCATCGTGTCGGCGCTGCGCTTCTTCTTCACCCACACGCTCGACCGCCCGGACCTGGCGCGCAGGCTCGTCCGGCTGGCGCATCCGCGCAACCTGCCCGTGGTGCTGAGCCGCGACGAGGTGGCCCGGCTGCTCAACGCCACGACGTGCCTCAAGCACCAGGCCGCGCTGTCGGTCGCCTATGGCGCGGGCCTGCGCGTCGCCGAGGTGTCGATGCTGAAGGTCGCCGACGTCGACAGCGAGCGCATGCTGCTGCGCGTCGAGCGCGGCAAGGGCGGGCGCTATCGCAACGCCATGCTCTCCGAGGATCTGCTCGCTCTGCTGCGCGAGTGGTGGAAGGTCGGACGGCAGCAGGGCGTGATGCACCGCGACGGCTGGCTGTTCCCGGGACAGCACGCGATGAAGCCGATCAGCACGCGGCAGCTCTATCGCATCGTCGTCGAGGCGGCCCGGGCCGCCGACATCGCCAAGCGGGTCGGGCCGCACACGCTGCGCCACAGCTTCGCGACCCACCTTCTGGAGGACGGCACCGACATCCGGATCATCCAGGTGCTGCTCGGGCATGCCAAGCTCGAACAGCACCGCCCTCTACGCCAAGGTCGCGACCCGGACGGTGCGCACCGTCACGAGCCCGCTCGACAAGCTCGGCCTGTTCAGGCCGGCAGAGATCTCGCCCGACGGCTGAGCCGTGCGCGCCTCGATCGAGGTCGCCGACATCTTCCGCGCCGCCGGGCCTGCCTACCGGGCCGCCCATGCCGGGCACCTGAGCCTCGCCCAGCTCAAGGTCATGTCGGCGATCGAGACACTGCCGCACCGCGGCTCTCGGCGGTCACGTCGAGGCCTGCGAGGACTGCGGCCAGTGGCGCATCGCCTACAACTCCTGCCGCAACCGGCACTGCCCGAAGTGCCAGGGCGCGGCGGCGCGGACATGGCTTGCCGAGCGCGAGGCCGACCTGCTGCCGGTCGGCTACTTCCACGTCGTGTTCACGCTGCCCGCCGAGGTCGCCGACATCGCCTTCCAGAACAAGGCGCTCGTCTACGACCTGCTGTTCAGGGCGGCATCGGAGACGATGCTGACCATCGCCGCCGATCCGAAGCACCTCGGCGCGCGCATCGGCATCACCGCCGTGCTCCACACCTGGGGCTCGGCGATGACCCACCATCCGCACGTGCACATGATCGTGCCGGGCGGCGGCATCGCGCCCGACGGAAGCCGATGGATCTCGTCGCGGCCGGCCTTCCTGCTTCCGGTGCGCGTGCTCGGCAAGCTGTTCCGACGGCTGTTCCTCACCCGGCTGGTCGCGCTGCACGACGCCGGGCGGCTCGCCTTCTTCGGCTCGATGGCGCATCTCGCCGACCGGCGGGCCTTCCTGCGCCACCTGGCTCCCGTCCGGAAGAAGCGCTGGGTCGTCTATGCCAAGGCGCCGTTCGCCGGGCCGGAGGCGGTGCTCGCCTACCTGTCGCGCTACACCCACCGGGTCGCGATCTCGAACAGCCGCCTGATCGCCTTCGACGAGACCGGCGTCACCTTCCGCTACAAGGATTATCGCCGCGACGGCGCCGACCGGCAGCAGGTCATGACGCTTGCAGCCGACGAGTTCATCCGCCGCTTCCTGCTCCATGTCCTGCCGCGCGGCTTCCATCGCATCCGGCACTACGGCCTGCTCGCCGGCTCCGCCCGCAAGGCCAGCCTCGCGCTCGCCCGCAAACTCCTGGACGTCGCCGCGCCACCCGACCCCCGACGACGCCGACGAACCGGAGGACTTCCGCCCGCCATGCCCGCTGCTGCGGCGGACGCATGATCGTCATCGAGGTATTCGAACGGTGGAGGCAGCCGCGCGGACCACCGGATGCGTCGTCGACGAACCGGAGGAAACGACTCCATGACCTGGCATGGCGTATTCCAGCTTCAAGCCGCAGGCGCTGCGCCTCCGGCAACGGGCCCGCGCGGGCCCGTGGTGACTGTCGCCGCCGACAGGTCTACGACGAGCAAGATGCGGGGCCGACAATACCGCGCCGAGGCGCAACGAAACGGCCTGTCCGCATCCACCAACGCACTTCCCACCGTCGGTCGAGCCATCGCCGACATCGGCCGCAGATCGAAATCCCCATAGCCATCGCATTGTGGCCCGCGGGTTCCTTCCTCGGGGACTTTCGTACGCCTGCCGGCGCCCGAAACTCTTCACGCCAACGGACTGCCAGCACCGGATAAGGCTCAGCAACGCCATGTCTATCACTCAAATGTCCCCTGCGATCGTCAAGCAGGGGTGGGTTCAAACATGGGTCACTTATCGACGGAAAAATCCCTCAATCCCGGGTCAGTTCTCGGCGGAAATCAACAGATCGGCGGCAAGCTGTATCAGATGCCACAGGCTCGTGTCGCGGATCCGGTCTTCGCCGGGTGTCCAGAGCGGGGTCGCCTCGGTCATGGCAGCAGGGCTTTCTCTCCAATGAAATGCCCGCCCGGCAGGGCCGGACGGGCGTGTGTCATCCGATTTCGATCACTGGCCTTCAGCGGCGTCCAGTTCGGTGCGGAAATCGGCCAGAATCTGTGCGGCGTTGTCGAGACCGTTTTCCTCCGCCTTGTCGACCCACTCCTGCTCGACAGGCGCCAGCGTGGCCTTCAGTTCATCCACCAGTTCCGGGCTTGCATCCTCTATCGTGACGCCGGCATCCTCGAGCTTGCCATAGGCGGCATCTTCGGACGAGCCATAGTTTTCACCGGCTGCGGCAGCCAGCTTCTCACCCGAAACCTCCATGATCGCCTTGCGGTCTTCTTCCGAGATCGAGTTCCACTTGTCTTCGTTGATCAGGAAAGCCATCACCGGCTGGCCGATGCCACCGGGAACCTTGGTCATGTAGGGCAGAAGCTCGGCCAGGTTCCAGTCGTTGACCGCCGTCGCCGCAAAAAAGGTGCCGTCGACGATCCCGCTGGAAGCGAGTTCATACATCTCCGAAACCGGCTTTTGCACGGGAACGGCGCCAAGCGCATTGATGATCGGGATGCTCGAGGCCGTCGGTGCGCGCATCTTCAGTCCCTTGAAGTCGGAGACTTTTTCGATGATGCCCTTGTCCGTCACGATCTGGTTGGGCGTCGTCGAGAAGATCGTAAGGACGTGCGTGCCGGCAAGCGGGTCCAGCTTGTCGAAATATTTCATGTAGGCGCGGTAGAACGCGGGCGCGATGACCCGGGCGTCGCTCGATAGAAGCGCCATCTCACCCATTTCGAGAAGCGGGAACCGCCCGGGCGTGTAGCCGGGAAGGATGACGCCCATATCGGCAAGACCGTCGCGCACTACGTCGAACTGCTCGCGCGGCGTGCCGACCGCCTTCGGCAGAAACTTCACCGTCACCCGGTTGTCGGTGACCTTCTCCACTTCCTCGATCCAGGGGCGGATGAGGCCTTCGTGGACGGCGTGCTTCGCAGGAAGCCATGGGGAATAGTTGATGACGATCTGATCCTGCGCTTCTGCCGGACTGCCGGCAAAGACACCGACTGCCGCGATGAGACCGAGCATCGGAACGCCAAGGCGTTTGAGCAATGTATTCATGAAACTTCCTCCCTTGCGCCGGTACCGGGCGCGCTTCGATACGCGAGATGCGTGAACGGATCTCAAATTACTGCATATCAATAAATAATACCAGTGAGTATATGATCAGGTATATCTATCCGCGTCCGTGGCCGATCTGGTCATCTGCCCTTCCAGACCGGATGACGCTTCTCGGCAAATGCCGCGGCGCCTTCCCTAGCGTCCTCGGACCCGAGGACCTCCGCGGTGAACACCTTCTGCCGGTCGAACATTTCTTCGATCGGCCAGTCGATTTGCTGGTTGATCACTGTCTTGCTGGCCGCGACCGCCATCGGCGCGTTGCGGGAGATCATTTGCGCGAGTTCGCGCGCTGCTTCCAGCGCACCGCCGGGTTCCGTAAGCCTGTTGACCAAACCAAACTGGAAGAGCCGTTCGGCGGAAATCATCTCCCCCGTCAACGCAACCTCCATCGCGATGCGTGGCGGAATAAGGCGCGGCAGGCGGAGAAGCCCGCCCGCGGCGGCCGCGAGGCCGCGCTTTGCCTCCGGCAGACCGAACCGAGCATCCTTGGCGGCAACGAGAAGATCGCAGGCGAGAACCGATTCGAAGCCCCCCGCAAGCGCATATCCTTCCACGGCCGCGATCAGCGGCTTGCGCGGCGGCGTCTGCGCGATGCCGAGAATCCCGCGCCCCTCGACCCGGGTGATCTCTCCCTTGAGAAAGGCTTTCAGATCCATGCCGGAGCAGAATGTCCCCCCCGCGCCGGTGAGAATGCCGACACGAAGATCATCGTCAGCATCCAACTCGTCGACTGCCGCGCAAACACCGTAAGACGCCGCGCGATTGACGGCGTTACGAACATGCGGGCGATTGATCGTGATCGTCATGATAGCGCCTTGGCGCTCGACGAGGACCTCTTCGGTCATCGGACGGCTTCCTCTTTGTTCATTCCGCTGGATTGAGGGCGGCAAGCCGCTCCATGGCTTCGACATATTCGAGCTGCATGTCGTACATCACCTGACGCACCGTGGTTTCGGCCGTCATGGAGCCTATCACCTGACCGGCGGGAAACGAGAACAGATCGCCGCGTTGCGCCCGTACCACGCGGGCATGCGCCTCGTTGTAGAGAATGCCCTGCAGCGGCGGCAGGAGATAGGGCGGAGCGCCAGGCGCTTCCCAGGCCTCGGACAAATCGCTTTTCAGCATCCTGACCGGCTTGCCCGTGCGTGCGCGGCGACGGACGGCCTCCTCGGTGCGGGCGCGGAAGATCGCGTCCTTTTCGAACGTGTTCAGTTCACTTTCCTGCGTCCCGAGCCAAATAGTCCCGCACCAAACTCCCTCCGCGCCCAGTGCAAGGGCGGCGGCGATCTGGCTGCCGCGTGCAATGCCGCCGGCGGCCAGGACAGGTATCTCGTTGTTCACGGCGTCAATGACTTGCGGCACGAGGACGAAGGTCGAAATCTCGCCGGTGTGTCCGCCGGCCTCCGTTCCCTGGGCGATGATGAGCTCGACACCCGCTTCCTTTTGCCGAACCGCATGCTTGGGTTTGCCGCACAGCGCTCCCAGCATGACATTGCGTGCCCGCAACTCCTCGACGATGTCTGGCGGAGGCGCTCCCAGTGCGCTGACGACCAGCTTGACCTGCGGATGATCGAGCGCGGTTCGCACAAGGCGTCGCGCACCCTCAGGGGTCATGGCGCCCCTGCCCTCCATGATCTCCTTGTGCACCTGTTCGCGGTCGTCTTCCGGAAGTTCCGGGACACCGGCGTCGGCAAGGATCTTTTCCATGAACGCCTTGTGCTTGGCGGGTATGAGATCGTGCAGATCTGTCTTGCCGGTCTCGGCTTCGGCTTTGGTGTCGTATTTGGTCGGGATGATCACATCCACGCCGTAGGGGCGGCCATCGACATGGTCGTCGATCCAGCGCAACTCGGCCTCGAGTTGCTCCGGGCCGAAGGTGGCCGCACCGAGAACACCGAAGCCTCCTGCCTTGGTGACTTCAACCACCACGTCACGGCAATGGGAAAAGGCGAAGATGGGCACATCGCAGCCAAGGCGCTCGGCGATTTTCGTATACATACAATTCTCCCTACCGCCGCGAGCGCGAGCGGCCTTGTCCTAGTTTCTGCCTTCCGAGTGTTCGCCCCTGGCGCTTTCCGGCGCCCAATCGAACAGCGCATCGAGTGCTTCGACATGGTCGCCATGCACCCACAGCGGATTGACGTCCATGGCGGCGAGATCCGGACCGGCCGCCAATGCCGCATCTGCGATCGCAACGATCGCCTTCGCGACGACGTCGAGATCGGCAGCCGGAACACCTCGCTGCCCATCGAGCAACGCCCTGCCCTTCAATTCTCCAAGCATGCGACGGACCTCGATCTCGTCGACCGGCAACAGGCGAAGCGATACGTCCTGCAGGACTTCAACCCACACCCCGCCCATCCCCACGGCAAGCACCGGGCCCCACTGGGCGTCGCGGCTGCAGCCGACGAAGAGATCGATGCCGCGACCGCGCATCGGCGAGACAATTGCCCCCTCAACCTTCGCTTCCGGCATCCGTCGGCGCGCAGCCTCGGTAACCTCGCGGTAAGCTGCTGCAGCGGCGGTGCCGCCATCGACATTCAGGCACACCCCGCCAATGTCGCTCTTGTGGGCGATGTCGGGCGAGGAGATCTTCACCGCGACCGGTTCGCCAATGTCGATAGCCGCCTGTGAAGCTTCCTCCGGCGATCCGGCCATGCGTGCTTCCACGACCGGAGCACCGTGGGATGCCAGGAACCGCAGCGCCTCGTATTCACTCCGTGGCCGCGCCGTCGCCGGCGATGGCGAATGGGAGGAGGTAGCAACACCGGAATTGCTGCGAACCCTCTCGGACCACCTGGAGATACCAGCCAGCGCCGTAATGGCCCTGTCGAGGCCGCAGGCGTGGTACGGGATATCCGAGTCGGCGACGATACCGCGGCTCAAATCGGACGTGACTGTATTGGCGTAGCTGACCAGCAAGCCGGGAACAGCAATGGCATTCAGGCCTCGGGCCAAACCGTCGTGAAGCGCGGTCAGGCGATCGCTTTTTTGCTCCTCCGTCACAGGCACCGGGTAGTAGGGGCAGAGAACGGCTGCATAGTCGTCCTGTTCTCCAAGCGCGCGGACGATCGCCTCGGTTCCGGCGGGATCGACGCCGCCGGTCAGGTCGAGCGGATTGTGGGGCGTTCCGTATCCCGGGATCAGGGCGCGCAGCGTTTCGGCGGTTTGCGCCGAGACTTCCGGAAGGAATAGTCCGCAGGCGTCGGCCCTGTCGGCGGCGATCTCGCAGATCCCCCCGGAGTTCGACAATACAGCGAGACCACCTGGCCGCAGAACGCCGGTGCGCGCCGCAATGTCGGCCGTGACCAGCAGGTCCTCAACCGAATCGACGCGGATGATTCCGTATTGCCGGCATATGCCTTCGAAGACGCGGTCGTCGCCGACAAGGGCGCCTGTATGCGCCTCGGCGGACCGTGCAGTGACTTCGCTGGCGCCAACCTTCAGCGCTACGATCGGCTTGCCCTTGGCGAGTGCTTTTCGCGCCGACCGGATGAACGCGACCGGCTCGCGGATCGTCTCAAGAAACATGGCGATGGAGCGCACCGCGGGGTGCTCGACGAGATGATCGAGGAAACTGGTGCTGTCGATATCCGCCTCGTTGCCCGTCGCGATGACGTGGCTGAGGCCGACGTCCTGTTCATGCGCAAGGCTGGCGAGAAACAATGCGGTCGCGCCGCTCTGCGACAGGATGGCGACACCGTCGTTCTTGGACGGCGGCCTGACGGGTGCGGCCCACGCCCAGACATTTTCGGCCAGGTTGATGAAACCGAGACTGTTCGGCCCGAGAAGTCTTATTCCACTGCTGCGGGCGATTTCCACCAGTTCGCATTGGAGTTCAGCGCCTTCCGGACCCGTTTCCGCAAAGCCTGAAGTCAGGATCATGGCGGATCCAGCGCCGGCAGCCGCCAGGTCACGCAACACGTTGCCAACCGCAGCATGCGTCACCATGACGATGCCAAGATCGATTTCGCCCGCAAGGGCAGAACAGTTCTCCACTGCCTGCCGGCCGTGCACCATGCCACCCTTCGGATTGACTAGGTGGATCGCGCCCCCGTAGCCGGTCTGCTCCAGATTGGCGACGATCGTCTGCGACCAGCGCGACCGCTCCGAGGCGCCGATTATTGCGATCGAACGCGGGTTGAGCACTGCCGATACGGCATCCCTGCCATCATCGTCCCGTTGGGCCGACTGTACTTCCGCCATGCGCGTTTCCGGTCTTGTTGCAGCTGTCATGACATCTATTCAGGCGAGCAGGGGCGTGCGGTTGAGCTCGCCCTGGTAGAGTTTGCGGTAGCTGTCGCTTGTCTCCGTTTTCGATACACGGGCATCGATGACGAACAAGCCTTCTGCCTTCATGCCACGCGTGACTGCATCGTCGAGGTCTGCGAGATCGGTCAGCGTCACGCCATCACCTCCGAAGGCGCGCGCCAGCGTAACGAAATCGGGAGAGTTCCATTGCGCGGGTTCCGGGGAAAAGCCCTTCATCGGCAGCCGCTGCGCTTCAGCGCCATAGCCGGAGTCGTTCCACACCACCAGGACCGTCGGGATCCCGTAGCGGGCGGCGGTTTCCAGTTCCTGCATGTTCATCATCAGGCTGCCATCGCCCTCAATCACGAGGTGCCGGCGACCGGGCCGCGCCACTCCGATTCCGAGGGCCACGGGAAGAGTCTGGCCCACGGCGCCGAATTGGCTCGAGAACTCCATCTCCGTGCCAGGCCGCACCGGCATGTACATTGCGACAAAGCCCTGGAAATGGCCGACGCCGCAGGTCACCATCGCGTCCTCCGGCAAGAGATTCCCGAGCCGGCGCGCCAGCGCGCGCGGGTCGAGTCCTTCGTCGGGCGCGGGGAACGGTTCGGGCTTTTGGCGCAGCGTTCGCCTGGTCTCGGGTGTGCGGTAGCCGGTCCGCCGAACCTGCCTTTCCTCAGCGGCCTTCAGCACCGCCTCCACCGTCTTGCGCGCATCGGCACGCACATGTAGTCCCGGGGCAGCCGGGATGTCGTCAGGAGGCGCCGCGGTATCGATGCGAACCACTTTCGCCTCGGGAAACAGCGTACCACCCCAACTCGTATAGTGGCCAATTTCGGCCCCCACCCCGATGACGAGATCGGCGCTTTTGCAAATGTCCTCGGTCACCGCCGATGAGTAGCCGCCGACAATGCCGACCGACCATTCCCCGTCGGAGAACATGCCCTTTGCCTGTAGCGACGTGCCCAACAGTGCCCCCGTGCGTTCCGCGAGATCGCGGATGGCGGTCTGTGCGCCCGAGAGCCTGGCGCCACGCCCGGCAAGGATTATCGGACGCTCGGCAGCGAGAAGGGCATCGTACAGCTTGTTTACGTCTTCCTCGGCGGGCGCTGGCGCCGGGTCGGGCAGCAATTCCTGGGAGGACTGATAAAGCCAGTCGTGTTTGAATTCCTCTTCCTGAATGTCGTTGCGCAAATTGAGCACGACGGGACAGGACTCGAGCCGCGCAATGTAGAATGCCTGCGCGATCTCCCTCGCCAGCCCCGGCCCCCCGGTCACCGACAGATACCGGGTGCAACACAATTCCACGAAGCGCCGCTGATCCATCGACTGCAGTTTGTTGATTGCATGCGGCGGTATTTCGCCGGTGACGACAACCAGCGCCGATCGGTTACGGGCGGCGGCCATCAGCGACGTGCCGATCTGGGTCAGGCCGGGACCGCATGTCACGGTTGCGACGCCCACATCGCCGGTGGCGCGGAAATAGCCGTCGGCCATGGCGATCACGCCAGCCTCGTTGCGTCCCGAATAGATGGTGGCCGATCCGCGCGCCACGATCGTCGACCAGAGCGACATGTTGCCGTCGCCCATCAGCCCGAAAATCGTCTCCACGCCCTCCATGGCCAACGCATCGGCAGCCGCTTCAAATACTTTCATGGGGTGTCCCGTCTATTGCTGTGGCCCCTACGCCGCGAAATCTTCCAGACGCCGTTCGCATGCGCGACGATTCTCTCCCCGAGACGATCGTCGTGCGCAGGAAGGCGACATGAGCGGTGGTCCGTAGAACCTCCGCGTGCGCATCGATGAACTCGCCGGGAACCACCGCGGCCACGTGTACTGGACGTCCAATTGAATGGTTGCCTGGTACTCCCAGTCACCGCTTTCGCCCAGGCTGAGCCCGAGTGCGTGGTCGGCGAACGTCGCCAGCACGCAGCCATGAACCGCGCCACGGTTGTTGGAGTGAAAATCACTCGTTTGCAGTCCGTATGCCGCTTGCCCACTTTCGCCGCGCTGCCAGAGCGGTCCGAGCAGCCTCTGAAAGGATTCGTCATCGACTTGCTTCCAGCCAGGCCCGGAATATGGAGATCAGACGGTTCTGTTCCGTTTTCGCTAGACATCAGACCCCCGCGATCGACGCGATAACCCCTCGGCGCCTTTCGTCAGTACAATCACGACCGCTGCGCCACTTTCGCGGCCTGCCGGGAAGCCCCGGTTTCGTTTGACGTCGATCTCGCCGTGCGCGGCGGTCGCTCGCTCGCGGGCACAGGCTGGACCCGATTGATGCCGCTGCTGGCATAGTCGCGCGCCAGCGCCTTGCGGTAGCGCACCGGATCGAGTTCCAGTCCATACCGGGGGCTATCCGGAAACTGTTTCGACTGCCATGCATGATCGGCGGCGATCGCGTCGTTCATCTCGTCCCTTGAAGGAACCTTGATCGCACCGTCGGCAACCGTCGCGATGTATTCGGCCTGATCGTCCATCATTCGGATGTTGCTGCCGCCGGTGACATCGAAGAAGCCGATGAAGAAGACGCCGGGCAGCTCCGGGTGAACGATGCGATTGTAGAGGTCCATACGCGTGCCTGAAACAGGCGACGTGCCTTCCGGCAGGAACGGGATGTCCGTCTGGTATCCGGTTGCGGCGATGATGCAGTCAAGTGTCTCGCTGGTGCCGTCGACGAAATGAACGGTCTTGCCATCTACCCTGTCGATGCCCGGCTTCACTTTGATCCGCTCCCAGGCGATATGGGAGATCAGAGTCGGATGACTGATCGGGTGGGTTCGCTTGGTGGGGGTCACAAATCCCCATTGCTCCATGCGGCCATGCCAGATCCGCGTCAGCGTGGTGCGCAACCAGACCCTCAGGCGCCACGGCAGATAGGGTTTCTCGATCTTCCCCAGGGTCCGCGATTGCGGCGCGCCGAACATCAGGCGCGGCATAATCAAAACCGGCGAACGTGCCGACAGGTAAGTCTTTTCGGTGACCGAACAAATGTCGGATGCGATATCGACGCCGCTGTTGCCAGGGCCGATGACCATGACCTTCTTGCCGACGTAGGAATCCGGCACCCGATATGCATGGGCGTGGATATACTCGCCCTCGAAGCCGGCGACCTGAGGGGGATCGCGCGGAATGCTCTGGTGACCCGACGCGACGACGACGCCGTCGAAGACTTTCATTTCACCGTCCGCCAGTTCGACGCGGTACTTGTCGCCCTCCGGCTTGATGGCTTCGACCCGACTGCCGAAACGAATGCGGCGCTTCAGGTCGAAATGGTCCGCATACTCGTTGAAATACCGTTCCATCTGGACAGTGTCCGGGTACAGCGGCGTGCCGTCTGGGAACGGGAAATCTATGAAGGAACTGACCTTCGCCTCGGAATTGATATGGAGGGACTTGTAGGCAGGGCTGCGGCCGCTGTCGTTTTCGTAGGCCCAGAGCCCGCCGATGCGCGTACCGATCTCGAAGAGCGTCGGCTCTATCCCCTTGGCCAGCAGGTTCTTGGCAGCGCACAGCCCCCCTGCTCCTGCTCCGATGACCGCATAGTGCTTGCCTGACATGTCTTCCTCACTTTGCCGGAGACATACCGCCTCCTATTTTCCTGCCGGAGCCACCGTCACCCGGACTCCTCACCTGGGTTTGTAGCCCCTAGCGAATGAGCGACTTGACCCAGTCGTCACCGAGCCCGACCTCACGGCAATGCTTCTGATATTTGTCGATGCGCACGAACACGTCCTCGTATTCGACTGCGTTGCGGTCTTCGTCGACGTAGATCAGTGGACCGAAGACGTGAAAAAGCGCCAGCATGTGTCCCGGATCTTCGGGAATGTAGAGCGTGTGGATGTCGCCGGCGGCCTCGTAGACGAAGCTGCCGGGCGTCCCGAGCCAGTCGCGTTCCCGGTAGCCCCAGCCCCCCCTCGAAAGTCCAACCTGTCACGGGGGCCGAGTGCCGGTGACGCTGGATGGACCCCTTGCCCCTTCCCTTGAACAGGCTGATCCAGTGATCGTGAGAAAGATCGAAAATCAGAGGCCGCGTGTGTCCGGCATCCCCGACGGGATACCACTTGTCATCGACTTCGAGCACGTCAGGAACATACATGTCATTTCCCTGAAAAGCCGTCTCCTGGATGTTGATCATGCCGACACCGTGAAATTCCGTGGCCGCTCTGGAAACGACACCAATCTACTCAATAGACCGTAATTGATATTCAAAGTCAACTAAATCTACTGATTGGTATATGCTTGGGGAGATAGACCTTTCGGGCAATCGGCCGCGCGTTGGAAATCTAGCTGAAGAGGAGATTCGGCAGGAACAGCGTGATCGCCGGCACCAGCCCGATCAGACAGACCCTGAAAACATCGGCGACAACGAAAGGCAGAATGCCGCGAATGATCGTCGCAAGTGTCACGTCTGGAAGGATCGACCGCAGGATGAACAGGTTCATGCCGATCGGCGGGGTTATCAGACCGAGCTCGACGAGCATCACCACCAGGATGCCAAACCAGACCGGGTCGAAACCGAGGCCGGTGACGATCGGAAAGAACATCGGAAGCGTCAGCAACATCATCGCTAGGCTGTCGAGGACGCAGCCGAGGATGATGTAGATGATGACGATCACCAGGATGACCATGAACGGCGAGAGGCCGCTGTCGCTGACGAGGCGCAGGACAGCGCCGTGAGCGCCGGTGAAATTGACGAATTCCGCGAAGATCGTTGCGCCAATGATCAGCGCGAAGAGGACAGCGGTGGTCCGCACGGTGTCCTTGAATATCGCCAGCAAGGTCGACAGGGGGAGACGCCGGCCGAGCGCGAAGAGGAGAGCACCGAACGCCCCAATGCCGCCCGCCTCGGTGGCGGTGAACCAGCCTCCATAGATGCCGCCCAGAACCAGCAGGAACAACACGGCGACCGACCAGACGTTCTTGATCGCATCGAGCTTTTCGGCGGTCGTCGACTTCTGGGCAAGCGGAGCCGACTCAGGATTGCGCGCCACGGTCCAGCGCACGGCAAGCGAGTAACCCACGACGCCGATGAGGCCGGGTATGAGCCCGGCGGCGAACAGCTTGCCGATATGGGTTTCGGTGGCGATGCCGTAGACCACCATGATGATGCTCGGCGGGATGAGAATTCCGAGTGTGCCCCCCGCGGCAACCGTCGCCGTGGCGAGGCTGTCCGAGTAGCCGTATTCGCGCATGGACGGGATCGAGACCCGCCCCATTGTGACGGCGGTGGCAACGCTCGACCCGCACACCGCTGCAAACCCGCCGCAGGAAATGATCGTTGCGATGGCCAGGCCGCCCTTGCGATGGCCGACGAAGACCTGGGCGGCGCGGTAGAGTTCACCTGCAATTCCCGCGCCGGCGATCAGGTTGCCCATCAGGATGAACAGCGGCACCACGGCGAGGCTGTAGGACATTGTCGAACTGACGGTCGTGATCGACATCATGCTCAGCGCAGGCGTGAAACCATTGAGCAGGGTGAAACCGACGAACCCGACGGCAGCGAGCGCGAGCGCGATCGGCACTCGCAGAAATATGAGCGCGAAGGCGCAGGCAAATCCGAGCAGCGCAGCAAGCATTATTCGAGTCCCGAGGGTGTCTTTTCACCGGTCCGGTGAAGCTCTTCGGCCGAGACGAGGAAGGCGCTGACGGCGATGATCGCGAAGGCCGCGGCGGTCAGGCAGGAAAGAGCCGACATGAAGTAATAGGCGGGCGCGATGGGTATACGCAGATATGCCGTCACGTCCCCGTACTGCACCGACCTGCCGGCAAGCACCCACAACCGCTGCCCTATCCCGGCAAAAACAAGCATGCCGATGATGCCGGAAAGGCACTGCTGCAGCCGACGGGCGGTGGTGCCCATGAGAAAATCGAACAGATCGATCGTGATGTGCTGCTGGCGGAACGCGATCTGCGGATAGATCAGGAAGGTCATTCCGACGAGCGCGAGTTCGGTCAGTTCGGTCGCGCCGGGCAGCGGACGGTTAAGGATGTTCCGGCCGACAACATCTCCAAAGGTAAGAAGGCAGGTCAGGAACAGGAGAACACCGGCAACGACTGTGGTGACGTTTTCGATACATTTCAGCATAGCCGGTGTCTAACTCCCATACCTCGCTTCTTATTTTGCGGCGGCTTCCGCCTTGTTCAGCTCTGCGCGGAACTGGTCGAGCACCGCCTGCGGATCTTCCATGCCTGCTGCCTTCGCCTTGTCGATCCATTCTTGGTCGACCGGCTTCAGACGCTCGGTGAGTTCGGCCGTAAGTTGCGGGCTCATTTCCATGATACGGTCCGGATCTTCGTCACGCTTTTTGGCAATGGCTTCCGCTTCTTTCGCGCCGAACAGTTCACCTGCGGCCTTTGCCATCTTGGCGCCGGCCAGGTCCATGATCGCCTGACGGTCCTTTTCGTCGATCGAGTTCCACTTGTTCTCGTTGACGAGGAGCGCCATCACCGACTGGCCAAGGCCGCCCGGAACGAGTGTGAAGTTGTTCAGAATGTCGGCGGTCTTGAAATCATAGTTGGTGCTGATCGGGAAGAACGAGCCGTCGACGATACCGCTCGACGCCAGTTCGTAGATCTCGGAAACGGGCTTCTGGACCGGCACTGCGCCGACCTGTTCCATGATCGAGACTGCCGTTGAGCTGGGCGCTCGAAGCTTCTGGCCCTTGAAGTCGTCAAGCGACTTTATGAGGCCCTTGCTGGAAACCACTTCGGTCGGGATCGTGGACCAGAGAGAGACCACATGCGTGCCCGCAAAGGGGTTCAGCGGCTCGATGTGTTCCGCATAAATATCGTAGAATGTCGGAGCCACGACCGCCGTCTCGCTGGAAAGAAGAGGCAGTTCGCCGAGTTCCATCAGTTCAAATCGGCCGGGCGTATAACCGGGAAGAACGAGGCTCATGTCGGCAAGGCCGTCATGCACGGCATCGAACTGGGACGCGGCCGAACCGACGGCCTTGGGCAGCCACTCGAACCTGACACGGCCCTCGGTGACTTTTTCAACTTCGGCCATGAAGGGGCGGAGCACCGCATCGTTGAGCGGATACGCCGCGGGCAGCCAGGGCGAATAGCGCAGGACTGCGTCCGCCGACGCGGCGTGCATGCCGCCGGCAAAAGCCGCGCTGAAGCCGATCGCCGCAACTCCTGTTTTGAATGCTTTCCAAGTCATCAGCGACATAACATTCCTCCCGTTTGCCGCGACCGGGAACCCGGTCAATCCGAGGCGCTGACGGATTAGACTACGCGCCTAATTACCCGTTAGCATACCTCGCTAACGATGAGGAAGCAATACGTTCTCGTGAGTAGCTTCCTATCCAGATGGACGCCTCTATTTACCGGCGTCGGCTAGGTGAGCGGGCAACAGTGATCCGCACGACACCGGGATGGCGATCCTGGCGCGGGGAATTTGCCTTTCAGGGCGGGCAATTTGACCGATATCGCGCAGCGTCGGTGGCGTGCGCCATCATGCGGGCGCAGTTCGCCCCTGGTGCCAGACATAGCGGGTGAGATTATAGGCGAGATTGGCCATGCCGATCTTGGTGCGGGCCCGGGCGATGCCGATGGTGCGCACGAAGAGGCCCATGCGCGATTTCTGCTGCGCGAAGACGTGTTCGACGAAGGCCCGGATCTTCGACCGGCGGCCGTTGGCGCGCGCAGTCGCCTCACTCATCGGCCGACCCTTCGGCTTCCTGTGATGGATGTCTGAGAAGTAGCCGTGCTTCTCCAGCCACGCCTCGTTCTTCTTCGAGCGATAGGCGGTGTCGGCCCAGACCGTGGAACCGGTGTTCCCGCGATTGAGCACATTGCGGAGTTGGGCGCCGTCATAGGCTGACGCGCTCGTGACGGTCCAGCCGCGGATGAAGCCGTGACGGCGATCGATCGAGGCGTGTTGGGGTGGACGGCCCCGCACGGCATCGATGTGCCAGAATGAGGTCGTTGAAGATCTCAAGCAAAGGAGACCGTCCGTGGAGCAGATTATTCGAATCGGTATGGACACGTCAAAGCACGTATTCCAGTTGCATGTTGTGAACGCGGCTGAAGAGCCGATCCTGCGCAAGAAGCTACGGCGCAAGGAGATGGTGGCGTTTTTCGAGAAGCTGCCGCCTACGGTAATTGCGATCGAGGCGTGCGGCGGATCTCATCACTGGGCGCGCCTGCTGCAGTCGTTCGGTCACGTGGTGAAGCTGCTTCCGCCGCAGTTTGTCAAACCGTACGTCAAGCGAGGCAAGAACGATGCGGCCGATGCCGAAGCACTGTGTGAGGCGATGAGCCGAGCGACGATGCGGTTCGTGCCGGTAAAGGCAGTCGACAGCCAGGCGGCATTGATGCTGGCCGGCGTGCGTGACCGGCTGGTCCGCAATCGAATACAACTCGCCAATGCGATCCGCGGCTATGCAGCCGAGTTCGGACTGACCGCCGCGAAGGGGATGAGCAAAATCGAACCGTTGCTCGATCGTATTGCGGCAGACGAGACGCTGCCGGGCTTGGCGCGCGAGCTTTTCGCTCTTCATGGTAAAGAATACGCGCAGTTGCAGGTGCAGCTGGAAAAGGTCGACGCCAAGCTGATGGCCTGGCATCCGGCCGATAAATGCAGTCGACGTCTGGCACAAATCCCCGGTGTCGGCCCGATTGGTGCGTCGCTGCTGGTAATGAAGACGCCGGCACCTGAGACTTTCCAATCGGCTCGGCACTTCGCCGCCTGGCTCGGCCTGACGCCAAAGGATCACTCCACTGCCGGTGAACTGATGGGGTGGATGCCCCCTTCGCCCGGCGTCGTATGATGCCGACCGCGCCGGTGTGGCGCAGCATGTCGAAGGAGGAGACCATGTCAGACGTGCATATTCTGGCGATCGACCTCGCCAAGCGAAGCTTCCAGGTTTGTGGCACCGATCGGGGCGGGGCGTGTGTGGATGCCCCCGACTTTGCAAAGGTTTCTTCCAACTTCTTCTGCAGCATGGCGCTTCTATCGGTCGTGTGTCAGGCCTCTGATCGCGGCCTGAGCCACGGGGCCGGTATGCAGTTCGAAGAACAGGGTCCACATCGGTTCAGAGAGCTTTATGCTCGAGCCCCGGGACTGGTTCTCCCCGTCCTGAACATTGAAGTTCTTGCCGCATAGGTCGTCAGTCGATCTCCTTGCCGGGGCCAGATGACCCCGAGGCGTTCGCCGATTTCCTCCGCCAGGAGGTGACCGCTCACGCCATCCTGTAATTCTGCTCCCTTGTCATGATCGCCCAGATGATCCGGGCCATCTTGTTCGCCAGGGCGACGGCCGCGACCATGCGAGGTTTGCGCCCTACGAGCTTCCCAAGCCAGTTGTCCGGCAACACGCCCTTTCGAACGATCCACCGGATCCGACTCATGGCGCCGACGATCAGCAGCTTGCGGATGTCCGTCTGTCCCATCTTGCTGACACCACCGAGCCGCGTCTTGCCGCCCGAGGATCGCTGCTTCGGCACGAGGCCCAACCAGGCGGCGAAGTTCCTGCCGCTGGAAAAGGTGCGCAGATCGGGCGCAAACGCCATCACCGCACCAGCCGTCACCGGTCCCACTCCCGGCACCGTGCACAGGCGCCGCATCTCGACGTTCTCCCGCGTCGCGTCCCTCAGCCTGAGCGTCTGATCGTCGATCTTCGCCGTGAGCAGATCGATTTGATCGAGGTAAAGCTGGGCGATCTCCCTTACGGTATCGGGAACCTCGGTCGTCCCGTCCTCCAAGAGGGCCGTTGCCTGCTTGAGATGGGCGGGCCCTTGCGGAAAGACCAGTCCGAACTCGGCCAGGTGGCCCCGCAGCGCATTGATCAGCTGCGTGCGCTGACGCACGAAGCACTGGTGCGTCCGGAATGTTACGGCGCGCGCCTGATGCTCGGCGCTCTTCACCGCGACACAATGCATGTTCGGACGCAGCACAGCTTCGGCGATCGCCGCCGCGTCGGCCGCGTCGTTCTTCTGCCGCTTGACGAACGGCTTCACGTAGATTGGCGGGACCAACCGGACGTCGTGTCCGCCGCGCTGCGCCAGACGACCCCAGTAGTGGCTGGTCGCACAGGCTTCCATCGCGACGATGCACGGCTCCTGCGCGTCCAGCATCTGCATCAGCTTCGCGCGCGACAGCGTTCGATTGAATAGAAACGCCCCGCCCCGATCGGTGCCACAAACCTGGAAGCTTCGCTTGGCGAGGTCGATCGCCAGAATATGCACGTCTGACATGGTCTCCTCCTTCGACATGCTGCGCCACACCGGCGCGGTCGGCATCATACGACGCCGGGCGAAGGGGGCATCCACCCCATCAGTTCACCGGCAAGGTCAGGCTCGGCGTCATCACGCGAGCCGGCGACGAGGCCTTGCGCAGCGTTCTGGTGGTCGGGGCCACTGCCGTCATCCGGCATGCCCGAAGCGGACGAGGCGCCGTTTCGCCGTGGCTTGTTGATCTGATCAAGCGCAAACCGCCGAAACTTGCTGCCGTGGCTTTGGCCAACAAGATTGCCCGCATCGCTTGGAAGATGATGGTGACCGGTGAGCCCTATAGGAAAAATGCTACGACGCTTGCCTTGGCGCACGCCGCATGAAGATCAGACAGCCACGGGGAGCGCCGCTACCGTGCTGAGCTGAGGCCGGAACTTGCAAGAGAAGAGGCAGATGGTGTGATCGATCGATCCGAGACGCGAGACACTCCGAAAGATCATCGGCCGCTACAGGCCGCCGGCGTGTTGGGAACTCGCGTTGCGGAAACCATCTTGGCCAGCGGTCATGTGCGACCGCGCCCACAGGCCGGACATATGATCGCAAGCGATCCGATCAAACAGCTTGCCAGCTTTCTTGCAAGGATGGGGCCGTCCACATATGATTCTTGTAGCCGAAGGCGGGAACGGCGATGTCGCGCTGCTGCTTCTTTCCGTCCTCCGCCGCCTTGGCCTTCGAGGACTTCACGGTCCAGCGAGCGTCCCGATCCTTCTGGCGCAACTTGGCTAGCTTGTTCTTCCACGCGTCCGGAATCTTGCCCGCCTTGATGGCGGCCTTTTCCGGGTGGGTGTTTCGCTGCTTGGGCGCCGAAACGATCGTCGCGTCCACGATCTGGCCGCCCATCGCCAGATAACCGGCTTTGGTGAGGTGCTTGTCGAAGCGGGCAAACAAGTTCTCGACCGCGCGGGCCTGGGCCAGGTGCTCCCGAAACAGCCAGATCGTCTTGGCGTCCGGCACGTGATCGCCGAGCCCCAGCCCGAGGAAGCGCATGAACGACAACCGGTCCTGGATCTGGAACTCGGCCTGGTCGTCGGACAACCCGTAGAGCGCCTGCAGAACCATGATCTTGAACATCATCACCGGGTCGTAGGCCGGGCGACCGCCCTTCGCCCCATCGGACCGCTTCAGCGCCTTGGCCAGGGGCTTGCGGAAGACCTCCCATGGCACCAGCGCGTTCAGCTTCTCAAGCGGATCGCCGCGGACTGAAAGGTAGCTAGGTGAGAGCCGTTTCCGGCGACAGTCCGAATTCCGCGAGAACCTCCTCGGTATGTTCGCCAAGCGCTGGCGGCAGGCGACCGATGGAGGCCGGGCTTTCGGAAAGATAGACCGGCGAGGCGGGAAAACGCATGAGGCCCTCGGTCGGGTGATCGCGCATCTCCCAGAAGCCGGTCTGAACCAGATGCGGATCGTCGAGCAGATCCTCGAGTTCATTGACCATGGCGTGGGGAATGTCCGAGCCGTCCAGCAATGTGACCCATTCGTCGGTGGTCTTTAGCTCGAGGATGCGCGCGACCTCTCCCCAGATGAGACCCAGATTGGACTGGCGTCCTTTTTGCGTGGAAAATCGCGGGTCGGCCTTTAGGTCCTCGCGGCCGGTGATATCCAGGAAGCGTTTCCAGTTGGCATCATTGTAGGGAAGAAAGCAGATATACCCGTCGGCCGTGCGAAACGGCTTGCGCATACCGCCACGGACAGGCTCGTAGCCCATCCTTCCGACAGGCGGGTCGAATATCTGCCCACCAAGGTGCTCGGCCATGTTGAAAGCGACGATGGTCTCGAGCATCGGAACCGAGACCTGCTGCCCGCGGTCCGTTCGCTCGCGATGAAAGAGTGCCAGCGAGATCGCGTAGGCGGCATGGACCGCGCTGATCTTGTCGGCAACGATCGAAGGTATGTAGCGCGGTTCGCCGGCGGCGATCTTCTGCAGCATCGCCAGACCCGAAAGCGCCTGAACGATGTCGTCGTAGGCAGCCTTTCCGGCATACGGGCCTTCGTCGGAGAAGCCCTTGAGGTGACAGTAAATCAGGCGGGGATTGAGCGGCGCGAGATCCTCGTAGGAAATGCCGAGGCGCTTCGTAGCCGAGAGGCGAATGGAATGCAGCACCACGTCGGCATGAATGACCATCTCTTTCAGGGCCGCCTTGCCAGCACCTGTCTTCAGGTCGAGGACAACGCTGCGCTTGTTGCGGTTGTTGGCGAGAAACAGCGCACCCATGCCCTCCGAACGGCGCGGGCCGATCGAGCGCGTGATGTCACCGCCGGGCGCCTCAATCTTGATGACATCTGCGCCCATGTCGCCCAGATATTGGCCGGTCATCGGGCCGAGAATTACCGAGGAAAGATCAAGGACACGTATTCCGTTCAATGGGCCTTTGGCGTTCATCGTCTTTCGCTCCTCCAAATCGTCCGGAAGGCGGCAGTCCGGTTTACGCCTAGGGTGCCGGTCTATTTCGCCTCGGCGTGCACCATCGCAAGCACCAGCCTGCTGATCTCGGCCGCCACTTCGGGCAGTTCCAGACGGCCCTGCGGCCGGTACCAGACATAAGCCCAACTCACCATTCCGCCGATCGCAAGCGCCGCCATGTGCGGGTCGGGGACGCGGAACTCGCCTGCCTCGTCGCCCTCCTTTAGCAGGGTCGTCAGCTTGTTGTCGAAGTCCCTGCGCATGTCGTTGATCTTGTCGAACTCAGTGGGCTGGAGGTTCTTCTCCTCGCGCGAGAATATCGCGATGTATTTCTGGCTCTCCAGGACGGCCGTCACGAAACGCTTGATCAGGACATTGAGCTTTTCTCTGGGCGAAACCTCCATCGGCAATACGCTGTTGATCGCATCGAGCGAGGAGGCGATGCCCCGCGAGCAGATCTCGGCGAGTAATTCCGCCTTCGAACTGAAATGGGCGTAGATGAAAGGTTTGGTAACGCCAAGATATTCGGCGACCGCGTCAAGCGTCGTGTTCTCGTACCGTTCTCGTAGAAAAGCTCGACTGCAGCCGCCACAATGCGGGCCCGTTTGAGCGCCAACACCTCATCTCGGATTCCAGGTTGTACGGGAGCGGCCACCATAAAATCAATTCCTTCCTGTGAGTAGGATTTTCTACCCTACTCGCCCGCAGGATCCTTTGCCAGAACCATTCGAGCTTTTATTTCGCAACTCGTCGATTTTCAGAATAAATTGTTTCACCAGCCTCTATTGCTTCCCCGACATCATCGACTTCGCGATTATCTGTTTCATGACCTCGACGCTGCCGCCGCCAATACGGCCGAGCCTGGCGTCGACGAAAGCCCGCGCGATTGGGTATTCCCACATGTAGCCCCAGCCGCCAAACAACTGCAGGCATTGGTCCATGACCTTGAACTGCGTTTCCGTGGTCACGAGTTTGGCCATCGCCGCGTCGGTCGAATCCAGTTCGCCTTCCAGATGGAGTTCGATGCAGCGATCAACGAAGACGCGCTGGGTCCGCTAGTACCGCCTTCATCTCGGCCAGCTTGAACTGCGTGTTCTGAAAATCAGCCAGCGTATGGCCGAACATCTTGCGGTCGCGCGCATATTCCAGCGTCCACTCGACAGCCGCCTCGCCAGAGGCGACAGCGCGTATCGCCTGGACAAGGCGCTCCTGCGCCAATTCCTTCATGAGCTGATAGAAGCCCTTGCCCTCTTCTCCAAGCAGGTTGCTTGTCGGCACCCGCAGATCCGAGAAGAAGAGTTCGGCAGTGTCCTGTGCCTTCAGGCCGATCTTCTCGAGCTTGCGGCCCCGCTTGAAGCCCTCGCGATTTGTCTCGACGATGATCAGGCTGACGCCCTTGGCCTTCTGCGAGGGATCGGTCTTGCAGGTCAGCACGACCAGATCTGCGTTGAAGCCGGCCGTGATGAACACCTTCCGGCCGTTGATAACGTACTCGTCGCCGTCGCGGATGGCGGTCGTCTTGATGTTCTGGACGTCGCTGCCGCCCGAAGGCTCGGTCATGCCGAGCGCCGCAATCGCCTCGCCCGTCGCCATCTTCGGAAGCCAATATTGCTTCTGCTCCTCGGTGCCGTAATGGACGAGGTAAGGAGCGACGATTTCAGAGTGCAGGTAGAACGTGGGGCCGGTGGCGCCAGCACGGGCCATTTCCTCCACCATGATGGCGCTGTAGACAAAGTCGCCACCCATGCCCCCATACTCCTCGGGCACGGACGTGCACAGGAAACCGCCCTCGCCCGCCTTGCGCCAAAGCTCGCGCGGAACGATGCCGTCCTTCTCCCACTGGGCATGATACGGCATGATCTCCTCGGCGATGAAACGCCGGAGAGAGTCGCGAAACATCTCGTGGTACTCGGTGAAGATCGTGCGGGGAATCATCTGTTCTGCTCGCTTGCTGAGCTGTTCCTTTTTTCGGACGCAGTGGGCAATCATCCCGCCGCGTCGGAAAATGTCATCGCCAACGCCGGCGTGTCACTCGATCTCGAACCAGAAGTCGAGCATGTCGCCTTCGCGTTTTTCGGCGAACTTGGTCATGACGCGCGTGCCGACCTTCAGCTTCTCGCCGGCTGCCGCAGGCTCCGACAGATCGACGCCCTTGAAGAAGCCGCCAATCGCCGTGTCCGCACCGTCGAGCAGCACATAGCCGAACGCATAGGGCGGCTCGGGCAGGTTCTGGAATGGCTCATAGACGATCGTGAACGTCTCGATCTTGCCGCCCGGCCCAACCTCGACCCATTCGGTCGTCGGCTCGAGCGTCTGGTCGGAGAATGCCCGCGGCGGAACAAGAACGCGGCCGGTCTTGCCGCAGCGTCGGCCATACAGCTTGGCGTTGTCCCGGATCTGCACGAAGAACCAGCTCGCGGTCTCGCCGAGCGCGTGGTTGTAGGTGATATTCCATTTTTCCTGGCGCTTCAGAAGCTCCATCATTTCATCCTTTCAAGATTATGCTTCGACAACCATCGTGCCGAAAAACTGGTGATCGCCGCCATTCCCGCTGGCAATGCCGAGTTTTGCGCCCTGGACCTGATGCCCTCCGGCGCGGCCCGATACCTGGAGCGCGATTTCGGCCACCCGGATCATCGCGGTAACCGCGATCGCGTTGGTGCACAGGGTCCCGCCGGACGGATTGACCGGAGTCTCGCCTCCGATGGAGAACTTGCCTTCATTGACGCCCGCGACCGCTTGGCCGCGGTCGGCGAGACCGGCGGCCTCGATCGAGTGGAACTCCGTGTTGGAGAACGGCGCGTAAAGCTCGGCCACATCGACCTGCTTCCTGGGATCTGTGATCCCCGCCATCTTGTAGGAGCGCTCGAACGATTGCTGCAGGGCATGGGCGTCGGCGTGGTCCGCAACGGCCCCGTTCCCCATCCGGTCACCCATGTAATAGGATTCCGAACAGTGACCGACGCCGGTGATCCAGACCGCGTCGAGGCGGTTTTCCTTGATGAACTTCTCGGACGCGAGGATCATCGCACCGCCGCCGCTCGATTGCGGGCAGCAGTCCATAAGCTTGATCGGCCAGCTGATGTAGCGTGAAGCCATCACTTCCTCGACCGTCGTTTCCTTCTGCAGATGCGCATTAGGGTTGCGCGAGGCATGCATGCGATTCTTGACCACGACGCGCGCCATGTCCTCCTCGGTCATCCCGTACTGATCGGCATAGCGGATACCGGACATGGCCAGCATGGTGATCGTGCCGAGCGGCAGCGGCCGCTCGTAGGTCGGGTCCCAGATCTTGTTGAGCACCGTTTGCGAATCGCCGCATTCGCCGACCTTGTCGGCTCCCGCGGTCATGACGACATCGCACGCTCCGGCCGCGACGTGGTAATAGGCCGCCGCAACGCTCGATATGCCGGTGGCACCACCGGTATTGATGCGCAGGAAGCGCTTGTTGCGGCCGCCGACGGCATCGACACCAAGCCGCTCAGCGTTGCCGATGCCGACCATCGCGTCCGGAGACAGCGAATAGACGATCGCCTCAATGTCATCGAGTTCGAGCTCTGCCTGGCCCACGGCCTGGTTGACAGCTTCCCTTACAAGCTCAGGGTAACTGGCATCGTCGCGGCGTCTTTTAAACGCGGATTGTCCGATGCCGATAATGCCTACGCGCGGCCCACTCATGCCGAGGCTCCTTTCTTCTCGGTGCCCAGCACGAACACCGTCTGATACATCATCGCGAAACCGCTCGCGGCGTGTGCGAGCGCCGTCTTCACGCCGGAGACCTGGTGGCCGCCAGCAGTTCCGCGCACCTGGTTGGCAGCCTCCGCTATACGAACGAGTCCGGTGCAGAAGACCGGATTGAGACTGGAGACGCCGCCGGATGGATTGACCGGCAGAGCGCCGCCCTCGTCGAATACTCCGCCAGTGACGTCAGCCTTCCAGGCAACGCGCTTCGAAAGCCCGAGCCCGTCATAGGCAATCATCTCCTGGTAGGGAGTGGCGTCGGTCAGTTCGATCACGTTGACCACGTCGCGTGGGTCGGTAATGCCGGCCTCCTCGTAGGCGCGCCGCGCCGCTTCCTCCAACGCTGGGGCCGTCGACAGATCGCGATCGCCGAGAAAGCCTGCTTCCGTGGCCCAGCCCATGCCGTTGATCCAGGCGACATCCTTCATGTCACGCTCGGCAACGAAGTCCTCGGATGCAATGACCAGCGCCACGAGCCCGGTGACCGGCGGCGAAAGCATTTCGTCCGACAGCGGCCAGTGCTTGTGTTTGGCGGCGTCGATCGCGGCATCGTCGACGACGTTGACCGAGCCGGGATAGGCCTTGGCGCCATTGCGACGGTTGCGGGCGGTGATCGAGGTTGCCAGTTCTGCCGATTGGGGCGCCACCGCGGAGATCGCGGTCGCCTGCAGCGCCGCGCCGGACGCCTCGTCCAGCGGCAGCGCGCGGTGGAAATATGGGTCGGCGCCAAGCCTCTGCGCTTCGGAAAGCGACGACGCCTCGGTCGGGCTCCAGGAGACGATCAGGTGCGTCTCGTACTGACCGGATGCGATGCGCAGAACGCCCATCACGAGGGCATGTTCGCCGGCGGACGGCGTCGACAGGATGTCGCGCTCCACGCCACCGACCGAGCCCGATGCGGCCATCACGGAGATGGCGCGTCCGTCAAACTGGTCGTTGGACGCAACAACGATGCCGTCGATATCGTCCATCTTTATCTTCGCATCGCGCAGCGCCCCCTGCGACACGTCGTAGAGCAGTTCCTCGAGGGATCTGCTTTCATCGGTCACAGGCGTCATGATGGCGCTGCCTATGACGGCTGAGCTTCTGTTCAAGGCCATGTCTTGCTTCTTTTCTCGGGTGGAAATCCCGGGCGCGCTTTTGCGGCCCGCGCGGTGAAATCGTTGCGCCGATAGGCGGTCGCGCTGTCCTCGAAGCGCGTATCGGGCCGGGTCTCAGGCGGCCGCCCGTCGAACCAGGCCGGAAAGAGGGACTGGAGATCGCCGCCCTCGCTCTCACGCACCAGCTTGCGCTCGTCGATATGACCGGCGCCAAGCGCCTCGCCGAGATCCTTGACCAGCGAAAAGCAGCAATCGACGTCGCCGAGGAGTTCGAAGGCTTCCGCGGCCGTGATGTTGCTGAAATGGTCGGCGACCTCTTCCTGCAAGGCGGTCTGGGGAAATGGGTCCGCATGTCGCGGAATCCATTCCGGTCGCCGCACGGCATTGCAGAACGCAACCCAGAACTTTTCCTCGACGGCGCCGAGAACGATGTGGCGTCCGTCTGCCGTGGCATAGACCTGGTAGTAGGCAGCGCCCCCGTTGAGATAGGTCTGGCCGCGCTCGGGAATGGTGCCGTTGGCGCCAAAATCGGCGATATGCATCATCTGGAGCGGCATCACCGTGTCGGCGAGCGCCAGATCGATCTCGCAGCCCTTCCCGGTCCGGTTTCGCCCATGCAATGCGCCGAGGATCGCCATAACCGCAAATAGCGAGCCGGCAACGTCGGAGACCGGCGGATCGAAATAGGCCGGCTGGGAGCCGCCGTTGCGGTCGAGAACGCCCATCAGGGCCAGGTAGTTCGCGTCGTGTCCCGCCTTGCTGCCGAGGCTTGCCTTCGCGCCATAGCCGCTGATCGAGCACATGATGAGGGCCGGGTTGACCGACTGCAGTACCGAGTAATCGATGCCGAGCCGGTGCATGACTCCGGGCCGGAACCCTTCGACCAGGACATCGGCTTCCTTGACGAGGCCCAGCAATTCGGCGCGCTGCTCTTCATCCTTCAGGTTCATCCGGCGAACCGTCTTGCCGGCGTTTATCGCGCGGTAGAAGACCGGGCGGCCTTCGCCGTCGCGCGGGCCGAGCGACTGCATCTCGTCGCCGTTCGGCGGCTCGATCTTGAGCACGTCGGCGCCCATGTCGGCGAGAAATAGCGTCGCCATCGGGCCCGGGATATATTGGGACAGATCGAGGATCCGGACGCCTTGCAGGAAGCTTCCGAAGGGGTTTGCGTGTCCGTTCATGGAGGAATGGGAGCCGGTCACAGGATCGCCAGCGGATTGAGCGGGCTGCCGGTACCGCCCTTGATGGGAAGCGGCGCGCACACAAAAAGAAACTGCGAAACACCCTCGCGCGCCAGCGGCTCTAGCACGAGCCCTTCCATCAGCGGAATCCCGTAATCACGGATGAGCCGCTGATGCACCGGGAAGACGGTGCCTTCGGCGAACGGAAGCACTTCGACTGCATAATTGTCCGCGCCAACGATCGCGACGCCGGTTTCGGCGAGGAAGAGAGCGGCTTCTTCGTTCAGGCCGGGTTCGGTGTTGTAGTTGATGCTCTCTCCCGAATCCTGGCGTTCCTGCCAGCCTGTGCGCAGAAGGATGGCGTCTCCCTCGCCCGGTTCGGCACCGCCGTGCGAAATCGCCTCGCGGAGCATCCCGAGACCAATGGGCGCACCATCCTCCAGCGGCGAGCCGTTCAGTGCGACAAAGTCCAGCAGCAGGCCGCGCGTGGCCACCGGCGGCAGCTTGTCGGCGCCCAGGCGGGCCGAACCGCTGCTTCTGACCTCGGTGCATGCAAAGCCGTTATAGAGCGTGTCGTCGTACCAGCAGTGGCACAACGCATCGATATGCGTTCCGACATGGAGCGGCATGACGATCGTGTCTTCGGCGAACTGGAAACCGCCCGGGCGGCGCCGGCCCTCCGGATAATCGCCGCCATCGCGGCCCATAAAGTGCATGACACCGGCACGGTGGCCGGGAACCGGCGTATCGCGGGAAATCGGCTGTGCGAGGCTGATGACCCTGCCCTGCGAAACCAGTCCCGCCGCGCCGATTACGGCCTTGGGCGTAACGCGGTTCAGGGCGCCCGCCTCGTCGGCCTCACCCCACCTTGTCCAAGCTTCCTTCATGACGCGTGCGCCTTGCGTTCACCCGCGAGCAGTTCGGCGGCGGCGCGCTTGAGTTCCTTGCGCTGCAGCTTTCCGGTCGCCGTCAGCGGAAGCGCATCGGTTATCTCGATACGGTCCGGGAGCTTGTATTTCGATAGAAGCGAGCGGCAATGGTCGAAAACCGCTTCGGCACCGACCGAGACGTCCTTCGCGAGTATGATGTAGGCGACGATCCGCTCGCCGCGCTCCTCGTCGGCAACGCCGACGACCGCGCATTGCGACACCCCGGACAGGGCAGTGATGACGTCCTCGATCTCGGCCGGCGAGACGTTGATTCCGGCGCGCTTGATCATTTCCGCGTCACGTCCGACGAAGACGAACGCGCCGTTCTCGTCGACGCGGCCGATATCGCCCGTGCGATAGTATCCGTCCGCCGTAAATGCCGTTTCGTTCAGCTTGGCGCTGTCGCCCGTATAGCCGGGAGAAACAAACCCTGCGATCTCGACAAGGCCCGTTTCGCCCTCCCGGACCAGTTCCGCGGTCTCGATGTCGCGAAAGCGCATATACTGGCCGGGCAGCGGCGTGCCCTGGCATTTGGCGCGCTGTTCGACGGGCCAATGATGCCAGGTGACCGCGCAGTTGCCGTATGTTTCTGTAGCGCCATAGACATTGCAGATTTCTGGAACGCCGAGCTTTTCGACAGCGGTCATTAAATCCTTAGGGCTTCCGATCGTGACGCCTGTGCGCAGCGATTTCGTGCGCTCCGGCGAAAAGCTCTCGTGCCGGACCATCGAGTTTGTCATTGCGGGCAGCGTGTAGATCGATGTGCAGGCGCAATCCTCGATCATCGCAAGCGCGGATGCAGCGTCGAATTTCGTCGGCATGACCACCGCGGCGCCGTGCGAGAAGGCGGCCGGAAGCGCATTGGCCCCGCCAAAGGACCAGAAGAGCGGGGCCGAAACGAAGACCCGGTCGCCTTCCCTCAGCCCCTGACGCGAGCCGATATTGTAGCCGTTCTCGACGACACCGTACTGTGCGAGGCGCACGCCTTTGGGCCGGCTCGTCGAACCAGAGGTATAGAGAACATAGGCATCATCGGACGCGCTGGGGCCCTCGCCCGGCGGAAGCGCGATCTCGCCGTAGCCTTCGACGAAGTCCTCGAATTTCACGAAGCCGCCTGCTCCCCCCCCCCGAAAAGCACGCACTCTTCCAAGCGGCCCACCTTCCGGTCCATCAGGTCGGCAATATCGGCGGCAAAATCGCGGTCACCGAACTTGGACGCGCAAAACAAAAGCCGCGTGTGTGAATCCTGGACGAGGAAATCGAGTTCGGATCGTGTCGACCAGGTGCTGAATGGGACAACTGTGGCACCGGCCATCGCGGCACCGAACATCGTTTCGAGCCATTCGACGCCATTGCCGAGCAGGATCCCCACGCGGTCCCCCCGCCGAATGCCGGACTGCCTGACTCCGCTTGCGACGTGGCAGGAGCGCTCGAACAGCTGGGAAAACGTTACCTCAGCACCCGGAACGATCGCGGCGATCGAATCGGGCCGAATGAGCGCCTGCTCACGCAGGAGATCCGGAAGGGTGCGCGCAAGCGGAGGCGCCATCGCGCCGTGCCTTGAACCCTCGATTTGCGAAACCGGATCGGTCATGGCGAACAAATTATCCCTTCATACTGTTCTTAATACTGATCAGTATATCAACGTTCCGGTTGGTATGCAACGGCTTCCGGCTTCAAATTTTTTGCGCTGAAAAGAGACTTCGCGCGGGCGTCTGCACCCGCGCGATTGATTGCACCCTGGGATCGCGTCACGCCGGGATAAAGGTGAGCCGTCCGAAGCCGTCCTCTGCCGTCGGAAAGGTGGCTTTCACCAGCACGCCGATCTCCAGTTCTTCCGGACCGACGCCGTCCAGCAACCCAAGGGCTCGGACTCCCTCGTCAAGATCGACAGTCACAAGGGTATAGGGAACATCTCCAACAAATCCCGGGTGAAACGCATGATGAGCGACCGTCCAGCTATACACCCTGCCGAGTCCGCAGGCCTCGACCCAGTCAGCATCATCGGAATAACATTGCGCGCAGACGACCTGCGGATAATGCCGGACGGTGCCGCAAGACGCACATCGCTGCAGCATAAGCCGCCCCTTGCGCGTTCCGTCCCAGTAAGTCTTCGACGGTCCCTCCGCATGCGGCGAAGGTTTGGGTACAGTCTCGTTCATGGTCATCCCCGTCGCATGATCGTGAGGGCGCCGTCGCCCATGTCGCCGTAGCCGGTCGCCAGACCGATCTGCGCGTCGGCGACCTGGGCCCGCCTGGCATTGCCGCGCAACTGGCGAACCAGTTCCACGATGTGGTTCATGCCGAGCATGTGCGCCTGCGAGAGAAGCCCGCCATGCGTGTTTGTCGGCAATTCTCCGCCCAGCTTGAGGCGTCCGTTTTCCACGAACTGTCCGCCCTCGCCCTTCTCGCAGAAACCCATGTCCTCGAGTTGGCAGATCAGCACCCACGTAAAGCAATCGTAGATCTCGGCGACGTCGATATCGCCGTGGCTCACCCCCGCCATTTCAAACGCAACCGGCGCCGCCTTGGCGATGCCGAGACGGCACATGTCGCGGCGCTGAGTGATGGCGCTCGGACTGTCCGGATGCCCCTCGGCTATGCCCATCACATAGACGGGATGGCTGGCCATGTCGGGCGCCCGTTCCGCCGCGCTGACCACCAGCGCCGCTCCTCCGTCACTTTCGAGGCTGCAGTCGAACAGTCGGAACGGATCGGCGATCATGCGGGAGTTCTGATGGTCCTCGACGGTGATCGGCTTCTTCATGACGGCGTTGTCGTTGAGCAGTGCATGTTCGCGCACGGTGACGGCAACTTCGGCGAACTGTCGGCTCGTGGTCCCGTAGAGCTCCATGTGCCGTCGCGCCATCGGGGCATAGAGCTGTGCCGGCGCGATTGCGCCGAGCGGATACTCGTATTCGGTGATCAGGTGAAACTGCGGCATCTGGTGAATGCGCACACCAGCGCGCGCGCCGCTGGAGACATTGCGACCACTCGGAATAAGCACGTGCTTGCAGATTCCGGCCGAAATGACCGCCATGGCCGTCTGTATCGCCGCGATGCCGCTGGCGCCGCCAAGCGGCGTGACAGCGGAATAACGCAGGTCGGGAATGCCAAAATTCGTGACGAACTGTTCCGCCGGCGCACCGGTCAGGCCGATCGGGATCAAGCCGTCGATATCCTTGGGATCCAGCCCCGCATCGGCGATCGCCTCTAGCGAAGCCTCGATCTGCAGCTCGAATGCATCCTTGGGGGAATTGCGCGTATACGCTGTCTCACCGATGCCGGTAACCGCGACGCTTTCTTTTGATGACATCGAATTCTTTCAGGTTGGATGCCGGCCGGAAGACGGGTTGGCATTGTCCCTACTAATGAGTATAAAAATAATCGCTTAAGTCAACCTCATCGGCAAAACGGGCGGACAGCGACATAGGGAGAAGGACGCGACATGAAGGCAGTGGTCATCCGTGAACCCGGCCCGCCAGAGCAGGCGCTCAGGTTCGAAACTGTTCCGACGTCATCGCCGGCGGCCGGCGAAGTGGTGATCGAGGTCGTCGCCTGTGGCGTGTGCTCGCACGATGTCGCAAAGCGCGCCGGTACCCTGCGGGCTGGCATCAAGATGCCGCTTATACCGGGCCACGAGGTATCGGGGAGGGTCGCCGAGGTGGGCGCGAATGTCACGCGGTTCACGGTCGGTGATCGTATCGCAACCACCCAGCGAAGCGATCTGTGCGGCCAATGCGGCTACTGCCGGACCGGCCGCGAACCGCTTTGCGACGAGGCGATTTTCATGGGAGATGCCGGGCTGAACGGCGGCTATGCGCAATATGTGGCGGTGAACGCCGAAACGATTGCCCGGGTCCCTGACGACGTCGACCTGGAGCACGCCGCGATCGCAGCCTGCGCTATCGGAACCATGTATCACGCGATCTCCGCGATCGGTAACGCCAGGCCCGGCGAACGCCTCCTTCTCACCGGCGCCACGGGTGGGCTAGGCATGCACGGCGTGCAACTGGCAAAAAAGGCCGGCGCGATTGTCTACGCGGTCACCTCATCCCCGGCGCGCGAAGCCGATTTGCGCGCGCTCGGGGCGGATTTCGTCATCGTCTGCGAGCGTGGCTCCGACTTTTCTCGCGAGGTTCACGAACTGACGGGCGGCACCGGCGTGGACATCGCGGTCGACACCGTGGGGACGCCGCTGTTCCATCCGATCCGGCGCTCGATTGCGAAGGGCGGCCGCTGGGTGATGGTTGGTCAGCTGACGGGCGATTTCGTTTCGTTCAGTCCGGCCCAACTTTTCCTGAAGGGCATTTCGCTGCTCAGCGCCACGAGTACGACCCGGCGGGAACTGGAGATCTGCCTCGACCTGATGCGGCCGGGCGGCATCAGGGCCGTCATCGACAGCGCGCTTCCCCTCGCGAAGGCGGCGGAAGCCCACCGGCGCGTCGAAAGCGGCCAGGCGCGCGGACGAATCCTCCTCAAGCCGTGAAACCCGCTACGTCGGCCCGCGAAACTCGACGGCACGGTGTGTTGAAGCATGCTCCCTCTTAGGCCGCCTTCCCGCCGAACCATCACTTCGGCCCCCGTTTCAGCCCTCAAAAAAATCCTATATGTGAAAGTATTTTCACATTCCGGTATTAAATGGTTGCCGTCGTCTGGGTCTTGTGTATCATTTGAGCTCGATCAGCAGGGGCGGCGGCGACCCGGGAAGGGGCTAATCGCGGCGACCTTCGAGTAGGCAAAGGCACCGGCTCATGGAGAGACACAGCAAATGCCAACGGACGCTTATGAAAAGGGTCTTGCCATCCGCAAGGATGTTGTCGGGCGGGAGTATGTGGAGAAATCCATTAGGGAGGCCGACGATTTCACGCGGCCCCTTCAGGAACTGGTGACGTCATATTGCTGGGGTGAGATCTGGGGGCGCGAAGAGCTGCCGCGGCCAACGCGCAGTATTCTAAACGTGGCGATGCTGGCTGCGATGAACCGGCCACACGAATTGCGCCTGCATCTTCGGGGCGCGTTGCGCAATGGATGCTCCGCGGTCGAAATTCGTGAGGTTCTTCTGCAGGTAGCGATTTATGCTGGCGTTCCGGCGGCAGTGGACGCCTTTCGCGTAGCAAAAGAAGTGCTCGAGGAGACTTCAACCGACTGAGGATCCACTTGTTCGACCGGTGGGCAAATCGACTGACTCTGGGAGGAGCAGCGTGCAAAAATATCCGCTCTACATAGACGGCGCTCCGCGCGAGCCGCATGGCGGCGACTACTTCGAATCGTTCAACCCCTACACCGCGAAGCCCTGGGCACTTGTCGCCAAGGGCGACGAGGACGATGTGGAGGCAGCCGTGCAGGCCGCCCATCGCGCTTTCCGATCGCCCGAATGGCGAGGGCTGACCGCGACCGCGCGAGGACACCTCTTGCGCAGGTTCGGAGACCTTGTCGCCGAGAACGCCGAGCAGCTGGGGCGTATCGAAACGATAGACAACGGGAAGCTTCTGGCCGAGATGCTTGGTCAGGTGCGCTATATCCCGCAATGGTTTCACTATTTTGGCGGCCTGGCGGACAAGCTCGAGGGCGCGGTCATACCGATCGACAAGCCTAACATGTTCACGTTCACCCGGCCCGAGCCGCTGGGTGTGGTCGCCGCAATAACGCCATGGAATTCACCGCTTCTACTGGCGGTCTGGAAGCTCGCCCCTGCGCTGGCGGCGGGCAACACGATCGTGTGGAAACCCTCGGAATTCGCTTCCGTCTCCGCACTCGAATTCGTCAAGCTTTTCGAACAGGCCGGCTTTCCGCCGGAAGTCGTCAATGTGGTGACGGGGGAAGGCGCGGACGTCGGCGAACCCCTCGTCACGCACCCGCTTGTCGCCAAGATAGCATTTACAGGCGGCGAGCGCGGCGGCCAGCGCGTCTACGAGCTGGCGGCGCGCGGGTTGAAGCCAGTGACGCTCGAGCTCGGCGGCAAATCGCCTAATATCGTCTTCGACGACGCCAATATTGATAACGCCGTAAAGGGCGTCATCTCGGGCATCTTCGCAGCCACCGGCCAGACATGCATAGCCGGCAGCCGTCTGCTCGTACAGAAATCCATCCACGATGAATTCGTCGCCAAGGTGGTCGATTTCGCCGCCACCGCCCGCATTGGCGATCCGCTCGAACTCGACACGCAGGTGGGACCGGTAACGACCCACCCGCAGTATGAGAGGGTGCTCGACTTCATCGAGCGCGCCAAGTCGGAAGGAGCGGACTGCCGGCTGGGTGGCGGTCCCTCGGAGCGTCCGGAATGCGGCGACGGTTGGTTCGTGGAGCCGACGATCTTTTCCGGCGTACACCCGGACATGCAGCTCGCCCGCGAAGAGGTATTCGGACCGGTACTTGCAGTCCTTCCCTTCGAGGACGACGAGGATGCCCTGGCGATCGCCAACGACACACCGTATGGCTTGGCTTCCGGCGTGTGGACCGAAAACATGGGCCGTGCGCTCTCCATGTCGCAGAAAATCGAGGCAGGCACCGTCTGGGTGAACACCTATCGGGCGGTCAGCTTCATGGCACCATTCGGCGGCTACAAGCGTTCGGGACTCGGCCGCGAGAACGGCATGGGGATGATTCACGAGTATCTGCAGACCAAGGCCGTGTGGATCGACATGGGCAACGAGGTGCCGAACCCGTTCGTCCTCAGATAACCGTCACTTCCCGCAGCAGTGGAAGAGACTTCAACGAAAGACAAATCGCACATGCCGCAGTTGGGTTTCATCGGGGTCGGGAGCATCGGTTACTGGATGGCGGACCGCCTTCAGGAGGCGGGGAACGCGCTGGTGGTTCACGATACGCACACGGAACGTGCGCGACAGCTCCTCAAAGGCGAGAGCACCCTCGCCGACAGCCCCAAGGCAGTCGCCGACAGCGCCGACATCGTGTTCCTCAGCTTACCGACACCGGACGCGCTGAAAGCCGTCGCGTCAGGACAGGCCGGGTTGGCCGCCGGCAGTTCCGCAAAACTGATCGTCGATCTTTCCACCGTCGGCCCGGATGCGGCCATCGAGGTTGCGGCCCTGCTCCAGAAGTCCGGCAAGGAATATCTCGATGCACCCGTCAGTGGCGGCATACCGGGGGCCAAGAAGGGCACCGTCGCAATCATGGTTGCCGGAAGTGACGCCGCCTATAAAACCGCCGTACCTTTTCTGGAGATGATCGGACGACCGGTACGCGTCGGCGATATGGCGGGCAAGGGTCAGGTCCTCAAGCTCTTGAACAACTACCTCTCCGGCACGGCAATGGCCGCGACCGCCGAAGCGATGGCGGCCGGCGTTCACGCCGGTCTCGACCCCGCCGTTATGTTGGAGGTTTTCAACGCCAGCAGCGGGCGCAACACGGCAACGAGCGACAAGTTTCCGCGCAGCGTTCTCGACCGAAGCTTCGATTATGGTTTCCGGACGGCGCTGTTTCACAAGGATGTCAGGCTTTGCAAGGCCTTCGCGGACGGGTTTGGCGCGCCTTTTCCCGTGCTCGAAGCCGTCGATCGGGCGTGGGAGCACGCCGCCGCCGAACTGGGCGACAAGGATTTCACACGTATCATCGAGCTTCTCGAACGGCCGCTGAATCTCGTGGTCGGTTCCGCGAAAGAGACCTCTGACAGGATCAACGATGGCTGAAAAAAAGACCCGCTACAGGATCGGGGTCGATACGGGAGGCACCTTTACCGACCTCATCGCCTTTGGTGATGACGGCCGCCTCGTGCGCAGGAAGTCGCTTTCCACGCCGGAAGATTTTTCGCTCGGCATCGTCGAGACGATCGCCGCCATGGTCGAAAAGGATGGTATCGTCGGCGAGGATATCGAAAGCATCGTGCATGGGACGACGGTCGCGACCAACGCCCTGCTCGAATCCACCGGCCCGCAGGTCGGATTGCTCACTACGAAGGGATTCGCCGACGTTCTGGAGATCGGCCGCGGCCGCTGGAGCGACGACGTCCATGATCTCAACTGGATCAAGCCAACGCCGCTGGTGGCCCGTCAACATCGTCTCGAAATAGACGAGCGGATCGATTCGCAAGGCAAGGTTCTCAAGGCGATCGAACCCGACCAGATAAGGGCCGTTCTCGAACAACTGCGCCAGGCGGGAATCCAGACCGTCGCCGTGTGTCTCATCAACTCCTATGTAAATCCGGAGCATGAAAGGGCGGTCCTCGAGATCGCCCGCCGCGACTTCCCCGGCATGACCGTTTGCATATCGACCGACGTGCTCGGCGACATCCGCGAGTTCGAACGCACGAGCACGACGGCGGTCAACGCCTATCTGATCCCCGTGGTCGAAGAATACCTGCTGCGCCTGCAAAATAAGCTTTCGGCGCTTGGCTACCGCGAACCCGTTATGGTCATGCAGTCGAACGGCGGCGTGATCTCGGCTTCCGTTGCCCAGCGCCAGCCGGTCAACATCGTCGAGTCCGGGCCGGCCGCGGGCGTCTTGGCATGTTGCTACCTCTCGACCCAGACAGGCGAAAAGAATCTCATCGCCTTCGACATGGGCGGAACCACGGCCAAGGCCTCGCTGATCGAGGACGGCCGGCCCTTCGAAGCCGCGGAATATCATGTCGGCGGCGGCATGAATTTTTCCGGCGGGGCCGGTGGCGGACAAGTCATACGCGTGCCCTCAATCGAAATTGCCGAAGTCGGCGCTGGCGGCGGCAGCATAGCGAGCCTTGACGCGGGCGGCGCCCTGCGCGTCGGTCCGCGCAGTGCCGGCGCACTTCCGGGACCGGCATGCTACGGTCTTGACGGTGTGGAGCCGACGGTTACCGACGCCTTCGCGGTCCTCGGCTATCTGAACCCGGGCGCGATAGCCGGCGGCGCAAGGCATATCGATCTTGACAAAGCTAAGCACGCGATCGGCACACGCATCGCCGAGCCCGCGGGGCTGGAACTGGAAGACGCGGCCTACGGAATCTACACGGTCGCTACGTCCACCATGATCCGTGCTGTACGCGCCGTCACCGTCGAACGGGGCCGCGACGCGCGCGACTATACGCTTGTCGCGTTCGGCGGCGCCGGTCCGCTACACGCAGCGGAATTGGCACGCGCAATAGGTCTGTCGAAGGTTCTGATACCCAATTCGCCGGGCCTGTTCAGCGCCCTGGGCCTTCTGATGGCGGACGTGCAACGCAGCTATGCGCGAACCTCAGTGCGCATGGTCATGGATATCGGTCCGGGCGAGGCAGAGAAATTTTCAGACATATGGGAGGCGCTCGAGACGCAAGCCCGGGCCGATCTGGCGAAGGAGGGTTTCGACGAAGCGGCGATGGACTTCGAGCGCACCGTCGCGATGCAATTCCTCGGCCAGTCGGAGGAACTTGTCGTGCCGGTACCTTCCGGCAGGCTGGACACACAGGGCTTCCAGCGCGTGGCTGAGGCGTTTTCGCGCCTGCACATGCAGACCTATGGCTACAGCGAGGACATGGAACGAGCCCAGATCATGAGCCTGCGCGTCAAGGGGCGTGGGATCCGGCCCAAGGGTTCCTATGCGGACATCGGACGCAAAGGGGTAAGCGCTTCGGGGCCGCAACATTCGCGTCGCGCCTATTTCGGTCCATCCTTCGGCTGGCGCGATGCCCCGATCCGCGACCGCGCCTCGATTGGTGACGGAATCGAGGGGCCCGCGATCATCGAAGAACTCGACACCACGATCGTAATTCCGCCCGACTGCCGCGCATCGGTGGACGAATATGGCAATCTCGTCATCACGCTCGGGGACATCGGCGAGACCGCACTGGGCCAGGACGAGAAGGGCGAAATCAACCCGACGACGCTGGAACTCGTGAAGAACCGGCTGAGCTCCGTTACCGACGAGATGGCCGTGACGCTGGCGCGAACGGCGCGATCGCTCATCATGAAGGATTCGCACGATTTCTCGGTAGCGCTCTGCAACGCGCGCGGCGAGCTGGTTACGGGTGGCGTCGGCATCGCCGTCCATCTAGGCGCCATCCCCAACGCCATGCAGACGGTGATGGAAGCCTTTTCCGACAGCTTCGAAGAAGGCGACATCGTTTTCACCAACGACCCCTATTCGGGAGGCATGCACCTTCCCGACATCTTCGTCTTCAAACCGATCTTCTCGGCCGGAACTCTCATCGGCTTCGCGGCAGCCGTCGCACACATGGCGGACATCGGCGGACGCGTACCCGGCGGAAATGCAGCCAATTCCACGGAGATATTCCAGGAAGGCATCCGCATTCCGCCGATGAAGCTCTATTCGCGCGGCGTTCTCGACGACCGCTGGCTAGACCTGTTGCGCGCCAACGTCCGACAACCGGACATGGTGCTTGGCGATCTGCACGCGGAAATCGCGTCTTGCAATACGGCCGAAAAGGAGCTGCAAGCGATCGCCGAACGATATGGCATCGAAAACCTCGCCGCCTATATGGACGAGCTCATCGCTTATGGCGAACGGATGTCGCGCGCAGCACTCGCCGGCATCGCCAAGGGCCGCTACACGTTCACCGACTATCTCGACGATGACGGCGCGGGAGGCGAACCGGTTCGCATTCAGGTCACCATCGCAATTCACGACGACGGCATTGACGTCGATTTCACCGGATCTTCGCCGCAGGTACGCAGCGCCGTCAACGCGCCGCTGTCGATCGCCAAATCATCCGTGGCCTTCGTCGTCAAGGCAGTGATCGGCGCCGAGATCCCCAATAATGCGGGCTTCCTGCGGCTTCTCAACGTCACGGCGCCCGAAGGCACTGTCGTCAACATGGCGTTTCCCGCGGCCTGCGCGGCACGGGCGGTGACCGCGTACCGGATGACCGATGCGCTGTTCGGGGCGCTTGCCGATATCCTTCCAGAGAAGGTGCCGGCGGCAGGCGATGGCGGCCCTGCCGTCATCAGCGTCGGCGGAGAAGACAGCGATGGACGGCATTTTGTCTTCATGGAACTGATCTCGGGCGCGTTCGGCGCGCGACCCTCGTCCGACGGACTGGAGGGCGTCGCCTCGCCAATCGTCAACGCCAAGAACACGAGCTGCGAGCTGATGGAGGCCAATTTTCCGCTTCGGGTGGAACGTTACGGCTTCGTTGCCGACACGGGAGGTGCAGGCGAATATCGGGGCGGCAATGCCGTACGGCGTGACGTGCGGTTCCTTGGAAAGCGCGCCGTTCTGCAGATTCGCTCTGATCGCTCTAAGATGGCGCCGTGGGGGCTTAAAGGGGGCGAGCAAGGCTCGACCTCTCAAAACACGCTTTACGACCCCGACGGCAATTCGACGCCGATGCCTTCAAAGATCGTCAGGGACATTCGTCAAGGCGACATGTGGAGCCACGTCACCGCGGCCGGCGGTGGCTGGGGCGCACCCGGCTCGCGAGACTGCGGCCTGATCGCGGCCGACCTGCTCTCCGGCAAACTCACCGCTAGCGGCGCCAGGCAAAAATACGGCTACGAATCGAAGGTCGAGAGCAAGGCGGCGACACCCGCTGATGGGAGCAAGACAAAGTCGTTGCACGGCCGGCAAAAATGGAGCGCTGACAATTGGCCGCGTTGACCGAACAAATCCTTCAGGCATTGACCGCCGGACTGCTAGTCGGCTGTCTCTACGGTCTCCTCTGCGTAGGCCTGGCGTTCATCTTCGGCATCATGCGGGTCATTAATTTCGCCCAAGGCGATTTCATGATGCTGGGCATGTACCTGGCGGTGGGGGTTACACTTTCCTTTCTGGAATTTCTCGGTGCCTCGGCTCCCTTCGTGGGCGCACTCATCGCGGGTATCATCATGTTCGCGTTCGGATACCTGCTGCACTTGCTGCTCATTTCGCGTACCACAGGAATGCGCGCCAATAACGAGCTCGATAGCCATCAGGCGCAGCTGATCCTGACCCTCGGCGTCGCGCTTTTCCTGCAGAACGGGATGCTGTTCCTGGTCGGGTCGGCGCCGCTGTCGCAGATCAGTAGCCTGTCGTCATCCGCCTGGCAGATTCCATTGCTGTATGACGACTTCAGCATCGTATTCATCAACAAGGCCCGCTTTCTGGATGCGCTAGCGGCCATCGGCATATCGGTCGCGCTGGTCGTGATGATGCGCCGCACGCGCACAGGCAAGGAGTTGCGGGCGGCAGCCGAAGATCCCGAGGCGGCAACCTACATGGGAATCGATGTCGACAAGGCCCACCGCCTTGCCTTCGGCCTCGGCGCGTCAATTGCCGGAATCGCGGGCGGCCTCATCGTCCTCTACTACCCGGCCCAGCCCTACGTGGGGGTGGACTTCATCATAATAATGTATGCCGGAGTCGTGCTCGGCGGCATGGGAAGTGTCGAAGGCGCCTTTTGGGGCGGCATGACGATCGGCCTCGTGCAGCAACTATCCACGCTCTTCATTCCCCTTCAGTTGCAGAACGTGGCCATCTTCGTCGTGTTCGTCCTCATCCTTCTCATACGGCCCAATGGCCTGTTCGGTCGCAACGTGGAGCGCGCCTGATGGAGAAGAACCGCTTCGCTTTTCGCCGGTCGCTCCTGATTATTGCGGCGCTTGTAGGACTTTGCCTGGTGGTGAGTAACATCACCGACAACAGCTATTATCGGCTGATGCTGGCCGTGATCCCGATATGGGCAGTGCTCGGGATCTCCTGGAACGTCTTTTCGGGCTACAGCGGACTCATTTCGTTCGGGCATGCCGCCTTCTTCGGCGTTGGAGCCTTCACGGTATCGCTGGGCCTCGTGAATTTCGGACTGACCCCGTGGATCGGTGTGCCACTCGGGGCGGTGACTGGAGCCCTTACCGCAGGGCTGATCGGCATTCCGACCTTCCGCTTGCGCGGCGTCTACTTCGCTTTGGCGATGCTCGCCTATCCGCTCTCCATGATCTACGTCTTCGACTGGCTCGGCCTGCAGGAGATCACGCTGCCGATGATGCGGGAGAACGGTCCCGCCTATATGCAATTTTCCGACAATCGCATTTATCAGTTGCTCTCGCTCCTGCTCTTCGTCATCGCGAGCGTGACCTGCCTCTTCATCGAAAGATCACGCTTCGGCCGCAGCCTCCTCGCCATCAAGCAAAACGAGATGGCGGCGGAGGCCTGTGGCGTCGACACATTCAAATGGAAGCTCTACGCGATCCTCATCAGCGGCGCGATGGCGGGGGCTGCCGGCGGACTCTTCGCCGTGGTGCAACTGGTGGTAACGCCCGCATCCGTCTTCGGTCTTGTGACATCCGCGCAGGCGATGATCCTTACGCTCTTCGGAGGCGCGGGGATTCTGTGGGGGCCGGTGATCGGCGCCGCCGTGCTGCTTCCGTTTTCCGAGACCCTGCACGCCGAATTAGGGCATCTGATCCCCGGGATCACCGGGATGGTCTATGGAGCCGCGATCGTCCTTGTCATGGTCCTCGCGCCCGAAGGCATATACTGGCGCGTGAAGGACCTAATCGGGCGGCGCACCCCTGTCCTGCCCCAGGTCGATATCTCGGCGGCAACGCCTGGCGTGCGCCCGGTGGTGGAAGCACGCAGGTCCCATGTACGATCAGAGACGAAGCTACTTCGCATTGAAAACATCTCCAAGTCCTATGGCGGGCTCGGCGCCGTCAAGGATGTTTCCTTCGACGTTTTCGAGGGAGAAATCGTCGGCGTGATCGGACCCAACGGCGCCGGAAAAACCACACTATTCAACATGCTCAACGGGCTCGTTTCGCCGAGCAGCGGCGGCATAATCTTCAACGATAAGGACGTCACGTCGTTCAAGCCCAACCGTCGCTGCAAGGCAGGGATGGGACGAACGTTCCAGGTCGTCCGCTCGTTCCCGCGCATGACGGTCGAGGAGAACGTACTTGTCGGCGCGTATGTCCGCGCCGACAATGAAAAAGACGCTTGGCGCCGCGCGAGAAGCGCGATGGATCTCGTGAGCCTGACATCGCGGGCAGAGACCCTGGCGGCCTCGATCAGCAACAAGGACCTCAGGCTGATGGAACTCGCGCGTGCGCTCGCCGGCGAACCGCGCCTGTTGTTGCTCGATGAGCCACTCGCAGGAACTCGGGGCCGAAGAAGCTCAGGAATTGACCGACATCCTGAAGCGGCTGGCGGCGGACGGACTGACCATAGCGATCATCGAGCATACGATGCAGGCAATGGTCGATCTGGTCGACCGGATGATCGTGCTCGACCATGGCGTCCTGGTTACCGAAGGTTCTCCCGTTGAGGTCACGCGCGATCCGCGCGTCATCGAAGCCTATCTTGGCCGCAGGTGGGCCGCGAAACATGCTTAGGGTCGATCATCTTTCCGTATCCTACGGAGGCTTGGTTGCACTCTCCGACGTCAGTCTGGAGGTACGGCCCGGAGAGCTCGTGGCCGTCGTCGGACCAAACGGCGCTGGCAAGTCGACCCTGTTCAAGGCGATTTCCGGAACGGTGAAGGCGGGCGGCGGCTCGGTAACCTTCAAGGACCGGGACATCCTTCGCGCGCCGCCCTCCAGACGGGCGCATCTGGGCATCGCCCATGTGCCCGAGGGCCGTCATGTCTTTCCTGCCATGAGCGTGCGGGAAAACCTCGAGATGGGTGCTTATTCCCTGCATGACGATCGCAAGCGCGGTGAGTTGTTCGAACGGATATTCGAACTCTTTCCCATCCTGGCCGAGCGTGGAGGACAATATGCGGGCACGCTTTCGGGAGGCGAGCAACAGATGCTTGCCATCGGCCGCGGATTGGCGTCGGCGCCCGAGTTGATGATGTTCGATGAGCCTTCGATGGGGCTCGCGCCAGCGGTTGCCGACATGATTTTTGAGCGCATCGCCCAACTCCACAAGGAGGACGGGATGACCATCCTGCTCGTGGAGCAGCGTGTGGCGGAAGCGATGGAGAATTGCGACCGCGGCTACGTCCTTCAGACGGGCCGCATCGTGATGCACGGGACTTATGAGGAATTGTCGTCTGACGACAATGTGCGCCGAGCCTACCTCGGCATGTAACAACGGGAGGAATGAGTATGAATAGAAAGACAGGACTGCTAGCGGCGATTTTTGCGTCCGCGATGCTCACCGCGACTGCGGGTGCCCTAGCACAGGATGCGAAGGACATTGAAATCGCAACCGTACAACCCTTGAGCGGCCCCTGGGCACGCCTGGGCGAAGAATCGAAAATCGGCGCCGAGCTAGCCGTCAAGCAGATTAATGAAAGCGGGGGCATCAAGGCACTCGGCGGTGCAAAGCTGAAGCTCGTGGTCGTCGATGGCGGCGACTCTCCCGAGAAGTTCAAGAATGCCACACAACGGCTTGTCTCCGAGCATCCAAACCTGGCGGGCGGCATGGGAGCCTATGTGTCGTCCTTCACGCTTGCTGTCACCGAAGTCACCGAGCGCGCCGGCATTCCGTGGCTGACGCTTTCCTATTCGCCGACGATCACCGACCGCGGCTTCAAGCACGTGTTCGCTACGTCGCCGACTGCCGTCATTCAGGCCGAGCAGGGCATGCCTGCCATTATCGATATGGCAAAGCAGGCGACCGGCAAGGCTCCGACGAAGGTCGCCATCGTGATGGACAACACGCCATCGCCCGTCGGCTTTACGTCAAAGATGCATGGCGACGGTCTCAAGCAATACGGGCTGGAACTGGTCACCGACGAGCAGTTCACTCCTCCTCTTTCGGACTGCGGGGCCCTCATGCAGAAGGTGCGCGCCAGTCGGCCCGACTTTCTGCTGCTGCTTCTGACCGCGACACCCGATATCAAGCTCTGCCTGGAGAAGCTGACGGAGCTCGGTCTGCCACGTACGCGGCTTCCCATCGTCAACAATGGCGGTGTTCTGGGGTCACCCGATCTGCTTCAGGTGATGAACAAGGACCTTCTCGAAGGATCGCTCTTCATCACGGCCAATTGGGGCGCGAAGGGGCAGGAGGATTTCATTAAGACCTTCGAAAGCGAGACCGGAGAGAAGTGGGTCACCCAGGACAGCATCTCCAACTATGGGCACGTCATGCTGCTCGCCACGGCCATGGAAATGGCAAAATCGGCTGATCCCGAGAAAATCACCGAGGCCCTTCATTCGATGGACATTTCCGACGGAGCCGCCAAGTTCTTCCCCGGCGGTCACGTCAAGTTCGCCGAGAACGGGCTGCGCGAAGATGCGCCGCTGGTCATCGTGCAGTGGCAGGACGGGGTTCCGCTCACTGTGTGGCCCAAGGAATCCGCTTTGGCCGATCCCATCTGGCCGCACTAACCGCGAGAACCGTGCCTTTGCCTGAAGCATAGGCCGCGGCCGCCCACCCGGATTTATCCGACCGGGTGGCCGCGAAGGTGTGCCCCTGGGTATGCGAGAACGCAGAATTTATCGAGCCCTGCCGCTTTCCATGCAAGGAAGGTGATCTTTCGCAAACGCCCTATTCGCCTGCTGCCGACCGAATTTCTTGGACTGCCTGAAGAAGCAGCTCGGCATTTTCGGCCTCTCGGCTCTGAAGCCGGGATATCGGGCCTGCGATGGCCAAGCCGACAACTTCTCCCGCGAATGCGACCGTGCTCGCGATCCCCATCACGTCGCCGACATTCTCGCCGCGGGTAACATAATAATTTCGCTCCCTGCCCTCTTTGACGTCGGCAAGAAGTTTCACCGGATCGGTGATCGTATTCGACGTCACTGCCGGCAGATTGCGCTTTTCCAGCAATTTGCCAAGCTCGTCGTCGGTCATCTGACCCAGCATGGACTTGCCCACCGCGCTGGAAAAGAGCGGCTTCAGATCTCCTGGCCGCGCCGAATACCGTATCGAATGCGCACTCTCGACAACATTCAGGTAAACGATCACGTCATTCTGCAGTTTGCCGAGAATGATCGTTTCACCTGTCCTCTCCTGGAGCCGTGCCATCGCCGGCTGGCATACTGCGACAACGGGATCGTTGACGGAGATACGTTTGGCGATGTCGAGGATGCGGCGGGTGGGATAGATCAACTTGCGCTCATCGAGCACGTACACGTAGCCCAGCTTGCGCAAGGTCTTTACCAGCGCGTGAACGCTGGATACCGGCGATCCTATCCTGACGGCCAGTTCGGACAGGGACATCGGCTCCTGCCGATTGGCGAACTCCTCGAATATCAGGAGCGTTCGTCCGGCAGTGCGTACGTTTTCGTTTCGGTCAGCACTCATCGAGCCAATCCTTATGCATACGGGGTGCGGGAGCGCCAGTCTTCTCGCAAGGCGAATCGATGGCCGCGTCCCGACATGCCGAATACCGCCCTACCAAATCACATCCCCGTTTTGAATTGCGCCGGCGTGCCAGACAGAAGGTCGAGCCGACGATTCAGAGGCAAAGCCATAAATGCCACGACGATCGATGGCGACATACGGCATAAATAGATTTCGAAATACCGAAAGATTTTACACTTGATAGAAGTTTGTTGCAATCTCGTCCACTCAGCGCCATGGTGCGTTTCAAGGAACCACAGACAAATTGAGCCTCCATCACATGACGCGGCTCAGCCCTAGCGGGCATCATCCAAGGCGCACTTGATGACAACTTTGGTCGAGACATCCTTCGAGAATGGCCTTCTGAGGGTCTGCATCAACCGTCCGGAAAAGCGCAACGCGCTAAGCGCCGCCACGCTGGCCGAGATCGCCCAGGCCTTCGAGGAACGCGCCGGCAAACGCGACTTGCGGCTGGCGGTCCTGACGGGCGCCGGAGAGAAGAGCTTTGCGGCGGGAGGAGATATCACGGAACTGCAGTCGGTGGTCGGCGAGGTCGCCGCCGAAGAGATGGTGCGGCACGCAAAGGCTGCATTGTCGGCAGTGCGGAACTTTCCGGTGCCAGTCGTGGCCGCGCTCAATGGCGACGCCCTTGGTGGCGGCGCCGAACTGGCCTTGGCCTGCGACATGCGGATCGCGGCATTCCATGCAAGGATCGGCTTCATTCAGGGCAGGCTCGCCATCTCGTCTGCCTGGGGGGGCGGCGTGGACCTTATACGGCTAATCGGCCCTTCCCTGGCCCTGCAGATGATGAGCCGCGCCGAGATGGTGGAGCCGGACGAAGCCCTACGATCGGGGCTGTACAATCGGTACGCCACCGAAAACGAACCCCTGGAAGAGGCACTCGAGGCCTTTATCGCTCCGATGCTTGAGCAATCGGCGCATGTGATGCGAGCATTCAAGGCGTTGGCGCTGCACGTCCGCCGTGACGGCCGCGAAGAAATGGACAGAACCGAGACCGAGAATTTCGCCAAAGCCTGGGCGCATCCCGATCATGATCTGGCCGTGGAACGCGTGGTCAACAGAAAGAGGAACACATGACTGCGACGAACCGAGACAGCCATCTCTCAAAGACCCCTTCGGGCGTCGAGGTACCGGTAAGCGTGATGCCCGATGTAGAGATGCGGAAAGTTTCAGCGCCCGGCGAGTTTCCTTTCACGCGCGGCATCTTTCCGAACGGCTATCGCGGGCGACAATGGACGATCCGACAATATTCCGGATTCGGCACCGCAGAATCGACCAACGAACGCTATCGTTTCCTCCTCGACCGCGGCCAAACCGGCCTGTCGGTCGCGCTCGATCTGCCGACCCAGTGCGGCTACGATCCGATCGACGATATGGCACGATCCGAAGTCGGAAAGGTCGGCGTCTCGCTGTCGAATCTCGCCGAGGCCGAAATCCTCTTTGATCAGATCGACCTAGCGCAGATCTCGACATCGTTCACCATCAATGGAACGGCGGCCATCATCTACGCGATGTATCTGGCCGTAGCCGACAAGCAGGGCGTTGCACGCGAAAAGCTGACCGGCACCATTCAGAATGACATCCTGAAGGAATATGTGGCGCGTGGGACGTGGATATTCCCGGTGCGGCCGTCGATGAGACTGATTGCGGATAGCGTCCTTTACGCGAACACCGAAACACCGAGATTCAATCCGATTTCGATCGCCGGTGCGCATGTGCGGGACGCGGGAGCCAACGCAGCCGAGGAAATGGCATACACGCTCGCCAACGGTCTCGCCTATGTCGACGAATTCAGCCGTCGCGGCGGCGACATAAATGCGTTCGCCAAGCGGCTCAGTTTCTTCTTCTACGTGCACATGGATCTGTTCGAGGAAGTGGCCAAGTTCAGAGCCGGCCGCCGGCTCTGGGCGAACTTGCTGTCACAGCGTTACGGCGTCACCGACGAGAAGGCACTGCATTTCCGATTTGGCGTCGTGTGCGGCGGATCCTCGCTGACGGCGGCACAGCCGATGAACAACATCGTGCGTGTCGGAATCGAAACCATGGCGGCTGTCATGGGCGGGGCCCAGTCCATCTTTACCTGCGCATTCGACGAAGCCTATCAAATTCCCACAGAGACAAGCGCCGAAATCGCGCTCAGGACGCAGCAGATCGTGGCGCAGGAAAGCGGCATCGCGCGTACCGTCGATCCTCTGGGAGGCAGTTACTACGCGGAATGGCTGACCGACCGCATGGAAGAGCAGATCACCGGTATCATGCAGGAACTCGATGACTACGGTGGCGTCGTTAAGGCGATCGAGGAAGGATATCTGCAAGCCAAGATCGCCCAGCGCGCCAAGGAGCGCAAGCTGGCCACCGACACCGGTGAACGACCGGTCGTCGGCGTCAATTACGGCGTCCGCGAGAAGGCCAGCACCGACAAGGGCGAGATGTTCAGTCAGGATCCCGAAACCTTTAAACAGGTCACCGAAAAATACCAAACCGTGATGGACTCCAGGGATCAGGCGTGCGTCGACCGCGCACTGGCGGGCCTGGCCAAGGCGGCCGTCAAGGATACCGAAAACGTCATGCCCTATCTCGTGGACAGCTGCCACGCCTATGCGACTGTCGGGGAGATGGTCGCGGCGCTGAAGCAGGTGTGGGGCGAATTCCAAGAACCCATAAGGTTTTAGACCGATGTCGCTCGCACGAAAGAGAATCCTGATCGCAAAGCCCGGTCTCGACGGACACGACGTCGGTGCAAAGGTCATCGCGCTCGCACTACGGGATGCCGGCGCGGACGTCATCTACACGGGATTGCGCAGAAGCCCGGAACAGATCGTGCGTATCGCGGTCGACGAGGATGTCGACATTGTCGGCCTGTCTATCCTTTCCGGGAGCCACAAGGAGCTGGTCGCCGCCGTAATCGCGCGCCTGAAGGAAGAAGGTGCCGGAGAAATTAAAGTTTTCGTGGGCGGCACCATTCCCGACGAGGATCACGAGGCATTGCGCGACGCCGGGGTCGCCGGGGTTTTCACCAGCGAGATGACCATCGAATCCGTCATCGAGGAAATCCAGAGGCAGTTGAGCTGAGATGGCCGGACCGCTTACAGGCAAGACTATCATAGAAGTAGGCCACATGCTCGCAGGGCCCTATTGCGGCATGCTGCTGACCGATCTCGGAGCTCGCATCATCAAGGTCGAGACACCGCAAGGCGACATAGCCCGCAGCGTCGGCCCGAACTATGTCGGCGAGCATAATACCTATTTCGCGTCGCTCAATCGCGGCAAGGAGAGCGTCGTCCTGGACCTGGCCTCGGTGGAAGGGCAACGAGATTTGTTTAGGCTCGTGAAGGAGGCCGATGGCCTCATCACCAACCTGCGCCCCTCGGCCATCAAGAAGCTCGGCCTTACTTATCCAGACCTGCAACGCGCCAACCCGCGGATTGCCTGCCTTGCCCTCACCGGCTACGGCCTGAACGGACCTTTCGCGGAATCGCCGGCCTATGACTACGTCATACAGGCGATGGCGGGGATCATGCTGCTTACCGGCAACCCCGACGGGCCGCCGGTCAAGCCAGGCTATTCCGCAGTCGACAATTCCGCCGGCATCATGGGAGCCGTTGGGCTCCTTGCCCAGATGCTGTCGGGACGGGGCGGTCAGGTAGACGTATCCATGTACGACACGATGTTGTCGCAGCTCAATTATCTCGGGAGTGCGTATCTAAATGCAGGGGAACGCACTCAGCGTATCCCTGATGGCGGACATCCCTATATCGTTCCCGCCCAGTTGTTCGATACACTGGACGGATACCTCGTCATGTTCATAACACATGACAGGTTTTGGAGGCTTTTCGCCGAGGCGCTCGGCGAGCATGACTGGATGGTCGACCCGCGGCTGGCGACGATGAGCGGGCGGGCGGCCAACAGACATTTCGTGGTCGAGGGGATCTCGCGGCGACTGAAGGAGCGCTCGGCACAGGAATGGGTCACTCTTCTGGCTCCGCTGGGGCTGGTCGTGGCGTGCGTGCAGAGCCTCCCGGAGGCGCTGGAGAGCGCATTGACCGCTTCTCGAAACATGGTCGTGGACATTCCCGTCGGCGAAGAAACGCTGCGCCTGATCGGAAATCCGATAAAAGTTGATGGGCTCCCTTCGACCTATCCGGCCCCGCCTTGCCTCGGCGCAAACAACGACCTGCTAGCCAGACTACATGAGGTAGGAGATTGACGCAGGCAGCTTTGCCGCGACGCGAGATTTCGCGCGAGCTCAGCCGGATCGCCAACGCGTCGGTTGCCGAGGTGTTGAATGCGATCGGAAAGCGGCCGATCTCGGTGAGCCACCGAATCGGCGTCTCCGGCCCACCCGGCGGCGGTAAGTCGACCCTCATAAACGCTCTTGCCGCCCGCCGCATCTCCGACGGTCTCGCCAAGACACTGGCGATCCTGGCTATCGATCCGACAAGCCCGATCAGCGGCGGCGCGATCCTGGGCGACCGTATCCGAATGGATGGGATCGCGGCCATGCCAGGCATGTTCATCCGCTCCCTTTCCAGCCGCGGCGCCACTAATGGCCTTTGCGACAATATCGTCGATCTCCTTACGGCGCTCGAGGGACACGGATTTGACGAGACCATTCTTGAGACGGTGGGGGTCGGACAGTCCGAGGTGGCGGTCCATTCCATCGTCGATACGCTTGTCGTGATCGTTCCGCCTGACGCAGGCGACGAAATCCAAACGATGAAATCGGGGCTTCTCGAAATGGCGGACATCGTCGCCGTTACGAAGTCCGAACAGGCAGCTGCGCGGCGGATGGCTGCGGCACTCGAATCCGTGGTTGGCAAGAAAAACGGTAAGAAGCCGCCTGTCATCAAGACGTCGAACGATGGCACGGGCATCGCCGAACTGAGTGACGCCATCGAAGCCCATCGCCGGCAGTCAGCCGAAGACGGCACGGCCGGAAGCTCGCCGCAGGCCCGTCGCCACTACCATTTGCGGTCACTCGTCGAGCGGAGACTGAATGAAGTGCTGAGCGAGGACGGTGACCTTGTCGATGACAGCCTGCAGCATGCCTATGAGCGTGTGGTCAGGGCCTTGCATATACGATAACGCCACGCTCTCTGTCAGCTACCGGCGAGCCAAGGCATTGGTCTTTGGACTCGCGAATTGAGAACGGCGGAGCAATATTCGGCCACGGGAGCGGCGGGATGAGCCTGCTGCGGGCGGCGTAAAAGTCGACCACTTTTGCCCTTTCTGGCGACAGGGAGGGCGGGGGTATTTTCACCGTGGAACTGTATCGGAAGGTGCGTCTCGCCTGCCAGGGACGCGCGAGTGGACGGCCACGATGCGTATCGATCAGACATTCGTGCCGTGGGCAACAACCTGGCTCTATTATTTCGAGGAGTGGCTGCTGTCGGATAACTGGAAAGGCGGCGGCGAGCACCCCGACGAGAATAATATTGAGCAATACAATCGCTTCGTGCGGCGGGCGGTGCGATAGTCAACCTGACCGCTCGGCTGACCGCCTCGAGACATCCTCCACGAAGATCGGTGCCCGCGTTCCCGCCGCCGCCGTCGTGTACTATGGGCGTTAGCAAACCTTGAGCCCTTCCTCCCGATTAGAGCCGATCTACGCGGTTGATCCAGGAGGTTTGCGGCACTCTCAACGATGTCTGCTTCTGGCATACGGGCAAGCTGATCGCTACGGCCGAGATGGTGAAGGGTTTCGGGCGCCGGAGGCGTCACGAAACCCTTCACCATCTCGGCCGTTGGGGCAAACTTCGCCTTCGCTCAAAAGCTGACGCTGGCTTCAAACCCTCGGAGCACGGCTTTGCGCCCCCATTCCCGCTGTTCAGGCAAAATTTGCCTGGGCTCAGAAGCCGACGGTTCGCAGAGGCGGAGGAGATGGGCATGGAGCCGAATACTTCATGCGCGATCAAACAGCGCAAATACCGTCGTCGCTTGGCGACGAGCTTACGCGCCTAGAAGAGGTTTCTGGTCTTCCCTTCATGAGGCAGTGGGGGTTCGAGTGGGAACACACGAGAACCGCAACCAACGCACCGTTTTCGGGATTCCCGTACCACTTTCTCGAGGGCTCTTTGGAACGGTCCGGCGTCTCGGCACAGATCGATCAGCGCCAAGGCGACATCTATCGCTCAGCCTATTTGCGAACGCTGCATTGCGTCGTCGACTTCTGGCGCATGCCACTCGACGCGGCCTGCGCGGCGGCGTGCAAGTGCTTGCCGCTCAATCGCGGTCTCGTGGACATTGAGCGGGCTGATCTACCCCACTGGCTCGGTGAGCTTCCGGACGCGTGCGCCGCAGAAGGCGCGCCACTCGAAACTATCGTCAGAGAGATTGTGAAGGCTGGGGCGACTACCGGCGTGTTGGTCCCGCACATCTGAAGACACCGCTTTCCTTAGGTGTTTCCGAGTTTGCCTCGCTCACGATTTCCTGCGCCCTTCTCAGCGAAGACTAGGTTCCGCTTCCGGATGCCGACGTCGCAGCGCTCGATGGTGCTGCCTGGGAACTTCCCGCTGGGGTGCTCTTTTCTGGCCAAGCTCGGCAGCTAAGGCCTGTGGATCGCTTCCGCCCGGCTGCCCAGGGCAGGTGCCTTCCACTATGCGTTGACATCTTCCCCTTTCCGTTCGGCTACTGGCTCGGTGATCTGTTTCACCTGGGCCTCAGCCTCCCGGCAAGCTACGCCTTTCCAGGTCCGATTTCGTACCGCTGCGCCGACGGAAGAATTCTGACCGAAGTAAGCCGCCAGGCAGTCGGCCGTTGGACGACGTGGAACGATCACTGGACCAATCTCTACCCGAAAGGAGGCAACACGCGATGCGGCTGCGTTAGCGAAATGCGGCCGGCTGACATCGCCGCTGCAGCAAGCCGCCTCGGACTCAGGGTGGGTTGGACGGCCGACGTGAAAGTCTGGCGCCGCGAAAAGATTTATGGAGACCTTAAACTGGAACGCAAAAGCATTCACTTCTTCGATGACGGCGATGTCGTTACGCTGATTAGGCACCTCTCCTCACTCTGCCGACAATCAAGCGCCTGTCCGCTATCGATCTGCAGAGACCTAGAGCTGCCGGTCCGTTGGCGTGAAGAGTTTCGGGCGCCGGAGGCGTACGAAAGTCCCCGAGGAAGGAACCCGCGGGCCACAATGCGATGGCTATGGGGATTTCGATTTGCGGCCGATGTCGGCGATGGCTCGACCGACGGTGGGAAGTGCGTTGGTGGATGCGGACAGGCCGTTTCGCTGCGCCTCGGCGCGGTATTGTCGGCCCCGCATCTTGCTCGTCGTAGACCTGTTGGCGGCGACAGTCACCACGGGCCCGCGCGGGCCCGTTGCCGGAGGCGCAGCGCCTGCGGCTTGAAGCTGGAATACGCCATGCCAGGTCATGAGTCGTTTCTCCCGGTCGTCGACGACGCATCCGGTGGTCCGCGCGGCTGCCTCCACCGTTCGAACACCTCGATGACGATCATGCGTCCGCCGCAGCAGCGGCATGGCGGGCGGAAGTCCTCCGGTTCTTCGGCGTCGCGGGGGTCGGGCGGCGCGGCGACGTGCAGGAGTTTGCGGGCGAGCGCGAGGCTGGCTCTGCGGGCGGAGCCGGCGAGCAGACCGTAGTGCCGGATGCGATGGAAGCCGCGCGGCAGGACATGAAGCAGGAAGCGGCGGATGAACTCGTCGATTGCCAGCGTCATGACCTGCTGCCGGTCAGCGCCGTCGCGGCGATAATCCTTGTAGCGGAAGGTGACGCCCCTCTCGTCGAAGGCGATCAGGCGGCTGTTCGAGATTGCCACCCTGTGGGTGTAGCGCGACAGGTAGGCGAGCACCGCTTCCGGCCCGGCGAACGGCGCCTTGGCATAGACGACCCATCGCTTCGTACGAACGGGAGCCAGGTGGCGCAGGAATGCTCGCCGGTCGGCGAGATGAGCGAGGGTGCCGAAGAAGGCGAGCCGCCCGGCGTCGTGCAGCGCGACCAGCCGGGTGAGGAAGAGCCGTCGGAACAGCTTGCCGAGCACGCGCACCGGAAGCAGGAAGGCCGGCCGCGACGAGACCCAGCGGGACCCGTCGGGCGCGATGCCGCCGCCTGGCACGATCATGTGCACGTGCGGATGGTGGGTCATCGCCGAGCCCCAGGTGTGGAGCACGGCGGTGATGCCGATGCGCGCGCCGAGGTGCTTCGGATCCGCCGCGATGGTGAGCATCGTCTCCGATGCCGCCCTGAACAGCAGGTCGTAGACGAGCGCCTTGTTCTGGAACGCGATGTCGGCGACCTCGGCGGGCAGCGTGAACACGACGTGGAAGTAGCCGACCGGCAGCAGGTCGGCCTCGCGCTCGGCAAGCCATGTCCGCGCCGCCGCGCCCTGGCACTTCGGGCAGTGCCGGTTACGGCAGGAGTTGTAGGCGATGCGCCACTGGCCACAGTCCTCGCAGGCCTCGACGTGTCCGCCAAGAGCCGCGGTGCGGCAGTGCTCGATCGCCGACATCACCCTGAGCTGGGCGAGGCTCAGGTGCCCTGCATGGGCGGCGCGGTAGGCAGGTCCCGCGGCTCGGAAGATGTCGGCGACCTCGATCGAGGCGCGCACGGCTCAGCCGCTGGGCGAGATCTCTGCCGGCCTGAACAGGCCGAGCTTGTCGAGCGGGCTCGTGACGGTGCGAACCGTCCGGGTCGCAACCTTGGTGTAGAAGGCGGTGCTGTTCAGCTTGGCATGCCCAAGCAGCACCTGGATGATCCGGATGTCGGTGCCGTCCTCCAAAAGGTGGGTCGCGAAGCTGTGGCGCAGCGTGTGCGGCCCGACCCGCTTGGCGATGTCGGCTGCCCGGGCCGCCTCGACGACGATGCGATAGAGCTGCCGTGTGCTGATCGGCTTCATCGCGTGCTGTCCCGGGAACAGCCAGCCGTCGCGGTGCATCACGCCTTGCTGCCGTCCGACCTTCCACCACTCGCGCAGGAGAGCGAGCAGATTCTCGGAGAGCATGGCATTGCGACAGCGCCCGCCCTTGCCGCGCTCGACGCGCAGCAGCATGCGTTCGCTGTCGCGACTTGAGATCGCGACTCGGACACGCGCAGGCCGGCGCCATAGGCGACCGAGGCGGGGTGCTTGAGACACGTCGTGGCGTTGAGCAGCCGGGCCACCTCGTCGCGGCTCAGCACCACGGGAAGGTTGCGCCGATGCGCCACCCGGACGAGCCTGCGCGCCAGATCCGGGCGGTCAAGCGTGTGGATGAAGAGGAAGCGCAGCGCCGACACGATGCTGTTCATCGTCGGCACGGGCACGCCGTCCTCCTGCTGCTCGATCTGGAACCGGCGCAGGTCATCGGCAGTCGCCGTGTCCGGTGAACGCCCGAGGAATGCCGCCAGGCGTCCGATGTCGCGGAGATAGTTGCGCTGCGTTTCGCGGGAGAAACGCCGCAGGTTCATGTCATCGATCAGCCGCTACCCCCAGCCCGTGGTCCTCTACATCACCCCCAGGCACCCTCCCGCGCGAGCGGGTTCGTTCTACGGCCCCGTTCGGGTCGTTCCCTCGTGGAACCGATCGTGACCTCACCTGGGTTCTTGCTGTGTTCAAGGCTTCAATGATGTCGGTGAGCGCCGTGCCGCGAAAACTTTTCGCAGGGAGGCACGATCCGGCCTGATCGCACCAGTCCCTGCGCCATGATCGGCGTCGCGCCGCAATACCGGTCGCTTCTTGTCAAGCCAGCTTTGGCCGCCCCGTTCGGCCCCTTGCCACGCGATGTGGCACAATCTTCCCGCGTGGAACTCGCATGTTCGTACTGAGACAGCCGGAATGGGCACTTCGAGCCAAAGCAAGAAAACCGGATCTTATTACTTTGTTAGTTTCCGAATACGGAATATGCGCGAAATTCGCCAAAGCGGAAATATATAATAGTGCGACAATTAATGTTAGTAAGTAACGTCGGGGTTGTGGGTGTTTGATTGTCGAATGGTCTTAATCTATACTATGCCTGTCGTTGCGCGGATGCGATTTCGCCTTCGGCGTAGTTCAAACCCGACAGAAAGGACTTAATATGTCGAAGAACGAGCCCATCAAGCCTGCCTCCAACCCCGCGGAGGCAACCGAGGTGGCACACGAGGCCCTCGAGGCCGCGCAGAAGACCGTGGCCGCGGATGAGGGCAAGCCCGAGCCTGCCGAGGACGCTTCTGAATCCGCGCATGCGAAGCGCGGCCGCCCGCGCAAGGGGAAGAAGGCTGCTGCTGCCGTGGCTGAGCCCGAAGCGAGCTCGCAGGCAGAGGGTGGCGAGCGCATCACCCTGGAGCAGCAGGAGGAGCTCCGGCAGATCATCGAGGAGAACCGCTCGATGGGGAAAGTCGATGCGAAGCAGGCATTCCGCCGGTCCGACCTCCTGAACCGCGCGCGCGAATTCGTGCCGGACAAGATGTGGAAGGGCTTCTGCGAGGTGGACATGTGCTTCACCGATGGGCAGGCGCGCAACTACCTGCGCCTGCAGGAGATCCCGAACTTCCGGGAACGGTGCATCGCCGGAGCCGTCACCACCTCCATCCTGTACGAGCTTCCGAAGCTGCCCGAAGAGCAGCGCGAGGAGATCGTCTCCGTCTTCGAGAATGGCGGGCGCGTGCCGGTCGCGAAGGTGAAGGCGGCCGTGCGCGCGCTGAAGAACGGCAGCGAGGCCGAGACCGACGCCGCGCCTGAAGACCGGGGCGGCCCCGCGGGGCTGCTCGGGCTCGCTTCGGCAAAGGCGAAGGTCGGCACGAAGAACTTCGTCGACGGGGTGAAGTCCATGATCGTACACATCGACGACGGGCTTGAGCCGCATTGGCGCGGCAAGCGCGTCGCCAAGGCGGCGCTGGCCGACCAGATCGAGCACACCGCCCGCCGCACCAGGGCCGACCTCCAGAACGTCGGCCTCTACCTGACCACGATGTCGACCTCCGACCCGTGGCGCACCTTCCCGGCCGACTTCCCGGAGGACACCGGTTGGCACCGGGTCCTGTGGACGCTGCACAAGCTCGGCGGCCGCGAAGACTGGCCCGCCGCGGGCGACGTCGGCGACTGGCTCGTCAACGAGGTGCTGCCGACCCTGCATTGGGCGGCAGGCACCAAGCCAAAGGCGGGAAATGAGGAGCCGGAATCCGGTGAGGCCAAGCCGAAGCGTGCCCGCAAGGCAAGGAAGCAGGCCAAGGAAGAGGCGCCGAAGCCGGCCGAAGGCTGATCGCCGTTACCGCTTCGAGTTCGACACCGACCCCCGCCGGAAACGGCGGGGGTTTTGTCTTGGGATTTGAAGCCGCGCGTCAGGTCAGCTCGGGCGTTCCGCGAGCCCGCCGTTAACCATGCGATCGCTTCAGCAAGGAAGGGCTCTTGGGATCCGTTCTGGATCCGTTCATGTTGCCCTTGTTCCGGTCACCCCCGGAACAAGTCGGCCTCCGAAGGTGCGCCAACACCGACGAAGGCCTGACCCTCAACCTTCTAGCGAAAGGAATCGGGCTATGACGACACTTACCAAGACGCCGCGGACGCGGGAAGACAAGCACGAGGCGGAACGCAAGGCCGAGCGGGAAGCCAGGCGGCGGCGCGCGGCACTCAGCAGGCACCTGTCGGCGGTGTTCGGCGGCGTCTTGGCCGGGTTGGAGCACGACCCGGCAACGGGCGCCTCGTCCGGCAAGCCGGACCGGCAGCGCGCTTCGGCCGCCTGAGCGGCCGGGCCTCACAAGAGACCACCACCAACAACCGAACCGGGAACGGCATGGCCGGTGACCTGCGCGGCAAGACGCGGGCACCGGGGCCGGTCCGGCGACGTCGCCCGACCGGGGGAAGGCGCTTCGTGCGCCCTGTTCCCCGGCCAATTGCGGCTGCCGCCTCGCCGCTGATGCTCTCCGGTCCCGATCATCAGGGAATTACCGCACATGAACCGCACCTCCCATTCCGAAGCTTCGGCCAGCAACGGCGCCGAAGACCATGCCGCAGCCGAAGCGTTCCTCGAGCGCAGGCTGGCCCTGCTGCTCGAGACCACGCTTGCACAGATGCTGGCCGCCGAGCGGCGGGTGGATCCGATGTTCGGCGCCTTCGGCCCTCTCGTGGCGCTCAGCCATCTCGCCTACGGCCATGAGGCCCGGCTTCTCGAACAGGCAGTCTCTGTCCTTTGCGAGGCCCAACCGCATTTGCAGGTGGTCCAGCTCGACAGGCCGATCCCGCTGGTGCCCGCCGCCCGCGAAGCGTTGCGGAGCAATGAGTGGGAGAACATCGAAGGCATCAGGCTTCCCTCCCGCGTCTATGCCGAGGACGGCTACGCGCCGGATCTGGTCGTTGTCCATCGACGCAACCACGAGGCATTCCTGTTCGACATCCAGCGCTCGGTCGACAATAAGGCGAGCCGGGTCCGGAACCTGCGGGAAAAGCTCAAGGCGGCGGCCCTGGTCGCGCCGGACTGGCTGTCGGCGCGAGCAAGGATCCACATGGTCTCGTTCACCCGCATCGCGATCCTGGATGCTTCGGGAGAGACCGACGACGCGAAATCGGGGATCCTGACGCCGTCAGGGTTCGAACGGGTTCTCGACATTCCCGGCTTTGCAGTTCGGCTCGCGGCCCTGCGCCAGGACTTTGCCGCGCGGCTGCGGGACGAGCTGGAGAGGCTGGCGCGCGAGCAGCTCGCGGCCGCGGGTAAAGCGGAGGCACGGCCCAGAGCCGATGCCGATGCCAATGCCGACGTCAACCGTTCAGCCATGGCCGGCGCTTGGGCCGACGGCGAGACCAAGACCTGGACCGTCAACGGGGAAGGAGGCGGCGGCGAGGATACTGGTAGGCCGTCGTCCGCGGCGCGTGACGCGGTCGCCGCCTGTCCGGTGGAGCACGGCTCCTTGCGGCAACCGCTTCGCGAGGTTCCGGCGGGTGCCCAGCCCGACGAACATTCCGGCAATGCCATTGGCGGCGGCTCCGGTTCTCTGCCGGAGCCGAATGGCTCGGCCCATTGCCCGCAGAATACCCGCGCCGAGCGGCCGGGATCGCCCCGGGAACGACAGCATCCGACCGAACGCACCGCGTCACGCCAGGAGCTGACGAAAAGGCCGGGTTCGGCCGAGCTGCCACACCCAACCAGTTCGACTATCGCGGATCCCCTTCGCTGCCGGCGCGTCGGCTTCGCCATCCCGCGCCCCGATCCGGACGTCGAAGGCGAGCCGGAGAGGCAGGCCGGGCGCAGCTGGCACTGATCGCGAACGTCAAGGGCTCGCCGGACTCGGTCCGGCGGCCGCACCAACCAGAGGAAACATCCATGACCGACCAACCAAACCCGGACCGCGAGCCTGCGGCCGCAAACGACGACCGCCTTCATCCGGGCATGCAGGTGTTTGCGCGTTGGCTCCACTCCACCACGCCCGAGCGCGATGCGCGGCACGCCGCCGACGCGCGCGACCGCGAGGAGCGCCACGCCATCGCCGCCCGTGCGGCCAGGGGTCCGATCAGCGCGATGTACGCGGCGATGGGACATGATCCCGACTGCATCTCCAGAATGCGGAGCGGAATGGCGATCTCCTGCGACTGCGACACCAGGCCGGTCGAGGATCCCGCCGTGACGCTTGCACTGGCGCTTCAATGCGAGCGGTTCGCGCGCGCGGGCAAGCGACCGTTCCCTTCGTCCATTGTTCGCCTGCTCGAGACAGGGGCGGAACGCGGAGACGAGGCCTGCCGCATGATGCTGGAGCGGCTTCGCCGCAGGCGATTGATCCCGGCAGCGAGTGCTGCGGACGGGAGGGGCGAGTGAACAAGGGACGGCTCGCACGCTTCCTGCTGCGGCGGCTGCGGCACCGGGCGGAAAGCGATGCCCTTGCCTCGGCGGTCGATGCCGGTCTTCTGACGAAGAGCCAGCGCAAGGTCGGCGGGGTGGCCATCACCCTGTTCGCGGTCGCCGCAGGCGTCGCGGCAATGCCGCTGGCGCTGCTGCGCCGGAAGCTCGGGCTGGGGGCCATGCGGACCGAGGCCACGATGGCAGATGCCGAATCCGAACAGCGAGGCTCTGACACAGGCGGGTCAGCGAGCATGCCGGGATCAAGCTTGGGGCAGGCCGACATCGACACAGCACTGCGGCAGCTCGCGGCCGAACTGCGAACCGCCGAGGGAGGAAATCCCCGCGGCAAGCCAAGGTCACGATCCGCCGCTTCCGACACGGACAGCGTCACTGATCTGCCTGGCCCTGAAGGGGGCAGGACAGGTCGGCAGGGCAAGCGAGCCGGGAAGCGCCAGGCCGCACCAGTCTCCTCGAGCCCCCGCATGGCTACGTCGGCTTGCGGATGTGACGAGGCGGCCGACCCGGAGGATGCGGCTTCATTCCCGGCCCAGGCCGCGGCTGCGTCCGAGGCTGCGACGCAGCCGCCGCACGTCGACCGGGCCAGCCGCGATCTCGCCTCCATTGATGGCAATGCCGACGTAGCCGCAGCCGATGCGGCCCAACCCGTTGCGGCCCCACCCGATGCATCCGTCCCAACCACGTCCTCGAAGATTGCAGGGCGCGGCCGGGCGGCGCCGTCGAGCAACGGACCGGAACGGGAGGGGTCTCGATCGCTGCGCGAGCGGTTCGTTCGCCTCGTGCGCGCCACGGCGCTGCCGCCGGACGCGGCCGACATCGCAACGATGCTTCTGCTTGCCCGCGCCGCCGCGGAGTGGAAACTCCGGTCGGGCTACGCCCTTCCTTCGTTCCCGCCCCGCGGCGTTCTCATCTTGATTGTCGCTACGCTCTCAACTTGTTTGTCGCGCCGCATGGCGCGGTGCCGCAACGGAGACGATCGGCTGCAGGAGCCGGAAGCGTGGAGGTTTGCCCGATCTGCCGCCAATGGCTTCCGGATGATCCAGCCGCTGCGGGCTCCCAGCACCCCCGCCTCGCCAGGTGCCCCATGCGGCCGGGTTCTCGGCAGGGCCGGAGACCCCCGGCGGACGACGGCGTTGTGCGCGATCTCGTTCGGGGGCTGGCGAGCCGTCGCCCCGATCTGGCCAAGCCCGAACGCAGTGTTGGCGGGGCCCGTGGTCCCGCCGTCGGCGCATCGCCGCGGGTTGCGGGGGAGCTCGTTCAGCTCTCCCGCAACGCATCTCGATTTGTGGTGTGTCGATTCAGCCCCGGGGACATCCGATTCCGGCTTCGGGGCAACCGAATTCCTGCAGGCACGCCGTGCGCCAGCAAGGCGGATCGACGTGCCCGGAACCTTCCTCACATCGACATGATTTGCGGTAAGCCGATTCCGGCCCGGCCACTGCCGATTCCGAACCGCCGCAAACCAATTCAGTCCTCGCGTGGCGGATTCGCAAGCCTCGGCAGACAATTCCTGCCTCTCGACAAACGATTCCGTAACCCGGACCTGCGTTACCGGAAACGCCGTTTGCGGGCCGGTGCCGGACCGCAGGCGGGAACCGGGAAGGGAGAGAGCCGATGGCACAGTCGCGCAGGGATCGCCTGGAAAAGCAGAGGCTCCGCCAGCGCGAATACCGTAAGCGTCCGGTCAGGGCTCTGCGAGTTCAATATTCCAGGGCAGGAGTTCGTCGAGCCGATTGATGGGATGATCGGCGATACGCGTGAGCACGGTTCGGAGGTAGGCTTCCGGATCAAGCCCGTTGAGCCTGGCGGTCTCGATGAGCGACAGGATCGCGGCAGTTCGCTCGCCACCACGATCGGAGCCCGCGAAGAGCCAGTTCTTGCGGCCGAGAGCCACGGGCCGTATCGCCCGCTCTGCGGCGTTGTTGTCGATCTCGATGGTTCCGTCGTCGAGGAAGCGGCACAGCGCGGACCACCGACCCAGGGCATACCGTATGGCGGCGGCTGTCGTCGATTTCCGCGGCAACTGCGCCAGGACCCCGTCGAGCCAGATCCGCAGCGCGTCCACCTTCGGTCTGCCGGATTCGTTTCTGGCCTTCAGCCTCACGCGCGCAGGCTTGCCGCGAACGCGGTCCTCGATCTCGTAGAGTTCCCCAATGCGGCGCAACGCCTCCTCGGCAACCGGCGCAGGGCCCGTCGTTGTCAGGTCGAAGAACTTCCGCCTGACGTGCGCCCAGCACGCGGCTTCCTCTATCGGGGGTGGCTTGCCGGGAGCGGAGGGCTCGTAGAGAGCATTGAACCCGGCATAGCCGTCGGCATGGAGGATCCCGCGGAAGCTGGCGAGATGCGCCTTGGGATGAGCGCCTTTCCGATCCGGGCTGTAGAAGTAGGTCGCGGCTGGTGGAGCGGTGTCATCGGTAGGGCCGACCGTCGCGGACATAGGCCCAGAGCCGCCCGGTCCGCGTCTTTCCCTTGCCCGGCTCCAGAACGGGCACCGGCGTGTCATCGCCATGAAGCCTGTCTCCGGCAAAGACATGGTCGCGCAGCCGATCGACCAGGGGTGCCATCAACGCGCTGGCCCGCCCGATCCAGTCCGCCATCGTCGACCGCGACAGTTCCACGCCTTCGCGCGCGTAGATTTCGGACTGCCGATAAAGCGGCAAGTGATCGCAGAACTTCGCCACGAGAACATGGGCCACCAGTCCCGGGCCAGGCTTGCCGCGTTCGATCGGCAACGACGGCATATGCGCGGTGACCGTGCGATCGCAGTCCCGGCAGACAAGCCTGGCACGCCGGTGGCGCACGACCCGGAATGAGGCCGGGACGTAATCGAGCACTTCGGTGACGCTTTCGCCCGTCTTGATGAAGTCGTGCCCGCCACAGGTGGGACAGGCACAATCGGCGGCATGCTCGACTTCATGCCTCGGGAGATGGTCGGGCAATGGCTGGCGGACGGCCTTTCCGCGGGCGATGCCGGAACTGGGGCCGACAACAGCGTCTCCGGCCTCGCTGGCTTCGATGTCCTCAAGGGCCAGTTCAAGCTGTTCTATGCCGCGCTCGATCTTCTCCGAGGAGGCCCCGAAACGGGAACGGCGCAGGATTGCGAGCTGGGCCTTGAGCTTCTCGATCAGTGTCTCTCGGGACTTCAGCTGGCGTGCCTGTCGGGCCAGCTGATCGGCCTGGTCGGCAATGATCGCGCGCAGGGCATCGACGTCTTCCGGCAGATCTCGCACGCCATCTTCCATGCCCGGAATCGTAGCTGATTTGCCCCTCCGGATACAGGATTATCTTGCTGGAAACGCTGACTTTTATGCCGCCCGAAGCGGCGGTGACGTCCAGGATGGCCGCCGCCAGTCCATGCCCTCCCACAGCATTGCCAACTGGGCTTCCGTCAGATGGGCGACGCCGTCGCGGGCACGCGGCCAGACGAAGTGCCCACGATTCAGAACCTTGTAATGCAGGCAGAAGCCCTGGCCGTCCCCGTGAAGGATCTTGATGCGATCTCCGCGCTTGCCGCGGAAGACGAAAAGGGCGCCGCTGCACGGATCCTGCCGAAGGACCGATTGCGCGAGCGCGGCGAGACCGTCAATCCCCTTGCGCAGATCGGTTTCGCCGCAGGCCAGATAGATCCGGCATGTTCCGGCCGGGGCATCGAGAGCGCCGGGTCTCATTCTATCGTGTCCCTTCCAGAAGGTCGGCAAGAGCTGCAAGCCTGCCGAGATCGAGAGCGTCCGTCAGCATGCACCGCAGCCATCGCCCGTTCGCAAGACGCAGTTCGATGGCGGCCGACCCCGCGTGCTGCCGCCGGCGCGTGGCTCATCGCCATCCGCGGGCCGTCGCCCGTCCGTGATCGGTTCTCCTCATGATGCGGATCGGAAAGCAGTTCATCCAGGAATGCGAGCTCCAGATCGGTGCCTGCCGCATCCACCTGCTCGGGCGAAGCAGTCCCGTGGCCGCGCACTTCGAGGAATTCGCCGACAATCCCGTAATCGCCGGGCGGATCGCCCTTCTTGATGAGAAGTCGCCGCCATTTGTAAAGCTGGCCCGGGTTGAGCTCGTACTTGCGGGCGACATGCCGAACACACGCGCCGTCCGCAAAGGCCTCGAGGCAGATCGTCCGCTGCTGCTCGGTGCTCCACCGTCGATAGCGTTCAACCTCACCCAGTATCGTCGCCTGATGCATTCGCCCGAACCGCTACTTGAGACGTCATTTGTCACGTCACAAGTTACGCAGTCCGACAGGTCGCAGCAAAAACGCTCACCGGACGCTTACCGAATACCGCAGGAAGCAGCGTGCTTCGCGCAAACCCTCGCGCGACGACATCGCACGCGCGGCCCTCCACTGGGCGGTCAAGCGCGCCCTGCCGGACGAGGCGATGGTGGACAAGCTCGCCGACCGCATCCTGCCGATCCTGGTCGCCCAGGGCTTCGACCGCAGGAAGACCGACGAGGCCTTCGACGAGCTCGTGGAGCGCTACCGCAGCGGCTGGGACTTCCAGGCGCGCTTTCCCGAAGACGGCTTCCCAGACGGTTGCCCGACGACGAGACCGAGGACGGCTAGGAAGCCGGGCTGCCGGGCATCGCTCGGTCGCGCGCTGCCGTCGCCCGGGCAGGTTCCTCGCCTCGTTCCGATGCCGATCGGAATGCGAGCATCGCCGCGGCCTCGGTCATCTTCGGCGCCGATCTGCGCTTGCTGGCGCTTCGGGACGCCTGCTGCCGATGATGCCGGTTCGCTCCAGTTGCTCGCTCCCGCTTCCGGCCGCCTCGCCGTCGGCCACGGCCGCATCCGACACCATGCCCGCAGGTCCGTTCTCGCGCCACTCCCGGAACGCCATCTCGCAAACTCCGTTTGCTCCTTCAGGGCCGTATTCCCCCCGTTACTCCCGTAAACGGCGTTTGCGGCTGAATCGGTTAGCGAGGACCAGAAGTCATTTGCCTTGCCTGGTTCTTGCTCTCTCGGATCGCACCCGACGGGCTTCCTCGAGCTTTTGCGCAGGCGTCTTGCCGGCCCAGGGCGGCAGCCGTCCCTCCGCCACCCATGGCAGAAGTCTCAGGGGCTGCGGCTCGAGGTGGCTGGTAAGCACGGGGTAATGTGACAGGTGCTGTCTGATGAGCGGCAAACCCGCCACGTTCGTATAGCGCGAACTCGTTTCGCCTGATGCGAGCCGTCCGGCGATATCGTCGATGATGGAGATATGGACGCCGGACTGCTTCAGCGTGTCGGCGTGTCCATGGCGCAAGGCGTGCAGCGCCCGGTCCCATATGCCTTTCTCCATGCCCGGCGACGCCTTCACCGCAGGAACGAAGTCCTTGTAGAAACGGTCCCCCGTGCTTGCCTTGCTGCCAGGCGTCAGCAGCTCCGGAAACAGCGCTCGGTACCCCAGATCGCCAATCGCCTTCACGTAGTCGACGAACGTCAGGCGGATCAGTTCATCCGGTACCGGCAGCATTCGGATCGACTGCGCGTTCTTGATCCGGCGAAGTGCGTTGGGCCGAATATGGATTGCCCAGCCATTCGCCGTCTCCACGATGTCTTCTGTTGCCAGCCCGGTCACCTCCTCGCGGCGCGGGCCGAGATAGGCCAGCAGCATCGGGACGAAGTAGTTGGCGCTGTGGAAGACCGTCGGGCCGGGCACCGCCTGATGCTCAGGTCCCTGACACCCCGTGAAGATGGGGACCCTGAACAGCGGCTGGACCCTCTCGGGTGCTGGCTTTTCGGTCAGCGAACGGATGTCGCCCTGTTTAGGCTTCTTCGGCCGGAGGCCGTCGTAGGAAACGGCGGCGACCCGGTAGCCGTGGCCCCGAAGATATTTGAGGAACTGGTCGAGGTTGCCCAGATGCTTCCGGATCGTCTGCGGTCCGAGACCGATCTTCGGAGGCTTTTCGCCCTTGGCCTTGGCGGCAGCCTTGCGCAGCTCGGTGACCTCGCGCAGCTTGGCGGGCGCAAGCTGGTTCAGCCGCGAACTCTTCCCGTAGTCCGCAAGGATCGCGTCGAAATGATCGCGCAGCGCGCCAACGTGGAACTGCGTGATTTGGCTGAGGCGTTCGACGCCGTGCTCCTCCAGGACGCCGGCGAACGTCCGCACCACGACCCTGATGTCTCGAAGCGAAGTCTCCTCGATCTCATGCTGCCGCGAGCGGAGGTATTTCTCGCCGAGTTCCTGGAGGTCCTCGACCGAGGCGTCGACGCCTTTTGGCGGCGTGGCGCTCGCTTGGGCTTCGTGGCCGCCGTCATCCGCTTCAAAGCCTGCGCGCTGGCTTTTCGCCTCGCCTGCAGGGCCGTCTCCCGGCACGGCAGCATTGGAAGCGTCTTCGCCGCTGGCCACCGCCGCTCGCTCCGTCGCCGGACATGGCTGCGAAATCTTTTCCGGCGCGGCATCGGTCGGAAGCGCGGCCGTGTCCTGCCGTGCGGCTTGCCCGTCCGCCTCCCCTTCATCCGCGACGAGCGCCATCGCCTGCCGTTTCGTGAGCTCGCCGAGCTCCAGGTAGCGTCCTGCCGCGTCGAGCAGGACGTCGGCCTTGGCCCGCATCAGCTCCATCGTCGCCTTCTCGCGGTTGACGAGCGTGTCCGGAATGCCGTGCCGTTCCATCTCGGACCTGATCGCCCTTTCGAATGGCGCGCTCCGGCAGGCTGCCTGTTCCTGCCGGACGGTTTCGGCTATGGCCGGGATCAGGCTTTCCGGCACTCCTTCCTTGAGCAGGAGCGCGCGGGCGGCTCCGCCTTCCTCGAAACTCGGCTGCCGCATGGTGCCGTAGAGGTGGATCATGCGGTAGGCCCAGCCGACCTCGATGTCGGCGCGGAGGCTGTCCGCAGGTTCCGACCCGGTGCGCCTGGAGGCGAACACCAGCGATTCCAGGTGTTCGGTCATCCGGTCGATCTCGGCGCGGAAGAGCGCCTCGAGCTGGTCCTTGCCCGTCATGCCGGCCGCGGGTCCCATCTTCATTTCGTGCAGCATCGTGTTGAGCCGCCTGGCCATCCAGGCAGCCTTCATATGGTCGGAGGCCCTAAGGCTCAATGAAAGCCGTCCGCATCCCCCGCAACGCTCGAAGCGAGCGGGGATGCGTGGCCGCCAATAGAAGGTGTTGCCACGCCTGAGAAGGTTCGTTTCCTGCGCCGATCGCGCCATTTTGGACTGCCTTTTCGCTCGGCCGGCGGCTGGATGGTGTCCAGCCTTGGGCGCCATTGTTGGGCGTCCGACGGAGGAAGGGTGCAGAAACGGATTCGCAGCGAGTGCGATTATCGTTGTTTCTCAATGGCTTGGAAGGAAAGTGGCTGGGGAACCTGGATTCGAACCAGGACTAACGGAGTCAGAGTCCGTGGGTCTACCGTTAACCTATTCCCCAATACCGGCGGCGGAAGCTGTCGTTCGTCCGCTTGCGGCGCGGTATCGCGCGTGGCCCCAAAATAGTCAAGTGAGCCGCTGATTCAACCCCCGGAAACCTCTCGCGGTTCCATCGGAGTTTGACGTTGCCGGCCCGCACCTTGCCGGGCCGGGCCTCACGACCGGAACGGCACCCGGGCGGCAGGCTACGGCCGCCCTCGGCAGCGGCAAGCTCCACGATTGGCCCCCCCTCTGCGGAATCCGCGGAGGCCGGATGGCAATGTCTTGGCGCAATCCCGGACTGAAGACCGGGGCTTCACCCTTCCGGGGTTGCTCTAGCCGCCGTTGTCCTTGGAGACCGCATCGCCGGACTTCCCGGCTCCGGCGTTGTCCGGAAGCACCGTCTTGTCGCTGCCGGCCTTTGGCGAGATGACCGCGCCCGTCATCATCGGCAGCGGCTCTGGCGGCTTCTTCTTCGCGCCCGCGCCGCCCTCGCCCGGCGTCACCTCGTCGGGCCTCAGCGACGAAAGATAGGCGGCCACCGCCTCGATCTGATGATCGCTCATCTCCTTGGCGACCTGGTGCATGACGTTTTCGGGATCGCCGCCGCGGGTGCCGGCCTTGAAGGCCTTCAGCTGCGCCTTGAGGTAGGCGTGGTACTGCCCGGCGATGAAGGGATAGACCGGCGCGTTCCCGACGCCGCTGTCGCCATGACAATAGGAACAGGGCAGCACGCCTGCCCCCGGCGCGCCGGTGGAAACGATCTTCTTTCCCTCGTCGAGCAGGCCCTGGCCGTGGCGCAGTTCGGGCGGCCACGCGACGTTTTCCCGCGAAGCGTACCAAGCCGCCACGTCGAGCATCTCGTCGTTCGTCAGTTCTGCCGCGATCGGCCCCATCACCTCGCTCGGCCGCCTGCCAGAGGCGAAGTCGAGCAGCGACTTGTAGAGATACCATGCGCTCTGGCCGGACAGGCGCGGAAAGGCGCCACTCGCATCCGCTGCTCCGTCCACACCGTGGCAGCTGGCGCAGGAATAGCGCAGATTCTCGAATTCCCCGCCGATCGCCACGAAACGCCCTTCGTTGGGGTCGCCGTGCGGCACCTGGGTCTTTTCCCAGGCGACGCTCGGCGGCCGGCCCTGCCAGCCGGTGTCGGCGGCCAGAGCGACGGTGCCCGCCCCCAGGCAGGCGACCGCCGCAACGAGGATCGTCGTTCGCGTCCTCATGTCTGCACCAGCGGGCCCGGATCGGGCATGTATTTGTTGATCAGCGCGTCTGCCGCCCAGTAGGCGAGCGCGCCAAGCGTTCCCGTCGGGTTGTAACCGGCATTCTGCGGATAGGCGGAGGCGCCGATCACCCACAGATTGTGCAGGTCCCAGGACTGCAGGAACCGGTTGACCACGCTTCTGGTCGGGTCGGTGCCCATGATGGCGCCACCGGTGTTGTGGGTCGTCTGGTAGGGCACGATCGAATAGTGCTCGTCGAGCCAGCCGACCGAAACCTGGGTGCCGCCCATGGCGTGGCCGATGTCGGCGGCCTTCTGCGTGACGTGGTTCGACATCAGCCGATCATTGTTCGGGAAATCGAAAGTGATCATGCCGAGCGGCTGGCCGAATGCGTCGGTGTAGGTGTCGTCGAGGCCGATATAGTTGTTGGGGTGCGGCGTGGAAGAGCCGTGAATGGTGAGTCCCACGGTAGAATTGTAGTGCTTTGCCACCGCCTGCTTCCATTCCAACCCCCAGCGCGGCGTGTCGCCAGGCACCGGGTGGTGGTGTATCGGCCTGCCGTTGGTCTGGTAGGCGGCGATGTAGGCGCCGCCGACGAAGCCCAGCCCTGAATGGTCGAAACTGCCGTTGTTGAAATCGTCGATCGCGGTGCCGAGCGCGCCCGCGCCCATGAACGGATTGATGCGCGTGTCGCTGTCGAAGAAGATCGTGACGCCGCTCATCGTCTGGTAGGTGTAGTTGCGCCCCACGGTGCCCTTCTGGGTCGCCGGATCATAGGGCTCGCCGATGCCCGACTTCAGCATCAGGATCGGGTTGTGGTGGGCGAACGCGCACAGCGCCACCACGTTGGCCGGCTGGAAGACCTCGCGTCCCGACGCATCGACATAGGTAACGCCCGTCGCCACCTCGCCGTCGTGCTCGACACGCAGCACATACGAGTTGGTCCGCAGCTCGAAATTGTCGTTGGCGAGCGCGAAAGGCAGGATCGCGACCTGGGGGCTTGCCTTGGAAAAGTGCTCGCAGCCGTAGTGCTCGCAGAAGCCGCAATACATGCACGGCTTGAACTCGGCGCCATACGGGTTGGTGTAATGGCGCGTCACGTTCGAGGAGGGGACCGGGAACGGGTGGTAACCCAGGTTCTCGGCGCCCTTCCCGAACAGATAGCCCGAATGGGACTGTTTCATCGGCGGGTTCGGGTAGTCGCCCGTGCGCGGACCCTCGAAGGGGTTGCCGCCAAACTGAACCTCGCCGCCAATATTGCCGGCCTGTCCGCTCGTGCCGCAGATCTTCTCGAAGAAATCGTAATACGGCTGGAGTTCCTCGTAGGTCAGGCCCCAGTCCTGGATAGTGACGTCGTCGGGCAGGAAATCCTTGCCGTAGGTCTCGTCGACCCAGCTTCTCAGGCGGAACCATTCGGGCTGAAAGCGCCACGTCTGGCCGTTCCAGTGCACCATAGCGCCGCCGACGCCGGACCCCGGCAGGAACGAACCAAGCTGGCGCATGGGCAGAGCCTTCTGGCCGACGAAATTGCGGAAACTCAGCGTCTGGACCGATACGTCCTCCATAAGCGCATGACGCACCGAGTGCTTGAGCTCGTCGTGCATGGCCGGCGACTGGAAATCGGGGATCGTCTGCCGCATCGCGCCGCGCTCCAAGGCAACCACCGTGTAGCCGGCCTCGGACAGTTCCTTGCCAAGCACCGATGCGGTCAGTCCGCCGCCGACCAGCACCGCGTCGACCGGTTTCATACGTGTCGCCATGTGGCTACTCCTCCGCCTTCGCGTGCTGTTGCCTGTTCTCCTCGCGCTCGGTCTCGCCCAGCCCGCCGATCGAAAGCGGCGGCCTCGTAACCTCGAAATTGTACTTGTCGACCAGCTCGACATACTGCGCGTAGGCGCCGGGGAAGCCGATCATGCGCCAGGCCGCCATGTCGCGGTTGCCGCCATAGACGGGGTCGGCGAAATAGCCTTCGATCGTGTTGGCCAGCAGCGTCTCGAAGAACACCGGCGAGGGAATCGATTCCAGTTTGGCATCTCCGCTTTCGAGCGAGCCCAGCATCGTGTCCAGGTCGCCTGGCGAAAGATCCCAGACTTCGGTGTCGCCGTGCTTGCCCTTCGCCCAGGCGCGCGTTTCGCGAATGCCGATCCGGTAGAGGTCGGCGGGCTTGTGCATGAGCTGATAGCCCTGCACCGCAGGCGCGTCGGGGTCCCACGGCCCGTCGAGATACATGCGCGCCCCGGCCCCGTAGGCGCCGGCGAGCTGTCGGTCGATATAGTAGAGGACGCCGGCTTCCTTGGCGCCGGCCCACTCGTCGGCCGGGATCAGCCTGTCGACAGCCGCCTCGATGAACTTGGCTTCCTCGTCGTTGAAGAAAAAGAGCGTGGTGTCCGCCTTGCCGCCTGCCTTGGCCGCACCCGACTGTCGGTCGTCCTGCGGCTGGTTTGCGGCAGCATGCGGACTGAGCGAAGGCCTGCTCGCGCGAAAGCGTCAGTCCGGCGGCACCCGAGACGCCGACCTTCATCAGGTCGCGGCGCGAAAGCTTGGTCATTTCTCCTGGCTCCCTTCCGGCGCATCGGCATCGCCGAGCACCACGTAGAGGCATTGCTCCTTGATCTTTCCCTGGTAGTCGGCGCACTGGGACCGCTGGGGTTCGGGAGGCCCGCTGCCACCGCCGCCCGACTTCGGCCCGCTGACGCCGGTGGTGGTGCCATCGTCCGTGCCGGCACCTACCAGCGCTTTCTGGCCGCCCGAGCCGCCGGTGGCGCTTTCCTGCTGCTGGCCGCCGCCGCCATTGCCCTGGGCGGAAGCGGGCGCTGCCAGCAGCGCAAGCACCAGGCAGGCGGAGGAAACGATCGACAGTCTGATCACTTGTCCTGCTCCTGCTTCTTTTTGTCGTCGTCGCCGTTCAGCGCGCCCGGCTGGCCGTTGGCGGCATTCGTCCTGGGCTGGACCGCCTGGATTGTGCCTTTGACGGCCGGCACCGGCGTGGACGGGGCGATCGAGGAATAATAGGCGGCCAGCGCCTCCACCTGGTCGTCGGTCAGGCGGGCGGCGATGTGCTGCATGATGTCGAGCGGATCGCCGCCGCGCTTGCCGGAGGCGAAGCGCTTGAGTTGCGTCTTCAGGTAATCGGAATACTGCCCGGCGAGGTACGGGTAGGTTGGCGGCAAGCCGCTGCCTTTCGGCCCATGGCAGTTCGCGCAGGCCTGCACGCCGCGATGCATGTCGCCGACGGCGGCTATGACGCCGCCCTTCGTCAGGGTCTCGGGATCCGGCGACTGTGTCGACTGCGCCGCCGCGGCCTCGAGATCGGTTTCGGGACGCACCATCGAATAATAGAGCGCGACGTCACGCATCGCCTGGTCGTCGAGGGACCTGGCGACCTGCTGCATCGTCTCGTTCGGCCGCTTGCCGGACGCGAACTGCTTGAGCTGCGTGTAGATGTAGTGCGGGCTCTGACCGTCGAGGCGCGGTATCGGCGTGCCGACGTCGCCGGCACCCGCCTTTCCGTGGCAGAGCGAACAGGGATAGGACTCGCCGGTTTCGCCATGGCTGTAGCCGTTGAGGACGATGTCGCGGCCGCGCCCGGCGTCGGCCGGCTGCATGAAGTCGCCGGCGGCGGCATCGCCCGTGCCGTCGCTGTCAGACTGGTCGCCGACCGCCGTCTTGTAGACGAGGTTTTGCGAAGCGACGCTCGCCGGCCAGCTGGTGAGGGCGACGAAGCCGGCCGAAGCGATGGCCACAACGCCAAGCCTCGCTCGAAATCCCCCGGCAGGAGACCGCAACTTTGCTTGATGGGACACAGCCGTCTCCCGGGTTTCCTCCACTCAGGGCGGCGCCCGCGGCCGACGCCCGTGGCTCCCCAACCGAGGAAGCGCTACGGTGTTCCCCAAAGATCCTGACGAATTGTCGCACCCGGTGATCGGCGGTTCCGGCAGCATCGCCGCCACTTTGGCCGCCTTGTCCTCGCACGGCGCGAGGGCGCCAAATCACGGACTGGAAGTGGATGATACTCGGCAACCGATTGCGAATGCATCGAAAATGGTGCTATATTGAATGAACGTTCAACAACTGAGCGAGATTGCCATGAACATCGGCCTGCGCGACGTGGCGGTTCCCAACGATTGGGACCGGCGGGGGCTACCCGGCTGGACCTATCACAGCCCCGCCTTTCTCGAACTGGAGAAGGAGGCCCTGTTCCGGAGCCACTGGCAGATTGCCTGTCACGTCTCGGATGTGCCGGAAGCCGGCGACTACGTCGCCTTCGACGCCGTCGGCGAACGCGCGCTGATCGTGCGCGGCAAGGACGGCGAGGTGCGCGGCTTTCACAATCTGTGCCGGCATCGGGGCTCGCGTGTCGTGGCCGATGACCACGGCACCTGCAAGAACGCGCTGGTCTGCCCCTTCCACGGCTGGGTCTACAATCTCGACGGCACGCTTCGCGGCGCGGCACGGCCGCGTTCCTTCCCCGAACTCGACAAGACCGAATTCGGACTGAAGCCGCTGGAAGTCGAGATCTGGATGGGGTTCGTGTTCATCCGCTTCCGGCCGGGCCCGCAGCCTGCCGTGGCCGAGTTGATGCGGCCCTTCGCGGCCGAGATCGCGCACTACCGCACGCCCGAAATGGTGCCGGCCGGCGGCATCTGGACTCAGACCTCCCCGGTCAACTGGAAGTCGGTGCGCGACGTCGACAACGAGGGCTATCACGTCGCCATGGCGCACCCTGCCCTGCAGGACCTCTACGGCTCGACCTACTATGACGAGCCGTTCGTCAATGGCGTTTGCCGCTCCTTCGCCACCTACAACCCGCATGCCGGACGCCGGCCGAGCGTGCGCGCCTACCGTGCGATCGCACCGGAGCCGGAGCACCTGCCAGACCACCTGAAGCACGCATGGATCTATTATGGGCTGTTCCCCAACGCCGTGATCGCGGTGACCCCGGAGCTATGCCAGTTCTACCAGGAGTTCCCGCAGTCGACGGGAGAATCGCTGCTGCGCGGCGGCGTCTACCGCTACGCCGAGGAAAGCCGCGAACAGGCAGCGGCGCGCTACCTCGCCCAGCGCATCGACCGCGAGACGATGGACGAGGACGTCCAGCTCACCATCTGGTCGAACGAATCGATGCTGTCGGAGGCGTTCGAGGGCTTCTACCTGTCCGATCTGGAATACGGGGTGCGCACGCACCACGACCATCTGCGCGCGCTGCTGCCGGTGGCCGACATCGAGGACGCACCCGAAGAGGAACGCGTGGCAGCACTGAACGCGGAGCTGCTGGCGAAGGGATAGGCTCCCAGGATCGCCGGCGGCGGCTACGTTACGCCGCGCCGGCCCGCTGCTTCTCGAAGCGCTTGCGCTCGTGCGGGTCGAGGTAGAGCTTTCTCAGCCGGATCGACTTCGGCGTGACCTCGACCAGCTCGTCGTCCTGGATCCAGGCCAGGGCGCGCTCCAGGGTCATGCGGATTGGCGGCGTCAGCTTGACGGCCTCGTCCTTGCCGGCGGCGCGCACGTTGGAGAGCTTCTTGCCCTTCAGCACGTTCACCTCGAGGTCGTTGTCGCGGGAATGGATGCCGATGATCATGCCGGCATACACCTTCACGCCCGCGTCGATGACCATCGGTCCGCGATCCTCCAGGTTCCACATCGCGAAGGCGACCGCCTCGCCCGCATCGTTGGAGATCAGGACGCCGTTATTGCGCTGCGGGATGTCGCCCTTGTAGGGCTCGTAGGCGTGGAACAGCCGGTTCATCACCGCGGTGCCGCGCGTGTCGGTCAGAAGCTCCGACTGATAGCCGATCAGGCCGCGCGTCGGCGCGTGGAAGACCAGCCGCTGGCGGTTGCCGCCGGACGGGCGCAGTTCGATCATCTCGGCCTTGCGCTCGCTCATCTTCTGGACGACGACGCCGGCGTGCTCCTCGTCGACGTCGATGACGACTTCCTCCACCGGCTCCAGCAACTCGCCGCCCTCGCCCGTCTGCATGACGACGCGGGGCCGCGACACGGCAAGTTCGAAACCCTCGCGGCGCATCGTCTCGATCAGCACGGCCAGCTGCAGCTCGCCGCGTCCGGAGACGTAGAAGGAATCCTTTTCGGGGGCTTCCTCGATCTTCAGCGCAACGTTGCCCTCGGCCTCGCGCAGCAGGCGGTCACGGATGACACGGCTGGTCACCTTGTCGCCCTCGGTGCCGGCCAGCGGCGAATCGTTGACCAGGAAGCTCATGGTCACCGTCGGAGGGTCGATGGGCTGGGCGTGCAGCGGCTCGCTGACCGAGGGATCGCAGAACGTGTCGGCGACGGTGCCCTTGGACAGGCCGGCGATCGCCACGATGTCGCCCGCCTGCGCCTCGTCGACCGGCTGACGCTCGAGCCCGCGGAAGGCGAGTATCTTGGAGATGCGCCCGGTTTCCACGAGCGACCCGTCATTGGCCAGCACCTTGACCGGCATGTTGGTCTTCAGCGTGCCGGATTCGATGCGGCCGGTGATGATGCGGCCGAGGAAGGGATTGGCCTCCAGCAGGGTGCCGATCATGCGGAACGGACCGGCATGCACCTCCGGCTCCGGCACATGACGGATGATGAGGTCGAACAACGGCGCCAGTTGCTGGTCGGTCGGCCCCTCGGGATTCTCCGAAACCCAGCCGTCGCGGCCCGAGCCGTAGAGGATGGGGAAATCGAGCTGCTCGTCGGTGGCGTCGAGCGCGGCGAACAGGTCGAACACCTCGTTCACCACCTCGACGTGGCGGGCGTCGGGCCGATCGATCTTGTTGATGACGACGATCGGCTTCAATCCGACCTTGAGAGCCTTGCCGACGACGAACTTGGTCTGCGGCATCGGGCCTTCGGCGGCGTCGACCAGCACGATCGCGGAATCGACCATCGACAGGATGCGCTCGACCTCGCCGCCGAAATCGGCGTGGCCGGGCGTGTCGACGATGTTGATGCGCGTGTCCTTCCACTCCACCGAGGTCGCCTTGGCGAGAATGGTGATGCCGCGCTCCTTCTCCAGGTCGTTGGAGTCCATGGCACGTTCCGCGACACGCTGGTTGTCGCGAAACGAACCGGCCTGGCGCAGGAGCTGATCGACAAGCGTTGTCTTGCCATGGTCGACGTGCGCGATGATCGCGATATTGCGGAGTTTCATTTCGTCTCTCGGGAAAGCTGGGCGGCGCGGCAGGGCTTGAGGCCCGCTACGCGGCAACTCGGTTGGCGCGCATATAGTCGCTTTTTCGCAATTGCGAAAGGGGTCGGTCAGCCCCCTCCCCGCTCGACGAGGAAGCGATGGCCGTCGTCGGCCGGAGCGGATTCGACCAGCACGTGCCCCTCGTCCGTGCAGAAGGCGGGGATGTCTATGACGGCGAGCGGATCGGTCGTTTCCAGCCACAGGCGCGCGCCCGGCGCCATGCCGGCCAGCCGTTTCTTGGCCTTCAGCACCGGCAGCGGGCAGTTCAGGCCGCGCAGGTCGTATGTGTCGGTCGAGCCGGACAACTCAGCCGCCGAACAGGCCCCAGAGCTTGCGGATGCCCTTCTTCTCGGACGGCTTGCCGCCGGCATCGGCCTCCGCCGTCTGCGGCTCCTGCGTCGCCGCCGACGCATCGGCCGGGGCTGCCGCCGGGGCGGCCACGCTCGCCGTGCTGGGGTTTTCCTTCACCGGCTCGCTCTCGGCGACGGCTTCGGGCGCCGGCCTGGGCACGACCGCGACGGTCGCCGGTGTGGTCGGGTTCAGCGACGGCGGCGTGCGGGACACCTTCTCGCCGCGGGCGCGGCGGCGCGACCAGTCGGCCACCAGCGTGGCTTCCTTGAAGCCGGCGATCGACGGCTTCGGCGCGGCGATCCCGTCCTTGTTGACGGCCGACGCGAACGCGGCCTCGTAGCTCGCCTGGTAGGAGCGGTAGGCGGTCTGCAGCGAATCCGGCTGGCTGGTGGCGGGGCAGGCCCGCGTCGGCGAGAAGGCGGATTCGTCTTCGGCGATCTGGTTGAAGACGTAGTGGCTGTCGCACACGTCGACCTTCGGCGGGACGTGCGTGATCTCGAAATAGTCGTAGCCTTCCTTCAGGTTCTTCCAGAACCCGAAATTGGGATCGTCCTTGTAGCGGGCCATGTTGGCCGGGGTCATGCGGAACGGAAGAGCCTGGACCTGGAACTCGCGCTGGCCGCCGCGGAAGGCGTCGCGGGCGAACGCCCAGATCTCGGCCACCTGCTGGTCCGTCATCGAGTAGCAGCCGGCCGACGAGCAGGCGCCGTGCACCATCAGGTTGGAGCCGGTGCGGCCGTGCGCGCGGTCGAAGGCGTTGGGATAGCCGATGTTGAAGGAAAGATAGTAGTCCGAGTTCGGATTCATCTGCCCGGGGCGGATCGTGTAGAAGCCTTCCGGCGCCTGGCGATCGCCCTCCGTGAACTTCGGTCCGAGCTTTCCCGACCACTGGCAGATGTCGTAGCTGGCGGCCAGGCCGTAGCGGCCGTTCTGCTTCTGCTTCCAGACCTCGAGCTTCCCCTCCTCCTTGAAGATCCGCATCATGATCGGCGAATTCAGGCTCATGTCCTTCGCCTTGAGCGACTGGACGACCTTGGCGGGAAGCGGAACGTTGGGGTTGGCAGGCGCGATGTCCTCGAGCGTGCCGTTGCACCCGGCAAGCGCGAGCGCGCCGAGCACCAGGGCGACGCGCGCGAGAGCGGAAATCGTCGAATGGTAGCGCACGTTAGTCATCGTCCCCGATTGCCGGCCGGCCCGCGACAGCGAGCCGCCTCGCGTCTGCGGGAGAGCTAAATCCGTTATGCTTGACAAAGCCTTACCGCAAGCGTCCCGCACCTGCCGTCGCGGCACCTTATTTGCCCAGGCTGGCGGCGATTTTGTGGCAGAAACGCGCCGCGCGCGCGATCAGAGGCTGCGGCCGATGGCCAGGTATTTCTCGCGGCGCTGTTCGCGGATGTCCATGTTGGAGCGCGACAGTTCCTCGAAGCCCTTGGCGATGCGGTCGCCGGTGGCCGCGATCACGGCGGAGGGCTGCCGATGCGCGCCGCCGAGCGGCTCGGCGATGATGGCGTCGATCACCTTCATGTCGAGCAGGTCCTGGGCGGTGATCTTCATGTTCGTCGCCGCGTCCCGCGCCCGCGTGGAGTCGTGCCACAGGATCGAGGCCGCGCCTTCGGGCGAGATCACCGAATAGATCGCGTGCTCCAGCATGTAGACGTGGTTCGCCGTGGCGATCGCGATGGCGCCGCCCGAACCGCCCTCGCCGATGATGACGGCGATGTTGGGCACGTTCAGGCCGAGGCAGGTCGAGGTCGAGCGGGCGATCGCCTCGGCCTGCCCACGCTCCTCCGCGCCGATGCCGGGATAGGCGCCGGCAGTGTCGACGAGGCTGATGACGGGCACTCCGAAACGGTCGGCGAGCTCCATGATGCGCACCGCCTTGCGGTAGCCTTCGGGCCGCGCCATGCCGAAATTGTGCTTCAGCCGGCTCTTGGTGTCGGACCCCTTTTCCTGGCCGATCACGGCCACCGGCTCGCCGCGGAAACGCGCGAAGCCGCCGACGATCGCCTCGTCCTCGCCGTAGACGCGGTCGCCGGCAAGCGGCGTGAAGTCGGTGAACAGGCCTTCGACGTAGTCGAGGCAGTGCGGCCGGTCGGGATGGCGCGCCACCTGCGCCTTCTGCCAGGGGGTGAGAACCTTGTAGACTTCGCGGAGCGCATCGGCGGAACGCTTTTCCAGCCGGGCGATCTCCTCGCCGACGTCGACCGCCTCGCCGCTTTCGGTCAGCTTCTTGAGCTCGAGTATCTTGCCTTCGAGATCCGCTACAGGTTTTTCGAAATCGAGATAATTGTACATTTGTCGCCAGGTTGCGGACGAAACGGTGTGCCGCCCGGCAAACCGCGCCGGACCGCGTGTCGGAACTGAGGCATCACATAGCGAGGCTGGCCCTAGTCGGCAAGCGGGTGGTGCTTGTTGACCAGTTCGACCAGCCGCTTTTCGAGGACGTGCGTATAGATCTGAGTGGTCGATATGTCGGCATGTCCGAGCAGTTGCTGCACGGCGCGCAGGTCGGCGCCGTTCTGCAGAAGGTGGCTGGCGAAGGCGTGGCGCAGCACGTGCGGCGAGATGCTGGAGGCGCGCAGGCCGGCGCGGGCCGCCAGCCCCTTCAACTCGCGCGCGAAGATCTGGCGCGGCAGGTAGCCGGTCTCGGACGCCGCGGGAAACAGGTAGGGACTGTCGGCGCAGTCGGGACGTCCGGCGCGCTCGGCCAGCCATGTCTTCATCGCGGTCCGCGCCTTAGCCGACAGCGGCACGATGCGCTCCTTGCCGCCCTTGCCGGAAACCGCGAAGTAGCGCTCGTCACGCCGCGCGACACTGAGAGGAAGGCTGACGAGTTCCGAGACCCTGAGCCCGGTGGCGTAGAGCACTTCCAGCAGGGCGTGCAGCCTGGCCGCCGCGAACCGGTCCCCTGCCGGCGGATCGGCGAGTTCGGCCTCGGCGCGATCGAGCATCGCGCTGACGTCGGCCTCGCTCATCACCTTGGGCAGCGGCCGCTGCTTCTTGGGCGAATCGACGGCGCCTGTCGGATCGTCGCCCCGCAGGCCCTCGGCGTAGAGAAAGCGGAAGAACTGGCGCAGCGAAGACAGCTTCCGCGCCTGGCTGGTCGCGGCGAACCCGCGCGCGGCGAGGCTGTCGACGAAGGCCCGCACGTCGTCGGTGGCGGCGGCGGCAAGGCCGCCTTTCACGTCCGACATGGCGGCGGCGGCATCTTCGAGGTCGCGGCGGTACGACAGCAACGTGTTTTCGCTGGCGCCGCGCTCGGCGCTCATCATCTCGAGAAAGGCCTCGATACGTGCTGCTGTGAGTGACATCGCGGCGGCGAGTGCGTCCGGATCAGTCGGGGTTCAGCTTTTCCGGCGGTATCCGCACGGTCATCTCGCCGGTGTTCGGCTTGACGAAGATGACCAGCGCATACATCGCGCCGTATGCGATGCCGACGAGTACGAGTATTACCGTCAGCAACCGGAAGAGCGTCGGCATCGATGGTCTGGCAGCCCCTGCGTGTTTCTGGCCCGATCGTCCCCGTGCCGTTATGGGACGGCGGCATACGCATTGCAACCCCGCGTGGCGGCTTGACGCGGCCGCGCTTTTGCGACGATACCGCCCGAGGAGCATAAAATGACCATGGGTGAGGATATCGCCGCGAGCGTCGATCCCGGGCCGATACTGGCGCGGCTGGGGGATCGGTCCATCGTTTTCGTCGGCCTGATGGGCGCGGGAAAGACGGCCATCGGCCGCAAGGTCGCGGGTGCGCTCGGGCTCGCCTTCATCGACAGCGACCACGAGATCGAGCACGTGTCGCGCATGAGCGTGCGAAGACCTGTTCCAGCTCTACGGCGAACCCGAATTCCGTTCGCTCGAGCAGCGCGTGATCTCGCGCCTGCTCGGCGAAGGCCCGCGCGTGATCTCCACCGGCGGCGGCGCCTTCATGAACGACAGCGTGCGCGCCGAGATCGCGCGAGAAGGCGGTGTCGGTCTGGCTGAAGGCCGATCTCGACACGCTGATGGAGCGCGTAGCCAAGCGCCAGAACCGGCCGCTCTTGAAGACGGCCGACCCGCGCGCGAACCATGGAGCGGCTGATGACGGAGCGCTATCCCGTCTACGGCCAGGCCGACATCACGGTGCAGACCCGCGACGAACGCCGCGAGATCGTCGCGGGCGAAGTCGTCGACGCGATCGCGCACCACCTCGGAGCATTTCGCGCAATGAGTGCCACGGTCGGCATCGAGAAGGTCGAGGTCGGGCTCGACGCGCGCGCCTACGACATCCTGATCGGACCCGGGCTGATCTCGCGCGCCGGCGCCGAAATCGCGCGCCAGGCTGCCGGGCGTGCGCGCAGCCATCGTCACCGACCGCAACGTCGCGAAGTCGCATCTCGGAACGTTGACCGAGAGCCTCGGCGCGGCCGGCATCGATTCCACCGCGATCACGCTGGAGCCCGGCGAGAAGACCAAGAACTTCGACAATCTTCAGGCCGTGGTCGACGCCGTGCTCGGCGCCCGGCTGGAGCGCGGCGACGCGGTGGTCGCGCTCGGCGGCGGCGTTGATCGGCGACCTCGCCGGCTTCGCTGCGGGCATCGTGCGGCGCGGCATGCGCTTCGTGCAGGTGCCGACCTCGCTGCTGGCGCAGGTCGATTCCTCCGTCGGCGGCAAGACCGGCATCAACACCGCGCACGGCAAGAACCTCGTCGGCGTCTTCCACCAGCCGCGCCTGGTGCTGGCCGACACGGCCGTGCTCGACACGCTGCCCGAGCGCGAGTTCCGCGCCGGCTATGCCGAGGTCGCCAAATACGGGCTGATCGACCGGCCGGACTTCTTCGCCTGGCTCGAGGCCAACTGGCGCGAGGTGTTTTCGGGCGGTCCGGCGCGCATTCGCGCGATCGCCGAATCCTGCCGCGCCAAGGCCGAGGTGGTGGCGCGCGACGAGCTGGAGACCGGCGACCGGGCGCTGCTCAATCTCGGCCACACGTTCGGCCACGCGCTGGAGGCCGCGACCGGCTACGACGGCACGCGGCTGGTGCATGGCGAGGGCGTGGCGATCGGCATGGCTCTGGCGCACCGGTTCTCGGCGCGCATGAACCTCGCCAGCCCCGACGACGCCGCGCGCGTCGAGGCGCATCTTGGCCGAGGTCGGCCTGCCGTGGCGGCTGTCCGACGTGCCCGGCGAGCTGCCGGATGCCGAGGGCCTGCTCGCATTCATCGCCCAGGACAAGAAAGTCTCGCGCGGAGCACTTACATTCATCCTCACGCACGGCGTCGGCCGTGCCTTCGTGGCCAGGGACGTTCCTGCCTCCGAAGTGCTCTCGTTCCTCAAGGAGAACCTTTCCCGATGATGACACAATTGTGGGTGACCGGCGCGATCATCCTCGTCCTCATCGTGCTGTCCTTCCTGTTTTCCGGCACCGAGACGAGTATGACCGCCGCCTCGCGGGCCAGGCTGCATTCGCTGGCCGAGCGCGGTGACAAGCGCGCATCGGCGATCGAGACGCTGATCGAGCGCAAGGATCGGCTGGTCGGCGCGCTGCTGATCGGCAACAATCTGGTCAACATCCTCGCTTCGGCACTGGCCACCAGCCTGCTCCTGTCGATCTTCGGCGATGCCGGGGTGGTCTACGCTACGATCGCCATGACCCTGGTGCTGGTGATCTTTTCCGAAATCCTGCCGAAGTCGCTGGCGCTGTTCCGGCCCGAGCAGTTCTCGCTCTTCGTGGCGCCGTTCGCCCGCCTCGTCGTGTTCGTCTTCGGGCCGATATCGTCGGCCGCCAACTTCATCGTGCGGGGCATCCTGTGGGTGTTCGGCGTCAGCCTCGCGCGCGGCGCACCGATGGTGTCGGCGCACGAGGAACTGCGCGGCACGGTCGAGGTGCTCCACCGCGAGGGCGGCTTCGTCAAGGCCGAGCGCGACCGCGTCGGCGGCCTGCTCGACCTCGCCGAGCTCGAAGTCTCCGACGTCATGATCCACCGCACCGCGATGCGCTCGGTCAACGCCGACGAGCCGCCGGAGGAGATCGTCAAGGCGATCCTGCAGAGCCCGTTCACGCGCCTGCCGGTATGGCGCGGCGAGACCGACAACATCGTCGGCATCATCCACGCCAAGGACCTGCTGCGTGCGCTGGCCGACGTCGGCAACGACGCCTCCAGGATCGACATCACCAAGATCGCCGCCAAGCCGTGGTTCGTGCCCGACACGACCTCGCTGCAGGACCAGCTCAATGCCTTCCTGCGGCGCAAGGCGCATTTCGCCATCGTCGTCGACGAATACGGCGAGGTGGAGGGCCTGGTGACGCTGGAAGACATCATCGAGGAGATCGTCGGCGACATCGCCGACGAGCACGACATCGAGATGCAGGGCGTCAAGCAGGAGGCCGACGGCTCGGTGGTGGTCGACGGCTCGGTGCCGATCCGCGACCTCAACCGGGCGCTCGACTGGAACCTGCCGGACGAGGAGGCGACGACGATCGCCGGCCTGGTCATCCACGAGACGCAGACGATCCCCGAGGAGAAGCAGGCCTTCACCTTCCACGGCAAGCGTTTCGTGGTGCTGAAGCGCGAGAAGAACCGCATCACGCGGCTGAGGATCAAGGCGCTCGAGGCAGCCGAGTAGCGGCGCGGGCGCCAGCCATCAGCCGTCAGTCTGCCATCGCCACCAGCGCGTCGGGGTCGTAGGCGAGCCGGATCGCCGCGCCCACCGGAATGTCGTCGGCGCCGAAATCGTTGGTCTCGGTCACCGACAGCGGCTGTTCCATGCCCGGGATTTCAACCACGAGCTGTGTGGTCTCGCCGAAATAGTGGCGGTCGACCACGGTGCCCGCGACCTCGTGCAGGGCGGTATCGTCGTCCCACAGCACGCGCAGCCGTTCCGGGCGTATGCCGAGCGTCGCCTTGCCGCCGCCATTGACGAAACCCTCCGGCCGCACGGCGTTGATGCGACCGAAACCGCGCGTGTCCAGCACGATCTGGCGCCCCTCCTCGCCGACGATGTCGGCGGAAACAAAATTCATGCCGCCGAGAAAGTCTGCGACCTGGCGGCTCACCGGCCGCTGGTAGATTTCCTTCGGCGCGGCGACCTGGGCGATCCTGCCGCCGAACATCACGGCGATGCGGTCGGACATGGCCAGCGCCTCGTACTGGTCGTGCGTAACCAGGATGAAGGTGATGCCGACCGCTTGCTGCAGCTTCCTCAGTTCCACCTGCATCTGCTCGCGCAGCTTCTTGTCGAGCGCCGACAGCGGCTCGTCGAGCAGCAGCACCTTCGGCCGCATGACCAGCGCGCGGGCGAGCGCGACGCGCTGTCGCTGCCCTCCCGACAACTCGGTGGCGCCGCGCTTGCCGAGCCCGGTCAGTTCGACCTGCGCCAGCGCCTCGGCGATGCGACGCTTCTCCTCGTCGGCGCCGAGCCGCAGGCGCTTCAGCCCGTAGCCGACATTCTGCTCGACGTTGAGATGCGGAAAGATCGCATAGCTCTGGAACACCATGTTGGTGGGACGCCGGTTGGCCGGCACGTCGACCATCGGCTGGCCGTCGATGAAAATGTCGCCGCGGGTCGGCGTGTCGAGGCCGGCGATCATGCGCAACAGCGTGGTCTTGCCGCAGCCTGACGGCCCGAGCAGCGAGAAGAACTCGCCCTCCTTGATCGAAAGGTTGGCGTTGTCGAGCGCGGTGAACGCGCCGAAGACACGGGTGAGACCGGCAATACGGATCATGGCCTGGTCAGCCAAGGAAACCTCCGTCGGAATTTGTGCGCGCGGCGGCGCGGCGCCGCACGATCTCGGCGGCGGTGAGAAGCACGAAGGACGCCGCCAGAAGGATGGTGCCCAGCGCCAGCACGCCCGGCAGGCGCGAGGCGAAGCGGAGTTGCCCCCAGATGTAGATCGGCAGGGTCGGCTCGGAGCCGGACAGGAAGAAGGCGACGATGAATTCGTCGAGCGATATGGTGAAGGAGACGAGCAGGCTCGAGACGATGGCCGGCGCCACCATCGGCAGGGTGACACGCCTGAACGTGCCCCAGGCGGTCTCGCCGAGATCGGTGGAGGCCTCCTCCAGGCTGCGGTCGAAGCCCTCGAAGCCCGACACCAGCACGGTCATCGAATAGGGCACGCAGATCAGCACATGGCCGAGAACCACCGTCACCAGCGACAGGTTGAGCCCGGAGGCGAGAATGACCAGCAGCAGCGAGGCCGCCACGATGATCTCCGGCAGGACAAGCGGCGCCATGATCAGGCCGCTCATCGCCTTCTGGCCGCGGAACCGGTAGCGGGTGATGGCGCGGGCCGCACAGATGCCGAGCACGGTCGCCAGCACCGCCGACGACACGCCGACGACGAGGCTGTTCCAGGCGGCGCCCAGCATCGCGTCGTTGCCGATCAGGCCCTGGTACCAGCGCGTGGTGAAGCCGGAGAGCGGCAGTTTCGGCGTCGCCGAGTTGTTCAGCGAGAACACCGGAAGCAGCATGATCGGCAGATAGAGGAAGGCGACGTAGGCGACCGCATAGACCGGCAGCGCCCTGCTTCGCCTGAGACCCGGCGCGCTCATTTCAGCGCCTTCATCGCGCCGCGCAGCACCATCACCGTCGCCCCCGCCATGGCGCTGACGACGATCATCGTCGTCACGGACAGGGCGGCTCCAAGCGGCCAGTTGGAGGCGCGGCCGAATTGCGTCTGGATGGCGTTTGCGATCATCACGCCGTCCGTGCCGCCGACGAGGCGCGGCGTGACGTAGTCGCCGACTGTCGGGATCATCACGATCAGCACCGCCGCGATCACGCCCGGCATCGACAGCGGCAGGCTGACGCGCAGGAAGCTGCGCAGCGGCCCGTCGCCGAGGTCGGTCGCGGCTTCCAGCAGCGTGCGGTCGATCTTTTCGAGTGAGACGAAAATCGGCAGGATGGCGAACGCCGCCCAGGCATGGGTCAGCGTGATGATGACGGCCGAGGTGTTGTAGAGCAGCGCCGTCGAGGGCTCGTGAGTGATGCCGAGCCCCATCAGGGCGGAGTTGAGCACGCCGTTGTAGCCGAGGATGACCTTCCACGACATCACCCGCAGCAGATAGCTCGACCAGAACGGGATGGTGATGACGAACAGCCACAGGCTCTTGTGGCGCCCGCCGTGGAAGGAAATGAAATAGGCGATCGGATAGGCCAGGATCACGGTCGCAGCACTCACCGTCAGCGACACGAACAGCGAGCGGAACAGCAGGTCCCGATAGATCGGCTCGGTCAGCGCGATCCGGTAGTTCTCCAGCGTGAAGGTATGGTCGATGACGAGATAGTTCTGGGTCCAGAACGAATGGGCGATCACCACGCCGATGGGAAAGACGAGCAGCGCCAGCGCATAGATGAAGGTGGGGCTGATCAGCCCGAGGCCCTTGGCCTCCTCGCCGTGCAGCCAGCGCGAACCGGTTCCGCGACGCGGTCGGAGCGCAGGTGCTGCCTCGGCGAGTTCGCTCACGGTCGGCGCCCCTCCCGCCAGCAACAAGGTCGACGGTGGCGGCGCATTGCCGGCGCGAAGCGCGCGGCGTGGGCGCTGCCGTCCGTGTCAGCCCTCGTCAATTCCGTCATCTCGGCTTCCGTCGTTCCCGTTCGCGGTCGCCTCTGCGGGCGACGCATGAAGCGTCATCATGGGCGCATCTTCGCATTGAAATCAAGCACAATCTCTGCGATATTGATTGAACGGACATTCAATATGGCCTGATTATCCGCGAAATAACGGGCATTTGGCTGATTCTGGATTTTTGTGGAAAGCAGCGGAAGCGAGGCTGGAATGGCGGCGGTCACGAAGACGATCACGGCAGGAAATTCAACCGACGGCGCCACCGCCACGAAGATGGCGCGGGCGCATCTCGTCCAGCCCTGGCCCGTCGCCGGCGCCATCGGCGACGAGGCGCGCGGCCTGGTCGGCGATGCCGACGGCATCTACGTCACCGACCACAACGGCAAGCGCCTGATCGACGGTCCCGCGGGCATGTGGTGCGTCAACGCCGGCCACCGGCGCGAGGAGCTGGCGCGCGCCATGTACGACCAGGCGATGGACCTTTCCTACAACACGCCGTGGTACACGATGAGCACGCCTTCGGCGGTGCTGGCCGAGCGCATCGCCGGCCACTCTCCCGGCGACCTCAACCACGTGTTCTTCACCACCGGCGGCTCGTCGGCGGTGGAGACGGCGCTGCGCTTCATGCAGTTCTACAACAATGTCCGCGGCCGCCCCGACAAGAAGATGATCATCTCGCGCGGCGGCGCCTATCACGGCTCGACCTATCTTTCGGCCTCGCTCAACGGCCGGCCGCGCGACCGCGACTGGATGGACGGCGCCGACGACCTCGTCGTCAAGCTCACCTGTCCCGATCCGTTCCGGCGCCCGGCCGGCACGAGCGTGGAGGAGTTCGCCGACTTCCTCGTCAAGGAGTTCTCCGACGCCGTGTCGCGGCTCGGCGCCGACAGGATCGGCGCCTTCGTCGGCGAGCCGATCATGGCCTCGGGCGGCGTCATCATCCCGCCGCCGGGTTACCTGAAACGCATCCGCCAGATCTGCCGGGACAACGACATCCTCTACATCTCGGACGAGGTGGTGACCGGGTTCGGGCGGCTCGGCCACGTCTTCGCCTCGCAGGAGGTGTTCGACATCGAGCCCGACATGATCACCTTCGCCAAGGGTGTGACATCCGGATACTTCCCGCTCGGCGGCACGCTGATCTCGTCGCGGCTGATGGAGGAATTGCGGCGCTCCAACCACGCCAGCGCGATGTTCGCGCACGGCCTCACCTATTCCAGCCATCCGATCGGCTGCGCCGTGGCGCTGGCCAATCTCGACCTGCTCGAGAACGGCCTGCTCGAGCACACGCGCGCGGTCGCTCCCTATTTCCAGGCAGCGGCTTAAGACGCTGGAGGAGCTGCCGCTGGTCGGCGAGGTGCGCGGCGAAGGACTGATGGCCTGCGTGGAATGCGTCGCCGACCGCGAGAGCAAGAACCCGCTGACGCTCGACACCGAAGTCGGCCGGCGCATCGACCTGCACTGCCAGGAACTCGGCCTGCTGGTCAGGCCGCTCATCCACATGTGCGTGATGTCGCCGCCGCTGATCATCACCAGGGAGCAGATCGACGACATGGTGGCGATCCTGCGCGAAGGCATCTCGCGGACCATGGACGATCTGCGCTCGGAAGGACTCTGGCAGGGCTGAGCGCCCTGCCCTGTCCTTGGCAGTCGACCTGACGAAAACCGCCGGCGGAGACGATCCGCCGGCGGTTTTTTCGTCTTGCGGTCCACTGCCGCTCGTCAGCGCGCTTCGGTCTGCAATCCCTTGAAGATCGCGTAGCACATCAACAGCAGCACCAGCGTGAACGGCAGGCCGGTCGAGATCACCATCGCCTGCAGCGCGCTCAAGCCGCCGCCGACCAGGAGCACGATCGCCACCGCACCCTCGAACGTGCACCAGAAGACGCGCTGCGGTACCGGCAAATCCACCTTGCCGCCGGCGGTGATGGTGTCGATCACCAGGCTGCCGGAATCCGACGAGGTGACGAAGAACACGATCACCAGCACGATGCCGATCACCGACGTGATGGAGGAGAGCGGCAGCCCCTCCAGCATGGCGAACAGCGAGATCGGCGGGTTGTAGGCGTCGATGACCTCGGCCTTCACCAGGCTGTTGACCGGGTCGCTCAGCACCTGGTCGATGGCGACGCCGCCGAACACGGCCATCCACAGCACGCACACGATCGACGGGATGATCAGCACGCAGGTGATGAACTCGCGCACCGTTCGGCCGCGGCTGACGCGGGCGATGAACATGCCCACGAACGGCGACCAGGATATCCACCATGCCCAGTAGAACGTCGTCCAGCCGTGCATGTAGTCGGTGTCGGTGCGGCCGATCGGATTGGACAGCGGCACGAGGTCCCGCGCATAGGCCACGAGCCCGGAAAAGAAGTCGGAGAAGATCATCAGCGTCGGACCGGCCAGGAGCACGAAGACCAGCAGCAGCGCGGCGATCGCCATGTTGACCTCCGACAGCATCTTCACGCCGCCGTCCAGACCCCGCAGCACCGAGAACAGCGCGATCCCGGTGATGCCGGTGATCAGCAGCACCTGGACGCCGACATTGTTGGGGATGCCGAAGACGTATTCGAGGCCGGCATTGGCCTGCTGCGCGCCGAAGCCGAGCGAGGTCGCCAGGCCGAACAGCGTCGCGAACACCGCGAGCGTGTCGATGATGTGCCCGGTCCAGCCCCAGATGCGCTCACCGAAGATAGGATAGAAGGCCGAGCGCACCGTCAGCGGCAGGCCCTTGTTGTAGGTGAAGAGCGCCAGCGCCAGGGCCACGATGGCGTAGATCGCCCAGGGATGCAGGCCCCAGTGATAGATGGTTGCCGCCAGCCCCATCTCCTTTGCCGCCTCGACGTTTCCAGGGATGATCGTGCCGTCGGCGGCGATCGGCGACGGCGTCCCGAGCGGCTGCGACACCGCCATGTGGTAGACCGGCTCCAGCACGCCGAAGAACATCAGGCCGATGCCCATGCCGGCCGCGAACAGCATCGCGAACCAGCCTGTGTAGCCATAGTCCGGAGTGGCGTCCTTGCCGCCCAGCCTGACGCTGCCCCACGGGCTGACGATCAGGAACAGGCAGAACAGCACGAAGATGTTGGCGGCCCCCAGGAACAGCCAGTCGAACGTCGAGGTCAGCCACGGCCGCAGCCAGCCGAACACCGCGGAAGCCTGCTCCGGCAACGCCAGCGCGTAGAAGACGAAGGCCACGATGGTGAGGCCGGAAATCATGAAGACGGGATTGTGGATGTCGAAGCCGAACGGCCCGAGCCTGCCTTCCAGATTGTCCTGCCCGATCTGGTAGTCGGTCTCGATGAGGTTCGCCGCGCCCTCCGGGGCGGGAATGGCTGCGTCCTGGTCGCTCATTGTGCGTCCTTTCTGCGTTTGTCGTCGTGGCGGCTGCGGCCGGCGCCGGCGGAGCCGGTTCAGCCGCGAACGATCAGCACCGAACAGTCGGCGTGGGTGGCCAGGCTTGCCGCCGTGCGAGGGCCAGAAATAGTCGGCGATGTTCGGCACGTGGCTGGCCATGACGACAAGGTCGATGTCGTCGCTGCGGGTCTCCTCCAGCAGCTTCTTGTCGAGGTCGATCGACGGATCGTGTCCGACCAGCGTCTTCGCCTCGGCCTTGTGGCCGTGCTTGCGCCCCTCGTCCTCGGCGAAGGCGGTCAGCTTTTCGCCGAACTCCTCGGGCGTGTGGCCGAGCGGCCCGGGGGTCGCCGCCGTCTCGGCGACGTAGATCACCGTCGCGTCATACTGGCGGGCAATGTCGGCTGCCAGCTTCAACGCCTTTTCCAGCGTATCGAGATGGCGCAGATCGACGGGCACCATGATTTTCCTGAACACCTCAACCTCCTCTGGCTTGTCTTGCCGCCGGCGCGGGTGGCGGTGGCATCCGACAGGGCGGATGCGCGTCCGCCCGGGCGTCGCCCGAGCGGCAGGTTCCGGCGCGAGGACCGGAACGACCTCGCCGCGAAGGCGAGGGTCGAACGGCAAGCCTAACAGTGCGGCAATGCGAAGCACCACCTTGAAGGTGCAAAAAGCTGGGAAAAGTTCACAGGCAGGCGGGGTTCAAGGCGCGCCGGTCGTCATCCGAAAGCCCATCGCCGCGGCAGAACGCCGGTTTCCATCCGCATTTGGAAAGCCGGCACCGAAAGAGCGGAAAAGTGGTGCCCAGGGGCGGAATCGAACCACCGACACTGCGATTTTCAGTCGCATGCTCTACCAACTGAGCTACCTGGGCAAAGGACGTCCTGGTGGGCGCGTGCGACGGCCCGGACTTCCCCGAATGGGGACCGGCGGGGTTGGCGCTCCGCCGGAAGCGCGTGGGTTATAGCACGCAAATTGCGCCTGTCCAGCCGCCCGGGACAAGGTTTTCGAGGCCCTTTCGGCAAGCCCCCGGCAGGCGGCGCGATCGTAGTTCCACCACGTTGCCAGACGGTCCGATCGCAATAATCTGGCGCATCGCAAACCGTGCGCGATTCCGACATCGAGACGCGCGGACGCGGACAGATTTCGCCGCCGGACCTCGGAATGTTCGGGGGCGTCGCGCGGCAGCCACCGCGCGGCGGAACGGCTGGCGGCGGGGCCGCCCCTACGGTTATAGGCTGATCCTCAGCCGCATGGAGGACGCAGAAACATGGAAAGATATCTCGAAGGCAGGTCGGCGCTGGTGACGGGCTCCGTGCAGGGCATCGGGCTGGCGATCGCCAGGGCGCTGGCCGGCGCGGGCGCACGCGTCGCCGTGCACGGGCTGGCCGACGCAGCACAAGCCGGGAAGGCACGCGCCGAGATCGAGGCCGCGGGTGCGCCCGAGACCCGCTTCTTCGACGCCGACATGCGCGACGTCGCCGCCATCGAGGCGATGATGGCGGAAATGGCCGACTGGGGCGGCCCGGACGTGCTGGTCAACAATGCGGGCGTGCAGAAGACGGTGGCGCTGGCCGACGCGACGGCGGCGATCTGGGACCAGGTCATCGCCGTCAACCTGTCGGCCGCCTTCCACACGATGCGGCTGGCGCTGCCGAAGATGGCGGAGCGCGGCTACGGCCGCGTCATCAACATCGCCTCCGTCCACGGGCTCGTGGCCTCGGTGGACAAGGCGCCCTACGTGTCGTCGAAATTCGGGCTGGTCGGCCTGACCAAGGTCGCCGCGCTGGAATACGCGGCGAAGGGCGACAAGGCGGCAGGCGCGGTGACCGTCAACGCCATCTGCCCCGGCTGGACGGAGACCGAGTTGATAGAGCCGCAGATCGAGGCGCGCGCGGCAAGGCACGCGGGCGACCGCGACGCAGGCATCGCCGATCTCCTGTCGGAAAAGCAGCCGTCGCGGCGGATGAGCGATCCGGCCGAGATCGGCCAGCTGGCGGTGTGGCTCGCCTCGCCGATCGCCCACAACATCACCGGCACGGCGATACCGATCGACGGTGGCTGGACGGCCCAGTAGGCTCGTCGGGCAGCGAGCAGGTTCTACTCGCCGCCGCTCTCGTCGGGACCGCTCTCCTCGTCCTCGACGCCCGGCAGCACGTAGCTGCCCGACAGCCAGCGGTTGAGGTCGATCTCCTTGCAGCGGACCGAGCAGAACGGGTAGGTGTCGCGCGCCGAGGGCCGGCCGCATTCCGGGCAGGCGCGGCGCGGCCGCAAGGGCGTTACCTTCTTTTCAGCGCCGTTCCCGATCATTCCGGCAGTGCGGCCCCCTGCCCCGACAGCCATCTGAAATGCATCTTGAAGCCCTCGCCGGTGAGCAGCGCCACCGTCTCGTAGAGCGGCAGCCCGACGACGGAGCTGTAGGAGCCGACGAGCTTGACCACGAAGGTGCCCGCCAGGCCCTGGATGGCATAGCCGCCGGCCTTGCCGCGCCATTCGCCGGAGGCGAGATAGGCCTCCAGTTCTTCCCTGCTCAGCCGCTTGAAGCGCACGCGCGTCTCGACCAGCCGCTGGCGCAGCTTGCCCGAGGGCGTGATGACGGTGACGCCGGTGTAGACGCGGTGCGAGCGGCCGGACAGCAGCCGCAGGCAGTTCGACGCCTCGTCGACGAGTTCCGCCTTGGGCAGGATTCGGCGGCCGACCGCGACCACGGTGTCGGCGGCGACGATGAAGGTCTCGCCCTCGTCCGGGTCCTTGCGGAACATCTCCAGCGCCCGCTCGGCCTTTTCCCGCGCCAGCCGCTTGGCCAGCGAGCGCGGGTGCTCGGCACGCTGCGGCGTCTCGTCGATGTCGGCGGGGATCAGCCGGTCGGGTTCGATGCCCGCCTGCTGCAGGAGCTCGATGCGCCGAGGCGAGCCGGAGGCAAGCACAAGCTTCTGGAATAGGCTCATCCTGGCTCCACAGACAGTTCGGCGCGCGGGCTGGGCGCTACTTGAAGCGGTAGGTGATGCGGCCCTTGGTGAGGTCGTAGGGAGTCATCTCCACCAGCACCTTGTCGCCGGTCAGCACGCGGATGCGGTTCTTGCGCATGCGGCCGGCCGTGTGGGCGATGATCTCGTGCTCGTTCTCGAGCTTGACGCGGAACATCGCGTTGGGCAGCAACTCGGTCACTACACCGGGAAATTCCAGTACTTCTTCCTTCGGCATCCGATACCTTCGGTTTGGGGTGATGGCCGCGTCGGGTCGCTCCGGCGGCGGCGCGGCCGGAAATTCGCGCGGAACCTATCCGATTAATCCTGCGATGTGAACATTCTTATTGGGCGGGTTTCGGCGCGGCGAAACGGTCGGCGATTCGCGCGGCGAGACGGTCGCGAACGTCGCGGTAGGCTGCCAGGATCTGCTCGCGCGTGCCCTGCGCTCCGGTCGGATCCGCGGTCGGCCAGTATTCGACGTCGACCGCCAGCGAGCGCGTCAGTTCCAGCGCGGCATGGTGGGCCTCCGGCGCCAGCGTCACGATCAGGTCGAAATAGGCGTCCTCCAGCTCGTCCAGCGTGCGCGGCTGGCGGTCGGCGAGCGTCAGGTGCTTCTCGGCCAGGACCGCGTCGACGAACGGGTCGCGCTCGCCGGCCATGACGCCGGCCGAGGCGACGAACACCGTCTCCGGCAGCAGATCGCGCGCCAGCACCTCCGCCATCGGCGAGCGGACGGCGTTCAGCCGGCACAGGAACAGGATGGAGCCCGGCAGGCGCCGTTTCGGCGTGTCCGGCCCGCCGGCCGGCGCCTCAGCCACGGAGGCCGTCCCCTGACTGGAAAGCAGCGCCCGCCCGCATCGCCGTCAGCCCCGCCAGTGCAGCACGCAGACCAGCGTGAACAGCCGCCGGGCGGTGTCGAAATCCATCTCGATCTTGCCCTTGAGCCGGTCCTTGAGCGTCTGCGAACCTTCGTCGTGCAGGCCGCGCCTGCCCATGTCGATCGCCTCGATGTGGCTGGGCGTCGAGGTGCGGATCGCCTCGTAATAGCTCTCGCACACCATGAAATAGTCCTTCACGATGCGGCGGAACGGCGTCAGCGACAGGATGTGGGTGACGACCGGCTCGTCGTTCTCGCGCGACACCGCGAAGACGAGGCGCGATTCGGCCAGCGACAGTTTCAGCTTGTAGGGACCGCCCTCGTCGCCGACCGGGCGGAAGCAGTTCTCCTCCAGGAGGTCGAAGACCGCCACCGCGCGCTCGTGCTCGACGTCGGGCGTCGAGCGGCCGATCGATTCGTCGAGCTCGACGTCGATCAGGCGCGACTTTTCGCTGGCGGCGCCGGCCATCTCATGGGTCCCGAAGATTCAGCCGGATGCCGACGGAACGGGCGTGGGCGTCGAGCCCCTCGGCCTCGGCGAGCGCGATCGCGGCCGGCGCCAGCGCGGCGAGCTGGTCGGGCCCGAGCTTCAGGATCGACGTGCGCTTGACGAAGTCGAGCACCGAGAGCCCGGACGAAAACCGCGCCGAGCGCGCCGTCGGCAGCACGTGGTTGGAGCCGCCGACATAGTCGCCGATCACTTCGGGCGTGTGACGGCCGAGGAAGACGGCGCCGGCGTTGCGGACTTTTTGCGAGCAGCGCCTCGGGGTCGTCGACGGCGAGTTCCAGGTGCTCGGCCGCGATGCGGTCGATCAGCGGCACGGCGTCGGCGAAATCCCCGACGATGATGATCGCGCCGAAATCGCGCCAGCTCGCGGCGGCCGTCTCGGCGCGCGACAGGCGCTTGAGCTGCCGCTCGACGGCGGCCGCCACCGCCTCGCCGAAATCTTCGTCGTCGGTGATCAGGATCGACTGGGCGGCCGCGTCGTGCTCGGCCTGTGCCAGAAGGTCGGCCGCGATCCAGTCCGGGTCGTTCCTGCCGTCGGCAACGACCAGCACCTCCGAGGGACCGGCGATCATGTCGATACCGACCGTGCCGAAGACGCGCCGCTTGGCGGCCGCGACATAGGCGTTGCCCGGCCCGACGATCTTGGCCACCGGCCGGATCGTCTCGGTGCCGTAGGCGAGTGCGGCGATCGCCTGCGCCCCGCCGACCCGGTGGATTTCCGTCACGCCGGCCAGATGCGCTGCCGCCAGCACCAGCGGGTTGATCGCGCCGCCGCTTGCCGGCACCGTCATCGCGATGCGCTCGACGCCGGCGACCTTGGCGGGCACCGCGTTCATCAGCACCGAGCTCGGATAGGCCGCCGTGCCGCCCGGCACGTAGAGGCCGACGGCCTCGACCGCCGTCCAGCGCGAGCCGAGCTCGACGCCGAGTGCGTCGGTGTAGCGGTCGTCCTTCGGCATCTGCCGGGCGTGGTGCGCGGCGATGCGGTCGTGCGCCAGCTTCAGCGCGTCCAGCGTCTTCTGCTCGCATTGTGCGAGCGCGGCCTCGATCTCGTCCGCCGTAACCGAAATGCCGGTGGCGACCAGATCGGCGCGATCGAATTTCTTCGACAGCTCGATGAGCGCCGCGTCGCCGTCGCGCCGGACCTGCTCGATGATGTCGCGCACCGCGTCGTCGACGTCCTGCGAGGCCTCGCGCTTGGTCGCCAGGAACCGTTCGAACTCGGCCTCGAATTCCGGATCGGCCTGTCTGAGGAACTTCGGCATCCGCGCTCAGCCCCGGTGCTGCGGACGCGCGTCCGTCTGCCAGGCCGGGCCGAGATCGGCCAGCCGCGCCTCGATGCATTCGACGTCGAGCCGCACCGCGGCACCTGCCGAAAAAACCAGATCGACATGGCCGGCCGGCGCCTGCGTCGGCACGAAGCGCAACGCCAGCAGCGACAGCACGTCGTCGGCCTTGTCCAGCGAGAAGCCGCTCACCTTGGCCGCCATCACGCGGTCGAAGCTGAGCGCGGCGAGCCGGCGCTCGTAGTGGCGCGAGAACAGTTTCGGCTTCTTTTCCCAGACGAAGCGCCGCATCTCCATGACGAAGCGCTTCTGCGCCGGCAGCCACTGCATCGTACCGACCTTCAGCACCGCGTCCTGCACGTGCGCCGAGATGATCTCTAGGTCCTGTTCGTCAAGCGCGGCGAGCCTGAGCTGGTCCATGGCCGAACATCGCCTTCATGGTCGGGGCGGGATTGCCGGCTCCCTGTTAAGCACAGTTGCAGGGCGGCGCAACAGGCGCGGGCGGCGCGGGGCCGCTACTCCGAAATCCGCTCCACCTCGGCGCCGCAGCGCCGCAGCTTTTCCTCCAGCCGCTCGAAGCCCCGGTCGAGATGATAGACGCGGTTGACCGTGGTCTGGCCCTCGGCCGCAAGTGCTGCGATCACCAGCGACACCGAAGCGCGAAGGTCGGTCGCCATCACCTGCGCCCCCTTCAGTTTCTGCACGCCCTCGACCGTCGCCGTCTGCCCCGACAGCGTGATCCTGGCACCGAGCCGGGCCAGTTCCTGCACGTGCATGAAGCGGTTCTCGAAGATCGTCTCGGTGATGTGCGAAGTGCCCTTGGCCTTGGTCATCAGACCCATGAACTGCGCCTGCAGGTCGGTGGGGAAGCCGGGATAGGGGGAGGTCGACACGTCGACGGGGGCGATGCCGCTGCCGTTGCGCCGCACTCGGATGCCGGAATTGACCTGCTCGATCTCCGCGCCCGTGCGCCCGATCGTGTCCAGTGCCGCCTCCAGCAGGTCGGCGCGCGCGCCTTCCAGAAGAACGTCGCCGCCGGTCATGGCCACCGCCATCGCATAGGTGCCGGTCTCGATGCGGTCGGGAATGACGGTGTGGCGGGCGCCCGACAGCCTGTCGACGCCCTGGATGTGGATGGTCGAGGTGCCGGCGCCGGAAATGCTGGCGCCCATCGCATTGAGGCATTCGGCGAGATTGACGATCTCCGGCTCGCGGGCGGCGTTTTCCAGCACGGTCTCGCCGCGGGCCAGCGAGGCCGCCATCATCAGCACGTGCGTGGCGCCGACCGAGACCTTCGGGAAGACATAGCGTCCGCCGGCCAGGCCCTTCTTCGCCTCGGCGACGACATAGCCGTTGTCGATGTCGATGTTCGCGCCGAGCGCCGCCAAACCTTCGATGAACAGGTCGACCGGCCTGGTGCCGATGGCGCAGCCACCGGGAAGCGACACCCGCGCCTCGCCCATGCGCGCCAGAAGCGGGCCGATCACCCAGAAGCTGGCGCGCATCTTCGACACCAGTTCGTAGGGCGCGGTGGTGGAGACGATCTCCTTGGCCGTGAAGTGGATGGTGCGCGCGTAGGTCTCGTCCTGCTCCGGGCGGCGGCCGTTGACCATGTAGTCGACGCCGTGATTGCCGAGAATGCGGATCAGCTGCTCGACGTCGGCCAGATGCGGCACGTTGTCGAGCGACAGCGTCTCCTCGGTCAGCAGCGAGGCGATCATCAGCGGCAGGGCCGCGTTCTTGGCGCCCGAAATCGGAATGGTGCCGTTCAGCCTGTTGCCGCCGACGATCCTGATGCTGTCCATGTGATCCCCTCTCGCGACCGATCGCCGCCAATGTGCCGCGACCGGCGTGAAGAATGCATTGAGCCGCGCGCTGTAGCCGAACCCGGCGGGCCGCTCAATCCTCGTTGTTCGCCGGCCTGGCTGCGCCGGCCGCCGGAATCCCCTCCGGCCTGTCGTCCGCCCCGCCGGTGCGTCGCGCGCGCGCCTGTGCCTTGCGCCGCTGAAGGTTGGCGCGAAGCTGCTCGGCCAGCCGCTTCGCCCGCTCGTCCTTGCCGGGTGAGCTTTCGCCCGTCTTCGTCATGGTTCCGTCTGGCTCCCGGATGCGGCCAGAATGTGGTCCGGCGCGCCTCACGCGAACCTATCCCCGGCATTCGGCGCGGGCAACCGCGGCCCCCGCCGCGCCATGACCGCGCCGCCCGGCCTTGACCGCTAATTGGCGGCGAGCGGGCGCTTGCGCTTCACGGCGGGCTATGGCAGAAGCCGCCCAGCCTTGCGGCCTGCTGCGGTAGCTCAGTGGTAGAGCACTCCCTTGGTAAGGGAGAGGTCGAGAGTTCAATCCTCTCTCGCAGCACCA
>CAWFKS010000008.1:0-19756 GCA_963816435.1 uncultured Alphaproteobacteria bacterium
ACCCAGCGCATTCCCGTGCGCATCAAGCTCTCCAAGGCCGGCGACCTGCCGCTGAAGACGGGCATGAGCGCGGAGGTCAGTATCGACACCGAACGGTCGCGCAACCTGGCCAGCCTGTTCGGCACCGCCGTGGCGGCGCCGCAGGACCACAAGTAGAGCCGGCGGGCGGCTCCCGCGATCCCGCGGCGAGCCTCATCCGACGAGTCGTTCATTCCATCAGGCGCGGATGCCGGCGTTTCGCTGCCGGCCGAATGCGTCCGGCAGCGTTGAGCCATGAGCACCACCGTAGCACCGATCGATCCGGATACCGTCCCCCACAGGGGGCTGATCACCGCCTCCATCATGCTGGCGACGATCATGCAGGTGCTGGACACGACGATCGTCAACGTCGCGCTGCCGAAGATGACCAACGATCTGGCCGCCTCGCGCGACACGATCACCTGGGTGCTGACCTCCTACATCGTGGCTTCGGCGATCGCCACGCCGCTGACCGGCTGGGTCGCGGACCGTATCGGCCGCAAGGAACTGTATCTCGTCTGCATCGCCGGCTTCACCCTGTCCTCCATGGCCTGCGGGGCGGCGTGGAATCTCGACATCATGGTGCTGTTCCGCATCTCCCAGGGCATATTCGGTGCCGCGCTCGTGCCGCTGGCGCAGACCTTCCTGCTCGACATCAACCATCGCGAGAACCACGGCTCGGCGATGGCGCTATATGGCGCCGGCATCATGGTCGGCCCGATCATCGGACCGACGCTGGGCGGCTGGCTGACCCAGAACTTCGACTGGCGCTGGTGCTTCTACATCAACATGCCGGTCGGCATATTGTGCTTCTTCGGCTGCCTGAGCTTCCTGCCCAAGGTTATGACGCGGCTGCGCGGCTTCGACTTCTTCGGCTTCGCCATGCTGTCGCTCGGCGTCGGCGCGCTGCAATTGATGCTCGACCGCGGCGGCGAGGTCGACTGGTTCAGCGCCGCCGAGATCTGGCTCGAACTCGGCCTGTCGATCACGGGGTTCTGGGTTTTCGCCGTGCATCTCCTGACCTGGCGCGACCCGTTCATAGACCCCGCCATCTTCCGCGACCGCAACTTCGTTGCGGGGCTGATCTTCATTTTCGTCATCGGCATCGTGCTTCTGGCCAGCCTGGCGCTGCTGCCGCCGATGCTGTCGAACCTGTTCGGCTACACGACACTGCAGACCGGGCTGGTGATGGCGCCGCGCGGCGTCGGCACGATGATCATGATGATCCTGGTCGGACGGCTGATGCGCATCGTCGACGCCCGCTTCCTCGTCGTCGCCGGGCTGCTCCTGACGGTATGGTCGCTGCACATGATGACCGGCTTCTCGCCGCAGATGGACGCGCATCTGATCATCTGGTCGGGCGTGGTGCAGGGACTGGGCCTCGGCCTCGTCTTCGTGCCGATGTCGACCGTCGCTTTCGCGACGCTGCCGAACCAGTACCGCACCGACGCCACCGGCCTGTTCAGCCTGGTTCGCAACATCGGCTCGTCGATCGGCATCTCGATCGTCACGGTGATGCTGACGCGGAACACCCAGATCAACCACGCCGAACTCGGGGCATGGCTGACGCCGTTCAACCCGATGATGCAGTGGCTGACCCGCGAGATGGGCGGCAACCAGCCGATGGCGGCCTCGGTCGCCGACCAGCTGGTCAACCAGCAGGCGCTGATGATCTCCTACGTCAACGACTTCAAGCTGATGATGCTCGTGACCCTTGTCGCCATTCCGCTGGCGCTTCTGCTGCGCAAGCCCAAGCCGGCGGCGCCCGGCGAACCGATGGCGATCGCCGCCGACTGACTGACGGGCCGCCGCGAGGCGGCCCTTTTCATTCGCGCGGTTGCTGCCGGGCGAAGGCGGCGATGCGACAATTTTGCGTTCTGTCTAGCAATTGTGATGCTTGAGACATCAATATGCTGGTGCTATCACTCGATCCTGTTAGCCAGTCCATGAATTCTGCATGATCACATCCGCACAGATGCGCGCCGCCCGGGCGCTCGCCGGCATCGACCAGAAAACGCTGGCCGAGCGTGCCGGCGTGTCGCTGCCGACGATCCAGCGCATGGAGGCCTCGGACGGCGTCGTGCGCGGCGTCGTCGATACGTTGACCAAGGTGGTCGAGGCGATCGAGGCCTCCGGCGTCGAACTGATCGGCGAGGGGCGCGCCAGCGAGGGCGGCGGGCGCGGCGTGCGGCTCAAGGACAGACGCGGCGGCTGACGCGGGCGCCGGAGCGTCCGGCGCGGGATGAAATCGATGCGATGGGGGTCGCCAATGAGCGCCACCGGGACCGCCGGCCGGATCGGCCGGACTGAAAGCCGCAAGCCCGCGAGGCCGGGCTTCGCTGAACTCTACACGCCGAAACTGGTGACCGTGCTGCGCGAAGGCTACGGTCTTTCCAAGCTGCGCGCCGACGTCGTCTCCGGACTGACGGTGGCGATCGTGGCGCTGCCGCTGTCCATGGGCATCGCGATTGCCTCCGGCGCGCCGCCCGAGCGCGGGCTCTACACGGCAATCGTCGGCGGCTTTCTAGTCTCGCTGCTCGGCGGGTCGCGCTTCCAGATCGGCGGACCGGCCGGCGCGTTCATCGTTCTGGTCGCCTCGACCGTGGCCCGTCACGGGCTGGAGGGGCTGGCGCTGGCGACGCTGATGTCGGGCGCTTTCATGCTGGTCGTCGGCTATGCGCGGCTCGGCACCTACATCAAGTTCATTCCCTATCCCGTCACCGTCGGCTTCACCGCCGGCATCGCCGTCATCATCTTCGCCAGCCAGATCCACGACCTGTTCGGTTTGACGCTCTCCGGACCGGAACCGGGCGATTTCGTGCCGCGGCTGAAGGCACTTGCCGCGGCCGCCGGAACGTTCAGCCCCGCAGCGGTCGGCATTGCCGCTCTCACCATCGTCATCGTCCAGGGACTGAAGCGATTCCGCCCCGGCTGGCCGGGATTCCTCGTGGCGATCGCCGTCGCATCGCTTGCCGCATATGCACTCGGATTGCCGGTCGAGACGATCGGCAGCCGCTTCGGCGGCATACCGCGCACGCTGCCGCTGCCGGCATTGCCCGCGCATGGCTTGGCCGACATCCGCGCCCTTCTGCCTGACGCGATCGCCTTCACGCTGCTCGGTGCCATCGAGTCGCTGCTGTCGGCGGTCGTGGCCGACGGCATGACCGGACGGCGTCACCGCTCGAATTGCGAACTCGTCGCGCAGGGTTTCGCCAATATCGGCTCCGCCTTGTTCGGCGGTCTGCCGGTCACCGGCACGATCGCACGCACCGCCACCAATGTGCGCGCCGGCGCGGTGGGGCCGGTCTCGGGCATGCTGCACGCGCTGTTCGTGCTCGTCTTCCTGGCGATCGCCGCGCCGCTTGCCAGCTACATCCCGCTCGCCGCGCTCGCCGGCATGCTGGCGGTGGTGGCGTGGAACATGGTGGAAAAGACGGCGATCGGCGCGCTGGTCCGCTCCTCGCGCGGCGACGCGCTGGTGCTGGCCGTGACGTTCCTTCTCGTCGTCTTCCGCGACCTGTCGACAGGCATCGTGGTCGGGTTCGCGCTCGGCGCGGTGCTGTTCATCGACCGCATGGCCAAGACGATCGCCGTCCAGGCCGACATGCCGCTGGCCGAGGAGGACCGAGCCGACGATGCCGATGCCGCCCGCGACGCCTACGAGCCGGGTGCGGCGAGCAATCCGGAATTCGTCGTCTACCGCATTTCCGGCGCCTTCTTCTTCGGGGCGGCGTCGACGGTGGCCGCGGTGCTCGACCGCATCTCCGACACGCGCAAGGCGTTCGTGCTCGACTGTTCGGCGGTGCCCTTCCTGGATTCCACCGGTGCCAACGTCATCGAGGGCGCGGCGCGCAAGGCGCGGCGTTCCGGGGTGCGCTTCTTCGTCACCGGTGCCGCACCGCAGGTGCGTCGCATGCTGGTCGCGCACGGCGCGCGCCCACCACTGGTGCGCTACAAGGCGAGCATCGACGGGGCGCTTCGGCAGATCGAAGTCGAACGCGTGCGCGCATCGACTGGCGCCAACTCGTAATCCCGCTTGACGGCGCCCGCGCTCCGGCGCACTGGATTTCGTCCCGCGCCAATCTTTGGCCCGGCATCCCGAGACCTATCGCATGACGATTTGGAGCGCGGCGCAGCTCGCCGCATCGACTGCGATGTTCATCGCCGCCGCCAGCGCGGCCAAGGCATGGACGATGGCGCCGAACAACTGGCGCCTGGCGGCGGTGCTGGCGCTCTACACCGCCGGCAACCTGATCATGCTGCGGCTGATTCGCGATTTCGGTCTCGGCGTGGCGCTCAGCCTGTCGGCGGTCATCCAGCTGATTGCCATCAATGTCGTGGCTTTCGTCTGGTTCGGTGAGACCGTCGGCGCCGTGCAGGGCGCCGGCATCCTCATGGCCGTGGCGGCGGTGGCTCTGATCGCGCTCGGTCCCTATCTCGAGCGCTGAGGGCTGCTGCCGGAACCAGGCGGCGAAATACCTCCGCCGGCAACTGGCCGAGGACGCGGGCGACCATCATTGCCGCAAACAGCCCGGCGGCGACCATCCCGGCCAACGAGAAGGCGGTGTTCGCGGCCAGCGCCGGGTCGATGCCGAGCGCGATCCCCTGCGCATAGCGGATCGCGAAAATGCCGACCAGCAGGAGGAGCGGCAGCCAGTCGCCCTTGAGCGCCAGTCTGCCGTCGCCGAGCAGTCGGGCCGGCCGACGGCGGGCGATCGCCATTCCCGCCGCGCCGCCGACCGCCGCGCCCACGGCGAAGCCGAGCAGGTGCAACGCGTCAGCGGCGCCGGTAACGAGATTGACCGTGACCAGTGTTATGGCGATCGCCGGCATGATTAACAGGCGCCACGGGGCGGCCACGCGGTCGCGGGTCATGCGCCAGCCGGTGAAAAGCGTGTAGGCGAGCAGCGGCCACACCCAAAGCGGCGTATGCGTGATGACATCGAGAGCGGTGATGTGGTGTTCACGCATGGCGGTTCTCCAGGGACCTGGGCGTGCGGCGCGAATGTGTCGGGCGCATGCCGGGTAGGGCGAGCCAGCCCCCGCACACGACGAGCAGCGCCAGCGTCGCGATGCCGGCGAGCGGGTTGGGGCCGCCGAAGAAGACTTCGTTCATGATGCGGCCGGGCAGGAGCGTGAACGCACCGGCGATGATCAACGCGCCGAGATACGTCGCCTTCATCGTGCTTGCGTGGCGCAGTATCCGCCGGTGGCGGATCATCCACAGCGAGTATGCGAGTGCCGCGATCGTTGCGATCGACAGCAGGTGGATCGGGCTCCACGGACCCCACAGGCGGATCGTGTGGATGAAGAAGGACGACAGTGTCACGGTGAGCATCAGCGCCACCCAGACGCGGCCACCGAGACGGTGCAGGCGGTCGCCCTTCCTGCGGAACAGCACGACGCCTCCCAGGAAAAAGGCGACGATGGCGGCGGCGGCGTGGATCTGGATCGCCGGCGAGGCGGAAAGAAGCGGTTCGAAGTTCATGGCCGTGACCTTGCAATAAGGGTTGCGGATCGGTTCGGCGCTTGACCTACGAATGCGTTGCGCGGCATTCAAAGCCGCCTGCGCAAAACGACGGACTGATACGTGAACGAAGGCCCGCTGCAATTCACGCTTCGCAGATGGCAGGGCGCACTGTTCTCGCCGCGCTTCTGGGGCATGTTTCTGACCGTCGGCGCGATCGTCGGCGTGATCGGTCCGTTCGGCACGTTCGACGAACTGTCGCTGGTGCCGCGCCTCGGCTACTGGCTGGCTCTGGTCTTCATCACCTTCATGACCGGCTACACGGTGATCGGGCTGGTCATTGCCTATGTGCTGGGATCGCGGTGGCCGCACGGTCTGCGCCTGGCGGTTGCCGGCGCCATGGCCGGGCTGCCCGTCACCGCCGTCGTCGTGCTCTTCAACGGGCTTCTCCACGGCGAGCTCGAATCGCCGGCCGGTATCGTCAGGCTGGCGGTCGAATGCTGCTCTATCGCGGCGGCTATCTCGTTCCTGTTCGGTCTCGTCGATGGCTACCAGGCTCGACGGAGGGACGGCAGCGGCGGGAGATGCCGGGACCGCGCCGGCGGCGGTGCCGGAACCCGGCATCCGGCGACCGCGCATCCTCGACCGGTTGCCGCCGAATTCTGCGCGGCAGGCTCAGCCACCTCTCGGTGCAGGACCACTATGTCGACGTGCGCACCGACAAGGGCGGCACGCTGGTGCTGATGCGGCTGGCGGATGCCATCGCCGAGACCGAAGGCGTTGCGGGCCTGCAGATCCACCGCTCGCACTGGGTGGCGCTCGAGGGGATCGAGAAGGCCGTCCGCCGCGACGGCCGGCTATTGCTCAGGATGCGGGACGGGACGGAGCTTCCGGTGAGCCGGACGTTTGCGCCGGCTGTTCGGGAGGCGGGGTTCGCCTGAGCTTGCCTGCCTTCTTGTCCGCGGCGGCCGCCATCTCCTCCTCCCAGGTCGGCTTGCCCCAGGTGAGCTGCTTGTAATCGAAGCCGTAGACCAGCGTCGGCTTCACGACCCCGAAATAGGGCGACAGGTCGAAGTCGCGCGGCGTGTAGAGCGAGTGGTGGCGGATGTGCATGATCTCCTCGCGCGAATAGCTCGACTGCGCCGAGGCGCGGCCGGGTGCGCGGGTGATCTCCGGCAGGATCGGATAGTGGATCTGCCCGTAGGCCTCGGCGATCATCGAGGAGCAGATTGCGCGCGTCGGGTCGCCCGAGCCGAAGGCAATCATGCGGCGACGCCAGCGCACCGGCACCGGCGGGGTCGGCAGGAAATAGCGCATCAGGTCGAAGATGTTCTTCATGTCGTATTTGATGCCGAGCCGCGCGATCATGAAGGCCACGACCGTGTCGCGATCGGCCGGCGTCAGGCCGCTCGGACGGCAGATGCGCGTGTTGTAGGTGCGGTACTTGGTCAGCGGCACGGCAACGCAGCCCTCGCCCAGATTGGCCTCGACCAGGCGCGGCCGCTCAGAGCCGTCCTCCGGCTCCGGCAGCGCGTCACCGACATAGAGCGCGGCGTGCGACCACGTCGACTGCGTCAGATACTTGATGGCCGCAGAGATGCGCTGGTTGCCCTCGACCAGCAGGATGTCGCCCGGCTGCAGCGTGCGGTGCAGGGTCTCGGGATCGGACGGCGTGTAGGGCCGGTAGCCCGAGGATTCCGTCTGCAGCAGCTGCGCCAGGAAACGACCGAAACGGTCGAGCAGGGTGTCCGGCGTGTCGGTCATGGCTCTAGCCCTGGGAGATGGCCGAAGGATTGCGGAAAACGCTCTCTTATTCGGAATTTGCGGGCGAGGGAACTGGCCAGTGCAGCGCCCGCGTTTCAGGCGGCTTCGGTGTTTCGCTCCGCTGCGTCAGGCTGCGCGGGCCCGGCGGCTGCGGCGCGCCATTGTTCCTCGACCAGCGCGGCAACCGTTGCCGGCTTCAATGCGTAGAGCGCTCGCGCCGCAGACAGCGATTCGGCCTGCAGGGCGGCTTCCTTGTGTCTCAGAAGGCGCAGGAAATGCGCAGTGTCGTCGCCCGGGCCGATGTCGCCGGGCGAGGAACGGGACAGCGCCCGGATGACGGCGATGTCGTTCAATTCGCCGAGCAGCTCACCCAGCCGGTTGGCCTCTGCGCGGTGCCCGGCGAGCGCCCGCGGCCATGCCTGCCGCAGCAGGCCGATATCGAACCAGTAGTGCTTCGTCGCCTTGCGAAGCTCGTGAAAATCCTCGGCCGCGCCGTCGCGTCGCGCCTTCTTCAGTGCGTGCCGTGCGCGCCTGACGTTGGCCGCGACGCCAAGCGAAAGGATTTCGGCGGCGCTGTCGGGCTCCTCGGGCAGTTGCAGGCGCGAGGCGTCCGCCTCGGCCTCGCGCAGGCTCGCGATCGCCGCCGACACCGGCTCGATCAGGCCGTGACCTGCACGCACTACACGGGTGCGGCGGCGCACCAGCCTGCGGCGGACGCGCGCCAGCATCGCCTGGTCCGCGGGGTCGGGGAAGTCGGCGCGGAACCGGTCGACCGTCTCGACCAGCGCGGTGGCGTCGCGCGCGGCCGACAGCGTGCGGGCGATGTCGCGCAGGCGCACGTTCTCGCGGCGCGAGAATTCGGGATCGCCCGGCCGGATCAGCCGCACCAGTCCGCGCAGCTTCTTCAGCCGCTTGCGCGTGTCGTGCAGCCCGCCGAGCCGCTGTTCGTCGGTCTCCTGGAGGATGGCGACAGACTTGCCGATCTCGTCGGAAAATATCCGCCTCACCTCATCGCCGAGCGGCCGATCGGGATGAATTCGGAAGCTCATGCGGTCGACCCGGGCGGCAGGCCGTGAAGGGCGAGCGAAGCGTTGTAGAAACCAGGTTCGCCGGTGATCTCGCGGCCGAGCCACGTGGGAAGGTCGGCGTCGGCCACGTCGTCGGGCGTCTCCAGTTCGGCGATCAGCAGGCCGGCCAGCCCGCCGGCGAATTCGTCGACCTCGAAGTCATATCCGGCGTGATGGACGATCGACCTCGTCTTCTCGATCACAGTCCCTCGCGCGAAGCCGCGCAGTTCCTCCGCCTGATCGAGGGGGATGTCAAACTCGAACTCGTCGCGGATCTTCGCCTGCGTGCCGAACTTCATCGTCAGCTTCGCCCGCTGTCCGTCACGGATGCGCACCCGCACCGATCTGTCTTCTTCGGCAACGACATAGAACTGCACGAGCCGGCTTCCTGGACGCGCCGATGCGCGCCAGTCCGACGAGGCGACGAGGAACTTGCGTTCGATTTCCTTGGCCATGGCGCCTGCATCAAACCCTGCCGAGTCTCGCGTTGCAAGGGAAGCGCGTTCAACGACGACGTCGCCGGATTGCGGCATCGCAATGTGGAGCAGCGCTTGCCCGGTATGGTCCCCGGCAGCGCCGGTTGACATTAATCAATCGAATGATTAAATCGCCCTCATGGCACAGGACGACAAACCCGAAAGCGGCGGCCGCTCGGCCGAACAGACGAGGCTGGCGCTGATCCGTGCCGGCCTGCAGCTGTTCGGCCAGAAGGGATTCGAGGCGACCTCGACGCGCGAACTCGCACGGCAGGCGAGCGCCAATATCGGCTCGATCGCCTATCATTTCGGCGGCAAGGAAGGATTGCGGGAAGCCTGCGCCCGCTACGTGGTGGAGCAGATCGGCGCCGTCGCGGGCAGGGCGCTGGCGCGCCAGCCGGCCGGCACCGGGCCGGATGCGGCGCGTGATCGCCTCGTCATGGTGATGGAGACGATGGTTGCATTCATCGTGGCGCAGCCCGAGGCCGGCGAGATCGCGCGCTTCGTCGTGCGGGAACTGTCGCAGCCGTCGGTGACCATCGACATCGTCTATGGCGGCATCTTCGAACCGGTGCATCGCCAGCTTTGCGATATCTGGGAGGAGGCGAGCGGTCAGCCCGCCGACAGTCCCGAGACGATGCTGTCCGTTTTCACCATGATCGGACAGCTCATCTATTTCCGTATCGGCCGCGAGGCGGTGCTGAGGCGCATGGGCTGGGACACGATCGGGCCGGAGGAGTCGGCGCAGATCGTGGCGGTGGCGCGTGCCAATCTGGATGCCGTGCTGGCGGCCAGAAGAGGAGAACGGCCGTGAGTTTCCTGTGCGCCATTCCGGTCATTACGTCCCTGCTCAACGCCTGCGCGCCCGCCGCCCCGCTGGCGGTCGGTTATGTCGAGGGCCAGTTCGTGCTGCTCGCTCCCACCGAGACCGCACAGGTGCGCGAGGTCGAGGTTCACCGGGGCGACCGCGTCGCTGAAGGCGACACGGTGGCGGTGCTGGAAAAGACCGACGCCGAGATCGCCGTTGCACAGTCGGAGGCTGCGCTCGCGCAGGCCCGGGCGCAGCTCGCCGATCTCAAGGAAGGCAAGCGCCCCGAGGAGATAGCGGTGCTGGAGGCGCAGGTCACTTCGGCCAAGGCACAGGCCGAAGAGGCGCAGCGCGTTCTGGCGCGCACCAACGACCTGCAAAAGCGCGGCATCGCCACCCAGGCCGAACTCGACAAGGCGCAGACCTCGGCCGACCTCGCCGACGCGCAGCTCGGCCAGGCGAGGGCCAATCTCGCGGTCGGCCGGTTGCCCGCCCGTGCGGACACCGTGAAGGCCGCGGAAAGCCAGGTCGAGCAGGCCAAGGCGGCGCTCGAGCAGGCACACTGGCGGCTCGACAAGCGCACGCTCACTGCTCCGTCCGCGGGGCGCATCGACGACGTCATCCGCAACCCCGGCGACGTCTCGGGCCCGTCCGCCCCGGTCATCTCCATGCTGCCGGACGGTGCTGTGAAGCTGAAGCTCTACGTCTCGGAGAAGCAGTATTCCTCCGTCAAGGTGGGCGACCTTCTGAACGTGCGCTGCGACGGCTGCCCCCAGGGGCTGAAGGCGCGCGTCAGCTACACCTCGCCGGACCCGGAATTCACGCCGCCGGTGATCTACTCGCTGGAGCGGCGCCAGAAGCTGGTCTACCTGATCGAGGCGCGTCCGGAAGACGATGCCGGCCCTCTCAAGCCGGGCCAGATCGTCGACGTCGTGCTGGCGAAGTAGGCGGAAGCCGGCCGATGCCCGCCATCGACGTCCAGGACCTCGTCAAGAGCTTCGGCGACAAGACCGTCGTCGACCACGTGTCGATGCGGGTGGAGGAGGGCGAGATCGTCGGCTTTCTCGGCCCGAACGGCTCCGGCAAGACGACGACGATCCGCATGATGTGCGGGCTGCTGACGCCTGACGAGGGCCACGGCAAGGTGCTCGGCTACGACGTCATTTCCGACGCGCTGAAGATCAAGCGCGAGGTCGGCTACATGACGCAGCGCTTCTCCTTCTACGAGGACCTGACGATCGCCGAGAACCTGGAGTTCGTGGCGCGGCTCTACCGGCTGAAGCCGGTGGCCAAGTATGTCGACGACACGCTGCGCGACCTCGGGCTGTCGACGCGCCGCAACCAGCTGGCCGGCACGCTTTCGGGCGGCTGGAAGCAGCGGCTGGCGCTGGCGGCGTGCATCATGCACCACCCGAAGCTGCTGCTGCTCGACGAGCCGACGGCGGGCGTCGACCCCAAGGCGCGACGCGAGTTCTGGGACGAGATTCACCTGCTGGCGGCCAAGGGGCTGACCGTTCTCGTCTCCACGCACTACATGGACGAGGCCGAGCGCTGCCACCGCATCTCATACATCTCCTACGGCAAGATGCTGGCCACCGGCACGGTGGAGGAAGTGGTGGCGAATGCCGGGCTGACCACCTTCGTCTTGCGCGGCCCCGGTCTGGAGAAGATCGCCGCCGCGCTGCGCGGCAGGCCGGGCGTCGACCAGGTGGCGCCTTTCGGAACGACGCTTCATGTCGTCGGCTCCGACGAGGCGGCACTTCAGGCCACACTCGCCGAGTTCGAGAACAGTCCGGACATCTCCGTCAAACGCGGCAAGACCAGCCTCGAGGACGTGTTCATCCAGTTCATGGGCAAGTCGCAGGACAACATGGCATGAACGGGCTCTTCTCGCTCGGACGGCTCGGCGCACTGCTTCGCAAGGAGTTCATCCAGATGCGGCGCGACAGGCTCACCTTCGGAATGATGCTGGGCGTGCCGCTGCTGCAGCTCGTCCTGTTCGGCTACGCCATCAACAGCGATCCGAAGCAGCTTCCCGCCGCTCTCCTGGCGCTCGGCAACGACCACTACACCCGTGCGATGGTCTCCGCGCTGGAGACGACGAACTACTACCGCTTCGACTATGTCGTGGGCAGCGAGGCCGAGGCCGAACACCTGATGGCTTCGGGAGCGGTCGCCTTCGTCGTGACCATCCCGCCGGATTTCGAGCGCCGCGTCGATCGCAACGACGACCCGCAAATCCTCATCGAGGCGGACGCCACGGACCCGTCCGTGGCGAGCGGCGCTATCTCGACGCTGTCGACGGTGGCGAGCCAGGCGCTGTTGCGGGAACGCGGACTGGCTGCCACGGCGGCTCAGCCGGGTCTGCAGGTGACCGTGCACCGGCGCTACAATCCCGAGGGCATCTCGCAATACAACGTCGTGCCCGGTCTGCTCGGCGTGATCCTGACCATGACCATGGTGCTGATGACCTCGATCGCGCTGACGCGCGAGATCGAGCGCGGCACTATGGAAAACCTTCTCGCCATGCCCGCCAGCCCGGCCGAGATCATGCTCGGCAAGGTACTGCCCTATCTCGCGGTCGGTGGCGTGCAGGTAGCGGTTGTGCTGACTGCCGCCAAGGGCATGTTCGGCATCCCCTTCGTCGGCAGCCTGTGGCTGCTGCTCGGCGCCATACTCGTCTTCGTCATGGCCCTGGTGCTGCTCGGCTACACGTTTTCCACGCTCGCCCGCACCCAGATGCAGGCGATGCAGCTCACCTTCTTCTTTTTCCTGCCGTCGATCCTGCTGTCGGGCTTCATGTTCCCGTTCCGCGGCATGCCGACCTGGGCGCAATGGATCGGCGAACTTCTGCCGCTCACGCATTTCCTGCGCGTCATCCGCGCCATCATGCTGAAGGGCGCCACGTTCTCCGCGGTCGCGCCGGAGGTCGGCGTGCTGGTGCTGTTCATCATCGTCTACGCGCTGATCGCGCTTGCCCGCTTCAGAAGGACGCTGGACTAGCGCCTTCAGTGCACTTGGCCGGCAGCGGCATCTCGTCTAAACCCACCCTCGCTCGAATTCGGGGGAGGAGAATGGAATGGCGCAGCCGCGCGTGATGATCGCAGGCGGGGGAATCGGCGGCCTGGCAATGGCGCTGACACTCGAACAGATCGGGGTGCCCTGCGTGGTCTTCGAATCCGTGCGGGAGCTGCAGCCGCTGGGCGTCGGCATCAACCTGCAGCCCAACGCGGTACGGGAACTCTACGATCTGGGCATCGGCCCCGACAAGCTCGACACGATCGGGCTGGCGGCCAGGGAATGGGCGCTCGTCGGGCTCAACGGCAACGACATCTATTCCGAACCGCGCGGGCTGGAGGCCGGCTACAACTGGCCGCAATACGCGGTGCATCGCGGCAAGCTGCAGATGTTGCTCTACGATACGGTACGCGAGCGCCTCGGGGCGGACGCCGTGCGGCTGGGGCAGCGCGTCACCTCCTATGCCCACAACCCCGATGGCAGCGTCACGGCGATCGTGCGTCACGCCGACGGCACCGAGACGCGCGAAACCGGCACCATCCTGGTCGGCGCAGACGGCATCCACTCGGCCGTGCGCGCCCAGATGCACCCCGACGATCCCGGCATCCAGTGGGGTGGCGCCATAATGTGGCGCGGCACCAGCCTCGCGCGGCCCATCCGCACCGGCGCCTCCTTCGTCGGCTTCGGCACGCACAGGCACAGGCTCGTCTTCTATCCGATCTCGGCGCCCGATCCCGATACGGGCCTTGCGACGATCAACTGGATCGCGGAGGTGACGGTCGACAATTCGGCGGGCTGGACCAGCGGCGACTGGACGCGCCGCGTGGCGCTGGAGGACTTCATCCATCACTTCGAGGATTGGCGCTACGACTGGCTGGACGTGCCGGCCCTGCTGGAAGGCGCCGACGCCATTTACGAATACCCGATGATCGACCGCGATCCCGTGCCGACCTGGCGCGACGGCAACGTCATTCTCATCGGCGACGCCGCCCATGTCATGTACCCGACCGGCTCCAACGGGGCGAGCCAGGCGATCGTCGACGCGCGCGTTCTCGGCGCCAGCTTCGTCTCCAGGGGCGTGGGCGAGGCGGCCTTGCGGCATTTCGACGAACTGCTTTGCGCGGACGTGTCGGCCCTGGTCCTGCGCAATCGCGGCGCCGGTCCCTTCGGCCTGCTCAATCTCGTCGACGAGCGCTGCGGCGGCGAGTTCGACAATATCGACGACGTCGTGCCGGCGGCCGAACGCGCGGAATTCATGGCGAAATACAAGGCCGCGGCCGGCTTCGCCATCGACCGTCTCAACAGCGCGCCGCCGACCATCGCCCCGGGCGCGAAGGTGGCTCTCGTCCCGGCATAGGGGCGTCTGCGCCGTTATCGGGAAGGGCCCATCGTCCGCGTTCCGCCGACGCAGCGGTGGCGGCGACGGCTTCCATGGACTATGTCCGTCATCTGGTCCGGCCGCGACTTCGCGGCATCTTCCCTTCCGCGAGGCGCACCCGATGAGCGAAGCGATCCCCTTCTTCGACGGCCACAACGACTTCCTGCTGAGGCTGATGCTGCACGAAGGCTCGCGCGAGGAGATGTGGCTGAAGGGCTCGAAGGGGCACCTCGACCTGCCGCGCATGAAGCAGGCGGGGTTCGCCGGTGGGCTGTTCGCCATCTTCGTGCCGCCGGCGAAGCGGCCGCCGGGTGCCGTGCCCACGGCGGGCGATGGCGAGATGCCGCCGCTGATGAGCCACGAGGAAGCGCAGCCGGTGGCGCTGAAGCTCGCCGGGCTACTGCACTGGATGGCGCGGGCCGCGCCCGACGATTTCGCGCTGTGCCGCACGGCCGCAGAGATACGCGCGGCGATCGACGCCAACAAGATCGCCGGCGTCATGCACATGGAAGGCGCCGAGGCCATCGGGCCGGACCTCGACGCGCTCTATCTCTTCCACGAGATGGGGCTGCGATCGCTCGGGCCGGTGTGGAGCCGGCCGACGATCTTCGGCCATGGCGTGCCGCTGAAGTTCCCGGCCGATCCCGACATCGGACCCGGCCTGACGGAATTTGGCAAGGACCTCGTGCGCGCCTGCAACGAGCTCGGAATCATCGTCGATCTCTCGCACCTCAACGAGAAGGGGTTCGACGACGTGGCGGCGATCTCGAATGCGCCGCTGGTCGCCACCCACTCCAACGTCCATGCGTTGTGTGCTTCGCCGCGCAACCTCACGGATCGTCAGCTCGCCGTCATCAAGGACAGCGGCGGCATGGTCGGGCTCAATTTCGCGACGTTCTACCTGCGCGAGGACGGCAAGCATTCGCCTGACATGGGGTGGGAGGCTATGCTGAAGCATACCGACTACCTCATCGAGCACCTTGGCGAGGACCATGTGGGGCTCGGCTCGGATTTCGACGGCTGCATGCTGCCGAAGCCGATGGGCGACGTCACCGGCGTACCGAAGCTGTTCGACGAGTTCGGGAAACACGGCTACGGCGACGCGCTGTTGAAGAAGCTGGCGCGCGACAACTGGCTTGCCTGCCTGGAGCGGAGCTGGGGCGGTTGACGGGCTCGAACCGAACTCCCCCTCAGCTGGCCGCCTGCTTGTTTACCCTTTCTTACTCGCGGCCGCGTCGCGCGGCGGTTATCGTCCAAAATCAAGGATGTGGTGCCCGGCACCCTTCATGCGTTCGGCGATAATATTGTTTGGAATGGCTGCTGCCAGAATACTTTGGCAGTGGCCTTTTTTTGTTTTGCACCTCCTGGTTGAGCTTACGTCAGGGAAGTCGACTTTAACATTTCTTGGGTTCGGCTTTACACATGCTTAGGAGATTTGCGGAATCCTGCTCGCTCTGAGGAGTGCGGAACCACATGTCCGAGCAGTTCATCCCGCTGGAAGGCGGGCCCCGCCAGGAGCTGGCGGCCCACAGATCGACCGACCAGATCAGGTCCATCCATTTCATCGACGAACGGGTCGAGGCGTTGCGCTTCGTAGCGACGTCTTTCGAGCACGCCGGCTATGCCGCGCGCCTGCATGCGAATTTCGCCGACTTCGTCACCGGGTTCGAACGCGAGCGTGCCGAAGCCGTATTCGTCGACGTCCGTCCCGGTGGCGACGACGCCATCGACACCCTCGAATTCCTGCGCCTCCAGAACGTCGCCTGCCCGGTGTTTCTGGTCGCCAACGACGACAAGGCGATGGACTGCGCCAGCCGCTACGCGGCGGAGGTCGGCGTCGTCATCGCCGGCACGCTCGCAAAGCCGCTCGCCGGCAAGCATCTGGTGGAGCTCGTGTCGCGCAAGCGCACTTCCGTCGGTGAAATCGTCGAGCAGATCGACATCCGCGAGGGTGTGGAGCAGGGCTGGATTTATCCGGTGCTGCAGCCCAAGCTCGACCTGGCGTCGTGGAAGATCGCCTCGGCCGAGATCCTGACGCGTGTCGCCCATCCGCACCACGGCATCATTGCCGCGCACAGCTTCATCGGCGAGATCAGTGAAACGCAGGCGCAGGCGCTGTTCCTGGAAAACCTGCGGCTCTCCCACAAATGCGTCTCCTGCGCGGCGCGGGACGGGGAGCCTTTCGCGATCAACATAAACATCGATCCGAAGAGCCTCGCCGGCGTGCACGGCGCGGTGCGGAAAATGGCCGATGAGCATCCCGACCTTTTCCAGCATCTGGTCTTCGAACTGACGGAGGAGTCGATTTCGCGACTCTCGGCCAACGACCTGAAGCTGCTTTTCCAGCTCAACCTCGCCGGTGCCCGCTTCGCCATCGACGATTTCGGTGTCGGCCACTCGAATTTCTCGCGGATCGCGCGCCTCCCGATTACGGAACTGAAGATCGACCGGTCGCTGGTGCACGGCTGCGCCAGGCAGCCGCAACGCCAGACGATCATCAAGGCGATCATCGTCATGGCGCACGATCTCGGCATCCGCGTGGTGGCGGAAGGCGTCGAGAACTACGACGACATCGCCTGGCTGGAGTGCGTCAGGTGCGACGAGGCCCAAGGCTTCCTCATCGCCCGCCCGATGGCGGTGGAACGATGCCGGGATTTCGTGCGCCAGTTCAACGATTCAGGCACGAACGGCCGCATACGGCTGAACGCCTGAGGGACCGCTCCTTCGTTCCGCCGCTCGAGCGATCATCGGCGCCTTGACCGTGCCGTGACGGCCGGATATTCCAGCTTGGAATCATTCTAAACTGGAACACAGACCAATGCTCGCGCGCGTTTTCGGATTTGGCCGCCGCTCCTTCGACTCCCTTTCGGAACAGGAAGTGCTGGCGCTTGCGATCTCGTCGGAGGAAGACGACGGACGCATCTATCGCGCCTATGCCGACGGGCTGCGCGAGGACTATCCGCATTCGGCGGCGGTGTTCGACGAAATGGCCAAGGAAGAGGAACACCACCGCGCGATCCTGATCGAGAAGCATCGCGAACGTTTCGGCGAACGCATTCCGCTGATCCGGCGCGAGCACGTGCGCGGCTACTACGAGCGCAAGCCTGACTGGCTGGTGCGGCCACTCGGGCTCGAAAACGTGCGTGCGCAGGCTGCGGAGATGGAGGCGCAGGCCGAGCGCTTCTATCTGGAGGCGGCGAAGCGCTCCACCGATGCCGGAACGCGCAAGCTGCTGGGCGAACTCGCCGCGGCCGAGGCCGGGCACGAGACGCTTGCCGGGAGGCTCACCGAAAAGCACCTCGCCGAAGGCGCCCGCGAGGAAGAGGCAGATACCGAGCGGCGCCAGTTCATCCTCACCTACATCCAGCCGGGTCTCGCCGGGCTCATGGACGGTTCGGTGTCGACGCTGGCGCCGATCTTCGCCGCCGCCTTCGCCACCGGAGACACCTGGCAGACCTTCCTTGTCGGTCTCGCCGCCTCGATCGGCGCCGGCATCTCGATGGGCTTCACCGAGGTTGCGTCGGACGACGGCGTGATCTCGGGACGCGGCTCGCCGATCAAGCGCGGCATCACTACCGGCCTGATGACGACGCTGGGCGGGCTCGGCCACGCGCTGCCCTATCTCATTCCGCACTTCTGGACGGCGACCGTGATCGCCTTCATCGTCGTCTTCTGCGAGCTTTGGGTCATCGCCTGGGTGCAGAAGCGCTGGATGGAGACGCCGTGGAGCCGCGCCGTCTTCCAGGTGGTGCTCGGCGGAGCGCTGGTCTTCGCCGCGGGCATGCTGATCGGCAACGCCTGAGGCCAGGTCGGGGCGGAGCGGGCGACGCCGCCGTCAATAGTCCGGCAGGTCGATGTCGTCCTTCAGGTCGCGGCCGACGAAATAGTCGGCGACGGCGGGAATCCCCATCGCCCTTGTCACGAGATTGCGGAAGATGATGCCGACATTCGTCTCCGGCGCGAAGGCCGAGGCGAATTTTGCCGCCGATTCCTGCTTCTCGGCCAGGAACGGCATCAGGCGCTTCTCGTAACTGGAGAATGCCGCGGCGAAATCGCCGCCCGCACGCTTGAGCTCGCCCGCCAGCGTGTAGGCCTCCGCCATCGCCAGCCCCGTGCCTTCGCCGGCCAGCAGCGACACGCAGGCGGCCGCGTCTCCGACCAGCGCCACGCGACCCTTCGTCCAGCGCGGCATCCTGATCTGGCTGACCCGGTCGAAATAGATGTCTTCGGCGTCCTCCATGGCTTCCAGGATTTGCGGGCATTCCCACCCGTCATTGCCGAAAACCCATTTCACCACCGCCTTCTTCGCCTCGTCGCCGTGCGGGATCTCGCCGCCCGGGCCTTCCTCGCGGAATACGAACAGGAACAGCGTGCGGTCGTCGCGCATCGAAAACCGGGCGATCTGGCGGCCTGGCCGCGCATGCGAGACGTAGACCAACTCGTCGCGTGGGCGGTAGCCCTTCGCCGAGAAGGCGGCGACGCGATAGCCGAGGAATTTTTCGTAGTCTGCTTCGGGACCGAAGGCGAGGCTCCTGACGCGCGAATGCAGCCCGTCGGCGCCGATCACCAGATCGACGTCGCGTGCGGGCGCCTGCTCGAAGGAGACGTGGACACCATCCGGCCTGTCCTCGATCGCCGAGATCGTGTCGCCGAAGATCGTTTCCACCCGGCCTTCCACCGCGCCATATAGGGTGGCGGCGAGGTCGGACCGGCGCAGGCTGGTGAAGCGGCCCTCGGTCATGCGCGCGAACACGTCGGCGGAAAAGCCGCCGACCTTGTCGCCATCGCCGTCGACGAGCCGCACCTCCTCGACCTGATAGCCGAGCTCGCGCAGGCGCGGGATCAGCGCCATCTTCTCGGCGATGTCGTAGCCGAGGCCCCAGAAATCGATGACGTAGCCGCCGGAGCGTAGCCGCGGCGCCTCTTCCACCAGCAGCGGCTCGTGACCGTTCTCGAGCAGCCACCAGGCCAAAGTCGGGCCGGCGATGCCGACCCCGTTGATCGCTATCTTCATTGTCGATCCTCCTTGTCCGGTTGCGTCGTGCCTGCGCCCGCGAGCTGGCGGAAAAGGTTCCACGCCGCCTCGATGCCCGAACGGTCGTCGAGTGCCAGCAGATGCAGGGCCATGCCGTCGAGCGTCATCGCGACCAGCCGGGCCATGGCGTCCGCCTGTTCGGGGTCCTGGGCGTGCGGAGCGAAAAGGGCGCGCATCCCGCCGATCAGGTCGTCGCCCTCCTGGCGCAGCCGCGCCTTCAGGCGGTCGTCGAACAGCGCCTTGCCGAAAAAGACGAACCAGGCGGCGAGGAAATCGCGCCGCGCGTCGACCATGCCGAAAGTTGCCGAGCCCAGGCCGGCGAGCGTGTCCTGCATGCCGGCGTTGCCGCTGGGCGCCTGGGACATCAGTTCGGTGATCATGCGCTCGAAGGCGGCGAGGGGAATGTCGTCGACCGTCGGGAAATGATGAAACAGCGTCGCCTTCGAAATCCCGACACGCCTCGCCAGCGCGGCGGCCGAAAAGCCGTCTGGCCCCTCGGAACCGAGAATGGCGATCGCCGCGTCGATGATTTCGTTTCTGGTGTCGCGCCGGGGCATGGCGTCACCATCATCCCGACCGACCGATCGGTCAAGTTCTCATTCCGCGACATGCCTGCGGCAGGTTGTCCGGGTCAGTCGACGTCGTGGATTCGGCGGCTGTCGTCGGGGGCCTCGCCGCGCTCGTTCATCCCGTAGTCGCGCAACACGCTCGCCACGCGCAGCCGG